>LWTK01000001.1 GCA_003326205.1 Nostoc sp. ATCC 43529
CTTTCCCAACAAAAAACTTTTCAAACAAATATAATGGCGCACTCACGAACCCTAATCCGTTTAAAATCATTGCTTTTACAACTTGACCTGCACTGATAATTTCTTGAGCGTGAGTTCCCAATAGCAGATTAATTTGTTCTACTAGATTCATCTCATCACAGATGCCTGCGACTATGCCGCAGTGGTCAATATCCTGTACCCTGATATCTAATGGTGATGCTGTCATGCTTCTAAAATGCAGCATTTAGGTCATTTTCAAAAATACAGCATTTACGAGCGCACCTGCGGAATCTGGGATAGAAGGAAGAATTGTACCTAAACAATTAGGATGCCTGTGAGCCTGAGGAATTGAATCTATTTATACATAACAGTGGCTCAAAGCACAAAATCACAATACAGGGGAGTTTTTCCGTGGAAAAAATTCTATTAACTTTAAAGAAAGCTCTACATTCAACCTTCTTGATTATTAGCTTGATGATTTTCATCAGCTTGTCAGCTTCATTCATTTTCATTCAGCAAGCTAGTTATGCAACTACTCTTGAAGAACTAAAGCTAATACCTCCAGAGTATAAACCAACTCCAGAAGAAAAAATTAACCGCGCTAACGAATATGACCCAGGTGTTGGTGTCCAAGAAGAAGCACGACAAGAGGCTTACGAACAAGCCGTGAAAGATTCACAAAACCTTCAAACTATGGAGAAGGCTTACGAAAGAAATTTAAAGGCTGAAGGAAATTCTGAGCCAAATTTACTTGATAAAGCTGGAGAGATAGTTGAAAAGGTGACAGGGAAATAAAAAATAGTAGAAAAAGTGGGAGAGATTAAGCTCATCGGCTTGTAAAATGGGATAGAATTTCACGTTGGCTGTTGACTGATAACTGTAATTTGTCAACAGCTAACATCCTATAATTGTTACTCAAACTCATCAATTGTGTCAGCAGGAGTAGCCTTTGCATACTTGGCAATCCGGTTTTCATACCACTTCATTAAGGGAGTTGCACTAATGCCATGTACAATTACAGAAACCACAATAGTAGTGTAGGTTATCCAGGAAATTTGTTCTGCAACTTCCCCTTCTAAGCCTTTACCAAACGCATAGGCAAGATAATATAAAGAGCCAACACCGCGAATGCCAAACCAACCGAATAACAAACGTGTTCCTGGGTTCAAGGTGCGACGGTGAGAATATAGAGGACGTTTCCCTATTGTACTAATCCAGACTCCTAAAGGTCGGATGATTACAAACAACAAAAATATCACTAACAAAGATTGAGCAGCATAATTTAACATGGGTTTGACTAATAATATCGACCCCAATATCAAAATTGTTCCAATTTCTAAGAGCTTCTCCATTCGCTCGATAAATTCTAATTGTTCTAATGGTCTCTCAGGATTTCTGTAACTGCGCTGAACAACTAAACCAGCAACAAATACTGCTAAAAATCCATAACCATTAACAATTTCTGTCAAAGAATAAGTTAATAAAATTGTAGCGATCGCCACAAAATCTTCCATTAACTCATCAACCTGACGACGCTTTTGAATTTGTTGATCTAACCAAACAATTGCTTTGGCTACAACAAATCCCATGACAATGCCAGCAGCGATCGCCCAAATTACATCAACTAAAACCCAGTGTTTGAACCAGCTGTCCCAGTTATCATTTTTTAGAACATAAATCCCAAAATAAACAAACGGAAAAGCTAAAGCATCATTTAATCCACCTTCAGAAGTTAAACCAAAACGTAACTCATCTTTATCTTTGACATCAGTTAATTGAACTTCCGACGCTAATACTGGATCGGTTGGCGCGAGAATTGCTCCTAATAAAATCGCTTCTCCCCAATTCATACCTAAAAATAATTTACCTACAGCAGCTAAGCCAAAAATTGAAATTGGCATTAACAATCCAATTAGTCTAGCTGTAATTCCCCAAATTTCTAGCTTGAGAGGGCGAACAATTTTTAAACCGCAGCTAAACACGGAAATAATTACTACGAATTCTGTGATTCTCTCTAGTAATTCAGCATTGAAGACTTCATCTCGACGTAGTTGAATCAGCCCAAAGCCATAAGGGCCTAAGAAAATACCAACAATTAGATAGATAATCGCAAAGGAAAGAGGTAATCGAGAAATCCAACCTGACCCTAAGGTGACCGTTAGTAAAAGTATACCAATTACAAATAGGTCAATAATATAGATATCTACCATATGGGAAAGTATATAAAACTTAAGCGTTACCTTGTCAGCTTAATTGGAATAGCTTCTAATTAAAAATCACCTGTAGGTAGATTTTAGGAAACAAATGTATTGGATATATAGTAGATTCCAAGTTAATGAAGTACACAAAGATTTGTTTATAAATCAGGACTAAAACGTGTTTTAATTGGAAATTCTGACTCATGAATACTAAATTTTACTGTAATTAAGCAAATTCAGCTAAAAATACGAAATCAAGCAAAGTTGTGCTGAATAATTACAATATCAAGAGTAAGTCCATAGGTTAGGCTACTAAGCAAGCCTGCTGGAATTTAACTAACTTAATTAAGTAAATAAATGCCATGAATGAGGAATTCTACAATAGGGGATTAGAAAAGGCTAAGCGAAAAGACTACGCCGGAGCAATTGAGGAATTTAACCATGCTTTACAATTAACACCTTATTTTACTGAAGCTTATTTGCAACGAGGTTTGGCATACTATGACTCAGGAGCATTCCTAAAAGCTGTTTCAGATTATACCGAGGCTTTGAAACTCAATCCTGAGAGTGTAGAAGCATATTATTGTCGTGCATTAGCAAGGCTGGCGCTAAAAAATTTGCCAGGAGCGTTGGAAGACGCAGAACGCGCCATTCGTTTTAATCTCAATTATGCTCCTGCTTATCAACTGCGGGGGATGGTGCGGCGTAAACAGGGTTATATTCAAGATGCGATCGCTAACTTTAAAAAAGCTGCTACGTTATATCTAGAGCAGCAAGACAAAGAGAATTGTCGCCTGTGTCTGGAACAAATTAAACAGCTACAACCCCAAGAATTACCTGCTGTACAGCCATCCCATTCTGCAAGTGCACCAATTTTATCCACAAAAGAATATTTTACGCAGTTATTAGAAAAGGCTGAAAAAGGAGATATCCAAGAAGCACTAGCAGATATAAACTGGGTATTGAAAGCCGATCCGCAAGATGCCCAAGCTTACTGTTGTCGTGGAGTTGTACGCTGTAAAATGGGCAATTATCGAGAAGCGATCGCAGATTTTAATCAAGCATTGCGACTAAATTTTGAGGATGCCATTGTCTATCGCAACCGAGGCAAAGCACGTTCTGTATTAGGAGATCATACTGGAGCGATCGCAGATTTTAATCAAGCAATCCAAATGCAACCAGAAGATGCCTTAGTCTATATTGCCAGAGGTAATGCCTACCGAGCAATGGGCAACTATCTCGGTGCAATTCAAGATTACACCCAAGCGCTGCAAATCAATCCTGATGATGCTCAAGCTTATTACAATCGTGGCATTGCCTATTCTTGCATCGAAGAAATGCAAAATGCTGTGGAGAATTATCAACACGCCGCGAGTATTTTTTGCGAACAAGAAGACTGGGGAAATTATCAACAAGTCTTAAGCAGCCTAGAAAAAATCCAAAAATTTAGTCCACAGTTTCAAAAGCATAATTATAACCTGCTACGTCAGCGACTTTTACGAATGGTGGGGGGATATTGGGAAATCGCCGAACGATTAATTGAGCAGAAGCATGATTATTATCCTGGGATGTCAGACGAGTGGTATTTGCAAAAAGTCATTGAGGATTTAGAACGCGATCGTGGTATTTAGAAGATAAATGCCTATAGACATAAATTCACCCGTATAGTTATACGGGTGAAAATGCTAGCGATCGGTCGTTATTTTTCAAGAAAAGTAAAAGCACCTAAAATTAACAACGTTCCAAAGTTTAGTTAGATTGTGCCAGTTTTACGGCGACGAAGTAATCCAAACATACTAACTGCTCCCAGCGCAAACATTGACAGAGTAACAGATGGTTCGGGAACGGTAGCACCAATTAAGTCATTAACATTGGCCTGACCGATATCAAGAACAACGATAACATCATTAAAGTCACGGTCAGAGCCTTCATTCGACTTCCCAGTTGCAGAATCTATCCCAGAAGCGTGTAAACCACCATATAAATCCTCGAACGCCAGAATGATGTAGTTGTTGTATGCATAAGCAACTGCGTGCTGTAGTCCGTCAGCATTAGAGGCAGTGTCTGTACCAAAGATATTAGCAGAGCTACCACGGTTGAGACCATCAGCTCTTAACCAGAAATCTAGTTGAGTACCTGCGGTAAAAGTACCAAGATTTACTCCATCACCTAGTTTGAGTGCATTACCACCCCAACTACCAACACATCCGTCTCCTTCACAAGAAATATCGTTAAAAACTAGTCCAGACTTATTAGTAGTTCCTGCGGCATCGAAGGCTAACTGGTTTCTATAACCAGCACCCTCATTGATAAAGTAAACAGAAACATTGTGGTCGTATTTTAGATTTAATTTAGTCGGGTCTAATTTAAACTGACCGCTGTTTGGAAGTTGAACGCTTTCGGCTTGAACAAATTGTTGGAAAGGAGTGTCATTAAAACCAGTTTGAGACTTATTAAGTACTGTTGGCTGATTCCAAGAATCATTCCAAGTAAAACCAGAAGCAGATGCCGTTTCTACTTTAGATACTAATCCAGTCAATGTAGCTGTAGCAGCTATAAAAGCGGTGAATAAAGTACGTTTCATAACAGAGTCATTAAGTAGGGAAAACAATTTAGATAATGCTTTTTTAAGCAGCTATCTCTCCGATGTTGTCTCTTACTTTTAACAGCTATGATTCTCGAAAGTCAATCTTATTTCTGCGCTTTATTCCTATATTCAAATAGCTCTTTATTTAAAGTGTTTTTACTGAAAAACCACTATCATTGATTCGGTAATACACTGTTATTAACACTGAGGGTTTAAACTTATATATGATGAAAATTTGATGATAAGTTTATATGTTTTATGAAAACAAGATGTAGAAATTATAGAGTCAAAGGTTAAAACTTAAATCTCTAGCGATTTTCATTGGAACGAAGTACATAGGTAGAGTAGCAGCGTCATACGCATCAAGTTCAGCCTTGCTCAATGGAATTCGCGAGTATACAAACAAAGTTAATCTCCGTACTTACGTTGAGAAACTTAGCAATCCATCGAATTAACAAGAAGGACTCAATGAAACTAAAGTTCGTAGTATGGGCTTGAGCCATTAAAACGTCTGTTAAGAGCGATAAATCGCTTACTACCAACAAAGCTCCAATCTTACATTTAATTATGTCTACTTACTTAACAAAATCTGAGTATTGATACCCCATAACTAAAACCAACGTATTTATATAACGACGCATTGAAACTTCGTAGGTTGCACCATCTCGTTTTAAAGCAAGATTTTTTCATAAATAAACGTGAATTCGACAGACCTCACCCACCCAGCCTCCCTCTTCTACCAGGATAGGGAGGAGTAACGAAAAATTACGCTTTTTGCTCCCCTCTCCTATTAGGAGAGGGGCTGGGGGTGAGGTCAAAATCCCATACATCGAATTCACGTTAAATAATAGTGCTACTGACCCAATATTGAGAACTAGTTCTTCTTGTGTTCCCCCAACCCCCAACCCTATTCCCGCCCCTGAAGGGCTTAGTCAATATACACTGGGGTATGGTCAGAATCTAGAAGCTGTGCCAAGGATGGAAGACAATTTATGGGGTTGTGCTTAAAGATGACGGTCTTTGCTTGGACTTGATGAATATATTTTAAGGTTAAAATAATCAAGCTTTTCCAGAGCTACATCACCCCCCTCGCAGATAGAATTTATATATGAACCCTACACAAGAAAAACTAAAAGTTCAGTTTGAGCAGGCTTTAGTGGCAGCTTTTGGCGCTGACTTCGTTGGAATAGATCCTATTTTGGTTGCTGCTAGTAATCCTAAATTTGGTGATTATCAGGCAAATGTGGCTTTATCACTGAGTAAAAAGTTAGGAAAGCAACCAAGAATAATCGCATCTGCCATAGTTGAGAAATTAGATGTATCGCAAATCTGCGAACCACCAGAAATTGCAGGGCCAGGATTTATCAATCTGAAATTGAAAACAGCATACCTGGAAGCACAACTGAACGCTATTCAGGCAGATCCCAGGTTAGGAATTCCAACTGCGAAGACCCCACAACGCGAAATTGTGGATTTTTCTAGTCCGAATATTGCTAAAGATATGCACGTCGGACACTTGCGTTCTACAATCATCGGTGATGCGATCGCTCGCGTTCTCGAATTTCAAGGACATGATGTCCTGCGGTTAAATCATATCGGTGATTGGGGTACGCAATTTGGCATGTTAATTGCTTATCTGCGGGAAGTGTACCCCGAAGCCCTAACTACTGCTAATGCTTTAGATATTGGCGATTTAGTCACTTTTTACCGCCAAGCCAAACAGCGGTTTGACGCTGATGAAGCTTTTCAAGAAACAGCACGCCAAGAAGTCGTCAGATTACAAGCAGGTGCCCAAGATACACTCCATGCTTGGAAATTACTGTGCGAACAATCACGGCAAGAGTTTCAATTAATTTATGATTTGTTGGATATCAAGTTAATTGAACGCGGCGAGTCTTTCTACAATTCCTTGTTACCAGGAGTTGTGGAAGATTTAGAAAAATCTGGACTACTGGTAGAAAATCAAGGGGCAAAATGCGTTTTTCTTGAAGGGTTTACTAATAGGGAAGGTGAACCTTTACCTTTAATTGTGCAGAAATCAGATGGCGGTTATAACTACGCCACTACAGATTTAGCATCCCTCCGCTACCGGATTCAGCAGGATGAAGCCAAACGGATAATTTATGTAACAGATGCTGGACAAGCAAACCACTTTGCTCAAGTTTTCCAGGTAGCAGGCAAAGCCGGATGGATTCCCGATGATGTGGAATTAGTGCATGTGCCCTTTGGGTTAGTGTTAGGGGAAGATGGTAAGAAATTCAAAACTCGTTCTGGCGATACTGTACGGTTGCGGGATTTGTTAGATGAAGCGATCGCTCGTTCACATACAGACCTCAAAGCTAGATTACAAGAAGAAGAACGCCAAGAAACTGAAGAATTTATTAATGAAGTTGCTAAGGTAGTTGGAATTAGTGCAGTTAAGTATGCAGATTTAAGCCAAAACCGCACCAGTAACTATGTTTTCAGTTACGACAAAATGCTAGATCTCAAAGGTAATACTGCGCCCTATATGCTATATGCTTATGCCCGGATTCAAGGGATTAGCCGCAAGGGTGAAATTAACTTTAAGGAGTTAGGAAATAATGCCGTAGTATTAGAACATGAAACTGAATTAGCGCTGGCAAAATATTTACTCCAACTCGATGAAGTTATTAATACTGTAGAGCAAGATTTATTGCCTCATCGTTTATGTGAATATTTGTATGAACTGAGTAAAAAATTCAATCAGTTTTATGACCGCGATCGCGGAGTTCGGGTACTGGATGCCGAGGAACCACAGCGAACATCCCGCTTAATTTTGTGTGATTTGACCGCTAGAACCCTGAAATTGGGATTATCTTTGTTGGGAATTCAGGTATTAGAAAGGATGTAATATAGCAATCTTATCAAAGAAGGGAATAGGGAACAGGCAACGGGCAACAATTTTCTGTTCCCTATTCCCGCTTTTGGGGAGTAAGAGATAATTTGTCAGCTTAAATAACCATCAAGAAAATAAATTATGCAGTAACAATTACCAGCTTTGAAATAGTGACAAAAGAGGATTATGTGAATTTTCCTGAAGGGGAGCTCAAAAATAGTCTACAAAACAGCATTGAAAATTTGATTAGCAGTCAGGTTTAAATCTGGAAAAGTAGGGGATATAATACGTTCCAAATTTCTAAATTGAGCAACTTGATATTCTTCATCAACTAAATGATAAATAGAAATGGTTGGTTGTTTGGGGTTACCAATAAACTTTCTGGCTCCTAGAGCTGCATAATCAACGATCCAATATTCAGGAATTTTCATGGCTTCATAATTCCCTAATTTTGTGTAATAATCATCTTCCCAGTTTGTACTTACAACTTCAATGACCAAAGGAATAGATTCACTTTGAGTTACGGTAGACTCTTTTTCCCACAATTCCTCATTTTGCAAATTAGCATCGTTGATTAATACAATATCTGGCAAGTAACCCGATGATTTTCTCGGTGGTTTTACTAAAGCTGTTTTGGGAATAAAGTATGGCAGTTTCAATCGCTTATATTCAACGGTAATTTCTCCTGCTAAAAATCCCGTAACTTTTTCATGCTTGCCACTCGGTTGAGACATTTCTACAATTATCCCATCGTGTAATTCGTAACGTTTTCCGGTGTTTTCTGGCAGCCATGCAATAAATTCTTCAAAAGTCAATAGTTTGGGTAAAGCTTGAGCCATATCAAAACCTCCGCTTGTTTTGACTTTACCATTGCCAGTGTCGGGACTAATCAGTTTAACATTAATACTAATCTGCGTTCTAAAACGTAATTTTAACTGTGGGGAGGTGGGGAAGTGGAGAATAGAAATTTTGAAGTTACGTTTCTGAATTCAAATTGCCATAATATAATCATTGTTTCTAGTTTTTCAGGATTTTCACTAACAGACTATCCGCGAAAAATAATCGGTCTTTGATAAATCTAAATCGTCTCTCTATTGAGGTGCGGAATATGGGCGATAAATAAGAGTTCAACTTAAGTTATTTTTTGTTTGTGTCCTTTGTGTTTTGGTGAAGCAGTTGCAGTCTCAGTGCCTTGTATCGATTGCTAACTGGTGAACTCGAAGGGCGATTATTTAATTTAGAATTGGTAGATTTATCAAAGAGTATTTTGTTGGAGGATAGCAAATGGTACGGACACCATCAAAAGACATAAATTTGGCAGAGTTTTTGATGCTACCAGAAACCAAACCTGCTAGTGAATACATCGATGGTCAAATTATTCAAAAACCTATGCCACAGGGGAAGCACAGTATAATTCAAGGTGAAATGGTTAGCATTATCAACTTAAGCGTCAAGCCCAAGCGAATTGCTCGTGCTTTTCCAGAACTACAGTGTACATTTGGCGGTAGATCGATTGTCCCAGATGTGGCTGTATTTAGTTGGGAAAGAATTCCCCGTGATGAAAATGGCCAAGTTGCCAACGTTTTCCAAGCCGCTCCCGATTGGACTATCGAGATTCTATCACCCGACCAAAGACAAACTAAAGTTACAAAAAATATTTTACATTGTCTGAATTATGAAACACAAATGGGTTGGCTAATCGATCCAGAAGAACAAACGGTATTCGTTTATATACGCAATCGACAGCCAGTGATGTTAGATGAGCTAAAAGATTTACTTCCCGTACCAGATTTTGCAAGTGAGTTGAAGCTGACGGTGGGAGATTTGTTTGGTTGGTTATTGGAGTAAAAAACACAAACTTAATTAGGAAATTTACTAGGTGCAGCAGATTTTATGGGTAGGAATTGGTTGTAAACGGGGAACTTCATGGCAATTAATTAATTTGGCAATTGAGAAAGTATTTGAAGAAAATCAACTTTGCCAAAGTGCGATCGCGGGTATTGCTACCATTGATACTAAAGCCTCGGAAGTTGGCTTAGTAGAATTTTGCAACCTACGCAATTTGCCCCTAAAAGGTTTTTCTGCCGAAGTTCTTCGCCGTGTTTTGGTTCCCAACCCTAGCACAATTACCAACCAAGAAGTAGGTACACCCGGCGTAGCAGAGGCAGCGGCTATTGTTGCAGCTACTCAACTCAACTTTTTATTCACTAATTCTTTTTCTATTAGCGCAGAACAATTGCGGGTAAAATTGTTAGTTACTAAACAAATTTTTCCATTAAAAGGGCAACCAGGAGCTGTAACGCTAGCTGTTGCCCAAGCTGCTTACTGTGATTGACTTTTCTATTCAACAACTCTCAAAAGATAGTTAATAATGCTAGAAACAATTGCTAGCACGATTGAACCAAAAAAAGCAGGTAAAAAACCCTGAATTTCAAACCCAGAACCCGGAGTTAGGGCACTTGCTAGCCAAAGGGTTAAAGCATTAATTACTAATGTAAACAAACCAAAAGTGAGCAAGGTAATTGGAAAAGTTAAAATCCGCAAAATCGGTCTAATAAATGCATTAACTAGACCAATAACAATAGCAGCAACCAAGGCAGCTACAAAGCTCTTGATAAAGAATCCCGGAACAATATTAGCAGTAATAAATAACGCCACCGCAGTACCAAGCCAAGTTAATAAAAAGTGTCGCATAAGCTTTTTTAGAAGAATTAACCCTAAGTTTAATTAATTTAACTTTTGTCCATTGCGATCTGTAACATAATTGGGTGTCGTTGTACTTGACTTTTAAAGTAGTCATCCTCTTTTGACAGCACAAAAGCAATCTAATACCATTTTGGATTGTCAAAGAGCTTAGTGATAATTGCTTGTAGCAATCCATATTTGACAATCATTTGTCAAATTGGTGTAATTTCTCAGTGCTGGCATAGAGGAATACTTTTAATCCCAGTATCTTTATCGTATTCCACGATGTACCTAAGTCAACTACCCACTAACAATGGGATAGTCCACAATTTGATTCCAAGACAAAAAGGATAAGGAAGAATTTACTCCCTCATCCCTCTGATTTAAAGAGTTGAATAATTATGATTCGAGTTCCCTAACGGCGCAAAAGAATTTCCCAGGTAGCCCCCCCAGCTACGCCGTCAGGTTCTAAACCATAGCGCTTTTGTAAAGCTTTGACAGCAGTCTCGGTTGTCGCGCCAAAGTCTCCATCGACATCGCCTTTTAGGTAACCAAGCTTTTTCAGCTGTTGTTGTAATCTGACAACTTCGGAACCACGTGACCCTACGCGCAAAATTGGTAATCCTTCTGAAGTGTATTGAATACCAGGAGTTCGCTTAGTACTTGTATTTGACTGAGTTCGGGTTGTTTGTCCACTACGTGTGGTTGACTGGGTTCGAGTAGTTGATGTAGTACGATTCGGCGTTTTTTGAGCTTGTCTAGGGTTAGCAGGCCTGGGTTCAGGGCTGGTAGTAGCTTGTGTTGCGGTTTTCTTTGGTGGTTTGGGACTGTTAGTAGCTTGTGTTGCAGTTTTCTTTGGTGGTTTGGGGCTTGTAGTAGCTTGTGTTGCAGCTTTCTTTGGTGGATTGGGGTTGGTGGGAACTTGGGTTACAGGCTGTCTTGGTGGGTTGGGATTGGGATTTGCAACGTTGGTGAGGCTAGTAGCCTGGGTTGGAACGGGAAAATTTGTTGCTGAGTTAAATCTTTGTCCAGATGCTGGAGGTGTCGATCCTACTACCGATTCTCTAGGAAACAGTCTTTGCCATGTGGCGACATCAACGATGCCATCTGGATTTAAGCCAGCTGCTTGTTTAAATCGAGAAACAGCACTAGCTGTGTTTTCACTATATATACCGTCTACTTCGCCAGAGTAAAAACCCAAAAGTCTCAAAGCTGCTTGAAGTTCAGATACGCGTTCGCCTTGGCTACCAACTTTCAGCGTAGGACGGCTGATACTATCTGCGGGGTTTACTTGGGCTATTTTTTGTGGGGCTGCAATTGATACTAGAGCAGAGGAAGCAATAAACAGAGGTGTAGTGGAGAACAGGAGTATTTGAGTTACTGATAAAGACTTAGATTTATTTGTCCACCAACCCTTTTGCCGTTTTTCCATTTTACAGCGATTTACAGTTGGATCTAGTAATTTTAAGTAACTCAAAATACTTGCTGTCAGGCTGTGTCGCATGGAATTTACTCCCAGAATATTCTGATGCTAATGGTACAGCCGCTTGGTGTAAAAAACAGCTGTTGCACAAAGCGATGCCTCTAACAGGACACGCCTGATGCACATCATCTACCTTATGCGATCGCCCCATTGATTGCTGCTTCTTGGCCAACTAAAGATACATAAGGCTCTTTTAAATACTTGGAAGCGGCGGCGATCGCATTTTGGGCATCCACAGCCGCAATCAGTTCTTGGAAATTGATGTCAAAATCAATTCCTAACCCCAAAGTCTCATACCACCCGTATATCTGAGCAATTTGCCCGTTCGTTTGTTTGCCCAAAGCGTACTGTCCCAGAATTTTGTTTTTAGCAGCTTGCAGGGCACTTGGGGATATTTCGGTGGTAGATAATAAATCTACTTCTGTACGCAGTCCTTCTAAGGCTATGGTAGTGTTTTCTGGTGCTGTACCCATATAAACTACAAACGATGCTGGGTATAGCCTAGTTGAGTAAAAAGCAGATACCTCGTAAGCTAAACCTCGTTTTTCTCGCAATTCGACAAACAAGCGACTAGAAAGCCCATTTCCCAAGTAGGTACACAGCAACTTCAGCGGGGCATAGTCAGGAGAATTCACTGATGTGCCCATATAGCCAAGCATCACGATTGATTGTTGCGTCTGTTGTGGCTTTAGCGTTACCTGTGGTTTCACTCTAATTTCAGGTAAATTGAGTGTTGGCACTGCTGCTGCTGGGACTTGCCAAGCACCAAAAGTATCTGTAACCAATGCTACTGCGTCTGCGGGTGTGATTCGCCCAGCAATACTAATTACCAGATTATCGGGACGGAAATAAGTTTGATGATACTGCACTAAGTCCGCACGAGTTAAGCGGCTCATGGTTGTTTCATCTCCTAATACCGACATACCATAGGGATGGTTTTGGTACATTACCTGCCGCAATTGTTCAAAGGCCACAGTGAAGGGTTGCTCTTTTTGCGAACGAATATCTTGTAGTGCTAGACGCCGTTCTAGTTCCACTTGGACTTCGGGAAAAGTTGGCGATCGCAAAATTTGTCCTGCCAATGTTAAAATTTCGGCAAAATCAGATGTTACCGTCTTGAAAGATAGTAAAAAATAATCAGAGGTCGCATCTGCACTCAAACTCGCCCCCACAGACTCGACTTTTTCCGCAATTTCCAAGCTAGAAAGTCCATCGCATCCCTTTGTCATTACTGCTGATAGCAAATGTGCCAACCCTGCTTGTTCTTGGTTTTCGTTACAACTACCAGCACGTACAAAAATTCGCGCCGCAATAATGTCCGCAGCCGGGTTTTCTGCCACTAGCACCACAATGCCATTGTTTAATACAGTGCGATGAATAGGCGATTTTTGCAGTAAGGTTGTCATTTGTTATTTGTCCTTTGTCATTTGTCATTTGTCATTGGGCATTGGGCATGGGGCATGGGGCATGGGGCATGGGGCATGGGGCATGGGGCATGGGGCATTGGGAAATAAGTTTGAGCGTTGAGGTTTTGAATTGGAACGTTGAGATTTTAAACTCAAACGTTGAGGTTTTGAACTAGAACGTTGAGGTTTTGAACTCAAACGTTGAGGTTTTAAATCTCCCTTATCCTCTTCCATGCCCCATACCCCATACCCCATACCCCATACCTAACAAGGTTTAAGCACAGTAACGGCATAATTGTGCGGCGAGAGATACTGTTTAGCTAATTTTTGCAGTTCTTGGGCATCAAAAGACTGAATCTCCTGGGGATAGGTCACAGCTAATTCCGCTTGGGCAATTGTATTGTAGTATCCGTAAAGTCCTGTAAGTTGATTTGGCGTTTCAGTGGAAAAGGCATACTCGTTACATAGTAGTCTGCGCGATCGCGCTAGTTCCTGTTGACTAATTTCCTGAGTCTGTAATTTATCTAAACAATCGCAAATCAGGGATTCTACTTTTTCTAGGTTTTCTGGTTCCAACCAGGCAGTAATTGTAAATAAACTCGATTCCCGTTGCAAAGAAAAATTACTACAAATTCCCTGTACCAATTGCAAATCTTCCCGCAAATCGCGTACTAAACGCGAAGTCCGCCCTTCTGCTAATAACACGGACAATAAATCTAAGCCATAGGCAGTGTGGATTTCTTCTACTCCTGGTACAAGCCAGGCCATTAACAATCGCGCTTGCTCTATGCGTGGTAAAGATAGTTCTTGACGACGAATTTCTGTTATTATTGGCTGTGCAACTTTTTCAAACTGGGGACAATGAGAAGGTTCGGCAAAATCACTAAATGAACGATTTATTAATTCCCAAGCTGGCTGTTGAGCTATGCCCCCTGCAATTACCACCGTCATGTTTTCTGGTTGGTAGTGGGCACGGTGAAAAGAGCGCATTGCTTCTGGTGACTGCTGCATCAGTTCTTGCTCAGTACCCAGCACAGAACGTCCGTAGGGGTGACGCCCATAAATACTGCTAACTAAAGCTTGGAATCCTATCCAGTCAGAATCATCATTGCACGAACGGATTTCCTCTAATACTACGTCCCGTTCGCGACTAAATTCATCTTCTGGAATTGCCGCATTCAGCAGTAATTCTCCCAAGTGCGGCAGAGTCTCTTGCAAATAAGGCGCAGCTGTGGTAAGGGAATAATGAGCGTAATCATAGCTTGTTGCCGCATTACTGACGCCTCCCCGGTTTTCAACGTTGTGGTCGAACATTCCAGGAGGTAGCGTTGCAGTACCTTTAAAAATCATGTGTTCTAAAAAGTGCGCCATCCCAAACCAAGGTTCTGGTTCTAGGCTTGTTCCAGCACGCACCCAAACATCCGCCACAACTACAGGGGTAGTGGGAATTTCCTGATGAATAAACGTTAAGCCACTGTCTAGTCGGAAGACCGAGGCTGGGAATACGGTATTAATTATTTGTTGTGACAATTTTTTGTAGCTTTAACCACAATTTCATTTAATTGTGCGATCTTACCGCTGAATGTCGCCTAAATTAGAATCATGTTATACAGATTTTGTTTTTATCAAAAATTTGGGTCTAAAACTCCGTCCTTGTAGGACGGTTTTCTGGTATAAAAGGATCTTAAGTGCGTTATGGACTCAAGTCATAACGCACCCTACAAAATTATTAGGCGTAATTCTGAATTCTGAATTCTCTATTCTTCTTCAAATAATTAAAGCTCCCAAATTCTAACTGAGTTTGGGAGCTAATAATTTTGAGTTCACCGCGACGCCGTTTTACCTAAGTTTATGACCTGGTTAAACCAGGTGGGAATCTAAGTTTCTCGTTTAAAGTTTCCGAGTACATGCTCGGTCTACTGCCACGAGACTGGTTGACTCCCTTTTCTTTAAAGACATAGATCAAAAAACTTGATGGCAGTCACCAACGTCGTAGTGCAACTAACTCATTATAGCTTTCAAAAAGATGTTGTGTGTTGAACACCGAAAGTTTCTCAAAAATTTACTTGGGATACCAGATAGATTCTATGGTGTGGGCAACAGCCATCGCTTGTTTTCGACTTTGATTGTCTAGCACAACGGTGACATGTCCCAACTTACGCCCAGGACGCGATTGAGTTTTCCCATACCAGTGGACGTGCGCTTGGGGAATCTCTGCTATTTTTTGACGCTGACTTTGGTAATCGCTGTCAGAATTTTCATACCCCAACAAATTCACCATCACAGCGCCAGCACACTGTAAACTAGGATTTCCCAAGGGTAAACCACAAACTGCCCTTAGCTGTTGTTCAAATTGAGAAGTTTCACAGGCGTCAAGGGAAAAATGTCCAGAATTGTGAGTACGCGGAGCAATTTCATTTACCAGCACTTTGCCATCAGCAGTCAGAAATAGCTCGATTCCAAAAACCCCTACTACTTGCAGGCTATTTAATAGAGTATGTGCGATCGCTTCTATTTCTGCTACTAGATCTGGCGAAATTTCGGCTGGCGCAATTACCCGCCGACACACTTGTTGTTCTTGTTGGGTTTCTACCACCGGATAGGTGACAATTTCTCCATTTACAGAACGCGCTGCTATGATTGCTAGTTCTCTTTCAAAAGGTACAAATTCCTCTAACAAGAAAAGCGATCGATTTGGAGTTTTTGTTATAGTTTCATAACTTAACTTTTCTTCTAGACCAGCAAAGTCTTGAATTATGAAAGTACCCTGACCATCATAACCGTGGCGTCGGGATTTGAGAACTATAGGAAAACCCAGATATTTTATTTTAGATTTGAGATTTTCCGTCTCTTCAACGGCAAAAAATTGCGGAACTGGTAAGCCTAAATCACTTAGACAGCGGCGCTGATGATATTTATCTAAAAGAGGAGTTAAAGCTTCTAATCTTGGACGGAAACGAACCCCTTGCTTTTCTAAAACAGATAAAGCATCTAAGTTAACAAATTCATTTTCAAAGGTGATGACATCGCACTTTTTCGCTAATATTTCTGTAGCACTGGCGTCATCTACCGGAGCGAAAACAACTTCCTGAGCAATTGACACCGCCGGATCGCTTTGACTAGGAGTTTGTACTACTAATTCTACTCCTAGCTTGCGTGCTGCATCTGCCATCATCCAGGCAAGTTGTCCGCCACCAATTACACCTACACGTTTCATTAACATCCCAGAGAATCACGAGTTTGCACGCCTGTTTTGGAATTCACACCACCAGCTTTTGCACACAGTTCTTTGATTTGTGCTTTATCCAAAATTGCATCTGTAAAATCTGCACCGTCTATATTCACATCATTAAAGATGGCGCGGAGCAAAAGGGCTTCTTTGAGAACTGCATCGCTTAAATCTGCCTTAGTCAAGTTTACCTGATCGACCATTGCATTCGTTAAATCGGCTCCGTGCAGATTTGCTTGTGTCATCACCGAAGCACTCAACACTGCTCCCCGCAAGTCAGCGTTTGTAAAATTAGCCAATTCCATATTGGCGTTAGAAAACTCCGCAGCTTGTAAACTTTCACCAGAAAAATCACGTCTTGACAACTCTGCATTACTAAATGACAGTGGATGAGTCCAATCTACCGCTAGTGCTGGATGAGCCACGCACCATAAAATAATCCCCACAAGTAACGCCAATCCTCGCCGCCAAAACATATTTAGAGCCAATTTTGTGTATAGTCGCTGCATTGTAAGCTTACCGCATCTTGAGAGTTGACTGTTGAGTGTTAACAGCCTAAGTAATTTAGACTAGTAGTCTGTCCCATTAGTTCTGAAAGGTTCGTAGTAAGCACTTTAGTGCTTAAAAAGCAAGGACTTTAGTCCTATAATGTTCAAGCACGCTTTGTGCTTACTACGAAACTCTCAAAACTTTTGGGACAGACCACTAGCAATTCTGCCGCTGCTAAATTTAGGGAATCTATATTTTCCCTGCTTAATATTTTGTAACGTAAAAACAAGCATCACTTCTCACTGTCAGCAAAATTATGCCTGTGACTTTAGGCAGAAAGCAGCAATTACTTGGGGGTAATGTGGAAGGCGATGTCTACGACGGGCTACGACTACGCCACATCATAAGCTAATCGTCATTCAAATTGCATCTCCGTGTCCCCCTACCCTTCTCCTTCGGAGACGCTACGCGAACGGGAACGCTAAGAGCGAACGGGTTCGGAAGTTTGGACTCGACGGGAACCGCCTTCTCTACGAGAGGCTTCCGCCAACGCGCAGCGTCTCGTAGAGAAGACTCCAACTTCCTCACCGCGTCAGAGCGTCTTTCTAGCGAGTTGAACTATGCAATTTAAAAGTGCATCAGCTTACCAGCAAAATTATTACCAAAGGCAGATACAAATAACTTTCTGTTTTTTTCAATACCCAAGCAATGTCTACAAAGAGCTACATCTATACCCATTGATTTATTTACAATTCTTGATTTGAAAATTTGGTTTTTAGGATATAAGTAGAAGGACTCAATTAAACTAAAGTTTGTAGTATGGGCTTGAGGCATTAAAACCTCTGTTAAGAGCGATAAATCGCTTACTACGAACAAAGCTCCAATCTTAAATTTAATTATGTCTACCTACTTATATAGTTTTATTGAGCAGTAACACTCACCGATTAATTTACAATTCTTAACTTTGAATTTTTCACGTAAAGTTTATTGTCATTTGAGTTCAACAGATTCTATCGACTGCTAGGCTTTTAATTAAGCAAAGCAAAGTTTGAGTCTAATTTTCATGTATCTCAACTGCTTAACAAAGCTTAAATTTACCATCGATAGAGTTAATTTCATACCGAATTAGTTATATTTTTAGGAATCTCCAAAAAACTATCTTCATCAACTACACAAATTCCACAAACAGAACTCTCAACTGCGATGATTAATCATTACTCACTTCAATGGATTGAGGCATGGTGCCAAGAAAATGGCTGGACAGATTTATTTGTCGAGCGGCGCAATAACTACTGGGCTTTTCCTCCGGGTTGTGTAATGCCAGAACCAATTCCTGTTCATGTTCTGAGATTGATTAAAGCCGAAAAAGGATTAACTTTTGAAGAACGATTGTGGTCTAGTTCAGCAGTAATTGGCACAATCTTTGCTGTTCTTTTTACCTTCTGGTTCCAGTCTCCGATGCCATTAGTTTTGGCTTTCGCTTTTAACGCGGTTACGGTGGCTCAATTGGAACTGGAGGATGCGTAAATTTTTAATTTTGGGCTTTGGTGTTAAAACTGCTCTTGTTTACTTTGAACACGGGCAGTTTTTAATTTAATAATTGGCAAACTGCTTTCGGTAGGTTGGGAGTAATCGACAAGGAACTATATATGGAAATATTAACGAGTTGGGAAAGAGAAGGTATCCAGAAATAACGAAGTGGAACTATTACTAAGATTTTAAAGCTGCGCTTTGGGGATATTGATTTTGATTTAGAAGGCATTATTCCTGCTTTGTTACAATTGTCCCCCGATGAATATATGGATTCACTCTTACCAGTTTACCGCGAGGAGTTTTAGACACTCTAGTAGACTCTCGACTGTTGACGATACATAACATCTGAGCGTAAAACATACTTTCGTCCTTGAACAACAGCAACACCTTCATGCACAAGTTCATGAACAAAACACAAAGCCATACCCGTGACTGGAACCACAGTAATATTAGATAATTCTTTATAGTACCGAGGCGAAAGATGAAAACGGGTTTCACCTCCTTCAAAACCTTCATTTAGGTAAATCATGAAAGTTAACAGACTTTCCTCCCCATTCGGTCGCCGATAAGAACCGTCATGATGTATTGCAAATCTCTGTCCTGGATCATAGCGATAAAAACGAAAACGCTCATTTAATCCTACTGCTTGCCATCTGCCAATGGTCTTAGGAATATAATCTGACACACGCTGCCATAAGTCAAAAGCCCATTGGTAATCATCGACGATAACACGCTCATTATTACGGATATCGGGACGCATTTGGAAACCTCGAATAGTACTGATCGGCGCATCTGTATAACCAATACTTTCAGTGAAATTAATATACTCAGCACACTCTTGTGATAAAAGAATATTGTCTAAAGTAAAAATTTCGTTGTTAAGCAAATTTTTCTTGATCATGGTTACAGCAGTTTGTAAACCAGTTTTTTAAAATGTTTGGGGTCAACCAAATCGAGTGCAATAGCAATCAGAATTTGAAACAAGCAGAATAATCTTACTATTGAATGAACGTTAATTTAAATAAAACTTCAGTAGTAATCAGTAGCCCTGCGTGCGTTGTGCGCCCGCAAGCTTGAAGCGATCGCCCTTCGTCGCACAATTTGTACTGACTGAGTATTAATTTATATTAAATTAGCAAGTTTTACATCATTGGTAAATAATGTTGTGTCAATGCCACTCATCCCTAATTTGCTGGTGATACTCCAAGGGGTCTTGAGTTAGTTTAATTACACCCGCATATGTGTTTAAATTTAATTCTTATTGTTGTAATTGATGAGCCTCTAATATCTTTTCGATTTGCTTCCAATCTTGATAATCAATCCAAACTGCTACCGGACGCATGGTTTCATCAGTCACAATTTTTTTCTTAAAAGGTAGCATTACTTTCTATATCAGATGCAATGTTTAGCTATCCGATCGCAACTTGAAAATACAAATAAGTGAGTCTATCTTCACCTCAAAGTCCGATGTTTAGTATTAAAGGAGGACAATTAATTTGTCGCTTTACAATCTAGAATGCATTAAGTGGGCGATACTGGATTTGAACCAGTGACCCCATCCGTGTGAAGGATGTGCGCTACCCCTGTGCTAATCGCCCAAGACTCCGTATTATATCATAGCTGTTACAAAAAAATTGCAGATTCTTAGTACCAAGAGAATAATTTATCAAATTCTAAGTGCGATCGCTCCCCCCAACACCTCAACACTAGCCACCAGAGTCACCGAAGCTTCATTTCTTTAGTTTATCTAAAGTCGCATCTCAGTTCTCAAATTAGCTTCCTAAGATAGAAACAGCGACCATAAAGTTGCGACACATAACCCAACTAACAGCTAGTGGCTACGGAGAACACAAAAATGACTCAAGCGCCAGAATCTTTAGACTTGTCCGTCAACGACGCTACAGACAGAGCTTTAGATCGTGATTGTACAACTCTATCCCGTCACGTATTGCAGCAACTTCAAAGTTTTTCGGCAGATGCACAAGATTTGAGTGCGCTGATGAATCGTATCGCCCTGGCTGGCAAATTGATTGCTCGTCGCATGAGTCGGGCTGGTTTAATGGAAGGCGTTCTCGGATTCACTGGAGAAGTGAATGTGCAAGGTGAGTCCGTCAAAAAAATGGATGTGTATGCCAACGATGTCTTTATCTCAGTATTTAAGCAAAGCGGCTTAGTTTGTCGTCTAGCTTCTGAAGAAATGGAAAAACCCTACTACATCCCAGAAAATTGCCCCATTGGGCGCTATACCTTGCTATATGACCCAATTGACGGTTCATCCAACACGGATATTAATCTCAGCTTAGGTTCCATTTTCGCCATTCGCCAACAAGAAGGAACTGATAGCGACCAGCAAGCAAGTGACCTCCTGGCCAACGGACGCAAGCAAATTGCTGCCGGATACATCCTCTATGGGCCTAGCACGATGCTAGTCTATAGTATAGGTAAAGGCGTACATTCCTTTGTTCTCGACCCCAGCTTAGGTGAATTTATTCTTACAGAAGAAAATATCCGCATTCCTAACCACGGTGCTGTTTACAGCGTGAATGAGGGTAACTTCTGGCAGTGGGAAGAATCAATTAGAGAATACATCCGCTACGTTCACCGCACAGAAGGCTATACCGCTCGATATAGCGGGGCAATGGTGAGCGATATCCATAGAATTTTAGTTCAAGGTGGTGTATTTCTCTACCCAGGCACCATTCAAAAACCAGAAGGTAAATTGCGTTTGCTTTATGAAACCGCACCTCTAGCGTTTTTGATTGAGCAAGCAGGCGGTCGTGCAACTACAGGGCTAGTAGATATCTTGGATGTAGTGCCGAAAAAACTGCATCAGCGCACACCTTTAATTATTGGTAGTAAAGAAGATGTCGCTAAAGTGGAGTCTTTTATTCAAAACGGTCATTAAATGAGGATGAAAAAGCGTCAATAATGCATTCAGATTTCATTAATTAAAGGTTAATCATGGTGATTTAGGATTGGGAATGCACAATAGCACTTCTTGAAAATAAATTAAGGATTATCTCAGCTGGCCGATGCGATAAGTGATTGGCAACGGCACAATTCAAGAGTCACCATCAATAATCAACACCTAATAATCAACCGATGTTAACTGATAGCTGTTTGAGAATTTGATGGATGCCAACTTCACTAGGAAACATCATACAGGAGTGAAACAAACTAGGTTATGGCAACCAATCATCTACTAGAAATTAAGCAATACGGTCAAAGTATCTGGATGGATAATTTGACCCGTGACATTATTCAATCAGGCGAACTCCGAGACTTAGTTGAAAATCAAGGAATTGCCGGGATAACTTCCAACCCAGCGATTTTTGAAAAAGCGATCGCTGGTAACGTCATTTATGATGCTGATATAGAAGCTGGAGTCCGCGCTGGCTTACCAACATACAAAATTTACGAATCGCTGATTTTTGCAGATATTCGTAGTGCGTGTGATATTTTACGCCCTGTTTATGAAGCCTCGAATAAACTCGATGGTTATGTGAGTATCGAAGTACCACCCACCATTGCCCACGATACCCAAGCAACAATAGCCGAAGCTAGACGCTATTTCCAAGAAATTGACCGGGAAAATCTCATGGTTAAAATTCCTGGTACCGAAGCTGGTTTGCCAGCAGTAGAACAGGCGATCGCCGAAGGCATCAATGTTAACATTACATTGCTGTTTTCTGTAGAAAGCTACGTCAACACAGCTTGGGCGTATATTCGGGGATTAGAAAAACGGGCTGGCGTTGGTAAAGATATCAGCAAAATAGCTTCAGTTGCCAGCTTCTTCCTCAGTCGGATCGATAACAACATCGACGCCAAAATAGATGCTAAGTTGAAAAAAGGTGTTGATGATATTAATCTGGAAGCGAAGCTGAGAGCAGTGAAAGGAAAAGTAGCGATCGCTAACGCTAAGATAGCCTACCAAGAATACAAGAAAATCATCGAAAGCGATCGTTGGCAAGCCTTAGCAGCAAAAGGAGCCAAAGTACAGCGCCTACTGTGGGCTAGTACCAGCACCAAAAACCCCAGCTACAGCGACGTGATGTATGTCGATGAGTTGATTGGCAAAGATACCGTGAACACCCTACCGCCAGCCACTATCAAAGCTTGTGCCGATCATTGTAACGTAGGCGTTGGCGAAGCCGGCCGCACGCATCGCATAGAAACAGGAACAGAAGAAGCTTACAAGCTGATCGAAAACCTCAAAGACCCCGACATCAACATTAATCTCGATACCGTAATGGATGAACTCTTAACTGAAGGTATTGACAAGTTCATCCAACCCTTCCAGTCCTTGATGAACTCTTTAGAAGAAAAAATCAAGGTATTGTCGCCAGTGTAGGGGCTGGGGAGTGGGGAGATGGGGAGATGGGGAGATGGGAATAATAACTCCTAACTCCTAACTCCTAACTCCTAACTCAGCACTCCCCATACCTAATCCAAAATCCAAAATCTAACATCCAAAATTCCTATGGTCAGTCTGCTAGAAAATCCCTTGCGCGTTGGTCTGCAACAACAAGGGATGCCCGAACCCCAAATTATAGTTATCTTTGGCGCTTCCGGTGACCTCACGTGGCGCAAACTAGTACCAGCACTTTTCAAATTGCGGCGAGAACGGCGCATTCCACCTGAAACTACCATCGTTGGTGTAGCACGTCGAGAGTGGAGCCACGAATACTTCCGCGAACAGATGCAAAAAGGGATGGAAGAGGCACATCCCGATGTCGATTTGGGGGAACTATGGCAAGACTTCTCTCAAGGTCTATTCTACTGTCCTGGCGATATCGACAAGCCCGAAAGTTATCAAAAACTGAAAACTTTATTAAGCGAACTAGACGAAAAGCGGGGCACGCGAGGCAATCGGATGTTTTACCTCTCCGTTGCCCCGGCATTCTTTCCCGAAGCAATTAGGCAGCTAGGAACTGCCGGGATGCTAGAAGATCCCTACAAACATCGTCTGGTAATTGAAAAACCCTTCGGTCGTGACTTGGCTTCCGCCCAAAGTCTCAACCAAGTAGTACAAAAATTTTGTAAAGAAAACCAAGTCTATCGTATTGACCACTACTTGGGTAAAGAAACAGTCCAGAATTTGCTGGTGTTTCGCTTCGCCAATGCGATTTTTGAACCCTTGTGGAATCGGCAATTTGTTGACCACGTGCAAATTACTGTGGCAGAAACCGTGGGCGTGGAAGACCGCGCTGGTTACTATGAAAGCGCCGGCGCACTACGGGATATGTTGCAAAACCATTTAATGCAACTTTACTGCCTGACAGCGATGGAAGCGCCCAACTCAATGGATGCCGACAGTATCCGTACAGAAAAAGTAAAAGTATTGCAAGCTACACGGTTAGCTGATGTCCACAATCTCTCACGTTCCGCAGTGCGCGGTCAATATAGTGCTGGCTGGATGAAAGGTCAACCAGCACCAGGGTATCGGGAAGAACCAGGTGTGAATCCCCAATCTACAACACCCACCTATGTAGCGATGAAGTTTCTAGTTGATAACTGGCGCTGGCAGGGTGTTCCCTTCTACCTGCGGACAGGTAAGCGGATGCCGAAAAAAGTCAGTGAGATTTCCATCCACTTCCGCGACGTTCCTTCTCGGATGTTTCAATCCGCCGCGCAACAGAGAAACGCCAATATTTTGGCAATGCGGATTCAGCCGAACGAAGGAATTTCTTTGCGCTTTGATGTGAAAATGCCTGGTGCAGAATTCCGCACCCGTTCCGTGGATATGGACTTTAGTTATGGTTCCTTTGGCATCCAAGCAACTTCCGATGCTTACGATCGCCTTTTCCTTGATTGTATGATGGGCGATCAAACATTATTCACCCGCGCCGACGAAGTAGAAGCAGCTTGGCAAGTAGTAACTCCAGCCCTTTCAGTTTGGGATGCACCCACAGACCCAACTACCATTCCCCAGTACGAAGCAGGTACTTGGGAACCAACAGAAGCAGAATTATTAATTAACCAGGATGGCCGGCGTTGGCGCAGACTGTAAATAATTAGTCATTAGTCATTGGTCATTGGTCATTGGTCATTAGTAAAAAAATAAAAGATACCTAACAAATGACAAAGGACGAAGGACAAATAACTAATGACAAAATCTAAAATCCTTTCATCCAAAATCCAAAATTGACTATGGCTCCCCAAGCTCCTACTATTTTTTCACTTCAAGCTCCGAAGGATATTTCACTCACAGAAATAGAAGCGGAACTGAATCAAATCTGGCAAAGTTACGGCATTACCGGCGAAGATGGTGGGCTTCCTGCTGCCACTCGCGCCACGACATTTACTTTAGTGGTTTACGAACCAGAAGAAACCCAGTATCTTTTAGCTACTTTAGGTTTTTATAACGGGCCACTAGATGGAATTTTAGGGCCTCAAATGGAAGCCGCCCTCCGGCAAGTACAGATAAAATATTCACTGCCAGAAACCGGAACCGCAACACCTGAAACCCTGGCTTTATTGCGAGAAGAATTTACCAAACGTCAGGGAAATGGAGCTAGCGGAGATAATGGTTCTTCCTATAACTTAAATGCCCCAAGCCCCAGGATAGCGGATGAAATTGCTCTGCGTAACCCCTGCCGGATTATTGCCCTGTTCCCCATTACTGGAGAAGATGAAGGCGTTAAGGCTCAAGTTTCTGCTTATTGCCCCATTCAAAAGCAATCTTCAAGTACGCTGATTTGCTGCGAATACATCACTCTCAGTGGCACCGCTGCTGCCTTGGAACGCGTAGGCGGGATGATTCCAGCATTGTTGATTGGTGGCTTGCCCAAATTTCTTTGGTGGAAGGCAACACCAGACCCCAACAACACCTTATTCAAGCGGCTGTCAGCAGTTTGCAATAACGTGATTGTGGATTCTTGCCGCTTTAACGAGCCAGAAAGCGACTTACTCCGCCTCCAAGAATTGGTGGAAACTGGCGTTCCTCTAGCTGACTTGAACTGGCGTCGCCTCTCAGCATGGCAGGAATTGACAGCTGAAGCCTACGATGCACCCCACCGTCGTGCTGCTCTCAAAGAAATTGATAGAGTAACAATTGATTACGAAAAAGGCAACCCCGCACAAGCATTGCTGTTTTTAGGCTGGCTGGCAAGTCGGCTAGAATGGCTGCCAGTTTCCTATCAAAAGGAAAGCGGAGATTACGACATCAGCCGTATTCGCTTCCTTGCCAAAGACCAGCGACAAGTAGAAGCCGAGTTAGCCGGAGTTCCTGTTGCTGATGTCGGTGAAATTATTGGTGACTTGACTGCTATCCGCCTGAGTTCCACAAATCTCCAAGCAGATTGTGGTACAGTAATCTGCTCAGAAACCGGTGGTTGTATGCGGATGGAAACACACGGTGGTGCCCAAGCTGCGGGTCTGTTTCAACAAGTGAGTTCACTCTCGGAACAAAAGGCGGAAGCATTGCTGAGTCAGCAGGTGCAACGCTGGGGTCGCGAGTCACTTTTTGAAGAAAGTCTAGGAGTGATAGCGAAAACTTTTAAGATTGGAAGTTAAGAGTTAGGAGTTAGGAGTTATAATTCATAACTTCTCACTCTTAACTTTTCATGTCTGTAATCATTGCTGGAGAACGTAGTGGGGTGGGCAAGACAACAGTTACGCTCACCCTTTTAGCATCTTTATGTCGTCGCGATCGCTCCGTACAATCTTTCAAGGTAGGCCCGGATTACATCGACCCAATGTTTCACCAACATGTAACTGGTCGTGCTTGCCGCAATCTAGACCCAGTACTAACTTCCCAAGCTTACGTCCAGCAATGTTTTGCCCGTCATAGCCAAGAAAGTGAATATGCCCTAGTGGAAGGAGTGATGGGGCTATTTGATGGTATTTCGTCATTGGTCATTAGTCATTTGTCATCTGTAAAAAACAAAGCGCAAAGTCGAGCCACTGCGTTCCTGTCGCCCTGCGTCGGAAAGCAAGTGGCGTTGAGCCAAGGCTTCCTTGGATCAGAACTTTGTAACAGAGGACAAAGGACAAATGACAAAGGACAAATTACTGACTTTGCCAGTACCGCACACATCGCCCGGTTGTTAGATTTACCTGTGGTGTTGGTGATTGATTGTAGCCGTTTGTCTGGTTCTGTGGCAGCGATCGCCCACGGCTACCAATCTTTCGATCCCCGAATTAAAATGGCTGGAGTAGTATTAAATCGAGTGGGAAGCGATCGCCATCTGTCTCTCCTCAAAGACTCCCTAGAATCCCTACAATTACCTATTCTTGGCGTGCTGCGGCGTCAAGATAATATCACAATTCCCGATCGCCATTTGGGTTTAGTACCCACAGCCGAACTTCCTGAACTCGATGCTGTCATCAATCGCCTCGCCGATTTAGGAGATACCTGCTTCGATTGGCAGAGTTTATTACCGCTGTTAAAATCAAAACCTCTCCCCATCTCCCCATCTCCCCATTTTGCTACTCCTTCATCCCCTGTCCGAATTGCCATTGCCCGCGATCGGGCTTTTAATTTTTACTACCAAGACAATCTCGATTTACTACAACAACTGGGTGCAGAACTGGTTTACTGGAGTCCTCTAGTAGATCCTGGACTACCAAAAGATGTCCAGGGAATGTATTTTGGAGGTGGTTTTCCAGAAGTTTTTGCCCAACAATTAGCAGAAAATATCAGCGCCCGTGATGCGGTGAAAACAGCAGTTCTCAAAGGAATGCCGACAATTGCTGAATGCGGGGGATTAATGTATTTGTGTGATAAAATTATCGATTTTGAAAACAAATCTTGGTCGATGGCAGGAGTTTTACCAACATCTGCTCTGATGGGTGGACGTTTAACTTTAGGATATCGTCGTGCTGTAGCTTTGCAAGATAATTTGTTAGTAAAGACAGGTGAAACTGTTTATGGACATGAGTTTCATCGTTCCCATTTAACCTCAACTCCCAGTCAGCCCCTATTTGAAACTTATCGCTATGATACTGAAGAAAATATGGGATATGAAGGATGGGCTTTGCCTGTAAATGTTCATGCTTCTTATGTTCATTTGCATTGGGGTCAAACTCCAGAAATCCCACAGCAGTTTCTTAAACAATGCCTGAAAATTGCATCTTGAAAATATAAAGATTTGTGTCAGCAAAAAGTACACAAAATACAACAGATGCTTAACAAAAAATTTCAATTTTGTGAGGTACACAGCCTGAGGTTGGTAGCCAGACATCAAGCTTGCCTTAGCCGAAAATTCCTGAATACTGCTGTATCCCTACCTGATGCGGTTAGAATAACACGAAATGACATCGCCAGTTCCATGCCATTTTGCCACCTTGTCTTCTTCTTAACCTTCAGTTTGTATTTTCCAGTAATAGAATTAAGAACGAAGCCCTTGTAAAGCCTTCAACTATCAAAAGGTAGAAGCTTTAGTAGCAGATTTGACAAAATTGCAAAAACAGAAATCTGTGTCCAAAATACGCTTGTAAAATTTTTATGACTTCCCGGATTCGCTTTTTGATGTGTCCTCCCGATCACTACGATGTAGATTATGTGATTAATCCCTGGATGGAAGGGAATATTCACAAATCATCGCGCGATCGCGCCGTAGAACAGTGGCAGGGACTACACCAGATCCTTAAAGAACACGCCATTGTAGACTTAGTACCACCAGAGAAAGGTTGGCCAGATATGGTTTTTACTGCCAACGCTGGTTTGGTACTGGGAGAAAACGTCGTACTTAGTCGTTTTTTACATAAAGAACGTCAGGGAGAAGAACCTTACTTCAAACAATGGTTTGAGGCAAATGGTTACACAGTAAACGAACTTCCCAAAGATTTACCATTTGAAGGCGCAGGAGACGCACTCCTAGATCGCGAAGGACGCTGGTTATGGGCGGGATACGGTTTCCGTTCAGAATTAGATTCCCACCCTTACCTCGCCAAATGGCTGGATATTGAAGTACTCTCCTTGCGACTGATAGACGAACGTTTCTATCACTTGGATACTTGCTTTTGTCCGTTAGCAAACGGTTATTTGTTGTACTATCCAGGTGCTTTTGATTCCTACTCCAACCGCTTAATTCAAATGCGGGTCGCACCAGAAAAGCGAATAGCTATTGCCGAAGCTGATGCAGTGAATTTTGCTTGTAATTCGGTAAACGTGGACAGCATCGTTGTTATGAATAAGGCGAGTGATGCTTTGAAATCCCGCCTTGCAGATGTCGGTTTCCAAGTGCTGGAAACCCCGCTGACTGAATTTCTCAAAGCTGGTGGTGCGGCTAAATGCCTAACCTTACGCGTGACAGAACCAGTTAGAGAAGAACTTCATGCCAACGTCTCGGTAGAAAGCCGCGTCATTCGCATGGAAGGACACTTGCTAGATGCTGGTTTGATTAACCGCGCTCTAGATTTAATTGTAGATGCTGGCGGAAGTTTCCAAGTTCTGAATTTCAACTTAGGAGAACAGCGCCAAAGTACCTCAGCTGCCGAAGTGAAGGTATCAGCACCATCCCATGAAGTGATGGAAGAAATCATTTCACGGTTGATTGATTTGGGTGCTGTAGACTTACCTCAAGATGAGCGAGACGCTAAACTAGAGCCTGTAACCCAAAATGGGGTAGCACCTGACGATTTCTACGTCAGTACAATTTATCCTACCGAAGTGCGGATTCATGGCCAGTGGGTGAAGGTGGAAAATCAGCGGATGGATGGCGCGATCGCCATTACTCAAACACCCAGCGGCTTCAGAGCAAGGTGTAAAATACTACGCGATTTAGAAATTGGCGAACAAGTAGTCACAGACGTGCTAGGTATCCGCACCATCCGCAAAACCGAATCGCGGGAACAACGCAGTACCCAAGAATTCACCTTTATGTCGTCGGGAGTTTCCAGCGAACGCCGCGTGGAATTAGTCGTCGAACAAGTAGCTTGGGAATTACGTAAAATCCGTGATGCTGGTGGTAAAGTAGTTGTCACCGCCGGACCTGTGGTGATTCACACTGGTGGCGGCGAACACCTAGCGCAACTAATTCGCCAAGGATACGTACAAGCACTACTCGGTGGCAACGCGATCGCTGTCCACGACATCGAACAAAATATCATGGGCACCTCCTTGGGTGTGGACATGAAGCGGGGTGTGGCTGTACGGGGCGGGCATCGCCATCACCTGAAGGTAATTAACACCATCCGCCGTTACGGTAGTATTGCCAAAGCTGTAGAGGCTGGGGTAATTAAGAGTGGCGTTATGTATGAGTGCGTCAAGAACGACGTACCTTTTGTGCTTGCTGGGTCGATTCGGGATGACGGGCCTTTACCTGATACCCAAATGGATTTGATTAAAGCACAAGAAGAATATGCCAAAAACTTAGAAGATGCAGAGATGATTTTGATGCTGTCATCAATGTTGCACTCCATTGGCGTAGGTAATATGACTCCGGCGGGAGTGAAAATGGTATGTGTGGATATTAATCCAGCTGTGGTGACTAAATTGAGCGATCGCGGTTCTGTAGAATCAGTAGGTGTAGTCACAGATGTGGGATTATTCCTCAGCCTTTTGATTCAGCAGTTGGATAAATTAACAAGTCCCTATATTAGTAAGGTAGGTTAAAATACACAGAAATTTGACCCACAGCTATCAAAACTTCTGGTGCCATCGCCATTAGGCGTTACAAGTTTAATAGTAGGGTAGGCATTTTCGACCCTACTATTTTTTATGTTTAATTAAGTTGACTATAAAGTAATGAAAGTTCATCGACTTGGGAAAATATTTATTTTTATTTTTTTAGTCTTTATATCCCTACTTCTGTTAGTTAACTTACAATCACCAGATGATAAACGACTTGACTTTTGTAGTAGTCTCAAACCACTGAACCAAATCGAAGTTAAAGATTACGATATTAATGGAATTAAGTGGCATCAAGGGACATTTACGACAAAAGTTTCTTTTGGCGATCGCCAAGAACTAAAAGCAATCATTTTTCCCAAAGCGCTTTCTCCTAAAATTTGGTCAACAGTATCCCAATCATCAATGACAAAATTTATCTCTCCGTTTCATCCTCGCTACCAGCTATTAAACCTTATACTGTCATAGTCAATACTGGCAGTAATCGTCTGGATACATTAGGTATGCAAACAGAAGTATATTTCACCAAAGAAAACCTCAAATTTGAGTAAAAGGGAGTGGAGAGTAGGGAGTAGGGAGTGTAGCAAGACAAGGGGGACAAGGAAAATAACTCTTGATACCCCATACCCCATGCCCAATGCCCCATGACGGCAGTTGCTACAACGGGGGGAACCCCCGCAACGCACTGCCTCCCCCATGCCCAATGCCCAATTCTCCTTTAACAAGGCATTAAAGCATCTAATCTCCCTAATACTGCCAGATCTTCTGCATCTAACTCTACTGGTATTCCACTGCGAATTAATTCGGAAAAGTCTTCATTAGGCACCATTACAGTTAGGGTATACAAGCGAGTGGAACCTGTATTTTTAATTAAATGCGTACCAGTGGGAGGAACTAATAAACTATCTCCAGCTTTAATGTTAGCCATCTTGCCGTCACACATAGCGATCGCTTCACCTTTGAGAACAAAAAACATTTCCACTGCCCACTGATGCCGGTTTGGCGGTGTTTGCCCACCGACATCAAATATTTCTACGCAGCAAGTCAAAGAAGTATTCGCATTTGTGGAATCGAAAATAATCGCTAAGCGATTAGAGTCGTTAGGACTGATGCGATATACTTGGTAATCTTTGGGAGATTTGATAATAGGAATTACACAACGAGTAGCGTGCATTTATTTATCCCCTCGAAGTTGTTGATGGTGATGACAAAAGATGCGAATGTTGAATATTTATACCAATTGGAAAAAAGAATGCGACAAATAGACCATTTGTAGAGACGCGATTCATCGCGTCTAGCATCTAGATCGAACGATGTATTCCAATCATTAATTGAATTGGTATTAGTTGTTAGAGTTAATCCTATTTTGGGCGTGATTCGAGATTTGGTATTAGTTGTTAGAGTTAAGATTCGAGATTTGGAAAAGAATCAAAGAGAGAGGAGAGATTTTGACAAAGAATTTAGGATTGCTGTAGTTATATGTCTAATTCACAAAATTACTAATCTCTAAATACAGACGCGATGAATCGCGTCTCTACTCCTAACTCCCCACTTCTCACAAAACAGTCAATAGTCAACAGTCAACGCTTTTAAAATCGCTTGAGAATCTGTAAGAAAACCAAAGCATTGTTTGACATTATACAAAGTTGCCAACCAACAATATTCAGGTGATGTTGTGGCGGTGCAGTCTTTGACTAATATGCAGTCATATCCTAAGAAGTTGGCATCACATAATGTAGTCAGCACACATTGGTCAGCGTTGACACCAGCAAAAAATAGTGTCGTTTTTCCTAGATTCTTCAAAATACTATCCAAAGGGGTATCCCAAAACCCACTCATCCGGTATTTGTCTACGCAAATATCTTCTCTTAGCGGTTGTAGTTCGTCCACCACCGCCGCAGCCCAACTACCCGCCATGAGTACTTTTGCACCGTTTTTAGGTAGGGGATCGCCCAAACCCACACCGTCGCCCGTGGGGTTGTAGACGTGAAGTGAAGCTGCACTAATGTTGAGTAAGTCGGGACGATTCCCCCAATTCACCCAAATTATTGGCACACCAGCAGTACGCAGTTCTGGGAGTAAGTTCTTTAAAGGTTCAATGGGCTTACGGGCTGGGGTGACATCCACGCCGATATGCGCTAACCAGCCGTCAGGGTGACAGAAGTCGTTTTGCATATCAATGACGAGAATAGCGGCTTTTGCGAGGTCTAGACGCAAGGTTTTTGTTTCTGTTGCTAAGATAACGGGTTGTGGGGTCTTTTGCGGACGAGTGATATCTGCAATAGCATCATTCACTGTCCACGCATTTGGTGGAAACCCCAATGTCCGTAATGGTAAGTTCATAAAATTGCAATAGCGAATACCATTTTCTATTTTGTAACTTGAAACTCAGTTCAGAATACGATTACTTAATCAAGGTTAAATATGTTAAGTTTCACCATCCAAAATGTTTTAATTGCTACTGCTGATGATTACGCGACTGTAGATGTACAGGTTGTAGATGGTAAAATTGCTGGCATTGCCCCGAATCTCCCGGTAATCGGTACAGCCATAGATGGTAAACATAAGCTGCTGCTTCCTGGCTTTTTTAACGCCCACACCCACTCTTCGGAAATGTGGCAACGGGGGATTATGTCGGTTTTGCCTTTGGAATTATGGTTGGCGGAACTGTATGATTTTGCTCCTTTAGATACTGAACAAGTATATCTCAGCGCTTTGGCAACGGCGGTGGAAACTTTACTTTCCGGCGGGACGAGTGTAGTAGACCACTTAGTGTTAATTCCAGGACAAGAGTTAGAAACCATCGCTGTTGCAATTCGCGCTTACACAGAAGTGGGAATTCGGGCTTTTATCGCCCCTTTAATTCAAGATGAATCTCTCACCGCAGGCATACCATCTGGGGAGTCAACACAAAATCACGAACCTTATTTTCGTTCAACTGCGGCGACATTGGAAATCATCGAAGAGGCGGTGAGAAAATTTCATCGCCCAGATGAAGGTGTGAGTATTTTAGTTGCACCAACAGGGATACAATTGTGTAGTGATGCTTTATTTGCAGGGTGTATTGAATTAAGCGATCGCTACAATCTTTGTCGTCATTCCCATTTACTCGAAACCAGGGCACAGGAAAAACTAGCCCAAGAAAAATACGGTTGTACAGCCGTAGAACATTTAAAAAGAATTGGCTATTTAAGTAATAAAACTTCTCTAGCCCATTGTGTTTGGTTAAATGATACTGATATCGCTATTCTTGCCGAAACTCAATCTACAGTTGTTCATAATCCCTTAAGCAATTTACGTTTAGGTAGCGGCATCGCCCCGATTTTAAAATATCGCCAAGCTGGAGTAAATGTTACTTTTGGTTGTGATGGTGCCTCTAGTAATGATTCCCAAGATTTGTTAGAAGCTATTAAAATTGGTTCTATATTGCATAACGCTACAGATTTAGATTATCAGTACTGGATTACACCCCGAAAATCAATAAAAATGGCATCTTTAGGAGGTGCGAAAGGGTTGAATGTTGCAGATAAACTTGGTTCTTTAACCGTGGGTAAACAAGCTGATTTGGTACTTTATGACCTCACCAATTTATCATTACTTCCGCGTACAGACCCCATTGGTTTATTAGTTTTAGGGCGTCCTAGTAATGTTGTTCATAGTGCTTGGGTAAACGGCAAGCAAATTATTGCCGATGGTAAATTTACAAGCATTAATGTTGATGAATTACGGCAAGAATTATTTAACCGTAGTGAATGGGAGACAAAACGTAAGTCTGAAACTGTAGCACAAATTGAAGTACATTATCGCAAAGTGATGGGAATATGAAACACAAATAAATACGCAACTGCGGCAAAAAATTTGTGCGTATTCGTCCAAAAACAAATTCTTCTTGCATCAACAAAAACGGCTGCGTTAAAAATGCTAATAATATAGCTGGTTGAGACTTCGGCGCACAACTCTAGGTCATTGTGTTTAGGTAGACTTATGTGGTAATGACCCGTGTTTGAGCTTGTAAGCGGGATTTAGGTTTAGTTTTGACTACAATTTCCACATCTCGACCCAAGGCATTTAAGAAGCGAAACAGCCGCACAGTAGAAAAGCCTGATAACTTTCCGTTTATTAGAGCGGATACTTTTGGCTGGTCAATTCCTAAAACCTCTGCTGCTTGAGCCTGTGTCATCTGTTGTTTGGTAATGATACTGCTAATCTTACGTGCGAGTTCCGCTTTCATAAGCAATTCATCAGAGTTTTCTAAACCTAAATCGGCAAAAACATTACCACTACTTGCTTGAACTTTAATTTCCTGAGTCATTTTTCTTTTCTTTTTGCTGCTTGTTGTAGTTGTCTGCGTGATATTCTTTGGCTCGTTTTAGTCTTGTCTCAATTAACTCAATATCCTGTTTTGGGGTAGCAATACCCTGCTTTGATTTCTTCTCAAAGACGTGCAAAACATAAATTACGCCTGCAAGTTTCACAGTGTAAACGGCTCGATAAGTGTCTCCATCAAAGTCTTCGACAATTTCAAGCACTCCAGCACCTTTAAATCCTTTGAGTGGTTTGGCACAAGGATGCTTTTCACCACATTGAGCCAAGTACAAGGCATAGCCCACGACTTGCTGAACCTCCTGTGGAAAGTCCCTCAAATCTTCTAGGGAACTTCCAACCCACACAACTGGCTTTAACGATGCACTCATACCTTAAATATGCTAGTTCTGGCATATTATTGTCAATCATAATTTACCGAGCGATCGCTAATTCATCAGTAGGTAATACCAATTCAAAATTTTCTGTTGGAAAGTTCTGATGCCTTGTCTACGAAAAATATTGTAATAAATAATACTAACTAACCTAAAATCTCTTCACTCCCTACTCCCTCCCTCATCTGTAGAGTAAAACTGTTGGGCATAAAAACGGGCATAGCGTCCTTCTTTAGCTAGGAGGGAGGCGTGAGTACCAGCTTCAACTACCTGTCCTTGTTCTAGTACGAGAATGCAGTCAGCCCGACGCACGCTGCTCAAGCGATGGGCGATGATAAACACGGTGCGGTTTTGCATGACTCGCTCTAGTGCCTCTTGAACTAGCGCTTCTGATTCTGAATCCAAAGCAGAAGTCGCTTCATCAAGGATGAGAATTCGGGGATCGTTGACAATTGCTCTGGCGATCGCTAATCTTTGGCGTTGTCCTCCCGATAGGTTAACTCCGCGTTCGCCTACCCAGCTATGGTAACCTTGGGAAAACTGGGTGATAAACGAATGAGCGTTGGCAATCTTCGCCGCTTCTTCAATTGCTGCTAAATCCAATTCTTCCTGACCGTAACCGATATTTTGGGCGATGGTTCCTGAAAAAAGCGTAATTTCTTGGGGAACAATGCCAATTTGATGGCGCAAACTCGTAAGTGTGACATCGCGGATATCGATATCATCAATCAAAATTCCACCCGCTTGGGGATCGTAGAAGCGAAGTAAAAGGCTAATTAACGTTGATTTTCCCGCACCAGAGGTACCAACCAAAGCAATGACATTGCCAGGATCGGCTAGCAAAGAGAGATCCTTGAGGACTGGCTGACCGGGATTGTAAGCGAAATTGACATGACGATACTCTACCTTCCCTGCAACTCGCGGCAATTCCTTAGCATTTGGTTTTTCGCTTAAACTCGGCTGCTTCGCCATCAATTCAAAGATGCGTTCGACGGAAGCCTCAGTCTGTTTATATTCGTTATAATTGCTAATCAACAAATCGATTGGCTGAATCAGGATAGCCACAGCAGCTAAGAAACTAATAAAGCCTTGAGCTGTCAACTGATTTTGAGAAATCTGCCATCCTCCCAAGAGAAACAGCAGCATAATGCTAACTGCTTCTAAAAAACCAACAACGGGAAATTGAATGGATTTGAGTTGTAGAGCGCGATACTTAGCTTGGCGATTGCGTTCTGCTTCCTGATTAAATCGCTTGACTTCATACCCTTGTGCTGCAAAAGCTTGAACAACGCGAATCCCGCTAAATACTTCAGTTAGCATCGCTGACAAATTGGAAACCTGGTTTTGACTCTGGCGAGATAACACAAGTAATCGCTGGCCAAATAGCCCAATCAACCAAGCCATCAAGGGAGCCAAAACAAAACTTGCAAGGGTCAGTCGCCAATTCAGGTAGAGCATGTAAATCGGAATCGCAATTAACTGCAAGAGATTGGAAAGAAACTGATGGGATAACTTGTCTACAATCTCGCCTACGCGATCGATATCTTCAGTCAGCCGATAAGTGAGGTCGCCAGTCTGCGTAGTTTCAAAATAATCCAATCCGAGTTTGTGCAGGTGAGCGTAAAGCCGCTTTCGCAAGTTTAAAACCATGTTGAGGGCAGCAGCGATCATAAAAACATTCTGCCCGTATTGACAAAGCCCGCGAACCAAAAATACCACAGTAGCTAGTCCGAGCCAGTAGGCAATCTGGTTAACATTTCCCTGACCAACAAAAAAAGCGATCTGACCTGTTAGGTAGGGCAGTGCTAGGGTGAACAACACAAATCCTATAATACAAGCGAATCCCCGAACTAACAGCGGCCATTGGGGCCACAGATAAGGTAACAGTTGCCAGTAGCTAGAGCGGACTTTCATAAGTAGTTGGACAAAATTAAATTTATTTGTGGAGATAGGGAACGGGGTTGGGAGAATAGGGTTGGGGGAACAAGAAAACAACGTGTGTAATTAATTCTGTTTAAGAGACTTCCAATTAAAAAAATATCTAATTTGTTTGTAGTAGCGTGGCAAGACTTTGCATTGTGCATTATCGGTGGTTGCCCGAATTCAATAAACGACACCCCGAATTCAATAAACGACATCCCGAATTCAATAAACGACACCCCGAATTCAATAAACGACACCCCGAATTCAATAAACGACATCCCGAATTCAATAAACGACACCCCGAATTCAATAAACAACACCCTGAATTCAATAAACAACACCCTGAATTCAATAAACGACACCCCGAATTCAATAAACTACACCCCGAATTCAATAAGGGAGTTCCAAGTAAAAAAATATTCCATTGCTATTGTTTGCTGTTGACGGTTCACAGTTAACAATAGCTAGTGCGTTGCTCTGGTTCCCAGAGTTGTTCGCTCTTAGCGTTCCCGTTCCCTCGTTCGCGTTAGCGTCTCCGAAGGAGAAGAGGGTTCCCGCAGGGTAGGGTAGCAACTGGCGTTCAACAGTCAACGACCTGAAGCGGTTGTTTTTATTTTTTGGAAGTTCCTAAGTACTAAATTCAATTCTGTATTGTTATCCTTTCCTTCATGATTGAAATTTGGCGGCATCAGCAATTCTGACTCCTGAATTCTGACTCCTGAATTCTGACGTAATTTTTACTCAATTTCTCCTAGAGAGGTTAGCACAAAGCGAGCAATTCTTTCAGATGCGCCGGGTGGACCGAATCGCTCAGGGCCATTCTTTTGACACTTAGCGAGGTAGTCTGCATCTTGTAAAGTCTCGACTGTTCGTCTAGCGGCTTGTTTGAGATTGTCAGGGGTTGCTGGCCCTGTGCCGATGGTTTGGGCATTAATGCCTAAAAGTCGAGTTTGCGCCTCTGCAAATGCATAGGTAAATTGGGGCCCTTCTCCAGGAATTTGGATAATCGGTTTGCCGATCGCCACTGCTAAATCCACCGCTAACCCTGCCATGCCAATGACGAGGTTAGAGTAATATACGATATCACTGAAGGCATCTGAGTAACATCTCACTTCTACAAGCGGTGATTCCTGGGCAGAACTTCCCGGCAAAGAATAGGTGAGTACGCCTTGATTGAGTTGCCAACCTTGACTTTTAGCAATGTCGTCTAGTTCTGCCATCAAATTTGGTACCAAGGCGGCGCGAAACTCAAATCCAGAAGGCATTACCTTGGCAATTTCCACCACCAATTGCAACTGCAAACAGAAATTTCGCGCAGCTTCTGGCATTCGTGAGCCTGGGAGGAGGGCGATCGCCGGAACGTCAGGTTTGAGCTGCAAGTCTTTACCACTGGGGACAAGGCGATCTAACGCTGGAATACCACCAAACTGAGCTTTAGCTATACCTTGCCGTTGCAGATCCCAAGCTGTATAAGAATCTCTGGTGAAAACTGTCAGGCATCGAGAAGAATTCAAATCGTGCCACAGCAGTGGATTGATACGCAATCGGCCTTCATAGAGTGCAGAAAGACAAGAGATAAACGACACAAAGGGGCGCTTTGTCAAGTAAGCAAATGTCTGAGAGATGAAATCCCCAGTAGCCATAACTAAATCGCAGTCGGGAGCATACTTTAAGACCGCTTGTAACTGGCGCCACGTTAACCCAACCAATCCCGATTGAAAATCTTTGAGCAAATAAAGGCGCTTCATATAAAAGAAGCCCCCAGAAGGCATTATTTGTGTGGGTCCAATAATGGGAATGTCCAAATTCCGGTAAGCTTTTCCTTCCCCCACAATCGGCATTGCTGCCATTTCAATGGAAGGAGACAATTGGCGGAGGGTTTGAATCACATGAGAGGTGTGATTGTCCTCTCCGTGACCGTTGCTAATAAACAAGATTCGCTTAGAAGGCATCTTGGGGTTTTCGATAAATCTAAAATGCTTTTTTAGTGAGATTTTTAACCTACCTTGGATAAGTAGGCAAAGACATTGATAGTATTTTTACTCTTAAGAGTTTGTAATTTTATAGACAAATCTACAAAGTTACTCATCCTAGTGCTGTATGCCGGAGTGGAATTACTGCTAATCCCTGTTTTTGCAAACACTAATTTATCAGAGAATACAGTATTGGGAGTACAAGTGCTATGCCTACATGAATCTAGGTTCATAAATTTGAACAAGGATTTTAAGGAGCGATCGCCAGAGGAAAACTCCCCTTGCGCTCTTCAATGACGACAAAGTTATAAAAAAGTTGTATCTAAGAGTAAATATGGAACGCGCCATTTCTGCGTTGGGGATTTTAATTTTTCTCGCCATATCCTACACCTTCTCGGTGAATCGTCAGGCGGTGCGTTGGCGAATAGTCGCTTGGGGTTTGGGATTAGAGTTTATTTTTGCCCTAGTGATTCTGAAAACTCCCTGGGGCTTGAATGTGTTTAAATCTCTCGGAGATATTGTCAGTCAATTTTTGGCATTCTCCGATGTTGGTGCCAAATTTGTCTTTGGAGAAAATTTTAAGGATCATTTCTTTGCCTTCCAAGTGTTGCCGACAATTATCTTTTTCTCCGCCTTCATCAGCGTCTTGTATCACTACGGTATTTTACAGCGAGTGGTAAACATAATGGCGTGGGTGATGATGAAGACAATGAAAACATCGGGTTCTGAATCTTTATCTTGTGCAAGTAACATCTTTTTGGGGCCAACAGAATCAGCACTGATGGTGAAACCTTACATAGCGAATATGACCCAATCTGAACTCCATGCGCTGATGACGACTGGTTTTGCCACAATTGCAGGTGGAGTCTTAGGGGCATATATTTCCTTTGGGGTACAAACAGAACACCTGATAGGGGCTTTTTTTATGACTGCTCCCACATCTTTGGTGGTATCAAAATTGCTGTACCCAGAAACAGAAGTATCAGAAACGGCTGGTAAGGTAAAGGCGGATGTAGAAACTAATTATATAAATGTAATTGATGCAGCTAGTAGCGGAGCAATTGACGGTGTAAAGCTAGCAGTTAACGTTGGGGTGATGATTATTGCTTTTTTGGGATTATTAGCTGCTGTCAATGCACTGCTGGGATGGTTAGGCGGATTTTTCGGTTTACAGCAACTTTCATTACAACGGATTTTGTCTTATTTTATGGCTCCCGTAGCATTTTTGATGGGTGTACCTTGGGCTGATTGTCAGCAAGTTGGAGCGTTATTAGGTACAAAGACAATTCTGAATGAGTTTATTGCTTTTCTGGATTTGAAGGCACTAATTGAGGGCGGTAAAATTTCCCAGCGTGCAGTCATAATTGCAACTTACGCATTATGTAACTTTGCAAATATTGGTTCAATTGGCATTACCATCGGCGGTATTACTGGTATAGCACCCAATCGCCAGCATGATTTAGCTCGTATGGGTGTTAGGGCAATGATTGGCGGATTGTTAGGGAGTTTTATTACTGCTTGTATTGCTGGGATGTTGATTTAAAGGGGGCAGGGGGAGCAGGGAAAAAGGTTAAAGGTTAAAGGGAAAAGGAATAAATTTAATCTTTCCCCTTTTCCCCTTACCCCTTTCCCCATGCCCTGTTTGCCCAATGCCTAATACTCAATAACTAATAATTTCAGGCATATTCCGCTTTCAGATAGAATGATTTGCCTTAAAATTTATGTAATCATCAAATACTGAATCTTATATTTATTCACTTTAAATTTCTTTAACTTTAACAGAATGCCAGACACGGAAAAGTTTCAAAACCAGCTGGCTAGTGACAAGCTGCTGTATAGGCAAGTTAATAAAGAATCTAATTATTCGTTAGTAGCCAGTCAAGAAGAGGGAATGATCCTTCTGTTGCCTGATGGGAGAATTCAAGCTTGTAATGCTGCTGTAGAAAGCATTTTGGGAGTGACGACCGAGCAGTTTGTGGGACAAAATTTGCTCGAACCCAAATGGCAATTTATTGATGAAAATGGCTCACCTTTGCTGTGTGAGATTCACCCAGCGATGGTTGCTCTGAAGACGGGTAAACCTTGTTTAAATGTAGTGTGTGGGTTCTATAAGCCTAATGGTAAGCTAGTGTGGCTGTCATTATCTTCACAACCGCTATTTCAAGTTACAGGAAATACTCCCTACGCGATCGCCACAACTTTTTCAGATATTACTGAATCGAAATATCTTAAGGCTGAGGATAACTTTAGCTGTGTTGAAGATACTAAAAAAATTGACGTAGCTGATTCTCCATCGCCCTGGGATAGTCAACGTCTGTTTCAACAAATTGCTGGCACTCTTCCAGGCATACTCTATATCTATGACGTAATCGAGCAGCGAAATTATTACGTTAATTACGAAATTACTGATTTTTGGGGCTACACACCAGAACAAATCCAAGCTATGGGAAGTGAGTTGTTTACCCAACTTTTACACCCTGAAGATTTAGTTCGACTCCCTAGCCATCTGGAAAAATTTAATTCTGCCGCTTTGGGAGAAGTCTTCACTTTTGAATACCAAATTCAGCACGCCAATGGTGAATGGCGCTGGTTTTGTAGCTATGACACTGTGTACAGCAGAACTGCTGAAGGATTAACACATCATCTTTTGGGAATCGCTTTCGATATTACAGACCGACGACGCACAGAAATTTCCCTGCGGCAAAGTAACGAAAGGTTTGAGCTAGCAGCAGCAGCGGTTAACTCTGTGATTTACGATTGGAAGATTCTTAACAATTGTGTGGAAAGAACTCAGGGTTTAACTCAGGTTTTTGGCTACACGCAACAAGAAGCTCAACCTACCCTTGAGTGGTGGCAAGAACGCATCCACCCCGACGATCTATCAATGGTCACGGATGAGTTCATTGCTAGTATGGCGACTGGCAACCGTTATAGCGTCAAGTACCGAGTGCGCCACAAGGATGGCCGCTATTTGTGGGTGCAAGACAAGGGGTTTGCAGTGCGGGATGCAAATGGTCAGGTAGTCAGGGTAGTTGGTGCTAGTACTGATATTACCGAACAGCAAGCTGCACTGGACGATCGCCAACAAGCCGAAACAAAGCTACGAGAGAGTGAAGAATGGATTCGATTGGCAACTACCGCCGCTGAACTTGGTATGTGGTTTTGGAATATCACTACCAACGAGTTAATTTGGACGGAGAAATGCAAGCAATTGTTTGGACTATCCCCGGAAGCAGAAATTAATTTTGAGGTTTTCCTCAACTGCGTACATCCAGAAGACCACCCACTTATTGAGCAAGCGATCGCTAATTGTATCGAAAAAAAACTTGAATGTGACATTGAATACCGCAGCGTTTGGCATGATGGCAGCATTCATTGGATTGATGCCAGAGGTCGTGTCTTTTGCGACACCGATGGCAAACCAGTAAAAATGATGGGTACTGCCCAGGATATTACCCAGCGCAAACAGGCAGAAAATGATTTACGTCAGCGGGAAACTCAATTAAGGCGGTTAGTTGATTCCAATATTATTGGCATTATCTTCGCTACTCCTGACTCCATTACTGAGGCGAACGAAGCGTTTCTAGAAATGGTAGGTTATACGCGAGAGGAATTATTGGCAGGTAAGGTACGCAGACAAGACATCACCCCACCTGAATATCATGCTCTCGATCGCCAGGGCATAGAGCAACTTTTAGCAGTTGGTGTATGTACTGCTTACGAAAAAGAATATATTCGCAAAGATAGTTCCCGCATTCCCATATTAATTGGTGGTGCAATGGTGACGCGATCGCCGATGTCTTGGATTTGTTTTATTCTTGACCTCACCCCCAGAAAGCAATTAGAAAAAGCACTCAGGCAACAAGCAGAAGAACTCAAACAAGCAAACCGCAATAAAGATGAATTTCTGGCCATTCTCTCCCATGAATTGCGATCGCCCCTTAACCCAATTCTGGGATGGTCATCTCTCCTCAGAAGCCGCAAATTTGATGAAAATACCACCAATCGGGCTTTAGAAACCATCGAAAGAAACACCCAATTGCAAATTCAATTAATTGATGAATTGCTGGATGTCTCCCGAATTATTCGCGGTAAGCTAAATTTAACTTTTGCCCCTGTCAACCTCATAGCTGTAATTGAGGCTGCATTAGAAACAGTCCGGTTAATTGCAGAAACCAAATCTATTCAAATAAAAACCCAGTTTCAACCAAATCTGGTTAAAGTCTCTGGTGATTTTTATCGCTTGCAACAAGTTGTGGGGAATTTGCTCTCCAACGCTGTCAAATTTACTCCTGCTCGTGGAACAGTGGAAGTTAGCCTTTCATTAACTCAAGATTTGACTTCCTACTGGGCAGTAATTCAAGTCAAAGATACAGGCCAAGGTATTTCACCTGAATTTTTACCCCACGTGTTTGAATATTTTCGCCAAGCTGATAGCAGCACAACCAGGAAATTTGGTGGTCTGGGGCTGGGATTAGCAATAGTTCGCCATTTAGTAGAGTTGCATGGCGGAAGTGTCATGGCCGATAGTCCAGGAATTGGACAGGGAGCGATTTTTACTCTCAGACTACCATTGATGAAAGAGAGTAGGGAAGCAGGGGGAGTAGGGGAAGCAACGGAAAAATTTAACTTTTCAGTATTGAATGGGCTGCGGATATTAATTGTTGATGATGATGCCGATACTAGGGAGTTTGTGTCCTTCTTGCTACAACAGAATGGGGCAGTAATAACTAAAACTGCATCTGCAACTGAAGCCTTGGCGGCCATTGCCCAGAATCTACCCGATTTATTAATCAGCGATTTAGCAATGCCGGAAATTGATGGCTATGGTTTGATGAAGCACATTAGAGCAATGCCAAAAGATAAGGGTGGAGAAATTCCGGCCATCGCTCTGACAGCTTATGTTGGAGAAAGCGATCGAGAGCGAGTTTTGAGAGTTGGTTTTGACAAACACATTGCCAAACCAGTGCAACCAGTTGAACTCCTGACTTCAATTGTAGATTTGCTCAAGCAAAAATTGTAATATTAGACATTATCTTTTTCTGCATTCCCAGTTTCTGGCTCTTGGCTTGGGCGTTCTGTAGCAGGAGGATAATCAACAAATTCTTGGGTTCTAGTGGTATTTGTAGTAACACCTTCTAGCAAAACGTCTTCAGGGTCAGCTGAGTTGCTAGGAGCAGCAGCATTAATCTGACCTGATGCGTTAACGTTGGGTTTATCAGAAGTACCTTTATGACTTGCATGACCGCTTGGCATAGCTATGACTCCGATATTGAAACATAAATCAAATCTCCCCTCAGCCTAAACTCGTCGGTTATCAAAAATACACTATCAGAAGGCTTATATCTGAATCGGCTTAACGATATAGCAGTCCTAAATCATTTCTTGGCGTTCTTCTCTACGAGACGCTTTGCGTACCCTTCGGGAAGCAAGCTACGCGTTCGCGCAGCGTGTCGCAGACAAGCGTTCCGCAGGAAAGGCATCTTGGCGGTTCGTTAATTTATTTGTTTTGGTAAAATTGCTACAGCCAAATAATTAGTAGTTTAAAAAATACACATGAAAACCACTGGTATTCATCATGTAGCAATAATCTGTTCCGACTACGATCGCTCAAAAAAGTTTTATGTTGAAACTTTAGGTTTTGCGATTATTGCAGAGACCTTTCGTGCCGAGAGAAATTCTTATAAATTAGATTTACGAGTTGGGTAAAATACTCAAATAGAGTTATTTTCTTTTCCCAATCCGCCGCAAAGATTTAGTAATCCAGAAGCTTGTGGTTTAAGGCATTTAGCTTTTAAAGTTGATGATATCGAGCAAAGTGTAAATTACCTCAAATCTCAAGGTGTAGCAACAGAAAATATTAGAATTGATGAACTGACAGGTAAAAAATTTACCTTTTTTAAAGACCCAGATAATTTACCATTAGAGATTTATGAAAATTAGAGAATATAGATTATCTGATACTCAGGCGATCGCCAAATTATTTTACGATACAATTCACGAAATTAATATTGCCGACTACACTCAAGAACAAGTCGATGCTTGGGCACCGAAAAATATCGACTATGAAGTTTGGCACAAAAGATTACAAGTCAAGCTACCCTACATTGCTGAAGATAATGGCGAGATAGTTGGCTTTGGAGAATTAGAAGCCGATGGTCACATTGATTGTTTTTATTGTCATAGCAAATACCAAAGAAAAGGTATTGGTTCAAAACTCTTAACTCATTTAGAAAATACTGCAAAATCGCAAGGAATTAAACGACTGTATACAGAAGCAAGTATTACTGCAAAGCCATTTTTTGAACATAAAGGATTTATCGTAGTTAAAGAACAAAAAGTAGAACGGCGAGGAGTTTGGTTTAAAAATTATGTCATGGAAAAATATTTGTAAATCAGCATCAATAAAATAGTTGCTTTTAATTAAATGCTTAGGTAAGCCAATGAGAAACATTCAATGCTTGAGTTTTTCAATCATGAAAATTTCACACTAATTGAAAATATATTTAGCTTTAATATAATTAATTTTTCGGACATAACCTCAGTAATTATGTCTAAAAACTTATTAATTGATGTTGTAATTTTTAAGTTCATTACCCATAATAAAAATTACTATTTATTCATTAACAAGTTCGCTGTATGCTGACTTGTTTTTTATTATTCTCAACCATAAACAGACCTAAAGTATCAGTAAGAGGTAAAAATACTACTTAGTATACGAATCATGTTTAATTTTTGAACAAAATTAGTACTGTAGCGTTAGGATGAAATCCGTAACGCACCATTCGTAACGATTTGGTGCGTTACGCTGTCGCTAACACACCCTACTGGACTGGCACAGCTAATTTGGTGCATAAAAAACAGTAGCAATCTTCTTCATTTCTCTGTGTTCTCTGCGTCTGGAGTGGTTCGTTAATGCACACTTTTAGACTTGCCACGCCACTACGTATATTTTCAAAAATCAAATAGGACTACTATTTGATTTTTGAACAAAACTAAGTATGTCAAACCTGATTAAAAAGCTCCTACTGTGTAAATTAATTTTTGCCAAACAATATATTAATTTAGCTATATTAACTATAATAATATCAATAAACAATCTAATATCTAACAGAGTAGAAGCAAAAAATAATTCGGATATAAATTCAATAAATTATTTTAAATATTCTGTATCGACTCAAAAAATAACACTTGAAAATGATGCCAAAAAATTTGGTAAAAACAGATTAAAAAATACAGTTATTACACAAGTATTTACCCAAGTTCCAGCTAACGTTTTACCTACTCCTAATCCAAATTTACCAGAACTCATCAATCCGTTCCAAGCACCAGAATCCAGCCCTGAAGAGAATAACACCATAAGTCCAATTACTCCGAATGAGCAAAACGGCAATCCGGCTTTGAAAAAAAAACTTTAGAATTACTGATATTTAATTCCTTAACTAATAGCGCCAATAAGTATCCTTGGATAATTAACCCTACGGATAAATTGACTTTTCCACCTTCAAAATTTAATCCTCTTCAAGGTGAAAATTATACTGATTTTATTGTGAACTCTGCTATAGATGAACCAATAGTTCATCGTTTTACCTTTGCCCATTTTCCTGATGAGGATCAATTGTATTGGTTACTGCCTGGTAATCGCATTGTCATCGAAACTCAAGGATGGCAAAGTGGAATTTTATACCAAGGACAATCAACAGAAATTGAAAATAGACAATCTATTCTGTTCACTCAAAAACTTTGGGGAATGCAAGCAGTTTCGTCTATTCCTCAATCCTTTAAAGAACTAACAGGAGAACTTGAAAACAATCAATTCTCTATTCAATCTATTGGGGCTGAGGTTATTAATCCAGCGGGTTATCCCACACCTAAAGTTATTATCAATGGTGGGGATAATAATTCTTTAATTCCAAGCATTCCTCTAATTTCAACCCTTGGGATTGCTTCAACTTATAATCCTCAAGGTGGTGGTTCTTTATTTAAGTTTTTAGATACAGACAATACGCCCTTAATTTTACAATCTTTTCCAACTAGTAATTTACAACCATTATTAGAAGCTGGAAATCTCACTACAGGAACAATAATTGCCCAAGAAACTTTAGAAAAAATAGGGTTTTATTGGGGTAATCCTTTAACAAATGAAAAAACTAGATTTCAACCTCAAATAACATCTCTACCAGGTATCAAAATTGGTCAAGAAAGTAAGTTTGATAATTTAGAATTGCTCAATTTGTTGATAAATCCTTTTCTTAATCAAAGACAGCGGGATCTTTATTATCTAAATTCTTTATATTGGGTTCCTTTAGGTGAAAAACAAATTAATATTGGAGTGAGTAATAAACAAGAAAACTATCACTGGCAGAGACTTTACTTTAGTCGCCCTCATAATCGCACTCTATTACAATACGATCCTGTAAAAATTCAGGCAACTTATACTAATGTTTTTAGTAATCCTGGTATTTCTCTATCTTTGTCACCCAATGAACTAAAAATAGATGAGTTACAAACTGCTAATACAACACTAGGAATGCTCATGGGAGGAATTTTTGAGTTAATTCATCCTCCGCAGCTAGAACAAAGTTTGCAAGAAGCTAAAAAGCGATTTTCTCAACAAGATAATTTTGCTGATTTAAATACAAAAGCAACAGCAGAGCAAATCAGAAAACTTAACCAATCACTCAACAGAATACTCTTATTGGGTAATCGCACTAGTAGCTTAGAACAGGTTTCTGGAACATTCACCTTCCCTAGCAAAATTACACTCGATAATTCTAGTATTTTCCAAATACGCACCGGAAATCATCAGCGAGCAGTTCAGTTTCTAGATGGAAATCGTACTTGGAGACAAAATAGTCAAACTTTTATTTCTAAAGCAGACCTTTCTAATAATAGTTTTGGCCCTTTAACATTTATTGGTGTACCTATTCCTTTAGAGCAAACATCTATTCGTCCTAAGAATCGCTCATCAGCCGCACAAGTCACCTTAACTAATTCTGATGGCAACAAGTTTGTGCAAAACTGGAGTTCAGCAGATATGACTTCGGTGCTAATGAATATTCGTTCCTTTGGTCTGGCTTTTGACAATATTGAATTAAGTCAAGTTGGCCAAATAATTACTCAATTGCAAGCTTTTAATGGATATCTATCTTTACCAACACTAGAATTTTTATGGGCGGGTTCTTCAGGTGACTGGAATTATAGTGTGAATTCAGGCGTTTGGTTTAACTTGAATGGAGACTCTGCATTTAATGTTCCAAATAATAATTTGGGACTTTCGGAGCCAACATTGGGTATTTATGCTAACGGCGGATTAAGTTATATAAATACTCATACAAAATTTCATGCTGATGGAAAAATTAAAGCAATCACTAGCCATATTCCGGCTTTACGCTTTTCTTGGAATAGTGCAGCAAATTCTCAAAATCCTGCTTATTTAAATCTGAGCTACTTTTTTTCTCATCAAGATAAGAATTTAAATTATTCTTTGGCTCCAGCGCTGATATTGATTGACATTAAAGGCGATTTAAGACTAGCAGGATTTTTACAAAGTAAGTTGTTGCTACCTACAGGTTTAGAGTTCAATACTTTTCTTGAATTAAGCGATAATTTTTTTTACACGCTAGAAGGAATGCAAAGGATAAATCAAAATTGGTCTTTTGGGGTTTATGTGCAAAATTTTAGAGATATTAATCGAGGTATAAAGAGTCGTAGTAATGATTTATCCTATGGATTATTAATCAAGCATGGTTCTTCTAGTGGTACTTTTTGGGAATCTCGCTTTGGTATGAGTGGAGATAACTTTGAAGTTCGTTTTGAAGGAGGTTGGCGATTTTAAAAATACTCAGGTGCTTTATTTGACTAAGTTTTGAAGATTCCTATCATTAATAGGATTAAGTTAAAACATTAAAGTAGACCGGGAGTGGCAGCTCTGAGAATTGCTGTATATTCATCCAGTGTAAGGTTACCGTACCTTAGTTTATCAGCTACAGCTGACACAATACGATCTTCGTTATTTGATGGAATTGGTAGTGTTGGGCCTGCCAAGAGAGCTATGGTTGGAATTGACACATGAGTAATTGGATCTATATATATAGATCCTGTAACTATGTACGTACTGTTGCCATCAACTCCTGCTAAATATGTTCCTTCTGGAGAAACTTTTTGAGCAGCAATAGAGGTGATATAACCACTAGGAGTAATATATGTGATTACGCCCGAAAATCCACCTTGTTGTACTGTGAATGTAGGTATGCTTGGTGTGTTTGGTATTGTTACTAGGTTTTGTGCTAATGCTGGAGTGAATTTAAAAGTTGCAAAGCTAATAAAAGTCGTAAGGTAGAGGCTAGCTCTCAAAATAATACCAGCATATTGGGAAAGTAAATTCATCTGAGAAAATCCTTTGTTTTTAGGACTCGATGTTTTTGCTGGATGTAGTTTATGCAACTTATAAAAACTGGATTTTGAAAATAAATCGCTCTCAATCTTTAATAATTATGTGCGATAATATTATTAAATTTCAATACAATCATTGAAATTTAAAAGACATAAAAATATCAATTACCGAATTAGTATTATAAGAATTTGGACTTGCTGTGGCTGTGGGTTGAATGCCTAAGTAACGATATTAAGTAAGCGAACCTAATTAATAAATAATCGGTGCAGGTTGACTGCACCGATCGCTAGCTACGCACAATTTAATTTTAATTGCACCTAACATTTCCCTCACGCTAATGCTGAAGCTTGGGGTTTGGCAAAAATCATGCGTCCTGCTGTAGTTTGTAAAGCACTGGTGACTACTACTCGGAGTTCACCACCCACATAACTGCTTCCTTCTTCAACGACTACCATTGTGCCGTCATCGAGGTAACCAATGCCTTGGCTGGGTTCTTTGCCTTCTTTGAGAATCTTCAAATCTAAGTAGTCGCCAGGTAAATAACTGGGACGGACGGCGTTCACCAAATCATTAACATTTAAAACGGGAACTTTCTGAACGCTGGCAACTTTAGATAAATTGTAGTCATTAGTTAGCAATGTGCCGCTAATTTCTTGGGCAAAACGGACTAACTTGGCATCAACTGTGGGAATATCTTCGTAGTCAATTGGGTTGATGAGGATGCGATCGGGGTAAGTTTCTTTAATGCGGTTGAGAATTTCTAGTCCTCGCCTTCCCCGCACTCGTTTTTGATCTTTGCTAGCATCCGCTACTTGTTGGAGTTCTTGCAAAACAAACTGCGGTACGAGAATTTGTCCTTCCAAAAACCCTGTTTCTAGTAGCGCTTCAATGCGACCATCAATAATGCAGCTAGTATCTAAAACCTTGGTATTGGCAGGTTTTAGCGTCCCTTCCACAACCAAGGATTCTACGGTGTTGGGATTAATGAACCGCAATAAACCGCGTCCGTGGGTATCTGCCAAATTCATGCCAGTGACAGATAGGATAATACTGCCGACAACTGCCACTAGTGGTTTAATAAATCCGAAATCTGCGGGTATGGGTAACAAAAATAACGGTGCTAGCATGAGGTTCGCTAGCAATAGCCCAATCACTAAACCAATGGCACGAGTTAAGATCGCTTCTAGAGGCATTTCTTTGACTTGTGCCTCTAAGCGACGATATGTAGTCTGGAAACTCAAGCCGATCGCACCGCCAATAATGGCGCCAAAAACGGCAATAATTAAGCGTAAAGCTTCGACATTTGTCACCTTCTCTAAGGTGCCATTGGGTAGTAGTTCGATACTGTAGAACCCTATTCCCGATGCTGCCAGGATGAATGAAAAAATGATAATTGCGTCAAGCATGGTTATCTTGTTTTCCTACAACTGTGTTAACCGATAAAGTAAAGTATTTTTTATTTCATCGGTAATATAGACTAATCAATATTGACTTACACTAAGGGTTTAGGTAAACAATATCTGCAATTATTATAACCAAAGGCTTTTATCTTCATATTTTTCATTGTTTCGTTGTAAAACGATAAAAACTTGTAAAAAAACTAATTATTTTCACGATCGCTAATTGGCAATTGGGCTAACTTATATTCTTTCTTACAATGAGTCAAAAATTTGATGTTTCTGGAATTGCGAGTTCCGCTTATGTACATATTCCCTTTTGCAGACGGCGGTGTTTTTATTGTGATTTCGCGGTGTCTGTTGTCGGCGATCGCTTGCGGGGCGAAACATCTGGTACTATCTCCCAATATGTTGAGGTGCTATGTCAAGAAATTGCCATTACACCAGCATTCGGTCAACCCCTAAAGACAATTTTCTTCGGTGGCGGTACTCCTTCGCTGCTATCAATAAACCAGTTACAACGCATACTCACACAATTAGAACAGCGTTTTGGTATCGCTTCTGGGGTAGAAATTTCAATGGAAATAGACCCAGCGACCTTTGATTTAGAACATTTAGCAGGTTATCGTAGTGCAGGCATCAACCGCGTTAGTTTGGGCGTACAAGCCTTTAGTCAAGAATTATTGCAAGTTGCAGGGCGATCGCACTCGGTCGATGATATTTTTGCAGCTATAGATTTAATCCACCAAGTCGAGATTCCCGAATTTAGCTTAGACTTAATTTCGGGATTGCCGCATCAGTCTTTGGATCGATGGCACGATTCTTTAAACAAAGCCGTGGCAGCTTCACCCACTCACATATCTATCTACGATCTTACCATCGAACCAGGTACAGCCTTTGGTCGTTACTACAAACCGGGTGAGGGTCCTTTGCCGACGGATGAAACTACAGTCAAAATGTACGAAATGGCGCAGCAGGTTTTGACTGATGCAGGTTATGAACATTACGAAATTTCTAATTATGCTCAGCCCGGTCATCAATGTCGGCATAATCGAGTGTATTGGGAAAACCGCCCCTATTATGGTTTTGGCATGGGTGCAGCGAGTTATATTGAGGGAAAACGCTTCACTCGTCCGCGTAAGACTAAAGAATATTACCAATGGGTGCAAGGTGGCGCTGCGATTGATTGTGAAGTGACCCCCCCAAAGGAAGTATTGTTAGAAACATTAATGTTAGGGTTGCGTTTAGCGGAGGGTGTAAACTTGGCAGCATTTGGGCAACAGAAGGTAGAAGAAATTTGTAGATATTTGCGATCGTATTTTGATAAAGGTTGGGTAGAAATTGTAGGAGAAAGGTTGCGTTTGACCGATCCCCAAGGGTTTTTGTTTTCTAATGTAGTTTTGGCAGAGTTATTTGAAAAATTGGGGTAATAGATCTGCCTTCAAAATAGGGACTGGGGACTAGGAAAGAAAAATTTTCATTCCTTCGTTGTGAATTGTGTTCATGGAGTCTCTTGCAAAAAGCACTTTTGCAAGAGGTGGGAAAAGGTTAAATGGGAAAGGGGGAAAAAATTTTTATGCAAAAAAATAGAGTTAAAAAAGCTGTGATTCCAGTAGCTGGTTTTGGCACTCGTTTGTTTCCAGCTACGAAAGTTGTTAAAAAAGAACTTTTCCCGATTATCGATGGAGATGGTAGGGCAAAACCTGTGATTCTAGCAATTATTGAAGAAGCGATTAGTGCTGGAATTACTGAAGTAGGAATAGTAGTGCAGCCAGATGATAAAGAAATATTTCAAAATTTATTGAAAACACCACCCAAAAAAGAACTTTTCGCCAAACTTTCACCGCATAATCAAGAATATAGCCGCTATTTACAAGATTTGGGTAGCAAAGTTACTCTCTTATTTCAAGAGGATCAATTAGGCTACGGCCATGCTGTATTTTGTGCTAAGGATTGGGTACAAAATGAGCCGTTTCTGTTAATGCTGGGAGACCATATTTATGCATCTAATTCGGAAAAATCTTGTGCTAGTCAAGTTTTAGATGTTTACGAACAAGTTAATCAAAATGTTGTTAGTTTAACTACAATGTCGGCAGAAATGCTTTATAAAGCAGGATGTGTAACAGGAGTCTGGCAATTAAACTCGATTCTCAAGGTTACGCAACTGTATGAAAAACCTACAATTGAGTATGCACAAAGGCATTTGCATGTCGAAGGGATGCCAGAAAATGAATTTTTATGTATGTTTGGCTTATATTTATTGACACCAAAAATTTTTGATTTTTTGGCAGAAAACATTAATCAAAATTTCCGAGAACGAGGCGAATTTCAGCTAACATCATGTTTAGAAAGATTGCGCCAGGAAGAAGGTATGGCGGGATATGTTGTTCAAGGTAAGTGTTTTGATATAGGTTTGCCAGATGCTTATCGCCAAACAATAATTGATTTTACAAGTGCTTTCTAAGCTCATAATTATTTCTACCTCCTGCCTCCTGCCTCCTGAAACTAAAAGTATATGAAGATTTCTAAATTTTTAATTAGCTTGGTAAGAGCGATCGCACTCTTCACCACGGTCGGTTATTATTATGAGCATTTAAATCGCTTCTACAATTTCCAGGGACTACACGCCTACAAAGAGAAGTTCCGCCCGCATTGGGAACCGCGCTATTTAGTTTACCATAGTTTAGCTGCCTTACCAGATGTAGTTGTAGCATTGATTCGTGCTGATTCAGGCGATCGCCTTTTTGATTATTTCAAACCGGGAGCCTAAATGTACGAAAATAATACCCAACTGAAAAAATTCGCAATGATTTTGACTTAATTGCTTTGTATATTTATGAATTTACACCGCAGCTTGTGAAGATATTGCTGAACGATCCCGTATTCAAAATTAACAGCAGTTGTCGATTTTACTTAATTGATATCAATGCTAAACATCACGGCTTGACATTTTTATAGTATAAGTGTACTATAAAGGTATGAATATCCGGTGAGTATATAACCTGGAAATACCCAAAGTTTGAACGAACGTGTTTGGTGGCTAGTTCGTGAATGTAATGCGATCCCACAATATTTGTGCCTTATTTGCCAATTTTAACATATATTTGGCATCGATTTTTTGTACGTTTACTCTTCAATTTTTGACAGTTTAAACAGCATATTTAAACTTAGCTTTCATGGAAGGTAGCAAGATGAAAACTAATCAAATTTCTTTAGTAGAACTCCTCCAAATTTTTACACAATACCGCAACAATATTATTGTCAGCATCAAGCACCTGCAAGAACATTATCAAAGAACAAGTGTCAAGCGTGTTAGAGGTGTGAGAAACGAAAATGGAGAATTAATCCAACCTTGGTTGCAAACGAAAAATATAGACAATGCTGAGTATGTTGGTATGGGCGAGTTTCACTTTAATCGCAATACCGCTACTATTAATATGCTGATTAAACGTAAAGTGAAACTTGCCAAATCAGCAGACCAAACTCCCACTCTTGAGGTAGCAGGTTTGCTAGTCAATGACCTCAATAGTTTTAATAATTACACCATTGTTAGGGACGGCAAAATCAACGTCAAATCGTTACAAGTCAAAATTAGCAGTAAAAAAGCTTTCGACTTGCTTCAAGAAAAAGGTGTGTTGGATGCCAAAGATTTTGACTTTCGTACTGAATATACCATTCAGCTAGATAGCTTGCCCCTTGTACCTGCTGATAGCCATTACAGCAGCATCGATGGACTATTCAATCAACTCGCAGAAATTAAAGTACTTACTAGTATTATTTCTGCTCATTTGAAAAAGGAGTCAGATGTATTTGTAGCAGAACAATTAGATGAGTTTAAAAAACACTATCTATCCAAGAACATCTACATCAACTTCCCGACAACTAATGAATACACAGATATTCATGAAGCTTTAGTTAATGGTACTTTGGAATCGAGATTGAGCTATAAAATTGATATCGGTAGCCAAGACATTCTTAACTTTAGCAAGTTGCATTCGGCTAACAAATTCCTGAACAGAATGTATCGCCTTTATGATAAAGATACTAAAGAAATTATCCCTAAGGCGAGTTTTGAGATGGTATTTAACCAGAATCTTGCTGTTAGACAGAGGCTAATTTCATCACGCACCAAGATTACAAAAGTAGATGAGTTGATGAAACCGATTTTTGATGATTTTCTTGGGCTTGAGCAAAATGGTATAGTTGCAGCTATTCTGAAGAAAGTTGGTGCTGATAGTCTGGCACAATTGTTGCAAGACAAACAAGCTGGTAAGCAAATCAGTAAAGAAGAAATGGTTACAGCATTAACAGCGGCAAATACCAAGCTAGAGGAATATGCAGAAAAAATCTACCAAGACAAGATTTCTCCCTTGGTATTTTACATCGGCTGTACTGGGGTATTACCAGAAAAAATGTCAGCAAAAGCCATGACTGCCCAAGAAGCTGCTACCAAATACCCAAATTTGCAATTTTCTAAAAATGAGCAAGAAGGTACTTTTTTTGTAGTTGGTGATAGTATTATCAGCATCTATACAAAAACTGAATATTTTAGTAAACAGGCACAAATTCTAAATCATTTGTAAACCCTGTTCAAACAAAAGAGACGTTGCATTGCAACGTCTCTACTTTACAATTATTGATTTAAAAATTTACTGACTCTCCACCAAGCATTGAGCGCATAAGTAAATCAGCAATGCCACTAAGTCCTATCCCAAATTCTGGAATTATAAATAAAAGCATCATTGCAAAGAGTCCAAAGTGGGTATTTTCTAATGGCTTTAACTTAGGGAAAATTTCACTGAAGACATGAAAGCCATCAAGTGGTGGAATTGGCAACAGATTAAACAGAAATAACGTCAAATTTATTCGAGCCGCTAGGTAAAGAAACTCGGCACTAAAGAATGCTGAAAAACTTAAGTTAGCAATAAGTTTAAGCATTAAAACAAATATAATGCCTAAAGTCAGATTTGATAATGGCCCAGCTGCGGATACTAAAATATTGCCTAGCTTGGGAGAGCGAAATTTAGAAGGGTTAACGGGCATTTGTCCCCAAGCTATACCCATGAGACAGAGAAAGATAATTGATTCTTTGCCCATGTGAACTACAGGATTGAGGGTGAGATGACCTGTTTTTTGTGGAGTGTTATCTCCCTGACTCATTGCAGCCCAGCCGTGAGCAAGTTCGTGTAAAGTAATGGAAAATATGACAATTATAATGATTCTGAAAAAATAAATTGGCTCTGTAAATAGTGTTTCAATAAACATATATTCTGGTTCGTAGTATGGTAAAAGCTAAAATTTGGGCTTTTTCAGGGGTAAGCTAAAGGGCACATCTCACTTTTGTAGATCGATCTATATCTACAAACTCGCATTGATGCTTTTCGCATTCTTTGAGAGATATTTTTACCAATGTCATGTTTAAGCCAACTTTTCTCGCATTAATGATGAATATTTCATCTATATTAAATACGTAATTCTTGTATCACGATGTACTAATCTTTAGTAAGATTTACGTGTACAATAATCAAAAGCTGATAATTAATGTTATTAAATTAACTACGTAATAAGCTACAGTAAGTTTTGGTATCTTTTTAAATAAAAAGTGACTTAGTGAGATTACAGTTAATGGCTGGCATAATTGACATCAGAGCATTTCATAGCATTTGATGGTGTTCGTATCATGGTAATTAGTACGTAAAAATTTTAAATATTTAGTATAGAAAGTGTAGATCAGACTGCTGACTGCTGACTTCTGAAGTGTTTGTTAATAAAATTTCACAGTTAGAGAAGCTTTAATTTAGAGCGATTAACTGAGTTTTTTTATACTTAAAGTTAAATATTATTGACTAAATATAAAAATTAATACAATATTATACAGCATAATAACGGCTTCTTGGTATTATTTTGATGCACTAATGAAGTGATGATAAACAACAATGGATGAAGATCAGCGCCGTTCTTATTGGCGTGCTAATACTGCTTTAATTCGTAATCTTTTAATTGTCTGGGCATTGGTTTCCCTCGTTTTTAGTATTTTGTTAGTTCAACCTTTGAATGCAATACGGTTTTTTGGCGTACCCTTTGGATTTTGGATGGCGCAGCAAGGATCGATCCTGACATTTGTGGCACTGATTTTCATTTATGCTTTCCAGATGGACAAGCTAGACCGCAAATACAATCGCAGCAACCAACAAGACGAATACAATCTCAGGAAGTGAGGAAAAACTGTGTCAGTTGAAATTTGGACTATTGTATTAGTTGGACTTTCCTTTGTCGCCTACATTTATATTGGTTGGCAATCGCGAGTTGAAAATACTAAAGATTTCTTTGTTGCAGGTCAAGGAATACCCTCAATTGCTAATGGTGCGGCTACGGCTGCTGACTGGATGTCCGCAGCTTCGTTTATTTCAATGGCCGGACTGATTTCTTTTTTGGGCTACGACGGTTCTATTTTTTTAATGGGCTGGACTGGTGGCTATGTACTACTGGCATTATTGTTAGCTCCTTACCTGCGTAAATTTGGTAAGTATACAGTGCCAGATTTCGTAGGCGATCGCTACTACTCTAATATCGCTCGTTTGGTGGCTGTAGTTGCAGCTATTTTCATTTCCCTCACCTACGTTGCTGGACAGATGCGGGGTGTGGGCATTGTTTTTAGCCGCTTCCTGCAAGTAGATATCAATACAGGCGTGATTATCGGTATGATAATCGTCGGCTTTTTCTCAGTGTTGGGGGGTATGAAAGGCATCACCTGGACGCAAGTAGCGCAGTACGGAGTATTGATTGTTGCTTATCTGATTCCAGCGATCGCGATCGCCTGGTTCCTCACCGGTAATCCTATTCCCCAGCTAGCATTTACTTTCAGTAACGTTGCTGACAAACTCAACCAAATCCAGCTTGACCTGGGATTTAAGCAATATACTGAGCCATTTGTCAATAAATCCATGCTAGATGTGCTGTTTACCACCATTGCCCTGATGGTAGGTACAGCAGGCTTGCCCCATATTATCGTGCGTTTCTATACAGTACCGAGTGTGCGTGCTGCCCGCTTTTCTGCTGGTTGGGCACTGTTATTTATTGCCATTCTTTATACAACTGCCCCCGCCCTCTCCATGTTTGCCCGTTATAACCTGATTGATACCCTGCACAATCAGACAGTTACACAAGTGCAACAACTAGACTGGGCAACCAAATGGGAAAAAACCAAACTGCTAAAATTTGAGGACAAAAATAAAGACGGGCGTTTCCAGTTGACCCCGAAGAAAGACACCAATGAAATTGATATTGACCGAGACATCATTGTGCTTTCAACCCCAGAAGTAGCTAAACTTCCTCCTTGGGTAATTGGTTTGGTAGCGGCTGGCGGCTTAGCTGCTGCTTTGTCTACAGCATCCGGTTTATTACTGGTAATTTCCAGTTCCATCGCCCACGATATCTACTACCGCATAGTAGATTCCACTGCTTCAGAACAAAAACGGGTGTTTGTCGGACGCATCATGGTAGGTTTTTCACTGGTTCTCGCCGGATATTTTGGGGTAAATCCGCCGGGATTTGTGAGTGAGGTAGTAGCATTTGCCTTTGGTTTAGCTGCTGCTAGCTTCTTTCCAGTAATTTTCCTGGGAATTTTCGACAAACGCACCAATTCTGAAGGTGCGATCGCTGGGATGTTGACGGGTTTAATTTTTACCATCATCTACATTGTTGCCGTGAAATTTGGCGGCGTCCAACCCTGGTTTTTTGGTGTTTCTCCCGAAGGAATCGGTACTTTAGGCATGATTCTCAACTTCATAGTTACCCTAGTAGTTTCTCGCCTAACACCACCACCCCCAGCAGAAATTCAAGCATTGGTAGAAGACCTTCGTACACCAATTATTGAGGAATAGGGGAGTGGGAGTGCTGAGTTAGGAGTTAGGAGTTAGGAGTTAGGAGTTAGGAGTTAGGAGTTAGGAGTTAGGAGTTATTCTCCCCCTACCTCCCCATCTCCCCATCTCCCCATCTCCCTATCTCCCCATCTCCCCACTCCCACTACTGTGCAAGTTCTTTAATATTTCTTGTCACTTGTTGGTATAAATCATTGTTACCTTGAGTTTGAAAGATGTTTGCTGCTTGTTCTAAGTCCTTAAGTGCCCCTTCCTTGTCTCCATTCTTGGCGCGGGCATTTCCTCGGTTATTGTAGGCAGGGGCAAAGTTAGGATTGAGGCGAATCGCTTCATTGTAATCTGCGATCGCTCCTTGAGGATCTCCATTGGCAGCACGGGCGTTTCCCCGATTATTGTAGGCAATAGCATATCTGGGGTTGAGGGCAATGGCTTGGTCAAAATCATCTAGCCCCCTGTTTTGTTCTCCTAATGAGGCGCGGGCGTTACCCCGGTTGTTGTAGGCTTCGGCGTAGTTCGGGTTTAGGCGAATTGCTTCACTGTAATCTTTAATTGCTTCTCGGTTATTTCCTTGTGAAGCGCGGGTGTTACCTCGGTTATTGTAGGCTTCGGCGTTGTTGGGATTGATACGCAGTGCTTGATTGTAATCTGCGATCGCTTTTTCCTTGTCTCCCAAATCAAAATAGGCTAATCCCCGGCCGTTATAAGCAGCGACATATTCAGAATTTTCATTAATTGCATTACCATAAGAAGCGATCGCTGCTTGTAAATCGCCGTTGACATGCTGATTTTTTCCCTGAACATAAAATGCCTCAGCTTTAGTTCTGATAGCTGAACGGCGGGTGGGTGGATTAACTCCGACTTCTGTAATTAATACATTGTCATTCTTACTGCAAGAAACGCTACTAATTGCCGTTAATGTAGTAAAAATAGCTATGGTAAATACTTTATTTACCCTTGTTCGTTTTTGCCTAAATAAACGCCGTATCATAAGTTAAGATAAACTACCTTAAAGAAGAATTAAGAATTTAGAAGTTAGAACAGCAAAATCTACTGACTGACAGCTTTATTCTTTTTTGAGAACACCTGAAATAAACTAATCCCAAACTCTAGATTTTAATTCTTGAGCAGAAGAATTATTCTAACTTTTGATACAGCTTTTAAGAAATTTTATAAATTCTACGACGAACCCTTTCAAGGCATATAAAAATTCTCGAAGATAAATTTCTCTATAACCTCTTCTCTCTGTGCCCTCTGCGCCTCTGTGGTGAAATAAATAACTTATAAACCACAGAGGCACAGAGATGCCTGCGGCGGGCTACGCCTACGCACAGAGAAATAAAGAGATTTTATAGTCCTTTGTAGAGACGGCGATTTATCGCATCTCTTAACCATTGATTTATCGCGTCTCTTAATCATTCTCTGTTTCAGTATCTTGAATTTTGGCAGTCAATCGCCAAGCAGTGGTTTTGTCAATATCTACAGACAATTGTTCTAGATTTTGCCCCAAATCCTTTTGGAGTTTCTGAGTTAATGTAATAGGAAAATCTAAATCAAGACCTTGGTTTTGTGCTAGAGTTGCCAATTCTGTAAACGTAGTTTTGATTGTGGTACGCTCATAACTACTCAGCTTGTAATCAGCAGTTTCAGAGAGATTCTGGGCTTGCATAGCTTTTTTTATCCGTTCTTGCAAATGCTCAAATTCTGAATTTAATAACTTGTATTGCTGCTCAATTTGCGAGTATCTAGCACTGAGTATTGTTAAATCTTCTGTTGCGGGTTCGGGGTTAGCTTGGGCTTGTAATTTTAACAAATTCGAGTGGATTTGAGCTAGATAAATACAATCTAGGTAAGCATACTCTATTTGTTCTTCAGTCAGAGGACGTTTTCCCCAATCGCTTTGTTGTTCTTGTTTGTCAATATTGTTAAAACTACAAAGTGCAGTAGCTATAGTTTGGAGTTGGTAATTTGGCAATGGCAAGAGATAATAAGGAATTTTCTTTGCCATTTCCAAAGTACAAGTAATATTTTTTGCTTTCTTATTACCGAGAAGTTTTAAATCGTAACTGGCATTATGAAAAACTTTTTCAATATTAGGATTGAACATGATTTCTTCAATAAATTCAGCTATAATGTCATCTTGTTCTAAGACATCAAAAAGGTAAACGCGATCGCCACTCATATCATGAGCATCGTCCAATACCTGAATCAGCGACAGCTTGGGATTGCGGCTTTTATAGTCAGCCACTTCTGTATCTATCCACAGCGTTTTAGCATGAGTATATTCAGCGACAACGGCGCGAATTTCGCGGGCGGAAGTGAGGTAGGGCATTGGCTAATCTTTCCTGGTATTTTGGGCATTTTCAGCAAGCCATAGTTTTTTAAAGTAACATTTTGTTGGTAATTTTGCTGGCAGAGAATTGCAAAAATGCTGAAATTTTGAGTTGCACAAGTAAGGTTGTTGTAAACATCGCCAAACTTGCTCAAATCTGATAACATCAAATCACTACTCTGGGGTTGCATAGTCTCGTTCCAAGAAAGCTAGTTAGCATTTACCTGAAATTGACAGATAGCCATAAACTCTTGCAAAGCTATACTAGTCAGCAACCCTAAATAAATTGAATTGGTGCTTCTCCAAACTTTTTAGTCATTAGTCATTTGCAAAGTACAAATGACAAGGGACTAATGATAAGCTAACACGCCTACATATTGCACAAATTCCGTGTAGACCGTCATTAGTCATTAGTCATTAGTCATTATGTGTTTACCAATTGGACGTTGGACAATTGACTTAGGACAACCTCACCAGTTGATGTGCAATCTTATTTGCGTAACAGCTTAGAAGACAAATGACCAAAAAAAAATAAGAAAATTTTAACATTTGCTCCTCACCATTACACACAGCTTAACTAATCGCTTCAACTACTGAATTCGGAGATGAATAATGAAAAAGCTAATTCCATTTTTAGTTAGTGGTATTCTCGTAATTGGTGCTGTTGGTTGCCAAGAAGCTACTAAAACTGGTTCTGAAACTCCTAGCACTACCAATGAAGCATCACAAGCACCAGCAAAACCAGCTTCCGAAACCAATCCAAGTGTTGATAACACTGTTAAAGTTCCAGCACAACCAACTCTGGTTCCAATACCTACTTCACAGACTAAACTTAAAATCGATTCTCCAAAAACCGCAGCAACAAAAGCTGAAAGCGATTTAAACATTGAAGTCAGTAAAAAGTTGAATAAAGATTTACCAGGGAATAAGTTAGAAGTTGAAAATAAAGAGGATGAAATTATCCTCAAAGGTACAGCTAGTTCTGTTGAAGAACTCAAAAAAGCCGAAACTTTAGCTAAGGAAGTTCAAGGTGTGAAAACTGTGAAAATAGAAGCAAAAGTTGAAGCTGTGAAAAAGCCATAGAATAATAGCTGAATTTTAGCGTTGCTGATATCATGCATAAAAAAATTGTGCATAATATCAAAATTTTTGTAGAGACGTTACAATGCAACGTCTCTACTGTTCTTGTGCCATGATGTTAATTGTCTCCCGGAATGGGGGTTTAGGGAAAGGTGATGTCTACGACGGGCTACACCTACGCAGACTCTTGGCACAGGGTAATGTTTACCATTTCACAAAAATCTCGATACATTATAGATTTACTGTAGAGACGCACACCTAGCTGTCCGCCCTTACTTCTTACCTATTCAGATAGCACTCCGCTTCGCCCCCTTTCCCAATTTTAGATTTTTTCTCCTGCTCCCTCTGCGTCCTCTGTGGTTTAATAATCCTGAATTATTTCTCTTACCCTCTTGCGATTCTTGAATTAGTTGATACACTTGTTCTTCATTAACCATTAGCCCAGTTAACCAGCGCCCTATGGTGCATATCAAGCGCGTGGAACTCACCAACTTCAAATCCTTCGGCGGTACCACCTCAGTCCCTTTGCTGCCGGGGTTTACTGTCATATCTGGGCCAAATGGTTCGGGTAAATCAAATATTCTCGATGCTTTGTTGTTTTGTTTGGGACTCGCTAGTTCTAAGGGAATGCGGGCCGATCGCTTGCCGGATTTGGTAAATAATACTCAAACGGCTAAGGGAAGGGCTGCGATTGAGGCTAGTGTGACGGTGACGTTTGATTTGTCGGATGAGGTGTCACGCAGAGGCGCAGAGGCGCAGAGAGGGGAAGAGGGGGAAGAGGGGGAAGAAGATCTAAAATCTAAAATCCAAAATCCAAGATTGGCGGAGTGGAGTGTCACTAGGAAGTTGCGGGTGACTCACCAGGGGACTTATACGTCGAATTACTACATTAATGGTGTCGCTTGTACGCTGACGGAGTTGCATGAGGAATTAAATAATCTGCGGGTTTATCCTGAAGGCTACAACGTGGTGTTGCAGGGGGATGTCACCAGTATTATTTCGATGAATGGGCGGGAGAGGCGAGAGATTATTGATGAGTTGGCTGGGGTGGCGGCGTTCGATCGCAAAATTAATCAAGCGAAATCTACTTTAGATGAGGTGAAGGAGAAGGAAGATAGCTGTCGCATTATTGAGACGGAATTAACTGCACAACGCGATCGCCTTTCTCAAGATCGTGCTAAAGCTGAGAAGTATCAAAAACTGCGGGCGGAATTCTTAGCGAAGCAATCTTGGGAAGCTGTTTTATCGTGGCGTTCGCTGCAAGCACACCAAGAAAAGTTGGTTGGTGAAATTCAAAATGGCGATCGCAATTCTGGCGAACTCAATACACAACTCACAAATCTCAATTCCGAGATTGTCCAAAAAACTGCCGAACTTGAAGAACTCAATGCCCATGTGAAAGCTTTGGGAGAAGAGGAACTTTTAGCAGTACAAGCTAGCCTTGCTACCCAAGAAGCAGAACGCAAACAATTGTTGCGCCAGCAAACGGAATTACAAACAACTTCCCAAGAAACTGCCAAGCGTCTGACTCAAACTCACCAGGAGATTGAACAACACCGCCATACTCTACAAGAAATTGCCGAAACCCAACTTGTAGAGACGCAATTAATCGCGTCTTCACAGCAGCGAAGAAATGAAGCGCAACAAAGTTTAGAAACTTCCCGCCAAGCAGCCGCAGAAATAGCTTCGGCTTCGGAGGCGTGGGTGCAGCAACAAACGGCATTCAATCGTCAAATTGAAACTTTGCTGCAAACTTTGGAACCCCAACGCACAGAACAAGCACAACTCAGGGAACGCAATAACCAGTTACAGCAACTCATCCAAGAACAAACTCAGCTTATCGAACGCAATGAACCGGAATTAGCCGCAAAACAAGCTGAATGTAGTCAAATTGAAACGGAATTTAACGCTTCTAGCGAACCAATCCAAAATTTAGCGCAAAATCTCTCAGCCACAGAACAAGAATTACAAATTCAGCAGGAAACTCAAAAACGGTTACTTGCCGAACAACGAGAAAAACAACGCCAGTTAGATAAATTAGAAGCGCAAACGCAAGCACAGCAAGAAGTCCAAGGAACTCAAGCGAGTAAGGTGATTTTACAATCAGGAATGCCTGGTGTTTGCGGCTTGGTTGTCCAGTTAGGACGAGTAGAACCCCGCTATCAGCTAGCTTTGGAAATTGCCGCTGGTGGACGTTTAGGACATATTGTGGTAGAAGATGACGGTATTGCCGCAGCTGGTATTGAATTGCTCAAACAAAAACGTGCTGGGAGGGCGACTTTTTTACCGTTAAATAAAATTTCGGCTCCGAAATTTACTCAAGATGCAACGCTGCGTTTGGCTAGCGGTTTTATCAACTATGCTGTGAATTTAGTTGATTGCGATCGCCGTTACAAAGATGTATTTAGCTACGTTTTCGGTAACACTGTCGTTTTTGGCAGTCTCGAACAAGCGCGGAAAAATTTAGGACTGTATCGTATCGTCACCTTAGACGGCGAATTGTTAGAAACCAGCGGTGCCATGACTGGTGGAAGCAACACTCAACGTTCGGCATTGCGATTTGGTACTGGCGAAGCGGCGGAATCTGATGAAGTTATTGGTTTAAAAAATCGTTTGGTGGACATTGAGCGAATTTTAGACCGTTGCGCTGAAGCGATCGCCACTTTGTCAAGCAGAACCAAACAATTCACGCAAGAATTAACAGAAGCCAGACAAGCAAGGCGCGAACAGCAGTTGCAATTAGAACAGTTGCACAAAGATATTAAAAATTTAACAACCCAATTAGAGGGGACGCGATCGCAATTAGTCCAGAACAGCGAAAAATTAGCCACAGTTCAATCTCGTCTGGAAGTTTTGGATCGGGAATTACCAGGGCAAGAAACTCAACTGCAACAATTACGACACGCCTTAGCAGAGTTGGAAGCTTCCCAAACTCCCAGTGAATGGCAGCAAATCCAAGCAACCATTAAAATTCAAGAGCAACAATTACAACAGTGTGAATCAGCATTAAGAGAAGCCGAACAAAAATTAAAAAATTTAGAAAATCAGCAACAGCGCCTCCAAGAAAAAATCCAAGAAGCCGAAACCCGAATTACCGAATACGAAACCCAACAAACCTCTTGTACAGACGCGATTCATCGCGTCTCCACTCAAATTACAACGATAAACGACCAAATCGCCCAAACCCGTCTATCATTGGCCCAAATGGAGCAAAAACTGGGCGAGCAAAAACAAAAACGCGACGCCACAGAACAAGAAGTGCGATCGCAACTTTTACGCCAGCAACAATTAGAATGGGAAATCCAAAAACTCCAAGAAACCCAAGAGAAGCGGCGGGAAGAATTAGTTACATTGCAAAGTCAGTTGCGTGATGTGGCAGCAGAATTACCCGACCCGCTGCCGGAAGTTCCAGATAAGGTAGACTTGGAAGAATTGCAGAAAGAATTGCGATCGCTCTCCAAACGCTTGCAAGCAATGGAACCTGTCAATATGCTGGCGTTGGAAGAATACGAACGCACCCAAAACCGCCTCCAAGAACTAACGCAAAAATTAGAGACATTAGAAGGCGAACGCACCGAATTACTTTTGCGGATTGAGAACTTTACCACATTGCGGCAACTCGCCTTTAAAGAAGCTTTCGATGCCGTCAATGAAAACTTTCAATCAATTTTTGCCGTCCTTTCTGACGGTGACGGCTACCTCCAACTGGAAAATCCCGAAGATCCATTCAGCAGCGGACTGAATTTAGTCGCCCATCCCAAAGGCAAACCCGTACAGCGCCTAGCTTCTATGTCTGGGGGAGAAAAATCACTCACAGCCTTAAGCTTTATCTTTGCCCTGCAACGCTACCGCCCATCGCCATTTTACGCCTTTGATGAAGTAGATATGTTTTTGGATGGAGCAAACGTAGAGCGATTAGCTAGAATGATCGTGCAACAGTCACAACAAGCCCAATTTATAGTTGTTAGTTTGCGTCGTCCGATGATAGAATCAGCCGAACGCACAATTGGCGTTACTCAAGCACGAGGAGCTTATACTCAAGTTTTGGGGATTAAATTGACATCATCCAATACATCTGCTTGAGTTTTTGTTAATAATAGTGTATAGATAAACCGGATTCGAGATCAGGACTCGGTATAGAATGACCTCTGAACAAATAATTAGGCGTTCCGACATATTAAATACTCAGGTAATTACCCGCGACAACGGCAAGCGACTAGGCATCGTCAGTCAAGTTTGGGTAGATATCGATCAACGAGAGGTTGTGGCTCTTGGTTTGCGAGACAGCCTGATCTCTATTTCGGGCATACCGCGGTACATGTACCTCAACACCATCAACCAAATCGGTGATGTCATCCTGGTTGATAACGAAGATGTAATTGAAGATATCGAAGTTGAAGCTCTCAGCAACCTGATTAACTGGGAAGTAATAACAGAAACAGGTGAAGTCTTAGGCAAAGTTCGCGGCTTCAAGTTCAACGGCGAAACAGGTAAACTTGATTCCATAGTCATTGCCTCATTAGGATTGCCCCAAATTCCCGATCAATTCCTTAGTACTTACGAATTCTCAGTCGATGAAATTGTCAGCACAGGCCCCAATCGCTTGATTGTCTTTGAGGGAGCCGAAGAACGCGTGAACCAGTTGACAGTCGGTTTACTAGAGCGTTTGGGTATCGGCAAAGCACCGTGGGAGCGAGACGAAGAAGCAGAATACGGCTATACTCCACCACGCCAAGTAGCACCCAGCAATCAGCTGCCAAGTGGAGTGCCATTGCAGCCACCCAAGCCGAAAGTCCGCGCCCCTGAACCCGTAGCCGAAGAAGAATGGACAGAAGACTATGTAGAAGAAGTCAGGCCACAGCGCCAAGTGATGAAGGCGCGGGCGTATGAGTCCATTCAATACGAAGAAGACGAGGAAGAAGATAACTGGAGTGAAGCAACAGGTAGCGATAGGTATAAACAACCGCTAAAGCCTGAACCCCAGCCTTATAACAAGTCATACGCTGATGATTACGATGATTATGACGACGTAGAAGGCGATGCTTGGGAAGATGCGCCAAAACCAGTCAATATTCCCAAGAAAGTTAAAGAAAGACAGCCAGAATACGAAGAAGAAGGCGGATATTAATTCGTAATTCAATCTCAAGGTAACTGTAGCCCTTTCCTTACAATAATTAGGGAAAGGGCTAATTTTTCAATTGCAGTAGTGGTATGGCAAACTTAATAGCTTCTACCAATTGAAAATTGATTACGCTAGATGAATTTACGTATTATGTGGATAGACGCTAAAACCCTTGATTTACCATTGTAGAGACGTTGCAGTGCAACGTCTCTACAAGGCGCACAATCCTTAATATTTCGTTGATTTGGATAATTCACGTCAGACGTAATTTACAAAATCCAGACGCACAAAGCCATTCCCAATTTAAATTTAGGGTGTGTTGCCACCAAGCGGCGCACCATCAAAAATTTAAGGGACTACCAAATAAAAAAATATACAACTTTTCTTGTGGGGTGGGCGTCTCGCCCGCCCCACAAGAAAAGGGCGGACAAGATGTCCACCCTACAAGACTGGATAATTTATTTCTTGGTAATCCCTAAGGTGCGTTAGCCTACGGCAAAACACACCCTACAAAAAATTCATATTTCTTCATATACATTGAATTTTTATTGGCGACTTAACTTAACTCACATCCAAATACTTACTAGCACTTTGATTGAGGACTGCACTTAGCTTACTTCTCTGAGGATTTCCGTCAAAAAGCTTTACCGATGGTAACGCAATCTGAGAAGATCGGAATGTATCTTCTGTCAGCTATTAGTTAGTTATTTTTTGACAAATTTTCAGTTATATGCATTAAAAAACTACTAGCTTTGGCAAAGTAACTAACAATAAACGACAGTCAAACACTGACAAAAAATCATCATAAATACACATAAAGGAAACAAAAGATATGGATGAAACCTCAGAACTGACAACAAATGATGTAACTACTCAAGACATAGCAGAAGTGATTGCAGAACTTGAGCAATATCGGGAACGTTTAGTTCAAGAAACTACAGAAACAGCAAAACGCGCTAAGTTGATGAGGGTAAGCGTCATGGCAAAATTGGAACCTGAGCTTGCTAAAATTGATGCTGCCCTCCAAGAGCTGCGTAATCAGCAAGCTAGTCTCAGTGGAAGTAACTAGTACAACAAGGCAAAAAGCAGACAATTTTGGATTGGTATGGAGTATTGGCCAAACAGGGCATGTAGTATGGGGCATTGAGAGGTGTGGAGGAAACAAAAGTATAAATTCTCTCTCTTGCCACACTTCACCATCTCCCCATCTCCCCGTCTCCCCACAATCCCCCCTCTCTCCCCACTCCCCACTCCCTAATTCACATGATCAACTTTGAAACTCAGTCCGGGGAAAATCCAATTCAGCTATCCCACGCCGAAACAGATGCTTTACTTGCAGCAGTCAGCGAGCAATTAAATCAAAATACCTTCAACCCTGACGACCAAAAAATCCTCAAGCAAATGATTGAGAGTATGGGGGACTCACGGGGGATGGTACGTTTGAGTTTTGCAGAGGCATTGGGTAAAGTTGGTAAGCCTGTAACTCCTTTATTATTGGAAGCGGTGGCAAATCACCCAAATCCAGTTGTCAGGAGAGCTAGCACTAAAACTTTGACATTGATTGCTGACCCGATCGCAGTTCCCACCTTAGTCAACGCCCTCCTAAATGATGAGGATACCGTAGTTAAAGGTTCGTCAGTGGGAGCGCTGGCTAAGATTGGTGAGGCTGCTGTACCCGCATTATTGGAAATTTTAGCTTCATCCGAATATCCAGAAAGCGCCAAAGGATATGCGGTATGGGCGTTAGCATTTATTGGAGCAGAGGCAAAGGAATATCTATATCGAGAAATTAACTCCGACTCCCCAGAAGTTCGGGCCGCGGTGGTGGGAGCGATCGCTAAAATCGCTGAAGAACGCACAGAAACTGAAGCATTTCAAATCTTGATTAACGCTCTCACCGATGCATCCCCAATCGTGCGGTGTGAAGCGGCGGTAGCTTTGGGTAGCTTAGCTCATCAACCAGCGATTCCCAACCTCGTTGAATTATTGCATCATCCCGATTGGGAAACTCGAAAAGCAGCTGCTTTGGCATTAATGAAAATTGGTGATGGTATTGCTTTAGAGCCTCTGCAAACCGCATTGGCCGAAGAACAGGAAGCAGGAGTTAAAGCGGTGATTAAATTAGCAATTTCTCAACTTGAAAACAATTGACATGATCGCGCTTTATCGGCATAGGATTCATGCGATCGCCACTGATTGTGTCTCAAAATTTCCCTACCCGCTCTCGAAAGGTCTAGACCTATTTCGTCACTTCTGTGCACAGTGAAGAGATGCGATCGCTCTGGAAACTCTTTACTCTGCGTTCTCTGTGCCCTCTGCGGTTTCAAAAAATCATTAACCGCAGAAAACTAGAGCGCCATGATTTCGTTGGTTTTACAGTTATTACTCATTCCTTTATTAAAAACCTATACCTATCAGCCATTCTCTACTCCCTTTTTCAAGTTAGCTCTATTGGAAATCAATAAAATTTTGAAAAATTTATCTTCAGTATATATACTGTTTATTTTTAAGTAAAAAACTTTATCATAACATTAAGTACCAAAGTCAGACTTACCAGTAAAACATCATAAAAACAACCAAAATCAAAATGTCTGTGAAGTTTATGCAGTGCGGCTTGATGGCAGTGTGACCTGTGTTCAGCGAGCGATTCCTTTGGGTATTGTTCCTGGTACAGGTTTGTTTATTGGTGACCAATTTACCTTATACAAAAGTGACTGTTACTACCTCTGGATTTAGTTTTTTGTAACCGTTTTTACTCAACTAAATCTCAACAATGAAATTATTTAGCCGAAAAAATTTGAAATTTGATTTATGCTAGCCACCTCCAGCACTACTGTCCTAGAAGAGAATAACTTAATTGAGTGTGACGCCGACCAGGGATTTATCTCTTGGCTGAGTCAAGCCGGAGGTTCAGTTGCCATCACCACCTACCAAGCTGGGAAACTAGCACTAGTGGGCTGGAATGGACAACAGATTACCATGCTGTTACGCCAATTTTCCAAACCAATGGGGTTAGCAGTTCATGGTTCGCGTTTAGCGCTGGCTACCCACCACGAAGTTTATTTACTAGCTAATGCCCCCACATTAGCTTATGAGTATTTAGAAAACCAGCCAGGACGCTACGACGCCCTTTACCTGCCACGGATGACATACTTCACAGGCGACCTGAACATTCACGACCTGGAATTTGGTAGGGAAGGGCTGTGGATTGTCAACACCCGTTTTTCCTGTCTTTCTGCCTTGAGTCCAGACTTTAGTTTTGTACCGCGCTGGCATCCCAAATTTATTTCCCAAGTAGTACCAGAAGACCGATGTCACCTCAATGGCTTAGCGATGGTGGATGGCAAACCCAAGTATGTGACTGCTCTGGGTGCAACAGATAGCGTCGGGGGATGGCGACCTGGTAAAGCCAACAGTGGGGTCGTAGTGGAAGTAGAGAGCAATGAAATTATTGTAGATGGACTATCAATGCCCCATTCCCCAATTTGGCATGACGGATTTTTGTGGTTACTCAACTCTGGTGCTGGGGAAGTATGGCGCATTCATCCAGAATCAGGAGATAAACAGGTAGTCTGTGTGTTGCCTGGATTTCTACGAGGGTTGTGCTGCGTCGGGTATTACGCCCTAGTCGGACTATGCCAAATTCGCGAACGTCATATTTTCGGGGGATTGCCCATTACTCAAAGGTTTGAGCAGTTGTTGTGTGGCGTGGCAGTCGTGGATTTGCGAAATGGGCAACACGTGGGGATGCTGAAGTTCACCACAGGCTGTCAAGAACTTTATGATGTGCAATTCCTTCCTGGTGTACAGCGTCCGATGGTTTTGAATCAGCAACGAAAAGAAATCCGCCAAGCATTTACCGCACCAGAGTTGAACTACTGGCTGCGACCGAGTGCGGTGATTCCTAATTACTAAAGAGTCTGTTTAGTTACAGCGTAATTGTTGAAATCAAATTTTTAGTTTTTAACAGAGGTTTTTTCATGGCTGAATTCCAAGTCAATACTTACACCAATAACAATCAAATCAACCCCACAGTAGCGATGGATGCAGATGGGGATTTTGTTATTGCTTGGATTAGCAAAGGTCAGGACGGGTCTTTCGATGGAATATATGCCCAACGCTACAACCGTGCTGGAGTGGCACAAGGGGGCGAATTTAAAGTTGATACTGACAGCAACTACAATAAATCTAACCCTACAATAGCGATGGATAATGATGGGGATTTTGTCATTTCCTGGGCTAGCGATGGTCAGGATGGATATTACGATGGAGTATATGCCCAACGCTATAACAGTGCTGGAGTGGCACAAGGTGGCGAATTTAAAGTTAATACCAGCACCGCTAACAGCGAAAATAACCCCACAGTAGCGATGGATGCAGATGGGGATTTTGTCATTTCTTGGGCTAGCGTAGTTAAGTACGATCAAAGCTCGACTGATAATGGAATATATGCCCAACGCTACAACAGTGCTGGGGTGGCTATTGGTAGCGAATTTAAGGTCACTACCACCAGCAAAAGCCAAAATAACCCCACAGTAGCGATAGATGCAGATGGGGACTTTGTGATTTCCTGGCAAAGCGTTGGTCAAGACGGGGCTGGTAGTGGAATATATGCCCAACGCTACAACAGTGCTGGAGTAGCACAAGGGGGCGAATTTCAGGTAAACAACTACTTCAGCGACGAGCAAATTAATCCCACCATAGCGATGGATGCCAATGGGAACTTTGTGATTGCTTGGCAAAGTTTTGGTCAAGATGGGTCTGACAATGGGATATATGCTCGACGCTACAACAGTTCTGGGCAGGCACAGGGCGGCGAATTTAAGGTCAATACCTACATCGATGGCGGTCAAAGTAATCCCAGCATAGCGATGGATGCAAGTGGGAACTTTATTATTTCCTGGCAAAGTTCTGGTCAAGATGGGTCTGACAATGGGATATATGCCCAACGCTACAACAGTTCTGGGGTAGCTCAAGGAAGCGAATTTAAGGTCAATACCTACACCACCAATAACCAACTTAACCCCACGATAGCGCTGGATGACAACGGGAACTTTTTAATTGCTTGGAATAGCTCTGGTCAGGACGGATCTGATGATGGAATATATGCAGAACACTACAAAAACAGTGGTGCTCCCCCAACAATTACCTCTGGTTCTGCTTCTGCTTTGGCATATACCGAGAACCAGACTAAAGTAATCGATTCAACCATCACTGTTGGTGATACAGACTCCGCCAACTTAGTTAGTGCCACCGTCAGCATTAGCAGTGGTTTCATCTCTGGCCAAGATACCCTCGCCTTCACCAACCAAAATGGGATTACTGGCAGTTACAACAGCAGCACAGGTGTCTTAACTTTAACTGGCACTTCCACCGTCGTTAATTATCAAACTGCACTGCGTTCCATTACTTATACCAACAGCAGCGAAAACCCGACTACTACACCACGTACCATCAGCTTTCTAGTTAATGATGGGACTGCTAATAGTACGGCTCTTACCCGCAATATTAATATCACAGCGGTGAGTGATGCGCCCGTTACTACTGTCACAAACTCTGCTTTGGCATATACCGAGAACGCCACTACAGTTATCGACTCAGGCATTACCATCAGTGACGTAGACTCCGACAACCTCTCTAGTGCTACCGTTAGCATCAGCAGTGGCTTTGTTTCTGGTCAAGATATCCTCGCCTTCACCAACCAAAATGGGATTACTGGCAGCTATAACAGCAGCACAGGGATTTTAACCTTAACTGGCAGTGCTACCATTGCTAATTATCAAACTGCGCTGCGTTCCATTACTTATACCAACAGCAGCGACAACCCCACTACTACCCCTCGTACTGTCAGCTTTGTCGTCAATGATGGGACTGTTAATAGTAGCGCTGTAACCCGCAACATTAATATTACAGCAGTTAACGATAACCCAGTTGTTGCCAACCCCATTGCTGACCAAGCAGCGACAATAGACACCGCCTTTAACTTCGCCCTACCTGCAAACACCTTCACTGATGTGGATGCTGGAAATCTCACCTACACAGCCAGCCTAGAAGATGGTAACTCACTTCCTGGTTGGTTGATCTTCAATGGCACTACCTTCAGTGGGACTCCGACAACTAACAACGTTGGTAACCTCAACATCAAAGTTATCGCCAGTGATGGAACAGCATTTATCGAGGATGTCTTTGTACTGACAATCACCGATCCCAATAATCCAGCATTCAATACAATAAATGGCACTTCTTCTGCGAACAAGATATCTGGTACAGAGATGAAAGATTTCATCTCTGGATTGCTGGGCAATGATAGCCTCGTAGGACTAGGTGATAATGACACCCTTGATGGGGGTGATGGTAATGATACCTTAGATGGTGGTACAGGAAATGACAGTCTCATTGGTGGTAAGGGCAATGATACTTATACTGTAGACAGCCTCAGCGATGTGATTACTGAAGGTTTAAATGCAGGTACAGATTTAGTCAAGTCTTCTGTTAATTGGGTGTTGGGAGCTAATCTAGAGAACTTGACTTTGATCGGAACCGAGGCAATCAATGGTACTGGTAACAGCTTGAAGAATGTCCTCACGGGAAATAATGCCGCTAACTTCTTGAAAGGAGAAGATGGCAACGATAAACTGATTGGTAATGCAGGTAATGACACTTTAGTTGGCGGTGCAGGTAATGACACCTTAGATGGTGGAGTTGGTAATGATAGTCTTGATGGTGGAGCAGGGGATGACACTTATATCGTAGACAGTCCCGGCGATACCATTACTGAAGGCTTAAATGCAGGCAAAGATTTAGTCAAGTCTTCTGTAAGTTTTGTGTTAGCAGTTAACCTGGAAAACTTGACCTTGACTGCAAGCACAGCAATCAATGGTACTGGTAACAACCTGAATAACATCCTTATCGGAAGTACCGCCGCTAACACTTTAAATGGTCTTGATGGCAATGATAGCCTGATTGGTGGTACAGGGAATGACACTTTAGTTGGCGGTGCAGGTAATGACACCTTAGATGGTGGAGCCGGTAATGATAGTCTTGATGGTGGAGCAGGGGATGACATTTACACCGTAGACAGCCTCAGCGATAAGGTTACTGAAGGTTTAAATGCAGGTATAGATTTAGTCAAGTCTGCTGTGGCTTTTGTGTTGGGAGACAACCTAGAAAACTTGACTTTGACTGGAAGCAAGGTCATCAATGGTACTGGCAATAGTCTCAATAACATCATCACAGGAAATGGTGGTGCTAACATTTTGAGTGGAGAAAATGGCAATGATACTCTGATTGGTGGTTCCGGCAATGACACCTTGTTCGGTGGTGCAGGTGACGATGAATTGGATGGAGGTGCAGGTGATGATAGTCTTGATGGTGGAGTCGGCAATGACACTTACACCGTAAACAGCCTCAGCGATAGTATTAGCGAAGGCTTAAATGCAGGCACAGATTTAGTTAAGTCTTCAATAGCTTGGGTGTTGGGAAATAACCTAGAAAACTTGACTTTGACTGGAAGCTCAGCAATCAATGGTACTGGCAACAGCCTCAATAACATCATCACGGGAAATGGTGGTGCTAACATCTTGAGCGGAGAAGATGGTAATGATAGCCTTTTTGGTGGTGCAGGCATTGACACCTTGTTGGGCGGTACAGGTGACGATGTACTGGCTGGTGGAGTTGGTAAAGATGTCCTAACTGGTGGAAGTGGGCGAGATAGTTTATATCTGACTGACACCCGCACTGGCGGCTTTGATACTATTACTGATTTTACTGTTGGAGATGATACTATCTTCATTTCTAAGGCGGAATTTGTACTGACTCAATCTGTGAATACTACGTTGGATTCGAGCATATTCCGACTTGGCACTAGTGCGACAGCGGCAGGCGATCGCTTCATCTACGATCAAATTACTGGTAACCTATTCTTTGATAAAGATGGAACCGGTAGTGGAGCAAAAGTTCAAATCGCCCAGTTCTCCAATCAGGCAATGCTTACTAGTGCAAATATTACTGTGATTGCCTAACGCCAGCTATGCAGCAAGCATTGGTAAATTAGCCAGTCAGGTTGAAGCACTCTAATACACATACAAGGTTGGGTTTTGCAACAGCGAAACCCAACCTTATAAATTAAGATCCAATGATTTATTTTTTGGTAGTCACTGAATAGAACTGGCTATTAGCCAACTCTATAAACCTGTATCTTCAGCACTTGCAAAGCACCTGATTTAATTAGTGCCAGGTTGGGTTGGAATAAACTGTTGTTGCGTTGGGACTGGCGTAGTTTCCAAACTAGGGCTTGAACCAGTAGGTAATAGAGTCGGTGGTGTAGATGAAGAAACCCCGATAACGCTACTGTCACTGCCATCGATACAAGTGTCCAATGCCTGGTTCGGAGGAAGCTCGATTTTACTCAGCAAGCCAACTACACACTGACCAAAGCGCACGGGTAACAAACTGCGACCACAGTAATTTAAGGCTGATGGATTAATTGCTTCCTTGGTTATTGAGCTAACGCCAACTACACAGGTAGCTAATTCCTCAGGACGCCTAGCTCTCCCACAGTAAGAAAGGGCATCTGCCGCTGTAATCTCAGTTTGCCTGTCAATTTTAACGACACAAGCGCCAAAATCTCTGGGACGTAGTGCATTGGCACAGCCTTGTGATGCGGCTTCTGGGGTTATACCAGCCTTTAAAAGACCCTGTGCACAAATACTGTAATCATTCCTGTAGGAGGCTGCGATCGCCATATCAGGTAAAATAGCTGTCAACAATCCAGCTATTGCCAAAACTGGTACTGTTACAATCCCAAAGGTAGAACTGCCTTGTTTGTTCTGACCTTTGCTAACCGCTTTTTTGCTCTTTAACATTGCCATTCTCCAAACACCCAAAGTAATGCTAACTCAAATATCTGAAAAATCCTCAGGAATCAGGCACAATTCAGGATTCGGGAGCTGAGCCGGAGACACTGTGCCAAGGCGTCATAACTGAGAATTCACAATTGACAATTGAGGGGTCACAATGCTCTTGGGTTGAGCATTCAAGCAAGATCTACACAGGATTGATTATGCTGGAAATTGTGTTAATATGGGGAATTGTGTTAATATTATGATTCTTTGAAAAAGATAGCAGATTTTCAGGAAACTGAAGTACCTAACCTCAGTCTCGTAGCCAAGCAAAAAGCTTGTTTTACTCCTGACTGCTGGCTTGTGAATTCTGAATTCTGACTCAGGAATTGCTGAATTCTACTCTCAGTAGGTAACGTAATAAAGTATTTCAGAATAACAATACTGCGTAAACCAATCTCACGATTGAGTAGCCTACGAAACCAAATAAACACAAAAAAACTAATTGCAAAAGTACGATACGGCACATCGGAATTAACGCTTGGGGAGAAGATGCTTGTACTTTGGAAAGATACGTCAGACCAAGGCCAGCACCGTCGTAGAACCAAGAATCTCCTGATTTTTAATCAGTGGAGTGTCAAAATAGATGTTTGGGTAAAGTTTAAACAGGATTAGATTAAGGAAACTCATGTCCCGATACAGAGGGCCACGCCTCAGAATTATACGTCGTTTGGGCGACCTGCCTGGATTAACTCGTAAAAGCGCCAGACGTGCTTATCCACCAGGTCAGCATGGTCAGAACCGCAAGAAGCGCTCTGAGTATGCCATCCGTCTAGAAGAAAAGCAAAAGCTCCGTTTCAACTACGGTTTGACGGAAAAGCAACTGCTACGCTATGTGCGGAAAGCCAGACGTGTTACTGGTTCTACCGGACAAGTCCTGCTGCAATTGCTAGAAATGCGTTTGGATAACACCGTTTTTCGCTTGGGTCTAGCTCCAACGATTCCAGCGGCTCGTCAATTGGTGAACCACGGTCACATTACTGTTAACGGCCGTGTAGTTAATATTGCCAGCTATCAATGCCGTGCTGGTGAAACGATCGCTGTCAGAGACCGGGAACAATCACGCAAGTTGGTGGAAAATAACTTGCAATATCCCGGTTTGGCTAACCTTCCCAGTCACCTGGAGTTCGACAAAAATAAGTTGGTTGGAAAAGTCAACGGTATTATTGAGCGAGAATGGGTGGCACTACAAGTTAACGAACTACTTGTGGTGGAATACTACTCACGACAAGCGTAATAGTCATTTGTCCTTAGTCATTTGTCCTTAGTCATTTGCAAAGGACAAATGACAAATGACGAATAGCTAACCACCAATTTGTGACATGGTACGGGTGTACGTACCTTTGATACCAGAGTCGCGTGCTTTAAAGTTGATTTCTGGCTTGATTGCTAGTAAACGCCTCACCTGCTCTTTTAGTTGAGCAGTACTAGTACCAGAACGCAAGGCAGTTTTCAGGTCGAGTTGACCAGTTTCATTCAATAAACACGGACGCAGCCAACCATCAGCACTCAGGCGCATTCGGTTACAACGATCGCAAAAACATTCTGACATCTGACTAATAAATCCGAGGGTTCCCTTGGCTCCAGGAATTTGAAACACATCAGCAGGGCCAGCGCCACGAACTTGGGATTCTGTCAAGCCCCAACGTTCCCGGATGCGTTGGCGTAAATCACCTGAAGATACCCAACCGCGATCGCCAAATAAATTCAAATTGCCAATGGGCATAAATTCAATAAATCTCACGTGCCACTGTCTATTTATTGTCAGGGCAGCTAAATCTAAAACTTCGCTATCGTTAACGCCAGGAATGACTACCACATTTAGCTTGAGTGGGTTAAATCCGACTTGATAGGCAACTTGAATGCCATCCCAAACTTGTTGCCAACGAGAACGACCGCGATTACCAATAATTTGATCGAAAGTGCTGGGGTCGAGAGAATCCAGACTAATATTAATGCGTCGTAGACCTGCATCGTAGAGGTTTTGTGCCATTGAGGCAAGCAAAAACCCGTTGGTGGTCATTGACAAATCTTGAGTTTGGGGAAAAGAGGCGATCGCACCTACTAAATCCACCACGCCAGGACGTAATAACGGTTCGCCGCCAGTCAAACGAAAGCGGCTAAAACCAAGAGGAATAAATACTTCTTGCAGGAGAACGAGCAGTTCTTCATCGCTCAACAGCTGTTGCTTGAGAATATAGTCCAGTTCTACTCCCTCTGGCATACAGTATTGGCAACGGAAGTTGCAGCGATCGATTAAACTAATCCGGAGGTAGTCTACCTGGTTCATTGTTTTTTATTTTTATTGTCTTTGAATAATTAAAAACACCACTGAGGTGGTTTACCCCTTTATCTATGTTTGTTGTAATTGAAAATACCGTCTTGTCCCTTAAGTTAGAATTCACAGAATTGTGGCATAATAAGCCGGTCGCATACACTACTCGTTAGCCATCCATCGTGCAAGATACCGACTCCATCAACGACCTTGCTGCGGCTTTGCAACAGCCAGCAGATCTCACCTTTGAACTACCCGATCCAGAAGATGAACAGATTTTAGAGTCAGATTTTCAACAGCAGCTCGAAATAGCTTGGCAGGTATGCGATCGCTTCGATTTGCAAACTGAAATCTGGCGGGGGCGAATTTTACGCGCCATCCGCGACAGAGAAAAAATAGGTGGTGACGGACGCGGTACGGGTTTTCTCAGATGGCTAAAAGAACGGGAAATCAGCAAAAGTCAAGCTTATGCCTGGATTCAACTAGCTAATAGTGCTGATACCCTTTTAGAAGAAGGCAAACTAGACCCCAGCGCAGTGAATAACTTTAGCAAACGGGCATTTGTCGAAACCTCCAAAGCCGTCCCAGAAGTACAACACATGGTGAGTGAAGCCGCCCAAAAAGGCGATCGCATCACCAGGCGAGAAGTGCGACAACTCACCGATGAATGGACAGCTATGTCCTCAGAATTACTACCCGAACCAGTCAGGGCAAAAGCCGCAGATAACACACTTCCGCCGCGCTACATTGCCCCTCTGGTAAAGGAAATGGAAAAACTGCCAGAATCGCACCAAAAGTTTATCCAGAAGGAAATAGCTGCCAATCCTGATGTAGATACCTTAAAACAGGTAACCACAGAAGCGCGTAATTTAGCAAAATACCTTAAAGGTGCAGCTCAAGTCCAGGCCTTAACGCAGGAAAATATTGATATTGAAACTGCTTTAGAAGAAGCGCAAAGAGTCGGCTGTTTGAGTATTGCTGCCGATCTAGTCAATCAAGCATCTCAAATTGAACAAACCATCGCCAAACTATATATGACTTGGAAACGTATCGGCAATTTGGCAGATAGATTGTATGTAGATACTGGCGCAAGTACACCCAACTTGCGATCGCTCCTCAGTTGTTTAGAACCTCTGGGTGGTGAAATCATGGAATTGCAACTGAGTGGTACAACAGAACACACTGTACGTTTGCAGATTCAGGAGACGAATTAGGAATGGGGCATGGGGCATTGGGCATTGGGCATTGATTATTCCCCGCGTCCCCGCGTCTCCCCATCTCCCCATCTCCCTCATCTCCTTCATCTCCTCCACCAGCACTCGACCGGGCTAGGATGCCATTCTCTTTTTTATTTCCTCTATTAATTGTTCTGTAGTCTTGACTACTACACGTCCAGGCTTTGACCTAACAATTTCCATATAGTGCTGAAATGCGTCTTCATCGTCAGGGTGTGCAATCACGTATTTTCTCAGTTCTGCTTCGCTAAGGCTTAAATAGTCATTCATTCTATTATTTTCTCCCCATTACTAAGAATTTCTATTTGGATAGATTCACCAATCAAAATTACGATTCGGTTACTTCTCTCATCAAATCTCACCAGGGTTATGTCAACCCAATTCGCAATTTCCAATTCGCAATTCGCAGTTACAATCAGTGGGGGCATTACCCCGTACACTGAATTGTTGCACCACCAACCTACGGTATGGTGGGGGCTTGAACCCACTTTTAGGCAATTAATCAATTAAAATTCGCAATTCACATTTTTTAATTGCGAATTGCGAATTGCGAATTGACAATTGTTTTGGTCACGGAATAAATTGCTAGTGCGAACGCAAAAATCAAAAAATGCTTCGAGTTGCTCGACGGTAGGTTTCATTAGTTATTATTCACTTTTCCTTACCCTCCTTATCAAGGGTAACTATCAAAGGAGCTTTTTTTTCCTGAGAGGCGAAACGGTTAGGCAAGGCTTTGCGATAATCAAAGTTATACTCTGGAAGCAAGTCATCATTTGCGTTGTTGGGGGATTCAGAAGCCTGTGAATTCTTCATAATCTCTTCGTTCTTTCTTGGTTGCTAGACGTGCGCTAATGATACGGATAACGTTTGCTCTTTCAGTAAGGGATTACCAAGAAATAAATTATCCAATTTTGTGGGGTGGACATCTTGTCAGTGGTGTCAACTTAACGTGAAACCTTTGTCATGACCTAGTTTTGAATTCACTCTTTTACGAGTTCGATCCGTGTTACCCCACCCCGGTTTTGTCTAAAGCCAAAACCTCCCCTCCCCTTGCTAAGGGGAGGGGTTGGGGGTGGGGGAAAACGATTGTGGGGCAAGAGTTTGAGCTTAAGTTGACACCAATGACAGCTGTGCTACCCTACTGCCGATCCATAGTGAAAACGTTATATCTGAATTTTTAATTAGCAGCGCAAGATGTAGCTGTAAGTGATGAACTATGGGGCGTTGCAGTTGGTACTTGAGCAACCAGAACCACGTTACCATTAGCATCCGTTACCCATCCTTGGGCTTCGACAATTTCACTAGATTCGTTGACAGAATTCACTTTCTGTGATTTTGTATTCTCTTGCTTTTCAACAACTACTCTATTGTTCATCCCGTCAGCACGATTATCACTTTCTGGATTCAGTGTTATCCAATCTGCCAGGACTGCATCAGCCATCAAAGGCTGTGTGGGATCGGGTGTTGTTCCTCCACGGCCAATGTTATTAAATGAACTCCTGGCCATTTTTGCGCCAGAACCACAACCAGCAGCAATTTGCTGAGAAGGATCGACTAGATTTACAGGTAGTTCCACTAATCCCTTACTGGGGTCAACATCTGGAGAGTTGATTTGTACTGTGCCATCTAATGAAGAGTTTTCCTGAGAAAATGCCGTGATGTCATTTGTTCGCAGATTATTCGGGTCTTTTTCTTCTGGATCGAGCCTCCTCACATCTTCACCAGTGCGCCGTACAAATCCAAAGATGTTTTTAGTGGTGATTGTGATTTTGCCACCAGCACCAGAGACGGCGTTAGCAGTGATATCGCTATTTCCAAACGGAGGGGCTACGATGAAGCCATTGGGTGCTTTGATGGTGATATTACCCCCATCCCCATTACCCCCTGCATTAGTGGAGATTTGGCTATTGCGGCGCATCAGTAATAAGTCCCGCACCTGTAACCTAATATTTCCACCTTTACCTGATTCACTATTAGATGTGAGTGTACCTTTGTCGAGCAGGATAGACCGAGCAGTTATGTTTAGATCGCCGGCTGGCCCTAGACTGGGTACACCTCCTTGATAGGTTATATTTTTTTCAAGTTGACTGCTCACAGTGATTACAGCCCCATCCCGAACAATCAGTTGATCTGTTATCAACGTCAAATTTCCCGCAGATGCAGAACTTTGAGTTGAAGTAAACAAACCACTGGGAGTAATACCATTAGGTGAGGTTCCAGCAAGTTCTACAGATTCGGAGGCGTAAACAGTCAAATTCCCTCCTTTTCCTGTAGCAGGTATAAATTCGCCAGAAGCTGACACTGCTCCCGAAGACTCAGTTGATACTCTTGCCCCACCCTCGATACGCAATCTTCTGGTATTAATCTTTATGTTGCCGGCATCTCCAAGATCGCGAGTTGTACTGAACAATCCGCTCGGGAAGAAATTACTACCAAAGGGAACCCCACCGATCAACTCCACAGAATCTGAGGCATTTACGGTCAATTTCCCCCCCGATCCCAAGCTTTGTGCTCTGGATTCGCTTGTGACTTGTGCTCCACTTGTAACTTGTGCATTCCGCACAATCAACTTGGCAGTTGTAATATTTAAGTCTCCAGCGTTTCCGCCACCAAAAGTCACGGTCGTCAAGGGGATACCACCAATTAGTTCCACAGACTCTGAACCATTCACCGTCAAATTGCCTCCCGGTTGGGAACCCAAGGTATTAGCTAACATTCGTGAAAAGCCAGCTAGCAGCACGCGCCTACCTTGCACCTGGATATCGCCACTACCTTCGCCACTAACATCTACCTGAGATGGCTTTGCAAAACCTTCAACAGTTCGCTGTATTAGTTGAATGTTCTGAAAATTCTGAACACCTTCATAACCTAAAACCCAACCTTGGTTCATTGGCTTCAGACTTACCAGACTATTGGCAGCAAGACTTCCTAGTTCAATTCTTCCCCCCTTTGCAGTTAAATTTCCACCCTCCAGCACAAGCTCACCGCCCACAAGTGCCAAGGTTTTGCCTGTGTTCACCTGTAAACCAGCAGGGGCGTTCAAGCGATTCGTTGCCCCACCTAGACTTGCTTGCGATTGATTGTAGATGGGAGCTGCACTTTGTCCGAATTGTAAGCCGATGGGAATACTTACTGTTAGCAGGGGTGTGGTTTGATTATTTATAGTACTGAACTTAGTACCATCAGCAAAGTTGAGACTACTTGCTGTAGTTGCTATGAATGAACCACCGATTTGTAAAGAAGCATTGGGACTAAAAATAATCCCGTTGGAATTAATCAGAAACAGGTTAGCTGTACCGTTAGCTTTAAGGAGGCCATCAATATTAGAAACAGATTTACCTGTTACTCGGGTAATAATATTTTCAATATATGTGGGGTTGTTGAAGTATGCTGTGTTTCCCTTGAGAACCGAAAACTGTTCAAAGCTGTGGAATAAGTTATTATCACGAATTGCTCCACCATCGATCTTGTCAGTAGCGTATCCGTTAATTAGCTGAGGTGTAACAACTGAACTTTCAGATCCTAGAGTGTTATCCTCTCTAATTTGGGCAAAGGCATAACTTTTGAAGGCAAATGTTCCAATAATTATTAAAGCACTCACTAGTGTGAACTTCCAGTACTTACTGCTTCGACTTTTATGTATCACAAAATTTGCACCCAAAAAAAGTAATTTAGCGTAATTTACTAGTGAAATACTACTGATTCCTAATAAATAAATAATACTGTTAGGTAATATCGACAGCCTAGATATTCACTGCATTAGTTAGCATTTTTGTCTTCACGAGAACAAGCACCTGGCAACGGAATGACCGCATTATTTGGCAATTCCAGCCTTGAAAATTGGTACAACATACTTTCGTGGGCTGGAATTGCTTGTAAAAAATCATTGGCTTGTTGTCCATCACTAGGCCAACATCAGTAGATCAGAATTCAATCAAATCTAAGCTAACCAACAGCCATCAGGATTGTTGTCTATGGGGCAAGGCTTAACGTGTCTTAATGCCACTTCGATGGGTCTCTTACCCAACTTTGGTAGCAAAGATTTTTTGGCTTGTAAACTCTCGTCAGTATCAATAAATTGGTATTTACTTAGGTCGAGTACATAGTGAACTTTAAGGACTTCTTGTCCTGATATACCGTATTTATTGAGTACCTTAGCTAAGTTAGATTTGTTTAATATCTCATGCATTTCTTGTTGAATTTCGTCTTGTAACTGCTGTAATGTTTGAGCATCTATGACTGTTGGCTGTAATGTTTGAGAATCCATGAATTAAGCTCTCCTTGCAGATTGGTAGAGGTGTTAACTTATGTTGTGATGTACTAAATTAACGTGACTTTGATTAGTACAGTTTCGTAACGAAGGAATTAAGGATACAGAGTCTAGAGTGGCACGATCGCATTTACTTTCTAAAGCTCTTGCGAACTCCCATAATTATGACTTCAGCTTGACTAGTAATAATTACGCATTCTTTAACATAACTTCATATATTTTTCTTGGATTTCCTTAAAGCATTCATGAATCTGCTTGCTAACAGTTCTTGATGCAACAAGAATAATTGATACCTCCTCTAATCTCTCGCTGAGTAAAAGAGTAGACAAAATAAGGTGTACGCCGATGTTTGTTGTATCGGTGTTGGAGATGATGGAACAAGCATCCCATCCATACATGAGTTTTAGTACAAGGAGCGATCGCTCCTCTCAATGTCATAGCGAATCAGCGATTTATGGCTTTGGTGGGCAAGGACAATCAGTCCACTCACGATTGCACAAGCAAGCCCATCCTTGAACAAGATTAGCTGGAAGTAATAGTGAATGATTCGTATCTCTAACTTGAATTTTATTTAAGTCAATATCGCACTTAACTTGTAAGACATCATCTCCTGATATCCCGTACTTTTCGAGTAGCTTCTTCAAGTTAGAGTTCCTCAGTCTTTCACTAATTTCTTTCTCCTGTGTTATTACACCAGGTTTATTGGTTAAAGTAGCATCCTGGTTAATTTGAGCAATAGCAGAGTTTCCAAATAAAACTATTACACTACTGATCCCAATTCCTAGAACTTTAATCGAGTACCAAATATTAGTCATATTAGATATTGCACCTTTCTCAAGAAGTAACAATTGCCATACACCATGTCAAGCTTCAGCGATTTCATGCAGCATACATCTAAATTTCTAATCAGTTTTTTATTTTTTATCAGAGTTTATAAACTTTCGCTTTTGCACACAATTAATCAACGTTAGTCAACAAAGCCAATTTTTAATTAGCAGGACAAGATGCAGCCGTGAGCATGGAAGTATGAGGCATCCCAGCGGGTGCTTCAGCAACTAAAACTACGTTACCATTGGCATCGAATATCCATCCTTGGGCTTCGACAATTTCACTAGGTTCGTTGACAGAATCCACTTTTTGTGATCCCTCTATATTTCGCTGCACTTGAATATTTTTATTCTCGATTCCCTCGGCACGATTTTCAGTTTCTGGATTTAGTGTTATCCAATCTGCTAGCACTGCATCAGCTATCAACGGCTGTGTAGGATCGGCTAATGTTCCTCCGCGTCCAGTGTTAGTAAATGAACTCCTGGCTGCTGTCCCACCAGAACCACAACCAGCAGCAATTTCCTGGGAAGCGTCTACTAAATTTCTCGGTAGTTCCACTAATCCTTTACTGGGGTCTACATCTGGAGAATTGATTTGTACTGTGCCACCTAATGAAGGATTTTGTTGAGAAAATGCCGTGATGTCACTTGTTTGTAGGTTATTTGGGTTTATTTCTTCTGCATCTAACTTTTCTACATCTGCACGGGTGCGGGGGAGAAATCCAAAGATGTTTTTAGTGGCGATCGCAATCTTACCACCAGGCCCGGAAAAAGCATTGGCGGTGATATCGCTATTTGCAAAAAGAGGAGCAACAACAAAGCCATTAGGTGCATTGATGGTGATGTTACCGCCAGTTTTATCACCCCCGGCGTTAGTCGATATTTGACTCCTACCGCGCATCAATAATACGTCCCGCACCTGTAAGCTAATATTTCCGCCTTGACCTGATTCACTATTAGATGTGAGTTTTCCTTTATTGTCCAGCAAAATAGAGTTAGCAGTTATATCCAAATCCCCTGCTTTACCTAAATTTTTTGGATCTCCTCCCACATAAATGACATTCTTTCGAGCTTGGCTGTTGACAGTTATTGCAGCTCCATGTTTGATAATCAATTGCCCTGTTCTTACCGTTAAGTTTCCTCCATCTCCAGGCCCTTCAGTCCTGGAAAATAAGCCACTGACTCTAGAACCATTTGGGGAAGTTCCTATTAGTTCAATAGACTCAGAGGCGTTCACCATCAAATTTCCTCCCTTTCCTGTAACTGGTGTAAATTCGTTAAGCTTAAATCTATAGAAGCCTTCAGAACTTGTTGATATTCTTGCTCCTCCTTGAATACGTAACTTTCCAGTGTTGATTGTTATGTTGCCAGCATTTTGACTACCAAAAGTTTCACTAAATAATCCGCTGGATACTATATCACTACCATCTGGCAACATAGAAACAGAGAAGCCGCTGATTAGTTCTACTGAATCTGATGCATTGATGGTCAATTCTCCCGGTAGTCCTGAGCCACCATTGAAAATTGATACCTGCGCTCCATCTTTGGCAATGAACTTTTTAGTAGTGATATTTATACTTCCAGAGTTTCCGGCCTTAAAAGTTCCAGTAACTAAGAACGCATTTTTTCCAAGTTCCACAGATTCCGTAGCGTTAACTTCTATATTTCCTCCCGGTTCCATTCCCAAATTAAAAGCAAAGATGTATGAACTGCTTACCAGCACACGTTTGCCTTGGAGGTGGATATTACCGCTACTTTCGCCAGTGGTATCTACTATAGAGAAAACTTTATTTAAGTTGATGAATTCGATATTTTGAAAATTTTCAACACCATCGTATCTGAAAGCCCAAGCTTGATTTATTGAACTCACAGTGACCAAACTATAAGGAGCAACGCTTCCTAATTCAATTCTTCCTGCTTTTGCAGTTAAATTTCCACCCTCTAGTGTTATGTCACCGCCAATCAGTGCTAACATTTTTCCTGGCTGCACCTGTAGACCAACAGCTTGCCCAATGCTGTTAGTTGCACCTTTTGGACTTGCTTGGGATTGATTGCGAATGGGAGCCGCAGTTGCTCCGAATTCTAAGCCAATGGGAGCGCTTACTGTCAGCAATGGTGCAGATTGAGGAGCTGTAGCACTAAATTTTGTAGCATCAGCAAAATTTAAACTACTTGCTGTACTAGCTACAAATGAACCACCGATGTTTAAAGAAGCATTTTTACCAAAAATAATGCCGTTGGGATTAATCAAAAATAGGTTGGCGGTACCATTTGTTTTGATAATGCCATCGATATTAGAAATCGAATTGCCGGTGACTCGGCTGATAATATTGTGAGTATCTATTGAATTGTTAAAATACGCTGTCGTTCCTCCAGAGACAGAAAATCTGTCAAAGCTGTGGAACAAGTGTTTCCCACGAATTGCTCCGCCATCAATCTGCTCTATGGACTGACCATCAATTAACTTTGGTGTAACGATTGAACTTTCAACTCCAAGGGTGTCATCCTTTTGAATTTGGGCTAAAGCAAAACCCTCACAGTAAGTGAGTACTCCAGCAATTGCTAGAGTACTCACTATCCCTAATTCCCAGTACAAGCTGCTTCGATTTTGAGACATTATGAACTTGCGCTCAAAAAATCAGAGTCACTGACTAGGATAAACTTTTTACAAAAACTAAATTATTAAATTATTTAGCAGTTGCAACCTAAAGGGCTACCAGTTGAAGGGCAAGGGATACACCACGCTTTTTTAACTAACACAATTTCTTCTTTTGGAGTTTTTGGGGTTGTTGCTAATAATGCATTGGGTTGCTGTTCATCAACTGCATCATCAGATTTAAGTTGATTGGGGTCAAGATTAAACTGCCAATAAACTCTCAAAACTCTATCTTCTAATATGCCGTACTTTTCAAGTAGTGAGTTGAAGTCAGCGTTTTTTAGGGTTTCATCAAATTTTTCCTGAATCTCGTTTTGTAACTGATCTAATGTTTGAGGGTCTAAGATGGGTTGAGAACTCATGAGTGCTTGGGTTCCTGAATGGAATATGTATATTTATTGGTTCAGGTTGCCCTGTAAGAATTACGCACTCTGTAATAAAAGTTGACATTTTTCCTGTGGATTTCCATTAAGTATTTGGGATTGCACGTCGATACAATGCCATTGTCATGAGATGCAATGCCATTGTCACGCGATGCAATGCCATTGTCATGCGATGCAATGCCATTGTCACGCGATGCAATGCCATTGTCATGCGATGCAATGCCATTGTCACGCGATGCAATGCCATTGTCACGCGATGCAATGCCATTGTCACGCGATGCAATGCCATTGTCATGCGATGCAATGCCATTGTCAGTCGATACAATGCCATTGACTACTGGTTCATGTCATTAATTTTGATGGGTTAAGAGAACGAACCACAAAGGACGCAAAGAGCGCAAATGAAGAAAAATTAAGAATGAGTTTACCCCTCAGAACTAATGCGACAGACCACTACAGTGGGGAAATGACGGCTACAAAGGAGACAAGGAAAATAATTCTTAACTCCTAACTCCTAACTCCTAACTCCTAACTTTTCACTCAATACTCCCCATCCCCTAATTCTTAATTCCAGTGGTAGCAATACCCTGAATAAACTGACGCTGACCAATTAAAAATAATACCATCACTGGGACTGTGGCTATTGTTACCGCTGCCATCATCAAAGGCCAACTATTCGTAAATTGTTCTTGAAATTCAGCTAACGCTAACTGTACAGTCCTTAATTCCGGTCGTGTGGTAAATACCAAAGGCTTAAACAAATCATTCCATTCGCCGATGAAGGTGAACAAAAATAGTGTTACCAACGCTGGACGGGCTAAAGGTAGCATTACTCGCCACAAAATTTGCAGTCGGTTGGCGCCGTCTATGGCTGCGGCTTCTTCTAATTCCACGGGAATTGTCTGGAAATATTGACGTAGCAAGAAAATACCGAAGCCGTTAACCGCAGTGGGTAAAATAAGCGCCCCATAGGTATTTATCAGGTGTCCCCACTTCAACACCAAGAAAATTGGAATTACCAACAATTGAAAGGGAATTACCAAAGTGGCTAAGACAACTAACAGCAGTGCTTGGCGTCCGCGAAACTTCAGGCGTGCGAGGGCGTAACCAGCTAAAGCGGAAGTGAGAATCTGAAACGCTGTCACAGCGATCGCTACCAAGGTAGAATTAGCAAACGCCAGTAAAAATTTACCTTGCTGCCATGCAGCCTGGTAATTTGCTAAAGACCAGTTATTTTTGGACAAATCTTTTGCAGTGGCGATCGACGGTGCAAAGGAGGTGAGAAAGACCACAAACAGCGGTAGTAGAACGATAAATGCTCCTAGCAGTAACACTACTAGGCTCAAAAAATCGCCAGATTTGAAATTCCAGTTTGGTTTTGACATGAGTTGCACAGCAAAACATTTGTTTCTCTAGTACTAGAGCATCGACCCCAGCAACAGCTAATCTATAAACATAGTTACTTGTTAAGTTAAATTAAACCACAATGATTATTACCCTCTGTTCTTGGGGTAAATTGAATCCTGGTGTCAAATAATTCTTTTTTACAGGAGAAAACATACCATGCAGCAGCTTACAGACCAATCTCATGAAATTGATTTCCAGAGCGAAAAATACAAAGACGCCTATAGCCGGATTAACGCCATCGTCATTGAAGGGGAACAAGAAGCCCATGAGAATTACATCCAACTAGCTCAACTGCTGCCAGAATCTGAAAAAGAATTAATTCGTTTATCTAAGATGGAAAGCCGCCACAAGAAAGGATTTGAAGCTTGTGGACGCAATTTACAAGTGACTCCAGATTTGCAATTTGCTAAAGAATTTTTCTCTGGACTACACCAAAACTTCCAAACAGCCGCCGCCCAAGGCAAAGTCGTCACTTGTTTATTGATTCAGTCTTTGATTATTGAATGTTTTGCGATCGCAGCATACAACATCTACATCCCTGTTGCTGATGACTTTGCCCGCAAAATCACTGAGGGAGTAGTCAAAGATGAATATAGTCATCTCAACTTTGGAGAAGTTTGGCTCAAAGAACACTTTGCCGAATCCAAAGCCGAATTAGAAGAAGCAAATCGCCAAAACCTTCCACTTGTCTGGAAAATGCTCAACCAAGTAGCCGATGATGCCAAAATTTTAGCGATGGAAAAAGAAGCTTTAATAGAAGACTTTATGATTCAGTACGGTGAAGCATTAGGTAACATCGGTTTCAAAACTTTCGAGATTATGCGTTTGTCAGCCCACGGACTCGCAGCCGCTTAAAAAAGTTAAGAGTGAGGAGTTAGGAGTCAGGAGTGAGGAGTTAGGAGTTAAGAGTGAGGAGTTAGGAGTTAAGAGTGAGGAGTTAGGAGTTGGGAGTTAAGCACTAAAAAGCTTGAACTGATAAAATTATCAATCTTGAACTTTAAACTGCTAACTCACACCCGGTTCTGATGTGAATTAAAAAATCACATTGTCCCATAAGGGTTTACAAGCTGGAACAAAACCGTCATTTTGGAATCATCAACAAAATTGAAAGCTTTTCAACTCTTAATTCACATTAAACTTAACTCCTAACTTTGAACTCCTCACTCCTAACTCTCAACTCCTCACTCCTAACTCTCAACTTTTGTACAGACGCGATTAATCGCGTCTCTTCAAACTCATTTCACGCGCTCAAGACAGCACAAGGCTAATAATCATTACATGTTTGGTCTAATTGGACATCTGACTAGTTTAGAACACGCTCAAGCGGTAGCTCAAGAATTGGGATACCCAGAATATGCCGATCAAGGGCTAGACTTTTGGTGCAGCGCCCCGCCACAAATTGTTGATAATATCACTGTTACCAGTGTCACTGGACAGAAAATTGAAGGACGCTATGTAGAATCTTGCTTTTTGCCAGAGATGCTAGCTACCCGTCGCATCAAAGCAGCAACGCGGAAAGTGCTTAACGCTATGGCACACGCACAAAAACATGGCATTAATATTACGGCCTTAGGCGGATTTTCCTCAATTATTTTTGAAAATTTTAAATTGGAACAATTTAGCCAAGTCCGCAACATCAAACTAGAGTTTGAACGCTTCACTACAGGAAATACCCACACTGCTTATATTATTAGTCGGCAGGTAGAAGAGGCATCAAAACAGTTAGGAATTGAACTCTCAAAAGCAACAGTCGCTGTATGTGGCGCAACTGGCGATATTGGTAGTGCAGTTACACGCTGGCTAGATGCAAGAACAGATGTCCAAGAACTTCTGCTAATAGCCCGCGACCAAGAACGTCTCCAAGAATTGCAAGGCCAATTGGGACGAGGAAAAGTCATGAGTTTGACCCAAGCACTACCCCAAGCTGATATTGTAGTTTGGGTTGCTAGTATGCCCAAAGGCGTGGAAATTGAGCCTACTGTTTTAAAACAACCATGTTTGTTGATTGATGGTGGTTATCCTAAAAATTTAGCAACAAAAATTCAGCATCCCGGCGTACACGTGTTAAATGGTGGAATTGTAGAGCATTCTCTGGATATTGACTGGAAAATTATGAAAATCGTCAATATGGACGTACCAGCACGCCAGTTGTTTGCTTGTTTTGCCGAATCTATGTTATTGGAATTTGAGAAGTTGTACACGAACTTTTCATGGGGGCGTAATCAGATTACCGTAGACAAAATGGAGCAGATTGGTCGGGTGTCAGTGAAACATGGATTTAGACCGTTGTTGGTTTAGTCATTAGTCATTGGTCATTAGTCATTGGTCATTAGTCATTGGTCATTTGCTTTAAACAAAGGACAAATGACAAAAGACAAATGACAAAAGACAAAAGACAAAAGACAAATGACAAATGACGAAAAATAGATAGTTCTTAACTCATAACTCCTAACGATGGCAACTACTGAACGTAAACCGCTACTGTTGGATTTTGAAAAGCCTCTAGCTGAACTTGCAACCCGAATCGATCAAATTCGGCAACTTGCTGAAGAAAATGGCGTCGATGTTTCTGGTCAAATTCGTCAACTAGAAACACGCGCTATGCAACTGCGTGAGGAAATTTTTAGTAGTTTATCCCCATCCCAGCGATTACAAGTCGCTCGTCATCCGCGCCGCCCTAGTACTCTCGATTACATTCAGGCAATTAGTGATGAATGGATGGAATTACATGGCGATCGCTGTGGTGGTGACGATCCAGCTTTAGTGGGCGGTGTCGGTCGTCTTAGCGGACAACCCGTGGTGATGTTGGGTCATCAAAAAGGCCGCGATACCAAAGACAATATTGCCCGCAACTTTGGGATGCCCTACCCTGGCGGCTATCGTAAAGCATTGCGGTTGATGGAACACGCCAACAAGTTTGGGATGCCGATTTTAACTTTTATCGACACTCCGGGGGCTTGGTCTGGGGTGGAAGCCGAACACCAAGGTCAAGGGGAAGCGATCGCTTATAACTTGCGCGAAATGTTTTGCTTAGATGTGCCAATTATTTGCACAGTCATCGGTGAAGGTGGTTCCGGTGGCGCACTCGGTATTGGTGTTGGCGATCGGCTACTGATGTTTGAACATTCAGTTTATACCGTCGCTACTCCTGAAGCCTGTGCCGCTATTTTGTGGAAAGATGCTGGCAAGGCTCCCCAAGCCGCCGTCGCTCTAAAAATTATTTCCCACGATCTAAAAAATTTAGGGATTATTGACCAAATTTTACCAGAACCCATCGGTGGCGCTCATGCCGACCCCTTGAAAGCCGCTACCACTCTCAAGCAAGTACTGTTGGAAAATTTGGAAGAACTCAACCGTTTAACAGCTCCTGAACGCCGACAACTGCGCTACGAAAAATTCCGCAAAATTGGTGTTTTTACAGAGGTTGCACATTAACAGCAGTGCATAATTATTATTTAGCCTAGTAGCAATGCTATAATTGCCTATGGTGCTTAAAGATTTTTAACAATCTTATGAGCCATAGGCATTCGCATGTTTGGCAAAACTACTCAATTATATTGAGTGGCTCTTGTATTATTAAGTAATTTACTTTGAGTCTACGGGGTAAATTCTCAGGCGATGATTTGTAGTCTTTACTGAGAAAACCCACAATATACCAGCTATTGCACTGCATAATAGCAGTTGCTCTATGACAATCATCGGATTTTTAGATTCCTTTAATCTATCAAAACTCAAAGATGAGAATAATTGGGTGGTAATAGGCTTTGGGAATTGCCAAAAAATTGGGAGACACCATGAGTGCTGAGCAAAAACGACGCGCTTTGATTACTGGCGCAAGTAGCGGGATTGGGAAAGCAACGGCTTTAGCCTTTGCCAAGGCAGGAATAGATGTGGCCTTAGTCAGTCGTTCCTTAGAGAAATTGGAGGCAGTCAAAGAAGCCTTAGAGCATACCGGGGTGGAAGCGAAAGCTTACGCTTTAGATTTAGGGCAAATTTCCCAAGTAAAAGAAAAGATTCAAGCGATCGCCCTTGACTTTGGTGATATAGATATTTTGGTAAACAATGCTGGCATGGGATATACAGGTAGTTTAATTGAAACTTCCCTCTCAGATTGGCAGCAAGTAATTGACCTGAATCTCACCAGTGTATTTCAGTGTATTACAGGAATATTGCCATCAATGCGCGATCGTGGCAGAGGCACAATTATTAATGTTGCCTCCATTGCCTCCAAGCAAGCATTTCCCTATTGGGGAGCATACAACGTCAGCAAAGCCGGTTTATTATCCCTCTCTCAAACCTTGGCACAAGAAGAACGCGCCCACGGCATTCGCGTCACAGCCATTTGTCCTGGTGCAGTCAATACCGAAATTTGGGACACACAAACAGTCAAGGCCGATTTAGACCGTTCCAAAATGTTAAACCCAGAAACTGTAGCCGAGTTAATTCTCCACTCAGTTTTGTTACCACAACAGGCAGTTATCGATGAATTGACCATAATGCCCAGTGCAGGAGCACTCTAATTTGTCATTTGTCATTTGTTCTTTGTCCTTCGTCCTTTGTCTAAAGCAAATGACCAATGACCAACGAACGATGACCAATGACCAATGACTAATGACCAATGACCAAACCATAACCCAGACTCAACCATGACTATCGCTAGTTCCAACGGTTCTAATTACTCTCAATCGCCTTTAATTTCCGACTTAGCAGAAGCCATAACTCCAAGACCAGATCGCAATACCCACAATGGGAGACAACCAGATGTGTTCCCACCAAAAGAGGAACAGATGGAGCAAATGATGGACGCCGTGCGGACATTAATATTGGGCGTTGGAGAAGACCCAGAACGCGAAGGACTCCTGAAAACACCCAAACGAGCAGCCGAGGCAATGCGGTTTCTGACCAGTGGCTACAACCAATCCCTCGAAGAACTTGTGAACGGTGCCATCTTTGACGAAGGACATAACGAGATGGTACTAGTCCGAGATATTAATTTCTTTAGTCTGTGCGAACATCACATGCTGCCATTTATGGGTAGAGCGCACGTTGCTTATATTCCCAATCAAAAAGTTGTGGGACTGAGTAAACTAGCCCGAATTGTCGAGATGTATTCCCGCCGTTTGCAAGTTCAGGAGAGACTAACCCGCCAAATTGCTGAAGCAATTCAGACCATTCTCGAACCTCAAGGCGTTGCCGTTGTTATGGAAGCCACCCATATGTGCATGGTGATGCGGGGAGTGCAAAAACCAGGTTCTTGGACTGTCACTAGCGCAATGGTTGGTGTATTTCAAGAAGAACACAAAACCCGCGAAGAACTTTTTAACTTGATTCGCCACCAAGCAACTTTCATTTAGGGAATGGGGCATTGGGCATTGGGCATTGGGCATGGGGCATGGGGCATTGATCAATTTCTCCCCCTGCTCCCTCTGCTCCCCCTGCTTCCCCTGCCCCCCCTGCTTCCCCATCTCCCCACTTCCTACTCCCTACTCCCTAGCCGCTCAAACAAGAGTGCTACTTTATCTAAATCTTTATCTCCAGGTGCGCGTTCTACGCCACTAGATAAGTCAATGCCGCTAGGGTTTACCTGACTCAAAGCTTGGACAATATTATCTGTTGTCAGTCCCCCAGCTAAAAACCAAGGGCGATTGGGGCTGTATTGCTGTAGCATTGTCCAATCTAAGGTTTTGCCTGTACCACCCAGTTGTTGAGGATGGTAAGCATCGAGTAGTAAAGTATCTACGTAACTTGTGTAATCAGCCGTTGTCTGAAGATGCTCAAGGCTGCGAATTCTAAATGCTTTCAAGATTTCGATATCGGGCAAAGCTTGGCGTAATAGGTCACAAAATTCTGGCGATTCATCACCGTGTAACTGAACGCCAGTTAACCCAGAATTAACAACTATTTGCTTGATTTCGCCAATGCTAGCGTTGGCAAAAACGCCAATCTTGTCAATATTTTCTGGTAATTGTGTGATCGCTGCTTGAATTTGGGATGTAGTAACATAGCGAGGTGAAGTAGGCACGCAAATAAACCCTAGTGCCGTTGCGCCAAGAGAGGCGATCGCTATAGACTGCTCCGGTTGAGTAATACCGCAAATCTTAACGCGCATCAAAATTTCACAAATTTAAAATAATCATCAGAAAAGTCTAAACTATCTCAAAAACTTTTGCGCCTCCTAACTTTATAATCTTGTAGGTCTACATTAACCTTCTATTTAGGAGACAAAAGCTTGATTTCATCTACTTTATTAGCAGCCGCGGCATCTGTTCCTCCAACACCCGTCTGGACTCCTACAGTAGGAATCATCATCAGCGTTAGTAGCCTAGTAGTTCTTTTGCTAAGTACTAGGATTGAAAAACCCTTAGTTGGCCCCAAATTTCCTATCCTGCCAGTCAGCATTCCAACATTCATCGCAGCGATGGCTTTTGGTCATGTTATCGGCGTTGGCATTGTATTAGGGCTAACTAACATCGGTCGTCTGTAGGTTTGGCATTACAGAAGCCTTGCTTCTAACATTGCATTAACAGTTCTGGTTCTTTCTCCAGCAAGAGAAACGAGTGAGCATCAGCTAGTCAGCCTCGGTGTAGTTGCTTTAACTGAGGAGGGAAGTACTAACCTTTCCTTAGAGAGAAGATTCAACTACTTTAACAGCGGAGGATTTACGTAGCTTGAGGAACGGGATTAGTTCCCGATCCTGGACTCAATCAGTTAATTCATGCGGGAGAAAGAACCACGATTGGCATTATTTAACGTGAATTATAAAGACCTCACACACCCAGCCTCCTTCCCCTGTGCCCCCTATCTCCCCACTTTTGCTGACAGGCATTAATTGTCTATTCTAGAAATTGGAGCATTTGATAACTGAGCATCAATTCAATGATGCTTAGAAGATATATTTATCAAAATTTACGAAAAATTACGGTGTAGGAGTTATTGGAAATATCTAGTTTTAGGACAATGTAATGCAAACAAATTGGAAAATAGGGTCTTTATTTGGAATTCCTCTGTTTTTAGACCCACTGTGGTTTGTGATTTTAGGGTTGGCAACTCTAAATTTTGGGGTAGCTTACCAAGAATGGGGGAATGTTATAGCTTGGAGTGCAGGAATAATTATGGCACTGCTGCTATTTGGTTCGGTGTTGTTACATGAATTGGGTCACAGCTTGGTAGCGCGATCGCAAGGGATTAAAGTTAACTCTATAACCCTGTTTTTGTTTGGCGGTATAGCTGCTATCGAAGAAGAATCTAAAACTCCAGCACAAGCCTTTCAAGTAGCGATCGCTGGCCCTGTGGTGAGTATCGTACTATTTTTCCTGCTAAGTTTGGTAGCTACTGTTATACCTGATACTAGTACACTCAGTATGATGGTAGAAGATTTGGCAAGAATTAACTTAGTTTTGGCGCTATTTAACATGATTCCCGGTTTACCTCTAGATGGAGGACAAGTGTTAAAAGCAGCACTATGGCAAGTAACAGGTAATCGTTTTCAAGCCGTACACTGGGCTGCAAGAGCCGGGCAAATTTTGGGTTACAGTGCGATCGCTTTCGGATTTGTTATAGATTTCTTTACCAGAGAGTTAGTACTTGGTTTGTGGGTTGCGCTGTTGGGTTGGTTTGCTGTCCGCAACGCTAACAGCTATGACAACGTGACCACATTGCAAGAAAGCTTGTTAAAGGTCGTGGCCGCCGATACCATGACCCGCGACTATCGAGTAGTTGATGCCGACCAGACATTGCGTACCTTTGCCGATTTATACCTATTAGAAACAGCTCCTTTGCAAGTTTATTTTGCTGCTTCTGATGGACGTTACCGGGGTTTGGTTTCCATCGATGATTTGCGTTTAATTGAAAGGAGTCAATGGGAAACCCAAACTGTACAAAACATCGCCCGTCCTTTGACAGAAATACCTCATGTTAGCGAATCTACATCTCTAGCTGAGGTCATTAACAAACTAGAAAATCAGCAATTATCTTGGATTACCGTACTTTCTCCTGCTGGTGCTGTAGCTGGAGTCATTGACCGGGGAGATATTGTGCGGGCGTTAGCGCAAAAATTAAATTTACGGATAACAGAGGCTGAAATCAAGCGTACCAAACAAGAAGGTACTTATCCGCCTGGGTTGCAACTTGGGCTAATCGCAAAATCCACTGAAAATTAAGTGTCACACCTTCGTCATAGCTTTGCAATGGATTTGTCAAAAACCTGTGTGATATTTGATCTGGTATTTGGTTACAAAATGCTTTTTTTGGGTTCGAGGTAGGGTGACCTACCTTTTTTTATTGGAAAATTGGGCATGGGGCATAGGGAAAGGGGGAAGGGGAAAGATTAAATTTATTCCTTTTCCCTTTAACCTTTTCCCCTGCCTCTCTTCTTCCTCACTCCCTCATCCCTATGCCCTATGCCCTCATATAATGTAAGTATGTGATATACTACGTCTCTCACTTACCCTGGTTTTATGGGACTGCCAATTGTTGCTATTATCGGACGCCCAAATGTGGGCAAATCTACCCTGGTTAATCGTCTCGCCGGGGAACAAACGGCGATTGTCCATGATGAACCGGGGGTAACACGCGATCGCACTTATATGGATGCTTACTGGCGCGATCGGGAATTTTTAGTGGTAGACACCGGTGGTTTAGTTTTTAATGATGATACGGAATTTTTACCACTGATTCGCCAACAGGCAATGACAGCGCTATCTGAAGCGAGTGCTGCTATTTTTGTAGTCGATGGTAAAACAGGCCCCACATCCGCAGACCAAGAAATCGCTACTTGGTTGCGCCAGCAAGCCGTACCCGTGCTGTTAGCTGTCAATAAATGTGAATCTCCAGAACAAGGCTTAATCCAAGCTGCTGAATTTTGGGAATTGGGATTGGGCGAACCTTATGCCATCTCAGCCATTCATGGCAGCGGCACTGGAGAGTTACTCGATGAGTTAATTAATCACATACCTCTTGTTGGAGAAATCCCAGAAAGTAACGAAATCAAAGTTGCAATTGTGGGACGCCCGAACGTGGGCAAATCTAGTTTACTTAATGCTTTTGTGGGCGAAGAAAGAGCAATTGTCAGCCCGATTTCCGGTACAACCCGCGATGCAATTGATACCGTTGTTGAGCGAGAGGGGCAAACCTATCGCTTGATTGACACCGCTGGGATTCGCAAAAAGAAACAAATAGAATACGGCACAGAATTTTTTAGTATTAACCGCGCTTTCAAAGCAATTCGCCGCGCTGACGTGGTTTTATTAGTACTAGATGCCTTGGATGGAGTCACAGAGCAAGACCAAAAATTAGCTGGGCGGATTATTGACGAAGGTCGAGCTTGCATCATCGTAGTTAATAAGTGGGATGCTGTGGAGAAAGACTCTTACACAATCTACGACTACGAAAAAAGTCTGCAAGCGCGGTTACATTTTACCGAATGGGCAGAAACAATTTTTGTGAGTGCCTTGTCAGGACAACGGGTAGAAAAGATTTTAGATTTAGTGAACACAGCCGCCGAATCTCACAAACGCCGAGTCAGCACATCAGTGATTAATGAAGTTTTAACAGATGCTGTAAGCTGGCATTCACCGCCAGCATCTCGCAGTGGGCGTCAGGGCAAGATTTATTATGGAACACAAGTCAGTAGCCAACCGCCAACCATCGCCTTATTTGTCAACGACGCCAAACGCTTTAACGACAACTACCGCCGCTACATTGAGCGGCAATTCCGGGAACAGCTAGGATTTAAAGGTAGCCCCATTCGTTTGCTTTGGCGGAGTAAAAAAGTCCGTGATGTCGAAAGTGGTAGTCTTAATCGAGCAACACGCGTGTAATAATCGTCGTTTGTCATTCGTCCTACCCTTCGGGAAGCCGCCCTCTGGGCGTCTACGTCGTTTGTCATTTGTCTTTTGTCATTTGTCCTTTGTGAAAAACCAATAACTAATGACTAATGACCAATGACTAATGACCAATAACTAATGACCAATGACCAATGACCAATGACAAAACATGGATTTACTGCGATCGCTACCACTTGGACTTTATTTAGAACAACCCCAAACTTGGTTACATAAAATCGATCCGCGAGTCAAGTTTGCCTGGTTGATGAGTTTTTTAACCAGCTATGTATTAGCCAACAACTTATGGCGGGTGCTGTTGGTGGTAATATTGATAGTTGCTACCTTATTTGCAAAAATTCCCCGACGAGTATGGCGGCAACAAATGGGTTGGCTGTTAATGCTATCATTTTTCGTCTTAGCGATCGGAGCAATCAGTCCCGATGCAATGGGTGTAGATTATCAGCCACGTTTACCAGCAAATGAACAAATCTTAACCCAGCCAACAAACTCCAATAATGTGGCTCAAGAACAAACAAGCGATGGGCAAAAATACAGCTACGTGCTATTTCATAAAGGCCCAGTCAGGGTAACTCGTCGTTCTTTGGATTTGGCAGTTAGTCTGAGTTCGATTATATTTACTGTGATTTACAGCACCAATCTCTATCTACTGACAACCGCACCAGAAGAAATCACATCTGGCATAGAAAGCTTAATGCAGCCCCTACGGCGTTTGAAGTTGCCCGTTACAGAAATTGCTTTAACTTTAACTTTATCTTTGCGCTTTATTCCCTTAGTTTTAGAAGAAGTACAAAACTTATTTCGTTCTGTAATGACAAGGGCAATCAATTGGAAAAAGCTGGGATTAAAAGGAGCATTTAAGGTTTGGATGACAGTGGCAGAGAGATTGTTAGATAATCTCCTCTTGCGAGCCGAACAAATGGCGAATGCCATGATGGTGCGGGGTTTTACCAGTCCCAACGAGCATCGAGTCCAGTGGCACGACTTACGATTAAAAGGCCTTGACTGGCTTGCCATTGCAACTTTAGTCTTATTCTGGGGAATACGGCTAGCTGTAGGAACTAAAGTCTAATTTGCCACCCTTAAAAATCCAAAGTTTCTAATATAGTATGACTAAGGCTCGGTATTGGCGATCGCTACCCTTAGAAAAGCGCACAGGTTCCGAAGTTTTTGCTGCCTTGTTTCGCCCTACCACCGTAACGGGAATTGCTACCTTACTGGAAAGCCCATACCCAACGCCAATCGAACATCCCCAACTCAGCCGATATTCTATCTGTGCAGGCGCTCCTCGCTTAGTCGATGGTGTCCCACAAATGTGGACACCAGCACTAGGGCAGGTTTTCCCCTTCCTAGAACAATTGTTGCAACAAGGTTTAGACACAGATGAGAAAGTAATTTCTCTCCCTGCCTCTGCTGCTGACCCATCTCCCCCACCTCACCTTCCCTTCCTCGGTGGTTGGTTGGGTTGGCTAGGCTACGATGTCGCATGGGAAATTGAACACCTACCCGCTACTAAAATTGATCCCCTGCCATTTCCCGTAGCTTTTTGGTACGAACCAGATTGTTTTGCCGTTTTAGATCATGCTGAACAAATTCTTTGGTTAGCCGGCAGCGAACCAAGTGGACTTGATGAATTACAGAAAAAATTGCACGAGAAACAAAGCGGGGAGAGAGATAGGGAGCAGAGGAGCAGAGGAGCAGAGGAGCAGAGTTCAAGGGGGGAAGTTGCACTAACTCTTTCCCCTCTGCCCCCCATCCCCTCTGCCCCTCTGCCTCTTCTCCATGCCCAATGCCCCATGCCCAATGCCCCATCTCCTGTTTTTTTGACATCGCAACCAGATTATGAAACGTCTGTCAACCAGGCGAAAAAATATATTCAAGCTGGAGATATCTTTCAGACAAATCTTTCATTGCGATTTCAAGCATCTACAGCGGCTTCTGGTTGGCAAATTTACCAAGCCCTACAAAAAATCAATCCTTCTCCCTTTGCCAGCTATTGGCAAACGCCTTGGGGAGAAGTGATGAGTTGTTCGCCGGAACGGTTGGTATTGTTGGAGAATCGACAAGCGCAAACCAGACCGATCGCGGGGACGCGATCGCGTGGCACAACTCCAGAACAAGATATGCAACTGGCACAAGATTTACTCAGCAACACCAAAGAACGTGCAGAACATATCATGCTTGTGGATTTGGAACGCAACGATTTAGGGCGAGTCTGTGAATGGGGAAGTGTTGTTGTAGACGAATTACTGACAATTGAGCGATATAGCCATGTGATGCATCTTGTCAGCAACATCAAAGGTACTTTAAAAGGCGAATCTAGCAGCATTGATTTGATTCGCGCTACCTTCCCAGGTGGCACAATTACAGGTTGTCCCAAAATCCGCTGTATGGAAATTATCGAAGAATTAGAACCCGTGCGACGCAGCTTATTCTACGGTTCCTGCGGCTATTTAGATTGGCGCGGTAATTTAGACTTAAATATCTTAATCCGCACTCTGCTACTAGCGCCTGCGTCTCAAACGGAAGAGGACACGGGGACGCGGGGATACGGGGACGCTCTTAATTTATCACAAACCCTGTCTGCGTCTTCCTCATCCCCCTACCCTCCACTCAACATTGTCTGGGGACAAGTTGGCGCGGGAATTGTCGCAGATAGCGATCCTGAAAGAGAATGGTATGAATCTCTGCACAAAGCTCAAGCACAACTGGCAGCACTGAAAATGCTGAATAATCAATAAGGGAATGGGGTATTGGGAGTTAGGAGTTAGGAGTTAGGAGTTAGGAGTTAGGAGTTAAGAATTATTCTCCTTGTCCCCTTGTCCTCTTCTCTCCCCATCTTCCCATTTCCCCACTCCCCATTCACATCACCTAATTTTGCTCCATTGAGCCACAGTTGTGGCAGTATGGAAAGAAGTTAGAAAGTTGGCCGGGGAGCCGTTGGGAAGTTTATCGGGTGTTTCCCTTGCTAGGCCAAGCTTTTAACAACTTCCGCCTCACTACCGCTAGCTTAAGAAGCTGATTAAAAACTAGATCAAGGTCTTCAAAACCATAGTTTCGCATTTTAAAAAAATATTCTGACGAATGTTGGTATTATCGTCTGAATGTTTGGAATGAACTGCGAAAGCACATACATATCTCCCACCTTGACTATTCAATGAATCCAGAAAACGCAGAAACTTACATAAATCATCCAACTTGGGGTTTACTTTACAAGATCTGTATGGTTGATGAGAGCCAGGATCTATTCACTACACTTTATGCCCAGCGTTTATTTTTTTTGGTGGCAAATGACATTAAAGGTGTTAAGTTCCAGCCTATCGGACGGACTGAAGCTAGAATGATGTTGGAAAATCGCTTACGTACTCTGCGTCGCACTGGGCAATCTCAGGAGTACGATCAGCTTCAGAGTGTTTTCCAACGCACCTTCCAATGAACAGTTCGATTTACGAACGTATTGTTTCCATTCGTTCCTCGCTACCAACTTCAGTCAAATTGATTGCTGTCAGCAAGCAAGTTACTGCTGAGGCGATTCGCTGTGCCTATGCCGCAGGCATTCGTGATTTTGGCGAAAGTCGTATCCAAGAAGCCACCATTAAACAAGCCCAGTTGCAAGACTTACCGGATATTACTTGGCACTTTATTGGACATTTGCAAAGCAATAAAGCCAAAAAAGCCATTGAACAATTCCACTGGATTCACTCCGTAGATAATTTAAAGCTGGCAGTGCGCTTAGAACAATTGGCGCAACAGCTAGGAGTGAGTCCCCAAGTTTGCTTGCAAGTGAAAATTCTTCCCGATCCTAACAAGTCGGGTTGGACTGTACCTGAACTTTTGTCCGATCTACCCGCTCTCAATCAATGCAAAACTTTACAAATTCAAGGTTTGATGACAATTCCGCCTTCAGGATTGGCTGATCCCGAAATTCTGAGTGTGTTTAATCAATGTCGCGAACTGGCAAAAGAAATCCAAGAGCAAAACTGGCCGCACATAAAAATGCAGCAGTTATCTATGGGTATGTCAGGTGACTACGAACTAGCAGTGCAAGCAGGCGCAACGATGGTACGATTGGGAACCATCTTATTTGGCGATCGCTTATAGCATACTAGTGTCAAGCTGGTTCTTGAGTATTAATTAAAAGATCGGGATTTGATGACAACAATTTTGTAACAGACTGGTGCAATTGGAAACAAAGGATATAGTATTGACAAGAGCAATCGCCAAGTAAAATTTGGGTAAAAAGAACTTTCCTTTGGACAAACCTTAGGATATAATCTTGACTCATTATTATGTTTAGGCGATGCACAGGCCTTGCTAAAAGTGTCCGTTCATCGCCAAACCCCGTAGTATAGGCTACAAATAGCAATATATTTGCTGAAGTATCCACCCATGTAGCGATGCCTACGGTGGGCTGCGCCTACGCAGATGGCTAAATTAATCCTTTAAGCCAAGTCAATACCGACTATTCGCACCAGGAGAGTACAAAATGAACAACATCTTTTCCAAACTCAGGGACTTCGTAGGTCTAAATGAGCAAGTGGAATACGAGTATTACGAAGAAGAACCAGATACGGACAATAATTACCAAAATCTGTATCAACAAGAAAATCCCCAACCAGTGCCACAAGAAGCCCCAGCAACTCAAAATCGACGTTGGCGGGAACCAGTGCCTACAATGGGAGAAGAGATAGCAGCAGCAGGTTCAAAGCCAATGGGGAATGTGATTGGTATGCCAGGAGCAATTAACGGAATTTCGGAAGTTTTAGTACTCGAACCACGCACTTTTGAAGAAATGCCTCAGGCAATTCAAGCGCTGCGAGAACGCAAGTCAGTGGTATTAAACCTGACAATCATGGATCCAGATCAAGCTCAACGAGCAGTAGATTTTGTAGCAGGTGGTACTTACGCTTTAGATGGACATCAAGAGCGCATCGGTGAGAGCATCTTTTTGTTTACGCCAAGCTGCGTACAAGTTAGTACCCAAGGTGGAGTTCTTCATGAAGTACCACAACCGCCAGCCCGTCCTTCTCGTCCTGCAGGTTCTTCATCTACAAATCAAACTTGGGGCAACGAACCTAATCGGATGGCACAATAAATTTAAATTAGTCTTTTGTCCTCTAATACAAAGTTAAGCCACTACCTTGGACGGGTTTCCCAACTGAAAGCAAGTGGCCTTTGATGGTCGCCAACCTCCACCAAGACTTTGCGCTTTGTCCTTTGTTAGTTAACAATAAACTAATGACGAATGACAAATGACCGACGATGACAAATGACTAATGATTAATGACTAATGACTAATGACTATTAAATTTGGCTTAATTGGTGGTGGGGTAATGGGAGAATCGCTGTTATCCCGCCTTATCGCGCTTGGCATTTATCAATCCTCAGAAGTCATAGTTAGCGAACCGCTACCCTCACGCCAGGAATTTTTAAAACAGCACTACAATGTCGCTGTTACAACTGATAGTAGCCAGGTTTTCAGCCAAGCAAAAGAAGTAGTGTTTTTGGCAGTGAAACCACAGGTCTTTAGTACTATCGCTCAAGAATTAGCTGATATTGATATTCTGAATATAGAACACCCACCATTGATTATTTCTATATTAGCGGGTGTTCCTTTAAGTCAGTTAGAAGGTGCATTTGTGCAATTGCCAGTAATTAGAGCAATGCCCAACACTCCAGCAACGGTGGGAGCAGGAGTTACCGCGATTTGTTCGGGTGCATACACCAACCAGAAGCATCACCAAATAGCACATAAAGTTTTTGGATCTGTGGGCGAAGTCGTAGAAGTTTCAGAAGTGCTGATGGATGCAGTTACAGGGCTATCTGGTAGCGGTCCGGCTTACGTGGCGCTATTGGTAGAAGCACTTGCTGATGGCGGAGTAGCCGCAGGTTTACCCAGAGTGATTGCCAATCAACTTGCCTTGCAAACAGTACTGGGAACAGCAAAACTTTTGCACGAAACCAAAATGCACCCAGCAGAACTCAAAGATCGCGTTACCAGTCCAGGTGGTACAACAATCGCCGGGATTGCTCAACTAGAAAAGGCAGGATTTCGCTCAGCTTTAATTGAAGCAGTAAAAGCTGCCACACAGCGATCGCAAGAACTGGGAAAATGATGGATAGTCCTTTGTCATTTGTCCTCTCTTACAAAGTTCCGATCGGAGGAGACCTCCGCTCAGACTTTGCGCTTTGTCATTTGTGAAAAACTAATGACAAATGACAAATGACAAATAACTAATAACGAAGTTGACAAAAGACCCGTTAGTATAGTAAACAGTCTGGTTGCAAATGTGATTGAGTGAATTATCCCGCGCCGTCTCCTGAACTTGACCTGAGGTCGATATTTCCCTTTGAACTGGATCGGTTCCAGAAAGATGCGATCGCATCCCTTAACGCTGGACGTTCCGTAGTTGTATGTGCGCCTACAGGTTCGGGCAAAACATTAGTAGGGGAATACGCCATTTATCGCGCCTTGTCGCGAGGGAAACGTGTGTTCTACACTACTCCCCTGAAGGCGCTGTCGAATCAAAAATTACGTGATTTTCGAGAAAAATTCGGATTCGATCTGGTGGGACTGTTAACTGGAGATGCTTCCATTAACAGGGATGCACCCATTTTAGTGATGACCACAGAAATTTTCCGAAATATGCTCTATGGTACACCCATTGGGCAAGTTGGAATTTCGTTAGTGGACGTTGACGCAGTGGTGCTGGATGAGTGCCACTACATGAACGATCGCCAACGCGGTACAGTTTGGGAAGAATCAATCATCTACTGTCCCCGTGAAGTTCAACTGGCAGCCCTTTCCGCAACGGTAGCCAATAGCGATCAACTCACCGATTGGCTCAATCGTGTTCACGGGCCAACAGACCTGATTTACTCCGATTTTCGCCCAGTACCATTGGAATTTCACTTTTGTAATGCCAAAGGGTTGTTTCCGCTGTTGAATGACAGCAAAACCAAAATTAACCCCCGTCTGGCTAATCGAGGCAAAAGAAGACAAGGCGATCGCACAAAAGCTGGTAGACCAGAGGCTCCTGGTATAATTTATACCTTGAACCACTTGCAGCAACGGGATATGCTACCAGCCATTTACTTTATCTTCAGCCGCCGGGGATGTGATAAAGCAGTGGCAGAAGTGGGTGATTTATGGCTGGTAAATAATGAAGAGTCCCAAATTTTACGGGAACAAATTGATGAGTTTTTAAACCGCAATCCTGAGGCAGGACGTTCTGGACAAATTGCTCCCCTGTATCGAGGAATCGCCGCCCACCACGCCGGGATTTTACCTGCATGGAAAGCACTGGTAGAAGAATTATTTCAGCAGGGGCTGATTAAAGTCGTATTCGCCACCGAGACATTGGCAGCGGGAATTAATATGCCCGCCCGAACAACGGTAATTTCCACCCTTTCCAAGCGTACTGATACTGGACACCGCCTGCTGAACGCTTCGGAATTTCTGCAAATGGCGGGACGGGCAGGCCGCCGGGGAATGGATAAACAAGGTCATGTGGTGACAGTGCAAACTCCCTTTGAAGGAGCTAAAGAAGCTGCGTATTTAGCCACATCGAAGCCAGACCCGCTAGTCAGCCAGTTTACGCCGAGTTATGGTATGGTACTCAACTTGCTGCAAACCCATACCATAGAGCAAGCCAGGGAACTGATAGAACGCAGTTTTGGGCAGTATATGGCGACTTTGCATTTAAGGCCAGAATACGATGAAATTGCCGAATTGCAAGCGCAATTAGCGCAATTACAGGAACAAATCGCCGCCGTTGATGAAAATGAACTGGCTGTTTATGAAAAATTGCGGCAACGGTTAAAAGTAGAACGCCAGATATTGAAAACCCTGCAAGAACAAGCGCTTTCAGATAGACAAGAACAATTGGCGATGATGTTGGGCTTTGCAGTGTCGGGAACTCTGTTGAGTCTCAAAGGTAAAAATATCCCAGTGTCTACACCTGTAACCGCAGTTTTAGTGGGAAAAACGCCTGGTTCTGGTGAAGCTCCTTACTTGGTATGCTTGGGACACGATAACCGTTGGTACGTGGCAACTACAGCAGATGTAGTCGATTTGTATGCCGAACTGCCGCGAGTTGAAGTGCCACCAGAAGTTCTACCACCAGCAGAAATGCCGTTAAAGCCGGGACAGCCAGTGCTTGGTGGTCAAGAAACATTTGCGATCGCCACCCAAATCCCCAATCCGGTAGAGTCTTTGTATATGGCACCAGAGGTAGCCGAACAACTCAGCCGCGTTACCGCCATCCAAGAACAAATAGAAGCTCATCCCGTACATCAATCAGGAAATGCCGGAACGATTTTCAAACGCCGCGCCCGCTATGTCGAACTAGAAGCCGAACTCGAAGAGTTGCAAGGGGTAGTAGACCAACAGTCGCAACGTCATTGGGAAGAATTTCTCAATTTAATCGCAATTCTCCAACACTTTGGCGCATTGGATAACCTAGTACCCACACAAATAGGACAAATTGCTGCTGCCATTCGTGGTGAAAATGAATTGTGGCTGGGTTTAGTATTCGCTAGCGGTGAACTGGACAACTTAGATCCGCACCATTTAGCTGCTGCGGCGGCGGCTTTAGTGACAGAAACTCCACGTCCAGATAGCAAGGTTAACTTTGACCTCAGTAATGAAGTCACAGAAGCCTTGGCAAAACTACGGGGAATTCGTCGTCAAATGTTTCAACTGCAACGGCGCTATAACGTAGCATTACCTATATGGTTGGAGTTTGAGTTAATTGCCCTAGTGGAGCAATGGGCGCTGGGTATGGAGTGGACAGAACTGTGCGACAACACCAGTTTGGATGAAGGTGACGTAGTGAGAATTTTACGGCGGACTTTGGATTTATTATCGCAAATACCCCATGTTCCCCACTTACCAGACTCTTTCCAGCGTAATGCTTATCGAGCGATGCAGCTGATTGATAGATTCCCAGTGAATGAAGTGGTTGAATGAAGAGGACACGGGGACGCGGGGACGCAGGGACGCCGAAAAATTAATCTCATCTCCGCGTCTCCCTGTCTCCCCCTCCCCGCGTCTTCTTCCCCTGATTGTAATTAAAAATGCTTTTTTTGGTTTGTATACTTTTTACCAAATTTTAGGATAAGTAGTATTGTTTGGAATTCCTGGAATAGCTTTGTAATTAAGGCTTTTAATCCAAAATCCAAAATCTAAAATCCAAAATCGGTACACTTATGCAAACTATTGGGATGTTGTTAACAGTTTAATAGAAGTTATTGCGATCGCCATCAAGACTTTTCAAGTCTAATACACTAAGTTTCCAGTGCCACGCAACTGACGTAAAGAATTTATGCAATATGGACAGTCGCAGGCAAATAAGTTTATTGCAGCTTCGCTTTCCTCTTCGGTAAAGTCTAACATTGCAATATTCTCATCTGATACTGATGTCACAATGGTTGAGGAACGTTTCGAGGTATTAGGTTGGTTTGTCTGTGAAGCTCGAATACACACAAAATCTTTGCCACCATGTGGGTTAGTGATACAGCTACGACCGTCTTGTGTGTGCATTAATCGCTGAGTCATACTAGCATGGACAGGATTCAATACTCCCAGCGTAGATATTAGCGAAGTGAAAATTGTGGAAGTGGACAGCAAATTAAGTATTAGTTTTCTGTTCATCGGTTTCCCAATAAAATGTTTCTGAACGCTAAGGCTATCCGATTAATAGTTATAGGTCAAGTGACCTTTTATCTATTTTTATCTCTACAATCAAAAATTTATCAGATTTTTAAATCAAAACTCGTAAGAACTGAGGACTAGGGACTGGAGACTAGTATTTTTGCTCAATAGCGAGCAATTTCAAGTTAAACGATATGAAGATGGCGCGTTAGGCTGCGCGACAACGCACTTTATTATTGTTTAATCTTAAATTAGGTTGGGCTATTATTGTTTAATCTTAAATTAGGTTGGGCTGTTTAGCTGAATCTATTTTGTATTTTATTACTCCCAGCTTTTGTACTTTTCTATTTATAAAATGCGTAATTTGATACAAACAATGGGTATTACAAATAAGTGTTTGAGATGAAATAGGTTTGTAATTATGATTTTAGGCTTTAGAAAAATTGGTGCTGTGTGTGCTGTGTTTTTATTAGTTAATCCTAGCAGCTTTCCTCAGTCAGCAGTAGCGACTGTTAACAATCAGGCTCAACTGATAGCACAAGGACAAAATAAAATCCAATCACATCCAGTTTTTAAGTCTATTTTGCCGAAATTAAAGCAAAAAACTAAAATCAAGATTCTATTACCGAAGTTTATTCCGGAGTCGGATGGGGAAAACCCGATTTACGCGATTATAGAAACTGCTAGTCAAAAGAAGTACGATATTTTACTTGGTTTTAGTCGCGACTGTAATGGTGGAACTGCTTGCCGTTTGGGTGTGCTTTCTGCTGAAGCAGTAACCCAAAAAACGCCTCGCCTCGCTGGTAAACGCGTGTCTTTAGCTAAGGGTATCACTGGCTATTTTGTGGATTTTAGTTGTGGTGCTAATTGTTCAGATGCTACCTTGACTTGGCGACAACAGAGCGTGCAATATACTGTGGGATTGAAAGCAGGCGATGGCGCTTCTTTAGTGAAAATGGCTAATTCTGCCATTAATCCCTAAATTGCTAAGGAACTCTAAAAAATAAACAATAGCTTCAGGTAGTTGACCGTTGACTGTGAACTGTCAACGGTCAACAGCATAAGGTTGCGCTGGATAAGTAGTTAGACATAATTAAATGTAAGATTGGATAAGCGATTTATCGCTCTCAATAGACGTTTTAATGGCTCAAGCCCATACTACGAACTTTAGTTTAATTGAGTCTTTCTACTTATTACGATCGCCAATCAATATCGTTCCTGTTATAAAATCCTTTCTATATCTTGCCCAGCATAGAGAACCCGCACAACTTCAATGCTTTCATCTCGCTCAAAGTAAAAAATTAGATACTTTTTAAATCCTTTAACAGCTCCATTGTATGCGATCGCCGCAGTAGTTAAAGGTTTCATCTGCTACTTTGACTATGTGTTTGCTATTTACTTATTAACACACTGCTTTTGGTCTAAATTTCGTAATTTATAGTCAAACGCAACTGTTTCATTGATAAACACATCTGTTTCATTGATAAACACATCTGTTTTATTGACAAACACATCTGTTTCATTGACAAACACATCTGTTTCATTGACAAACACATCTGTTTCATTGATAAACACATCTGTTTCATTGACAAACACATAAGTTTTGCGTTAATTACAGATTATTCAGTTATATTTCATACAAATTTATGATAAATTTACTGAACTAAGATGCAGCTTTAGTAAGCCAAACTAGCTCTAAAGCAGATGAAAGGAATACATCTATGGTTCGTCAAAAACGTACATATCGGGCTTTGGAAAGAGCTGAATTGAGAGTATCAGGACTCAAAGCCATCGATCCCAGTATGGATTTTGGTGAAAATCGCAGCTTGCAAAATATTACACAAGTAATTGAGGAATACCGTAATGAGATAAATACTTACAATACTGCTCTCACCACAATTGACTCTTCTATGGGTAAAATGGATGAATTTGAGAAAGTTTTAAACGATCTGATTGAGAAAATGCTGATTGGAGTTGCTTTCAAATACGGTAAAGACAGCCGTGAATATGAAATGGCGGGTGCTGTTCGCAAAAGCGATCGCATCCGCAAAAGTCAGGCGACGCGTTTGAAAAATTCCGACCAAAAAGCCAACCAGAATAATTCGTAATTCGTAATTGTTATACCAATTTGAAAAAAGAATACAACAAATAGACCATTTGTAGAGACGCGATTCATGAGCCAGCGCGTTGCGGGGGTTCCCCCCGTTGTAGCGACTGGCGTCGCGTCTTTACCCAAGGATATGTTGCAATTATGAATTGAATTGGTATTACCCCACGATTAAAGTCGGGGGCGAAGCCGATTACGAATTACGATTTCATTCTGTTAAAACTCTCCAGCTAAAGCTGCAACGCATCTTTCGCAAATTAGCGGATGTTCCTTTGATTCTCCCACATGGGTGGAGTAGTTCCAACAGCGATCGCACTTTTCACCGTCAGCATTCGCTATACCAATTACCCAGTCTTCGGTTTGCGTTGTATATTTTAATCCTTGCACAGCCTCAGCAGAATCTAATAATTCCACTTGGGAAGTCAGCAATAAATACCGCAGTTCGTCAATACCGTTACCGATAGCTGGGTTAAAGGCTTGAATTGCATCGCCTAACTGTTTGTTAGGGATATGAATTAAAGCTTTAGCTTCTAGGGAAGAACCAATGAGTTTTTCGATTCTGGCTTGTTCCAACACCTTGTTAACATCGGTGCGGAGTTTTCGCAATACTTCCCAAGATTGAGCTAATTCTTCATTGCGCCACTTTTCGTCCACCTGCACCCAACCGGCTTCAAACACTGATTTGTAAGGTGTTTTGTAAGGGAGATATTGCCAGATATCTTCGGCAGTGTGACATAATACTGGAGCCATCGCTCGTGCTAAATTCTCTAAAGCAATCTTCAGCACTGTTTGACAACTGCGACGGCGGAAAGCATTAGTAGCACTGATGTACAGTCTATCTTTGGCAACGTCTAAATAAAAGTTGGATAAATCCACCACGCAGAAATTCTGCACTGTTTGGAAGAAGCGGAAGAACTGGAAACTATCAAAAGCTGCTGTTACTTCTTCAAACACTTCTAAGATGCGGTGCAGCATGTAGCGGTCGAGTTCTGGTAATTCCTCGAAAGGTACTGCGTCTGTTTCGGGGTTGAAATCATCAAGGCTACCCAACAAAAAGCGCGCTGTATTGCGAATCTTACCTCTAACATCATTCAGTTGTTTGATGATGTTTTTCCCAATGCGGACATCGCTGGAGTAGTCTACCGACGATACCCATAACCTCAAAACATCTGCACCGTAAGGCGGTTCTACTTTTTGATTTTTCCCGCCTTGAATGATTGTATTTGGGTCAACCACATTGCCTTCAGACTTACTCATTTTGCGGCCTTGTTCGTCCAAAGTAAAGCCGTGAGTCAAGACAGTTTTGTAAGGCGCACAGTCATTCACCGCCACACTAGTAAGCAAACTTGACTGGAACCAACCGCGATGTTGGTCGGAACCTTCCAAGTAGATGTCTGCGGGGTAGCGTAATTCTGGACGCTGTTTAGCCACAGATGCCCAAGATGAGCCAGAATCAAACCATACATCCATTGTGTCTGTACCTTTGCGGTAAGACTTACCATTTTGGCGATATGATTCAGGCAATAATTCCTCAACTGAAAGTTCCCACCAAGCATCGGAACCTTTCTGGGCGATAATTGCTTGGACGTGGTTGATAGTTTCCTCGTTCAGCAGTGGTTCTCCGCTGGCTTCATCGTAGAACACGGGAATTGGTACACCCCAAGCACGCTGACGGGAGATACACCAATCAGAACGTTCCGCTACCATCGGCGTGATGCGATTTTCACCTTGGGCTGGAATCCATTTTACAGTGGCGATCGCCTTAAGTGCTTCCTCCCTAAATCCTTCCACCGAAGCAAACCATTGCTCAGTAGCGCGGAAAATCGTCGGCTTTTTCGTCCGCCAATCATAGGGATACTTATGCTGATAAGGTTCTTCCTTCAACAAAGAACCAGCCGCAGCCAACGCATCAATCACCGCTTGATTCCCATCACCCAGCACATTCAACCCAGCAAACTCTCCCGCTTCTGAAGTAAAATTCCCGTTATCATCCACCGGTGCAAGGATAGGCAAACCATAACGCTGACCAACAATATAGTCTTCTTGACCGTGACCTGGAGCAGTATGTACCAACCCAGTACCCGACTCAGTAGTAATATAATCGCCACCCACAACCACCGGACTTTCCCGGTCAAACAAAGGATGACGATAACTACTATGTTCCAAATCGCTCCCCTTAACTGTGGCTTTCACGGTCAACTCCACACCCAACGTCGCAGCCAACCTCTCCACCAACTCCGCCGCCACAATCAAATACTTAAATCCTCTCTGCGCCTTTGCGTCTCTGCGTGAGATTTCCACCACCGCATAATCCAACTCCCCATTCACCGCCACCGCCAAATTCCCCGGAATCGTCCAAGGCGTAGTCGTCCACACAGCCACACCCAAATCCGGCAAATATTCCCCCAGCAGCGATTTCACCCCTTCCCCCAGACTGATAACAGGGAAAGCCGCATAAACACTCCGCGAAGTATGACCTTCCGGATATTCCAACTCAGCCTCCGCCAAAGCAGTCTTAGAACTGGGACTCCAGTGAACAGGCTTTAAACCGCGATAAATATACCCCTTTAAAAACATCTGACCAAACACGCCAATTTGCGCCGCTTCATATTCCGGCTTCAGCGTCAAATAAGGATGTTCCCAATCACCCCAAATACCGTAGCTTTTAAAACCTTGGCGCTGTTCGTTTACCGTATCTAGAGCATATTCTTTAGCTTTTTGTCTCAGTTGCAAAGACGTTAAATTTTGCCGTTCTGCTGGCTTCATGTTTTGCAGAACTTTCAACTCAATGGGCAATCCGTGACAATCCCAACCAGGGACGTAGCGAACTTTACGCCCTTTTAATAGTTGATAGCGATTAATAATATCTTTAAGAATTTTATTTAAGGCATGACCAACATGAAGCGAGCCGTTAGCGTAGGGAGGCCCATCGTGCAGTATAAATAATTCGCCTGGGTTTTCTCTAGAGAGGCGATCGTAAATTTGATTATCTTCCCAAAATTTTTGGATTTCCGGCTCCCGCTTGATAGCATTTGCCCGCATCTCAAAGTTAGTCTTGGGTAAGTTTACAGTATCTTTGTAGTTTCCTGATTCGGTCACAATCTCATGCCTAAATTAATTGAGCAGATTTTATCAATTATAGAAGATGAGATGAAGGCCAAAAAATCAACTTGACAATTAGTAAGTAAGTTATTATACAAGTTGCCCTAAATAACGGGCGCAAATATTCCTATGACGGTAAACTGCTGAGTGGACACGTTAGTAGAGGCGCATTGACAACGCCATTAAGAGTTCGTTTGTGGACTCTTAAGAATCCCTCGACTTTTTGTTTAAATGAGCGTTCGCGCAGCGTGTCGTTAGACAAGCGAAATTTAAACAGTCGGGGGAGTGTCAAATAAGGATTATGACTAATGCTTTTAATAAAACTATTTGCAGTCAACTTTTAGTAGAGTTTGAATCTGAAAAAAAATACGATCGCTCAAATTAGCCCAATGCTACGATCGTAGAAGAAACATAGCATCAGCCTCAGCTAAGTATGCAACTTGAAGACTACTTTAACTTTCTTGCTCCGGATGATATTCGACTTCAGGGAACACGGGTAGGAATTGAAACGATTTTGTTTGACTACCTCTTCCGTGCCAAAACTCCAGAAGAGATTGCCAAAACTTACACCTCATTGACTTTAGAACAAGTCTATGCAACCATTCTCTACTACTTGCATAATAAACAAGCGGTAGATGCCTACATCACAGATTGGCTAGAGTGGGGCGATCGCATGAGAGAAGAACAACGCCGAAATCCCAACCCAGTTGTAGAGAAACTACGAAAATTAAAAGCTGAGAAAATGGCGATTCAAGCTGATGGCGCTCAAATATCTTATAGATGAGAATGTCGATCCAATTTACACAATTCAACTTCGCCGTCTCAAGCCCGATCTATTTGTAATGGCAGTTGGTGACTTAACCACTCCAAAGAAAGGAACTCTAGACCCAGAAATTTTGCTTTGGTGTGAAGAAAATAATTGTATTCTAATCACAAACAATCGCAAATCGATGCCAGTTCATTTGGCAGATCATCTAGCAGCAAATTATCATGTGCCAAGAATATTCATCCTGAATCCAAAATTAAGCGTTGGTGAAAATCTTGAGCAGTTATTTTTGATCGCTGAAGGTTCGGTTGATAACGAGTATCAAGACCGAATAGAGTTTCTTCCTCTCTTCTAGGAAGTAGTTACACTTTGGCATTCATAAGTGAACTGGAAAATAGAGTAGCAGAAGTTCCCAAATAATTGCAGAATAAAGGCAGTTCGTCATTATTATTACCTGGAAATGCCGACTACACTTGCTGACGCACAAAATTTACTTTCTGACCTCATTGCCCGTTACTCAGAACGTGTTGATTATCTGATGATTCGCCTTGAAGAAGCAGAAGGGACTGATATCTTGTTGCGTGGCGACAAGGTAGAAACTCTCAGTGAAGGCATCTCAATCGGCGGACATATTCGCGCTTGTTATAAAGGTGGATGGGGGTTGAGTTGCTTTAACCAGCTTTCCACCATTAAGGATCGCATCGAAGAAGCGATCGCAGCGGCGCGAATGGTTGGTGATGAAGAAACTATACTTGCACCCATTGACCCCGTGCAAGTAGTATGCAAACTGCCTCTGGCGGGCACCGATCCGCGAAAAATCTCCCTGTTGGAGAAAAAAGAATTATGCGATCGCTACACAGAATTGCTCAAAAGTGTTGACCGCCGCATTACCACTACCTCGGTGCGTTATGGAGACAGCGCCCAAAGAGCGATCGTTGCCACCTCTGAAGGGACTTTCATCGATCAATCCTGGGTGGATATGGAAATGCGCTTTGCCGCCACCGCCAAAAATGGCGAAACGGTACAAACTGGTAGGGAAACCACTGGTTCTCGCAAAGCCTACGAAGATTTAACTAATTTGGACAAACAAGTCCAAAGTGCAGCCGAAAGAGCGATCGCAGCTTTATCTCTGCCACCAGTTAAAGGCAACACCTACACCGTAGTCATTGACCCAGTTCTTACCGGTTTATTTGTCCACGAAGCCTTCGGACACCTTTCGGAAGCTGATATGGCTTACGAAAACCCCGATTTGTTGGAAGTTATGACCATTGGGCGGCGCTTCGGCCCAAAAGAACTGCAAATTTTTGATGGTGCCGCCCCTCTAGGACATCGCGGTAGCTATTTTTATGATGACGAAGGCACCCCCGCCACTACTACTCAATTAATTAAAGATGGAGTTTTAGTTGGACGCTTACATTCTCGTGAAACCGCAGGCAAATTAAACGAAACGCCTACAGGTAACGCCCGCTGTCTCAACTATCACTTTACCCCTATTGTACGGATGACAAATACCTGGATTGAACGGGGTAAAACACCGGTTCAAGACTTATTCACTGATATTAAAGAAGGAGTCTATGCCCGTAATTGGCTGGGTGGAATGACCAACGGCGAAATGTTCACCTTCAGCGCTGGAGAAGCGTGGATGATTAGAAACGGCAAAATTGCCGAACCTGTTCGGGATGTAACACTCTCAGGAAATGTATTCCAGACTTTAGCTGATATTGAAGCAATTGGCGATGATTTTTATTGGGATGAATCCGGTGGTTGTGGTAAAGGAGGCCAAAACGGCTTATCAGTGGGTTGTGGTGGCCCAAGTCTACGAATTCGGGATGTAGTGGTTGGTGGAGAAATATGAACGAGAAGTTAAACGACTAACGCCAATATTATTATTTGATAAGCGATCGAATCTTGTATGTAGGGTGTGTTAGCCTACGGCATAACACACCTTTAACTGTTGATTATGGAATAAAACTCTAAAAGTTTAAAGCGTCAACTTCTGAAAAAACTTATGGATGCATTTGTTGACAAGCGATACAGTAGGATTATAATCATTGAACTACTTGCTTGAGTAAAGCTATCCACATATCAGAAGGATAGGAATAGTAATCAATTTCCTCAATTTGATATTGATAAGATTCACTACCTTGGCGTAAGATGATGCGATCGCTAGCTTTAATACCGTTGCCTACTCCAGTCATGTAGCCTATTGTTCCTTCATTGACTCGCTCAAATATGTAGTCACTTCCCCAGACTTGTTGGCTGTAATCATGTATTTTATTGTGTTGTTTTAATCCTTTTAGCGGAGAGGTTAGTAGGACTAATTTATTAAATAAATTAAAACTTAAATTCATATACTTCGTATTCAAAAAAAGTAATTAAAAATATTTGTTTAAATATAATTAAATAATTAGTAGCTCTGTTTTATGAAGGTTTGACTTTTCACAAACTCTATCTTATGTTGAAAATTCATTTTATGTCACTACTAATTAAGATATATATTGAGAGAATAAAAATTTTGGAATATCGTCTTTATTTATTACTTGATTTTCTTTTATCTTGAGCATCTAGTACAACATCAGGTATGATAGCGGCTAACTGTTGACTAACAATTTAAATCTACAGTAGTATTGACCGCAGGCTCAACTGTAAAATCACCGAATTATTCAATAAGATTGGCTAAATTTTGAGGTTTTTCACTGAATTTGTTAAGATTTATTCATCAAAATATTATGTCTCGTAAATTTAGTATATATGTCTTTTTTAAGATAAATATATTTTAGTTTACACTTGGGAGTTTGATAGCTATATCTACCTGTTTTAGTAATAATTCTAGGCTAGAAGAGTTATCCAAAACAATATTTGCACGGGTCACTTTTTCTGCGATAGATAGTTGACTATTAATCCGAAGTTGTGCTTGTTCTGTATTTAAATGGTTTCGTTGCATCAATCTCTGTAGTTGTTGTTCTTGAGAACAATGTACTACCCAAATTTCTGTAACCAAATTAGTCATCCCAGCCTCAAATAACAGAGGAACTACTAACACCAGTATTTGTGAAGAAGATTGACTAATTGCTTGTTGAGCGCGATCGCGCACATAAGGATGAATCAAACTCTCTACCCAGTTGCGTTCATCTTCGCGATTAAAAATAATTTCGCCTAGCTTTTGGCGATTGAGGTTGCCATCCGCTAGTAAAATTTCTTGCCCATAACGTTCGGCGATCGCACCAAGAATAGGCGAACCCATTGATACTGCCTCTCTAGCATAAATATCTGCATCCAAAATCGGCAGATTATAAGTGCTAGCTAAATAATTCGTGACGGTGGTTTTGCCTGTGGCAATACCTCCGGTTAAGCCGATTATGCGTTTTGTCATTAGTCATTAGTTATTAGTCATTAGTCATTAGTTATTCCCCGCGTCCTTGCTTCTTTTCCACTCCCTACTCCGTCATTTCCCTCATCCGCCACATTATCAGTGCTTCGGTTAAACCATCTAAAGTGTATTCTTGGGCTTCGACATCTACACGTCCGAATAAGGAATGGCAGGTTTGGGAAGTTTGAGGGCCGATGGAGGCAATACAAACACCATCTAACAATTGACTAGTATGAGAGTTATTCGGAAATATGTTGTTAGTAAGTTGGCAAAAAAATTGTACAGTTTTAGAACTGGCAAAGGTAATTATATCTACCTTGCGGTTTTGTAGAGCTAATTGCGCCGCAGGTGGTACACTGCTGGGACAACAAGATTGATATGCGGCAACTTCTATTACCTCTGCACCTTTAGCAGTTAATTCTTTAACCAAAATTTCTCTGCCACCGCTTTCAACTCTGGGAAATAAAATCTTTTTACCAGATAATTCTTCTGGAAAATTTTCCACTAAAGAATCCGCAACGAAGTTGGGTGGAATAAAATCTGCTTGCAGAGAATATTGCTTGAGACTTTGGGCTGTTTTTTCGCCAACAACGGCAATTTTGACGCCAGCTAAAGCACGGGTATCTTTACCTTGGGCAATTAGTCTAGTAAAAAAGTAGTCTACACCATTGCTAGAAGTGAGAATTAGCCAGTCGAAGTTAGATAAATTAGCGATCGCACTATCTAAATTTTCCCAACTCGAAGGCGGGCAAATCTCTAAGGTAGGCATTTCGATAACGGTTGCACCTAAAGCCATGAGACGATTGCTAAATTGATTCGACTGTCCGACTGAACGTGTCACCAGGATTGTTTTGCCAGCAAGGGGAAGGGGAGATGAGGGAGAGTAGGAGAAGTTAGTTGACATAGGTTGGGCTGTGGGAATACTGGCGTGCCTTTCTCTATATATATTCTCAGGTTGCAAGTACTTCCGTAGCCCAACAACTTCGCCAATCACAATTACGGCTGGCGAAAGAGATAATCCGGTGATTTGTTCGGAAATATTGCCCAGTTGGGCTGTCCAAATTTGTTGCTCTGGTGTCCCTGCCCAGCGGATGATGGCTATGGGTGTTAAGTGCGATCGCCCGTATCGCAACAGCTGATGTACAATTTCCCGTATCTGTTGCCCTCCCATCAAAATTACCAGTGTTTCTAACCGCGATAGCGCTTCCCAGTCTAAAGCCTCTGGTTCGTGAGCCGTAAATACTGCAAAAGTCCGGCTTAAAACCGGATCTGTGAGGGGAATTCCTGCTAACAAGGGTGCTGCAAGGGCTGAGGAAATTCCTGGTACTAGTTCAAAATCGCAACCAGAAGCGATCATTGCTTCAATTTCGGAAGTGCAACGCCCAAAAATCAAAGGATCGCCTGATTTGAGCCGTATAACTTGTTTCCCTTGTTGGCAGTAATTTACGAGTAACTTATTAATTTCTACTTGACTGGTACTGGGTTTACCACCCCGTTTGCCAACATCTAATTTTAAGCAATCAGGTGGTACGCACTGCAATAATTGAGCATCTACCAAAGCATCGTAGACTAAAACCTGAGCAGTAGCTAAGAGATTGTAAGCTTTTACCGTCAGGTACGCCACATCTCCAGGCCCAGCACCTACAAGGTAGACTTTGCCTTTGTTATTTGTCATTTGTCACTAGTCATTAATCATTGGGCATTAGTTATTCTCCGCATCTCCTCATCTTCCTATGCCCCATGCCCCATGCCCCATGCCCTACTCCTCATCTCCCCTTTAATTTTTCAATTAATCGATCGATTTGCTCAACCATCTCGTTGTTTTCTTCAGCTTGGAATAATTCTCTGGCTTTTTTGAAATTGACGATCGCTTCTTGTGTTTGTTGTTCTCTTCCCAGAGTGATCCCTAGATTATAGTAAGCGTATGCATAGTCGGGTACGAGGCTAATAGCTTTTTTATAATGTGCGATCGCTTCTTTAGGCTTACCTCGATCGTCCATAGCGTTTGCTAAACCGGTGTAAGCTTGGGCGTGTTTGGGATCGAGACGAATTGCTTGGGTATAGTCGGCTATTGCTTCGTCTAGTTTGCCTTGGGCGTAGAAAGCACTTGCTAAGTTATAGTGAGCCTCTGCATCTTGGGGATCGATGCTAATGGCTTGTTGATAATGGGAGATTGCTTGTTCTAGTTTGCCTTGGGCGTACAGAACATTTCCCAAGGCATTATAACTGGCGGCGTTTTTGGGTTCGAGGCGAATGGCTGTTGTATATTCTGCCACTGCTTCTGCTGGCTTTCCCTGAGCATAAAAAGCATTTCCTAAATAATAGTGAGCTGCTGCATCTTGGGGATCGAAGTTAATAGCTTGTTTGTACTCAGTAATGGCTTGTGGAAATTTGCCTTGAACGTAGAGAGCATTTCCTAAGAAAAAGTGAGCTTTAGCAAATTTAGGATCGATGCTGATGGCTTTTTGATATTGTGCGATCGCTTCTTGTGGTTTACCTCCATCATCGAGAGTATTTCCCAAAGCCACATAAGCTTCCACAAATTTTGGTTCTAGTTGAATTGCTTTGCGAAAAGCCGCCTCTGCTCCTTTTAAATCTCCTTGTTTGTAGAGATTGGCTCCTTGTTCAAAGTTAGCCAGTGCCTTTTTATTCTGAATAACTACGGCTTGAGGAGAGTTTTTTATTGTTGCTAAAACAGTGCCAATCTCTTTACCAAAAGCTGTATTAGTAATGCTCAAACTCCAGCAGACAATAGCTGTAGCCAGAAGATTGTTAATTTTCACCATTGTTATTAGTCTACCTATTTTATTTATATGCAGTTTTCATTTCTATGAGGTACAAATTGATTGGTTTTGAGGCAGGAGGCAGGGGGCAGAAGGGAGAAGAAAATTTTTTATATTTAATTCTCTAATTATCTACCTCATTTGGTTGCAAACTGCTGTATATGCAAACTATTTTTAATATCTCCCTATTCTCTACTCTTTATTTTCCATTGTTAATTTTTGCATTCATTTTCTCCAATAAATTAGCGATTTTTGCAGCTTTTTCAGGTTGACGTTGTTTCTGTAATAATTCTTTCGCTTGTTGCAGATTATTTTTAGCTTCTTCTCGTTTATCTTGTTGCATTAAAACATTTGCTAGACGCAAGTAAGCGTCGGGGTTTTTCGGGCTGCGGCGAATTACTTCGCAAAATAATTCTTTTGCTTCTTCTATTCGGTTTTGGCGATTTAAAACATCTCCGAGAAATAAGCGCACCACATCATTTGTAGAGTTGAGAGCAATAACTTTGCGAAAAGCTGCTTCTGCACCTTCATAATCTTCTGCTTGGGCAAGATTGATACCTTTTTGAAATAAATCTGAGGTAATTAAAGTTTTCCAAGCGAAATATCCAAGGATTACCAGACTGAGAGTAACTATGGTTCCAGCGATAATAGAATTAATTGGCAAGGTTTCTAACATTGTCTAAGCCAAAAGACAGGCGATAGGAAAAATCAGATATTCGATAAAAAAGAGTTTCCAGATAAATTGATAAAACTGAGCGATCGCAGTTTTATCTTCTAAGTCTACCTTCAAACTCCGCAACCACATCCAAAGGAGCAATCCTAAATGAGTAATGACGACAAATATGGGGTTAACCGAGGCAATGCGTAGCACAGCAACTAAAATTATGCCCAAATAGCAGACAGTGATCGTCCAAAGAGCAAGATTAAACACAGCTTTAGCGCCGAGTTGGATAGTGAAAGTAGAGATATTGTAGAGGCGATCGCCTTCCATATCAGGTATATCTTTAAAGATGGCGATCGCAAATGTAAACACCAAAATAAATAACGTCAACGCCCACACCGCAGGTACAATCGCTTGGCTTTGCTGGAATGCCCAACTGTAATGCAAATACAATCCCAAATTCACAATCGTACCGCGTACCGAAAAAATGCACAGCGCCGCCCAAACAGGAAATTGCTTCAAACGAATTGGCGGTAAAGAATAAGCAGTACCAATGGCCAAACTAATTGCCACCATCCCAAACAAAAACGGCCCAGTTAGCCACGCCACAACTAGGGCCAAAATGCCAGTAAAAGCAACAATTAATTGCCCAGTTTTCCGGGAAAATTCCCCAGATGCTAAGGGTAAATGAGGCTTATTAATCTTGTCAATCTCAACATCTTCTAATTGATTCAGCCCGACAATGTAGACATTGCCGCACAAACAAGAAATCCATGCCCCCAACAAAGGCAGTAGATAACTTGTAGAGACGCGATTCATCGCGTCTGCATAATTCACCACGTCTCCACCAACCGCAACGGCAATTAAATACAAACCCAACACACTAAGACTCGTCCCGATAATCGTGTGCGGGCGAGAGAATTTCCAGAAAGCATACAACCAATCAAAAGAAAATGGAGCGGCTTTGCTTGACAAAGGACTGTTTTGAGAACTCTGGCTCATGAGTAGCTTGAATTACTGTATTCCGGCTTACTCTTAACCATTGTCACAGAATTTGGTCATTGTGCATTATTGGGCATTGGGCATGGGGGAGGCAGTGACGTTAGTCATTTGTTTTTCTTGGCGTCCCCGCCTCTCCTCATTTCCCTATGCCCAAATTTGTGCGATCGCAATGATAATTAAACTAGGAGCGTTAGCGTAGCGGGGTGTAGCTTGCTTCCCGATGCAGTGGCTATTGCGAATATTATTACTTCTCCAAGTTCCAACCCAGCGCTGCTGCTACTTGTTGAGCTAATTCTAGTGGATTGAATGGTTTAGCGATCGCACCGTTGATTCCTATTTGAGCATATCGACGGCGATCGGAAGCCTGGATTTTAGCAGTTAATAAAATTACCGGAATTGCTTTGGTTAGCGGATTTGCTTGTAACTTTTCAAAGGTGGCAATGCCATCCATATCTGGCATCATCACATCCAGTAAAATCGCATCTGGCTGGAAAGTCTCGGCTTTAATTATGCCTTCTTCACCAGAACCAGCTGTCTCTACTTTCCAGCCTGCGACTGTTTCCAAGCAAATCTTGGCAACTTCTTGAATATATTGTTCGTTATCAACCACTAGAATTCGCTTTGTTGTCATCACCGCTATCCTTTTGTTGGTTGTGAGTAACTCGTTGAAGTAACTCCATTACCCGTTGTTCAAATTCCTCAGTAGTCACACGCCCTTTGGTCAAAAATTCTGTATGTCCTAACTTCAGCCGATTGTGTTCGGATTCATCCAAATCCTTAGCTGAGTATACTAGCACAGGAGTATTACACAGATGATTGTGCTGTTGTAGCCAATCCACCACTGCAAACCCATCACTCTCTGGCAAGATCAGGTCGAGAATCATTAAGTCAGGATTCACTTCTTGACTCAGGCGGATTGCTTCTCGTCCAGTTTTGGCTAGGAAGGTTTCAATCTTATGCTTTTCAAACAAAGTCATTAGCAGTTGAGCTAAATTGGTATCGTCTTCAACAATGAGAACGCGGACTTTATTTGAAGATTTAGCTAATACCTGTCTGAGTGACTCTAATAGATGGTTGTCTGAAAACGGTTTATGTACTGAGTTTAATTGGTTATTTGTATCAGTTTTTTGGTGAGTCCGGATCAACGGGAGAGTAATGTAAAAAGTGCTACCTTCGCCTAATACACTTTCAGCCCAGATGCGTCCACCATGCTGTTGCATAATGCTCTTACAAATTGCCAAGCCCAAACCAGTACCATCATGATTGCGTGAATCAGAAGAATCAACTTGTTGAAAGCGCTCAAAAATACTCTCAAGTTTGTCAGTTGGAATTCCGCGTCCCGTATCTTTGACTGTTAACAAAACTTCATCGTCTTGTTGTTGTACTTGCAACCAAACCGTAGACCCAGGAGACGAAAATTTAATTGCGTTACTCAATAGATTGGTCAGAGTTTGAACAATGCGATCGCAATCTGCCCATACTTGACCGGAGACATCCGAAATCACTAGTTTCACTCCTGCTTTATCAGCCAGAGGCTGCATGACATTTACCGCTTGAGCGATGATGTCAACAGTATTGCAGATTGCTGGTTCCATCTTCGCCTTACCGGACTCGATGCGTTCAATGTCTAGGATGTCGTTGATTAAGCGTACTAAACGTTCTGTACTATCAGTAGCAATTTGTAACAGGCGTTTTCCTTGTTCTGAGTCCGTCGGTAGCAAACCACTAGCTAGCATTCCTAGAGAACCATGAATTGAAGTTAATGGTGTGCGGAGTTCATGGCTGACAACAGAGATAAATTCATCTTTCATCCGTTCGATTTGCTTGCGCTCAGTTATATCACGTAATATTACCGTATAAAATATTTCGTTACTCATATCAATTTTGGAGATGGAAGCCTCTGCTGGAAATTCAGTGCCATCCTTACGGCGACCATATATTTCGCGCCGTTCTCCCATACGGCGGGCAAGATTAGGAGATTTACCAAAGTCCACTACATGCTGACGATGCACGTTGCAAAAGCGCTGCGGTAAAAGAAAGTCAAGCTTTTGTCCAATTACTTCCTGAGCAGAGTAGCCGAAAATTTTCTCTGCTCCTTGATTAAACAATGTGATGCATTGAAAACCATCGATCGAAATAATTGCATCATCAGCGATATCTAAAATTCGGGCAAATCGAGCTTGAGAAAAACGCAATTCTTCTTGTGTACGCTGACGTTCATTAAGTTGTGACTGCAACTGTTGATTTACGGTAATTAACTCAGCAGTACGCTCTGCTACTCTCAGTTCTAGTTCGTTGATAGCTTGGAGATTGGGGACTGGGGACTGGGAAGATGAGGGAGTAATGGTATTTTTTTCCCTTGGTTCTCTGCTGTTTTGGGCTACACGTTGCCGCAATTTTGCCCGTTCTAAACGATTGACAATTCGGGTTACTAATTCTGGCCCGATTATCGGCTTACTAACAAAATCATCAGCACCAACGCTAAATACCTGATTTACTACTTTGGCGTCGTTATGCACTGTGAGGAAGACGATGGGTAACTCACTCCAGTGTGGATCGTTGCGTACCACCTGGCAAAGTTCAATACCATTAGTAAATGGTAGTTCCAAATCTAAAATCAGTAGATCTGGTGCAACTGCTTCCAAGGTTTCCCAAAACTGACGCGGATCTTCAAGAGCGATCGCTTTGAGTCCCCAAGGACTGAGTAAGTTTTGCAGAAATGCCTGAATTTGTGGATCGTCGTCTACAACCAATATTTTGGTTTCTGTCTCAGACAAATTTTCTCGCGTCGGCGTCGGCGTTTCTAATCCCTGTGTAGTCGGCGATGCAGATTTTACCGCCGCATTCTTTTCCTCGATTTCCCGACGCAAGAACTTTACCCAAGTTTCGAGATTGTTGATTTGAGATCTGCTCAAAGTTTGGACAGAACTGAGTAGCAACTCGATATTCCGTGCCCATTTTGAGCTAAGAGTCAAGCCAAAAGTACCTAACGATCCTGCCAAGGTATGTGCTTCTTTGACTGCAAGGCTTTGAAATTCAGGATTTAGATTATTTTCGTTTAAAGCTGCGATCGCTTGCTCTAACACCCTCACCTGCTCATCCACCCGCCCTTGATACCGTTGCCAAATTTCTGCAACAGCCATTAGTGTTTGCTGCTGTGGTTGAGCATTGGGGAGGCAGTGGGGTCTTGGGGTCTCCCCAAGTGGAGCAACTGCCGTCATTGGGCATTGGGCATTGCCTCCAGGTTTCTCCCTTGCCACCTGCCCCTCTGCCTCTTCCAGTGGTTTCAAACGATAACCTATACCATAAACTGTTTCAATAAAATCACTGGGCGCTCCTACAGCTTTGAGTTTGTGTCGTAACCCTTTAATATGGGTGCGAACAGCTTCTTCTTGCGGAGTATCTTCATAAGACCAAAGATGTTCTAAAATCATGCCGCAGCTAAACACCCGCTGACTATTTCGCAAGAATAGTTCCAATAGAGCATACTCTTTTGGGGTGAGTGGCAGCAGATTTCCAGCATAGTTAACTTCGCAACTGCTAGGGTCTAGGCGCAAATTACCACGCTCTAGGATAGGTTGCAACGTTATGCTTCCACGACGCAATAGCGCCCTGACACGAGCAACTAACTCTTCTTGGTCAAAAGGTTTAACTACATAATCATCTGCGCCTGCATCCAATCCGATGGCTTTTTCATGACCACTATCACGCCCTGTCAATAATAATATTGGCACTTGCAGACCATGAGACCGAATCTGTCGGCAAAGGCTAATGCCATCCAACTTGGGCAACATCACATCCAACAGTATTAAATCAAAATCACAAGTTTGGATGAAATCCCAAGCAACGTCACCATCAGCGGCAACTTCAACAGCATAGTTTTGGTTAGTCAAAACGGAAGTGAGTGCATAGGCATTGAACTCATCATCCTCTACAATTAAAATTTTCATTTTAAAAGCTTTCCAGACTGTAATGGATAAAACAAGTAACCAGCGAAAGTTTAAATATCAAAATAATTAATATTAACGTTGAATTTTAAAGCATTTACTAGAATTTTTATCTTTTACGTTAATACTCATTAATAAATATCAATATTGATTTATTTTTACTTGAATATTTTCTCACTGCTGAAAGAGCAGTAAATACAATGGCTACAAGAAATGTTTAGCCGAGGTTAACTTCAATGGTCACCTCTGGTTATTCTACTGTAATTCTATTTTAGAAAATACCTGATTAAGTAGCGGTATACAGTTGTAGACCCCTACAGTCTCTCTATGCCAAGATTTGGAGAATTATCAGATTTCGAGCTTTGGTAATTGGCGATAATCAAAAGAAATTGGTTCAAAAACTAAATTCAACACCAAAATCATCTTTCATCTAGAGTCTGAAGTTGTTGAACCCAAGCCAGGTATTATTTATCAAACATTCATCTGAACTGGGTATAACCATATATCTTATGGTAGATGACAGGCAAAGAAAAATAAGTATTATCTTCAAATTACTTAATAAGTTTTGAAGTTATAAAACTCTGAGTGCGCTACAACAGAAAAAAGCCTCTGCTAAACCTGTGAAAAAACGAGTAACCCTCACCTTCCCCAAACGCGCTGTACAAATGCCAGTAACTTATGTACTGGCAAAAGAGTTCAACGTCGCTGCCAATATTATCCGCGCCCAAGTTGCCCCAAATCAAATTGGCAAATTGGTGTTAGAACTATCGGGAGATATCGATCAATTGGATGCGGCCATCGAGTGGATGCGATCGCGCCATGTTAATGTTTCTCATACTTTAGGCGAAATTGCCATCGATCCAGATGTCTGTGTCCATTGTGGTTTGTGTACTGGGGTTTGTCCTACGGAAGCCCTCAGTCTCAACCCAGAGACATATAAGTTAACATTCACGCGATCGCGTTGTATTGTCTGCGAACAATGTATTCCCACCTGTCCCGTACAAGCAATCTCTACCAATATTTAAAATCCAAAATTGACCTAGCAATCCTAATTTATTGCCTATTGCCTATTGCCTATTGCCTTCTTCCATAACTAAGTTCACAAATCAAATAGAATCGCTATCTTATCCCAACCCAAAAACATCTGCTATCACACCGCCATCACCCACCAGCCTAGTTTTTGCTGGAGAGTCATAAACCACTAATACCGAAGGTATGCCAGCAATCTCCTGAAAAAGTGTAATTCCTTCAGCATGATCTTCTCGATTTCCATAGGGAATATCTCTAATAAAATCTGGATTAATGAAAACATTTTCTTGTAAATTCACACCGTTTTTCCAGCGATAAAGTTGCACAGGCCCATCTAAATCCATTGTTGGGCCAGCTAAAATTAATAAGTCTTGTCCATCTACACACAAATCCCGAATTCCTAAACCATTTAAGGAGATAAAATACTTTTTATATACTTCTTGGGCTTCACCAATTTGCTTCAATTTCATCAGTCCAGGGGTAGAATCTTCTAACTCTATTTCTAGCATCACGGCCCAACCCCGCAATACAGGGCCGCGCAAACCAAGAAAAATCCGATTTCCAACGATGGCTATGCCTTCAATATCAAAGCCATTATCTTTTCCTGGAATTGCTGCTTTAATAAATGAGCCTAAATGAGAGTCTTCTGCCAAAGCTGCCATCAGTAAATTACTCTGGGTTGTCACCTCTAACTTAGCAGCATTTAACTGCACATCTGGCTTTTGGGGGTGTGGGCAAGATGAGAATAACTTCCCGTCTATTAAAGGAATCCGCCCTAAGACGTAACGGTTGGGTTCTGATTCAACTTTTGCTAGTCTTTTAAGGTTTTTTGTATCGTTTTTGTCGGATTTTGGTTTTTTGCGTTTGTAGCTATGAGAACCAACAAACCATAAGTAATAATCGCTGTAAGCGAGTCCTTCTATATCAATTTCTTGGTCTTCTGGTGCAGGTAAGCTGATAAATTCTGCTACTCTAAATTGTTGATGGTTTGTAAATTTATCAGCATCAACTAAAGACAAACGTTCAATTGTTGAACTTTCATCTGACCCCAACCATAAATACTTTTGGTGTGTTAGTAGCACCGCTGATAATTCTTGTCTGTGTTCTTTAAAATTATCGACAAAAGTCAATAAAACTTGATTAAGCATCTGTAAGTTTGACATTTTCAACAATCTAGATAGTTGCAAAAATATTGCTAGTATTACTATAGTATGTAGTTTTACATCTTTATAAGATATCTAATTTAGATGGATATCACATCAGAAGGAGAATTTACTGCTTATACCTTTGATAGATATTTGTTAGTTGATAAAAATACTTATATCTATCAAAAGTAAAATAATAATTTATAAGTATTATTTAATAAAAATATTAAAAGTACATGATTTTTTTTTACTAATGTTATTATGCAATAACCTGATTAGGTATCTCATTAAGATTAATTATGAAATTAGCCACACAACCGACGGTAAAAACTCTAGGGGACTACGCCTACCAAGCGATTCAAAAACACTTTAAGAAAACCTTGAAGTGGGAAAAATCAGTGAAGAAAGATGAAGATCCAGAAGCACTTCACCAAATGCGAGTCGGAATGCGTCGTCTACGCACGGCTGTAACTAGGTTTGACGTAGCGGTAGATTTGCCCAAACCAGTGAGCGATCGCAGTATTGGAAAAATAGCTCGTCGTCTTGGTAGTCTCAGAGATTTAGACGTACTCAAAGAAAGTTTGGAAAATAATTACAAACCAAATTTACCTCGCAAGGAGCAGGGATCGCTGGAAACAGCTTTTGCAGCCTTGGCTAAACAACGTGAAGACGTACTCTCAAGCGTGCAGAAAACGTTAAAGGATGAACCTTATAAGTCTTTGAAAGAAGCATTGGAAAAGTGGTTGGAAAAACCCGATTATCAACCTTTAGCATCGGTTACTATCCAGCAAGTACTACCAGATTTACTCTTGCCAGAAGTGAGTAATTTCTTATTGCATCCGGGTTGGCTCATTGGTACAGAATTTGTGGAGTCAGAGCTAAAAATCCAGAAAAACTGGGAACGAGAAAAGATAGAACAGCAATTGACAACCGAAGGCGAAGTTCTACATAGTTTGCGAAAAGAAGCTAAACGTATACGCTACCAGATGGAGTTATTTACAGAGTTATATGGCGAGTCTTACGCGGCTTACCTTACAGAAGTCAAAAATATCCAAGAAATTTTAGGTACGATGCAAGATAGTGCGGTTTTAGGTGAGTGGCTTGAAGATATCTTCAAGGCAGAAATTCAAACTCAGCTACCTACCCTTGCTAATTTGTTAACTGAAAATCGCTACCAGTCCTGGCAGCAGTGGCAACCCTTACAAGAAAGATATTTGAAAACTGAAACTAGGCATAGTTTTCATTTAACAATACTGCACCCACTTTCGGGAGTAATAAGTTAAAAGTTAGGTTGACTGTTGACGCTTGACGGTTGACAGTCTACACTGCATTGGGTATTTTCTGGGTCAGTAGACTTGGGCTATTGTGGATTTCCAATAACAATGCGATCGCGTCCTTGCGCTTTTACTTGATACAAAGAACTCAATTAAGGCTGCACCTAAATAAAACTAATACCAATTCGCCAAAATACCGCTACGGATGACGAGATTCTGATGCGGGAGTAGCAAATCGCAACACTTATTGTTATAAATTCCTCAGCAGAGTACTCGTATTTTCCACAAATTTGGTGTATTGTATTTATTCTGTCCAATTGTTCAGTACTAAACTGTATCACAGTATCCTATAGATCTGGCTGAACCTTCTTGAAAGGCTACATCAGCTTCTCCAAGAATCAACTTCCAGATTCTCTTTTTTTATGACCACTTTTTCAAACCTTTAGCGTATATGAAAATCATCAAAAAATCTGAAAAGCTAACCCTCAAGAAGATGAAGGAAATGGAAGAAGCTGAAGAACAGATTCTTCAAGGTGAAACTGTTAATTTTTCCGAACCTGCGGTTGAGGAGAAACCACTCATTACTCCAGAGTTTCCAGTTTTCGCTGAGCCTAATTATATTCCAGTACGTGACAATCCTTTAGTTCAATCTGTTGGTAACTCAGGCTGGCAGCCTTCTGATATTTGGCGGGAGATGAGAGTAGATAGTTTTTATGATGGATAGATAGAGTGCTTGGCCAGCAAATATTCTGCTTAATGGTGAATTGCTACTTATACAGCCCGCAATATAAGAAATAAGCTGTTGCTGATTTCGTGTATGAAAACCATTGTGCGTGAGGTCGAAATCCCTGTAGAGATGTTGTAATTGCAATGTCTCTACATCTGGATTTATTGAAATTCAAAAATCAACTCTTCTCAACTCTTACTCTGGAGCGACTCTGCGTTTCTGCGTGAGCTAAATTCATATTCTCAATCAGCAACGCCCAAAAATTTATTTGCTATGTAACTCGAAAAAATAGTTGCAGAATAGTTAAATTTTTAATTGCTCTTTCTTAGTAAAAGCCATTGCAATTCCTTTTTCGTAGTAAGCTGCCTCATTAATAAAAACAGGCCAAACTGTAGATTTCCCTTGATACACAATTGTCTGATTCTCAAAACTGAGAAACATAGGATCTCCTGGATTCAAGGCTTGATAATCTTTGTCTTGAAGCTCTGGATGAATCATGGCAAAGATTGTAGTATCCTGTTGTTTTGGGTAGTCTACAACAGATAAATGATGATAGAGAGTTAATGTTTCGTTAGTTGCTAAAATTTCACCCTGGTTAAATCGTTCGATATAATCTAGAATCGCATGAATCAATTCCTCAGTTTGTTGGAATAATTTTGCTTTTAAAACACCTTGAGCAATAGGGCCGACCTCGATCGCAAATCCTAATTCACACAAAGAATTCACAAAGGGATTTTCTTCAACTGATTTAAAAGAGCAGCAATAAACTTTAACCAAAGGGTTTATTTCACTCAAATAAGCAGCCAGCTTCAAGTTAAAGGGATGAGTGTTTACTAAAATAATTGTCAGACCCATATTAGATGTTGTGCTGTGCAAATCTAAAATGAAATCTGCTTGTTTATCTCCATTTTTTGCTAGGCTATTTTGAATTAATTTAGCTTGTAATTCTTCGTAACTATTAAGATTTGGGTTTTCTAAATCTTGTCTGAGAAAACAGCGGTTTAAATCTTTATCTAAATATCGCCTTGTTGCTGCAAAAGCCTGAGGATTTGCTAACAGGGTAACTGTCTCAAAGCTTGGCCTAGTAATCAATTCGGGAAACTGGGCAAATTTTTGGATTAAATAAGCCCCTGTAAACTCATTACCGTGAGTTCCACCGACAATTGCAACTCGATTAATTTGGTTAACCATCGCACCAACTTTGTTATAGGCAACAGGCAATAGGCAACAGGCAACAGGCAATAGGCAATAGGCAACAGGCAATAGGCAATAGAATAATAAGCTTGAATGTCTGTTTATTTAGGATTTTTACGAACAATAAATGTTCAAGCTTAGCTGGTAACTGCTATAACTTATGAAGCATTCACTTTGCTGGTGCGATCGCGATTATGTGGTTGATTTAGATAGGACATATCAGGTCCATCGGGAATAATTCCGCCTGGGTTGAGTGGGAACAAGTTACCGTAGTAGTCGCGTTTTACTGTTTCGACATCGCAGGTGTCAGCAACACCCGGAAGCTGATATAAATCTCTTAAGTAAGCTCCCAGATTTTCATAGTCTCGAATGCGTCGTCGGTTACACTTAAACAAGCTGTAATAGACGCTATCAAAGCGAAATAAGGTGGTAAATAAACGCACATCTGCAAGTGTGAGATTGTCACCGCACAGATATCGATTAGTTTGCAATGCAATGTCAATCTCATCGAGTGTTGCGAACACTTCATTACAGGCTTGATTATACGCCTCTTGACTTTGGGCGAAGCCGCAGCGATATACGCCGTTATTTACCGCGTGGTAAATTTTTTCATTCCACCAGTCAATTTTTTCTTTGAGTTCTTCTGGATAAAGATCCAATGTTGAATTGTTGGCGAACTCGTTAAATTGAGAGTTGAGCATGACAATAATTTCTGAACTCTCATTGTTGACGATGGTTTTTGTTTGGCTATCCCACAGGATTGGAACCGTGACGCGTCCGGTGTAACCTGGTTCTGCCCGCTGATAAAATTCAACTAGTGTGCGACAACTTTGTTCTTCTTCGTTGAATACCCAACCGCCTTCGATGGGAGAAGGAGAGACGATACATACTGATATTACAGCTTCGAGTTTTTTGAGCGATCGCACTACTAAAGTTCGGTGCGCCCAAGGACAACCCAACCCCACATAAAGTCTATAGCGTCCGGCTGCTGGTTGGTAAGGATTTCCCTCTTCAGCGCCGATGAAGTTGCGAAACTGGCTACTCGGACGAATATATGCTCCCAATTTATTGGTAGGAGCCAACTTTGACATCATTATCCGCCAAAGAGTTGTCCAGACAAACATTCCCAGCCAAATAATCAGCTTTGGAGGAAGCGATCGCCCTTTCTTTTTGGGGAGAGTTTTATTATCATCTATTGGGGTTGAGTTGCTCATGGCGACAATCTTGCTTTGAGAGCGATGGAAGTTACCACTTTATCTGCCCTGCAATTTTTAGTGGTTAGGTTTCCACTCTTACAACTTACCTTAAGATTGTGACATAAAACCTCAGCCTGTTAGACCATTTCAAACTCTAACTGATGACTCTTGAGAAAATCATGGGTGAAATGATCTACCAAATTTGTATCAGCTAGTTCTAAATTATAAAAATCTACACTTTCATGCTCAAAATATGGCCCAGCGTGCCAAGTTCCTTCATGTAATTTAATAAAACAATTTCCCGGAATGCGGAAAGCTGCAATTTTCTCTAACGCTGGTTCATTAACATCATTATTTGGCGGACAAACTGCAATTAACCAATCTTTTCCTTCCAAAGAACCCAAACATTGAGTACATTGCACGTGGCGAGTAATTTTATGAAACTTTCGCCCCCTTTTATTCAACCGCATAATATAAAATCGCGGAGTTCCATTTTGCAAGTTTAATTGAGCGTCTTCAGTATCATAAGCTTTGCCATCTTGACTCGCAAAAATAACCTGCCCATAGGGCGAAAAGTTTTCTGGCGTTATCCATTGCGCCTGCAATTGTTGTACTGTTTGTGAACTGCTCATATCAAATTTTTTGGGAAATAAGATCATAAGAATTCAGAATACAGAATTCTGAATTCTGGCGCGAAAACAATATTAGCTAGCTAGATAACTACGTACTTGTTCTTTTTGGCGTCTTAGAAGACTTAGAGCTTTTTGTTCTATTTGACGCACTCGTTCTCGACTAATGCCCATGCGATCGCCAATTTGTGCTAAAGAAAGTTCATGTCCATCTGTCAGGCCAAAACGCAAGGTTAAAATTTCTCGTTGCTGGGGAGATAACTTTGACAATAAGTTTTGTAAGTCTTGGTGTAAGGACTCTTCAGCGGCGTAGTCTTCGGGAGAAAGTCCGTCATCTTGCAATATATCTTGCAATTCTGTATCCTGTTGTTCGCCAACTCGTGCTTCTAGGGAAAATGGCTGACGCGCTAAAAATAAACACTCACGAATTTGGCTAGGTGTCAAAGACAACGCTTCGGCAATTTCAGCAGTACTGGGAACGCGACCTAATTGTTGAGATAATTCTCGCTGTACCCGCTTAATTTTATTCAGTTTTTCAAATATGTGAATTGGTAGTCTAATTGTACGTCCTTGTTGAGCGATCGCTCGCGTGATTCCTTGACGAATCCACCAGTAAGCATAGGTTGAAAACTTATAACCAAGAGCAGGATCGAATTTATCTACACCTCGTTCTAAACCCAAAGTTCCTTCTTGGATTAAATCCATAAATTCTAAGTTGCGGTGCTGATATTTTTTCGCCACAGCTACCACTAACCTGAGGTTAGCTTGAATCATTTTCTGCTTGGCTTGCTGTCCTTGATTTAGCTGTTGCTGCAATTCCTCAACACTCAAGTTCATTTGCTCTGACCATTCTTGCAGCGTGGGTTGATGTTTGAGTTTCACAGCCAATTCTTCTTTAGCCGCTAATAAATTCATCATCTGCTGCACTTGCTCGGCAAAAATAATCTCTTGCTCACGAGTCAACAAATCTACACGCCCGATCTCTTGCAGATAAATACGCACAATATCATCTGTAGTTCGAGCTTTTTTATCTGCAACTAAACTTTTTTTCTGCGTTTTTTGAACTTCGGTTTGTGGAGATGTTAAGTTGCTCATGTTTATTCACTCCTATGTAACCTTATGAATTTAGTGGTATCAAGTCTAGATACCCAGAACCATAGCCCTTTTACACCGTTAATCTACCCATTGCCAAGACTAATGAATTTCCGTCTTTAATACATTAAAAGTCAGTTATTGAAAATAATCAACTCTAAATCAACTTCGTCCTAATATTACCATCTTCAATCCTGGCAAATCAATTATCAAAGGTATTATTTAGCATATATTTTCAAGCAGTCACACTCTTCAATATGTGCCTTTTGCATATCCTCAAGTTTATTGAATACAAAATGAACATTTTTGCCTCTAACTTATGATTAAATTATTTAATTAAATAGTAAATATTTTATTTATACATAATTAACCTTTAGATAGAATTGTAGTTGATGGTGTCCAGTTTACCATTAATTCAAGATTGCCAACAAAATTTAAAACTAACTAAAAACATTGACTAAGTTTCATCTGCGATTGATTAAAAAATAAAATTGGGGACATATTCTCTATATTCGAGATTAATTTCAAAGTATGCAAAGTGTTATGAGAGTAATTTTTTGTTGAAAAATCAGCACTTATTCTTGTAAAGTTGCTCGGCGGATATCAGACAAAAGTTACATAAAATCAACTTTAAAGAGATTTGAGGCGTTAAATGAACGCGTGGCTATCTGTGGCGATCGCACTTGTGCCAGATTGCACGCAGATATGTGCATCAGCGGTGGTATTATAGGTGTAATGGTTAGTGACGACATTCTTCAGACTAAAAGTAGTAACAGTGGTCACATTAACACCAAGGATAATAGTTGGCAAGACAGCAACACCCGCGATCGCCATTAAGATTGTCTGAAAGTAATAGGCAATAGGCAATAGGCAATAGGCAATAGGCAATAGGCAATAGTAAAAAAGACGGCTCAAGGTGTACTGAGTTTTTTCACGAAATCAAATACTAGTCCTGTAGATGATGCGGGGACACAAAAACGCGGAGATTGATTTGTTACGAGATGCTAGAGAATTGCTATTAAGGCATAAAACCCTCGTAAAATCCCTACACCAAGGGACTTGCAACTCTATTGCCAGTTGCCAGTTGCCTATTGCCCAATACAGTTCCGATAATACCAAAACACTTGTAGAGACGGCGATTTATCGCGTCTGGTAAAACCCACAATTTTGTACAATTAGCCCTTAACTGAACCGTATTCACTCATTGCCCATTGCCCATTGCCCATTGCCTAATTACCTTGTCCTCAACAACTGCACAAACGTATTACTCACCGTATTGTCTTTGGTGTCGGCGGCGTATTGAATCAATTCTTCCCGCAGTTTTTTGGCTGCATCTATCTCAAGTAAGGTTGCTAGCAGGAAGTAAACGCCACGAAATCGGGGGTCGCCCATTCTATCAACTAATAATCCTTCGGCGGCATCGCTTTCGCCGAGAAAGTTTTGCACCAAGAAGAAGTCCATGATTTTATCGTGGCGGAAGCACCATTCTTTTTTAGCTTCGCCTTTTTCATCTTGCCACTGACGAGTGACTACCATTTTGTATTTCTCGTCTGACAAAGACATGACGACTTGGTGAAATTCATCGGCGGGTAAGGCTTGTTTGTCTTGGACTCGCATTTCGTAGACGGCGGCCGAGAATTTCTTTAAGGGAAATTCTTGATTCCATTCTTTGAGGTATTCTGCCGCCATTAAGTTGTATTGCTGTTCTTGCAGGCGAAACAAGTTTGGGTGTTTGCCTTGTGATAGCATGAGCGCCACCACAGTTAAATCCATTGGATTGGATAGAATTCGGCGGACAGCATCTAACTCTTCTTGGGCTTGTTGCTGTTTGAGGACTTCTGTTAAATAATTGGCGCAGGCTTTTTCGTAATCAATACCTTGAATTTTGGCATCTTTGGGCAGTCGTGGCTGACGGGAGATCAAAAACTCTTGAATTTGTTTTTGCTCAAGGGGTTGCAATTTATATGTTTTGGCTGTTGAGGGGGGTGTCCACTCTAAAGGCTGGGTAGTCATTATAATGTTGCCCCGGAAATAGCTTTCCACAAACTGGCAGATTTTGGCGCGGGTTTCGGCGGTGACTTCGTTGAGTCCGTCGATGCAGATATCTATAGCGCCACTGTAAATCAGGTTTTTCAGGAAGCCGGCATCTTGGGCTTGGCCGTGTAGCTTGTCTTGGATGGCTTCAATTACGCCTTTTTGACATTTTTGGGCAGGGAGATAAACGATGATACGCTGGGAGTTTTGCAATAAATGGCGGAGAAACATCGACTTGCCTAAGCCGGAATCTCCTTCTAAGATAATTTGTCCTTGAATGCTGGGGAGGGCTGCGGTAATGGGGAGGATGTCTCCTGAAGTGGGGACTTTGACTTTTGATTCTGGGAAGTATGACTGGTCATTAAAATTATCTAACCCAGCATCGGCTAAGAGGGAAGGTTTGAAGGGTTCAAATAATTTGCGGCGGAAGGGGGGAAACCAGGTGAGGAGAAAGCCGACATAGCCGACGCCTAAGATTCGGCGTACCCAAGGGTTCCAGAAGAAGATGGCTTGGACTTGGGGAAATTTGGGGTAGGCAAAGATGAGGGCAAGCCAAAAGGCAATGTGAATGATGATGGTGTTTCTGGCTTTGAAAAACCACTGCCAACCCTCAAGGTTAATTATCTGTGACTGCACCGCATAAGCTTTAGGAGGGTAGAAAGTTTTGAGGTTGTTGTAGTGGGATTGTAGCAAACCAATATCTTGCCATTGCCAATTAACTTTTTTGTTCTCGGCAACTATTGAAATTTGTTCTGCTAAATCTTCTCTTAATCTCTCCAAGTCTTTACTCGGTTCCCACGCTTTGAAAAAAACCTCCAGCGTTTTCTTGCCTTCATCGTGGGTAAGTTGTTCGGGAATTGTTTTTCTTTCAGGTCTACCCAGCCATGTCAGTAGCGTTTTTACTTCATCATTGCCACCACTCAGGAAGTAAGACCAAAACCGCCAAAATTCAAAGTTTCCTGCACCTGACCCAAATATTCCCTGGTTTGGCTCATAGACATAATTCAAAACTATAACAACTTCTTCCAACTTGAGTTGTTTTATCTTCCCCAATGCCGATGCCGCATCATAACGAACGTCGGCGTCCACCTTTTCATCCTTGAGGAAATCGAGGATGTCAGGGACATACTTGGCTGCGGCGTCTCCCAAGTTGCCCAATGCCGATGCCGCACCTGAACGAACGGTGGCGGACACCTTTTCATCCTTGAGGAAATTGAGGATGTCAGGGACATACTTGGCTGCGGCGTCTCCCAAGTTGCCCAATGCCGATGCCGCACTGCCGCGAACGTCGGCGTCCACCTTTTCATCCTTGAGGATATTAGCGATGTCAGGGACATACTTGGCTGCGGCGTTTCCCAAGTTGCCCAATGCCGATGCCGCACCTGAACGAACGGTGGCGGACACCTTTTCATCCTTGAGGAAATTGAGGATGTCAGGGACATACTTGGCTGCGGCGTCTCCCAAGTTGCCCAATGCCGATGCCGCACTGCCGCGAACGTCGGCGTCCACCTTTTCATCCTTGAGGAAATCGAGGATGTCAGGGACATACTTGGCTGCGGCGTCTCCCAAGTTGCCCAATGCCGATGCCGCACGATAACGAACGGTGGCGGACACCTTTTCATCCTTGAGGAAATTGAGGATGTCAGGGACATACTTGGCTGCGGCGTCTCCCAAGTTGCCCAATGCCGATGCCGCACCTGAACGAACGGCGGCGTCCACCTTTTCATCCTTGAGGAAATCGAGGATGTCAGGGACATACTTGGCTGCGGCGTCTCCCAAGTTGCCCAATGCCGATGCCGCACCTGAACGAACGGTGGCGGACACCTTTTCATCCTTGAGGAAATCGAGGATGTCAGGGACATACTTGGCTGCGGCGTCTCCCAAGTTGCCCAATGCCGATGCCGCACGATAACGAACGTCGGCGTCCACCTTTTCATCCTTGAGGAAATTGAGGATGTCAGGGACATACTTGGCTGCGGCGTCTCCCAAGTTGCCCAATGCCGATGCCGCACTGCCGCGAACGTCGGCGTCCACCTTTTCATCCTTGAGGATATTAGCGATGTCAGGGACATACTTGGCTGCGGCGTTTCCCAAGTTGCCCAATGCCGATGCCGCACTGCCGCGAACGTTGGCGTCCACCTTTTCATCCTTGAGGATATTAGCGATGTCAGGGACATACTTGGCTGCGGCGTCTCCCAAGTTGCCCAATGCCGATGCCGCACTGCCGCGAACGTTGGCGTCCACCTTTTCATCCTTGAGGATATTAGCGATGTCAGGGACATACTTGGCTGCGGCGTCTCCCAAGTTGCCCAATGCCGATGCCGCACCTGAACGAACGGTGGCGTCCACCTTTTCATCCTTGAGGATATTAGCGATGTCAGGGACATACTTGGCTGCGGCGTCTCCCAAGTTGCCCAATGCCGATGCCGCACCTGAACGAACGGTGGCGTCCACCTTTTCATCTTTAAGGATATTGGCTGCTTTCTGGGCAATATCCTCTGGTTTCTTGACCACGGATTTTAATTCTTTGAGATTATATTCAACTAATTTATCCAGAGCATATTTCTTAACTTGGTCGTGTCCATCATCAAGGGCTGCTGATATACCGTTAATCTGCCAATCTTGGGGTTTGGGGGTTTCTTCGGCGTTTACCCAAGGTAGAGAGAGGAGGAAAGTTAGGAGTAGGGTGAAACTAAAAAGGAAAAAGAGCAGGAGCTTGCTGTTCTGGCGGGGTGTGATGAGCATAATAGGGAGCAAGATGGCAGATTCCAGGCGGTTATGGGTATAATACCAAGCTTGCAATTGGTAATTCCTGATTGAGAAAGTCGGATCTTGTGGGATAAGCTCTCTAGCCCACACAGGTCATAGGACGGGCGAGACACCCATCCCACAAGAATAGTTAAATATTTTTTAGTTGGAAATGCCTTAATTTTGATTGATGAGTATCAAAGACTCGCCGACGAGTATCAAAAACTCGCTCACGAGTATCAAAGACTCGCCGACGAGTATCAAAGACTCTCGCGCGAGTATCAAAGACTCGTCCACGAGTATCAAAAACTCGCTCATGAGTATCAAAGACTCGCCGACGAGTATCAAAGACTCGCCGACGAGTATTAAAGACTCGTTCACGAGTATCAAAAACTCGCCGACGAGTATTAAAGACTCGTTCACGAGTATTAAAGACTCGCCGACGAGTATCAAAGACTCGTTCACGAGTATTAAAGACTCTCGCGCGAGTATTAGAGGTTGTTTGAAAAGTGGTAGGTTGTGATTTTTATTACCCCCCTTAATCCCCCCTTATAAAGGGGGGAAACAAGAAAATCCGGTTCCCTCCCCTTTATAAGGGGAGGGTTAGGGTGGGGTAAAAGAAGATTTTGATACATCAATCATGACTTTTCAAACATCCTCTTAAAGACTCTTGCAGAAGTTGAGCAAACACAAAGGGGAAAAGATAACTTTTCCCCTTTGATCTTTCTCCTATCTCTAGCAAGGTTTACAGTCTATGAACTAGAAGCAGCTTTAGCAGGTTTACTCTTCATAGCTTTAAAACGATCGCCCAATTGTTGAGCAACACTTTTTAACCCTGGAGTTTTCTTTGCAGCAGTCTTGACATAATCATATACTGTCAAACTACTACCCATTGCTTCACTTCCCACTGCCATTAAGGTATCATCTACTTGTTCTGTGAGTTGTCGCAGTCCAATCAAAAGTTCGGTGAGTGTGACAGCTAATTGATAATCCCGCACAAATTCCTCTACATCAAAGCTGGCTGGGAGAATTTCTCGGTTAGTCTGGGCAGCAGTCAAGCTATTGTTGACAAAAGCTAGGCTTTTATCGCCCATCTTAAATAACTTGCGTCGTTCTTCCACACTTAGAGTCACCAGAAAAGGCAACTTTGCTTGGATAGTCGCAAAGGCAGCTTTAATTTCTTGGATATCTGCTGCCGAAAGGGAGCCGGTAATGTTTTGGTAAGCCATCGGATCTTTACCGTGGTAATTTTTGTTATGATTCCCACTGATAAAGGCGATCGCACAGAGGCTCCGAATCAGAATTACCTTCAGCCTTCTGCCTCCTGCCCTGTGCCTTTCTGGCTAAAATTTTCCAACAATGATTGATTGGGCGTTAACTGAGTTTCAAAACGGCTGTAAACAATTTGGGTTGGATACCAAGAAGAAAACCAGTAGGAATCTTGAATAATCTGGCAAGAATTACCCGCATCTGGCAACTCAAATTGAACTAAACCTAAATTATTTAATCCAACTACTTCTCGCCCTTCTTGAAACCAGCGAGATTTCCAAAACATTAGAGGTTGTAAATATCTTCTTTTGTGATTTTTCGCTCGTTTCCAAGGAGCTATGAATGATGAAATATCTGTTGTGCATTTATAAGTCTGAGCGCTTTGTCGAATTATCCACTCCAGGACACAATACCAGTCAGGGTCAGTTAATTGCTGTTGTTGGCGTAGCCGATTGGGGTAGCGTTTGGCAGTAAAGGTATCGTGGTGTAATTTCTTGCCAGAAATTTCTACCATATTGGCCGGATTCATCCATCCAATCCAATATCGCAGCTTTTCTGCTAATAACCAATCTTTCATTCGTGTATGAATCAGCCGTGTTAGTGCTTCTTCATTTTTCAAGGCACTAGAAGTTAGCTGTACTAAAACCGATCGCAATTGAGAATGGGTGCGTGCATAAGACAGACGAGCCGCAAAACTATAGTGAATATCCCCAGACAAAATAATCACTTGTCGCCGTTGTTTAAACAAGGTGTTGAGAAATTTTGCTAGTGCTTCAACATTAATGTTCCAAGCATCACCAACATCTGTGGAAAAAACTTTCTCTTGTTGTAAATTCCAATGGTGAACCCAATCAATTACTTGTGAACCAAATACATTAGTGGGTGCAATCACAAATGTGGTTTGAATCTGAGTTTCTTGAGCTATTTGTTGTAAAGGCAAAACTAGCTGTTGCTCAAAAGCTTTTGGACATAGCAGCATCGGTGGGGCGATGGCTTTTTGATCGGCTGGATAACCCCGCCAAGTACGTGTATCCAAAACAATCACTTCATGACAATCACTCTTGACTATGTAATTCCAAGTAAGCGCCTCAGGATGTCGAGCCAAAATAAACACTGAATCGTCTCGGATTAAAACAGGTAAATCCGTGTGGGGATCGTTGGGTGGCATCCCAACATAACGAGCGATCGCTTCATCAGCCTTTGTATCTTTTCCTTCATGGACTGACCAAGCTTCTGCCGCAGCCAGCAGTTTTTCCCCAGGTTGACCTGCTGCAAATTGTTCTGGTGTATTGCCCCAAGCTTGAAACACCGTGTAAGCCAAGAGCGCATTTTGCACCACTCGCCGCCCCAAGGGACGCCCCAGAACTCGCAAACACCAAGCTTGGTTTAAATTCCAGTCGTCACTGACATCATGGTCATCAAAGATGGTGTATGTGGGAATATTTGCAAGGGCGCGGCGCACTTTTCCCAGGGTATAAATGAACTGTCGTAAATCTTTGACTGCCTGATTCCAATTTTTAATTGCTCGGCGATCGCGTGTTACTTGTCGTCCTTTAGGAAATACAACTGGCCAGCACACTGGTGACCACGCTAATAAATAAGTAGCATAATATTCACCCAGGCTCAGCAGATGACTAGCAACTTTCTCAGATTTATTATGTAATCCTGCGGTCAAGCCGGCTTCATTGGTAGCAACTTTAGCCCGTTCTCCAGGGGGCAATTCCTTGGGAGTGCAGTACACCCCACCCACAGGTAATTGTTCCTCCCAACCCAGTAAACCATCCCCAAGACTAGTAGCAACCCACAGCGACGGGTCTGCTACGTCATCACCATAAATTTGATCCCCAGTCAGGAATAGCTGGTGAGGACGCCGCTGGGCTTGATTTGCAGATGCTTCAATTAAGCAATCGAGAATCGGTAGGGCATCAAACCCAGAACCATGAGGTTTACGACAGGAAGCATGGACAATGTGCAAATCTTCGAGACGCTTGGGCGGTAGGGTAAAGGTTGGTTTTTGATGCTCAAAGTAGCTGATACTAGCCGTAGGATAAGAGTTTGAGCATAATGCTTGTTGTAGTGTTTGCCGAGTCTGGTTAGCGACACTCAACTCCAAATCATAGGCATAAATGCAATTACTACTTAGGCGATGTCCAAGTGTAGACCGAGCCGTGACAGCAACAACGTAAAGATACTTCCCCAAGGCAAAAGTAGAGCGTTCCCCCTGCAATAAGCAATCTCCCAGCACTTCGCCATCATTTGTTGTGTCATAAACCTTTAGTTCTACCTGACAAGCCTGTTTGAGTGCTAGCCATACCGTTACTGATTCCGGTTCAGTATGTTTGAGAATTGGCCCTGCCAAAACTAGCGGTAACCTTTGGAAAAACTCGTCTCCAGCTTGATACTTCATTACAAACAGCTGACAAAGTGGATGATGTTTTGGATTATCTTGCTTTATTTCCCCGATGTCACCCGAACATCATAGCGATTTAAGAACCACTATAAACACTCCCAGCCAGGATTTCTCACAAAGATATAAAAAATAAGGGTTCAAAACGGCAAAAATATATATAGCAAAAGTATTTCAGCAATTATGTGGCAGTTGCCAGTTAGGTTAGAACATAAACTGATGGTAAAACCCAGACACCAAGAGACTTTCTTTCCCTATTGCCTATTGCCTATTGCCTATTGCCTATTGCCTATTGCCTATTGCCTATTGCCTGTTGCCTATTACCTATTGCCTGTTGCCTATTGCCTATTGCCTGTTGCCTATTGCCTATTGCCTGTTGCCTGTTGCCTATTGCCTATTGCCTGCTTTAAAGCGCCCAGAGCCTTTAATATTTCAACTCGCCATTGCTTTCGGTTGATGAACGGGTATTTCAACTACAATTTTGATGCCCTCTGATATTTTGGCATCACACCATATCTTGCCATGATGTTTTTGTGTGACTATTTGGTAGCTGATGAATAAGCCCAAGCCTGTGCCTTTGCCAATGGGTTTGGTAGTGAAAAAAGGATCGAAAATACGCCCTTGTAGTGCTTCAGGTATCCCCGATCCATTGTCGGCGATGCCTTCGGCGGGCTTCGCCAACGCAATTTGCACGCGATCGTCAGCCATCAGTTGAGTTGAAATACAGATTTTACGAGGCTGTGGTTGTTGAGCATATTCTTCCAACACATCGATGGCATTCGTCAGTAAGTTCATAAATACCTGATTGAGTTGTCCGGGATAGCACTCAACCAAAGGCAATTCACTATAGTCTTTAACAACTTCAATTGCTGGAAATTTTGGTTTTCCTTTGAGGCGATGTTGCAGAATCAGCAGTGTACTCTCAATACCCTCATGGAGGTCAACAGCTTTAAATTCAGATTCATCCAGCCGGGAGAAGTTACGGAGAGATAAAACAATTTCCCGAATGCGTTCGGTGCCAACTTTGATTGATTGCAGCACCTTCATCGCGTCTTGACCAGAAAGTCGAATTCCACTTCATCCAAAGGGGCTTGGAGGTCGAAGTTAGACTCTTGGGTGACTTGCTGCGCTACCTCTGTCACCAATTGCAGTGGTTTGGCAATACTGCTGGAAATTTGCAATCCTAGAATCAATGCCAAAATCACACAACTTAAACTGGTAAGAGCGATCGCAATCATTGTCGGTCTAGCTTGGGTTATGGCGTCGTCATACAGCGATGACCACTCTAGAATGACAGCACCATCAACCTGATTTTCTTCCCCTTTGAGCATCACGACAATGAGTTTAATTCCTTGGGGATAATCAACACTCTTTTCTAAAAAGGTTCTGACCTTGCCATCCTGGATCGTTTGCAGGACTTCGTTGCCTTGGTCATGGTCAAAAATAGTACCGACATTTTCCGGAACGGCATCCGCCAAAATCAGTTTCTGCCGATTGACCACCACAATATCGCGCTTTTGCAAATCATGTAGCAAATTAGTGTAGTGTTGCAATTCGTCTGAACGTTCAATAGAAATAGATTTTTTATCGTAATAAGCATCGTGGGCTATGGAAGTGGCAACCACTTGGGCAACGTGTTCAGCTTCCGCGATCGCTAGAGTTTCAGCAATTTTCTGGCTTTGGGCGATGGCAACTGCACCAACAACATTTGTTAATAAGGAAACACCAACAAAGCTTCCAAGAAGTTTGTGAGAAATTTTCATAGCGAAAGGTCAGCTATAACTACATCAGTATTAAGTTATTCTTCCCAAATCGCCGTAGAAAATTGATTTTTAGCCTTTTTGCCTAAATATGGAATTTTTTACTACAAATTATCGTAACGTTCCAGAAATACCCAGTAGTTTGGGACAGGCGGTTCGCCCATCCCTCAAAAGTAATTTTTGGAATCGATTAACTAATTCCGAGCAATACCTTCTTGACGTGCGGCGCGTTGCACAGCAGCAGCAACGGCAGTCACAACGCGTTCATCAAAAACTGAAGGAATAATGTGTTCGCGATTCAAGTCTGAAGGATTTACCAAAGAAGCGATCGCAGTTGCAGCCTCTAGGTACATTGTGGTGGTAATTGCCTGTGCCCGACAATCTAAAGCACCACGGAATACTCCAGGAAAAGCTAAAACGTTATTGATTTGATTCGGGTAATCACTGCGACCGGTGGCGATAACAGCGACATGTTTGTGAATTAATTCTGGCTGAATTTCGGGAATGGGATTGGCCATTGCAAACACAATTGGGTCTTTCGCCATCGATTGCACCATTTCGGGTGTCAACACTCCTGGTGCGCTGACACCAATAAATACATCTGCGCCCTGCATTGCACCTGCTAAGGTACCTTGAGCTTTCACGGCAAATTCGAGTTTTTCTTCTGTGAGGTCTGTACGACTGGTAGAGATAATTCCTTTGGAGTCGCACATCCAGATTTTGTCTGCTCCAGCTTTCTTGAGCAACCGAGCGATCGCCACTCCAGCTGCACCTGCACCGTTAATCACAATGCGGATTTCTCCGATTGTTTTGTGTACTAACTTCAAGGCATTAAACAAGGCTGCCAAGGTGACAATTGCGGTACCGTGTTGGTCGTCATGAAAAACAGGAATATCTAATTCCTGACGCAATCTCGCTTCAATTTCAAAACAACGTGGCGCAGCAATATCTTCTAAATTCACGCCGCCAAATACCGGAGCAATATTCTTGACTGCCTGGATAATCTCGTCTGTATTTTGCGTAGCTAAACAGATGGGAAAAGCATCCAGTCCGGCAAATTCTTTGAATAGCATCGCTTTGCCTTCCATAACTGGGAGTGCCGCCGCCGGGCCGAGATTTCCCAAACCTAAAACTGCACTACCATCTGTAACAATGGCAACAGTATTTTGTTTAATGGTTAACTTGTAAACTTCTTCTGGATCTTGAGCGATCGCGGTACAAATTCTGCCGACTCCTGGTGTGTAAGCCATTGCTAAATCGGACACACTCTTTAAGGGAATTCGGCTAGCAATGCTGATTTTGCCACCGCGATGCAAATTGAAGGTGCGATCGTAAACACTGAGTAACTTAATATCAGGCAGTGCTTTGACTGCTTGCACAATCGTTTCAGCGTGTTCGGTACTAGCAGCATCAACGGTAATATCGCGGGTAGACTCTTTGCGGGTTTGCTCGATTAAATCAATTTGACCGAGATTACCGCCAGTAGTGGCGATCGCTTGGGTTACCGACGCCAACATCCCCACGCGATTGGGAATCTGCAAGCGTAGTGTCAAACTAAAACTAGAATTAGGAGTTAGGTCTGGCATGTTGATTTGGGATTTTAAGTTTTAGATCTTATATTGAATTGCTTAGTAATAATCTAGACGAAAGCTAAAATCTATATTTTACTGAATATGAACTAGTAATAATTTATAACCGTATTTATAAATTCAAGACAAGATATTTATGATACCAGCATCTCTCTTTTGCCAAACAACACTCCTAAAATAATTCAAGTTTCTCCTTTGATAGCAGATTTTAACAAGCGTGAAGTAGGCCATTTCAGTCTGCTAGCTAAGTATGGAGATGATTATATTTAAACCGCGTCTACTTTGAAACCCTTAGTTTTTTGAAAATTGGGTTTTATTGCAGTCGAAGCATAGTTTAGAACATAAATTGACAGTAAAACCCGGACACCAACAGACTTTCTTTCCTTATTGCCTGTTGCCTTTTTGTAACACCGCAAGATATACGTCAGAATCTATACATGAAGTTGTTTAATTTACAAGTGTTTATCAACATATAATTTGTGTGATCGAGGACACATATTTTGTAATCGCTACAAGCATACTATTTTTTTGTGCAGGAATACAGCTAAAGCATGGCTTTTAACTTGACAAACATCCAGAAGATTTGTAATCTGTCAAAGTTAGTCTGTACAAAATCCAACAACATCTCAATCCAAAGCTAAAACTTATTTAATTTGCATAGTCAAATTTTCAGTACGCTTTATTGACTATGTAAATCAAAGATAGAACAGCTTTAATATCTATCATTCGCATATATCCGAATGGCTCTAAGAGAACGCGAAAACTTAGCTAGCATTTCTCACAATTCGTGCTTTTAGCATTTTTCATAAGCTTATACCTAGACTATCTTTTGCACATTTATGATGGTGAAAATTTTCATAACGTGTGAAACTCCTGAATCTAGGTTTGATCGGGTTTTGATAAATGCAAAAAGCATTATAAATTGCAAAGCTCTGCAAGTAATTTACACACACAAAAATAAACCAATGAAACATTACCTCAGAAGTTTTTCATTAGCTATACCGTTTCTATTTGTTGGAATCGCCGCACTATTAGGCTGCAATTTCACACAGGAATCTTTTAACATTCATCAAGCATTGAGCAATTCGATCAATGATTTGCACTTGGGATTAATACCACTGGTATTACTCGGTTGTACCCGTGCAATCTATGTTGCTAACCAAGAAACAAAATCAATCTTTACCGTGCGTTCTATGGACTGGTCTGATGCAAATATGGCTACAAGCTTATGGGCATCACCTGAAGGTAGCGATCGCACAGGTGCTGGTGAAAATGATGAGGGTAAGCCGTTTACATGGACATCTAAGTATAAGAGCCTGGTTGTATGTAACTATGGAAAGGCTACAACTGATGGCATAAACGAGGAGGGCTTAGTTGCTAATCTGCTTTTTCTACCACAAGCTTGCTACAAGCATAATGACTATGAGAATAAACCACGTTTACCGATTAGTGGCTTGGCACAGTATGTACTAGACAGATACGCAACTGTCAAAGATGCTGTAGAAGGATTAAAGCAGGAGCCATTTTTTATTGTCACGTCTGAGCTAGCTGTCGCAAAATTAGACACAGGCTCCAAGGAGTTTAATGTATATCTCAAACCTATAGTCATACATTTGTCCATTTCAGATGCTAAGGGAGAGTCGGCAGTCTTACAATACGTGGAGGGTGAAAAGGACGAACTGGATCGCAAGGACGATCTATCTCCAAATTATAAATTAGTAGTTTACTACGTTCCAAAGAAGGATGAAGCTGAAGGGAAAGAAACGATTAGTGTGTTGACTAACAACCTGTATGACAAGCAATTAGAACTTTTAAAGAGTTTTCAAACAGAAAATGGAGACTTTGATTGGGGAAGTCAAAATGAAGTATTTAGTTGGGATGGACTGAAAAAAGATAATTCAAAAAAAGAGATGAATCCGCCAATGAATGGCTCTGATATTCGATTTCTCCGCGCCTCATTCTACAGCGATAGGCTCGAAAAAGTCTATGACAAGGAAGATCCTAAGTTTAAAGAAAATTCGAGACCATTTATTGATGAGACTCAAAGAATTCCTGGCCAGGGAAATTCTTATAAAATATGGTTAGAAGAGTGGTCAAAACACGAAGGTCTTGCTAGAGCTTTTTCGTTGATTCGTAATATGTCAACGCCTTTAAGTGTTAAGGCAATAGATGATAACCCATTCCTTGCCTCTACACTCTGGCGCACTGTTGCAGATCATGGTAACAAGCGCTATTTCTTTGAATTAAGTAGGGCTTTATATCCACTATATGTTGATTTGAAAGAATTATTTGCTGACTTAAAGACAGTGAAAAAATTAGATCTGTATGTCCCGCCAGCAAAAGAGGGTGATAAAGGGATTGATCTACTGGAGGATCAACTAAACAATGAAGAAAAGATAGGCAAGGTGAATGATCTGTTTCAAGATGTGGAAGGTGGTCAATGGTTTTATTTTGACTACCAGAAGCCTGACAAATAAACTAGTAATTGAATTCAGTAAATTATTAGACAGCGTGGCTGCAAAGCATCTATAAAAGTCACATAACCGCGTCCAAGGATGTTTCAGACTGGTGATGAACACCCTTGGACGACGTTTACATTTAAGGTAATGTTAACTATTGTCGCTGTTGGGCAATATTTTCATTACAGACCCGGACAAAAATTTCGTCATCATCAACAACTACAAGATTTAGCACTCTTTCATCACTTTGGTGAAAGAAAAATCTCAACTAACGAACTTAAATATTAAAAATCCGTTAACATAAATTAATACTCAATCAATACAAATTACGTCGTAGTGGAGCGATTGCTTGACTACACAATTTTGTTTTTAGTTTCCGGTGCTAGTTACTATATCAAATATTACCTATTGATTTATAGCATCTACCGTATTCAAATTTCAAATTTTAGCAGCCATAATTTTATTAGTGAATTATTTTTTTACCAAAAATCCAGCCCAGTTTAACTTAACAGCAAATTATAAACTCCGTAAATACCAAGCCGTGAGTAAATAATATCTCTTAAGCGGGAGGTTAATTAAAGGAATTGCCAGACAAATTGTTACAAGTACAGTCAAATTAACAAAAATTTGCACCTCATACCTAGCCTTGACATGACTTTACAATCTTCTCGCTCTGATAAAATTCTAGTTGTTGATGACTCTCCTGATAATGTATTTCTAATCAAAACTATTTTGGAGGAAGAAGGTTACACCATTAGCACCGCAGAAAATGGTATTTCGGCATTGGCACAATTGCAAGCATCTCCTTGTGACTTAGTTCTCCTAGATTTAATGATGCCAGGTATGGATGGATACGAAGTTACTAAGCATATTCGTGGAGATATGAAATTATCACAATATATTCCCATACTGCTAATCACTGCCCACGATGCGCCCAATGTTGCCCACGGATTAGACTTGGGTGCTGATGATTTTATCCGTAAACCAGTGACAGTGGATGAATTATTAGCAAGAGTGCGATCGCTTTTGCGTTTAAAGCACAGTATGGATGAACGCGATGAAATCGCCCGCCAGCGAGAAGATTTTGTCTCCCGCCTCGCCCACGACTTACGCACTCCCCTAGTAGCAGCCGATCGCATGTTAATGCTATTTCAACAAGGCGCTTTAGGAGCATTATCACCGCAAATGCAGGAATTAATTGCCATCATGGCTCGAAGCAATATTAACTTGCTTTCTATGGTCAATACCTTATTAGAAGTTTATCGCTTTGAAGCAGGTCGGAAAACTTTGGCATTGCAACCTGTTAATTTAGCACACTTACTAGAGGAAGTAACTGGAGAATTGACGCCCCTGGCTCAAGCCAAAAAACTGTCGCTAAATGTCGAATTATCTAAGGAATTAAAGACAAACACAGTAATAGGCGATCGCTTAGAATTACATCGTCTATTCACTAATCTTATCGGCAATGCAATCAAATTTACCGATTCTGGTTTGGTGACTATTCGTCTTACTTCCCAAACCCAGTTTGCCAAAAATAGCGAATATCAATTCTCTGGAAAATCTAATTTTACTGACTACATTAGCATTGAGATAGCCGATACCGGCCCAGGTATTCCTCGTGAAGAACAAACCACCATATTTGAACGATTTCGCCAAGGTAGTCACAAAAGTTCTGGTAGTGGCTTAGGACTGTATCTTGCTCGCCGAATTGTTGAGGCACATCAAGGTATTATTTTGCTGAATTCAGAGTTAGGTAAAGGTAGTACATTTATTGTAATTCTACCACAAAAAACATAACTAAATTATTAATTAAACCTCGTCTAAATTAATAACTGGAGTTTTAAAAAGAGAATATAGAAAAGTGTAGAATTTGTGAAGCAAACTCGATTCTGAAAAACTAGAGTTTCCAAATTAGACGTGGTTTAGCATTTATCAAGCGATTGGTATTTTAAATCGTCTTTAATAGAAGTTTTTGTAATATAGCTGTGCAATACTGCAAATATACAGACGCAGCCATAAGATTAAATAACTAGTTCATAGCACAAAACAATGATTAACACTGAATTATCTAAGATTGGCGAGATTATCCAACATCAGCGAGAGTTTTTTCAAACGGGTAAAACTAAAGAGATAAATTTTCGCATTGAGCAACTGCAAAAACTCAAGCAAGCAATTATTGAACACGAGCAAGAAATAATCGAGGCATTACAAGCAGATTTACATAAACCAGTAGTAGAGACTTATTTGACAGAAATTGCCGTAATTAAGGAAATTGATTATGCTATCAAACATATCAAAACTTGGACGAAGCCAAAAAAAGCACCACTTTCCTTAGACTTTTTTTCATATTCAGCCCGCATTTATCCAGAACCACTAGGAGTTGTCTTAATTATCAGCCCTTGGAACTATCCATTTCAGTTAGCAATTTCACCCTTAGTAGGTGCGATCGCCGCAGGGAATTGTGCAATTATTAAACCGTCAGAAATTGCTTCCCACACTTCCAGTATTGTCGCTAAAATTATTACCAAATATTTTCAACCAGCTTATATTGCAGTAGTCGAAGGAGGTGTAGAAGCCAGTCAAAAACTATTAGCAGAAAAATTTGACCATATCTTTTTTAGTGGTGGGACAGCCGTCGGCAAAATTGTCATGGAAGCAGCTGCAAAACATCTGACACCAGTTACTTTAGAATTGGGCGGCAAAAGTCCTTGCATAGTCGATACTGACATTAATTTTGAACATACTGCCAGACGAATTACTTGGGGAAAATTTATTAATGCTGGTCAAACTTGTATTGCTCCTGACTATCTTTTAGTGGATAAAAACATCAAAAAAGATTTAATAAATAGTCTGCAAAAATCCCTAAAAGAATTTTATGGTGGCAATCCGGTAAACAGTCCTGATTATGCTAGGATTATTAGTCAAAAACACTTTGACAGATTGGTTAAGTTTCTTGAAGATGGTAAAGTTATTGTTGGCGGAGAAACAAAATCTTCACAACGTTATATTGCCCCGACAATAATTGATAACGTTTCCTTAGAAGATTCTGTAATGCAGGAAGAAATTTTTGGGCCAATTTTGCCCATAATTGAATACAGTGATATTGCAGAAGCGATCGCTTTAATTAACTCTAGACCAAAACCCTTAGCTTTATACTTATTTTCCCAAAATAAAGACCTACAAAAGCGAGTTTTGCAGGAAACTTCATCAGGTGGAGTTTGTATCAACGATACAATCATGCATGTTGGAGTCCCATCTTTACCATTTGGAGGAGTAGGAGATAGTGGTATTGGCAACTATCATGGTAAAGCTAGTTTTGATGCCTTTTCTCATAAAAAAAGCGTATTGCAAAACTCCTTCTGGCTGGATTTAAAGTGGCGGTATGCTCCCTATGAGAACAAATTGCCCTTAATCAAGAAACTTTTAGGTTAAGAGTTAGCAGTTAGGAGTGAGGAGTTAAAACTGAGGAATTATGAGTTATGAATAATAAGTTATGACTTTAATAAAGTTGTTAATTAAAAATTGCTAACTCCTAACTCCTCACTCCTAACTCCTAACTCTTAAAACCCAAACGCGCTGCTATAACGCTCCTCTTTCCAAGGTTCACCACGGCGGTGGTAACCATTGCGCTCCCAAAAACCTAGTTCTTCACTAGCTAAAAACTCTAAACCATTAATCCACTTAGCACTTTTCCAAGCGTAGAGGTGAGGAACAACTAACCGCATTGGGCCACCATGTTCAACTGGAAGATCTTCGCCAAAAACTTTAAAGGCAAAGAAGTTTTCTTCCCGGATAAAGTCTTCCATAGAAATATTAGTAGTGTAGCCCCCATAGCAGTGTTCCATAATGTGAGCTACTTTAGGGTCTACCTCAATTAGAGACATAAAATCTGTTACTTTAATACCAGTCCATTTGACATCGAGTTTAGACCAGCGCGTTACACAGTGGAAATCCGCTGTGAACTCATGTTCAGGTAGCGCCATAAAATCTGACCACTTAAAAGTAGCTGGTTTTGCTAAACCCCAAACCCGAAATTCCCATTCTCCAATACTAACTTGGGGAGTTGCGCCGTAAGTTAATACAGGGAAACCTTTGGCCAAATGTTGACCTGGAGGAACACGTTCGTTGTCTTCTTTTCCTGGCTTATGAAAGAATTTTCCTAGCATAATGGGAGAAAAATAAGTTTTCTCAAAATATTTGCAAGCTTTTGTGCTGAGTTGTCAACAGCGGCAGATACTTTACCCTTGAATATGATTAGGGTAAAAAACATTTAAATTGTGTAGTTACTTTATCTGATTGTCTTTTATTATTTGTCATTTGCCATTTGTCCTCTTTTATAAAGTTCTGTACCTGGGGGATAAGGGAGCTAGAGGCTGGGGGACACGGCGAATCGCTACTCTATTGCCGGAAGCCAGCCCAACTTGCGGGATCTTGCTTGTTACAGGCTTTGTACTTTCTCGTTCGTTATTTGCAAATGACCAATGACTAATAACTAATGAAAGTCTTAACCAGAGAATGTATAACTTGGAAGCACATTAGCTTACTTAACCATTACCGGTAAATGATAGGTAATGGGTAATGGATGTTCCCAATTACTCACTACCAATTTTTCTGGATCTAATAAGCTTGTGTAGAGTATCTATAATTCATTATCCAATCAGGAAAGCGAAGAAAAAGCATTTATCCATTAGTGATAAATTTGAGCGGTGACTTTTGCCAATCAAATCTATCGATGCCGTTCATGCTTTTCCTGACTGGAAAATTATGATTCTTCTTCCTCTTCTTCAGCAGATGGATAAACAAATGTAGAACGCCCGGTCAAAATAGACTTGCCCAGAGAAAGAGCTTTCTGAGCTTCGATCGCAGCTTTGTGCCTCCAAGTAGCTCGGCGTTTATCTCGTTTTGATTTGGAAGTTTTCTTCTTAGGAACAGCCATGTCAGCAGATATCGTGATTTTTGACAACCTTTTTATTTTAGGCCATTCACTGACGCCAAGGACGCCAATTTAGCCAAGAATTAAGTAAAGGCATTGGGCATGGGGCATTATGAGTTTCGAGTTAGGAGTTAGGAGTTAGGAATTATCCCCTCTGCTGCCTGCTGCCTGCTCCCTGCCCCCTGCCTCCTTCATCCCCCTCATCATTTTTCAAAGAACAGTAGCGATCGCGCGGTTTTGAAGTAAGTTGCCCAATTTTGAGCGTCGGGACGGTTGCGCCATTCTGGGCGACTGACTTCTAATGTCAGAACTGGTGCGATCGCTCCATAACTTTGTACGGAGATAATGATTGAAACATCTGTCACTAAAATATCTTGGTCGAAGCTCCGCTGAGCAGCTGCTCTCGCGGCCGCTTCGGCTCGCCGCAGAATGGTTTCGTAGTTTTCTTCTGGCAGGCGATCGATCGCTAGGTCAACTCTAGCGGTGTAAGCTCGCACAACTTGAGGGGCGATCGCTTCGGTCAAAAACCACGTAGGAACAGTAGATATAAGCAAAAATGCTAAAGGAACTATCCGGATTTTTCTGGCAATTTGGCTAATAACTGAAAAGGAAGCGATCGATGATGGTATGTGAGCAGAAATTTGGCTCATGACCTTGTAGCTCCTAAATAACGATTTGTAATTGAAATTAGGTGAAAGTATTTTCCGGTCAATTAACGTAATAAAAATTACATTTTATCCTAAGATTCGATGAGAATCACCTAGACTAGAAAACATCAGGTTAGCTTTGTTTTTTGGACAAAGCCAACCGCAATTTTCAGACCAGCAAACAATAACCGACAAAGAGCGGGATGGCAAATTACTGGGCGATCGCTATTGGCATCAATCAATATCAGTTATTTCAACCTTTAAGTTGTGCCCAAGCAGATGCTGAGGCATTAAAGGATATTTTGGTGGCAGAGGCAGGTTTTGTCCCCGAACATTGCCTGCTAATGACAGATACGTCACCACCAATCAAAGATAGATCCACCTATCCGACTAAAGAAAATATTTTGCTGCTGCTTGAGGATTTGGCCGCGACATGTTGGCAACCACAAGACTATTTATGGTTATTTTTTAGCGGTTATGGGGTCAACTACAAAGGCAAAGATTACTTAATGCCGGCGGAGGGTAACCCCGAACTAGTGCCAGAGACAGGCATAGAATTGCGATCGCTAATGCAAAGTCTCCAACTAGCTGAATTGAATGTCTTGCTACTGCTTGATATTAACCGTGCTTTTGGCACCCAAGCAGATGCTCCCGTAGGCGAAGAAACCATAGAACTAGCTCAAGAATTAGAACTTGCGACAATTTTTTCTTGTCAACCAGAGCAGTTTTCCCACGAGAGTAGCGAATTAGGTCACGGATTTTTTACAGCAGCATTGTTAGAAGCTTTGCGTTCTGGTAACGGCAACAACTTGGCAGATTTAGAAAGTTACCTGAGCCTTCTGGTGCCAAAACTATGCCAGCACCACTGGCGTCCCATCCAAAACCCTGCCATCATCATCCCATCAAAACCGCAAGTAATCTTACCAAAATTGGCAATAGGAAGCGATTTGGAATCAGAAGCGGTGATTTATCCAGAAGAATCCTTTGCCATTGCCCTAGCAGCACCCCCCCTGGGCGATCCCCCTCAAAATCAGGGCAGATGGGGAGAAACAACTATTAACTCCAAAGTCCAAAAGTCTAATCGCAAACAAATCCAGCAGTCGTCTGCTGGCTTGGTTTCCCAGTCGCAAGGAAACACAAATCCACCACCAGAAACTTCCATAGGAATGAATACGAAGGGAAGATTTATCCCTGACTCCTCCCAAGCCCACGTCTCTCAATTCCCACAAAATCATTCAAATACGCCTTTGTGGAAACAGTTTATTTTATGGGGTGGAGGCAGTTTGGTAGTAGCAGGTTTAATCGCGGTAGTTTTTCTGCGTAATCAAGAAACTTTTAGAATTAAGGAAATATCAAGCAGAACGCCCAATGCTACTGCCAGTAGTCCCCAGGCTTTCCAGAATTTACCAAATGACCCCTCGATAATTAGAACCAGCCAACCAGTTAGACCAAAAAATCAATCTAGCGCCCAAACAGCCTTGAGTTCCGAGTCGCAAAAGCGCAATCAAGCAGTATTAGACCTGGCGAAAATGTCGCTGCAAGAAACTCAGGCTAGCGATTTGAGTTTAGCGATCGCTACAGCTAGGAGAATTAAACCTGGTGAGCCATTGTACGAGCAAGCTCAGGAAAATATTAAGATTTGGAGCCGGATGATTTTAGATTTAGCAGAGGGTCGTGCTAAGCAAAGACAGTATGCTAGCGCTATTGCTGCCGCTCGATTAATCACCAAAAACGAGCCGCTTTATGCTAAAGCACAAGCGGCAATTAATTTATGGCGGCTAGAAGGCAAGCAGTATGTCAGTAACACAACTCTTTTAGATGCAGCTAACGCCTTAATTCAGCCCGGACAAGCGTCTACTTACAATCGGGCGATCGAAGTTGCCAAAAAAGTACCACCAGGTCAACCAGGCTTTGATACCGCCCAAAAATCAATCGATAAATGGAGTGAGAAAATTTTAGATCTCGCTAAGCGTCGCGCCGCCCAAGGAGAACTCAATGCCGCAATTGAAACTGCTACTTTAGTGCCAGAGGAGACAGCTTCTTACGAAGATGCTCAGGATGCTATCCAAAAATGGCGAAAAAAATAGTTAGGAGTTAGGAGTTGGGAGTTATAAGTTAAAAGTTAAGAGTTATAAGTTTTATTTTTAACTCTTGACTCCTAACTAACTCTTAATTCCTCACTTCTCACTCATAACTAATTCCTAACTCCTGACTCCTAAGTTAATTAACAGTACTGCGATACATCTTCGCCACATTCATCGGCTAGATAACACAGCGCTCGGAAACGTAAACCAACCACTTCTTCGTATAAGGGGTTGAGCTTACACATGGGCGGGATGTGAAATAGGGTTTTGCCGAATAATTTGACATCTCGCTCAAAGGGGCACTGAGATGGAATCAGTTTACACAAGCGGTGAGCTAGTTGGCGATCGTGGACTTGAATGCTATCTACCCGCTGCTTTAAAGGTTGAAGAATGTTCCAGTGGGGCTTGGAAACAGGACGGCCTAGCTGGGTTACTCGATCTTCATTAGTCTCTGATTGATTGATTGAGACCCAGCTTGCCAGAAAAATATTTTTTGTGGTATTATCAAATACCTTCATGGTTAATCCTCTGTATTATTGAGGCTGTTCACCTATCTGGTGAATGTATACAACGTGGCAACGAACTTTCCGGAATATTCGTGTCCTGACTCTGATATAATGTAATACCCGATTAGCCACTTCAGTCAGAAACTGATTTATTACTACGTTAAGTTAACCGCAATTTTCGCGGGATCGGTAGTGTAGTAATGTAATCTTGTTCGTAGCTTGACACAGTTTAAATTTTAATGAAGACATCCACCATTGGGTAGGTTTTAGTTTAACATTTACAAAACTTAAAATGAAATGTTTTTGAAAGTATTTTTTGTAAGTAGGAATAACAGTAATGCCGTGGTGGGCTGTCTTCCGTCTCTGTGTTTTCGCGCTGTTGGGTGTTTGTAAGCTGTTAATTGCTAGCTCAATGCGGTAGAGACACAGAGAAAAATTCCTCTTAGCCTTGAGTATGAGGCTATCCCAACAAAGTCTGCCTAACTAGAATAATCAGGCTAATATTTAGTGATTTTTCTGCAATTTGCTACATATAGTGTCTTAGGGCTAACTTACCTGGGGTTAGCATTGGGCTACATTCCGGGCTTACGCATGAACCGTGCCACCATTGCTTTAGTCGGTTCTGCTTTTTTAATTGCTTTAGGTGTTTTAAATTTACAGGAGGCATGGGAGGCTATCGATGCTAATACCATCGTGTTTCTGTTGAGCATGATGGTAGTGAACGCCAACTTATTCTATGCAGGGTTTTTTCGGCGATCGCTATCTGTAATACTGAGTGTGACTCGCAGTCCTTTAGGTTTGCTGATTGCTTTAACTTTTGCCAGTGGTATCCTTTCAGCCTTTTTTCTCAATGACACCATAGCGCTGATTTTTACACCCTTAACCTTGAGCCTGACTCAAACTTTGGGTTTAAATCCGATACCTTATTTACTAGCGATCGCTGGTGCAACTAACATAGGCTCAGTAGCAACCTTGAGCGGCAATCCTCAAAATATCCTCATAGGTTCCTTTTCAGCTATTCCCTACCTAGATTTTCTGCGTGTATTAGCTCCTGTTGCCCTTTTAGGCTTGGTATTTCAGGTAGGATTACTGTGGGTACTTTATCCAGATGTGCGCTCAATCAAACCACGCCAAGTATTACCCAGCACCAACCAACGTATTTTTAAACCTTTATTTAATAAAACATTAGTAATTACAGCTGGGTTGCTGATTGCATTTACTGTCGGCTTACCCTTAGCTGAGTCTGCTTTAGTTGCTGCTAGCTTGTTGCTAATCACTCGCCGGGTTAAACCCCAACGGATTTTGCAAAAACTGGATTGGAATCTGCTGGTAATGTTTTCTGGATTATTTATCTTGACGCGAGTCACCCAGAAATTGAATTTACTCCAGCCGTTTACCCACGCCGTTAACTCTGCTGCGAGTTTTTTGGGTGTAACTGTTGTTTTGTCTAACTTAATTTCTAATGTACCTGCTGTACTCCTACTGCATCCCGTGATTCCTCAGGGTAATACCAAGTATTGGCTATTACTGGCAGCCGGTTCGACCTTGGCAGGTAATTTGACTTTGTTTGGTTCAGTTGCCAACTTGATAGTTGTAGAAGCTGCTGCTGATTTAGGTTACAAGCTAACTTTCTGGGAACATCTGAGATTTGGAGTACCAGTCACACTGTGTACTCTACTTTTAACGTACCTCTGGGTTCATTGAGGATGTCTGGCTTAATGACACTCGATACCGTCCAATGCTTTCTCTAAATCTCACACCAAAGCGCAAAGACCCTCCAAAAAACTTTGCGTCTCTGCGCCTTTGCGTGAGCTTCTTATCTTACGATGCCACCTGAGCAGCAGTCCGAGTCCGCCGTCTTCTCCCATCGGCAACTTTCACTGGCGGTTCCTCAGGAATTTGCATTAACAAAGTCACCGACGGTTGACATTGCAACTCTCTCCGGATAGAACGTTGCAATTCTCGCTCCAAAGTTCCTTGCAACCCACCCCAATCTATATCTGCTGCTTCACCTTCCCCAGCAGCAAATTCTGACCAGCGCACAGTAAGAATTTCTTCAATCCGCTGTTGTACCCATTTTTGCAACAGCGATCGCTCTAAACTTGTAACTACACCCCGCAGGTGAATTTCTGGTTTTGCTAACAGTTTACCGCTCCAATCGATGGCGGCGGCAATGGTAACAATACCTTCTTCTGCCATACGTTGGCGTTCTTGCAACACTTTAGCACTTACCATACCGGAACTTGTGGTATCTACCAGTTCAATACCAGATGGCACCTTACCAGCAACGCGGATGGAGTTTTCAGTCAGTTCTATGACATCACCGTTTTGAATAACGATCATGTTTTCTGCTGGTATGCCCATACTCTGAGCCGTTTGGGCGTGCTTCACCAGCATTCGATGTTCCCCGTGGAATGGCACAAAGAACTTGGGTTGAGTTAGAGCAATCATTAATTTTTGGTCTTCCTGACAGCCATGACCAGAGACGTGAATTCCTTTGTCCCGACCATAGACCACATTTGCCCCTTGAATCATCAATTTATCAATGGTATTGACTACAGCGATGGTATTTCCCGGAATGGGGTTAGCAGAAAATACTACTGTATCGCCTTGACGAATTTTGATGTGTGGGTGTTCTTTATTGGCAATGCGTGTCATTGCTGACATTGGTTCGCCTTGGGAACCTGTAGTCAGAATCAACACACTTTCATCTGGCAGGTTGCGGACTGCGTTTAACGGTTGCAGCAGATTATCTTCACACTTGATGTAACCTAGATTACGGGCATGAGCAATCAAGTTCAGCATGGAACGCCCAACCACGGTCACTACACGGTTATGCTTCTTCGCTAGATCTAAAATCATGTTGATGCGATGGACGCTAGAAGCAAAGGTGGTGACGAACAATCGCCCAGTGGCTTGAGCAAATACTCTGTCAAGATTGGGATAAACAGAGCGTTCTGAAGGTGTAAACCCTGGAACTTCCGAATTAGTAGAATCACTTAGCAAACAAAGAACGCCTTTTTCACCATGTTCTGCTAGTCGTTGGAGGTCAAACTTTTCTCCATCCACTGGCGTATGGTCAATTTTAAAATCACCGGTGTGGATAATTACTCCAAGTGGCGTATGAATGGCAACAGTGAAACTATCAGCTATGGAATGAGTATTACGGATATATTCCACTAAAAAGTTTTTGCCAATCCGCACGACATCACGGGGTAGAACTTTTCTTAACTCTGTGCGATCGCGTACTCCTGCTTCTTCTAATTTACCCTCTAGCATTGCCATTGCTAATCTTGGGCCATAAATGACGGGTATATCAAATTGCTTGAGATGAAAAGCAATCCCACCAATATGGTCTTCATGACCGTGGGTAACGATCATCCCTTTAATTTTGTGGCGATTTTCCCGCAAATAGGTCGTATCTGGAAGAACAATATTTACTCCATGCATCGCCTCTGTGGGAAAAGCCAATCCTGCATCTAACAGAACAATTTCATCTTCATACTCGAAAACACAGGTATTTTTTCCAATTTCATGCAAACCGCCTAAAGGAATAATTTTCAAGGCGGAATTACTAGCTTCGTTTTTAGCCATTTTCTCCTTAGTTTGTTACGTTTTGTTAATTAAGTTGATAGTTAACGATCTTTTATTTCAAACAACCTCAGTTGTCTTTTTACTCAGTCCCAAAGCAATCTTGTTTTAATTGAGATTTTCTATTGTTTATTCAATAAAAAGGACAATACACTAAAGGATTCATAGTATATCTATTAGTCCTAACACAGGTTTTTAAATAGTAATACCAATTTAAAATTTGAAAACTTAGTGATACGAATGCATTCACATAACTGTTTATTAGAAAGAAACTCTCAATTTAACATCCACAATGCTATAACTTGCTAACAATTAGGGTCATTAGTTTATATGTATGTTTAGTAAGCACGCCTATTGGCAGCACTCAAAGATCTGGTGGCTAGATTAAACTAAGTTCTTTAAGAACTGCTTCTAACTTTTGAGTGACTTCTGAGTCTGCTTCGCATAGCGGCGGACGAGTTGAACCAACCTCCCAACCTTGAAGTTGTAATGCCTTTTTAATTGGAATGGGATTTGAAGTGAGAAATAAAGCTTTAAACAACGGGAAGAGTCGGAGATGAATCTCGCTGGCTACCTCAATTTTACCCGCACTAAAAGCTTGGATCATCTGCTGTAGTTGGTTGCCTACCAGATGAGAAGCCACACTTACTACACCCTTTGCCCCGATCGCTAACATAGGCAAAGTCATGTAATCATCACCAGAGTAGATCTGGAATTCTTTTGGTGTCAAGCGGCGAATTTCACTTGCCCGATCTATGCTACCTGTAGATTCTTTTATCCCAACAATGTTGCTTACCTCAGCTAACTGGGCAACTGTTTCTGGCTGGAGGTTTTGCCCGGTACGACCGGGGACGTTATACAACAACAGTGGTAAGTCGGGACAGGCTTGTGCTATGGCCTGAAAGTGTGCTTTTAATCCCGCTTGCGGTGGTTTGTTGTAATAGGGAACAACCTGTAAGGAACCGTGTACTCCTATTTTAGCCGCTTTTTGGGTAGCAGCGATCGCTTCTTTGGTGGAATTTGAACCACAACCTGCTATTACCTTAGCTTTTCCTGCCACAGCCTGTAACACTTCGACAAACAACTGGTATTCCTCATCCCAACTTAGGGTAGGGGATTCTCCTGTTGTGCCACATACCACCAATGTGTCTGTACCATTGTTGGCTAGATGCGCTGCTAGTTCTGCCGCTAGCTCGTAGTTGAGACTACCATCTGCTTTAAACGGCGTAATCATAGCGGTTAAAACATTGCCAAAATCTCCCACCCTGTTTGTCACTCCTAATTAACCATGTTTTGATATCTTGGTGGTTTTTTATTGTAATAATTTATTAGCAAATTGATTTAAAATCTCATTTTTTATTTGTCATTTGTTTTTGTCATCATGGTTATTCACTTAATGACTAGTGACTAATGACTAGTAACTAATGGTTTGAGTAGATTTTTCTCTACCAATAATTCGGCGATTTGTATTGCATTCAAAGCAGCCCCTTTGCGAATTTGGTCGCCACATAACCATAATTCCAAGCCACAAGGATGAGAAATATCCTGACGAATTCTTCCCACTAGAACTTCGTCCTTACCAGTAGCTTCTATTGGCATCGGGAAATAATTACTTTTCCAATCTTCTACCAATTTTACTCCTGGAGCCGAATTGAGAATTTCTTTAGCTGCCTCTACACTAAAAGGAGTTGCAAATTCTAAATTAATTGCTTCTGAGTGGGCACGAAGTACGGGAACCCGTACACAAGTCGCAGTAATTCTGATTTGCTGGCTGCCAAAAATCTTTCGGGTTTCGTTGACCATTTTCATTTCTTCCTCACAATAACCCAAATCGTTTAATGGAGAGTTATGTGGGAATAAATTAAATGCCAATGGGTAGGGCAATACTTCGGCAACTGGTGGCTGTCCTTGTAGTATAGCGCTGGTTTGGGTTTTCACTTCTGCCATTGCTCTTGCCCCAGCACCGCTAGCAGATTGGTAAGTTGAGGCTACAACACGTTGCACTGGTTTAACTTGATGTAATGGCCATACTGCCACCGTCATCAAAATTGTTGTGCAGTTGGGGTTAGCAATAATGCCTTGGTGATTAGCTGCGGCTTGGGGATTTACTTCTGGTACGACTAAGGGGACTTCCGGGTTCATCCTAAAGGCACTGGAATTATCAATTACCACTGCGCCCTTTTCCACAGCGATGGATGCCCAAGCTTTAGATGTGGAACCACCGGCACTAGCCAGTACTATATCAACGTTTTCAAAAGCGCGATCGCTCACTGGCTCTACTGGTATATTTTCCCCATTAAACCGCAGCGATCGCCCTGCACTCCGCTCTGATGCTAATAACTTTAGCTCAGCAACAGGAAAAGCACGGCTTTCTAATAATTCCAGCAACTCTGTGCCAACGGCACCAGTCGCACCCAAAATAGCTACACGATAAGATTTAGACAAACTCGCTTCCTCCTTTAAGAGGTTTGTGTGTAATTTTTTAGAACAATTGTCAATTTACTTATATTTAAATGGCGATCGCCATTTGATCGCACTCTGGAAATAAATTTTGAATATATTTAGATTTTTTTCTAATTTAGTCTATATTTATCAATCCAATACATTTATTTTTTAGTTATTTCATCAAGTTAAATATGTTGCATTTTACAATCATTCTTGTTCAATTTTTACATGAATTCTAAACTACATATTAGTATACAACAAACGGACATTTAACGTAATCATATTGGTATATCTGCACTTTAGCTTTTTAGAGGCGTTATACGTATAAATGTAATAAAGGTCTTAGTTGCAAAATGGATTATCAAAATGACAAATATACTGACAATTCCAACGAATCAAGCTAGCTCAAAATCAAACCTAGCTATTGGGCTACATAACAGATGCACTCTGTTACAACCAGTTAATAGCTAGACTAAATACTAAAACTATAACTTTAGGGTAATAACTACTCGTTGAGAACCAGGATATCACGGTGTTAGCCCAGTGGATAATTAATTTGTCAGGAGTTCTAGCTTGATTGTGGGAGTGGGAGATAGAAATACAACAAGAGAAGTTCGAGTGCTGACTTTTGGCGCTCCAAATTTCTTTTAAAGGGGATGCTCTTGCTAGCTTGGTTACCGTTCGCCTCTGGCGTTCCGTAGAGAAGGGTACGGAGGACAAGGAGAAAAACTCCTAACTGGGCACTCAACAGCAAACAGTCAACACTTAGCATTCCCAATGCCCCATACCCAATGACTAAATTGTTATGAAGCTAAAGTGTCAAGTCTTTGGACATTGGCAGTAAACTAGATCTTTGCCCCAGGACAAACATCCATTTTTGGATATCATGAAGCCTTGTGGCATCTCCCATTGCCCCTAAGAGACATCAAGCCATAAACGCGATTAGTTGCGTCTTGTGTGTACTCGGAGTTTAAAATACCAGAAAACTAGAGACGAAGCATGAAAGTCACCCAGGAAAAACTTCCCGCCAGCCAAATTGGCTTGGAAATAGAAATTACGCCGGAAATTACCAAGCAAACTTACGAACAAGTCATTAAAAACTTAGCGAGTACTGCCAATATTCCTGGGTTTCGTAAAGGCAAGGTGCCTCGGCCAATATTGCTACAACGGCTGGGTACGACTCGAATTAAGGCAGCAGCCCTCGAAGAACTAATTCAAGATGGTATTGAGCAAGCAGTTAAACAAGAATCCATCCAGGCAATCGGTCAACCGCAATTGCGCTCCTCGTTTGAGGATTTGATTAATAATTATGAACCTGGAAAGCCCCTAACGATTTCCGCGGCTGTTGATGTCGAGCCAGAAGTAAATCTAGTGCAGTACACTGATTTACGTTCCCAAGCTGAGGAAATCAAGTACGATCCAGAACAAGTAGAGAACACTTTAGACAAGCAACGTCAAGAATTGGCAACATTGATTCCTGTAGAAGGACGTGCAGCCCAAATTGGTGATGTTGCTGTAGTTGACTTTAAGGGTGTGTTCTCAAAAGCTGAAGGCGAAGAAGAAACAGGCGAACCAGAGGCTATTCCTGGAGCCGAAGCAACTGATTTTCAGCTAGAACTGCAAGAAGATAAATTTATTCCAGGTTTTGTCTCTGGTATCGTGGGCATGAATCCAGGAGAAACCAAGGAAATTGCAGCGCAGTTCCCAGATCCTTATGCAAATGAAGATCTAGCAGGAAAAGCAGCAACCTTCACAGTAACTGTTAAAGAACTCAAGGAAAAAGAGTTACCAGAATTAAATGACGACTTTGCCCAAGAAGTCAGTGATTTTGAAACTTTGGAGGAGTTACGCGCATCTCTGGTAGAGGGATATCAAAAAGAGGCCGACGAAAAAACCAAAAGCAATAAGCAAGAGGCCTTGTTAACAGAACTGCTCAAGCACGTAGAAATTGACTTGCCAGCAACGTTAATTGAGAAAGAAGTGGATGCAATGCTGACTCAAACAGCAATTCGCTTGTCTCAGCAAGGACTAGATGTGAGAAAGTTATTTACCCAAGATATTATTCCTCAATTGCGGGAGCGATCGCGCCCCGAAGCAATTGAGCGCCTCAAACGCTCTTTATCCTTACGAGAAGTTGGTAAACGCGAATCTATCGAAGTCACACCAGACGAAATCGCAGCCAGAGTCACAGAACTTTTACAACAGTATCCAGATGAGCAAGACATTGATGAAGAAAGATTGCGCTCAATGGTGGAAAATGAACTTCTAACTGAGAAAATCGTTGACTGGCTCTTAGAACACTCCTCAGTTGAACTTGTACCAGAAGGCTCTTTGAATCAAGCAGAGGAAGCTGAATCAACACAATCAGATGCAGACGCAGACGCACCTAAGATAGAAGAAAGCGGCGAATCTTCCACAGAAGCCACAGCAGAGTAGTGAAAACCCCACAGTCATCATTCACTAGTCTTGAGTTAAAGTACTTGTGAAATGGGTAAGCTAAAAAGGTGAAGGGCATTGGGCATTGCGCATTGGGAGGTGTGTTCGGTGTGGGAAGGATAATAAGCTTTTCTCTAATCTCCCCACACTCCCCCATCTCCCCGATGCCCGATGCCCGATGCCCTACAATAAAAAGAAAAATTAAAGAATTTTCAGGAAATAGTGACACCGTTTGCGTCTGGGCTTGATACTGTGTTAAACGAGAGGAATTTATATGAGGCATAATGGTTAACACGTAGCTTAAATAAAAATCTCACTCGTCAACAAGGCAGCCTCGGCTGCCCAGAGCTCTGTCCCAACTATCGTTAAATTTTCTATGCTTGTATCGCAGTCGGGAAATTATCCCATCAGCAACTTAAGTAAGATAAACATTAACTCCCAGATGAGCAGCCCTAACAACATCGTGCCGATGGTGGTAGAACAATCTGGTATGGGAGAAAGGGCTTTCGACATCTACTCCCGCCTGCTGCGAGAGCGGATTATCTTTTTGGGAACGCCAATAGACGACGCCGTTGCCAACTCAATTGTCGCTCAGTTGTTATTCCTGGATGCTGAAGATTCAGAAAAAGATATCCAACTGTACATTAATTCTCCTGGTGGCTCCGTCTACGCAGGGATGGCAATCTATGATACAATTCAGCAAATACGTCCTGATGTTGTTACCATCTGTTTTGGATTAGCCGCGAGCATGGGAGCGTTTTTGTTAACAGCCGGGACTGCGGGTAAGCGAATGTCTCTTCCCGACTCCCGAATCATGATTCACCAACCACTTGGTGGCGCTCAAGGGCAAGCTATTGACATTGAAATTCAAGCCAGAGAAATTCTTTACGTTAAGTCAAAGCTAAATCAGTTACTATCTCACCATACTGGTCAACCTTTAGAAAGAATCGAAGCAGACACTGAGCGCGACTTTTTCATGTCGGCAGAAGAGGCCAAGAACTACGGTTTGATCGATCAGGTCATTTCCAGGCAAAATCTTCCCACAGCAGGGGAAAACGTCACCATTCTGAAATAAGAGGCTGGTATGTCTAAGTACGACTCCCATTTAAAATGTTCATTTTGCGGCAAGTCTCAAGAGCAGGTGCGTAAATTAATCGCGGGGCCGGGAGTCTACATCTGCGATGAATGCGTTGACTTGTGTAATGAAATACTAGACGAGGAATTACTCGATACAAATGGTGCAGCAGCCCAACCTGCACCAAGGGCCGAACCACCCCAAAAACGTCGTACCCGCTCTTCGAGTATTTCCTTTAATCAAATACCCAAACCAAGAGAGATTAAAAAGTATCTAGACGAACACGTTATTGGTCAAGACGAAGCCAAGAAAGTGTTATCTGTCGCCGTTTATAATCACTACAAGCGGCTGGCGATCGTTCAGTCTAAAGCCAATGGCAAAGCTGGCGCTGATGATGCGGTGGAGTTGCAAAAGTCTAATATTTTACTAATCGGACCTACTGGTTGCGGTAAAACTCTCTTAGCCCAAACACTAGCGAAAATCCTCGATGTACCGTTTGCCGTAGCCGATGCCACGACGCTGACGGAAGCAGGGTATGTGGGAGAAGATGTAGAAAATATTTTACTGCGACTGTTGCAGGTAGCAGATTTAGACGTAGAGGAAGCTCAGCGGGGAATTATCTACATAGACGAAATTGACAAAATTGCTCGCAAGAGCGAGAATCCTTCAATTACTCGCGATGTTTCTGGCGAAGGCGTGCAACAAGCCTTGCTGAAAATGTTAGAGGGAACGATCGCCAACGTACCACCGCAAGGAGGACGCAAGCATCCGTACCAAGACTGCATTCAAATTGATACTAGCAATATCTTGTTTGTCTGTGGTGGGGCTTTCGTCGGCTTAGAAAAAGTTGTAGATCAGAGAGTTGGCAAAAAAGCCATAGGTTTTGTGCAGCCAGGAGAAGGGCAGTCAAAGGAAAAACGAGCAGCAGACACTCTCCGCCATCTAGAACCGGATGATTTAGTTAAATTTGGCATGATTCCAGAATTTATCGGGCGCGTGCCAATGGTAGCAGTAGTAGATCCGCTAGATGAAGAAGCGCTGATGGCGATTCTTACCCAACCACGTAGTGCCCTAGTGAAGCAGTACCAAAAACTGCTGAAGATGGATAATGTCCAGTTAGACTTTAAAGCAGATGCTCTAAAAGCGATCGCTCAAGAAGCCTACCGTCGGAAAACTGGTGCTAGAGCGTTACGGGGCATTGTGGAAGAATTGATGCTGGATGTGATGTATGAGTTACCATCTCGTAAAGACGTGACACGTTGTACAGTAACACGCGAGATGGTTGAGAAGCGATCGACAGCTGAACTGATTGTACATCCATCTTCACTACCGAAGCCAGAATCAGCATAAATTCAGTGCTGAGTGCTGAGTACAGACACGATTAATCGTGTCTGTACAAGAGTTAGGAGTCAAGAGTAGGGAGTGAATTATTAAATCAAAACTCCCATTTCCAAATTAAAAACTCCTAACTTTTAACTCATAACTCTTAATTCATAACTTTCAAAAATGCCTTACATTAATGTTCGTGGCGTTGAGCATTACTACGAGTGGGTGAAAAAAGCATCTGGTTCTTTGGCAAAACCAGTGATGGTTTTTATCCACGGTTGGGCTGGTTCAGCTAGATACTGGCAAAGTACTGCTAATGCTTTATCTGAGCAATTTGATTGTTTACTCTACGATTTGCGCGGATTTGGGCGTTCCCGTGGTAAGCCAACCATAGTCCAAGCAAGTGAATCTGTTGCTGAATCTGAGTCGCTTCAGGATCAATCAGAGGCAATAAAAGAGCTAACTTATGAATTAGAAGAATACGCTGATGATTTGGCAGCTTTGTTAGACGGGTTGCATATTCAGCGTGTTTATATCCATGCTCATTCAATGGGTGCTTCTGTTGCTACTTTATTTTTTAACCGCTACCCACAAAGGGTAGAACGAGGAATTTTAACTTGCAGTGGTGTTTTTGAGTATGACGAAAAAGCATTTACAGCCTTTCATAAATTCGGTGGTTATGTAGTTAAATTCCGTCCCAAATGGTTAGGTAAAATACCATTTGTTGACCGGATGTTTATGGCTAGATTTCTGCATAGTTCAATACCGAATTCTGAACGGCAGGCTTTTTTGCAAGATTTTCTCGAAGCAGATTACGATGCAGCATTAGGTACTATTTTTACTTCAGTTAGTAAGGCACAAGCTGAACTCATGCCCCAAGAGTTTGCGAAACTGAAAGTACCAACTCTGCTGGTAGCGGGTGAGTATGACAAGATCATTCCAGCCGAGATGGGGCGTCAAGCAGCAGCATTTAGTGACAAAGTTGAATTTGTCGTGATTCCTAATACTGCCCATTTTCCTATGTTGGAAGATGCATCAACTTATTTGCGGCGAGTACAAGAGTTTTTGCAAATTAAGACAGCAGAAGCACAAGTGGGATAATTAAAACGGTTTTTTATACCAATTCTCATTAAACGAACCGCCAAGGACGCCTTCTCTACGAGAGGCTTCGCGTTGGCGAAGCCTCTCGTAGAGAAAAACGCCAAAGAAGAGAATTAATGATTCAGTGCAAGTTTACAAGAGAATTGGTATTAGACAGTTAAGTCTACTTGGGTTATGCCTTGACGCATTTGATATTGTCGTTTTAACCAAGACTTTTGAATTATTTTACCCAGTAAGGGAGCAAGTTGAATCAAGAGCGATCGCAGCAGTGGATTTTTTCGCAGCAGTTCGCCTTGTTTAGCTTCCTCTAACTGGAGTTGCTGGGCGCGGATAATTTCTGGCTCGCGTTCGGCTTGAATTTGCTGCAATGCCATATCAATCTCTTCGTGCCGAGCTTTTTTATGGAACAGTGGTACAAGGTGATTGGCAGCCACAATGACATCACGCAATGCTAGATTAATTCCTTGGGCACGCACGGGAGACATTGGGTGTGCAGCGTCACCCAAAAGCAGTACCCCTGGTGCGTGCCATTTTTTACAATAACCAACCACAACAGAGAGTCGAATGGGGGATTCGATGGTATCTGCATAAGTACGGAAATACTCTGCTAGCCATGAGGGTGATAGCGATGCAAAAATTTCTGCCCAGTTAGCTTGCTTGGTGTCGGGGTTTTCGTTCGCGGACATTACCCAAGCTAGATGCAGTTTCCCTGATTCTGCTCCATGAAAAATACTAAATGCGCGATCGCTATTTAAAATAGTACGAAACACATTATCGGCTGCAAATTCAGGGCTGGCGGCAAGCTTAAACCAGAGAATGTCTACACTTTTAGGCTGGCGTACTAATTCCAATCCTATACGTTGTCGGACAAGAGAATTTCGACCATCTGCCCCAATCACTAAGTCAGCAGTAAATTCTCTGCCATCGCTCAGTACTATACCTGCAACGCGTTGGTTATTCCAGCGTAAATTTTTGACAGCAACACCTTGGATAAATTCAAACCCATCATTGGTTTGAGCTTGGGAAATCAGTGCTTTGAGCAGTGGTGGTTGTGGAAGCAGCGTACAAGGTCGGGCTGCTCCCATTGGTTCATCAACTCGAAAAAATTGCTTCTCTCCAAAAATAAATTCCCACGCGTCAAGTTGCCGATGGGGGATATCCTCTAATAATGCTGATAGATCCATTTGCTGTAGTGCATCTAAGCCACTGGGCATTAATGCCTCGCCGCGAAATACACGATGAAGGTCTTTTGCTGCTTCAATTAACGTTACAGCAATACCGCGTTTTGCCAGAAGCAAGGCGAGTGTTGCACCTGTTGGGCCTGCGCCCACAATCACAATTTGTGCCACTGCGTTCCTCCTGTCAAAGATGTTGGTGGAATTATCTTGAGATTAACTCAAACCTAGTTCTCGTTTTAGCAAGTTAATCGAGTTAGCGCCGATATAGTTGTCAACCTTAATTAGCTTTGGCGGACGAATAATATCTTCATCGGCTGCTTGCACGGCTGCTTGCACTGCTGGAAAACTGGCTAAGTCGCTGATAATTACCTCAGCTCGCTTGACCATTGCTTGAAGTTTATAAGCATCTTTTGGTTGAGAAGTCATGATTAGTAGTTCATCTCCCCGCAAACCGTGGAGGATGACTTCGGCGGCGCGGGCAATTCCAGAACTGAGGCTGACTATGCCTACACAGTTTTCTTTTGGTAGGGTTTTCAAGAAGTTGAGTTCTTTGGTGTAGTCGTAGATATCCAGAGGAATCACTCGTACAGCTTTGGGAGCTGCGATCGCTTCCACATCATTGATAAAATAACGACTTGTGACTACTGTCGCAGAAGTAGTTTTATCTAGCACGGCAGCTAACTCTTCCATTGCTACCAACTGTACTGGTATTTTCAGCGATCGCTCTAATTCATACACCATCAACTCACCAGCACCCATATCATGAGATGGAACCGCAACTAATACCCGCGCACTACAACGCAAGCGCCAGTCAATTTCAGCTAAAAATAACTCTCTAGCTTGACTTAGGGAACATCCTTGGGAAAGTAGTTCATCTAGTGCTTGCTGGACAATTTGATATGCATTGGGATGTTGTTTGAGAATTGGTGATTGTAGTCTGCTACCGCCCTCATGACCTTGGGCACGCACATAAATTCCAGAACCAGCCAGACTTTCCACAAATCCGTCTTCTTCTAGTTGACGGTAAACTTTACTGATGGTGTTACGGTGTAACCCAGTTTGCATTGCTAGCGCCCGTGTACTTGGCAATTTGTAACCAGGTGGATATTGCCGGGAAGCGATCGCAAACCGGATTTGATTAAACAACTGCGTTGATGCGGGAATTTCACTGTCTGGCTGAATGCGGAATTGAATCATCACCAAACCTCCTGAATACTGAGTGGTGAACATTGAGTGCTAGCACTTGCAAGTCAGCACTCCTTTGGCGATCGGCTGAGTTAAATATCAAATATTTGATTTACATATGAAATTTTTCTAGTACAAATTTTGAATGCGCTCACTATGGTAATTGATAATTTAATTGGAAATAACCTAGACATACTGGCATAGTTATATCAAAGAAATACACCGCCGATCGCATAATACTGGTAAAAATTATTATGACAGAGCAAGTAATAAGTACCACAACGGTTAAACTTTTGCAAGATAATATTCAAGTGTCTGCTTATCTAGCAGAACCAGAAGAATCTGGTTATTATCCAGGAATCGTGGTGTTGCAGGAGATTTTCGGTGTCAACGTTCACATTCGGGAAGTTACAGAACGAATTGCCAAACTTGGGTATGTAGCGGTAGCACCTGCTCTTTTTGAACGTATTGCCCCTGGCTTTGAAACTGGTTACACCCCAGAAGATATTCAAATTGGCAGAAAATACGCTTGGGAACAGACTCAAGCATCAGAATTATTGACCGATATTCAACTAGCAATTGACTACCTCAAAAGCCTCCCCAAAGTTAAAAAAGATGGCTTAGGTTGTATTGGCTTCTGCTTCGGCGGTCATGTCGCGTATCTTGCAGCTACCTTACCAGATATTAAAGCTACGGCTTCTTTTTACGGCGCTGGAATTACCACCCGTACACCAGGAGGTGACGCTCCTACAATCACGCGCACTAGAGAAATCGCAGGTACTATCTATGCCTTGTTTGGTAAGGAAGATGCTAGTATCCCAGCCGAACAAGTAGATGAAATTGAAGCAGAGTTAGAAAAATATAAAATTCCTCATCGTGTGTTCCGCTACGATGGAGCTGACCACGGATTTTTCTGTGATCATCGTGGCAGTTATAATCCTAAAGCTGCTGCCGATGCTTGGGAGCACGTGCAAGAACTCTTTAGTCAACTGAACTGAAGCCCACACAGCCAAGTTCGTCATTGGTCATTAGTCATTGGTCATTAGCAAAGGACAAAGGGCAGCTGACAAATGACAAAAGACAACAGACAAAGGAGAAATCACAATCTAAACTCCAGTGGCATCCGCTTACATAAAAATTAATCTTCAAAAGTCATGAATTCCGAATCGAAACTTTCTCAAACAGCCAATTCGTCGTTTACTATGGACGATTTTGCCAAAGCACTAGAAAAGCACGACTACCAGTTTCAAAAGGGACAGGTTGTACATGGCAAAGTATTCCAATTTGACCATGATGGAGCTTATGTCGATATTGGTGGCAAATCGTCAGCTTTTCTGCCGCGCGATGAGGCTTCTTTGAGAGCAGTGACGGATTTATCGGAGGTGCTGCCATTGCAAGAGGAACTGGAGTTTTTGATTATCCGAGATCAGGATGCAGAAGGTCAAGTCACTCTTTCTAGAAAGCAGTTGGAAATTCAGCACATCTGGGAACGATTGGCGCAAATGCAGGAAAATGCCCAGACAGTGCAAGTGAAGGTTATGGGTGTGAATAAAGGTGGTGTCACGGTCGAGGTTCTGTCTTTGCGGGGATTTATTCCGCGATCGCACTTGGCTGAGCGCGATAATCTAGAAGCACTCAAAGGTCAAACTCTGACTGTGGGCTTTTTAGAAATTAATAAAAGCACCAATAAACTCATTCTTTCCCAACGTTTAGCAACTCGTTCTAGCAACTTTAGTTTGTTAGAACTCGGTCAATTGGTGGAAGGTAAAGTTACTGGTATTAAACCTTTTGGTGTGTTTGTTGATTTAGATGGAATGAGCGCTCTACTTCATATAAAGCAGGTAAGCCAAAAATTCATTGAATCTTTAGAAAAGGTATTTCAAATTGGTCAACCAATTAAAGCTGTAATTATTGATTTGGATGAAGGTAAAGGGCGAGTTGCTATTTCTACCAGAGTTTTAGAAAATTTCCCTGGCGAAGTGCTAGAGAATTTTGATGAGGTGATGGCTTCAGCCGAGGCGCGTGCCAATAGAGCTAGCAACAAAGTATCGGAATAGTTTTAACATTTAATCACCGCCAAACGCAGTAAAAGTCTGGCGGTGGACTGCTTGCATAGTATAGATATAACAGGCAACAGGCAACAGGGAAAGAAAGTTTTTTGGTGTCGGATTTTACGATCAGTTTATGTCCTCAACTATGCTTCAACTGCTATAAATAGTGCGATCGCATAAATTAATAAATGAATAAAACCAAAAATTTAAGAATTTGTGGCTGTTATGAAATTAACAACTATTAAGATAAATAAAGTGTGACCTATTGGGTTAGTTAGCGTCAGAATATCTTGAGCATGGTTACAAAGTATAAAAATATGCAAATATTTCCTGTTTAAGTATTGATAAACAAATTTTGAGCATATACCAAGCATTTCGAGAACTATAAAGGCTGTAACTATTCAATTTAGGTATTTATATGTTTCTAGTCACTGGAGCAACGGGAGGAATTGGTCGCAGAGTTGTGCGGCTCCTACGCCAACGAAACCAGTCCGTAAGAGCATTTGCCCGTCTTACCTCGCACTATGGCGAGTTAGAACATCGAGGTGCAGAAATCTTTATCGGTGATTTGCATCAAGAAAAAGATATTCAAAAAGCTAGTAAAGGTGTGAAGTATATTATCAGTGCCCACGGTTCTGATAGCGATGCTTTATCCTTAGACTACCGTGCCAATATTGAACTGATTGACCAAGCAAAGGCTAATGGGGTGCAGCACTTTGTCTTTATTTCGGTACTAGGAGCCGATCGCGGTTATGAAGATGCTCCTGTTTTCAAAGCTAAACGAGCAGTAGAGCGATATTTAGAAGCTAGTGGCTTAAATTACACAATTTTACGCCCAGCTGGATTAGCATCTAACTTGCTGCCATTAGTAGAACGATTCCGAGAAACAGGATTGTATTTGTTGATTGGCGATCGCAAAAATCGTACCTCAATTGTCAGTACTGATGATTTGGCAAGGATAGTAGTGGATTCTATAACAGTTGAAGGCGCTCGCAACCGAATTTTTCCAGTGGGAGGGCCGGAGATTTTATTAAGAGAAGATATTCCCTGGATTTTTGGCCGGATCTTTGCCAAAGAACCAGTAATAATAAATTCACCGCTGTTTTTCATTGATGGGTTACAAGGCGTATTGGGCTTATTTAATCCCCAAACCCAAAAAGCTTTGGGAACCTTTCGCACATTGCTAGCAAATGAATTTTTCTGCACAAAAGATGAAATTGCCAATTTAGAAACGATTTTTAACTTCCAATTGGAAACATTAGAAAGTTTTTTGCGGCGCTATCTGGCAGTTTAAATTAAATACAAGTCATTAGTCATTGGTCATTAGTCATTAGTGAATAACCAAGGACAAATGACAAAGAACAAAGGACAAAAATATATGGTAAATGCTGCTCAAGCACGTCAGACAAAAGAGCGATTCGCCCAACCAGAGGAACAACTCACCTATGAATTAGGGAAGGCTGTACAGGAATTACCACCTCTGTACACAAGATTATTAGCAGGAACGATTAGCGTTATAGTATTTGGGGCGATCGCCTGGGCGCACTTCTCCCAAATTGATGAAGTAGCAACAGCCCCAGGGGAATTAATTGCTTCTACACAGGTAAGACCAGTGACATCCTTGGGTGGAGGGTCAATTGTCGCTGTGAAAGTGCGAGATGGCGATCGCGTTACTAAAGGTCAAGTTCTAGTTCAAAAAGATCCAGATTTGCAGAAAACTGATGTTTCCCGTTTAGCCAAATCGACGAGATTGATTCAGGACGATTTGCAACGTTTGGATGCAGAACGCACTGGAAGCAAAATTGCTGGTACGAAACTGCAAGATGAACTTTTAAGCTCTCGCCTGCAAGATTTCCAAGCGCGTCAAGCGGGAGCCGAAGCCGAAGCGAATCGCCAACTAGCACTCATCGATCAAGCCAAAGTCCGTTTGACTCGGTTGCAAGACAACTTAGTGGCTGCTAAAACTAGCGTTACCAATGCTAAAACCAACGTTGCTAATGCCGAAAGCATTCGCACTAGAATTGAGAGTAATTTGGCGATCGCCGAAGAAAGAGAAAAAAGTTTACGCACCCTAATAACTCCCGGCGCGGTACCCAGAGTTGATTACCTCGAAGCCCAAGAAAGATTAACTCGTACAAAGACAGAAATCACTAGGGCACAAGATGAAGTAACCAACGCCCAGAATAGAATAATCGAGGCTGAAGATAAAGTCACATCATTAGAAAAAGATATTGCTGCTCAAGCCCAAGAAATTCGCCAAGCCGAAGAAGCTTACAAAGCTGCAAAAAATCAAGCTCAGCGCGTAGCATCAGAACGCCAAAGTGAAATTTTGACCCAGTTAAACAAGCGTAAAGAAGAACTGACAACCGTTCAAGGTCAATTAGAGCAGGCGAGAAAGCAGCAAGCTTTGGAAACCATCGACGCTCCCGTTAGTGGTACGATTTACAGAGTCAAAGCCACCAAAGGGCCAGTACAACCCGGTGAAGAATTGCTGTCAATCTTGCCGGAAGGAGAAGAAATGCTCCTAGAGGTGAAAATCCTCAACCGCGATATTGGGTTTGTTCGCCAAGGAATGAGAGCGAAAGTGAAAATGGCAACTTTCCCCTTCCAGGAATTTGGCACAGTGGAGGGCGAGGTTATGCAAGTTAGCCCCAATGCAATAGTTGATAAAGAATTGGGGTTAGTTTTTCCTACAAGAATTAAGTTAAGTAAACACTCAGTCAACGTCCGGGGTCAAGAAGTGGAATTTACACCAGGGATGGCTGCTACAGGTGAAATTGTGACTCGTAAAAAATCAGTTTTGACCTTCATTACTGAGCCTGTAACGCGGCGATTCAGCGAGGCATTTTCAGTGAGGTAGGTTTATATAGGAATCCGATTTGATTCGGGAATAACTCGTAGAGAGGGAATAGGGAACAGGTAAAAACTAATAATTCATATTAGGAAATAAATAGATTGTTATTTTCTGATAAAAGATACTTTCTTTGCCTGTTACCTATTGCCTGCAATAATTTTCAACCCAAACCCAAGAATTTTCTAATCTGTTCTAATTGTTCTAATTGTTTTTGCATTTGCTCTATTAGTTTCGGAAAATCAATATTATTTCCATCTTGATTATTATCTTGATTATTACTATTATTTATGGCGCTGAACATTGGCTCATAATTTAGATATTGATTCCAACATTGAGGATTGACTAATTCATTACTATCTTCAGATGGTGTTAGATATTCTGTTGTTTTTGTAATTGCTCCGCTCACAGAATCAATATCGAAATTACTAAAACTAGAGATAGCCTCTCGTGTCAGATATTTTGATGTTTCTGTAAGTGCTTTATCGCTCACAGAAGCAATATCGAAATTATCATAACTAGAGATACTCTCTGATATCACAAAATTTGTTGTTTCTGTAAATGTATGATTGATGATAGAACCAAAATCAGAATTATTAAAACTAGAGATAGTCTTGAGTGATAGATATTCTGCTGTTTGTGTCATTGCCTGACTTGTCAGAGAATTCACATTAGAAATATTTAAACTAGAAGTTGTACTTTGTGTACTATTTTCTGAGGTTTCTGCGACAATTTGACGTACTTGGGCATCAGTCAGGTTGGAGTTAGCACTCAGCATCAGAGCAACTACACCAGCAACGTGAGGAGCAGCCATAGAAGTGCCGCTATAAGTGTCATACTGGTTATTCGGAACTGTGGAGTAGACGTTAACTCCTGGGGCTGTGACGTAGCTGATTTCGCTTGTTCCAGAACGGTTGGAGAAGTCAGCGATGTTATTATTTCTATCTACTGCGCCAACGGCAATTCCAGACTTGGATGCATAACGGGCGGGATAATTTGGTGATGAGCCGCCATCATTCCCAGCAGCCATAACGACAATTACTCCTTTGCTGCTGGCATAATTAATTGCCGACTCTAGAGTCCGATTAGAATATCTGCCTCCTAAGCTGAGGTTAATGACATCGGCTCCATTGTCCACAGCGTAGCGAATGCCTTTAGCTATGGAATTATAGGAACCGGAGCCAGAGTCATTCAAAACTTTGACAGGCATGATTTTGGCATTATAGGCAATACCTGTGACACCGTAGTTATTATTCTCTCCTGCGATCGTGCCAGAAACATGAGTTCCATGGCCGTTTCCGTCTAAAGTGTTGTTGTTGTTACCAGAGAAGTTCCAGCCGTAATTATCATCAACATAACCATTGCCATCATCATCTATGCCGTTATCTGCAATTTCGTTGGCATTCGTCCAGATATTATTTCTCAAATCCTCGTGGTTGCGGTCAACCCCAGTATCTATAACAGCGACAACAACGCCTTGACCTGTGTATCCCTGCGCCCAAGCTTCTGGGGCTTTAACAAGGTCTGCTCCCCAATTATTCCCACCAAGATCGGGAACATCTGCAAAGATATTTTGACCAGTAACTCTAGCCACTGCTGCTGCTGAATTAATTAAGCCATAACCAGTAGTGGAATTATAATTTGCACTGTTAGCGGCAGTATTGTTAGTGCTAATTTTTGAATTATTTTTATTTAGCTGCTGTACATTAGCGTCAGTTGAATTGTAGCTACTACGACTAATGAAATTCAGACTGTAGTTATCTCTAGTATTAAAGGTATCCAATGAGGATATTGAATTGGTGTCTAACGCTTTATTGGAAAATAAATTGTTATTAACATCATTATCGAGCATGAGTATTTTTCTCAAAATTAGCAATAGTTTTTGACAGTCTGAAGCGTTAAAATCTTTTTTCAAAGATTTTAATCTGTGAAGAACCTCTATTGTCAATAAATACTATGTAATTTCGGAAAAAGTTGCTAATTTTACTACAAAAATATTTTGAAATTTGGGAGCTTTATCGAGATTATAATTATCAATTAAATATTAAATTATTATCACAAAGTCATAGTATTTTGATACTTTTAAACAGCAAATCCCCAACTTCACCAAGAAATTGAGGATCTTGTTTATGAGCCATCATTCAGCATTTATATATTTACAGCAGATTGCAAGTTGGTGAGGTATAGATCATAGTAGGGGCGCACAGATGTGCGCCCCTACCCGTGTACTTGATTTACCTGAAAAACGCTGTATTTTACCGATTCTGTAAAATAAACAGAAGCCAGAATAGAGAATTTAGAATTATGAACGCTTCTTTTTAATTATCTAATTTGTCTTCCATCTGTGTATCCTTCTTTTGCCGTTTAGTATTTTTTTTTGCCTTACTTTCTTTCCATCTCCCTGTTTTACGTGCTGCTTCTGTTAGCAAATATTCAATTTGCGCGTTAACGCTCCTTAATTCATCAGCAGACCATTTTTCCAACACTTCGTATAATTCAAGGTCTAAACGCAGTAAAAACCGTTTTTTCTGGCTCATGTTTTATAGCAATTATTTAAAATTCGGCAACAGATTCAAACCTTGAACCTTAGATATAATGTGAATTTATTAATTACGTAGCTTGCGTCCTGCTTTGCGAGTATTACAAATTGATATTAAGTATAAAGGCTGCCAGTATTAACCACTGGCTGGATATTTTGTTCTGAGGTTAAGACAACCAGCAAATTGTTAATCATAGCGGCTTTACGTTCATCATCCAAGTCAATCATTTGTTGTTGGCTTATGCGTTTAAGTGCTTCATCAACCATCCCGACTGCACTCTCAACAATTTGCCGCCGCGCATCAATCATTGCTTTGGCTTGTTGACGACGCAACATCATTTGAGCAATTTCTGGAGCGTATGCAAGGTGAGAAAGTTTTGCTTCTACTACTTCAACTCCTGCAACTTCAAGTCTTGCTTGCAATTCTTTTTGCAGGAAAAGCGCGATTTCATCTGGTACTGCACGCAACGAAGGAATTGATTGTTCGTCAGGTGCGTCATAGGGATAGCGAATTGCTAAGGCGCGTATTGCTGTCTCGCTTTGGATGGCAACAAATTGCTCGTAGTCATCAACTGAAAATTTAGATTTGGCTGGTTCTATTACTTGCCACACTATCACAGCTGCAATCTCTATTGGGCTGCCTTGAGCATCGTTGACTTTTAATATTTTGCTGTTAAAGTTGCGAACCCGTAAAGATACCTTGCGTTTGTCAGTAAAAGGGTTAGTCCACCAAAAGCCTGCTTCTTGCACGGTACCAACATAGCGCCCAAAAAAAACTAGTACTATTGCTTGATTTGGCTCTACTGTGAAGAAACCTGATAGTGAGGGAATTACTACTGCGATAAGCGTTGCTCCTAACCATGCACCTATTTCTGCTAAATCGGCAAAATCTCCCACCCTCAGACTTCTGCCTAATACTTGTATTAATCCTTGTATTGTTGACCAAACCTGCCAACTGCCAAAAATGGCTAAAGCTAGGACTATGCCCAAAGCTATGAAGCCGTTAATTTTAAAGGCAGGAAATTCCCTGATTTGGTGCTTCATTATTGATTCCTACAATGTTTTTTGATATTAAAATGATATCACTTTAATTTCAAAATAAGGGTAATTTCCCAAGTAGCAAGGCTATGCAGATGTCTGCTTTAAGGATTTTTGGTGTTGCTGATTTCATGTATGAATGAAATAACGAACCGCAGAGGACGCAGAGGGCACGGAGAAATAAGAGTTTCAGAGGGGTTTTGTGTGTCCTATATAAAGATGATTGTGTGTGATTTCAGAATGTTTGTAGAGACGTTGCAATGCAACGTCTCTACATCGTAAATCATCCAGGATTGCATAAATGCGGGATTTTTCTACGCTAAACTGTTTCCTGCTGTTGATGTGACAATCTAACGGACTTGGGCATCAGTTAGACCCTTTTTTGCACTCAACATCAAGGCTATTACCCCGGCAACGTGGGGAGTTGCCATAGATGTTCCGTCTTTAAAACCATAGCTGTTGCCTGGTAATGTAGAGTAGATATCGACTCCCGGTGCTGTGACGTAGGGGAGTGTGGTTGCTCCAGCTTCGTTGGAGAAATAAGCCATATCTTGATATTTATCAATTGCGCCAACAGCTAGCCCCCAGTTATTGGCGTAGCGGGCAGGATAAATGGGTTCGGAACCGCTAGAATTGCCTGCTGCCATGACAACAATTACACCTTTGCTAGCAGCATATTGAATGGCTGATTGTATTTCGCTGTTTGGTTCATCACCACCTAAGCTGAGGTTTATGACATTAGCTCCATTATCGGCGGCGTAACGAATTCCTTTTGCTACTCCACTATCCTCGCCAGAGCCATTATCACCAAGGACTTTCACTGGCATAATCTTGGCATCATAAGCAATGCCTGTAATACCGACACCATTTTTCACTCCGGCGATGGTGCCAGCGACATGGGTGCCATGACTATTTACATCTAGGGTGTTGTTGTTATTGCTGTCAAAGTTCCAGCCATAAACATCATCAATGTAGCCATTGCCATCATCGTCTTTGCCGTTACCAGCAATTTCTTTGGTATTCTTCCAGATATTATTGCTCAAGTCTGAATGATTGCGATCGACGCCAGTATCTAGTACAGCGACGACAACACCCTTACCTGTGTATCCCTTTGCCCACACTTCTGGAGCTTTTACGAGATCGGCTCCCCAATCATTACCGTCAAGGTTAGGAACATCAGCAAAGGTAGTCTGGCCAAGGGCTTTAGCGACTGCTGCTGCTGCATTAATTAAGCCATAACCATCGGTGGTGTCATAACCGATATTTTTGATGATGGTAATAGCTTTGGCAACAATGTTATTGCTTTCAGCAATATTGTTACTACCATCAGCTTGATACAGTATGTAGTAGCTACCCCCAGCGATAGTTTTGCTAATTTGGATTGAAAATGCTTCGTTGATGTAACTTCCAGATGCAATGCTGCTGGTGTATTCAGAATTCAATAAGATATCTTCATTGCTAAGAATTCCATCTTTGGATAAATAAAGCTTGGTGTAGCTATAACCAGCATTACCAGCACCTTGATTCTTCACTTGATAGCTGATTTGAATGTTGCCACCCGTTGACGCAGTAGTAGGATTAACTGCATTTTGGATTATTAAATCGGCTTTTTTAATGGCGATCGCTTTAGCAACAATATTATTACTTTCATTACTTTCGGCAATATCATTATTACCATCAGCTTGATACAGCAGATAATAATTACCTGCGGCAATGCTATCGCTGATGTTGATTGTACTTGTTACGCCACTGTAAGCACCCGCAGCAATTGGGCTAAAAAAGTAGTCAGAATCTAAGTAAGTATCATCATTGCTTAAGGTTGTATTTGTTGAGAGATAAAACTTTGTTTGGTGATAGCTAGCACTACTACCAGTACCTTGATTTTTCACTTGATAGCTGACTTGAATGCTTCCACCCACAGACCCAACACTGGGATTGATGGCATTTTGAATTATTAAATTGGCTTTTTTAATGGCGATCGCTTTAGCAACAATATTATTACTTTCGGCAATATTATTATTACCATCACCTTGATATAGCAGGTAATAATTACCTACAGCTATGCTATTGCTGATGTTGATTGTAGTTGTTACAGCATCGTAAGCACCCGCGGCAATTGGGCTGAGGTAGTCAGAATCTAAGTAAATATCATCATTGCTTAAGGTTGTATTTGTTGACAGATAAAACTTAGTTTGTTGATAGCACTACCAGCGCCTTGATTTTTCACTTGATAGCTAACTTCAATGTTTCCACCTACTGACCCAACAGTGGGATTAATGGCATTTTGGATTATTAGATCTGGTTGAATAGCAGCGACAACAGCACTTGATGTGACTAGAGACATCGCCTGTGTAGTATTTTTATTATTTTCGCTACTCTTGGGTAAGTCTTTATGGGTTTGATCTGTAGTGTAACTAATGCGATCGCTGGCTCTAAAACTATGGCAACAGGCAATAGTTTTGAAAGTGTTTTTATGCCTGGGTTTTACAGTTGGCTGATGTCCTAAACTAACGTGAATTCGATGTACAGGATTTTGACCTCACCCCCAGCCCCTCTCCTTCAAGGAGAGGGGAGCAAAAAGCCTAATTTTTCCTTATACCATTTCTTTGTGAGGCTGCGCCAAATTCTCTTGGCTTGCTTCCTTCCTTCTTTCTTTCTTTCTTTCTTTGTTTCTTTGTGTCCTTTGCGCCCTTTGCGGTTTGTTTCTTATATACTTTGGCGCATCTTCATACAGAATTGGTATTACTCCTATCTCTCCTGATAGGAGAGGTAGGCTGGGTGGGTGAGGTCTGTCAAATTCACGTTAAACTATGCTTCAACTGCTATATAAAAAATCAAATTTAAAAGGCGAATAGAGCATAACTCCATTCGCCAAAAAGTACCCGAAAGCTACTCTCCAGATGTTTATTTTTTATCTACTCACAAGCTTTCAAGCCGTTAAATGTACTATATATTTGCTTGCTGCCGTTGATATAGCGACCAGTACAAACCTTTTTGTTGCAATAACTGTGAGTGAGTACCACGTTCGGCAATCACGCCTTGTTCTAATACCAAAATCAAATCGGCACGTTTGAGGGGAGCAAAGCGGTGAGCAATCAGAAAAACAGTACGGTTAGCGGAAACTTTTTGCAGGTTTTGTAGTACTTGTTGTTCAGTTTCACTATCCAAAGCGCTGGTAGCTTCATCTAAAACTAAAATCGGCGCTTGGGAGAGAAATAACCTTGCTAGGGCAATGCGTTGTCTCTGTCCACCGGATAAAGCAGTGCCACGTTCGCCGACATTAGTTTCGTAACCGTAGGGTAATTGACTGATGAAGTCGTGGGCTACGGCTAGCCTTGCTGCTTCTACGACTTGCTCTGCGCTAATATCGGGATTGCCGAGAGTGATATTGTCCAAAATAGAACCGTTAAATAAAAAGTCTTCTTGGAGAACTACACTAATTTGTTGCCGCAGTGATGCTAAATCGGCACTTTTAATATCAAAACCATCTATCAGGATGCGTCCTGATTCAATTTGATAGAGGCGTTGCAATAGTTTTGAGAGGGTACTTTTACCAGAACCGCTACGTCCGACAATCCCAACAAATTGTCCTGGGTCGGCATTGAAAGATATTCCCCGCAGAACAGGTTCAAAGTTAGGTCGGTAGCGGAAAAATACTTGCTCGAAGCTGACTTGACCTTTCAAGGGTGGTAAAACTAACCCAGTTCCCAGTTCTGCTTCTGGAGAGACGTTGAGAATATCACCAATGCGGTCTACGGAAAGTAGAACTTGTTGGAGATTTTGCCACAATTGCACTAGGCGCAAAAGCGGGCCTGTGACTCTACCGGACAACATTTGAAAGGCGACAAGCTGTCCGACTGTGAGCTTTTGTTCGATGACTAATTTAGCTCCAAACCAGAGAATCAACATTGTGGAAAAATTGGTGAGAAAGTCACCAATATTGCTGCTGATGTTGGAGGTGGTAGAGGCTTTAAAACCTGTGCGGATGAAGCGAGCAAATAAGCCTTCCCAGCGATCGCGTGCTACTGGTTCGGCTGCATGGGCTTTAACGGAGTGTATGCCGGTGACTGTCTCGACTAAAAACGATTGACTATCAGCAGAACGATTAAAGGTTTCGTTGAGCCAGTTACGCAGAATTGGTGTTGCAACTATTGTCAAGGTTGCAAACAGTGGCAATACTGCTAAGGCTACAAAGGTGAGGGGGATATTATAGTAAAACATCAATGCTAGGTACACCACAGCAAAGATGCTATCTAAAATTACAGTTAATGCTGTACCCGTAAGAAATTGCCGGATTTGTTCGAGTTCTTGGACTCGTGCTACTGTGTCTCCCACACGCCGCGACTCAAAATAAGCTAAAGGCAAGCGCATCAGATGGCGAAACAGCTGTGCTGATAAACTTAAATCCAGACGACGAGCTGTGTGAGTAAAGATAAATAAGCGCAGAATGCCGAGTATAGATTCAAATATGGCGACAAACAAAAGAGCGATCGCCATAACATCAAGAGTCGGCAAACTCTCCTGCACCATCACTTTATCAATCACAACTTGGGTAATCAGTGGTGTTGTTAAGCCCAATAGTTGCAAGGTAAAAGATGCTAGCAATACTTCCCCTAGCAATCCCTTATATTTCCAAACTGCCGGGGTAAACCAACTGAGGTTAAATTTTTCTTGCTGGGCTATGAGTTCTACTTGCCAGAGTTGTCCATCCCAACACGTTTCAGCTACTGACTGGGGCAAACTTTCACAAGCATGGTCGGGATTTAGAGGGTTAGCGATAATCAGGCGATCGCCTCTCATTCCATAGGCTACCACCCAGGAAGGACTCTGGGGTAAGTCGGAATTCCACAACAATAAAGCTGGAAATGATATTTGCCGCAAGTCACCCCAACTCACTTGTAACCGCCGCAACACTAAGCCCATCTTTTCTGCTGCTTCGACAACATTTTTCGGGCGTTGTCCTCTGAGTTGGCGTTGCACCCATTCCAGTTGCACGGAATTTTCTAATTGTTGCGCCACCATTGTTAAACATGCAGCAGCAGTGTTCCAACTAGCAACAAAAGGATAATTTGGAACAATTAAATTGGCGGCTGGTAGTCCTTTTTGGGGTTGGAGGGGGACAGTTTCCTCTGAAGCTGGCGGTAGTGGAATTGTTGTGGAAGAGTAGGAAAATGTCTCCTTTTCTGGTTCTCTTTCCACTGGTAAAGCTTGCCAAAATTCCTGGATTTGTGGGTGAGAAAATTCTGCCCACAGTGCTATATCCCAACACAGTACTATCACTTCTTTACTAGCAGCTACAGCTTTAAAATCCGCAGACAGCTTTTGTAAATCGCCAAACCAATCTCCTGCTTGGAGGGCGGCTATGGGTTTGCCAACACGTTCTTGAGATAGCCCACTGGATGGGTTTCTCCCATCTCGCAAACGCACCTTACCAGCCACAATCAAGAATTGGTAACCGCCGATATCGCTTGACCAGATCCTATCTCCTAAACGATACTGACGGGCTTGGGATTCATCTCGCAACCGGGATTGCTGTTCGGGAGTCAACCAACACAGCGGTGGTTGATTCCAAGGTAAAGAAGCCAGCACTTCTAATCGTAGAGATTCATTATCCAGAATTTTTAACTCACTTGTAATTTGACTGTCAGTTTTTGAATTTTCTCTGCTAGCCATTTCTCAAACAATTCATTTTGTAGTGCTTGCTTTAGTTGAGTATCTTCTAAAGAGGCTGGCAGAAATTGTTCTACTCGAAACAAACCATAAGGCCCTTCTCCTTGCAAAGAGGTTCCGCCAACCATTTCTATTGGGCCTACCACTTGCCCAGGACTTGCTACATCAATAGCTGCCCGTAGTGTGTCTGGCAGACTTCCTCGGCTAATGAGTCCCATCATGCCATTCACAATTCGGTCATCTGCAAGTGAATACTCTCTAGCTAATTGCTCAAAGCTGCCTCCTTCTTCAATTTGGATTTGTAGTTCGTCTGCAAGTTCGCGATTATCAACAACAATCCGAGAAAGTACCACCCGATCTAAGAAAATTTTGCGTTCAATAAAATATTCTGGAAGTTTTGGTTCGGTGACTACAGCTTTGAGTTTTTCTAGTTTGTAGCCAAAAGTAACGGATGCATGAAATGTTGTGTAATCTGTGTTATTCCTCTTTAACCATTCTTGAAAACTTTGGGGGTCAGTCAATTGATTGTTGAGTCGAAAATCAATAATTGCTTGCTCTGTTATGGCTGTGCCAATCTCAATATCGTCTCTGGTTCGGATTTCTTGCTCAATTACGTACTGGCGGAGAATATCTCCAATGTACTGTCCTAATTTTCCAGAGACTTGCAGGTATTTTACTGCTTCTTCAACAGAAATAGGTTGGTCATTGACTATCAAAAATGGTAAAGATTCCATGAACTAATTATGTGAAAATGGTTAAACACTCATAGGACTTTTAAATTAAATCATATAGAAATGATGCTGTCATTGATGGATTCTTATGATAAAGATTTCATAAACTAATTACGTGGAAAATGATCAAAAAATATATTGCTAATTGAACAAGAGACGCTCTGAGGCTCTGATGCGGTAAATTTATCAGAAATTCTCTTTGCGTACCTGCGCTTTCTTGATAATATAATTTTTCATGATTAGTTATACGCTCTTGGGAAGACACAACAGGATTGAAAATATTAGCGATCGCCCAGAAGCAAGCTAAAGCTAATCCTCTGAAAATTGTTGTATAAATTTGAGCTACTAATCAGCTAACTAAGGGAAACCAACTAAAACAGGTTAAAAATAATTCATTGTTTATTTTGTGGGCTAGTTGCTTCAAGTTGCCAATGCCCTATATTCCATGACCAATGCCCCACACCCAGGCAAATATTACAGCTGCCATCGCACCGATTAATGTATTAAAAATATTTACCACTTCATTGGTCAGCCAAGTATATTTTGATTGCAGTGTTGCTCCAATCACACTTTCTAAGTTAGTGGCGATAAATGCTGCCAACACACACCAAGCTACGCCCAATATATCAATTAAACCAACTCCCCAACCAACGAGGGCGATCGCTACAGAACCCACAACACCAGCTAAAGTTCCCTCTAAGCTTACCGCTCCTTCTGTACCGCGAGGCACTGGTTGAAGAGTAGTAATTAGAAAGGTGCTTTTACCGTATGCTTTACCAACTTCGCTGGCAGTGGTGTCAGCAAGCTTGGTACTGAAACTAGCTACATAACCTAATAATAATAGGGATTGGAAATTGGGGACTAGGGATTGGGGACTAGGTAAAATAAATCCCGAATTGAGTAGTCCTACTCCCAAGGCGCACAAAGCCCCAGTTAAAGCCGAACCCCAGACGTTTTCTGGGCCTCTTGCACCAGAACGCTTTTCGGCGATTCCTTCGGCCTCCTTCTGTGCCATACCAATACGGGTAACGCCAGAACCAACTAAAAAATAGAACATTACCACTGCATAACCTTGCCAGCCTAAAGTTCCCCAAATTAGTATGGCCAGTATCCAGGCGTGGAATAATCCAGCTGGGGTCAGTAGCTTTTTAGGAGCGATCGCAGCTAAACCCAATAAAATTGTGTTTAATCCTACTCCCACCAGCCAGGGATTTAGATAATTAATTGAGGATAACATCAGTAATTAATCAAGAGTAATTTTATCTGAATATCAACAGAATAACCAATTTGCGGCGCTTAGTGCTTAATTTATGATATTTTTCTGGTCTAAGTAATATGCTTGTATTATGAAATGTATAGCACAGGCATCGCTCTTAAAGCTCGATATAGAAATGTAGATAATGTTCTAGATATACAATGCAATTTTGACTAAAAAACATGGATTAAACAAAATGCAAAACTTTTGTTTGTTACAATTCACTCTTTATCTTGTGGAATAGGCATCTGTGCGAGTTGAAACAAGTAAAAAGCCGATACTACAAGAAAAAATGAAATTATACTCAGTATACTATCTGAGTCATACTGCGATAAAGCATATCGGTTAATGTCAATTAAAACTGTGTTGAAATTAACCACAATTAAAACTTTACAGCATAAATTGTAGATAGCATCAATTATTAGTTTTTTCCATACAAGCTATGAACCAAACTATATTCCATCTTGCTTTCCCTGTGACTGACATTGCCAAGACAAAAACGTATTATGTAGATGGCTTGGGCTGTATTCCCGGTAGGGAAAATCGACATGCTCTAATTCTCAATCTCCAAGGTCATCAACTAGTAGCTCATGTTACCAAAGAAGTTTTGACACCACAGCAAACCATTTATCCCAGACACTTTGGACTAATTTTTACCCAAGAAAGTGATTGGGAGGACTTACTAGAAAGGGCACAAAAGCAGCAGTTAATTTTTCGTCAAGAAAGTAAAAATCGGTTCGTAGGTTCTCCTCTTGAGCATCGTACTTTCTTTTTAGAAGATCCTTTTTATAACCTAATGGAGTTTAAGTATTATCGCTATCCAGAGGCGATTTTTGGGAGTGCAGAACATACACAAATTGGGGATAGGGCTTAATAATTCAGAATTCTGAATTTAGTTAATAGGCTGCACCAATATTTGTGATATTGCTGCTAAAATATTGGAGTTTGTCAGCATCCAAGAGTGTAGACCAACTCGCATAACCATTTCTTTTCCCACTAGCATTTGTGAACTTTTCGCTGGGACAATCATCAAATCGTAAGGTGTCCAAATAGATGTAAAGTTTACCTGCTTTAACATCTCAACATCAGAATTCAAATCCTGGAGAAAAAGGCTGTTAGGACGCATTTGTACGCAGCCAGGACGTTGGGAAGCATAAGCAAGCACAGTTCCATTATGCGGTGAAGAAATCGTAATGAACCGTTGTACGCGCTTAATTCCTCCCAGCCGTTGGATATAGTAACGGCTGACAATTCCTCCCATGCTAAAGCCTACTAAATCTATCGGTTGTTCGGGTGCAAAGTTAGCCATAACATAATCGGCTATTTGGTTTGCCAATTTATCCAGACCCAAATCACCATTATTGGGTACTAAATTCAAGGCATATACAGACCAACCTTGTTGTATGAGGTATGCCCTCATTTTTCGGAAAACTATCTCTGTGTCGCCAATCCCGTGTATTAACACAACCGGATTGCGCTGCTGATTTATAATACTCATCGACAAAATCTGGCTGAATTATAAGGTTAAGTTTCACTCAATTTTAAATTTTGAATTTTGGATTGAAAGTTCAAAATCTGTTGGCGCAGTCTGCCATGTCCGACAAAGGTTAATCAAAAATCTAAAATCTAAAATCTAAAAATATAGACCCATAGTTTTCTACAAGCTGAAGTTGCTAGTTTTCGGATTCTCGAAAAGATATTTAGCAAAGGTTAAAGATGCTTCATAATTAATTGCGTAAAAAATCTAACTCAGTATATAAATAGAAGATCTGGCTGATTGTTAGACAAAGAAATGTTAATTTTTATGAAGCTAGCTTTCAGAATCTTGCTCTTAGTTACAGTAAAATTTAATAATTAGTTCTCGGTGTATATAGCTCGTAAGTGCCTGCAACGAAGCATTTATAGTGTAGTTTTACTACAATGTTCATTAAACACAAACCTATAGAGGTTGTCACCAGAATAGGGTGACGCAAAGCAGAAAATGTAACATATTGTCGTGATTTTTAACAATTGCGGTCAAATTTGAAATATAAAAGGCAGGAGTAATTGTAATGGGTTTTATCAAAAACTTGGTCTCAAGTATTTTCGGTTTGCTAGGCGGTATTCTGGGTTTCGTGACTGGCTTACTACCAAAGAAGAAAGCAAGTAATGGTTACTTTCTAGAACTGGACGAAGCCACCAGTGGTTCTAGACCAGCACCTCAACCACCAGCATCCAACGGTAAAAAAGCTGCAAAATCAGCAACTACAGAACCACCAGTGGCATCCCAACCAGCAAAAAGCCCTGATGCTGCAAAAACTACCAAAGTTGCTGAACCAACAAAAGTAGAAGCTTCTCAAAATGGCAAAGCTCCAAAAGCTGAACCCGTTAAAGCACCAGCACCAGCAGCTGCAACAAAAACACCAGCGACACCAACAGAAACTACCTTTGCACCTAAATATCTAGCTCCTTCAGCTAGTGGTTCTAATGGTCGTCGGCGTCCAGGGGCGAATATGAATGCTTATTTAGAATTAGCACGTCAGGTTAAAACCCCTGCTAATAAGTAGAGACGCTGATTTTTGCGCCTCTACAAATTCGTTAAACGTGAATACGCAAAGTTAAGACAACTTTAGCAGTTGTAGATGTGGGAACTATCCAAAGTAGGAGCGATCGCTTAATTTTCTCCACTACAGCTGCATCTTTTTGGGTTGAAGCTTCTTCATCTAACATTATCCCCCCTACCCGACGATTTTTAACGGTGAACTCAAAGACGATTTCACCACTAAAGCCTGGGGGTAAATTTATTTGTTCTAAGTGTTGGGTTAAGTCAGTAATTGTCGCTTCATCCAAACCACTGGCACTGATGACTTCTAACTGCTTAGGAATGGGCGCTCCTACTTTTGGAGATGGCGGCGCTAATTCTTCTCGCTTTGTCCCCCGCCGCCTTTGTTTGAGAAAATCTGGAGCATCTGCTGGGGCTGGCGCTGCTGCCATTGGGAATGTTATTTGACGCGCAACAGCACCGGGCGGAGGACTACCAAAGACTCTTTCGTAACTCATAGCTTCCGGCATTTCCACTGGCATGTGCATAGACAGATATTCGCTTCCTGGCTCAACTCGCATGTTATCGCTAACAGCAACAAAAGCGGTGTATTGAGAAAGCAATTGATAAGTTAAAGCTGTTTCTGTAACAGCTTCTACACCAGCTTTGGTTTCAAAACTCACCATTTGATTCATCAAGTCTTTAATACAAGCACGTCCCCATAACTGCGCTACAGCAATATTTCCTGTTTCCTCAAATGTGAGGTAAAACGTTTTTTCATAGTGCTTACCGCCCGCAGCAATGCCAGAGATTTGCAGATTACCGCTGGCTTTATCTTGTTTGCGACCAAACAAAACTAATGGTTGTTCGCTGAATAAATCAGGCGCTATTTTGGGGTAAATTACAGGTGATTCTGTGTCACCTTGCCAAGAAATTTGAATATTCGTAAGTACAGGATTGTTGATTTGTTTGTAAAACTTTTCGGCAACTTCTTGTGTGGGTTCATCATGACGAATAATTCTAGATACTCCCCGGCCGATTTCGGCAATGCGATTCAATAAAAAACGGTTAACTGAACTACCAGCACCGAAACTATAAAGGCGATTTGCTGGTTGGAGGTGCTTTTGTATCTCTGCCAAGATCTCATTTTTATTGCCGATGTAGCCATCAGTTAGAAGCACAACAGAACGCAATCTTCCGGCTGGTGTAGGGAAATTGATGGCTTTACGAATGCCACTGAGCATTTGGGTGCCGCCAGAAGCTCGTAAATTGTTAATATAAGCGATCGCTTTGGCACGATTTTCTGCTGTATTCGGTAGAGGTTTCTTTGATAACTCCCTGACTCTATCGGAAAAATCGAGAATTGTAAAAGTATCATTGGGGTTCAACCCATTAATAAATTGCCGCATCATTTCTTGGCACTTTCGCAACGGATCGCCTGATTGGGAACCAGAAGTATCTACCAAAAAAACGACATCTTTGGGGACAATTTCATCAATAGAATATTCTAAAGCTGGAATTAAATATATGGCAAAATGTCCGCCGCGATCGTCAGCTTGGGTTAATACTGTGGATTGAGTTTCTTGGCCGGAAACTTGATAGCGGAGAATTAAATCTTTGTTGGGAATTGTATCTTCTCCAGCTAATTGAATCCGCACAATTTGACCTAAATGTTCAATTTTTAATTGATGGGAAGGAGAACGCACTTGAGAAATTGGTAAACCTGCATCAATTTCTACTGTGACATTAATATCGTGACGAGAACGCATTCCTTCTGGAAGTACAGGGGGTGTAATGCGAGAAGCATCAGGAACTCTATCTGTGTCGCCGCTATTATCTATGCTTGTTCCGGGAATATATCTCGGCCCCACCACCATCGGGAAAACAAATTCGTAGTTTCCCGCTTCAAATTTTAAACTTTCAGTGTAACGAATTGTGACATCAATTTGTTCGCCAGGTTTGATGTTAGCCAGAGATTGGGTAAAGATGTTGTCTCGTTCTTGTTCTAAAAGTCCTGCGGTGCGTCCTTCTTGTTTTGCTTTCTCATAGATTTGTTGCGCTTCTTCACGTTTTTTAATATTACCTTTGATGGTGCGTACACCGGAGGGGTTGCCGAAGGCATCGCCTATTTTAATTTCCATATCATCCACCGCCGCCTCATCAGGTAACGGAAAGATATACACTGCTTCTAAAGGCTGCGCGAACGGATTTTCAAAGCTTTGAATCACCTCAACTCGTGACAAATTACCTGCAACTTTGGCTAATACTTCTGTATGCTTGAGGGGAAAAACTAGCTGTTCTCCTTGAGGGGATTGGATGTATAAACCCCCTAGTTGTTGATTTTTAGCACTTACTGTATTCATAGGTTTGATAAGTTCTTTTGTTTTGAACGTAAACCTAGACTAACCAAACCAACAAGTAAATGTAATCTAATCACTGTTAGGAGTTTTGTTAGGATATGGGGAAGAAGCTGATAAATCCAACAATGACACCAATTCCCCAACTATTTGCACAAGCTGAAAATGACTGGAATATAGCAAGGTTGTGTCAAGATCTGACCTCTGCAAAACAGCAAATTTCTGGGAAACCCAAACAACTTACACCATTGGAAATAACTTGCTTGAGGGGATTGCTTTGCGGTTATAGTCCTAGTGAAATCGCTACTGCAATGAATCGAGAAGTTAGGGGTTTACGAGTTGACTTATCTAGGGGATTGTATCGCTATATCGAAGTATTAACTAACCGATCTTCTAATACTTTAAAAGACTGGAGAGAAGTTACTGACTGGTTAGCAAAAGCTAACTATAAAATTAGTTACTCTCATCATAATTTGCAAAATAATGATTCGTCACTTAAAATTGTTGATGTTTCTCTTGAGGGTTCTGTTAATTCTTGTGTAATTGATTTGAAAGTTCGTAATATTGGCGATCGAGTTGCTTTTTTGAAAAATGCTAAGTTTTTATTCCATAATGTCTGGATGCTGAAAAGTTGGGTTTTACCTAGACTGGAAAAAAACTATGAGCTAGCTTCTCCGGCAGCACCTTCTATACCGATACAGCGGAGTAGACCTGTTCCATCTAGTTTTGATTACCAAGTTGCTTTACCAGCAAATTTAAATTTTGATATTCCTTTACCATTTAATTTTTATACAGACAATTATTTAAATGCACAACAAGAAATTGTTTATACTGAAAGTTTTAAAATCTCGCAGTGTGTGAGTTGTAATGATGTAGATAGATTTACGTTTACTTTATTTTTGCCAAAAAGTGAGCAACAATTGTCTAGTAATGAATATTCACCATATTTGGTACGTACATCATATATTTATAACTTGAGACTAGAACTTATTTATGATGAAGATAATAAAACTATTCAATCTTCTGACTTAATTATTCTGTTGGAACCAAAATATCCTGAAAATATAGAGATACGAGAATTTTTGGTAGACTCTGATTCTAAATTTTCTACTGAAATGAAAAAATGGAGTCAGCACAATCTAGAGTTACTAACGGCAATAGCCAAAATAAAAGGCGTTATAAGTTCATCACTGAATTCTTTAATCAGAATAGCGGTGCGTTAGCCTACGGCATAACACACCCTACTTAAGCTTAAAAACATCTAAATTACATAATCGGATTAAAGCAAACTCTTGTGGGGTGGGCCGAAAAGCCCGCCCTAATTATGCAAGTTAAATGCAAAACAGCTTACCATTGAGCCGAAATTTTGATACCGTTGGCGAATTCATTAAAAAGATGGTTTTTGGCAACTTTCGTTGGCGTATTCCCACGATGGCATAAGATTTCTAGCGTTAAGAAACATTTAAAACCAATATTTGGGATACGTTCTCTCGTGCGCCAGATTATTAAATACCACTGCACAGAGTACCAAAATTATCGAACCTTCTAAGGCAGGTGTTAAAAGAAATTGCCAGGATGGTTTCGTCATCATCACAACTAATGCAACTGCTCCCGAAGGAGGGTGTAAAGTTGCAGTAAGCTGCATCATACCAATGGCTGTAGCTACTGCCATTCCCATTGCCCAAGGTTCTGAACCGAAAAGATGCAGAATAGTCAGGCTAACTAATGCCGCCACAATATTTCCACCAATTACATTCCGGGGTTGGGCTAAAGGACTGTCAGGTACACCAAAGATTAATACGCTAGTAGCACCAAAGGGAGCCATCAACAAAGGAGAATTAGTTTTTACAGAAAGGTAAGCCGTTACTGCTATTGCAATAAAACTACCGCACCAACTCCAAAAGATGTGTGTGTGGTGGGGTCTATCTAAACAAAATGAACGCCTAGTTCCACGTATTTTAAAGCAGTAGTTTTTCCATTTCTCCTGAACATTTTGATAATTTAACCTTGCTAGATAGCTTGAATAAATCCGCCCTTTGGGTAAATAACCTTTCATAATTCTCCAGAGCAACTACAACCAACAGTCCTCAACACAAAAAAATTCCTTGTATTTACTGCCTGAGCTAATCTTTGTCAACAAATTAGCTAAAAAAGTACGTAAATTATGTCAATAGACAGAATTTTAAATTATAATTATCAGCTAAAATTTTCATCTGGCGAACAGAATCTTTAAGCCATAAATCAGTATTTTTGTGAGTAAAAAATTCCAATTCATTGATTTAAAAACTTTGATTACTACAAAATATCATGATTTCATGACATTTAATTTCCAAAATATCGTTTGAACCTGACAAAGGAAATATAAAATTTATACAAATAAGTTATTATACTTATAAGATTTATTTATAGTATACTTTGGGATTTAGCTTGTGTATTTCACTTTCCTTGAAATCAGGTGTAATTAATCCACTTATTTAACAAATACTAATCCACTATATAAATGAAAAGCGGAGTCCCAATTAGTCTGTTCTCTACGAAATAGGTGAATGTGAGATTCAATTTGAGCCAGCATTTCTGTTTGATCTAATGCTGTATCTGCAAAGGGTGTAAAATCTGACCAAGTTTTGACTTGAGGTAGTTGTTGCTCAATCCAATTTGATAAACTATTCCAATTAATTCTGATTGTATTTTGGCTAGCTTGAGGAATGATTTCTAAACCTTGGTGAAATTCATAGCCGTTATCATAAAGTCGCAGAATACAACGTCTACCAGGTAGGTGTAGATCGCAAAACTGAGCATAGTCTTGTGTTTGAGTTTTCCGTTCTAGTTTCCCGCGAGCATCAATATCTACAACTTGTTCAAAAATGGGCAAAAGTCCTACTACTCTTGCTGTAACTTCTGACCAATCAAAAGTTAAAGAACCGAGCTGATTTGTTTGATTCGAGCAAACAACAGTAGCTTTTAATTGAGATTCTGAGAAATATTTGACTTGAAAAACTTGAATTTGTTGAATGGCGGTTATTGTTGTCCAAAAACAGGGAATACCAGCTTGCTGTAGCTGTTCGCCATAAAATTTTAGTTCTCCCACTTGTCCAGTGCGGTAAAATTTCCAGCCACGACTCGGTAACATCAGCCGTGCGCTGTAAGGATCTATTTGCATAATCTGGGCAAATTTTCGAGATGCTTCTGCTTTTAGTTCGTTATTCAGAGGTTCTAAAATTAGTACGCCAAGTTCGGTGTTACTAGGTTCCGATGTTGCTTTTGCAATAGCCCGTTGTCTTTGTTCTTGCTCAATTTCTTGCAACCGCCGCAAACCTTGTCGTGCTAGGGTCACTATTCTAGTATTCCTCGTATCTCGCAGCAACTGTCGATAAATTTTTTCTGCATCTTCGTACTTTCCAGATACTTCATGCAGCCTAGCAAGATAAAATTGCACCCAAGGATTTTCCGGCGATTCTTTTTGCAGCTGTTTGAGTAATTTAGCAGCTGTTTGATAGTCTTTATTGTCAAAAGCGATCGCAACTTGCTCAATCATGTTTCAATCCACACTAGAGAAACATCTCACGTCTGTGCGTGAGCTATAACTCATTTATACTTCACAAGCTGCGGTAATCAAGGATAATGCTACTACTGGCGCTGTCACTGCTCTGAGGATACGACGACCAAGGGAAACAGGTTGAAATCCAACTGCGATCGCATTTTCAACTTCTTGTTTTGTCCATCCGCCTTCTGGGCCGGTAGCAATGACAATTGTTTCTTGTCCTCTCTTACAAAGTTCAGATCGGAGGAAACCTCCGCTCTGACTTTGCGCTTTGTCATTTGTTATTTGTCCTTTGTCATTTGTTATTTGTCCTTTGTGGTGTAAGCAATCTTTTAAATGGGGAAAGTCACCACGAGCCACACAGATATATTGCTGGCTATTCACCAATGACAAATGACTAATGACTGATGACAAACCTGTGCTAAAAGTAACAGGTTCTAATATTGTCGGCACGAACGAACGTTCTGATTGTTCGGCGGCTTCCGCTGCGATGCGCCGCCAACGTTCGAGTTTTTGGGGACTGGGATGAAGCAAAGTGCGATCGCTCAATACTGGTGCAATACAAGTTACTCCCAATTCCGTACAGCACCGCACGATTTCATCGAATCCATTACCTTTGGGCAATGCCACTATTAGTGTAATCGATACAGGTAATTCAGTTTCTACTGAGATAGATTCTAAAACTTGTGCTTGATCTCCTGCTAGCTGTGCCAACCACGATTTTCCTTTACCGTCCATTGCAATAAAGCGATCGCCTTCACGCAAGCGCAACACCCGCCCTAAGTAATGTTGCTGTTCTTTGGTGAGTAAAATTTGCTGTTGCTGGAGTTGGGAAGGGGCGATCGCAATTCTTTGCAGTTGAGACATTTTTCTCAATAAAAAGGAGTCAGAATTCAGAATTCAGCAGTCAACTGCTGAATTCTGATTCGATTTTCCAGCTTACGAAAGACTCTGGAAGTAAACTTCTAAAGCTTCAGTCACCAACTGAGTCATTGGCTTACCTTGGCTTTCGGATACTTCTTTCAACTTGCCGTAGATATCAGCTTTTAGATTTACGCGGTGGCGTGATTTGTTGGCACCATTAAATGTGCCAGGTTCGTAGGTGGCGCTAAATTCGCGGATGGCATCAAAACCAACGCGATCGCAAAAATCACCAAAGCTTTCTTTCGATTTCTTTGATTTCTTAAAGTAAACAAAAATTGGCTCTAGGACGCTTTCCAAGTCGTTATGGTGCAGCTTCTCCACGTAAGGTTGCGCCAGTCGTGTCTGATTTGCCGAACCCCCTAACCACAATTGGTAACTTTCTGGGGCGCTACCCACCAAGCCTAATTCCGCCATGTAGGGACGAGCGCAGCCATTAGGACAGCCTGTCATCCTTACCACAAAATGTTCTTTTTGTAAACCTAATTTATTCAACAGGACGCGAATTCGTTCCAAAATTCCCGGTATTGCGCGTTCTGATTCGGTAATTGCCAAGCCGCAGGTAGGCAAAGCAGGGCAAGCCATTGAATAGCGTTCTAAAGGTTCGATTTTACCAGGGTCAGAAACCACACCGTAACGGCTGAGAATTTCTTGAATGGTTTCTTTTTTATCTGGTTCGATATCGTAAAAAATCAAATTTTGGTGGGGTGTCAAGCGGATGGGCAAGTTAAATTGCTCGACAATTTCTCGTAAAGCGGTTTTGAGTTGAAACGCACCTTCATCTTTAATGCGACCATTGTCAATGGAAATTCCTAAAAATAGCTTGCCATCGCCTTGTTCGTTCCAGCCGAGGAAGTCGTGATATTTCCACTCTGGTAGTGATTTGAAGGGTGTAAGTGGTTTACCAAAGTATTCTTCAACTTGGGCGCGGAATTTTTCTACACCCCAATCGTTGATTAAATATTTTAATCTGGCGTGACGGCGGTCGGTGCGATCGCCATAATCTCTTTGGGTGGCTACAATTGCTTTTACTATGTCGTAAACGTCTTGTTTGGCTACATAACAAATTGGATCTGCTAACCTAGCGAAAGTTTCTTCTTTATTGTGCGTTCTACCTAAGCCACCGCCAGCAAAGATATTAAATCCTTCTAATTCTCCCTTCTTATTGGTAATTACCACCAAAGTCAGGTCTTGAGAATATAAATCAACCGAATTATCCCCCGGTACAGTCACGCAAACTTTGAACTTACGGGGCATGTAGTGAGTGCCGTAAATCGGTTCTTGATTGTCATGAATAATTGTGCCATTGCCATTGCGCGATCGCGCTGCCGTCACCTCTGGATTTTCAGCACTAATAGCCTTTTCGCCATCTAACCAAATTTCGTAATAAGCGCCTGTTTGTGGAGAAAGCAAATCAGCAACATTCTGGGCATATTCCCAAGCATACTGGTAATCTGGGCGATTTTTAAACGGTGCTGGTGGTGCCATCACATTACGGTTGATGTCGCCGCAGGCACCCAAAGTCGAACCCAGGTTGTTGACAATGGTCGCAATTGCTGTCTTGAGATTCTTCTTTAAAATTCCGTGCAGTTGGAAACCTTGACGGGTGGTGGCTCGTAATGTGTGGTTACCATACTCATCAGCGAGTTTATCTAAAGCCAGATACAGCTGCGGCGGCACCAAACCACCAGGGTTTTTCGTCCGCAGCATAAACTGGTAATCTTTCTCCTGTCCCTTAGTGCGGTTGTCGCGGTTATCCTGTTGATAAGAGCCGTGAAACTTCAACAGTTGCACAGCATTTTCACTAAAATGAGTAGTATCTTCAAGAATCTCAGTTGCTACAGGTTCGCGCAAAAAATTGCTATTTTCTTTAATTACTTCTACTTTAGAAGGCTTACGGCTAGCGACGGGGGAAGGAGCAGAGTTAACCATTAGACTTGTATAGTATTCTCAATAAAGCATTCGTGGACGCCGAATTCCAAGATATTTAGTATCTTTTCGGCTAATTTATCCCCGGTAATCCGGCCGGAATAATGAGGAATATTTTGATTTTAACACGGCAAAAGTCGGCTTTATCAGTGACGTAACACTTAACAAAACCTGCTCTTGAGAGTGCAAAGTGCTGAGTAAAGTATAGAGTGATTGAATACTCTTTAGTTCAGCTTGATGATTAAAATTAATCAATTCAACGAAAAAAGAGTTTTTTCTCGATAATTATAACGGTTTCGAGTTACCTGAAGTAAGCACAATAAGTAGGGTAGCACAGCTGTGCTACCCTATTCTCAACATTTATCCTACCTGAGTTGATAGTGATGAAGTTTTTTTTCACTCAGCCATAAATTGCAGCTAAGGTTTGCTTAAATCTGAACTCTGGTGGCTGAGAGATGTTTTGGTGAGCTTTTATTTAAAGCTATAGCCAATACCAGCGTTGATGCTAACAGCAGGAGTATCGCTATTTTGATAAGCATTAATTCCTACTTTAGTATTAGTATAGACGAGGAAATTTTTAGCAACTTCTGATTCAACACCAGCACCTAATACTACTGCATCTTTGTTACCTATAGGAGTTGCTGAACCATCTTTTTCAACAAAAGAATAACCACCAGTTAAATAGGCATTAGTTCTATTAGCAATAGGTACATCTAAAGAAACTTCTGGGATAATGGCGCTAGTTTGATCGCTCCAAAGAACATTTCCGCGTGCAGAAAATGGGGTATTTCCTATTTTCAGGCGACCTGTGACATTACCACCAAATGTGGCATCATCGTTAGTTCCTTGTCCGCCGCTGGTAACGCCAGCAGCAATACCAGCACCAACATAACTAGCATCTGTACCCTTTTTGGTTTGGGCAGAAGCTTGACCAGGTGATAGAAGAACAGGAGCAATTACTAAAGAAGATAATGCAGAAATTGTCAGGATAGACTTGAGTAAGCTTTTCATAATTGTGACCAAATTTTGTATTTTTTACTGTTATATTCCCAGTCGAAAGCTCAGTAAAAAGGTTCCAGATAATTATGGAATTTTCTTAGGTAGCTGTTGCGATCGCTGCACTAGATTTAAAAACAATTAGATGAATAATTTTCTACAAAATGTTATAATTACACTTGATTTTTCGGAGATTCCTAATTTTCTATCGAAAAAAGAGACGCTTTTAAAAGTGGCATAGCTAGGGGAACTAAAAATTAGCTGCAATCTAGTTGAACAATAGCCAGTAAAATAATTTTTTCTGGCCGTTTCACATAGGGTGAAAAAGTAGCCTGTAGCATCTGTGGCAACAAGCTAGAGAGTAAATCTATAAAGTTAATTTTTAGCAATTATTGGAGATTGAATAATGCTAACCGCTGCAAAAACGTTGTCTGGTTTGATGGGTTTATGTGTCGGTGATGCATTGGGTGTGCCAGTGGAGTTTACTAGCCGTGCAGAACGAATCAAATCTCCAGTGACAACTATGTTGGGTTATGGCACATGGAACCAACCGCCAGGAACTTGGTCAGATGACAGTTCCTTGAGCTTTTGCTTGGCAGAAAGTCTTTGTAGGGGGTATTCCCTAGAAGCCATAGCTAATTCCTTCTGGCGCTGGTACAAGGAAGCTTACTGGACTCCTCGTGGCGATGTCTTTGATATCGGTCAAACGACTCATACAGCACTGATGCGCTTGAAACAGGGAGTTGTACCCCATCAGGCGGGTGGCAAAGTTGAAAATAGTAATGGCAATGGTTCGTTAATGAGAATCTTGCCGATGGCTTATTGTCACAGAAACTTAACTTTAAGCGAATTGATAGCGCGGGTGCATGATGTTTCAGCGATTACTCATGCCCATGCGCGATCGCAAATGGCCTGTGGCATATATATTAGTATTGCAGTTTCCTTACTCGAAGGCGCTGACCTCCAAACAGCTTACCTGCAAGGATTACAAGATATCCAACAAATTTATTCTGTACGGGAATTTTTGTTAGAAAAGCCGCATTTTGGCAGAGTTTTCAGTGGTGAGATTGCCAAATTACCAGTAGAAGAGATTAATTCTGGCGGCTACGTGATTGATACCTTAGAGTCATCCCTGTGGTGTTTGTTAAATAGCTCATCTTATTCGGAAGCGGTACTCAAGGCTGTTAACTTAGGCGGAGATACGGATACTACCGCCGCCGTCACCGGAGGGTTAGCGGGAATTTACTACGGCGTGGAAAACATTCCCCGACAATGGATAAATCAAATTGCCCGCAAACAGGACATTATCTACCTGGCAGAACGTTTTGCCAGGGCTGTTTACGCTTAAAGTTAAGAGTTAAGAGTGAGGAGTTAGGAGTTAAGAGTTAAGGGTTAGGAGTTAAGAGTTAGGAGTTAAAAGTTATAAATTATGAAATTTTCAACTCCCAACTCCTCACTCGCAACTCCTCACTCCTCACTCCTCACTCCTCACTCCTCACTCCTCACTTTTAAACGGGAGACAAAGAGTAGACTTGACCATCAATTAACAATCGGGTGATTCCCTTGGCTTGGAGATGAGTACGAGCCTTATGCAGCATTTTACTATCGGGGACTTTAATCACGCGATCGCGTTTGGTAGAGAAACGCTTGGCTACCCGATGATTATCAAACACTGGTAAAGTTCTTTGCTGGGTTTCCAGGTTGGGAATTTGCCCCAAGTCACCAAAGTCCTTGAGAGGTCGCGTAATTAATTCCGAGGAACGGTCAATCACCAAATAGCAGGTTTTCGGCAAATGTGCTGCCGATAGTGGTAAAACTTCAACTGATGCTTCACCTGGTCTGCGTCTTGTGACTAGGGGTTTTAATTCATCAAAGTCATCTTCCTCTAAGTCATCCTCCTCCTCAAAGTCATCATCTTCTAAATCGTTATCTTCTAAATCATCCAAATCTTCTGACTCGTCTAGCAAGTCTTCTCCCAGCATCTGTGCTATGACAGTTACCTCTGGACGTTCATCCTTGAGTATGGGGCTGGGGATACTGGCTGTTTCCAAGGGTTTTGGTTGTGGAGTTTCTGATTTTTCTGTAACTCTTAGCTTCGGTTTTTCTGTCGCTGAGGTGCGTCGCCGTACCCTTCTAGCAGCAGTTGACTCGTCAGTATCTTCCGAGTCGGTTTCTTCCTCTACTACCTCTACTACACGACGTAGCTGTGGTGGTTCAACCTCTACCACTTTCGGCTGGGTGTCGCTAGGTGGAACTTCGATTTCTGGCTGTGGTTGAGTTATCAGCAGTGGTAACTGCTCATAGTTTACCTGTGCCCTACCCTCAGGAGTTCTGGCAGCCCGCTTTAAAGAAACTAAGTATTCATACTCATCTTCTGGCAAAGTACTTTTAAGTAAACGACTAATCGTCGAGTTACTTACATCGTACCGTTCTGCCAAAGTAGAGGTTGTTTCGGCACTTTCTCGATATAACTTGAGAATTTCTTGTTTGTCAGAGTCTGTTAGTTTTCTCACGGTAGATACCAAAAATCTTTGCTAAGCTCGTTTTCGTGTGCTGGTACGCCGCGTTCGTCTTAGTGATGCGTCATATTCCAGGGCAGCGCCCATGCCAAACAACACTCCACTAAATACCCAAAACACTTCTAGTATCTCTCCACTTTGATAGTTGGGGCCTTGGGCGTATTTAAACCACATATCTGCAATGTAGAGCGAAAAGGCCGCAGCGGCAATCATTCGCCAAGACTGGGAAACTCTTCCTCCCCAAAAGGCTAACAGCAGAGTGGTAGCAATAATTAACAGAACTACGTCGCTAACTACGTAAAACCAATTTAAAATAGCGACCAAAAGTTCTGACGATGTTTCCTGTTGCATAGAAATCCACCATGCCAACAAACTACCGAATACAGCAATTGCTAACACAATTAGCCACTGCCATTTTTCCAGATTGATTCGCCTGGAAGCCACAGCTAAAATCATGCCTGCGCCTAGTAACAGATAACTCAATACAAAAAATATATCGCCTAAAGACACATCCGGTTCTTCTTTTAAAACTATTTCGGTATAGCCGAAAATTATCCCTCCAATGAAATAGGAAAGCATACCTAAGCCAATAGAGAGCCAAACATTCCGACCACTGACGATTTGCGGACTAAGCCAGTTTCTCAAGCATAAGATACCGGCGCCCAAATAAGCTAAGGCTTCAAAAATATTTGTGCCAATCACATACCACTCGGCTCGGCTTTCTATGCCATCGGCTCCGGGAATTTTGGCACTAAACAACAAAAAGTATAACAGTGCCAGCACGCCCCAACCAATATTGGCCAAAACAATGTTCTGAGTGTTGAAAATAGATTTAGAAACCAAGGAATTGTCGTAAGAGTTATTCATAGGGCTTGACTATGTAGATGCACTCTGGCAGTATTTTGAGTTAAAGGATTGTATAGCTAGCAGTGTGTCTGCCAAATAATACACAATTAGGCACCAAAAGCAAGTGCCGACAGTAGGAACTTTTGAAGAAAATTTCCAGACTACTGCCATAGTTTACCTAGTGCTGATTGATTTAGCCAAGAGAGAAATAGCGATCGCTCGGCTTCTGGCATATCTTCTAACTTATAAATCACTTGTTTGGTAAAGTTGGCATTGCCAAAATAGGATTTGCCTAATCGATGTAATTCTTGCAAAAGGATAACTACGTGATTTTCTTGCCAAGGAGGCAGTTTGGCTCCAAGCAAAGGATCGTTAGATACCAAAGATTTAACTGTTTCTGGAGGAGATGCTTGGGGAAATTGCTTTTGCTGGAATACCTCCGCAATATCTTTCTCAAATAATGCAGCTTGCCTAGCACCCAAAAACTCTTCAATATCGATATAAACTCCTTGCAACAGTAAAATACTGGCTTGGATTAAAATTCCTGTCTTGCCCTGACTACCACCTGTGTCATTACCTAACTGTTCTAAACGGATTTTCCCCCAAACGCTAAAACGTTCCGGTTCTTCCAGTAAGACACAGGCTTTACCCCGGTTATCCGTTAATTCTCTCCATAAGGCTCTAGCTTCTTCTTCTTGACTAGCTTTGAAGACACTAATCAAGCGAAAAGTCTGCCCTTGATAATCTAGGATCGGCACCTGCTGATCCTTTTTTGGGTGCTGAATGCTTGATATTTCAACATCCTGCCGTTTGAGAATAAACATGGCACGCTACAATAACTCCTCACAGGGGCATTCTTAATATGGAATATATAATGGCATTTGGCAGCATCGCCAAGGCTAAAATTACCTAGCGTGGTGTAAAAATGGGCAAAGCTCCTCGCTTCGCTCGATATTTCATTAGACTAAGCTGCCTAGAAGGACTCGGCCTGGGGGAAGTAACCCCTTGACAAGACAATATATCTAACCAATACGCCATCTGCTTCGTTTTTAATGTAGATTGATAACTAGCGACTTGGATCTTAGCCTTGCTAGCGAGAAATCTGCAATTTTTGATTGCTTCTGAGTCGAGAAAAACGATATAATATTCCAGATGACTCTTTTGGGAGCCACCATATTATTTTGGGCGCGTAGCTCAGTGGATAGAGCAATTGCCTTCTAAGCAATCGGTCGCAGGTTCGAGTCCTGCCGCGCTCGTTTGAATTGATTAAGGCAAGAGACGCGATGAATAGGCGTCTCTATAAAAGTCGTAGGGTGCGTTATGGACGCAAGTCCTAACGCACCGTCAAACCAATTCGCTGCTTTCGCAATCGCCTCTAGATGAAATTACAGCGATCGCTGGTTTACTTTCTACCAACTTAATTTATCCAAGAAATCCATTTTTACAGCAAAGTTGATAATATCTTGACCTGTGCGACGGTTTTTAACTTCACCGTTATTCAGGGCGATAATATAGGGCCAGTTATCAATCCAATCGACGATTGGCCCCCCAGAAGCTCCGCCTGCGGTAGCGCAATCATGAAGTAAAAGGTTTGATTCTTCACTAACAATACTGCAATTATCTTGGTAGCCCGCAGTCCATCCCTTACCAGCAGTATAGGATTCATAGCCTTCTTTGGTGGGATCTGGGTAGTCACCAGAGTAACCGACAAAGAATAATTTACCTTGCTTTTGTTTAATCAAAGTAGAACTAGGTACAGATTTCCATCCTAAACGACCATATTTGCGGGCTAGGGGCTGATTAATTCTGATTAATGCCCAGTCATTGCTTTGATTTTTGACGCTATCAAAACCACCATTTTTGAAGTCTGTACCATAAAGTACATTTTTTCTAATATTCTCTACTTTGGCAATATCTTCTTGACTGTGGGGTTTGCCATTAATAACATTGGGTATAAATCGAAGTTCTTTACTAAATTGATGAGTCTCAGTATCAATTACGCAGTGAGCATTGGTTAAAACAATATCATCAGCAATTAATGTACCCGTGCAATGATAGCTTTTAGCGTCGGCTGTTGGGCTTTACGACATTGACATGATTCAATGCCAGTTAGTTGCTTTATTTCTCTATGAACAGGACTCTATTTTCCAACGGATTTTACACACCTTTTGTGTAAGATCAGTAGAACTTTGAGATAAATCGTTGGTTGCGACATAATCCGTCCTATCGGTAGAGATAGTAACCCGGAAAAGTTTCACTTTTTTCTCAGCAGGGAATCCTTTAATTTTTATGAACTTACCACATTCTAAATCTTCATTACTCCATTCTAAAGATTCAATATTCTTATATTTTTCTTTACCAAAACTATCATCCACTAAACGATTAGTTTTGAAAGGACAATAATAAACTTTATCTAGACTATCGATATAAAGCATTAAATTATTGACCGCATACCAAGTATCCATTAAAACTGTATCGAAAGGTAAAATCTTTTGATATACAAGCCCTTGGAGCATATTTTTTACATGGTCAATCTTGGTTAAACCATCATTTTCTGGATTAAAAATCCGATAATCTATTACCCAAAAATTGAAAGTTTTAGGATTAACATATATGCAACTTACTATTCCTATCCCTCTAACAACGCCATGTTCCTTACCACTATACTGCCTTCGTACTATTTCTATTTCCTCCGAAAATCTTTTATCTAAAACTGTATCATCAAATATAATATAAGCATCCTCGTCAGCGACAATTAAATCTTTGACATTATCCCAAAGTAAACGAGGAGTTAATTTTTGATTTTTTAAATAATAATTAATTTTATCATGACTAATATTTGACAAATGTTCTGCTAGATTAGTTATTGGATAGTTAATTTGGCTACTAAGTAGATATTGGCAATAATTAAGTTTAGTAAATCTCATCACTAACCCACTTTTTGATGCACATTCTATCAATTTTCTCATAAAATTTTTAACAACAAGATACATCATTTATTATTATTATTACTAATTCGAGTAAAGCCAATCAAACACATTCTGGGCAATTAAATACGTATGTACTACTAGCTAGCGATCGCACTGTGCCAGTTGCGTAAGTCCTGACGTTCATTGACCTGAATTTACGTTGTTTCCAAAATAGAAACAAAATTTTGCCAAATCTTCCGAATTCCTTGTTTTGGCGTTCTGTACCGAGATTTTGCAGACAAAGATCCCCGACTTCTCATAAAAGTCGGGGATCTGAGGTAGGGATGTGAGTATAGCTGTGTGGATAGTGGTAAGTACGTCTCGATAGCCAGCAATTTCTCGTTCGGAGCGATGCGGGGCGTAGTTTTTCAGCTACCAGTTCCTTGATGCGTTCCAAGAGCGCTGTAATGCCTTCTATACGGTTGGTGAATCACTTTTTGACGTTTTTCTGCTTGAGAATCGCTTCACGTTCCAAATTGATGACTTCAGGTGATAAATTAAATAATCTTTCCAAGCTGATTTTACCTTCAGTATGTAAAATTTCTAACCAATTTGATGCTGACTCTAAAATTTGCTTGCCAATTCTTATTTGAAAGCTAAACTTATCTTGAGCTACATCAAAAATCAAAAAAAGCGATATCTTTTGCCAAATTGTTTGAGTTGAAGCTACTACCTTGAAGGAAGTGACGAGTTTTCCTTGTTCTGGTACATGGAGTGCTAAATCTGAAGCCTGAATATTTTTTTGGATTTCCTCAAGGGATAAAGATGAAATATCAATTGTATTATCTAGAATTATAAAGTCTCCTAAGTCAGGCAAATTTATTGATGTTTGATTTAAGGATTCAAATTGAAAGGTTAGCTTGTTACTCAAAGGGTCGGTAATAGCATTAAGCTGTACGGGATATGGAGGCTGTGGTACAGACCCTTTTTCATAAAATGAACGTCCTTCTGGAGTAACTGTAATTGGTGATGTTGCTAACAGAGTTTGTAATGACCGAAGATTTGCTGTAGTACTGCGGATAAATACAGAATCAAGCCCAAGTACAGAGGCTAATTCTTCTTCTGTAGGTGAAGGTTGAAATTCAATTGCGGCGCGAATAATAAATTCTTCAAGTACGTTAAACTCGCGCGGTTCTTTGATGTTTATTTCTACAGGAGTTTGATGCAAGCTATAGCGAAATTGGCGTGCTGCTAAAACTGATAAATTAGGATTTTGTGCTTCAATTTGTTTTACTAAATTTTTCAGATTATCATCAATTGATTTATCAGAAGAAGCAAGAGACATCAATAAAACCTCTATGTATATGCACAAGTTTAAAAATATTTGAGTCTTATTGGCAAATCCAAGATATTCTTAATTTTTTTACTATTATTATAATAACTAATAACAATTACACAAGTTTTTCCAAGACTTTACTATCTTTCTTTGCGAAACCTACTTGAAATTTATGGAGATTATAATTTTGAATTTTTATTTATGGGGTTGACATCTGTTGCAAATTAAGCTCTTGGAATGGTTCAGAAGATTCTTCCAATTTCAAGCTCCCAGCAGATTTACCGTTGATTTGTAGAGTGTATTGACCCTGTGGCAAACTTTCTAAATAATACACTCCAGCACCGTTGGTCACGGAAAAACGCCGAGTCCCTTGGTCTGATTGTATAGCTTCTACCCGTGCGCCTGCGATCGCCTGACCTTGAGCATCCGTAACTACCCCCGATCGCGTGTAAGAACGAATTAGCGGAATCATCACAGGGGTGTAACTACCAGCAATCACATCAACGGCTAAGCCGTCAACCGCAGCTTGCCAATCAGGGGGTAAACCTGCGGGATCGAGGTCGAGGCGATAAATCCCAGGAGACATGCGTACTAAAGTGCGATCGCCTTGGATTTGTGGTAAAAATGACTTCAGAGGTTTATTGTTCAAAGTCAACAATAAATCGACATTATCTCTATAAACTTCTTCGCCTCCATCCTGTTTGCCGTTATTGTTCCGGTCAAAAAATGGCTTAATCGACAGTCCACCTTGGGTACGGAAGTAACTAGAACGGCGATCGCCTGGACTAATACCCCCTTGTAGATTCAAGCTAGAAGCTAAATCTATGCTGAAAGTTGCGTCATCGGAACTCGGTGATACACCTTGATAACGCACCCGTAATAACAAACCTGGCAAAACTGTTGTTGATAATGTGGCTAGTAGTCCACTACGTTCAGAACCAATACCATAACCCAACTGTGCTTCCCACTGATAGCTACCATCAATGGCTTGTTGTTGCGAACGATAGCGCCAACTCACACTTAGCAAGCTATCGCTACGATTTTGATTGAGTGTTTCATAATTTAACAGCAGTGAGTTACCACTATTAGAAAAGCGGTTTTTAGAAAAGTTGTAACTCAGTTCCGACAAACTGCCAATTTCGTTACCGCGTTGCGCTAATTCTAATCTACCGAGACGTTGCAGCAAATTCCACCGCAGGCGGTTTTTAGTATCTAAGCCGACACGCGCAAAGGTAAAGGCATTTTTGCCACTCAAATTAATTTGCATTCCGCCAGATGTCGCATCAGCAGTGTCAGTACTGGCGAATAGGGTGAATTGAGGCAAAACTCGCCAATCTACATTAAAACGGCTAGACAAGCGATCGCTGGTAAATGCAGCACTCAAGCGGGAAGATGGGTTATAGCGAATATCTGTATGAACATCCCACTTATTACCCGTCAGTGCTGAAACTGCTACCTGCAAAGGTGAGTTTCTAGGACGCCAAAATAATTCTCCTAAGGCTCTAGCCGATTCGTCGTACACTCCACCCAAGCCTACTGTCAGATTTTCCGATAAACCCCAACGTCCAGCAATTCCTCCCCGAAACTCAGAAAAGTTTCCCAACAAACTTTGATTTGCCAAAAAATCCCGTCGTAACCCACCAGAAAAGATTAATCCGGAAGCACCTGCTGGTAATTGTCCCAGTACTGAAGAAAAAGTAGCCTCTTGAATTTGTGGTTGGGCGGTGAGTCGCCCTTGGGGATACAGCAAGATGCGATAATTATTGCCGAAAAATTGATTTTGGCTTTTAATATTTTCAAAGCGGTAAATGCCAGAAGAATCAACTAAAATTTCGGCAATTACGCGATCGCCAAAACCTTGTACTAACCGCACTAATGTACCTGGTTCAGCCTTACCAGAAATTGTGCGTCCAATAGCATCTGCTTGTAAACGCTGGCGGGGATCGGAAAAACCACCACTAAAGGGTTGAGGTGGTACAAACCCCTGTCGTTGAATGTATGTAAAGCCCCAATAGTCTCCTGTTCCTTGACTTTGCCAAAAAGTTGGCTGAGAACCCACGAAATAATCAGCTGAATTAGTTTGTCGTAAAAACTGGGCTTCGGCAATATTCCAAGTTTTCTGATTTTGTAAATTTGGTTGATCGGTACGGATGAACCATGAACCACCGAAAGCACTACCAACAGCCATCAGATCGCCTCTATAACTCGTCGATCTGGTAGTACTACCGCTAGCATTTAACTTTTGTTCAACTGCCGCAATACTAAAATTTTGAGGTGCAATCCGTGGTAATCCTTCTAGTTGAATCGGAGTTGCTGTTTCTGCTAGTTTGCCACTAATTCGATCTAGCCCTGGAACATCTAAAATAATGGCATATTCATTGATGTCAAATTTAGCCGCTACGCCAAATAGAGTTTGTAAATCTTGAATTGTTAAGACTAATCCTAATTCTGGATCGGTGCGAAGTTTTGTTGGGTCGATGCGAGTCACAACAGTAGGCGATCGCACTTCTAATTGCCCATCAGGTAAGGTAGTAACATTTAATTTCAACCCTTGAATGACAGCATCATAGGGTAACAGCCAATTTGCAAAATCAATTGCTTGGGAACCATCTTCTTGACCGCGCACTAAAACGCTAGGATTAACATTGCGGTTGCCTACATTCAAGCCTACGGGAAAAACTTTAAATTCAGAATTCTGAGCTAATTCGGTACTTGTAGGGGTTTGTAGATTTGAAATTGCAGGCGTATCTGCCTTAGCTGGGGCGATGGTAATTTGGCAGATAAGAGCGATCGCAGCTAGTAGGCATTTACCTCTATTTACTAACCGAAGTTGCACAAATTTTTCACTTCTCAGTAAATTTATTTATAAAAATAGAGACGTTTTACAACGTCTCCACAAATATATAATTCCCACACAGCAAGTAAAATTATCGATATTAAGCTGACGAGGGCATTTAACGCAGCACATTTTTTTCGTTTTGTTTGTTGCCTTCTATACAAGCTATTTTTTTTCTAATGCAGCCGTTTGTGTAGGAATTGTAATATTTACATTGAAGGGCAACTTATTTTTGTTATTGTCTTCACCCCAGACTAACTCACCACTTAGCTGATATTGACCGGGTTTGAGGGCTGGTTGGTCTTTATTGGGGTAATTTAATAAGAAATTGCGATCGCTATTTGCCACCACAGCATTAGCAGATACCTGCCCAGTTTTAATAACAGTTTGCCCTTGGCGTAAAGTCCAATTTAAACTAGGGAGAACAGTTGCTTGACCGCTATTCCGAACTAAGAGTTGAATTTGTTTTTGTTGTTGATTAAAGCTGGCACTATCAATTGCTAGTTGGGGAGAAACGTTGCCTTTTCTGACATAGAATGTTACACCAATTCTTGCGACCAAAGTAACATTATTACCTGCACCATCTTTTGATTCATTGAGAGTTTCATTAAACACTACCGCCCGATATTCTCCGTCAGGTAAATTAGGAGCCAAGCGACTGATGAGGCGCACCCGCCGAACTTCTCCTGGTTGGACAGTCAACTCACGGGGTGAAAATTGCAGATAGTTCGTCAGGTCATTAGGGCTAGATGTTAAGGTTTGAAATCCTGTATCGCGGTTATATGTGAAAGGTTCAGCATAGATCCGAATACGAGAAGGGGTCTTACTAGTATTGGAAATCGTTATCATTCCTTGGGCTTGTCCGCGTTCTGCTTTGGCTTCAATTACCAGTGGAGAAACGCTCATTTGTGCTTTAGCAGCAGCAGGAAACAAAATTAGGGCGAATAAGCCGACACTAACAGCAGCTAAAGAGCGCCAATTATTATTGAGCATATTTATAACTATGGCAGGATTGCAAATTTAATTCCTGATTTATAGTTCCCAAAAGCAGACTTATTTTATCTATAGACCATGAGAAAAATATCTTGCCACTTGAAGATTTACTCTCTAGCAGCAAGATATTCAGCAACTATTTTTCTCAATCAATCTGAAGGCAAACTGCAAAAATTCTAGACTATGGCACGATAGTCAATGTTGTTATATAGCTGTAGTTTCCAGGAACTAGGGTACTGCCTTTATCTACTATCATGTCTATATCCAAAGGCAAGCCACTACCAGAGGGCAGTAACACAGAATTACCAATCTGAGAATCCGTACTGCCAAATGGTGAATTGATTATCCCAACAGAGTAAGAGGGTGTAAAGCTAGGGCCTCCAGTCTGCTGTGGCTTAGATATACTCACTCTGGCACCTTGGTTACAGCTAACAAAAACCTTACCAAATGCCCCTCCAGGAAATCCTCCCGCTAGTGCAGTTGGGTTAGTCACCTGGTTGAGTCCTAATTTCCCAGGGGTAATTTGATCGAAGTTGCAGACACCAGCGACACTTCCCGTAAACGGAACATCAGCAGTTTGTGCCATTGTTTTGGGTGCAAGAGCAGCAGAACCAACAATTATCAAAGCAGCAGTTAATAAAGAACGACGAATCATTTTTTAATCCTTTTCAAATAAATAAGGGTTGGAGAAAACAGTTATGGTGCGATGGTTAAAGTAACTACGTAGGTATAAGTTCCTGGTGTAAAAGCTACTGGTCGCTCTACTAACAAACCGACCTCTAGATTGGTGTTACCTGGCGGCAAAATTCCACTCCCACCGCCAACATCACTGCGAAGGCTGGTCGAACCAAATTTTAAAAACCCAATGTGCGTTGTTCCAGAGGGATCGACACTAGGCCCAGATACTAACTTTGGGGGAGAAACAGTGATGGTGGCAGATGTGCTGCTTTGCACACCCATAATTGCAGGAGTTTGTGATTCAAACTTGCTGGGAATTCCATCAGAATCGCTAGAAATTGTTGGCTCAGCAGTACCAAGGATAGGAGAACTAAAGGTAGCTTCAACTGGAACTGTTCCACTGAAAGGAACGTCTGCACTTTGAGCTAGTACAGCTTGATTTAGAGCGAATGCACTTGCCAGCAACAGGCTAGAGGTTAACGCCAGACGGTAAAGCATAAAAAAGTTAACTGATTGCTCAGCTTTTTACTGTATCAGTGCCTTGTTTTTAGATTAACAATCAAATGCTACAATAGAGATAGCAAAAATACGTAATTCACGTTCCTGAGATCGAATTGCGTTAATATACTTAATCCAAGTTACAGTTTATAAAATTCTAGATTTTTCCATCCGTAGATTCATGCGATGCCTGCGCTGTTTGCTAGCTTACGCACGGCAGTTTACATGATGACTAAAAACCGAGATATAGTGGCGAAAAATACCGACTTGAGGAAGGCTAATTTACCCAAGCGATCGCCTCAATGTTTATAAGTCTCCAGTCTGTTTCTAAATAAGAAATAATCAGTTTTGGAGGTCAGTTTGTTAATTTTAAATTCTTTGTTGCACTCTTGGAGAAATAAATCTTTTTTCTTTCTCCATACTGGATGTAGTTGCTCTGAGATACTCGTTAGCAAGCATCGATATTATGTTTTCAACAAGCCTTGGCGACGGCTAGCCCACCAAGCAAATCCAGCACCAGTCACAAACATTAGCAGACCATAAATTGCCCCAGGAATGGCCATTGTGGGAGTGTTTAGCAGTGTTGGCGTAGAAGCGATCGCGATCGCTAGAGTCCCATTTTGAATTCCTACTTCTATCGTAATTGCCGTAACGCGTTTTTCTCCTAATCGGGTTAAATTAGCGATCGCAAAACCTAAAGCCATTGCAACCACATTCAAAACCAGAGTTGCCCAGCCTACATCTATTACATAAGAAACAAAATTATTCCGTTCTCGCAGCAGCACTCCAGTAATTACGACTGCGAGGAAAAATAAAGACAGCCACTTCACAGGTTTATCTGCCTTATCTGCCAGTCTGGGTGCATACCGCTTGGCTATCATCCCAATTGCTATAGGTAGAAGTGTAATCACCCCAATCTGCAAAACAGTACTTAAGAAAGGTAACTGTAGCGTCGTTACTTGCCCCAAAAATGTCTGCATTGACAAATTTATTACCAGAGGAATCGTAAAAACCGTAATAAAGCTACTAATAGCTGTTAGCGTCACAGAAAGAGCAACATCGCCCCCAGCTAAAAATGTAATCATATTAGAAGTAGGCCCACCGGGACAGGCTGCTAAAATCATCACACCTACCGCTAATTGTGGGTCAAGGGGAAATACCGACGCAATGCCAAAGCCCACAATCGGTAACATAATTAGCTGCGCCACCAAGCCAATCACCACCGCTTTCGGATAAATTACAACTCGCTTGAAGTCCTCTACGGTCAATGTTAAACCCATGCCTAACATGATAATAAATAGAGCTAGGGGCAAAAAAACAGCTGTCAGAAAATTTGCTTCCATCCTTAAGCCGCGTTGGTAAAAATAAAAGTGCCTCTGGATTGTACCGTGATTCCCCTTAGAGAATTGACATCTGTTGCAAATTTAGGACTTACGCAAAAAACCTCTCAAACTCTTATTTCTCCGTGTCCTCTGCGTTTCGATTTACCGTTGGTCACAGAAAAACGCCGACTCCCCTGATCTGGTTGTACAGCTATCAAGATAACCAAGTTCTTAATTTTGGATAAAGTCGAGCTTAGTAGAAGATGTGAGAAACATCAACGAAACCTTCATGAAGACTGACAATATTTGAAACTTCGGAATACATGCTTCCAACTTTACCTGGTTGATGGGTAAATAAATCATGACAACCAACAATTATCAACAGTTCTTGAGCGCGGGAAAAAGCAACATTCACCCGTTCTGGTTTCTTAGCAAATCCCACATCTCCTTTATTATTGTTACGAACCATACTCACAATTACAACAGGTCTTTCCATTCCTTGAAATCTGTCTACTGTCCCAGTACGAATTTCTAGAGAAGGGAAAAGTTCAGATTGTAGTCGCTCATCAATTTTTCTTAATTGAGCGCCATAAAATGTAATCACGGCAATTTCTTTTTTTGGTTCGCCATTAGCAACTTTAGAAGCCCAAGTCTTCTCGAACTGCTGACACAAACGTTCAATTGCATCAATTTCTGGAGTATTAAAGTAAGAAGTCCCTTGACGTTCTTCTAAAAATTTCTTTTCTATAGGCGTTTTTACCCAGAGAATATGGTGAGATTCTTGGATGATTTCGCTCGTTAAATTATGTGCGCGTTTTGTATCAGGTTCTAAAATACCAGATTCTAGTTTACCATCGTAAAACTGATTGATTGCACCCATAATATATGGATGCATCCTATATTGTGTAGTCAACATTTGCTTGATACTGTCATCGGCAGATTCAAACTGACTTTTAAATAGCGATTCTTCTAAAAATTGGAGTTCGTCTCGTGTATTGCCAATTGTTTCGGCAACTTCTTCTAAAGTGCTAGTATCGAGCATGGGTGGTAATTGTCGATGGTCGCCTACCATAACTAATTTTTTAGCTTTCAATGCTGGAATTAGTAATTCTGGTGGAGTACACTTACTAACTTCGTCAATAATAACGACATCAAAAGATTTAAATTCTTCAGAAAAACCTCTATTGGCAGCTTGAACGCAGGTGATACCTACGACGTTGGCATTATCTAAATATATGCGCCTTAAATCGTTGCTATCGCCTTCCGTTGGCCTTCTTAATTTTTCTATCCAATCTTGTACAAAATTCTGATATTTACTGAGATAAGCCTCTTCTTTTTCGAGTTGTTGTTGCCAAGATTCAAACTTAAGATTTAAACTCTGTAAAAACTCTATATTCAGCAAATCACCACTAGAGTTTTCTGGCTTAAATTTATCGGGTATATTTTGCCATTCTGCTGACCACCACTTTCGTTCTGCAATTAAACTTTCTGATGGCTGTGGTTGTAATTGTTGTTCTAATTCACGCAGTGAAATTTGCAATTTTTGAAGCTGCTGTAGAGAAGTTTCAGTTTCTTGTTTGAGTTTAGCTAAATGCTCGTTTAGAGAAGTTTTGATTACTTCCAACACAGCAAAGGGTTCTAATAATGAAATTAAGTTTTCAAGCTGAGTGATGCAATTTACCCAAGAATGCACTTGCTTAGTAAATTCTTGCGGTTGTTCCCAAATTTTTGATTGTGTTGTGAGATATTGCTCGGCTAAAATGCGTACTTGAGCAGGTATATTTGGTTCTTGGCTGAGTTCTTGTAAGATATTAACAACTTGTCCAAGCTGAAAATTTGCATCTTGCTGTGCTTTTTCTAGTTGATATTGAGTAGCAGATATTTGCTGTTGGCTGATTTCATTTTTTTGCAGTTCAGTTAATTGTTGACGTAGATGATGAAGTTGTTGTTCTGCTTCAGTTTTGACTTTTAAAACGCATTGACGTGCATTTGCCAGGATAGTTTCTAGCAATTCTTGTGTAAGTCGGGTGAGAGTAGAATCGATGTTATTCCATTCCCATGATGCACCATAAGTTTTTTGAATTCTAATTAAGAAGAACTGCGTATTTTCAACCAATAACTTTCGTTGTTTGGGATTGAGTAATTGATAGTTATTAAATTGTTGATAAGTTTCTTGCCATTGAGTACGATCGCTTTGTGATAGCACCATTGGAATCTGACTAAAATTTTGTTGTAAAAAGTAACTAAAATTATGCTGTTTGCCTTGGCGATCGCTAAAATTTCCGTCTATTTCATAAGCGATCGCTTTTGTCAATAAATCCCACTCTGGCAGGTTAATTTTGTAATTTTTTGGTACTATCGCTAATTTTAATGTATTAGCAAACATCAATAAGCCTAGTGGCAAGTCTACTAAATTATCTGTTAATGGTAAACCTGATTGGTGGCAATCTTTTAAAGTTTGATAGAGATGAGAATGTGCTGTAGACTTCCATTCTTTAACTGCTGAAATAATATAATCAATTTCTCTCTGACGGTTTTGCCATATCTGAATTGTTTGCTGTAGATTTTGCTGCTTGGTCAGAAATTTTTGATAATCTGTTTGTAACTGATTTAACGAGTCAAAATTTTGTTTCACAGTCTGCGCCAACGCTGCAACTGCTGACATAGTTTCACTGGCATTTTGAGCAGAATTCAAAGCAGTTTTAAATTGCAAAATTTCCGTTGCAATAGTTTCACGCAACCAAATCGCTAAACCAAAAGCACCAAACCCCGGACGCACAAAGCCAAGTTCATCACTATATTTAATAGATTTACGAACATTGGCTAAAAATTCTTCGACTAAAGTATTACCTTCTGCATAGGGTTTAAGGAGTGGCAAAAAATTTGTAATTTCTGGAGATTCCCAATTGACATTAGGAACAGTATTTAGTAAATTATCCAAACCAGAAATTAATGACTCTGCCTCATTTTGCGTTGCTAAAGAATCATTGTAAGATTTTTCTTGATTTTTAAAGTTTGACTCAATTTTTAACTTATTTTTTTGAAATTTACTTAATTCTTTATCGAATTCTTGTTCTGCTTGCAAGTAGGCTGTAAATCTTTTTGATGATGAGAGTAATTTCCGAAACAGTTCAATATTCTCAAATCTTTGAGTTAGATTATTTTCGCAATCATTTGCAGTATTTTCCAGCCATCTGCCAATTACTTGGTCTTCTAAAAATGGCTGTCCTTCCTCGCCAACTTTTTCGGCTTTTCCCTTGCGTACAGCACGAATAACTGGGTTGTGAACTAATCGACTCAAGGCGTTATCTACTGCTAAATTAGCTTGAGAAGCGATTAAAGTGCGTCCGCCACGAAGGGCAATTTGATAGCAAATTTCAGCGATTACGGTAGTTTTTCCAGTACCTGGCGGCCCTTGAATCAAAACAAGATCCTTTGCTGCAAGTACCTTTTCTACTGCTGCTTTTTGACCTGGATTTGCAGCAGATAATAGCAAATCTTGTGGTTGGATTTCAGTAGTTGTTTTGATTTTTCTAGCCTGGGAAGCATCGAATAAAAAGTTACCCAAATATTGATTTTGAGTATAACCATTATTTAAATCGTCTAAAGCTTTTTTCTTACGTTGAATTTGCTGAATATCACCAACTGCTTCAAAACACAAAAACCCTGTAGCTGGCAACTTATAACGTTCTGTTGCGATATATTCAGCTAAGTCTCGCTCTAATCTAACGCTGATGATGCAACGGTTGGGATCTATTTCTTCAATAGTCCCTAATTGACGACCACTCAGCCAATTTTTTCCGATGGGGGCAGTTTCAAAAAGTTTTAAATCTTCGTTTTTTGCTTGCTTTGCGCGTTCCCAAAAGTTTTCTAGTTCGAGTGAATTTTGATAAAAGCCGTCAAGGGTAGCTGAGGTGACATCAATTTCAAAATTTATTCGCCTTTTTAAGTTATAGTTATTACGTACATAACGTACACAAAATTGACGCGCTTTAGCAATCTTTTCTTCAATTTGTAAAAACGCTTTCCAAGCTTTTAGCTGATCTTCTGTAGGTACATTATCACCACAAACTGGTGCGGCTGCTATGCGCGTCAATGTCGCTGGTGGAATATCGAGATGATGCTGGTGATTAGGTAGTAAACGTAAGGGAAAAGCTAGAGAATAGCTATCAGCATTTCCCCGTGATATTTGTAATAAATGAGCCGAAAGTATCTTTAAACCGTCGCGTCCATCTTTTTGGACAGCTGCTGTAAATCCTAATGTTTTTCTGAGTTTATCAAGTCTTGGTGGTAATTGGAAATTCTCAGAATCTGTTGCTATTGTTAAATCCCAAATTTCTTCTTTTGGATCTTTTCCCGCACCTTTGCGACGCACATAAAATAGACAAGGCTTTTTACCAACGCATTCAAACATTAATTCGTTGGCGTGTTCCCGTCGTTCCCGAAACTCAGGATATGCTTGTAGGGCGCTTTCTCCTTCAAGATTACGGATTAATTTATCAATTGTTGAACCTACAAATGTATAACCCCAATCTTCAGAGGATGTTTTACTTTTTGTGGATTTTGCTGCGAGTTTATTTATCGCTAAACGAATGCGTTCTGCCTCGGATTCTGAGATGGAACTTGTATGGCTTTTAACTGCAATGTTGAGTTTTTCGCAAATTGCTAATAGTTTTTTACTATCTAAATTCAATTCTTTTGATAGTTCATAAATTCTTACTTTTACTTTGTTCATCCAATATTGCCTTTGCCCACAAAGTTTTGATATTAAAGTTTGTACTGTTGATAAACTTGACTCGCAGCGCGATGCAACAGAGAGTGTCGCCAAACGAGGGATTTCATATCATCAGCATAACCGCCACCAATTACACAAGCGACAGGATAACCAGCACTCATACAAGTACTTAAAACCTGCATTTCTCGACGGAAAATGCCAGCATCTGTTAAGGCTAATTTTCCCAAGCGATCGCCTACATGAGGATCTACACCTGCATCATAAAATACTATATCTGGCTTGACTTGAGATAATAAATCTGGTAAGTAACTTGCCAATGTTTGCAAATAAGCATCATCTTCCATTCCCACTGGTAAAGGAACATCTAAATCGCTGGTTTGTTTAGTACCTGGGAAATTGACTTCGCAGTGCATGGAGAAAGTAAAAACACTCTCATCATTTTGGAAGATAAAAGCGGTGCCGTCTCCTTGATGAACGTCCAAATCTACAATGAGGATTTTTTGCACGAGTCCGAGTTTTTGTAAAACGCGACAGGCGATCGCTAAATCGTTGAAAATACAAAAACCAGATCCATAACTGGGAAAAGCATGATGAGTTCCACCTGCGGTATTACAAGCTAAACCCTGACTCAGTGCCAGCTTAGCAGTCAGTATTGTACCACCAACCGCTACACAGGTACGATTTGCCAGCGCTGGACTCCAAGGTAAGCCAATGCGACGCTGTGCTTTGGGTTCTAAGGTTCCTTGACAATAAGCTTGAACGTAGTTTGGGGTGTGAACTAACTCTATCAATTTTGCGGGTGGGGGTTCAGGCGTATGAAATTGTTCTTGATTTGCTACACCGTCGGCTAATAGCAATTCGTAAAGTTGCCGGAATTTGGACATCGGAAAGCGATGCCCTTCAGGCAATGGCGCAACGTAATCTGGGTGGTAAATAATTGGCAAGTCCATGTTATTAATTTTGAACCATAGTCTGGTGCCAAATATATCTAGAGATTGTGTGGTAATCAACCATCAGATTGTTTTTATACGACAAAATTCATGCAACAGTGGTTTAAATGTAACCAAACAGCACTTACCCAGCACTTATGACAATTTTCTGGTAACAGCAATGGAGAAAATCTCAATTACTTAACTACCATTGGCCAATGATGGGCAAAATTCAACCGCCAACAGATTATTTAGCAACAGCGAATAATTTGTTATCCTTGTTAGTTTAACTTTCATATTTTATGAGACAATTTCAATCATTAATCCTGAATATTTATACACTTAATTTGTTAAAAATTACATTCTCACATACTGTAATATCGCGCGACACCTATAAGCGATCGAGTACCTAAGTTGGCAATTAAGAAAGTCCACAGATTTTAGATTTGTCTTATTCACAAGCGTTAGTCTAATATGAACCAAAATCATCTAAAATTTTTTTGATGCAGTTTAATCATAATTACAACAAAATTGAAAATGGATATGATGCAATGGATTCTGCCGATCGCCTTTATTGTAGCTGGTTTTCTAGCTGGAATAATTGGTGAAAAACTTATATTCAGAAAACTCGAACAATTCGTTATTAAGAAACACATTGCTGGGGGAAATATTATATTTCATTCCCTGCACCGCATGACCTTTATCTGGTTTGTAATTGGCGGTTTTTTTTGGGCAGTTCTCAGTTCTCCCCTAAGACCAGATATTGTCAATGTACTGCAAAAAATTCTCACCATAGCATTTTTGTATTCAGTGACTTTAGTCTTAGCAAGACTAGCTGCTGGTTTTGTTAACTTATTGGTTCGGAGAACAGAAGGAGTTCCCACTTCACTAGTTTCTAATCTTGCTAAGGCTACTGTTTTACTTTTAGGAACATTAATTTTATTACAAACTGTTGGCGTGCAAATTACGCCAATAGTTACAACTTTAGGTATCGGTGGTCTAGCCGTTGGTTTGGCACTCCAAGACACCTTAGCAAATTTATTTTCTGGTTTTTACTTAATTATTTCTAAACAAGTCAGAACTGGAGATTACGTAAAATTAGATGCAGGACAGGAAGGTTATGTTACAGACATCACATGGCGCAATACGACAATCAAAGAAATTTCCAATAATGTGGTAATTGTGCCAAATTCTAAGTTAGCATCGGCAATTTTTACTAACTATCATTTACCCGCCAAGGAAATAACTTTAACGATGAATGTTGGCGTTAGTTATGATAGTGACTTAGAACAAGTTGAAAAAGTGACTGTGGAAGTTGCTAAGGAAGTTATGCAAGAAATAGCACCGAAGTTAATTGCAAATGAACCATATATTAGATTTCATACTTTTGGGGATTTTAGTATAGATTTCACGCTTTATATGCGAGTCGGTGAATTCTTTGACCAACGAATTGGCAAACATATATTTATTAAGAAATTACACAAACGCTATCAGGAAGCAGGGATTACAATTCCCTTTCCCATTAGAGAAATTTATGTGGAACATAATATGAATGGAAATTCGACTTTAAATTCTGATTAACAGAATGTTTGAAAAGTCTTCTTGTCGGGATCAAAAGTTTTAGATCCCTCTACATCTCCCTTAAAAAGGGAGACTACGAGAGTTAAATTGCTAATGCTCGCTTTTCTAATGGTAGTTGAAAGCGATCGCCTGGTGTCGGTTCAATCACCCGCGTCGAAAGATTGTTTTTCTCCAATTGCGAACGAAATTCCGCAGCACTTCCTTTAGTCTGAATCAATTTCATCAGTAATCCCTCAAATATCACGTCACCACCAGCCGCCGTGGGTAATATTACTTGAGGCTGTAATGATTTTGCTACATCTAAAGCGCTATTGTTTCCTTGAATAATTGGCCCAAGCAAAGGTAACGTCATGTCAATAAACGGTGTAACCACTACATCTATAGGTGCAGCTTGCTTCACTTCTGGAGAATGATAACCGTGAGGCTCATAGTATAAAGTTAAACCGCTTGCCAATTCTTTGAGGAGATAACTATTTTCTACCAGCATGGGGCCAATGGGCGAACCAGGAAAAGCCTTGATTTCAATTTGATTATCTAAAGTGAAAGTTTCACCATGAGCGAGGGTAGTTACCTGGGTGTAACCTAGTTGGTGTACCACCTTGGCTGCATTGGGAGAAGCTACAACCTTGATATTGTGGTCAAGCTGCTTGAGTGTTGGCGGGTGAGAATGGTCTTCCAAACCTTGAGATAGCACAATTAAATCAATGTTCTCAGGTATTGGGCGATTTTGCGATCGCCGCCCTTTAAATAACCAATCCAAATTACTGAAAATTAACGAATCAACTAGCCAAGGGTCGATTAATATTCGTTTCTCGCCGATTTCCAGCAGCCAGCTATTGCTATCGAACCAAGTTAAGAACATAAATTTTTATGAAGATAACGCCTATCTTCATTATCAATCGTGTTAGCTCTCTTGCAGGCACTACTAATAAGTGATTTCAAACCACAAATTTCTTCCTTTGCGCGGCAGTCGCTCATGGGGAGCCAGTGCGTTGGGCGGCTCTGCCGACTTGTTCGCGCAGCGGCGACCACAGGAGAAGCAACTGGCGTGGAAACCCCCAAGACCGCGCTGCCTTGCCTCTGCGCCTTTGCGTGAGATAAAAAAAGTGATTTATTTACCTAAAAATAACCCTAATGTCCGATCTTGGTTTCACTCATATTGCGCTTGCAGTTAGTAATGTCGATGCAAGTATCGCATTTTATACAAAATATGCCCAAATGACCGTTGTACACCGTCGCACTGATGAAGCGATTCAATCAGATGTTGCTTGGATTAGCGACCTTACCAGACCTTTTGTAATTGTCCTCATCCAATCAACTCAAGTAGAAGGCGTACTGTTACCACACTCCCATCTTGGAGTAGCTTATCAAAATCGGGAAGACATCGATCGCCTGTGCAATGAAGCACGCACAGAGGGAGTACTGTTGAATGGGCCAAATGACTGGGGCCCCCCAGTTGGTTACTGGGCTTATCTTCGAGACCCAGATGGCTATACACTCGAAATTTCTTACGGACAGGTAGTTCAATTTACAGTTAAAGACGCGATTAATCGCGTCTCTACAAATTAATAGGTATTACCTTTTACCAGGAGTACGTCCCCCTTCATCGTTACTACCGCCATGAGGGCGTGAATTACCAGGGTCACAACCCTCAGCACCATTACCAATACCTTGGTTACAATGGCGGCGTTCTCCGTTACGCTGTGTTGAAGTTTCAGTACGTTCCTCAACTGCAACTTCCTGCCGTTGTTGTCCAACAACGTACTCTGAGGAGATGTTTGCTACTTCTCCAGTACTATGCAGGGCTTGATATAAGAAAGCAGAGACTTCAGCCCTGGTTGCTACCTTTTCAGCATTCAGCAAATTTACATTGGGATAGTTGACAACTATACCGCGTTGTGTAAGTGCAGCGACAAGAGTGCGATATTCACGACGAATATCAGTTGCATCGCTGTAAACAGATAAAATACTATCTGTGGAACTACTGCTTTGATAATTTAGTCCCCGTGCCAAAGCTACCAGAATGTCGATGCGAGAAAGGCTTTGAGTAGGGTTAAAATCTTTACCAATAACGGTGTTTAAAAAGCCCATTTGGTAAACTTCCCTGATGGGATTGTAAGCCCAGTGGTAACTTGAGACATCCTTAAAAGCGATCGCTTGGCGAATTTTGCCCTTTGTAAAAGCTTTCTGCAGCATTGCCGCAAATTGGGCGCGGGTTACTGGTGCATCTGGGCGGAAACTACCATCCGGAAAACCTTCCAAAATTTCCATTGCTGCCAATTCGGCAATAAAATCTTTAGCCCAGTGTTGTGTGGAAACATCAGAAAATCCAACTTGGAGGCTGCGAGATACCCCAACTTCCCGATAATTCATCAGCAATTGGCTGACATCATAGCTAGAATTCTCGCTCACTTCAGTCACCTGCACCAAACTACCAGGAGTGGCTTGCAAAGCCTGTGCCAAGTCGGAACTAAAGACCCTAAAAGAGGACTGGCGCACTAAAGCGAATTCACCTTGGGTAAAAGATGCAGGATAAACACTGGTTGTTTTTACTGCTGATAAACCTTCTACTTGGAACTGACTAGCTTGGAAGCTTTGAGAACTGCTGAGGAAACTAACTTTTTGATTGCTGACTTGCGTGAAGTAGTCGTAACTGGTGGTACTTGCATCAATAGCGCCGTCTTGGTCAGCATCAATACCATAAACAGTGCGAATCACTTGATACTCTGTTGGTTTAGGCGACAAAATTAGATTAACTGCGGTGTTTGCCGATAAACATTCAAATTCGCTGTAGCCAATAAAGCGGTTTTGTAGATCGTATAATCGCACAACAATGCGATCGCTAGCTTTTAACCCTTTAACAAATTTCGCTTTTTGCTTAATTTTGTATTTGTAATCACCCAAAAATCGCTCTTTTAAGAATTTCTTGTTCTGTTTACTCTTAACAGAAACACGGGCAATTACTTCTGACAAATTACCAGATGGTTCCCAAACTGCCAGACTAAAACCTGTTTTTTGTCCCTTGACTGAAACATTATTAGTATTTACTTGAGTGCGGCTTTCTGTGGTTACAGTTTGTCTTTGGATAGTAGTAGTACTACTCCTTGTTTCTACTTCATTATCAGCTAAAATTTGTTGCTCAGTAGAATTATCAGGTCTTTGGGCGACGATGGTAGAAAACCCTGAAGTTGCGTAAGCAGAAACTATTGGCGAAAATATTGCCAGAGAAGTTGCAGCAATAACAAATTTGCTCAAATGACCAAAGTTACTATGATTTGTCTTTTTCATCTCACACTACCATTCGTCTAAAAAGTAAAAGGGGTATTTGGTATCCCTAACTTATTAATCCCTGGTAATAGATAAAACTAACATCTCAATTATTTATATAGGCAAGAGGCAAAAGGCAAGAGGCAAGAGACAAAAGCAAAAAAAGGGTTTTGAGTTTTACCTAGCTTTACAAAAATCAAATATTAGAATTCCTATTAATTGCGTAAAAAAAAATTCCGTACACTTCAATTTTCTATAACCCTACCCTCTACCTGTTAACTATTGCCTTTTGCCTCTTGCCTCTTGCCCACAAATTCTATGGCGACATGCAAGATTTGACCCCAGAGAACATTACTATATTTAAGAGTAGTTTATAAATCTTTATAATGACTGGAATTACACAGCAGCCAACAACAGCTACCACCATTAAAAAATTCTTTTGGACTTGGCAGGGCTATAAAATTCAGTATACCGTCATGGGTACGGGACGCCCTCTGGTATTGGTTCATGGCTTTGGTGCTTCCATTGGACACTGGCGGAAAAATATCCCCGTTTTAGCCAATGCTGGCTACCAAGTTTTTGCTTTGGATCTTTTGGGTTTTGGTGGTTCCGATAAAGCGCCCATTGATTACAGCGTCCAAGTGTGGGTGGAACTGCTAAAAGATTTTTGCACAGCACACATCCAGGAACCAGCTGTTTTTATTGGCAACTCCATCGGCGCACTTTTGAGTTTGATAGTACTAGTAGAACATCCAGAAATTGCTGCTGGCGGTGTTTTAATTAACTCTGCGGGTGGTTTGAGTCATCGCCCCCACGAATTGAACCCGCCGCTAAGGATTGTAATGGCAGCTTTTAATCGGGTTGTACGATCGCCAATTACAGGCAACTTTGTTTACAATCGCATCCGCCAAAAAGCCCAGATTCGCCGGACTCTATACCAAGTTTACCGCGATCGCCAAGCTGTCACCGATGAATTAGTCGATCTACTTTATACTCCCTCTTGCGATCCAGGAGCGCAACAAGTTTTCGCCTCGATTCTTACTGCGCCTCCCGGTCCCAGTCCAGAGGAACTTTTGCCTAAAGTAGAACGTCCTCTATTGGTGATTTGGGGTGCTGACGATCCCTGGACACCAATTACTGGGGCAAAGATTTACGAAAAGGCACGTGAGAATGGCAAAGACATCAAAATAGTTCCCATTCCCAATGCCGGTCATTGTCCCCACGATGAAGTTCCAGATGTTGTTAATGCCCAGATTGCCCAATGGTTAGGGCAAATTTGACAATTTGGCGCATAGACCAGCCACTACCCAACTTTGCCAAAGTTGAAGTAGCTGGCATTATCAAAACAAGGGCATTAGTTTGTGTTTATGCGCTTTCGGGCGAGTAGAGTAGAAATTCGGTTAACAATCTGGGTGAGTCGCTCTTAATTTTGAATTGCACCTTGACAAAATCAAACTCATGTGGTGGGTATAATGGAGCTTGATGTGTGTAATGGACATAAAGGGGTAATTCCCTTGAGTCACCATCCAGATTTTTCACAACAAGGTTATCAAGTCATTAGCCAATTAGGACGCAACACAGAAGGAGGACGCGTTACTTACCTAGCTAATGTCCTCAATTGCGATCGCCAAGTAGTAATTAAAGAATTTCGTTTCGCTAGTGCGATCGCTGATTGGTCGGGTGTGAAAGCCTATGAACGCGAAATTGAAATATTACAACAACTGAACCATTCCCGCATTCCTCGCTATATAGATTCGTTTGAAATGCCAGGGTTTTTTTATATGGTTCAAGAATATAAAAATGCCCCATCCTTAGGTTCAAAACGCAGCTTTTATCCCGAACAAATTAAGCAAATTGCTATATCAATATTAGAAATTTTGGTTTATTTACAAAAGCAAGTTCCGCCAATTATTCATCGGGATATTAAACCAGAGAATATTTTGATTGACGAGCAACTAAATGCTTACTTAGTTGATTTTGGTTTGGCTAAGATACAAAATACAAAAATAGCTCTTAGCAGCTTCGTCACAGGAACTCCAGGCTTCATGCCACCAGAGGAACAATTTGGTTATCCTCTCACAGAAGCGTCAGACTTATATAGTTTGGGAGCAACGTTAATTTGCTTACTTAGTAATACCCGTTCTGTTGATATTAGTAAGTTAATTAATGATAATTATCGCTTGAATTTCCAGAAATTAGTTCCTCAAATCAGCCCGCGTTTTGAGTCGTGGTTAATGAAAATGGTGCAACGCGATCGCAAACGCCGCTATGCCAATGCGACTGTTGCTTTGGAAGCACTCAAGCCAATTGAGGTTGTTGGTAGTGGCACTGGGATAGAAAATTTAATCAGGACAATTAAACCTTTAAAACGAGTTACTGTATTGGGAATAGTTACTGTAATGACGTTGGCTGCTTTGGCAGCAACTTTGATGAGTTGTCAACCTGGTATTACAGTCAGGCAATTGTTAGAAAGTAAAGAATGTCAGAATTTGGATTTAAACGGAAGCTGTCAAGAAAAAACTGAATAGGGAATAGGGAATAGGCAATAGGCAATAGGCAATAGGGAATAGGCAATAGGCAATAGGGAATAGGCAATAGGCAATAGGCAATAGATTTTTTCACGAATCACTGAGGATTGCTATATCAATACTCCCTATTCCCCACTGCCTCTATTTCATCAGAGATTTAATGCTAACTTGCAGCTAAATTTCCCCAACCGACGTAGGGCAATTTTGCCGCCGTTACCCGAACTTGTTCTGCGTTAGCCACTAACTGACCGCAAGCATCCCAAGTACCAGAAATGAAGGTACTTCTTGTACCTTCACCAATGAAAACTGGGACAGTGCGATCGCCAATTTCTACTTGCAAAGTTTCCAAATTCACTGTTACATTTGCTTGGGGATTGACGGCTACTAATTCTTGCAATTGTTTGACATTAGCAGCATCGGCTGTTACGCAAGGTATTCCCATTGCCACACAGTTACCGAAAAAGATTTCGGCAAAACTTTCACCAATTAATGCTTGAATTCCCCATTTAGCGATCGCTTGGGGTGCGTGTTCCCGTGATGAACCACAGCCAAAATTTCTATTAACTATTAAGATATTTGCCCCTTGGTATTGGGGTTGGTCAAAGGGATGTTCGCCATTTAATGCTTTGCGGTCATCGATAAACGCGCCTTCGCCTAACCCATCAAAGGTAACGGCTTTCAAATAACGGGCGGGAATAATGCGATCGGTATCTATATCATTGCCCACTAAAGGTATACCGCGTCCTGAAACTGTCTTAACTTCACTCACCATATTAGGGATTGGGGATTGGGGATTGGAGACTGGGGATTGGGGAGGTGGAGGAGATGAGGGAGAAAACTAATGACAAATGACAAATGACTAATGACAAATGACTAATGCCAAAATTACAACAACTCACGCACGTCAGATACTTCGCCTTTAATGGCAGCAGTAGCCACCATCGCCGGACTCATTAATAATGTGCGACCAGAGGAGGAACCTTGCCTGCCTTTAAAGTTGCGGTTAGAAGAGGAGGCACTAATTTGTCTTCCCTGTAATTTGTCAGGATTCATCGCCAGACACATGGAACATCCAGGTTCGCGCCATTCAAATCCAGCTTCCTGGAAGATTTTGTCTAGTCCTTCAGCTTCCGCTTCTTGCTTCACTCGTTCAGAACCAGGGACGACAAAAGCTTTAACTCCCTCGGCAACATGGCGACCTTGGGCAATTTTGGCGGCTTCCCGCAAATCGCTAATTCTGCCATTAGTGCAACTGCCAATGAAGCAGACATCAATTTTCGTGCCTTTGATGGCTTGCCCTGGGTATAAATCCATGTAGCGATAAGCTTCTTCGGCAACAAAGCGGTCTTCTTCTGGCAATTCTTCTGGCTGAGGAACAAACTGGTTTACACCGATGCCTTGACCGGGGGTAATTCCCCAGGTAACGGTGGGAGGAATTTCGGCAGCGTCGAAGACTACCACATCGTCATACTCAGCATCAGCATCACTTTTGATGGATTCCCACCAAGCCACTGCTGTGTCCCAATCTGCACCTTTGGGGGCAAAATCTCTGCCATTGAGGTAATCGTAGGTCACTCGATCCGGATTGACGTAACCGCATCTGGCACCGCCTTCGATCGCCATATTGCAGACTGTCATCCTCTCTTCCATGTTCATTTGTTCAAAGGTGATGCCTGCAAATTCGTAGGCATAGCCCACGCCACCTTTAACGCCAAGGGTGCGGATGATATGTAAAATTACATCTTTGGCGTAAACACCGGGGTTAAGAGTGCCGTTAACTTCAATTTTGCGGACTTTCAGTTTGGATAGTGCGAGGGTTTGGGAAGCTAGAACATCCCTGACTTGGCTAGTACCAATCCCAAATGCGATCGCCCCAAATGCACCATGACTTGATGTGTGGCTATCTCCACAAGCGATCGTCATTCCCGGTTGGGTCAGTCCTTGTTCGGGTGCAATGACATGAACTATCCCCTGACTGCCTGAACCAATATTGTAAAAAGTTATGTTATTTTCTTGACAATTCTGTTCCAGCGCCTCGATCATCTCCTCTGCCAAGGGATCGACGAAAGGACGTGCCTGATTTTCTGTAGGCACAATATGGTCTACCGTGGCGACAGTACGCTCAGGAAACAGAACTTTTAAATTTCTCTCACGTAACATAGCAAAGGCTTGGGGACTAGTGACTTCGTGAACTAGATGAAGCCCAATAAATAGTTGCGTCAGCCCTGAGGGAAGTGTACCAACGGTATGTAAGTCCCAAACTTTATCGAATAAAGTACCTTTGCTCATACGTCAATCGGTGTTTAATGAGTCAGAGTTTTCATAGTATCAAAAAAAAGTCTGACTTTTTCTATACGATTTATTGATTAAAGGGCATGGGGCATTGGGCATGGGGCATTGGGCATTGGGTAGGGAAAGATGAGCAACTTTGAACGTCTGAGATTCGGCGTTGAATATCTGAGGTTTGCTGTTGAATATCTGAGGTTCGGCGTTGAATATCTGAGGTTCGTCGCTGAATATCTGAGGTTCGTCGCTGAATATCTGAGGTTCGCTGTTGAATATCTGAGATTCGTCGCTGAATATCTAAGGTTCGCCGTTGAATATCTAAGGTTCGTCGTTGAATATCTGAGGTTCGCCGTTGAATATCCGAGGTTCGTGGTTGAATATCTGAGCTTTAAACTTCTAGTTTTAACAGTCCTTCATCTTCCCATGCCCGATGCCCCATGCCCTTAGTTATTTGATGAAGATCCACAGGTTTTGGCTATGTCAGGGGATTATTGGCATTACCACCTTGCCTCAATAGATATTCCCAAATCCGCCGAATCTCTTCTTGGAATGTTTGGCGATCGCGTTCAGCTTGTTCTCTATTTTGTTGAGTTAATTCGATGTTATGCAGTGCGATTTCTCGTAAGTAATTCACATCTTGAGTTAATTGAGCGATCGCCGTAGTATTCGCTTGCTGCTGCGTCGCTACAACAGCTAAAACAGCTTCTATCCTGTCTAATCTGTCTGGTTGATTTTGGGTCATAAAAATTCTTTTTTTGGAAGTGTGGGCGATCGCAAACCCCGATCCCAAATGCGATCGCTCTAAATCTCGGTAAGTTGTACCACTACACTATGCTTCCAATCAAAAAGCCGCCCTGTAAGGCGGCTTTTTGTGTATGGGCAGTACCAGACTCGAACTGATGACATCCTGCTTGTAAGGCAGGCGCTCTACCAACTGAGCTAACCGCCCTTGTGTCTCACGATTATATAATATAGCAAAAGATTTTCCATTGCGCTAGTGTTTTTGGAAAAATATTTTTTTTAAGGCTTACGGCAAGCATCAAAGAATCACAGAAAGAGGAAACCCACCCCTTCAAGGGATGGGAGGATATCAAAAAAGGACTGTTAACCGTCAACGTGAATCCCATGCCCTTTTAGAAGTGAGATTACCTCAATTCCTTCCTTGCCAGCGCTGAATTGGGATACAGTCAATATCTAATTGATCTAAAGCACGGGCAACTACAAAATCAACTAAATCCTCGATGGTTTGAGGATTGTGATACCAAGCGGGAATGGCAGGGACAATTCTCACCCCAACTTCTGCTAAGGAAGTTAAGTTACGCAGATGAATCAAGCTAAAAGGGGTTTCACGCGGTACAAGCACCAATTTCCGACCTTCTTTGAGTTGAACATCAGCTGCGCGTTCTAGTAAATCGGAACTCAAGCCAACTGCTAGCTTTGCCACTGTACTCATGCTGCATGGAATAATTATCATCCCCAGAGTAGCAAAGGAACCGCTGGCAATTCCAGCACCAACATCACCCCAAGGATGACAGCGTAGCTTACCAGAAAGTGGGACTCCTGCTTGCTCTCGCCAAAATTGTTCTTGCGCTGTTGGTTCTGGTGGCATCCGAATTTCCTGTTCTGACTGCCAAACCATGTAAGTTGATCTAGAGGCAACCAGTTCAATACTATATTCTGCTTCCAACAGAAATTTGATAGCGCGAACGGCGTAAATCAGACCAGATGCGCCCGATACGCCTAAAATCAGTGGCTTAGTTTTATTCGACACATAAATCCTAAATGTATTTACTCGTCCTCACCATAAGGGTCGAGGTCATCACCTTCAATGTCGTTTGCTAAGTAGAGGTCTGAAATATCTTCATTAGAGCCACTACCAGCTAAACCTTTGGGTACACCATCGCTACCGACAGTTACCAAATCAATTTGCTGACGGTAATAATCGACACTCTTAACTTGTACGGCGACGCGATCGCCCAATCTATAGGAAGCGCGATTTTTGCGACCAAATAGTGCTTGCTGTCTGGCGCGATATTCATACCAATCATCTTTGAGAGAACTGACGTGTACCAATCCTTCCACTCTCAGGGGTACGCCAGGATTATTGCTGGATTCAACCGCCTCTGCTGGTACTTCAATTTCCACAAAGAAACCATAGGACTGAACGCCGGTAATCACGCCTTGAAATACCTCACCAATGCGCTGTTTCATCAGTTGGGCTTTTTGCAGTCCTGCTAAATCAGCTTCGGCTTCTTGGACTTCTTTTTCTCGGTCGTTGATTTGGACAATTACCCTAGTCAAATCGCTTTGCAGTTCTTGTTGTAGTTCTGGGGGTAAAACGTTCCAGTTAATTTCTTCGTGGCTGGAGGAATGGCGCAAGTTAACTCGCTCTCTTACACGGGTGTTACGGCGATCGCGTCCATGTTCCAGTAATGTATAATACACTCTCTGCATCAACAAGTCTGGGTAACGCCGCAAGGGGGCGCTAAAGTGGACATACTGCCCTAGTGCCAGACCAAAGTGAGATCCTTTGGTAGTACTGTATGCAGACGGTTTGAGAGTATCTTGCAACAAATAGGTGAGAACTTGTTCAGAGGGAGATTCGGCAAAAGCTCTAGTCAAATGTTGATAATCTAAAGGTTGAATATCTGCTTCTGGGTCTAGGCTTAGGTCAACACCTAAATTGATTGCCAATTTCAGCATTTCCTGGACATCTTCGATATCCGGTGTGCCTTGGACTCGCCAGATAGCGGGAACACCAAGGGCGTTTAAGTGAGTCGCCATCAGTTGATTAACTAGCAGCACCAACTCAGTCAGTAGCGATCGCACTGGTAAATCATTTACCACTACAGCCCCCAGAATTCCCTCATCATAATACGGGTTTTGGCTGGGTGGCAGATTCAATTGCAGGCTACCGCGATTTAACCTTACTTGTCTTAAATCTCTTTGCAAGGCTTGGAGATTTTGCAGGATTTCCAGCACTTCTGGGGATTGATTGTGAAATTCACCTGCAAGAATTTCTTCGGCTTGTTCTGTGGTTAGTGCAGTCTCGACTTTGATGACGCTAGGTTGAATTTCCCACTCTACTATTTGTCCTGATTTCGGATCGATGGTAATTAAGAAAGAGATGGTTAAGCGATCGCTTCCCGGTACTAAAGAACAGCGTTCTGCCACAGTTGGTGGCAACATTGGCAGTATTAATTCTCCCAAATACACTGATTTGCCTCGTTTGAGTGCTTCTCTATCTAGGGCTTCATCAGGTTGCACGTAGTGAGAAATATCAGTGATATGAACTCCTAAAAGCCAATTTCCACTGGGGTTTCTTTCTAAACTAAAAGCGTTTTCGATTACTTTTGTGTCTCCATTTAGACCTTCAATGGTGATAGTAAACACATTACGTAAATCTAAGCGATTTTTCAGGTCTGCTTTTAAGAGTTTTTTGGGCAACTTGCTAGCGGCTTCCAAAACGTTATCCGGGAAACCACGGGATAAATCGTGCTTGCATGTTACCAAGTCTATATCAGCAGCAGCTTCGGCATCACTGCCGAGGATTTGCACCACCCTACCCAAGGGGGGGTATTGAGCTAACGGATAACGCAAGACTTCCACATGGGCGAGGTGATCGATCGCGTCTTCTAATTTTGCACCATTAGGCTGAATCTTGAGTTCAAACAGCAGTCGATCGTCTAGAGGTACAGCTCGAAAACCGCTTTCTACTTGCTTAATTCGTGCTAATAATGTGTGGTTGGAACGTTCTAAGATGAGCTTCACTTCTCCTTCTGGAGAGCGACGGCGACTGCCTTCTTTGAGGACTCTTACCAAAACGCGATCGCCATTCCAAGCATTACTCAGATGACTTTCACGAATGTAAATATCCTCAGCACCTTCCACATCTTGAATCGCAAAGCAAAAACCTTTACTAGAACAACGGAGTTTTGCTTCGATGATTCCCTCTTCCATAACACGGCGATACTTGCCCCGTTCTTTCACCAAAATACCGATTTTTTCCAGGACATCTAAGGCTATGTGAAGTTTTTGTAAGCTTTTTTCATCTTCACAACCAAGTTTCTTTTCCAAAACTTTACGAGCCACCAATTTATCATCGGTGAAATTGGCAAGGAGTGTAGCGATTGAAAATTCCATGCAGTGAACCGACCTTTGGTCAAAACATCATTTTTTTAATCTGGTTCTTTCCTGTATGCCCTCACCAAAGAAGGCGAAAAGTGACTGCCGATTGACAAAGGGTAAAGCAGAAAGGGAAAAAAGACCAGTCTTAAGACCCTTCCCCTTTTCCTTTAAACCTTTCCCTTCTTGTGTTTTCCCTTTCACCTTTACCTTGATTAAGAGCTTAAAGGGTTTTGAAGGCTTACAGAAACAAGCTGGAAACGAATTGGCCTAAGGCAAGGCTTCCTAATTTCCAAGGAAAGGAAGCCAACCTCTTGCGGGAAACTGCTCTTGAAGTTGTGTTGAGCCGAAGAAGCCGACCAACGAACAACTCTGAGCGTCTTTTGGACTTCTCACTGCACGATGCTCTCAAAGTTTGTTTGGGTTTAAATTCCTTCATCTAACCAAACTGAGAAAGTACACCTGATTCAGATCTCGCCCCGCTAGGTAATTATGCGACGGTTTTTGAGAAGCTGGGTTTGGAGAATCCATGCTGCCCAAAGCGCTATGCAGGGAAGCCACTGCGGTCTTGAGTCCTCCCCAAGTGGAGGAGGCAGTGACGGCTACGCAGGGGAGCCACTGGGTTGGACGGGTTCCCCGGCTTGTACCGCTAACGCGGAACCCGCAGGGTAGCATGTGGCGTGGTTTCCCCCATGAGCAACTGTCATCAAGTGACGTGGAAACCACAGGTGTTTGATTGTCTAGATTGAAGGTAATTTTACGCCATTAGACTCTGATTTTTAACTAGGAGGAACTGCTGGTAAACCCAATTTTTCCACACGTAGAATCGGTAACAATTAGGCGAACAGCTTAATAAGCAGTGAGGGCGAACCTTATCTACATTATTGTAGATTTAGAGCGCACTTCCAGAAAATAGTTATAGACATTAAGTTGGGTAAATAGTATAGCATTACAGACAAAACTACCCAGGTAAGTTGACACTAGCCAAAAATTTCCTCAAAAAAGAGCTACTGCTACAATTGGGACACGGGGCAAAGCAAGAATATTACTTTCGGGCATTGGGCATGGGGAGTGCTGAGTTAGGAGTTAGGAGTTAGGAGTTAAAAGTTAAGAGTAAAAGTTATTCTTCCCCTACTCCCTCATCTCCCCATCCCCCCATCTCCCCATTCCCCACTCCCTTTAGATTGGTAACAGTACTATGTTGGCTCAATTCCAGAGCTTGTATCCCAACGGCAGCCTGATTTCTGAATTAGTCCAAATTTTTCAAGGAAAATATATTGTCCGGGCAAGCGTACAAATTGAAGGTGTAACCCGTGCTACGGGTATGGCAGCAGCTGAAACAATAGAAGCAGCAGAAGACCAAGCCAGAACCAGGGCGTTGACGGTTTTGGGAATTACTAATGCACCACAGGAATCAATTTCTCAAACACAACCAAATCCTTCGTTGAACGCTAAAGGAGGATTGAGTGAGTCTACTCATTCTCCTGCAAAAAATGAGGATTTTGTTGCTCCTCAGTGGTCATCTGTCAGTGACAAAGAAATATCCACACCATCCTCTAAACAAAGGAATATCAAACTAGAACCAGTAACAAACGAGAATTTAGATCTGCCAACGGCTAGCAGCAAAATAGAACTGACAGCTGACACCCCAAGCACAAGCGAGACTTATAGCCAAGATTTAGGTCGAGAGTTTGCTTTGACTGCTAACCGACAACTAGAATTTGATTCTCCAACTGAAAATTTCCAAATTGAATCTGGTAAACAGATAGAAAATCCAGGCTTTCCAGGAATTTCTGGCAGTAATGTCACACCATTTACACCCCGGAATTATAGTCCTCAAGAGGATGCAGTTCCGCAAATGAGTACAAGCAAGAGAAAGAAAAAAGCTGAACCTGTAGATTTATCTGATGTAATTGCCAAAACAGATGTTGAACTTCAGCGCTTAGGCTGGACACCAGAACAAGGACGGGAACATCTAATTAAAACCTACGGCAAGCGGGGGCGTACTTTGCTCAGTGAAGAAGAATTACATGGATTTCTCCAATATCTCCAATCTCAGCCAGACCCGCTAGCGGGATTTTAATTAGTTAATAGTCATTTGTCTTTTGTCATTTGTGATTTGTAAGGACTAATGGCAAAAGACACAGGCTATTGAAATACTAATTAAGGTATGGAACCTTTTAATTTCTCTAAAGTAATAGCTCAAACAGATGTCGAACTTCAGCGCTTAGGCTGGACAACAGACCAGGGGCAGGAATATCTGATTAAAACTTATGGGAAGCGATCGCGTTTGTTGCTGACCGAAGTACAATTACTAGACTTTCTCCAATACCTTGCATCTCAACCTACACTAGTATTAAACGAAGTTCTATCCGATCAAGTACAATACTCCAACTATTTGGAGCCAGAATATGAAGAGTTCCAACATTTCTCTACATTCTCGGAAGAATCAGAAAATATCTGTTTGGAACTAGAATACGAAGAGTTACAAGATTTTTCTACATTCTCGGAAGAATCAGACAATCTAATCTCTAGAATGTCTTCTGAGGATTTATCTCAGGTAATAACTAAGACTGATGTCGAAATGCACCGCTTAGGCTGGACACAAGAACAGGGACGGCAGCACCTCATTAAAACCTACGGCAAGCGAGGACGTTTTTTGCTGACTGATGAGGAATTATACGAATTTCTCGAATACCTCCAATCTCAGCCAGAAGACCCATTAGACATCTAGTGAAATTAATTCTGCCTCACCCAAAACCCTTGTAGAGACGTAGCAATGCTACGTCTCTACATTGATTTTCATCAGATGTCTATTAGCTGGATTTTAGTATAGTTATGAGTGCTGAGCAGAATTTCAATTCAGCACTCAGCACTTTAGACTAGGGCTACCGGACGGCTACCAGCTGCGTGACGGTCAATTACTTGGTCAATCAAGCCATAATCTCTAGCTTCTTCTGGCGACATAAAAAAGTCGCGTTCGGTATCTTCAGCAATACGCTCTATTGGTTGACCTGTGTGTTCGGCTAAATACTCGTTTAGCCGGCGCTTGTGGTAGAGAATTTCCCGCGCCTGGATTTCAATCTCAGTCGCCTGTCCTTGAGCGCCGCCTAGAGGTTGATGAATCATAATTCGAGAATGAGGTAGACTCATCCGCTTACCCTTGGCACCAGCACTCAGGAGGAAAGCGCCCATACTCGCTGCCAATCCGGTACAAATTGTACAGACATCAGGGCGAATTTGTTTCATAGTATCAAAAATGCCCATGCCAGCCGTCACCGAACCACCGGGAGAATTGATATACATATAAATGTCTTTCTCCGAGTCTTCAGCATCCAAATACAGCAGTTGGGCGACAATCAAGTTTGCCAGATTGTTGTCAACTTGTTGTCCCAAAAATACGATGCGCTCACGCAACAGCCGTGAGTAGATGTCAAAGGCGCGTTCACCTCGGCCCGATTGTTCAATAACGATAGGAATCATTGGAAAGGTGTTTGTGGCTATATTAAATACATTTTATCGATGAGAACAGGAAACTGGAGTCGATCGCTCCTGTTCTCTGGAAGATAGGAAATAGAATTCTAACTTTTTTAATCGTTAGTTGCACTCAGGGCACTTTTTAACCGCAAAGGCTGTCTTTCAATATGTCCCTGTTTAGGGAAGGACAATCAAAGAACTCCGAGCGTTGCCAAGGTCATATTTCAACGTTTGCTGTATGACTTTGGTCACTTACTGATTTGACTTGTTGGGAAATTCTATTAAATGAAGGTAACATTTTAAACATTTTTTCAGGATTTACCTCGACATTTGTCAAATTATTTTTGTTAGATTCGGTAAATCGATAGTACGAGGTGTATTTAGAATAACCAGTCCTAATTGAAATGCTATCCACTTAGAGAGAGACGTGCCATGCGGGAAAAACTTCTACAAGCCGCCATCATCACCTTCTTGCTCCACCTGATAGCAGGACTTAGCCCAAATACTATAGCTCAGACAAAAACAGCATCACCTGTGCCCCAAACGCCAACAAACATTATCGTCAGTTTGTTATTGCGTACTTTTGAGTAAAAATAATTTACGAATTGCACAGCTGTAGGTGATATTCAAAACTTAACACTAGTGCCTTTTACTCCAATAGGCTTGGGTTATCCTCAGGTTGCCTATGTTCCTTAGCTCAACCTGCATCAGTTTTAGTTTTTAGTCTTAACTAAACTGTATTTTTTCCTACCTAAGGAATAATCTTATTGTAGGTTTTTTTGTTGTGTACATAGCAATTTAGACGAACATTCCTGGCAACAAGCTAGACTGAGCAAAGAAGGCAACTATTTGCATTTGATTATGACTAATCGCCTTGCTGAAGCTAAGAGCCTGTACCTGCAAAAACACGCCGAAAACCCGATTGACTGGTGGCCTTGGTGTGACGAAGCACTTGCAACTGCAAAAGCGCAAGATAAACCGATTTTTCTCTCCATTGGTTACTCTAGTTGCCACTGGTGTACTGTTATGGAAGGCGAGGCTTTTTCCGATTTAGCGATCGCCAACTACATGAATGCCAACTTTCTTCCCATCAAGGTAGACCGGGAAGAAAGACCCGACATCGATAGCATCTACATGCAGGCTTTACAGATGATGAGCGGTCAAGGGGGTTGGCCTTTAAATGTCTTTCTTTCCCCTGATGATTTAGTGCCGTTTTATGCTGGTACTTATTTTCCTGTAGACCAACGTTATGGTCGTCCTGGATTTTTACAAGTTTTACAAGCACTACGTCGTTATTACGATACAGAAAAAAAAGATTTACAACAACGCAAAGCCATTATCATTGAGTCGCTGCTCACATCTGCGGTATTGCAAGATGCTACAACCAATGAGCTAGAAGACCATGAATTACTCCGACAAGGTTGGGAAACCAGCACAGGCATAATTACTCCTAATCAAGCTGGCAATAGCTTTCCGATGATTCCCTATGCAGAATTAGCACTGCGGGGAATTCGATTTAATTTTGAATCTCGGTATGATGGCAAGGAAGTTTGTACCCAGCGGGGTCTAGACCTCGCACTGGGAGGGATTTATGACCATGTGGGCGGCGGATTCCATCGCTATACTGTTGACCCGACTTGGACAGTACCCCACTTTGAAAAGATGCTCTATGACAACGGACAAATTGTCGAGTATCTAGCTTCTTTGTGGAGTGCAGGAATACAAGAGCCAGCTTTTGAAAGGGCGATCGCTGGTACTATACAATGGCTGAAACGAGAAATGACCGCCCCTGAAGGTTATTTCTATGCGGCTCAAGATGCCGACAGCTTCACTGAACCCACAGCAGTGGAGCCAGAGGAAGGAGCCTTTTATGTCTGGAGTTACAGCGAATTACAAGAACTGTTAACTTCTGAAGAACTCACGGAATTACAACAACAGTTTACGGTAACCCCTAACGGCAACTTTGAAGGGAAGAATGTCTTGCAAAGACGCTATACCGGGCAACTGACTGCAACACTGGAAACAGCACTGAGCAAATTATTTACAGTTCGCTATGGCGCTAGCCCTGAGTCACTTGAAACTTTTCCCCCGGCTCGCAACAACCAAGAAGCAAAAACCACTAACTGGCCTGGTCGCATTCCCTCTGTGACAGATACGAAAATGATTGTCGCCTGGAATAGCTTGATGATTTCTGGGTTGGCTAGGGCTGCGGGAGTATTCAAGGAAGCCTCATACCTGGAATTAGCAGCACGAGCAGCGAATTTCATTTTAGATCGTCAATTTGTTGATGGACGCTTCCAGCGACTTAACTATCAAGGAGAACCAACTGTTTTAGCCCAGTCTGAAGACTACGCCTTTTTTATTAAAGCTCTTTTGGATTTACAAGCTGCCAACCCTGAAGAGAAGCAATGGTTAGAAAGAGCGATCGCCATCCAAGATGAATTTAACGAGTTTCTCTGGAGCGTAGAATTAGGGGGTTATTACAACGCATCAAGCGATGCTAGTCAAGATTTAATTGTGCGCGAACGGAGTTACGCCGATAATGCCACAGCATCAGCCAATGGAGTGGCGATCGCTAACCTTGTGCGTCTGGCTTTACTCACCGATAATCTACATTATTTAGATTTAGCAGAACTTGGTTTAAAAGCTTTTAGAAGTGTAATGCATCGCGCTCCCCAAGCTTGTCCCAGCTTGTTTACAGCCTTGGATTGGTATCGGAATTCAACTTTGATTCGCAGCACAACAGAGCAATTAAACTCTCTGATTCCCGACTTTCTACCAAGTGCTGTGTTTAGTGTGGTATCTGATTTACCAGAGGGAAGCGTTGGTTTAGTTTGCCAAGGTTTGAAGTGTCTTGCACCAGCAGAAAGTGTAGAGAAGTTATTGCAGCAAGTTGAACAAAGTCAAAATCGGGGAGTAGGGAGTAGGTAGTAGGGTGGATACAAAAGAAAGCGGCGCTGTTAACATGAGTTGCGGCAAATTAACGGCAATCGTGTTAGCTGGGGGTCAAAGTTCTCGCATGGGTGAGGATAAAGCCGTGATTCCCATTCAAGGAGTGCCATTGTTGCAGCGGGTTTGTGCAATTGCTAAAGGCTGTGCCGATAGTGTTTATATAGTCACTCCCTGGCCGGAACGCTATCAACATTTGCTATTGCCTGGTTGTGAGTTTATTCAAGAAGTACCTTCGCCTTGTACCTCTGTTGAGACACACGGCCCTTTAGTTGGGTTTGCCCAAGGACTAGCCCAAGTAGAGACAGAATGGGTATTGTTGCTGGCTTGCGATTTGCCGAAATTGCGGGTTGAGGTGTTGCAAGAATGGGCAACTAGACTTGATAGTGTGAGGGATGATGCGATCGCCGCTTTAGCTCATCATCCCAAAGGCTGGGAACCTCTGTGTGGTTTTTATCGCCGTTGCTGTTTGCCACAACTCTTGGATTTTATCAATCAAGGAGGGCGATCGTTTCAGGGGTGGTTGCGACAATATCCTGTGGAAGTTTTGCCGCTACCAGAACCCGAAATGCTGTTTAACTGTAATACACCAGAGGACTTGGCTTTAAGTTGAATTCTGCTTAGCGATTGCGACAAAATTTGCGATCGCTATCATCTTGAGGATATTGCCAAGAATAGGCAAAATGGCTAACTCCCTTGAGTTGGGGGGCAAATTGACGAAGTGCTTGCATTTGCACTTCTAGCGGTGGACGATTACTAATAGGTTTTCCCCACTGACCGGCTAAAGCAGGGATTATCTGGGTACCCGGTTTTGCCATACTCAAAACCCGCTGCACTTGGGAGACAATACAACTAGCATTACCGCAAGTTGCGTAAGACATGGGATGCCATTGCAGTGTGGTGGGGAATCTATCCCAAGGTTGCAAACGAGAATCATAGCCTTGTCCTACAGTTTGGTTACCATCAGGAAAAAATACTACTCCTGTGGGAATACTTTGCTGTTTTGCTGGATAACTAGCGATGGTGACAAAATCTAGAATTCCTTGCATGGCGTGGGCAACGGCAAGTTGCCACAATTCCCATTGTAAAAGTGGTTGTCTATTGGTTGCAGGCTGAATAGATTTTTCTGCGGATGGGGGAATGCGTCCTTGCCAAAGGGGTTCGCCTTCTTGAGGATAAAGTCTATCAACTTCTGCTACGTCCCCGGCTGTGACATATCCCTTGCTCAAAAAGCGGCGAATTAAGTCCAGTCCTTTGTAATTCTGTGCCCGTTTAAATAAAGCTTCTTGAGTTGCGGGACTAAATAGCCATAAATCTGAGACTTTGGTGGCGATGGAATCACTTCCTGCTTGTCGGGGATAACGGATGTAGTCCAATAACAAGCCATCTGGACGGCGGCGTAAAACTTCTTGTACTAATTGGTAGTAGTCACGTTTTGCTTGGGGGTTGTAGGGGTCGATAAATACTTGAGAGCTATTGTCTACAACATATAAGCTTGTTTGACCTTTGCCATTGCGAGCGATCGCAGCTTCTCTATCTTTTCGCTGGGCATAAGTATAGCCGAAATTTGTGGTAAACATCCAAGCATAAACCTTCAAACCCCGTTGCCGAGCTTTTTGAATCGCTACAGAAAGCAAATCGATGTTTTCTGTTCCTGGAGTACGAATTACAGAAGGCCAAACCGTCGGGTTACTAGTTGCTGGCAATAACACTTGCCCGTCGTAAAATACTTCTAAATAAACTTGGTTATAGCCACCGTTAACAATCCGATCCATAACCAGATCGATTGTTCCTGGCTGAATATCGCAGGGATACAAGCGCAACCAAAGTGCTTGGATTTGCGGCCAAGTCCTAGAACGGCACTCACGTAATTCCTGTGCCTGTTCTTGTAATATTTTTTGATATCGAGCCTGGGCATTTTGATTGCCTTTGAGGGCTGACAAACGTAAGTTTTCTTTTTCTCGCGCCGCCGTTGGTGATAACTGACAATACTGTGTTACTTGCGCCCTTGCTGGTTGGTTCCCAAAGCTAGAAAGTAATGAGCTACTACTGAAAACAACAGCGAATAGGCGTCGCCAAAATAATTTCGATCTTGCAACGTTCAAAGGACGATTAAACATACCTGGTAGTAGATGGACACAAAAATCAATTACTCCAACTCAGATGGTTATAAGCAACTTGTATAAAATTATATAGTTGAGTAATCAGGGTTTTAAAACCTACTTTTTCAAGACTGGCAAACATCTATTTCTGTTGCCGTATTTTTTTGTAAACATATAAATACATAAACTTGGATATAAAACACATATAGCAGGCAACAGGCAATAGGCAACAGGCAAAAGAATTGAAAGTCCTTTGATGTCAAGGTTTTATCATCAGTTTATGTCCTAAACTATCCTTCGACTGCTATAAATACAAACCGAGTTTACCCTGGTATGAGATAAACTCTACTCTGCCCTAATTATTGAAAATCTGCCAAAATCAATGTGATTTTTGGACTAAGGATACTGTAACTTACACTTAATATTTTTTTAACGTCAAAATGTATACTTTTAAATTTTCCCCTAGTAGGATAGAAGCTTTGAAACATCATCTAAGGGATTATGAATTAGTTTAGTATAAAATTTTAAATTTTGAACTCAGACTGAGATTCAAGTTAAGTAAGGTTACCAAGAGTGGAGGCGGAGTGTCTCCAGCTCCACTCAAGATTGAAGAATCAAAACTTGAGACTGCTGACTCTTAATCATGGAATAGGTAATAGTTAAGAGTTAACCGCCACGCTTGAGTGCTGATTCTACCTGCTGTAACTCCTTCTCTAAGCGACTTTTGAGTTTTTCGGGTACGGGACGATTAGGGTAAGAACTGTAGTGTCCAGCTAGGGAGTTGAGAGCTGTTCGCATAGTTGTAAAGGAGCCAAGGCCAGAAACAGAGTTAGCTCGTTGGTAACGAGCTGAAAAGTCATTTATTTTTTGACGCGCTTCTGCTTGAATTGCTGCTTTGTTTGGTGAATCTGGTGATAAATTTATGGCCTCTCTCATGATGTTAACCACAGCCAAAGTGTCTTGGCGATAATCACCAGTCAAACTATCTGGACTGCCAGAACAACCCATCAAGCCGATAGATACAACCAAAACCAGTGCAAGCAGACGCGACCAATAGCGCTTCATATGCATTAACTAAAAGAATACGTAAATCAACGTCCATCGTATCCTGGATTGGTATCTTGGGGATCATTTTACTGGGGAATGGGGCATGGGGCAGAGGGGCAGGGGAAGCAGGGGGGCAGGGGAAGCAGGGGGGCAGGGGGAGCAGGGGAGGCAGGGGAAGAAAAAACTAATGACAAATGACTAATGACAAATGACCAATGACTAATGACAAATGACTAATGACAAATGACTAATGACTAATGACTAATGACAAATGACTAATGACAAATGACTAATGACTAATGACTAATGACAAATGACTAATGACAAATGACTAATGACTAATGACTAATGACTAATGACTCTTTGATAAAGCGTATCCCGTTGTTGGTAAGGTCTTCCTAAAGAAGCGATCGCAGTTTGTAATGCTTCCACTTCCATGCACGTACCGCCTAAGGCACCTGCCATTGTGGTGATGTGTTCTTCCATTAGGGTGCCGCCAATATCGTTACAACCCCAAACTAAGGCTTCTGTTGCACCGGCAAGTCCCAGTTTTACCCAACTCTGCTGATGGTTGGGAATCCAATTTCCTAAGTAAATCCGGGCTACAGCGCCTAATAGTAGTGCATCTTGCAATATCGGTTGGTCGCGTCCGACGCGGCGACGTAAAGGTTTGGGTGCTTCTTGCCCAACGAAGGGTAATAAAATAAACTCTGTAATCCGTGCTGGATATTCCCGATCGCTGGCTATTTTTTGCAGCGATCGCAGTTTTTCTAAATGCCCAATTTGCTGTTCGTGGCTTTCAATATGCCCAGATAGCATGGTACTGGTGGTATGTAAGCCTAGTTTGTGAGCGGTGCTGATAATTTCTAACCAAGTTGCTGTATCAATTTTTTCTGGACACAGTATCCGCCTGACTGTATCATCTAATACTTCTGCTGCTGTTCCTGGCATTGAACCAACACCAGCATCTCGCAAAGCAGCAATCACATCAGCGTATTCCAGTCCGTCAAGTCTGGCGATAAATTGCACTTCCTGGGGAGAAAAAGCGTGTAGATGTATCTGAGGAAATTCCTGTTTAATTGTTTCTACTAATTTGAGGTAATAGGGCAAAGATTTGCCGTTGATTTGTGCTTGGGGATTTAATCCCCCTTGCATACAAATTTCGGTCGCACCCCGTTGCACTGCATCTGCGGCCTTTTCCAAAATTTGTGCCCAATCCAACCAATATGCGCCTGTATCGCCATCATCTCGACGGAAGGCACAAAAACTACAGTGTTGTTCGCAAATATTAGTAAAATTGATATTACGATTTATTACGTAGGTAACTGTATCACCTGCTTGTGCGTGGCGTAGAGTATCAGATGTGATACGTATTGCAGCGATCGCCTCTGGTTCGGTTTGTTGTAACAATACCACCCCTTCTTCGGGAGATAAATCATACCCCATTAAGGCACGCTCAAGAATTTTTTCAACAGAAATTTTTGTTACCATTACTTTCTTAATCTTCTCTTGAAAATTTTTAATTTATGAACTTGTAAGTAATATAATTTTACTTAAAAAATACATCAAATACTGAAAAATTCCATGCTTAAATGTAAGTTTTTGTTGGAAAATTAGTTGTTGAAAATTTATTTCGTTTATACGAATTTAATTAATGATTGCAACACATCCTTGGGTTAAGACGCGATGAATCGCGTCTCTACAAATGGTCTATTTGTCACATTCTTTTTTCCAAGTTTACATAAACAAAAAAATAGTGTGGCTTTTGTACCACAACTATTTTGACGTATTAATGCAGATTTTTATCTTGGAAATCCTCAGTCAAGTGCTGATATGACTAATTTGTCCTTGGTTGTGGTGTTCGTCGATGCTGTATTAGCAATCCAATACCCATACCAATACCGACAATGGCAGTAAAGTAGAATAAACCAATCAATCGGATATAAATTGGTGGTGCGATCGCTTCAACTTCAACTTCTTGTGCTACTTTTACTGGTGTAAATTGACGGCTAGATCCTGGGTTGGGAGTTGCTTCCACTTCAACTTTATGTGGCGCACCATCAAAAAATTGTTCTTGCCATGTTAACTTACCTTCTTGGTCGGTAAGTCCTTTGTAGGCAAAGACTGTTAAATTATCTTCTAGAGCGATCGCTCTTACTTGCAAGATTACATCTTTGATGGGTTGTCCTGTGCTGCTATCCTTCACTTGTAACCCTAAATTCGCAAGTTTACCGACAGTCGCGTTTTTATCTCCTTGGAGTTGAATTTCCAATCCTTGCGATTTTTGAGATGATGGTGCGATGGCTTCAGTATCCCTTGAGTGGTGTCCACTGTTATGAGCTTCGGCGACTTCTGCACTAATATTAATAAATAAAAGAGCTAATATAGCTACCACTATCAAGCTACTTAATAAAAGGCGCACTGATTGGGGTGCAATTTCTCCTTGTTGTATTTCTTGTTGTCCGCCAATAACCCAACCACCAAGCAATCCAACTGCTAATAAAATGGCTGCGATAACAACAAAATATTTATATTTAAGTGGATTTTCTCTGACATTAAGATTTAAAGTTTGCTCATAGGGAGCAAAGGAATTTGCTACCAAAGGTGACACTTTAACTAGCAACTGATAATTTCCCCGAATGGGTAACATCTGCTGAATTTCTAGCTTCCCATCAGGTGCAACGGCATCCATTTGCAACAGTTTTGTTCCCTCAACAATCGGAAAATCTGTTGTTAACCAGGGATTAGATGGCGGTGTCAAAATTTGCAAGTTGATTTTGGCATTTTCTAAAGATTTACCCGCCGCATCAACAGCTTCTAGTGTTAGATTAACAGGAGATTGATGTCTTTCGGTTCCAGCTTCAAAGGGAAGAATACGTTCTAAAGGTGGGTTTGTAGAAAGTATCACTCTAGAAGTAGGAATTTGAGAATTACCTACTAGGGAATAAAGAATCGACAAAGTGATGCAAACAGCACTGATAACTCCAAATATTCGATATTTTTTCATAGAAGCTGAGGTTGAGGAAGGATGAAGATGCTAATTAACAAGCAACCAATCTATTATTTGATTGGAAAAAAACTTTCTTTTTTTAGCCACCAGTCGCCAAAATTTAAAATCAATTTTGACGACTGACTCCTGAATTCGATTTTGATAACTTTATTAGGTGTCAAACCATTGTCTAATCCACCAGCAAAATTTTGGAATTAGATAATTTAGTGACATGCAACGCCTAAAGTGTGATGCCGTGCTGAATGTGCTGCGTTGTGCGCCGCAGGATAGGTGGAGAACAAGGCAGTCCAAATAATCAAAGAAGATAGCAGCATATAAAGCGTTATCTGCACTGGCTTGGACAAGGTAATACTTGCGGTCTTCTGTAATACTGAAATATGAGAAAAACTACTCATTTTTGACCTCGGATAATTAATTTGGGTAATTTATGAATCAAAGGGCATGATACCAATTGATTGCAAAAAGATATACGATAAAGTTCCTATTTGACAAGTGGGTATGAAATGTCTTGGGTAATTTGCCCTTAGTGAATACTATACTATTCTTTCAAGATTGGCTAATGATATGCAGAAATTTACACACAAAGTCCATACAAATAACAAAACAATGACACATGATTTTGAATAACGCGAAAATGACATATCGAGATTAATTAAAAATTAAAAACGTTATGTTGCCAAATATAGAAAATTCTTTAAGATCCGATTTATTTTGTCGGTCAGCCAATTAAATATGCTACATCTTAGCAACAGGTTCTCGCTGACGTTCGGTTTCCAGGTAATATGATATACATTGTTTGAAATTTAATTACTGTTAAAGTAGTAACTATATCAAAAGTAGATATTAGAAATTATCTAATTTTGGTTTTATTTATACTTGTGATTAAGTAAAAATGCTGTTAAAAATGAAAAAATTTACCTAGAGTTTTCTAGGACAGCTAATCACAGGAAAATCCCACAAGCAACAAGGAAACAGGAATACTCTACTTTCTATTTTTAAAGCAGATTTTAACTTGATGTAAATTGAATCACTTTGGTAACAGTTTTGAAGCATTTACAACTTATTGACAATAATTTTTAATTCATATAATATACACAAGGATAATTGCAAATAATTTTCAATTCTTTCGCTGCTAACTGTTAACTGTCATGCCCAACAACTTTGCTCTGGGTAACGAAAAACTTTGGAGTCGCCGTCAATTACTAAAACTGGGCTTAGCAGGTGTGGGAGTGACTGGTGCAGCTGCACTTTGGCAGACGTTAAATCTACAAAGTCAGTCAATAGTCAAGGTGCCACCATTTGATTTTGATATGGAAGCATCAGATAACGTTGCTAAACCGACGAAGATGCTAAGGGATTTTGACTATGGGACGCTCAAGCAAGAAAATGGGCGTACTATCCGAGAATTTCAGTTAACTGCTGGTACTTCCATTATTCAACTAAATAGTGCTGTCTCTTACAACATCTGGGATTTAAACGGGCGCATACCAGGGCCAACGCTACGGGCCAAAGAAGGCGAACGCGTGCGAATATTATTTCTCAATAACGCTGGACATTCTCACTCTTTACATTTTCATGGGGTCCATCCAGCAGAAATGGATGGTATTCGTCCAGTCAGCAACGGCAAAGCCACAATTTATGAATTTGATGCCGAACCTTATGGCGTTCACTTATACCACTGTCATATTGAACCAGTTACCCGTCACATTGCCAAGGGACTGTACGGGATGTTTATCATCGATCCTCCGACTCCCCGTCCGCCAGCTGATGAAATTGTATTAGTGATGGCTGGGTATGACGTGAATGATGATAGCCATAATGAGTATTACGCCTTTAACGGCCTGCCTCATCATTACATGCATCATCCCATTCCTATTTATCAAAATCAGTTGATTCGGCTGTACGTCCTCAACATTATTGAATACGATCCGGCAGTCACCTTTCACCTCCACGCTAACTTTTTTGATGTCTATCGCTACGGCATGAGTATGACTGCAAGTGAAAAAACTGATGTGCTGACGATGGGTGTAGCAGAAAGGCACATTTTAGAATTTGCTTTTCGCTACCCAGGTAAATATATGTTTCATCCTCATCAAGATGCGATCGCTGAAAACGGTTGTATGGGTCAATTTGAAGTAATTGCTAACAGTAAATCTCAAAAAAATGTTAACAATTCCTGACAAAATCATCAGTAATTCTTGGTCAAAATACTTAATTCGGAATAAATAGGTTAAAAATTTAAATCAACTATTTGATAAAAAATATCATTATATGCGAAAGTAAATTCTATGACAATTCTTCAAAAAAACAACTTTTTAGTAATAGTTTTGAAGTGTTTGAATTAATACGTTTTAAATTGTGTGAGGAGCAAAGATGATAAAATTTCGCTATATCTGTTTAACTGTTGCGACTGCGGCAATAATTACCTTGAGTTCCTGTAGCAGTACGCCAACCGCAGAAAATCCCTCAGCCCCAGTTGCTACTCCTCAAGCTACAGAAGCAGCAGCAAATAATAGCAGTCATAGCGGTCACGGTGGTAAAGAAAAAATCAACATTAATACTGCTATATTGTCAGAATTAGATAAATTTGAAGCCAAACTAGGTGTACCGGCTTTATCTAACAAAATTCAGGCGAATCGGCCCTACGGTAGTCCAGAAGATTTAGTCACAAAAAAAGTGATTACTCAAGAACAATTCGACCAAATTAAAGACCAGGTTGGCGTTCAAGAAGTAGTACTTACAGGTGAAGCCAAAGATGTTGACTATATGTCTAAATTAGGCTTAATGAAAGGACATCTTTTAGTAGCAAAAGAACTGCTAGATCAAAATCAGCCGAAACAGGCAGAACCTCATATTGGGCATCCAGTTGAAGAGATTTATGTTGATGTAGAAGACCAACTTAATGAGCGCAAAGTTAAAGAATTTAAGACAACTTTGGTGAGTTTGCAAGATTTAGTAAAATCTAGTCCCAAGGATAGTAAAGTTAAAACTAATTTTACTTCTTCAGTGGCAGCGGTTGATGGAGCGATCGCAGCTTTACCAGCACCAGAACGTTCCAAACCGGGATTTGTATTACAGGTAATTAACGAATTACTGGATGCAGCGAACTCAGAATATGGCGCGGCGATCGCAGATGGTAAGATATCCGCAGCAATTGAGTATCAAGACTCTCGTGGATTTGTCATCTACGCCAATGAATTATACAAAGGAATTTCCAGCCAAGTAGCTCAACAAGATGCCCAAGCAGATAAAGCAATTAATACTAGTTTCGCTGAACTGGTAAAAGTTTGGCCTGCCGCAATTCCACCAGCTAAACCGGTAAAGACTCCAGAGGATGTTACCAAATTGGTGAAAACCATTGAGGAAAACTCTCAAAAAGTGATTGATAAATCTAGTTCCCAAGCACAGCGATAACATTTTGATTTAATGGGAAGCTTAGGGTAAGGTGTTTAAAATTAGGAGAAAGTTAAGAGTTAGGAGCTATGGAGTCAAAAGTTAGGAGTTAGAAGTTAGGAGTTAGGAGTTAAGAGTTAAGAGTTAGGAGTTAAGAGTTAAGAGTTATAAGAAATTTTCAACTTCTTACTTTTAACTCCCAACTCCTCACTCCTCACTCCTCACTCCTCACTCCTCACTCCTCACTCCTCACTCCCAACTCATAGCTCCTAATTCATAACTAATTACACTCTATTCGTCACTTCAATTAACAACTGATGCAAGAACTTGACCAGAAAAAGACCATTGATTTGCTCAACGCCATCATGGAATTTGAATTAGCAGGAGTAGTACGGTATACACATTATTCCTTAATGGTGACTGGCCCTAACCGCATTCCCATAGTGGCTTTCTTCAAAGCACAAGCAAGCGAATCTTTACTTCATGCCCAACAAGTAGGAGAAATTCTCACAGGTTTAGATGGCCATCCTTCCTTAAAAATTGCCCCAATGGAAGAAACCTACAAGCATACAGTCAAAGATATTTTGGCAGAAAGCTTATCCCATGAAAAAAAGGCATTAGATCTGTATAAAAGTCTCCTAGAAACTGTCAACAATGCCAGCGTTTATCTAGAAGAATTTGCTCGTGGCATGATAGGGCAAGAAGAGATGCATAATCTCGAACTGAAAAAGATGTTACGTGATTTTAGTTAATAGTCATTAGTCATTAGTCATTAGTCATTGGTCATTGGTTATTTGCTAAGGACAAATGATAACTGGCTAATGACAAAGGACAAAAGACAAGGGATAAAAAATGAATTTTAGTACTGCTATACCTACTTTTGTGATTACACTCCGAGAAGGAGTAGAAGCTGCTCTTGTTGTGGGAATTGTCTTAGCTTTACTGAAAAAAGCTAAAAAATCCAATCTCAAACCTTGGGTATATGCTGGTGTCGGCGTTGGTATTGCCATTAGTGCCTTGATAGGTGTGCTATTCAGTTGGATAATTCAAGTAGTGGGAGCTGCTAATCCTCAATATACTTCCGTAGTTGAGCCACTACTAGAAGGTGTATTTAGTGTATTAGCGATCGCAATGCTCAGTTGGATGCTCATCTGGATGACTCAACAAGCCAAATTTATGAAAGCGCAAGTTGAGGGAGCAGTTACACAAGCACTGACAAAAAACTCAAATGCCGCTTGGGGTGTTTTTAGTTTAGTTTTTATTGCGGTTGTTCGGGAAGGCTTTGAAACAGTTCTGTTCGTTGCTGCTAACTTTCAACAAGGATTAATACCCAGCATCGGCGCAGTTGCAGGTTTGACAGTAGCGATCGCCATAGGTGTGCTTTTATTTAAATGGGGCATCAAAATTAATATCCGCCAATTTTTTCAGGTAATGGGCATTTTATTAGTATTGATTGTCTCTGGCTTAGTAGTTTCAGCCTTGAAAAATTTTGACGACGCTGCGGCTAACTTTGCCCTTAGCAGCCGTGCTACACAAAGCCTTTGTTTCTATTACGAACGCTTTACTAAAATCCACTCCTGTATTTTAGGCCCAATTGTCTCAAATACTTCCACAATTTTGCCAGAAGAACAATTTCCTGGCATTATTTTCAAATCTTTATTTGGCTACAGCGACAAAATTTATCTCGTCCAAGCCGTGGCATATATCGGCTTTTTACTCGCCATAGGCGGGCTATATTTCCGCAGTCTTGGAGGAGGCTTTTTTCAAGGTCAAAACAATACTTCATGTCGTCAAAAACCAATCAATTCTGCAAAAGATTAAAACAATCTCTTAACCCTCTTTGCGCCTCTGCGCCTCTGCGTGAGACAAAAATATGTCAATTTTTAAATTATATTTACCCTAAGTACGCTCTGCTCCAAACAAATCTTGTTTCAACTGCTGACAAGCCTTTTCTATAGCATCTATACTCCCTGGATTCACCAAACCATAATAATCAAACACATAAATTCGGTTCTTTTGAGTCGCTTGTAACTGCTTCCAAAAACTATCTTTTTTCAAAGAATCTAAGAGCCATCCTTCGGAATTACCTTGCGGAGGATTAACCAAAACTATCGCATCTGGATTTGCCTCTAAAACTTTCTCAGCCGAAAGCGTCACATAGCCACCAATTGGACTTTTTCCTTGTAATTCTGCTGCTATATTTTTCACCTTAAATTGCCTTAGTAAATCTCCCGCCCAACTATTTTTATTAGGTGCTAAAATTGGTTGACGACTAACCAGCACCAAAGCCGTAAGACTCTGATTAGGGTCATCTGGCAAAAAACTTTTGTAACGATTTAACAAAGGCTGAGCATCGGCATAAATTAATTCAGCTAGTGTTTTGGTCAACTTTTCGAGAGATTCCCAGTTATTAACCTGGGTAAGCAAAGTTGGAATCCCTAATTGCTTAATTTTTTGAATAGGAATAGTAGAAAAACCTTCTGCACCAATAACTAAATCTGGTTTAAGTGCGACAATTTTCTCTAAATTAGGAGGATTTTGCCCCTCGCTAACACGTGGAATATTTTTAAAACGAGAGTCATCTTTAAATAATTTACTACCAGTAATTCCGACAATTTTTGTTTGATCGAGTTGAGCGATAATATCCGCTGATAGAGAAGAAAGAGCAACAACTCTTTTTGCTGATTTTTTTGGTAATTCTTGCGAATTTGAGTTAGTTTTTTCAGTAGTATTTGCTACTTTTGTTGGTAGCTGCTGATTACTGACAGTGTTGCAAGCAACTAAAGTTATACTCAAAAAAAATGCTAAAACAGATAAAAGCCAACGATGATACATAATCAAATCCGTTGTGAGTTTTGTTCCTCATATAGTTTCGCGCATCTTTACGCAGAATTGCTATAAGAATTCCAGAACAAACTCAGCACCATTTAGTCAAAAACTCATTAGTTCTCTTAGTAGTTATACATTCAAAATTAGAAACTAGCTTTGCGGACTTTTGCCTAGCCCTGCTGATATAAAAAAAGGCGAGTAAAAACATAGTTCAAAATTCCCAAAGAATTTTGTGACTGTTTTACCCCCCAGTATCTATACAAGGTTTTTTAAAAGGTTTCCTTTAATTATAAATTTATAGTCGTGTAAGTGATTCTTCGCTTATTAATTAACATTATTATACTAATTAGCTCATTATGTTAGTATTTTCGACTACAAAAAGTTAATATTTAACCAAAGCTTTAACTTGAGCTTGGTATCTTTGAATCAAGTGGCATTACTTAGGAGAATAACTAAACGGACTAGGAATGCTTGGGTTTGAAGCTCTAAAATTTGAGAACCCTTATCCAGTCCCCAGTCCCTTATAATCCAATACACTTGGTGTTAAGACTAAACTCGCGTAGGTTGGCTTGAGGAACGAAACCCAACACTTCGGTTGTTTGTTGGGTTTCACTTCGCTCAACCCAACCTACAATTATCCTTAACACCAAGCGTATTGCCTTATAATCCAGATATTCAACTTACTTAGTTTCCATCCAATTTTCACCCGCACGCGCCTCTACCAACAACGGCACACTTAAGTGTACTGCGTTCTCCATCACGGATTTAATTTGCGGTTGTAATTCTTCCCACTCATCAGGAGGGATTTCAAATACTAATTCATCGTGAACTTGTAATAATAAACGCGCCTGATATTTTTGCAAAACCTTATGCAGCCGCACCATCGCAATTTTGATAATATCAGCGTTGGAACCTTGAATTGGTGCATTGGCGGCGGAGCGTAGTAAACCAGCATCATAAGCACCCAAATTTTTCAATTTACTCAAATCAATATCTTCTGGGTTGCTGCCTTTTAATTGGCGCAAACTGTTGTTGGTAAAATCAAAATAACGACGACGACCGAGGATAGTTTCTACATAACCAAGAGATATCGCTTCTTTTTTCACTCGCTCCAAATAAGCAAAAACTCTAGGATATCGTTCATTAAACCGCTTAATGAACTCGTTGGCAATGCTCTTATCTATCCCAGTTGAACGAGAAAACCTTAGAGAACCCATTCCATAAATCACGCCAAAGTTAATAGTTTTTGCTACTGCACGTTCTTCGGATGTGATATTTTCTTTTTCAAATACTAATCGTGCCGTCACAGTATGAACATCTTCATTTTGCTGATATGCTTGCACTAATATCGGTTCTTGACTCAAATGAGCCAAAATTCGCAATTCGATTTGTGAGTAATCAGCAGCCACCATTAACCAACCAGGTTCTGGCAAAAATGCCTTGCGAATTTGACGACTAAAAGCTGTACGAATCGGGATATTTTGCAAATTTGGATTAGAAGAAGATAACCTGCCAGTTGATGTAGCTGCTTGATTAAAATCAGTATGTACCCTTTGAGTATCTGGACGCACCAATACAGGTAAAGCATCTACATAAGTAGACTTTAATTTAGATAAAGTGCGGTATTCAGTTATCGTTTCAACAAATCCAGTTTGATCGATTTCTTGGAGTTTTTCTAGCGTTGCCGCATCTGTAGAATAACCTGTTTGAATTTTACGGGAATATTTCGTGCTTAATCCCAACTTTTCAAACAAAATTTGGCTCAACTGTTTAGGAGATCCCAAGTTAAAGTTTTCCCCAGCAATTTCTATTGCTTTCTCTTTTAATTTGACTAACTCTGTTTCTAAATGCTGCGAAAGTTCTTGTAAATAAGCTGAATTGATGCGAACGCCTGTATATTCCATTTGCGCTAAAACTGCTTCTAGCGGCTGTTCTACATCGACTAATAGCTTAGATAAAGCTGGAATTTTATCTAATTCTGCACGCAGTTTCGTAACTAAACCAAATGTAGAATAAACATCCATACCACAGTAATCTGCAACTGCGGCAATATCTATATCAGCGATGGTTTGACCTTTGGGCACTAAATCTAAATAACTTTTCGCCGTTAATCCCAAATATCGCTGCGCTAAATCCATCAAATTATGACTAGAATCTGGATTTAGCAAGTAACTTGCCAGCATCGGATCGAATACCACTCCATCCAAGTTAATGCCTTGACACTTGAAAACTAAGCGGTCAAATTTGGCATTCTGTAAAGTTTTAGGATAATCAGCACTTTCAAGAATTGGGCGTAGTGCTTCTAAGGCTACATCTTTATTTAAATTTTCTCCAGTTTTGTGACCAAGAGGAATATAAGCAATTTCATCTAATTTCGTTCCCCAGCAGCAACCAATTCCTACTAACTCAGCATCTCTTGGTTCTAAATCTGTGGTTTCAGTGTCCCAAGCAATCGGTGTTTCTGGATTAGTGAATTTTTGCAAAATTTTCAATAATTCAGTTAACTTTGCTTCAGTATCAATAATGCTTGGTTGAATTGATGATGCAGGTTGTTGTTGTGCAGCTTCTGTTTCCGCAAAACTAAAAAATGAAAGATCTGGGTCTTCAAATTCTGGTTCTATTTTTGCTGTTTCTGTTTTTGGCGCTTCTTCAACTTGACCGCCAAAACGTTGCTGTAGGTCGTTGATTTTACCCAAAAATGATTTAAATTCTAATTTTTCTAAAATTGGTGATAAAATGCTTGTATCAAATCCTTTTAATTTGCAATCTTCTAAATCAAGTTCTAGAGGAACGTCCAAAACAATTTTTGCCAAATATTGAGACTTATAGGCATCTTCTTTCCCCGCTGCCAATTTTTTCTGATTCGCGCCTGGAATTTCATCTAAAGCAGCATAAATATTGTCAAGAGAAACATAGGTATTAAGCAACTGTACTGCTGTCTTTTCTCCTATTCCCTTAACCCCAGGAATATTATCTGATTTATCACCACAAAGGGCTTTGAAATCGACAATTTGTGAAGGTAAAACGCCCAATTTTTGTTTAACTTGTTCTGCCTCAAATTCGGTGATGCTATTTGTAGAACGCTTTAAGGCATCTGGACTAAAATTTAGAACAGTGATTTCTTTATCAGCATCTATCAATTGAAATAAATCACGATCGCCAGTCAAAATCTTTACCCTATACCCAGCAGCAGTAACTCGCTGTGCTAAAGTTCCCAAAACATCATCCGCTTCGTAGCCAGGAGCAGTGTAAATTGGTAAATTCAAGCCATCGAGTAACTCGTGCAGATTTTCTAAGTCGGGAATAAAGTCTTCTGGTGTTTCTTTGCGATCGGCTTTATATGTATCATCTGTTTCATGCCGGAAGGTGGGCAAACCCAAATCAAAGGCTACAGCCATTGCCTGGGGCTGTTGCGTTCCCATTACTTCCAATAAACATTTAAGAAAACCAAAACATACACTCGTGGGAATCCCCGTCTTTGTACGTAGTCCTCCATCTCGTCCTTTAGCAAAAGCAAAGTACGAACGATAAGCCAGCGAGTGTCCATCTACGAGGATGAACGTCGGACGTGTTGGGGTTGCAGTAGCAGTAGTTTCAGACATAGCCCTATTCTAGCCAGAAGCTTCCTTGTTTACATAGTGCATCAGTTGGTTTGTTGAAATTCCTGTACGTTAAGATACCTTTCTTAACAAAACTTCATATATCTGCGAAAATGTATGTTTTTTAAAGGAATTTGAACATAAAAAATTCACATAAATTTACGTGTATTTATCAAGCCTAGAAGCAAAAGTTAAGAGTTAGAAATAATTTAGTAAGCCCGTAATGACTCGTCTTTGAAAAGCATCTTCCATCATGAAAACAAAACTATTGAACACTCTAGGTGCTGCGACAACTTTAGCAGGAATTGTTGCAACTTCTGGAATAGCTAATGCAGCTTCTATCTCGTACACTAGTTCTAGTAATTACGAGTTTACAGATATCATTGATGCACCTTTAAGCGTCCAAAAATTTGACTCATCTCTAGGCACACTTCAAGGTGTAAAAATAGAATTTACTGGCGACATACTTGGAAATGCAGGTTTTGAAAATAGGAGTCCAACTCCAAGTCAGACGACAGTAAATCTTAGTAGTGAATTCAGCTTACAACTAAATGGTCAGTCTTTGTTGGCATTCAACCCAGAATATACTTCGAGTTACCAAGTTGCCAAATACGATGGCGTCACCGATTATAGTGGCACATCTGGAAAGACTCTTTCTAACTTAACTGCCACACAATCTGGTAGCCAGTCTTTTACAAATAGCACATTCTTGCAGTCTTTTATTGGTACTGGCAGCGTAGACTTTTTGTTCTCAGCCATAGCCAATTCACTAGTTACAGGATCGGGTAACATGAGATCCTATATTGATACTTATGCCAAAGCAGGTGTCAAAGTAACTTATGACTATGAAGAAGTGAAGTCTGTACCTGAAGCATCAACTACCCTTGGAATTGGTTTAGTTGCTGGGCTTTGCCTGTTGTCACAACGCAAAAAAATTTTGGTCAAAGTCTTAAATTCATAGACTTTTGTTGAATAGGTAAATCTTTTTTATTCTACCTATCAATCAAGTTTTCTAACTTAAATGTAAATCCCCGATTCTTTCGAGAATCGGTTTTTTTTGTTGTGGCTATGGAGTGGAGAGTAGGGGAGAAAACTTTTTGATTTTTAGTTGGTTTTCCCACGATATACTGTGTTCAAAAACTTTGAGCTAAAGAAGCGTTGTCTTAAACTTTTCACAAAATCTAAAATCCAAAATGGTATAACCTCTAACTGGAACTTTAAATTTAACGAATTCATGTACAACGCATCTGCCAAAGATATTAAACTACTGGTTGTGGATATAGATGGGACGATCGCCGGACACTCCAACACCATCAGCGAACCTGTAAAGCAAGCGCTGATTGCGGCACAAGCACGAGGCATTCAAGTGGCGATCGCTACAGGCCGTATGTATTGTTCGGCCTTGCGCTTTCACCAAGAAATCGGCTCTACCTTACCATTAATGGCTTATCAAGGAGCCTGGATTCAAGACCCCATTACCCAAAAAATTCATCGCCATTTAGTACTCTCTAGAGAACTCGCCCACCAACTACTCGATTATTTTGAACAGCCTCAATTGCGATCGCTTTTATCTATCCACTTCTACATCAATGACCAACTCTACGTCCGGGAAATAACCGAAGAAACCAAAATTTATGCTGGGCGTTCTGGTATTGTCCCGATTGCTGTAGGAGATTTGCGCCAAGTTTTAACGAATGAACCAACAAAAATTCTCGCTTTGTGTGATGACACAAACTTCATCAGCGAGGTACTGGGGAATTTGCGCCGCCAATATACACCTGCTGAACTTTATTTAACAACATCTGTTGCCACCTTCTTGGAAGCAACTAACGCCTCTGTGAATAAGGGAACTGCTGTACGTTACCTAGCCGAAGAATTGCTGGGATTACAAATAGCCAACGTTATGGCTATTGGTGATAACTTCAACGACGTGGAAATGCTAGAGTATGCGGGTATTGGTATAGCTATGGGAAATGCACCACCAGAAGTGCAAGCGATCGCTCAGTGGGTAGCCCCTAGTGTAGACCATGACGGAGCAGCAGTGGCAATTGAAAAGTTTTTGTTCCAGTAAGGGTGTTTTTCCAACCTAACCCATACCAATCAGAAAGGACACCGACGACTGGCCGTGTTTCGTCTCGGTGCCCCTGCTGGTTCGCTCCTCACACAAGAGCTAATGTAGCCGAGGTAATGCATTGAGTCAATAGCTCTGATGAAAGTTTTTATAACTCCAATGGCGCAAAAATTTTCAGCTTTACCTCCAGCACAAATTTTAATACTGACTGAGTAGCCATAAGCAATCCCAGCCTAGCTTGGGCTAACTTTGGTGACATAATTTTTACTTCACCCCAAATGCGGCAATTACGCCAAAAGTCTTCAAAAGCTTGGCTCAAGTTCAATGCTGCCTTTTCCCATTTCACAGAACCCCTAACATCACGACACTCTATGTTGTCCACCACCCCCACTAACTCGCTAATTAAACGACGCTCATCTGGATGATTTAGCCGCAATCTTCCATCGCAGTTGAGCCAAGGTATGGGGTTGGGGGAGATAACATTCCAAAAACTTGGACTAGTATTTGCAAGTGGTTCTCTAAGCTGAATCAATCTCTCTCGGTGAGCCAGCAGCACTAGCGAACAGCAACGCGCATGGGCATGTTGAATGGGAAATAGGGCATGGGGCATGGGGCATTGGGCATTGGGTATTCTTTCTCCTCCTGCTTCGCCTACTTTCCCTACTCCTCCACTCTTCTCTACCAGCCTTTGTAACCAACCTGCTAAGGCTGAGTCAGTTAATTCAAAATGTATCAAACCAGGGGGAACTATTTGCACGTTAAAAACGTCGCCACAGGTTGCAGATAGATGAAGGGCGATTGCACTGGCAAGCTCCATAGTTTCTCGATTCTGAGAGTTTGACACTTGCAACGCCACACTTGAGGTATACAAAATTTTGCTATTGTTTCTATCTTTGTATAGAAGAATTTTTTTATTTTTTATGTATTCGTTTTTTATACTTTCAGTATTAATACTTAAATATTCGCTTAAATACTCATATACTAACCGTTTAAATGACACATAGTTGACTGTTTGTATTTTATCAAACACTAGATTTTACGTAAATAGCTTTGTAAACTATATTTGTTAATTTGGTGTCACCTATCTCCGGATATAGGTTTAATCTAGATGAAGAAAAATGAGAGTAGGATAAAATTTGATGAATAATCGATGAATAGTGAGTAAACTTTACTACCATCATTGTACAGTAGGAAGTATAACAAAAGAATAGAGAGTAATTCTTTGCTTTCTATTCTTTGGATGGCTGGCGCTGTTAGGCGTTAAGCCTGCATCAGCCAACACAAAGACACTCCTTGCACCTTTCGATCACGTCTTTGTCTTCAGCCGAACGCTCTTTGTTACCTATGCAATCTCCATCTTCTTTTTCTGAGGCATCACGGCCTTTTTTAACTTGGCAACGGATTCTTGACTGGGCTCAGGAACACTACCGCTGCCGCACCTTCAGCAAAGATGAGCGCATTCCAGCCCGACCTGGATTGCTATATTTGGTGCAAAGGGGTGCAATCCGTATGGTAGGAACCGCCCAGGTTAGCGCCACTGCCAGCCAGCTAACGTCTCGACGAATCAACAGAACTCCAGAGGAAGCGTTCTTGGGTTTTGTTGGAGCGGGACAGCCCTTTGAAATTGTTGCTCAGTCACCATTCACACTCCAAGCTTACGCTCATGTTGACCAAACTGCGGTGCTGTGGATGTACTGGCACGACTTAGATAACTGGCCTCACTTCCGCCGGGAAGTTATGGATGCCTTTAGATATCAGCACCAGCGTAAGCTGCTGTGGCTGAGTGCCTTGGGACAACGCCGCACAATTGACCGACTCTTGGGATTCCTCACATTGCTGATTGAGGAATATGGAGAGCCAGCAATGAGCGACACCGATCCCGATGTCATTCGTGGCTATTGTCTGCCTTTCCCCCTTACCCATGCCCAAATTGGTAGCGCGATTGGTTCGACTCGTGTCACCGTCACCCGCTTAATGGGCAAGCTGCGTCAACGTGGCTTAATCCTTACCCAAGGCGATAATCTCATTTGCTTACCAGCAGAGTCGATTAATAGAGCCAGCTAAAGCACAGTTCAGAGGGGCGATTTCCGCCACTCTGCCTGAATGCCATCGCAGTGTCAGCGAATTTTGACAAACCCAGCTTGGGTAATCAGTTCCTGCCCCTGCTCAGTCAGCAGTAAGTTGGCGTAAGCGACACCTGCTTGCTGCTCAGTCTGACCATTCTGTTTGACCACCACAAACAGATTGCGGGTAATGGGGTACTTTCCTGATTGAAAAGCCTCAATGTTTAACTTGTTCCGTTTACCAGGACATTCAGACGGGAGGACAAATGGTTCTTGGTAGGGAGCAATATATTGCCCTTGTGTACGCCCCAACGGCAAGGCTCTAATTGAACATTGAGGAATCACCTCTGGGGCAGAAGCGTAGTAAATGCCACCAGGACTACCAGCCAATTTTTGCAAGGCTTGGGTGGTTGTGGAGATAAATTCCACATTGGAGCTGAAAGCTTGACCACCCAAGATGTCTTGGACAAAAAGTTCTACCGTACCGCCATCAACAATTCGGCGGGAATAAGGCTTGATTGGAATATTGGAACCGCCCAACTGGCTCCAATTATTGATTTTGCCAGTGTAAATTGACTTTAACTGGTCTACCGTTAGTCCTGTTATGTTGAGGTTTGGGTTAACTGCAACTGCTAAACCATCAATTGCTACAGGAATTTGTTTCAAAGCGAACCCACGCTGCTGGGCGCGGCTAAACTCTTGGTCTAAAATTGGTCGAGAAGACTGGGCAAAAGCTAATTGACCATCTATCAGCGACTGTATACCAGTACCAGAACCAGGAGATGTATTGCTCGGTTCTACATAACGCAGCCTAAATTCTCCTCGCGCTGCTTGAATTGCTGGGTCAACTATTAATCGAATTGGTGCCCAAGACGTACTGCCTCCGTAATTGAATAATCCAGTGGGAACATCCTGGACTGAGGTGAAACTGTTGGTACTAGGTTGTGCTGATGGAGGTTGGGGTGTGTTGGTGCTACGAGAATTAATTTGATTTAGGTCAAGACCAGATTTTCTACTGAACCACCAAAAACCGCCAGCTATTAAGCCAACAGTAATTAGGATAGATAAAACAAGAATAAGTATTTCATTTTTTTGGGACATAAAAATTACCCGTGTGTCCGTTTAATACTAGGAACTGGGCATGGGGTACAAGAGGTAGAGGTCTAGGGTGTGTTTTAAAACCTACTCTATCCTAAAAAATAAGCATCTTTGTGTAGTCACCATGAACATCAAGCCAGCCTTGAGGATGACTCTCGCACGTTTAGAAATCGCATTCTAACGCCCTAATCCTATCTTGTTTTGAGTACCCATCTGGATGCTGCATAAAGCTGGGCTTGTAGCAAAGTTACAAGTGTAGGTCGCTAAAGATTCTTTTTGATAATTAAATACCCGCATATTGTAGCCAAAGTTTCGTGCAGTGCTACCTAAACGATTGACAAAATCATAGCGCTGCACATAGTCTAATAAGCTCCAAATTTGCTGATTGACTATCAAATCAACTCGCGCAGGTTCTTTTTCAAAAGCTGGATATGCTATCCAATTATCCAATAGCTTTTTCTCAGCATTTTGTTGTGCCCACCATAAACTGGGAACGGTTAATTGTGCTGAGTTAATGGTGTTAGCTGTGATTATATAGTCTGTTGGCTTGGTCAATAAATCTAGTTCTAAAGGCGCACTAGAAGGTCGTGGTATTGGGGATGTTTGTCCTAGTGAGGGCGGAACTATTAAAGCAGCGAGGCTAATAGTTAGTAGTAATGAAAATGATTTCTGACCGCACAATTTAGGTATATGCATAACTGATACTAATTCATAATTAAAACACGAGTAAAAATCCGCACAATCTAAATTTTAATTGCAACGATGCGAATTCTTCTATAGTCTGCTATCCAACTTCCTTGTTGATACAGTGTTGGCTTAAGATATTCTTCCACGACGCGAATTACTTGTATTTGTTGCTCCTCAGAAAGTCCTGTTAAAAAACTGCTGGCGAACATCCGAATCCAGTTTGCCATACCAGCTTCTTTTTCTGCTAAAGGAGTTGGACGAGCAAATAGGGTGCTATAGATGACATCGAAGCCTTGCTGTTCTAATAGGGTGGCGTATTCACCAATACTAGGAAAATACCAAGGATTTCGGCCTTGTGCGGGGATATTAATTGCTTCTAAAGCGTTGGATAAAGCTGTGGCGATCGCTTGCACATTCCCTTTACCACCAAATTCGGCGACAAAACGCCCTCCAGGTTTTAGCGCTTGATGTATGGAAGCGATCGCGCTGTCTGCTTGTTTCACCCAATGCAATACAGCGTTGGAAAACACAGCATCAAAAGGCTTTTCAACTTGAAAGTTACTGGCATCAGCAACATCAAAACCGATATGGGGATAGTTTTCTCTTGCCTTTTCAATCATCCCAGGTGCGCTATCAATTCCCCATACTTGGGCACCAGTTTGGGCAATTTTTTCTGTGAGTTGTCCAGTGCCACAGCCGAGATCTAAGATTGATTCTCCTGGCTGGGGATTGAGTAATTGCAACAAGTCCTCGCCATATTGCCAGACAAAGGCGTGTTTATCTTCGTAAAGGGAAGTATTCCAATTATTGCTTGTCGAAATATTATTCATAAACTCTGAAATTACAATGTGTTGATTCGCCAATCGTCAACTATCAGCTTGAGGTTAATGACCGAATTTTAGATTTTAAATTAGGGAAAAGCATTGTATCAATCTAAAATCCAAAATTGTTTGATTGTCTAATTATTAGAGTAGAAAACATTTTTAATGATGTCCAATATATATTTTGACCTTAACTAATATTTAAAAGATATGAGTTTAGGTAAAAGATGGAACTACGACACTTGCGCTACTTTGTCATCTTGGCAGAGGAACTGCACTTTGGGCGGGCGGCAGAACGCTTGCATATTGCCCAACCTCCCCTGAGTCAACAAATTCGGCAACTAGAAGGGGAGTTGGGTTTTGAACTGTTTCACCGCACGAAACGAAATGTGCAGTTAACTCAAGCGGGACAAGTGTTTTTAGGTGAAGTCCAGCAAATTATGAGGCAATTACAACAGGCAATCCAAGTTGGGCAGCAAACCAGTAGGGGCGAAATTGGACAGTTAGTGGTTGGTTTTGTCAGTTCAGCCGCGTATAATATTTTGCCAACTATTCTGCGAAAGTTTCGTAGTTTGGTTCCTGGTGTGAGCTTAGAGTTACACGAATTAACTACAGATCAACAGTTAGAGTGGTTGCGAGAAGGTCGGATGGATGTGGGATTGCTGCGTCCACCTGTTGAAGAAAATAGATTTACTTGGGAAATCATTTTTGAGGAGTCGCTGATGGTGGCACTACCTGAAGCACATTTGCTTACCAATCAATCGGATGTGTGTTTGACATCACTTGCCAATGAACCGTTTATTTTATTTCCCAGAATATTAGCACCAGGACTCTACGACTTAATTATCAGCCTCTGCCAGCAAGCAGGTTTTAGTCCCAATGTTGCCCAGGAAGCTATCCAGATGCAAACAATTGTTAGTTTAGTAGCAGCCGAAATGGGTGTGGCGATCGTGCCAGCGTCTTTGCAAAATCTACAACGCACTGGGGTAGTTTATAAAAGTGTGCAAGAATCTACCCCAAAAGTGGGTATTGCGATGATTTGGCGAAAAAACGAAACATCCCCAATTGTACAGACGTTTGTGGAAATAGTTAGACAAGTTGATCGGCAGTGTTGAATTTAGAAGCTTGTAACAATGATTACCGCAATCCAGACACTCCCATAGGGCCACGAGTCACGCCTAGCTGATTTTGCAACTTCAACTCTCGCCATAGTTGGGAACCTGTAATTTCACCTTGCAATAATTGACTGTAGCAATGTATTGTTTTACTCACTTGTTCTGGTGTTTCATCCACAAATTCGATGCGGAAGTGAGTTAAACCAAGTTCTATGAGACGTTGCACGTACTCGGCTCCAGTTTGAGCAGTGCCGTTAAATACAGTATTGCGGCAACCTACATCTGCTTTGAGGACGTGTTCGCTACCAACGCGGTCTTTTAATTTCACTTCATGCTTTTCGCAAGGTCGTCCACAGTTAGTGTGGTCTGTTCCCTGAGAGAGGAAAGCACAAAATACACAGTGTTCCATATGGAACATTGGCATATGTTGATGGATTGTCACTTCAAACCATTGGGGCGGGGAACTTGTAAGCAGGTCTTCTAGTTGAGTAATATTCAGATCGTAGGATGCGGTCAATCTTTCCAAACCAAAACGTTGGTGAAAGTAGTCTGCTGTTAAAGGGTTGGCAACGTTGAGCGAAAAATCTCCAATACAACGGTCTTGGGCAAAAAATTGTAGTTGGTCATAGTTTCGCACTAGATAACCATCTGCTTCACAGGCGCGTACTTGCTGCAAAATCCAATTTTCCCCAGGTTTGGTAATTCGGGGTGGCGCAACCCAGATGGTGGGGAGTGGGGAGTTAGGATTTAAGAGTGCTGAGTTATGAGTTAAAAGTGAAGAATTGTCTGTTTTGTTTTTTTGGTGTTGTTGGCGTACTAAGTGTACGGCTTCTCGGTAGGCGCGGGGGTCTTCAAATTCGCAGTATAGTGTTTTGATACCAGTTTGCAGTGCGGCTTGGAGTTGCTTGAGGTTTCGTACCAAAACGATGAGTGAAGGAGATAAAGAAGGCGCAAATAGGGAAAATTTCACCGTTTCCGTATATCCTCGCGCCCCTGTGTCCTCTTTCTCCGTATCCCCTTGTCCCCTTGTCCCCGTGTCCTCTTTTTTAGGGAGTAAGTCTTGGAAGGAGACATTAGAACGTAATTGCCAACGTTTGGGTTGACTTCGTAATTCCTCCAACTGTGTCACGATGTCACGCCGCATCCGGTTTAATTCACTTACGGGTAGCATGATGGCATCGCTGAGGTGGTTGGTTAGGGTTCCCAGACAGAAGGGGGTGTTACCGAGACGACCGAATTGTTCTTGTAAACGGGCTGTATCGAGAGGTTTGGTGTGCGCTTCTACTAATGAAATAGCAGACTCTACTTGGACAATATTACCAAGGCGATCGCGGGCGATTGCAATCAATGGCTGACCAACTTCTCCATAAATCTCCAAGTCAATGGGACGCTGGAATTGTGGGTTCTCGCCTGCAAAACTTTGACGCAGTTGCTTATCAAGTTCCGGGTCACTGGTTTTCCAAACCTTATCGCCCACATGTACTCGACGTAAGTTCAAATCATTTCTACCAAAGGTCAACAGAGTTTCCTTACCTTTGGACACCACCCCATACACGCGTCCGCCTTGTTCCTTCGCCTCTGGATGACCGCAGTCAAACACAATTCCATCTCCTGGTTTAACAGGCGCTTCCAATTTGATTGCTATCTGTTCGTTGTGGATGCGAGTAACTTCACCTAAGTAAACCCCACGTTTTTTACCAAAACGGGCATGAACTAATTTCTGATTATTAATCCCGCTAAACCAGCCCGTGTATAGTCCACGAGAAAATGCCATCTCTAAGTTGTAGTGTTCCTGAGAAGCAGAAATTTGCCTTGATACATTCTCCGCGTCCCCGCGTCCCCGCATCCCCGCGTCCAATTCTTCCATCACCCGATCCAAGGCTTGCCGATAAACACGGATAACATTAGCAACGTACTCTGGGGCTTTGAGGCGGCCTTCGATTTTGAGAGAAGTTACCCCTGATTTCACCAAATCTGGCAAAACATCTAAGCCTGCAAGGTCTTGAGGACTGAGTAAATATTTGCGTTCGCGTAGCGTGTGCGAAGCACTCTCGCCTAAATCTACAATTTGACCATCAGCCATTAAATCATAAGGCATCCGGCAAGCTTGGGCGCATTCACCACGATTTGCAGAACGTCCACCTAAAGCTTCACTCGTCAAACACTGACCGGAATACGCCACACACAAAGCACCGTGAACAAAAACTTCCAAAGGTAGCGATGTCTGCTGTTGGGAAATCTGATGCTGAATTTTATTGATTTCTTTGAGAGAACATTCACGCGCCAGTACGACTAATTGACAGCCAAGGGATTTGGCAAATTCCACCCCAGCCGCACTGGTAATTGTCATTTGCGTGGAAGCATGGATGGGAAAATCAGGTGAAAGGTGACAAATCAGACGACAGATACCAACATCTTGAACAATTACTGCATCCACACCCGCTGCAATAATCGTCCGGAGATATTGCTGGGCTTCTGCTAGTTCTTTAGGAAATATTAGTGTATTTACGGTGACATAACCCTTTACACCCCGAAGATGGAGAAACTTCATCAAGCTGGGTAAGTCTGCTTCTGTGAAATTTTGCGCCCGCATTCTGGCGTTGAAGCGATCTAAACCGAAGTAAATCGCATCCGCCCCATTTTCTACAGCAGCTTTAGCACATTCCCAATTACCTGCTGGCGCAAGTAGTTCGGGACGTTGAAAAGAAGGGGAGGAAGGGGAGCGATCGCTTTTCATTAGACTTGGGGTTAACTAGCACCATAGCGATCTTACCTAAGTTGATGGGGGATGGTGGGGGCGATCGTTATTTCCTCTGTGGCAATTTCATTTTTCTTGAGAAAGGGCAAAAACAAGATGTAATGCTCAAAATCAATATTTTGTATACATTACCCAGTGAGAATAATTACACTTTTAATTAGAGACTAAGTTTAAATATGAAATTAACTATGTCAAAAGAATCTGAAAGTTTAGTGCTATCTGATATTGACAGAGATTTATTTATATTTGTAATGCAAAATCCGCCAGAACTGAAAGGAAAGCTCAAATCTGCTATTCAAAAATATAAGCATAAGTATGAGAAACGATGGAAGCTTTAGAAGTGTAAGTTAGGCGATCGCAAATATTTACAACGAGTGATACATCAAGATTATTGCTGGGAATACTGAAATTAAGTCTATTTTGACAACCAATTATGGATAATTTTTTCACTCAGAAACCCGAACCATATCCGTTTAAGGGAGGAGAGGCTTCGGAATACGAGGTGTTTATAGGTAAAGCAGGTACTTGGTGTACCCGGTATCGTGTTAGTGGAGAGACAATTCAATCCGTTCAACCAGCTAATAATATGTTTAATATTGCTAATCTCGGAATAAATATACTCAATCTTGGTATAGGCATTTATAATGCTGCCCAACTTCACAAGGCTCAAAAGAAATTAGACCGAAATCATGAGCAGATTCAATCATGTGTTGACAAGTTAGACCGAAATCATAAACAAGTTCAAGTATTATCAGAAAAATTAGACCGAAATCATGAGGTGATTCAGTCATGTTTTAACAGTATTCAAAATGCCCTTGCTGTTCAACACCGAACTCTTGAATTATTAGTTTGTAATCAGTGCAACTTAACACAGCAAATGAATATTCTCCGTGAGGAGATGCGTACAGGTTTTCAAAATGTTGTAGAAGAAGTGAAAGATTTAGAAGCACGTAGACGTAGAGAAGAGTTTGAGACTAGAACCTTTAAACTACTCAAAGCTTATGAACGATTTAGCTATATACTGCCTGAATTACTTGAAGCAGATCAGCTTATTGAAAGAGCCGAAGATTTAGAAGCTTGGCTAAGAACTCAACTAAATCGCATTGATATAGGCAAACCGGAAAGATTACCACTAATGGTAGCTCTTGCCTTTAGTGTCAGAGCAAAAGCTGATGCCTTTGAAGCTAAAGGAGGAGATTACAAAACTTTTGCTACTAAAGATATTAGCCTACTAATAAATCAACTGTGTGATGAGGCTCGTGCATTCTGCGAGGGACAGAGTTTATATACTCTTGGAGTAGAAATGCCAGAAATACTTTACCAGTATGCTCTATTGAATCGTAGTCTACGTAAGGGACGTAATTTACAAAGACAAGTAGACTATGAAGTGATTTTTTCGGCAGAGGAGGTAGCTTGGGATGATGGAATGCAAGAATTAAGAGAAATATTTAAACCTAACATTGAACATACTGAATTTATAGGTGGCAATCAAGATATTAAGCTAAATACTATGGCAGACTACGATTGGTATATACGTTTTGCAAATCAAGATAGATCAACTTTTAACATTCGCTCTCGTTCTTCAATAAAACTTTCTGATATTCTACGAAATATAGGTCATCCAGAACCTCAGACTGGAGGAATTGGAAAAACTACACTCAATACTCTTATGTCTTTTGCTCTACCTAAAAGAGTCAATAAGATTTCACATATTATACAAGCAGAGTTTAAGCTAGAGACTCCCCCTAAACTTCTTGTGGCGTCAAACTGATTTTTAGTCTTAGGGGTAATAAATTTTTTTACCCCAATCCCTCAACATCAGTACTTTCTCCTTCCGACTCAACAAGCTCAAAATCTACCTTGTTATATAAATCCTGCAATGAAATCTCAAAGGGTACGGTTGTAAGTGCGATCGCTTCATCTTCTTCATCATATTCACGAAGCGTCCATTGCTTTTTTCCAGTTTTGGAAAATTGATCTACATGAATTCGTGTTTGGTCAATTAATAGATATTCTTGGAAAGTGGAAATAGTTCGATAAGTCTGGAATTTATCTTCGCGATCGTAGCCTTTGGTAGATTTTGATAAAACCTCAACAATAATCTGGGGATTCAGAATTATATCCTTTCGGTTGTTAAAAAACTCTGGTTCACCCGCCAAAATCATCACATCTGGATAAGTATAGGTACGCTTTTGGAGTATCCATAGACGAACATCACCCATAAAAACCCGGTAGTTCTGCTTTTTAAATGCGAAATTTAACTCAGTACTTAAGTTGAGTGCTATTTGATTGTGATTTACTGTTCCACCCGCCATAGGAATTATTTGCCCGTCAATATATTCACTTTTGTAGTCAGCAGCTTCTTCTAGCTCTAAATATTCCTCTGGAGTATAGTATCGCTGTTGTGTTATTTGCATAGCTCTATGGGGTAACAATGTTTAACGATATGGAGCGTCTAGGCACTAAAGATATTTTATCCATGTTTACCGAACAGGTTAACAGGTTAGATAGAGTTTTTATGTTCGCTATCTCAATTCACTAAGTACAATATTCCATTAATTCCTAGTCAAATAAATTAGACAAAACTCTGCGTTACTTTGCGTTTCCTTTGCGTCTCTCTGAGTTTAAAAACATTACGATTTTACACAAAACCTACTAATTGACTCACTTCATAAACAACCTTTAATTAAGTAGACTAACCCCTTTCCTATTGATAACCCGCTGCTTGCAAGAGAAACAATTTTGCATAACGTCCCCCTAGCTGTAACAGTTCTTCGTGAGTTCCCTGTTCTATAACTTCCCCATTTTCTATTACTAGAATTTTGTCAGCCATTCGTACCGTAGAAAACCGATGAGAAATCAAAAGTACCATTTGCTTTTGAGTAATAGCCCGAAAATGATTGAAAATCTCAAACTCAGCTTGGGCATCTATCGCTGATGTTGGTTCATCTAACACCAAGATATCTGCTTGCGATCGCATAAAAGCACGAGACAAAGCAATTTTCTGCCATTGTCCCCCAGAAAGTTCCTGTCCTCCCTTAAACCAACGACCGAGTTGAGTCTGGAAGCTTTGCGGTAATTGGTCGATAAAGGATTGCGCCATGCCTTTTTGAGCAGCAGTTTGCCAACGAGTATTATCTTCGAGATGTTCTACATCGCCGACGCCAATATTCTCACCCACAGTAAATTGATAGCGGACAAAGTTCTGAAAAATCACACCAATGCGACGCCGCAACACATCAACATCCCATTCTTGCAAGTCCAAACCATCTAAGAAAATTCGCCCAGAGTCAGGAGTGTAGAGTCGGGTAAGTAGTTTGATTAAAGTAGTTTTACCGGAACCGTTTTCACCTACAATTGCTAGTTTCTCTTTCGGCTTCAAATGCAGCGAAATATTTCTCAATGCTGGCTTGGAACTTCCCGGATAAGTAAATGATACGTTCTCAAAACGGATACCATCTTGGGGATTTAAACCAACGGTTGCTTTACCCCAAGACTTTGGTACTTTCTCTTCCAGAAAATCATAGAGATTTGATAGATATAGGTTGTCCTCATACATCCCTCCAATAGAAGTCAAGGCATTGGAGAAAGTAGACTGTCCTTGGCGAAACACAGTCAGATACATTGTCATATCTCCCAAGGAAATCTTACCTAGTACTGTTTCGAGGACAATCCAAGCATAAGCTACGTAAAAAGCGCCAGTACTGACTAAACTCAGCAGATACCCCCACAATCCTCGGCGGAGAGTCAAATCGCGGTCTTCGCCATAAAGTGTATCGAACAGGTTGCGGTAACGTCCTAGCAACATCTCTCCTAGCTGGTAGAGTTTGACTTCCGTGACAAAATCTTCTCTTGCTAGCAGATTCTCTAAATAGTGCTGTTGACGGGTTTCTGATGCACGCCAACTAAACAAGCGAAAGGCTTCTCCTGCAAACTTTGTTTCGGCAATAAATACAGGTATGGCAGCCAAAATCAGCATTAGCACCGCCCAAACTGAGAAATTAACTAGCAAAATCCCGTAGGTGAACAGGGAAAGGGCATTTTGCACTAAGCCAAAGGTGCGGTTTACTAAGGACAGGGGACGAACTGATGCTTCTCGTCGGGCATTGGTCAATTTGTCATAAAATTCTGAGTCTTCAAACTGCCTAAGATCCAGTGTCAGCGCCTTTTCTAAGATGAGTACATTTACTCGCTGACCCAGTAGCGCCCGCAATAACGATTGACAAATAATGATTCCCCGTTGGCTACCTGCTAGTAAAATTACAGCGATCGCTTCTAATCCTACATACAATACAGAGGGATAAATATTAACAGAACCATTGCTGCCTGAGCTAACCTGAGAGGCAAATACCACTGCATCAACAATTAACTTACTTATGTAAGATATCGCCGCGGGTAAAATACCAGCCACTAAAGTTAAGCTAGCCAGAAAAATAGTAAGCGATCGGCTAGTAGTCCATACTAAGCTGACAGCCCGTCCACTGTACCGGAAAACCGTCAGTGATTGGCGTAGAATATTTCTTTTTTTTTAATTTTCATCTTTACTTTCCGCGAGATACCCCAAGTGCAGCGGATCTTCCTGACTTTATTTAATCTTTATAAATTGTAGCAAAAAATAACTCATAACTCCGGAGCAAGAATAGCAAGTGTCCGACTGAGTGGTGACTTTTATACTTAGATTAACAAATATTTTGAATTCTCACTTCTATTTACATTTTTATCCCCACAATCTCCTACCTGCTTTCCCATTTAATCTCTGGTGAGCATCTTGCAATAAAGTTGGAATATCTAACTTTTCCGGACATCTTGGCAAACAATCACCGCATTCTGTACATTGGTTGGCTTTCATTCCAGGAAACCAATGGCCGGCATTTTCAAACATTCCATAACGATATTGACCATAGTCTTTCATGTCGTATGCTACTGCAAGATTTCGTAATCGTAATACCTCTGGAATATTGATATTTTCTGGACAAGGCAAACAAGCATAACATTGGCTACATTTATTAATTCCCAAAGCAATTTTTTGGTGATTTTCTAATCGTTGAAATACAAAAATTTCTTCTGGCGTGAGTTCATTATCTCGGTCAGCAACTTGCAGAAGTTCGATTAATTCATCTGGGTTGGCTGGCCCAACGCTCAAAGTAGTAATACGGTTGTCTGCAAGTAAAAATCGATAGTTTAATTCTAAGGGTGAATACGGCTGACACAGGTCTTTAAGAGTTTCGGGTGGCGTGTAGAGGCGTCCTCCCTTGTCAGCAGGGGAAATAATGAAAATCCCCATGTCTTTTTCAGCAGCTAGTTGAATCGCTGGGGCGTGGCGTTGGAAAAAATAGTAATAATGCAGATTGACAAATTCAAACAAATCTGTGTTGATAGCTGCCTGAATTAACTCTAATGACCCGTGAGTGGAAAAACCAACGTGTCGCACTCGTCCATCGGCAACAGCTTCTTCGACAGCTTGCATACAGCCATTTTTGGCTTGTACCCATTCCAAATGTTGCCAAGTATTTAAGCCATGAATGCCTAAGCAATCTAGATAATCTGTTTCTAATTGTTCTAGGGATTCGTCGATGCACCGACGCATGGTGTCAGCATCTGGTGTAGGTGGCATTTTGGTTGTAAGGTGCAGCCTTGTTCGCGGTACTGATAAACCAGTTTTTAGCGCCTTACCAAGATATTCCTGACTTTTGCCGTAACCTTTGGCAGTTTCTAGATGATTCATTCCTAAGGTTAAGGCTTTTTCAATGGTTTGCTGGGCATTTTCAAAATCAGCCAGATAGCGCATTGTTCCCAAGGAAAAAACCGAGAGGCGCAAATTTGTTTTCCCAAAGCGTCGGTATTGCATCGTTAAGAGAATTAGGAGTGAGGAGTGAGGAGTGAGGAGTTAGGAGTGAGGAATGAGCAGTTGAATAATGTAATTCATAACTCTTAACTCTTAACTCTTAACTCCTAACTCTTAACTCTTAACTCCTAACTCTTAACTCTTAACTCTTAACTTTTCTAACTGTCGCCATTACCAAAGCGCTTGATCAAATCCTCAGGGCGGAGATTGGAAACAAATTCACGGAAGGCTTGCTGTTCGGCTTCATCTGCATCGCGGTCAACTGGAATAGAAGCATCGGCGATAACTTCTTCCATTACCCAAATCGGAGTATTTGTGCGCAGGGCAATGGCGATCGCATCGCTAGGACGGGCGTCAATTTCCTTTTTCACTTCACCTTGCTGGACAATTAAGGCTGCATAAAATGTATCCTTTTGCAAGGAATGAATAATCACCTTCTCTAGAGTCATGTTCCAGGTCTCTAGAAGATTCACCATCAAATCGTGAGTCAAGGGTCTGGGAGGCTTCTGATTTTCCAGTGCGCCCATAATTGCCCTAGCTTGTTCCTGACCGATGTAAATAGGCAAAGCCCGCCGATCTGAAGAATCTTTCAAAAGTACAATCGGGCTGCGGGTTATGGCATCTAATGCTATGCCAGCGACTTTCATTTCAATCATTGGCTAAGCCTCTACAGTTTTTTGAGAGCCTTGGATTGTGTGTAGCAAATAGTACTCTTGTCCAGGCGGTTTGGCGACAGTAATAAACATAAGCATTCGTTCTCTATAATTGCTTCTATTAAACTCCGAACTTGGGGTGAACACCAGAGTAATTCAAATGGGTCAGCTTAAACAATAAGCTTCTTACCCAAGTATGCCTTGTGAAGGATGATAATGTGTTAATATTCCTCATATAAAAAAAGTCAGAAAATATACTCAGATATTCTCAATTTATGTGACAATTACTAATTAATTTCTGCCAAAATTAGGCAATAAATAGAGTTAGTTTGGCAAAAAAGCGGTGTTTACAGGATTAATCCAAGCTTTAGGAACGATGAAACCCTTAGGGGGCGATTCTTGGCAAATTACTTGTGTTAGCCAGTCGGGTGAAGTAATTATGCAAGATTTGGCTTATGGTGACAGTGTTGCGGTAGATGGCGTTTGTTTGACGGTGGAAAAAGTTTTAAAAGATGGGTTTATCGCCACCGCTTCACCGGAAACCCTACGCCGGACGACTTTGGGAGGTGAGCAAACCCAACAGCGATATGTCAATTTAGAAGCGTCGCTTAGAGTTGGCAGCAAAGTCGGCGGTCATTTTGTAATGGGTCATGTAGATGGCATCGGGCGATTGTTAATGGCAGAACAAACGGCAACTTCTTGGGAAATGACCTTTAGTGCATCAGAAGCGATCGCACGTTACATTGTCCCCAAAGGTAGCATCGCCGTCAATGGCATTAGTCTCACAGTAGCCACATATGAGCCAGAATTTTCCCAATTCAAGGTGGCGGTGATTCCTCTCACTTATGCTGAGACAAATCTTCGCTATTTGACTCCTGGTAGTTTAGTTAATTTAGAAGGAGATATTCTCGGCAAATACGTGGAAAAATTCCTTTATTCTGGCAAACCACAGACCACAGACCTTGATAATAGTATAAACGACATTACACCCGCATTCTTAGCAGAACACGGGTATTTGTAATTTAAAAGTTAGGAGTTGGGAGTTGGGAGTTAGGAGTTCTAAATTAAAAACTCATAACTCTTCATTCCTCACTCTTAATTTTTTTAACTCCCTGGTTGCTGGCTTACCTGGGCAGTTCGCAGGGATTGAAGTAACTGGGCCAGGCCGCCTTGTAATTGTACGCCTGGGTCAGTTGCAACCCACCCATTTGGTGTGAGGTGGCGGACTTCAAAGTGCAGGTGAGGGCCTGTGGAATTACCCGTGCTGCCAACTCGCCCGATGACAGTTCCAGGTTCTACCCATTGACCGGGTTGAACAAAGATTTCTGACATGTGACCGTAGAGAGTTTGTTGAGCAGATTTGTGATTGATGATAACAGCTAAACCATAACCACCCAGCCAGTTAGCTGTTTCCACTTGGCCGCCAGCAGCAGCTAAAATTGGGGTTCCCGTAGGCGCACCCAAGTCTGTACCAGCATGGAAGCGTTGGTTACCTGTGATGGGATGAATTCGCCAACCAAACACAGAAGTAATGGAAGCGGGAACCGAGAGTGGGTACATCATTCCCGTACCACCATAGGCGATTCTCGGACTGTAGGGAATTTGTGGCAATACTGATGCCAGGGAGAAGTCGTAACTTACAGTGCTGGGGCGGGGTGCAAGGTTGCCATCTGCCATTGGTGGCGGTAAAGTACCACCACTGGGCGCAATGGGAGTCGCACTCACCTTGGTGGTGCCAAAATCGCTGGGACTAGGAATAAATCGATTCTGACGGAATCCAGTTTTATTGCCACTACTAGAAACACTTTGAACAGCACGCCATCTGCCATTGTTACCAGCGCTTGCCACTTGTCGCACTGGTGGAACTACTGCCAACTGAGCGTTTTGACTTCTGCTAAGCCAACTAGGTGCTGATTTTCCATTAGAATTGGCTACACGCCCAGTTTGGGGGGCTTTAGCACAAACCCCACCAGATACGCTTTGCCCTGAAGGCAAAGTGGCTCGGCAGCCACTAGAACGTTCTGTGAGGATTACGGAACTTGGTGCTTGATAAGTGCCCGTTGCGCCGGTATCATAACTATTGGGGTCAATATAGGCGTTATTATAATCCTTGGCCTTCTCTATGGCTGCCCTGACAGCGCTGTTTGAGTTGTTTGCTGGTTGAGCAACTTCTGGCAGTTTTTCAGGTAAAGGACGAGGAGCAGTATTAGGTTTTTCTTGTCGTACCCTTGCAGGAGCAATCTGGGATGTTTCTGGTTTGGGCTGAGACTGTCTGATAATAACAACAGGTTCAGCAGCTTCGATTTTGGGCTTAGACTGCTGAATTGGCTGTTTTGATTGAGCAACTTCTGGCTTGCGTAATCTTTGCCTGAGTCTGGTTCGCCGTTGAGCAAAGTCTGGCTGTGTTTGAGCTGTTTCGGGCGCAACAGTCTGTTTTTTCACTGGGTTTGTAAACACCACTGCTGGCTGGGAACTTTCAACAGTGGGAACGATGTTATCTATTTGTGTTTCCGTTTGGGCTGACACGAAGCCGCCGCTTAGGAGACTGACGCTGCTTAGCCAACAGAGACTCTGTGCTGGTAGCGTCGAGGCAAAACGTTTTTTTGTCACACCTCGCTGCCATAAGTAGTGCAAACGATGATGGGCAGAATTTTTGCGCTGCGTCATTTGTTCTCTCAGTTGTGTGTAATTAGCCTAAAGAGATGATGCTAGTGGTTTGTCTTGCCCAAAGAGCGAAATTTTGAACAAACCTGAAATTTAAACGGAAGATTTATGGTATCCCAAACTGATTGTACCGGGTTCAATATAAATTTCCGGTGTAATTAGTTCTTTTGTCCCATAATTTTCTAAATCAATTCGTAAATTTCCTTGAGGAGTTACGCCGACTACAGTACCTGAAAGATTATTGACATACACCTTATCGCCCATGTTTGTAAGCAAATCTAAATAGCGAGATAAGAGTATGTTTATTCCTTCTTGGAAGAGGCACTGCATACCGGATTCTATTCCTAGTAAAACCCTAGAAGCGAGCATTTCTAAACAAGAAATTGGTCTGGAATTTTGGGAAGCTTGCCACGATTCCAGATTAATTCCTGTTTCTGGTACTGGGTTTATCCAGTTCATACCAACACCAATTACTGCTTGTGTAATTTGTGCTTTGTTTACTTTAGTTTCTGTCAAAATGCCGCCTAGCTTGCGGCCGTTTAAAACTAAATCATTGGGCCATTTTATCCCAACATCCACATTGTGCTGGCGCAATTGAGACGCAATTCCCCAAGCACTAGCAAAAGTTAGCTGGTAGCTGTCGGTAGCTTCTATTTTGTGGTCAAAAGAAATCGCTAGCGAAAGATACAATCCCCCGACTGGAGAAATCCATTGCCGTCCCCATTGTCCCCGTCCGGCAGTCTGTGAAGTTGCAATGACTACTGTTCCTGAAGTCGCCCCAAGGTTGAGCATGTCCCAGAGGGTTTGATTTGTTGAAGAAACACTTTCAAAAAAGTGCGGGGAAAATGGTAAATATGGATACTTTCGCCCTGCTTTCAAGGCTACTTCTAAATTTTGCAGATTAAATTCCACAGCAGTAACCCAAATGGCCTTGTTCAAGTTAGCATTAATTGGCTGATGAGTGATTTTCTCTTTAGGTTTGGTTGATGATGCACACTTGGCACTGGCGAAATTGGGAAGGACTGCCCTATTTGACTTGCAGTATTCTGGAAAATTGGCATCACGGTTTTTTTACCCAGCAGTTTTGGCCGCGATCGCCACAAGATCTCACACTCATACTCGAACCAAAGGCATCAGTCTATCGCTTAAAACAGGTACATGGCAATACTGTTTTCACCCCCCAAGAAATCGCTACTAGCACTCTTGAAGATGGTTTAGCTTCGGCAGATGCTTTAATCAGCGAACAGCCTCTACAAGCTGTCTGGGTCGCTAGTGCAGATTGTACGCCCCTGCTGATTGGCGATGTGAAAACAGGACAAGTGGCAGCAATACACGCTGGATGGCGGGGTACTGCCAAGAAGATTGTCCCCCAAGCGATCGCCCGATTCAAATCCCAAGGCAGTAAAGTTGATGATTTGCGTATTGCAATGGGGCCGGCGATCGCAGGTGGAGTTTACCAAGTTTCTGTTGAGGTAGCTGCTGAAATCGGAGTCAGCATTATACCACATAATGACGAAGAAAAAATTGTCCAAGGATTACAAAATCTGCCGAATTCACCTTTATTAGCAGACCCCAATCCAGGAAAGGTAAAACTTGATGTGCGGCGAGTAAATGTTTTACAGCTGGAAAGTTTGGGAATTAGTGGAGAACAAATTGCGATCGCTCCTTATTGTACTTTCCAAACTCCAGAGCATTTCTTTTCTTATCGCCGGGAACAAGAGAAAAAGGTGCAGTGGTCAGGAATTGTCAGCGGTAAAATAAGTCGATAGCCGATATCCCAATACAGTTAATATCAGACCAAAAAACTTGTAGAGACGGCGATTTATCGCGTCTCGAAAACTATATCCTCATTACAGGATAGTTAGGATGTTCTGGATTTGGGATAAGTCGCTGATTTCTACAGTCCACGAGTAAATCTAACGTCTCAAGCACCGTTTGTCCAATCAAAACTATATCTCCTGTAACCAATGTTGCTTCGGTAGTTTCCCGTCCTATCAATTCAATAATTACGGGTTCAGTTACGCCTATAGATTCTTCACTACCATTGGCGTATTGAGCAATCTGCTGTCCTCGAATTCTTAAGCCAAGTTCCTCGACAATAGACATGGGTAGCACAGTACGTACTGCCCCAGTATCCACTAATGCTTCAGTTTCATATACCCGCAGCATATTTGGATTGAGCATTCCCCGGCTGACAAGGGCTTCATCAATAGCATTCGTGAGCTTAACTTGGACTCGAATTGCACCCATAGGTTGATTATTGGCAGAATTGGCACGATTGAGATTTACCATAAGACGAAAAGTTAACTTAAAGCTTCACTCAACAACTCGCGGTGCATTAATGCTCTATCAACTAAAGATTGTATTTGCTCAGGTGATAACGGATCGCCATTAGCATAATGTTCCATCCAGGTTTTACCAATCAAATTGGTGTCATCTGGTAAAGTTGCTAAATCCCATCCAGGTATCGCCAATTCTTCCATCAGGCGATTTACCTTAGGATCGTAACTCAAAGCAAAACAGCGACAACCTTCAGCAGCAGCCATAATTAAGCTGTGCAGGCGCATTCCAATTGCCATTTCCACACCGCGAAACACGCCTTTTAAAAGTTGCGGATCTTCCAGACACAAAATTTTGCTGACATCTTTAAGATGCGGTTGAATAGCTTCGGCAATACTTAAATCTTCAGTTTTTTGGAATGGCAGCAGTAAGATAAACGCTTGCGTGGCTTTTTGAAAATCCACCAAAGCACGAGTCAAGTTAGCCAAACGTGTTTCTGTAAGTTGTGGATGCGATCGCAAAGTTACCGCAACTCTCGGCGCAGGTAAATCCCAAAGTCCTGGTACTGGTTTAGATTCCAATGCCCAAACCGGGTCAGGAGCTATGATACAAGGAATTTGCCACTCAGCTAATAAAGCAGCACTGGCGCGATCGCGGACACTGACTTTGGTACAATTTCTAAAAGTTTGCCTTGCTAAAAAGCGAGTTTGAGGACGCACCAAAGGGCCGATACCTTGCGCCCAAGCTACAGTTTTCAAACCGAAATTCTGTGCCAATGACATCAGTCCGCCATAATAAAATGGGCTAATAATACTGGTAACGTCTTGAATCAGACTCCCACCACCCCAAATCAAGGCATTGCAAGAGCGCAAAGCTTGAAGAACAGGTAAAACAGCCATGCGATTGTGAGTTTCTACATTGTAGCGATCGCGCGTTTCCTCTGGATTACCCGAAAGCACCACAGGCGTCACATCAGGTGGTAACATTTGCAAAAGCGTTGCCAACAAAGCTTCGTCACCACCATTACCTTTACCGTAATATCCAGACAATAACGCCCGCATCTTTGCCATTTTAGATTTTGGATTTTGGATTTTATATCAACTTTATTGAAAATTCAGAACTCCTAACTCCTCACTCCTAACTCCTAACTCCCCACTCCCTACTTCTATGCACGTTCTTTCGATTCCCACCTGGATTATTCATATTTCTAGCGTTATTGAGTGGATTATTGCCATTTGGTTAGTTTGGACTTACGGCGAACTCACTCGTAACCGTACTTGGTGGGCATTGTCCCTTGCCATGTTACCAGCTTTGGTTAGTGCCATGTGTGCTTGTACCTGGCATTATTTCGACAACGCCGAATCTCTCGAATGGCTAGTAACGCTTCAAGCTACCATGACCTTAGTTGGTAACATTACACTTTGGGCCGCGGCGTTTTTGATTTGGCGTTCCATAAAGTCTACTAACACTGTTGCACCCCAACCTATTAAATCAAAGCAATGATGTCTAAAGAAACCCTGTTCGCGCTTTCATTGTTTCCCTATTTGGGTTTCTTGTGGTTTATCAGCCGCAGTCCACAAATGCCACGTTTAGCGCTATATGGATTTTACGGTACTCTTGTATTCGTTTTCGTCACCATTCCCGCAGGAATTTATGCCGTACTGCATTATGGCAAGTCTCTAGCCAATGTAGATTGGTTACACGGTGGTGCAGAAGTATTTTTGACGCTTACGAACATCTTGATTGTGTTAGGTTTTCGCCAAGCAGTCCAGGAATTAAAAAATAAGGAGTAGGGCATGGGGCATAGGGCATAGGGCATAGGGCATGGGGCATGGAAGATGATAAGGAAGATTTAAAAGTGAAAGTTGTGAGCTTCAGAGGCTCAAAGTTGGAGTTCAAAACCTGAACGTTCCAGTTCAAAACCTGAACATTCCAGTTCAAAACCTGAACATTCCAGTTCAAAACCTCAACGTTCGAGTTCAAAACCTCAACATTCCAGTTCAAAACCTCAACATTCAAACTTATTTCCCAATGCCCCATGCCCAATGCCCAATGCCCCATGCCCATTTTTAAACTGAGAGGAACAAGTAAATGGATGTAATTCCAGCAATAGATTTACTAGAAGGTCGTTGTGTGCGACTGTATCAGGGAGACTACGATCGCTCACAAGTTTTTAGCGAAAACCCGGCTGATGTTGCGAAACAGTGGGTGGAACAGGGCGCTACGAGATTGCACGTAGTCGATTTAGATGGTGCAAAAGCAGGTAAAGTAGTAAATCTTCAGGCAATTGAAGCGATCGCTAAAGTGGTATCTGTGCCCATTGAAATTGGCGGAGGATTGCGCGATCGCACCAGCGTAGAACAAGTGTTTAATCTCGGCGTACAGTGGGCAATTCTCGGTACCATCGCCGTAGAAGAACCCCAGCTAGTGCAAGAACTTTGCCAAGAATTTCCCGAACAAATTATTATCGGTATTGATGCCCGCAATGGCCGTGTAGCAACTCGCGGTTGGTTAGAAACCTCAGAAGTTTTAGCAACCCAATTGGCTGTCACAATGCAAGAATTGGGTGCAGCAGCAATTATTTATACTGATATACATCGTGATGGTACTCTTGCAGGGCCTAATTTAGAAGCTTTGCGAGAACTAGCTAGTGCAATTTCCATACCAGTAATCGCTTCTGGTGGAGTTAGTTCTGTTACCGATTTGTTGAGTTTGCTGGCGTTAGAACCACAAGGCGTGAATGGTGTAATTGTCGGACGTGCTTTGTATACTGGGGATATTTTACTCAAAGAAGCATTACAAGCGATCGGCCCTGGGCGAATTCAGGACATACCGCCTAATTTCGGTTTTTCTAATTTTGCTTGATATTTTCTGCTTTCACTAAGCTGTAGGTTGCACAAATATTTGTCCAACCTACACACTTTTTTGATAATAGTGCTTGAATTGCCGCTAAAGGATCTACCCAGATATTAAACTCTCCAACAGTGTTGGTTGAAAATGGAGGATCGGGAAGAACAGTGAGATTTCCTGGTACGAAAACTGCGCCTCCCATGATTTGGACAACGGAAATGTTGCTGATAATAGAGGGGTCAAGTCGCAAAGCTTCGGCAATATTAGTTAAAGTGCCCGTTGCTAAGATTGCCACAGGCTCAGGTGACTCCTTTATTGTCTCCACAATCAGTTCTGCTGCGGATCGCTTTTCAACAGGTGGTGCTGTATCTGGTAGCTGCACAAAGGGAGACCAAAAAGTGTCTGCACCATCACGAATGAATTCTGGAAAAGCATTGTTTCCAGCTAAAGGATCTGGTCTACCAATACCAACAGGGATACCAGAAACTTCTAATCTTCCTAACATCCGTTCCAGGTTATTCACAAAACTTGTTGGACGAGCAATACCTTAGGCGATTGTAATTGCTTGAATATCAAATTTGGGATTAGCTAACATGTAGGCTAAAGCTGTCATCCCGTCTTGACTACCATCATCATCAACAATCAAAGGTGTTGCTTTTAAAGCAGCACCAAGTACAGGTTGAGTAAAAAAGTTGCTGATGTCGATAACAACAGTACAGCAGCCGAAAAGACTTGATACACAAGACGGATATTCATGATTAAACCAGGGATTCCAGATTTTTCAGTAAAAAAGTTAAGTGAAAGTTATGAAATCTAAGGTATGAATAATGCCATACCTTACAAGAATTGCCGTCACGACCATAGAGTTTATCATCAACGTTGTCGCCTTGGAAGCGATCGTTACCAGCATTTTAAATGGATATGTCTTGTTTATTAACATCTACTTTTGCTAAAAGATTAGGCCGCTATCTAAGTTAAGTAGACTCTAAGGTGAATAAAAAAGCAGGTAAAAAATTAATTACACAATATCGTTGCAAATGTAGTATATTCCTCGATGCTGCACATAGCTGGCTTCCCCGTAGGAGTACGCTTCGCTCAGAATGAGTGTAAGTTAAAGCACAACACATACTTTGCCTATTCTGTCAATGAATAAGCCCTATAATTTCATGATTTTGGACTCAAGCAAGGCTTAAGCAATGCTAAAGTTGCGATTCGGTTAGATACTTGTGTCTTGTGTGTCTCTTCTTGATTTAAACTGAAATTTTCTGTGATAAATTTCTGTAATCGACAATACCCGTGATGTAGATAAAATTATAGTAGACTTCAAAATTTAATATTATGGCTAGTCAAGATAAAAATTCCCATCAAGCATTTAATCAAACACAGGCTAATGGAACAAAGAACAAGAAGAAACTACAACCTCCCCCAGACATCAAAAAACCAAAGAAAACAGAATAAAAGCTGTTAGACTTTGTTGTAGAGACTTAAATCTAATTCAGCCTCTACATATATAATGTGGGTATAAAATCAACAGATGTTCAGATCCCCGACTTCTTTAAGAAATCGGGGATCTAACTTTTCACGAAGCTTCTGAAATTACTCAAATTATTCTGAATTCTGAATTCTGACTCCTGAATTCTTATTTATTTTTCACTTGACTCTTTGCCTGTTCTAAAGCTATTTCTTTCATTGCCTGATAGGAATTCACATTAGAAGTACCTTCAATAGCTTTAACTGCCAAATCCTGAACTTGTTTAAGGGCAGATTCAAGTTGTTTAGAAAGATTTTGAATGCGTACTTCTTGATTAGTAATAGTCTGTTCTAGAGATTGCAGTCTTTGTTCGTAAAAGCGCTTTTGCCCTTCTACTTCCTTAGAATATAAATCTGATTTAACCTTAGCTTGGTAATGGGCAATACCTTTGCCTTCTTCTGTAGCTTTTTTGATGGCTGCTTCTTTTTCTTTCGGAAAAGCCTCTACTTTAGCTTTCAATTCTTCAAATTGTTTTTCTCGTTCAGAAATTGCTTTTTCCCGTTCAGCCCACTGTTTTTCTGTTTCTTGGAGTAATTCCTCTAGCTGTTTATATAATGCTTTTTGACGTTGTTCGTATTCGTCATTGTCTAGCTGTCGTTCGAGTTCTAAATTATACTTATACTCTGATGTATCGCGTTGGCGAGTTTTATTCAAGTTTTCATTCCGTTCTTTTATCGCCCGTTGATGTTCTTCTTGTTCTTTTCCCCAAGTATTTCTTTCATCTGCTATTTCTTGCAATAACACTTCAGCACGCTGGCTATATTCTTCTTGATAAGCTTTAGAATTATCTTCATATGATTGGATAAGAGTATCCAAAATATTATCAGAAATTTCTAAATTATGTAACTGTTTTAATTGTTGTATTTCATCTTCCAAAGTTTGTCTGATTTCTTCTAATTTAGAAGCTTTAGTTGTTAATTGCTCCGATAATTCATTAGCAGCGCTACCAAAACCTAATTGAATTTTTGCTAAGCTTTCAATTGTATTATTCATTTTTTGTTGGACACTAGAAAGCTGATTCATAGGTGTTTTTTGTTCTGTTTTAGGCTGTTCTTTAGTTACAGACTTGCTTTCTTTAGCAACTCGATCGAGTTGCGATTTCAGCGCTGCTTGTTCTTTAGCTAACTCCTCATACGCCTGAAGAATTTCTACTTTAGTATTCTTCTCAGTCGGTTTTTTCACCACTACAACAAACCTCCTCTTCAGGAATTCAAAATTCAAAATAATTAAGACCCTAGAAACTCAGACTATTTAGTACTAGAACTACCAAAAGCCCTCATAGCTAAGTCTTGTGCTTGTTTTAATGCTGTTTGCAATTGAGCAGAAATACCTTCTATTTGCTCAGTTTGTTTCTTGATTGTTTCTTCTAAAGATTGAATTTTTAATTCATAACTCTGTTTGTTAGATTCCCATTCTTTTTCAAATAAATCCGCCTCAATTTTCGCTTTTTGATTTGTTTCTTTAATTGCTTCTTCTCTAGCTTTCTTAATAGCTTCTTCGAGTTCGTTAGGGAATGTGGCTACTTTTTGTTGATAATCTGCAAATAGCGGCTGATGTTGGGTGAGTATTTTTTCTCGTTCGTTCCAGTCTTTCTCTTTCTTTTGAGAATTTTCTTGAATTTCTCTTTCTTGTTGACGCTTGATGGCCTCGTAGCTGTCTGTATTAAGTTTACGAGTGGTTTCTAATTTATATTGATATTCTTCTTCTGCTTGCTGGCGTTCTTTGGCTAATAGTTCGTTATATGCTTGCAGTTTTTCTTCATACTCTGCTTGCTCTTTCTGCCATTCTTTCCGTCTGAGAGCAATTTCTTTCTCTAGAATTTCCTTTTTACTAATACTATCTTGTTCTAAAATTTTGAGCTTTTCTTGGTGTTCTTGGCTTAAAATATCTAAAGTATCAGCAACAACTCTAATTTGCTGAAGCTCCTGTAAGCGTTGCGTTTCAATTTCTATTGCTTGGTTTAATTCATCTAATTTGGAATTTTCCTGAGCTAGTTTTTCAGATAATGCATTGAGAATACTGCCAAACTCTAGTTGTAAATCAGCTAAACCTTTGACAATACTATCAACTGTATATGCCGAAGCTGCTTGCAGAATTTCTTGACTTTTTGCCTTTTCTGCTTCCTCTTGTTTAGTTGCTATTTTAAATTCCAGCTTTTTCCTTTGGATCAGAATTTGTTGAAATGCTTGCATTAGTTGTTGTTTGCTGTCCTTGACTCCAACTGTAGTCATATTCCAACTCCGTTCAATAGGCAATAATTTATTGGGTAGCAAGCCATACCAATGACTACCCTATGCAGACATCAGAGTAGCCTTTACATCGTATTTTTAACGCAGTGTAAACACTGAAATAATCAACATCGGACACTGAGGTATACTAAGAGTTATCCACAGTATTGTCTTTGGTTTTTCTAAGTATATTTTTCCCTTTGGGGCGATATAGTATTTTTGTACTAATAAATATACCCAAGGCAATTTGCCCTTGTCAAGAGAAAAATTGAAGCTATTTGACTAAAAAGACTATTGGCAACTTCCAGCGGTAGCGTTTTATAATCGAATTAAGGATCTGTGGCATATATAACTTTTTGTAAAGGAAATCTAAAAGAATTAGCCCTAGTAGAAGCGCAGTTACACTCAGGCTAGATAATAGATACGATCATCCTAATTGATACAAGCACAGTCCTAGACTTTTGTGATATCAATGTATACCAGTGAATCGACCAAGTATTCTGCAAGAACGGACATTGGACAAACCAGCCGAATTCTAGTAGTAGAAGATGAAGAACTAATCCAGGAAATGCTAGCTGTAGCCCTGGAAGAGGAAGGTTACGGGGTGATAACGGCACCCGATGGGCGGTCTGCTGTTGAGTATCTCAAAAGTTTTGAAACCAACTCAGGAGAACTTCCCTTTGATTTGGTTATCCTTGATTTGATGCTGCCTCAAATCAATGGTTTAGATATTTGCCGTTTGCTGCGTCATCAAGGCAACCCAGTACCGATTTTAATGCTCAGTGCGAAGGGTAGCGAAACTGACCGGGTTTTGGGTTTGGAAGTGGGAGCAGATGACTACCTAACCAAACCCTTCAGTATGCGGGAATTAGTCGCTCGTTGTCGGGCTTTACTGCGGCGTCAACGCTTAAGTACTTTGCCACAGCTACCAGTATTAAAATTCAAGGATGTGACCTTAAATCCCCAAGAATGTCGCGTGCTGGTTCGCGGTCAAGAGGTGAGTCTTTCTCCTAAAGAGTTTCGCCTGCTGGAACTATTTATGAGTTATGCCCGTCGGGTGTGGTCGCGGGAACAATTGCTAGACCAGGTTTGGGGTCCGGATTTTGTAGGGGATAGCAAAACTGTAGACGTTCACATCCGTTGGTTACGTGAAAAATTAGAGCAAGACCCCAGCCATCCGGAATACATTGTGACTGTACGAGGTTTTGGCTATAGATTTGGATAATTAGTTTCGATAGTTGTTAGTTTTGAGTAATCACCAAAAAACTAACGACTCAAATGCTCTTATTGGGATTTTTTCTGGGTTTAGCGGTAGGCATTGGGTTTTGGGTTTGGCAACAGGTTCAACTTAACCGCTACCTAAAGCGCGTATTCCAACCGTTAACCCCGCATTCTTACAAAGTGGGACTGCCGCTGATTCCTGGGTTACGGCAAGAAATTATGCTCTTGAGGCAGCAGCGACAAGATTTGCAACAGTCGCTGCAAAGTTACCAAGATGTGCTGGAATTTGCACCAGTAGGATATTTGCAGGTGGATGAAGAAAATCAACTCTTGTGGTGCAATCAGCAGGCGCAGGAAATTTTATATCTGCAAAGGTGGCAACCAGGGCAAGTAAGGTTGTTGCTGGAGTTGGTAAGGTCTTATGAACTAGATCATTTAATCGAGAAAACTCGCGATTGGCAAAGACCACAGGCTAAGGAGTGGGTATTTCACCCGTCTTGTGACAATGCCGCGCAAATACCGACAATCAAATCTCTGACTTTGCGGGCATGTAGCTTACCTTTACCTAATGGGCAAGTAGGGGTATTTTTAGAAAATCGTCAACCCCTATTAGATATAAATCAAGCACGCGATCGCTCTTTTTCCGATCTAGCACACGAACTCAGAACGCCTTTGACTTCCATTCGCTTGGTTGTGGAAACTTTACAAAACCGTTTAGAACCGCCTTTAAATCGCTGGGTTAACCGCCTGATGCAAGAAGTTGACCGCTTGATTAGCTTGGTGCAAAGCTGGTTAGAACTCACCCAAATGGAAACAAACCCCAACATGCAATTGCAAACCGAAGCTGTAGAATTGCGATCGCTAATTGCATCTGTTTGGGAAAACCTAGAACCTCTAGCACAGCGACAACATCTGTCTTTGAGTTATTCTGGGCCTGAAAATCTGTGGATTAAGGCAGATCCAGCCAGGATTTACCAGGTTTTTCTCAACTTGCTGGACAACAGCATTAAGTATAGTCTTCCTTCTACTTCCATTCGCGTCCAAGCAAAAATTATCTCGACGGAGAATAATGGGAGCAATGATAGTTCGCCATCTCTTGAAATAAATCTTATTGATTCTGGAGTAGGCTTTTCCCAAGCAGATTTACCCCACATTTTTGAGCGATTTTATCGTGGAGATAAAGCCAGATCCCATTCTCCGCAGGATAATAATTCTATAGGGGCAATTGTTGGCAATGGCTTAGGTTTAGCGATCGTTCAACAAATTCTTCTAGCTCATGGAGGTTCAATCAAAGCGATGAACCATCCAGAAACTGGTGGGGCGTGGATGCAAATTCTATTCCCAGAAGTGATGGCAAACTCCTTAAGCCAAGACTATAGTTAAGAATATCTTCACGTTTGAGATTACAAGTGTGAAAGCTGTCCGTTACAGTCCCAATTCTCAGAGACCCCAACTGGCACGCGGTATTAGGCGTTTAGAACGGGATGTATTACGCATGGGAGCTTTGGTGGAACAATCATTTCGCCTCAGCCACCAAGCGTTATTTGCTCGTAACCTAGCAGCAGCTGAGGAACTTCCCCGATTAGATAAAAAAATCGATCGCTTTTATAGACAAATCGAATCAGACTGTACAGCGATTATGACGCTGCAATCACCTACGGCACAAGATTTGCGTTGCTTGAGTGCATTTATGCAACTTGTGAGAGACTTAGAGCGTATTGGTGATTATGCTAAGGATTTAGCTGAGATTGCTATTAAAATCTTTCCCTATGCGCCTCATACATCTTTACCTGATATTGAAGTCATGTCCCGTCACGCTCAGGCAATGCTAGCAACTAGCTTGGTGGCTTTGGCAGAGTTTGATGAAGCTGGCGGGCGGGGTTTAAAACACTTAGATGATACCGTAGACGATGCCTACGATCGCGTTTATCAGACTTTAGCCCAACAACGAGATGTACCAGGCGTCGTTGAGCCAATTGTACTGTTGGCGCTGGCGATTCGTTGCTTGGAACGTATGGCAGATCACGCCACTAATATCGGTCAAAGGGTAGCATATATCGTTACTGGTCAACGCTCCTAATTAACCTCATTAATAACTCTCACTAAAGAAAAATCTAAAACCTTATTTATCAAAGCTTTTAGAAATTTAAGCTTAGGTTGAGGAGCCAGTGTGTTGCGGGGGTTTGCTTATTTTTGGACTCAATACGACTCCTGCTCCCTTGCCTTCAACGAAATGGGATATTTTTTTATTTGGAAGTCCTCTGTACTCCTACGAGAAGCAAGCTAGCAATACTTACGCACTCATATCATACAAGCCAGTTAAAAAGGGGGCTTTTGAAGTTCCGCGCTTTTTAACAGAGGCTAGGTGGGATCTAAGTTTGAGGCTTCAGTGCGTAAGTTCTAGCTAGAATCCAAGCTAGATTTATTTTTTTTCGCCAGAATGAAACAAACTGGTTAACCTAAGCTTACAACAAAAGTGCAGGCTAACTCAAGCTAAGTCCTGCTGCATAGATATTTATCAATGGTATAACTTGAAATCAAATACCAGAGAATTAAGTTAACTAAATATTTTACAAAAAGCTTACCTTTTCTTAAACTTGCACAATTAAAGTAACGGGTGAACAGCTAAATAACTCCCTTGTTTCTCACTATATAGACCGCTTGAACCACAAGCTAATCTCATGAGAAAATTGTGATTTAGCTGCTGGTTGAAGTTTAAGCATAGATAAATATTAAATATAAATATTAGATTTTTTTAACAAATTCAGCATTAATATTCCCTAATAGTTTGTGTGGCTACGGTTCATGATCTATTCCACAATTTCCACTCCAAACCCTTCTGATCTGTCAAAAAACTCTGCTGTAGAAGGACAGGTATCACAATACATATTTACCCGTAGAGAAGTCATTCCGCCTCGAAATGATGTACTTTGGCGCATTGAACATGGTGCAGTTCGTACATTAACGTGGGGCGAAGACGGAACATTTATCACTCTCGGTTATTGGGGACTAGGAGATCTAATTGGTTATCCTTTGTCCAGAATTAAGCCATATCAGATCGAATGTCTCACAGGTGTAGAAGTTAGTGTTGTCCCCGCTCATTTATGGCATCAAGATGTTGATGCTTTATTGTCTCACATCCAACAGGCGGAAGATTTACTGAGCATAGTCCATCGTAAACCAATTTCCTTACGTTTATGGCAGTTTTTACTCTGGTTAAGTGAAAAATTTGGACGTGACATAGACAAAGGCAAGCTGATAGATCTGAATATTACCCATCAGGATATTGCAGAAGTTTTAAATACTACGCGAGTAACAATTACACGTCTGCTACAGCAATTCGAGGAAGAAGGAGCAATTTTACGTCACAAACGCCGCATTATTTTGCGGTTACCAAAAAATATTAATTAGTAGTTTGAATTCAGCATTGTATTAATTTGCTTGTATTAATGAAAGGACATAAGGTATAATCGGTGCTGTAATTTTGTGTGAAATAACCCAAAAGTAAAATGTTTTAGGCATTTTACCATTCTTGGATTAGTAGGTGTGAGTGAAACTAAAAACATGACAAAACAATTCTGGAATCTTATTAAGGTTAGTCCAATTGTTGTCGCCGCTACATTTTGTACAGCAAATGCCGCTTTTGCTGATGAAGTTAACGACCAAATAACAAATGTTGCTCAGTTATCTGAAGCTCAAGAATCTAACAATATAGATCAGGTAACATCAGTTTCTCAGTTTTCCGATGTTCAGCCTACAGATTGGGCATTCCAAGCTTTACAATCTCTAGTTGAGCGCTACGGTTGTATTGCAGGTTATCCTAATAGCACCTATCGCGGTAATCGTGCTTTGACTCGTTACGAATTTGCCGCAGGTTTGAATGCTTGTTTAGACAGAGTTAATGAACTAATTGCTACAGCTACCGCTGATTTGGTAAGCAAACAAGACTTGGCTACCCTACAGCGTTTACAAGAAGAATTTTCTGCTGAATTAGCAACCCTGCGCGGTCGTGTAGATGCTCTAGAAGCCCGCACTGCGGAATTAGAAGCTAATCAATTCTCTACTACTACCAAGTTGGTTGGTGAAGCAATTTTCAACGTATCTCAAGCTTTCGGTGATACAAGAGCAGTTGCAACTGGCGATCCAACTGAAGATTTAGATGCCAATACTACCTTTGATGACCGCGTTCGTTTGAACTTGTACAGCAGTTTCTACGGTACAGACCAGTTGCAAATCCGTTTGAATGCTGGCAACATCATTTCCAACGCTGGTGTTACTGGTACTAACATGACACGCTTGGGCTTTGACGGTAATACCACGAACAGCGTTTTCATCGATAAAGTGAACTATGCATTCAACTTCGGTGATGCGGTGCGGGTAAAAGTTGATGCCGTTGGTGGTGAATTATACGAGAACGTCAATACTTTTAACCCTGATTTTGCCAGCTCTGGTAAAGGTGCGCTCTCTCGCTATGGACGTTTCAGCCCCATCTATCGCCAAGGTCAAGGCGGTGCTGGTGTGACTGTTACTTTCAATCCTAAAGGGGCGATCAGTTTGAGTGGTGCTTATCTAGCTAGAACTGCTAACGACCCCACCGTTAACAATGGTCTGTTTAATGGTGATAGCGTTATCTTTGGTCAGTTATCTTTCCAACCTACCAAAGCCTTTAATATTGGTGTGAGCTACGCCCGTACTTATCAAACAGATACTGTTGCTAACAACCTTTTCCAAGGTACAGGTAGCGCTTTTGCTAACAACCCCTTTGGAGCTGGTAGTCGTGTTGAATCCAACAACTACGGCGTACAAGCTACTTTCCAATTTAGCCCTAGCATAGCTCTTAGCGGTTGGGGTGGTTATGCAACAGCTGATGCGAAAACTGGTGTGAATGCGGGTACAGATGCAGATTCTTGGTGGTGGGCTGGCTCCCTTGCTTTAAAAGACTTTGGTGGGGAAGGTAATGTCTTAGGTGTGATCTTTGGTCAACCACCCAGAATTTCTGGTGGTAGCATCAAAGATGTTGCTACCAATGTTGACTTAGATGACGATACCTCTTATCACTTAGAAGGTCTTTACAAGTTCAAGGTATCGGATAATCTGCAAATCACTCCTGGCTTGTTGGTAATCTTCAATCCAGAAAACAACGATGCTAACAACACTATTTATGTAGGTACTCTACGTACTACTTTCAGCTTCTAAAATTGTGAATTAGATAAACAAAACCCCACCTTGAGGTGGGGTTTTGTTTTGGAAAAAAATGGTTATGTAGAATTATAATCTGGTTGACTTGATAGATCTTTTGGGCGGCGATCGCTACTCCAAGCCCACCACACACAACCACAGTGACAAGAATAGAATTCTTGCCATTTACGACGACGGTCTTCTGTTAATACAGGCGATCGGCGATTTAACCAAACTTTTTCAGCTTCGAGGCTACTTGAGGAGCAGCTAGGGCAACAAAACTCGTAAGCATGTATCGCCTTATTTGTCCATTCAGGTGAGAGGGGAGCAAAAGCGTCCATGATTAGGACAGAAAGTAGGGAGTGGGTAGACGCGATCGATCGTGTCTGTACGGAGTAGTATAGTTCAATATAATTGAAAAACACTCTGAAATTAGCATATTGATATTCTTACAGTACTTTGCAAATAAATGAACTACACATCTTAATTTGACATCAAATCAGAGAAACTTGATATTTTCGGAACTAGTCAGGGTGGACATTATGGCTAATAATTAAAATTATGGAGCCAAATGCTGAAATTCGCCGTTTATTAGATGTCATGCCTGCTTCTGGTCGGATGACAACAAAGATTGTGAGCAAGCCAGAGCAAGCAAAAGTGATTGACGCCTCCTTTCCTCAACCCTGGAATCAGGCGCGACCGATATACATTAATTTCGATTTGTGGCGTCGCCTAACAAAGCCACAACGAGACTTGCTGCTGTTGCAGGTGGTTAGCTGGTTGACGGGAGTGAGGTGGTTTAAACCCGACATTTATCAAGGTGTAGTGTTGGCGGGGTTGTTGGGTGGATTATTGGAAGCAGCACAATCAGATGTGGTGGGTGTAGCCGTGGCTGGAGGATTAAGTGCTGTTGCTCTTGTTCGCATCTGGCGGACTAACAAATCTCAAGAGTCAGAGTTAAACGCCGATGCAGCGGCAATTAGGGTAGCACAACGGCGCGGTTATTCAGAAGTTGAAGCAGCACAACACCTGCTATCTGCAATTGAAGCGGTAGCCAAAATTGAAGGGCGTTCCAGTTTAAATTTTAGCGAATTGATTCGCTGCCAAAATTTACGAGCGATCGCTGGTTTGTCGCCAGTTGGTATGCCAGAAAATTATCAGTAGAAATGAAGGATTCAGAATTCAGGAGGCACAATGTCAAAGCTGCCCCGTCAGTTAATTTCACTGGTTAATATTTGATAGCAGTTGAAGCATAGTTGAGGACATAGGCTAAATGTAAAACCGAGACAACAACAAACTTTCAAGCCTATTGCTGTTCCCTGATATACATTTAATTATGTCTATCTTATTAAAAATAAGAATAAAATACTTTACACCTGAAGGTAAATTAACTGTATATATAAATATGAGAGAAATAAATTTAATTTTACAATAACAATGTTCAAGAACAAAATTATCAAATCTACTTCGAGATTACCTTTTTCTTCTCCTTGGTTTATTATAATTATTTTTTCTGTGCTTGGTTTAATAGGTATTCTCAACCATTCGATGTGGCGAGATGAACTAAATCCCTGGCTTATTGTCAGAGATAGTGAATCTTTTGGAGATTTAATTGGAAATATTCGTTATGAAGGCCATCCTGTTCTATGGTATTTTTCTCTGGCACTTCTGAGAAAAATAGTTGATAATCCTTTGATTATGCAAATTTTCCATTGGGGAATTACTGTTGTTTCGGTTACCATTTTTTGTTTATATAGCCCTTTTAATCATCAGCAAAAATTTTTATTTTCGTTTGGTTACTTTACTTTTTACGAATATCTTTTAATTTCTCGAAACTATGCTTTTAGTATGTTATTTGTTTTCGCATTTTGCACAATATTTTCATCAAGAAAAATAACTTATACTTATTTGGCAATTTTATTGGGCTTACTAGCAAATAGCAGTGCTTATGGTTTATTGGTATCATTTTCTTTATCATTGACTTTGCTAGCTGAATTTTGTTTTGATAGCGAACATCGCCAGCAGTATTTTAGCCAAAGTAAAAAATATGATTTACTATTGAGTATTTTGATTATAATATTTTCTTTTATTCTATCTATTTATATTATGACTCCCCCAACAGATAGTTATCTTTATGGTGGGTTAAAGAACGGTTGGGTAATGGAATTAGATTTCCGCCATCTTTTGAGAAGCATAGGTAGAATATTTGGTGGTTATTTATTAATTATTCCTCAACATAAAAAATGGCTGGACTTAATTATTTGTACAATAATTACTTTATTCATTGCAACTTTAACGTTGATTAAATTATCTAAAAAGCCAGTTCCTTTATTCTTATACATTACAGGAAATTTTGTAATACTTGCCTTTACATACTTGAGATTTACAGGTATGCCGAGGCATTTTGGACATTTCTATTTAATTCTGATAGCGGCTTTATGGCTGGGAAATTATTATCAAGAGTCTCTAGTTTTACTCAATAAATTTTCTGTTCGCCCAAATTCAATTACATTTGTTCATAAATGGCATCATATTGCTTTGATGTTAATTCTTTACGTCCAGTTGTTGGGAGGTATTTATAGTTTTTCAAGAGATTTGGTTTTACCATTTTCTGCAAGTCGTCAAACATCTCAATACCTTCAAAAATCTGGGTTAGAAAATGAATTTATTGTTGCTAGTCGAGATGCCAATATGGCACCTTTATCCGGTTATCTTAACCGAAAGTTTTACTATCCTGAGCTTAAAAAAATGGGAAGCTTTACTTTATTTAACAAAGATCGTAAAGATGTTGAACAAGCTGATATCTTAAACCAAATTAATTCTCTACTCAAAAATCAAGACGAACAAAAGAAAATTTTGTTAATTTTAAATCAAAAACTGAATGTTAAACGCAATGATTTGAACATTGCTCCAATTAAAAATTTTGAGAAAAACTGGGTCGATAGCGAACGATATTATCTTTATTGGGTAGATAAAGTATAGGGTGATGAACCAGATAATTTCAGAGTTCTGAGTCAGATTATGGCAGTCTAGAGCAAAATATATTTCATGAAAGCTACAGCAAGTAACTAATCCTTCTCTTTTGGGGGGTTTAACAAGGCTATTCCATTTGGGAGCATCCCAATTTTGCAAAAATAAAGAAAGAAAAATTATTCGCGACGAATCGTCGCGAATAATAAGGGGGAACTTAATCTTGTGGATCTTCCTCCTCTTGCTCAGAACCAGAACTAATATCTAGTAGACAATTATCAAGGGTATCAATTATTTTCTGTAGCTCATCCCAAACATAACGTCTGAAAACAGACATAACAGCATCAATATGTTCAGTAGTACCAGCTTTGCCTAAATGCTTGTATTTACTCAGTTTTGAAGATGTCACTTGAGGTAAGCAAGGAGTAGAAGCTTGTA
>LWTK01000002.1 GCA_003326205.1 Nostoc sp. ATCC 43529
GGATTACTACTGTTTCCCTGTGCATACCTAGCACTAGGCGGTTGGCTGACAGGCACAACCTTCGTCACCTCTTGGTACACCCACGGTTTAGCCTCCTCCTACTTGGAAGGCTGTAACTTCTTGACAGTGGCAGTATCCACCCCAGCAGACAGTTTAGGACATTCCCTATTGCTGTTATGGGGACCAGAAGCTCAAGGCGACCTCACCCGTTGGTTCCAATTGGGTGGATTGTGGCCATTCGTAGCCCTACACGGAGCCTTCGGTTTGATTGGCTTCATGTTGCGCCAATTTGAAATTGCGCGGCTAGTAGGAATTCGTCCCTACAACGCATTAGCATTTTCAGCTCCCATCGCGGTATTCGTCAGTGTATTTTTGATGTACCCCTTGGGACAATCATCTTGGTTCTTTGCTCCCAGCTTTGGTGTAGCCGGAATCTTCCGTTTCATTCTGTTTGTTCAAGGGTTCCATAACTTCACCCTCAACCCCTTCCACATGATGGGAGTAGCAGGTGTGTTGGGTGGTGCGCTATTGTGTGCGATTCACGGAGCCACCGTGGAAAACACCTTGTTTGAAGACGGTGAAGGCGCTAACACCTTCCGGGCATTCAATCCTACTCAATCAGAAGAAACCTATTCAATGGTGACCGCAAACCGTTTCTGGTCACAGATTTTCGGTATTGCCTTCTCCAACAAGCGCTGGCTGCACTTCTTTATGTTGTTTGTGCCAGTCACAGGCTTGTGGATGGCAGCGGTTGGTATTGTTGGTTTGGCACTCAACCTGCGGGCTTATGATTTCGTCTCCCAAGAATTGCGGGCGGCGGAAGACCCAGAGTTTGAAACTTTCTATACCAAAAATATTTTGCTTAACGAGGGTATCCGTGCTTGGATGGCTCCTCAAGATCAGATCCACGAACAATTTGTATTCCCTGAGGA
>LWTK01000003.1 GCA_003326205.1 Nostoc sp. ATCC 43529
TCGCCTTCGTGAAGGAGGAATCGCTAGTAATTGCAGGTCAGCATACTGCAGTGAATTCGTTCCCGGGCCTTGTACACACCGCCCGTCACACCATGGAAGCTGGCAACGCCCGAAGTCATTACTCCAACCCTCGGGGGGAGGATGCCTAAGGCAGTGCTGGTGACTGGGGTGAAGTCGTAACAAGGTAGCCGTACCGGAAGGTGTGGCTGGATCACCTCCTTTTTAGGGAGACCTACCCAACTTGAATATCGAGGACAGACGGTTAATAGATATCAAGATGGTCATTCCTAGGTCGGTCGCAGAGACTTGTTGAGAGCTTTCAAACTATGATTTGGTTCGTTATGGGCTATTAGCTCAGGTGGTTAGAGCGCACCCCTGATAAGGGTGAGGTCCCTGGTTCGAGTCCAGGATGGCCCACCTGAATCAATTAAAAATGTGAAATTAAAAATTAAAAATGATAGATAAGCTCTTTAGTTTTTAATTGTCAATTTTGAATTTTTAATTGGTCGAGGGGGTTTAGCTCAGTTGGTAGAGCGCCTGCTTTGCAAGCAGGATGTCAGCGGTTCGAGTCCGCTAACCTCCACCTTGATAGCCTCAGGTATAAACATAATGGATTAGATTCAGCAACACGGCTGTTAGCCAGACTGCTGGGTTAATTATCCAGCCAGAACCTTGAAAACTGCATAGGAATGCGAAGCAGGCAGACACAGACATTAATTGTTGTCAGTGTATGCTTTAAAAGTGGTCAAGCTAATAAGAGCTGACGGTGGATACCTAGGCACACAGAGGCGAAGAAGGACGTGGTTACCGACGAAATGCTCCGGGGAGTTGGAAGCAAACTTAGAGCCGGAGATGTCCGAATGGGGCAACCCAGTATACTACCTGCTGAATATATAGGCAGGAAAGAGCCAACCCAG
>LWTK01000004.1 GCA_003326205.1 Nostoc sp. ATCC 43529
GTCGCTGATTTCTCTTTTGTCTTTGTGCAAAAAATTCTTTATGGGCACCATCTTTTAGGAGTTTAACCCAAAGCGATCGCTCAAGATTTAAAATTGCCTACATAGGCAAAGGCAAAAATTTCTGGCGATCGCATCGCTTTTTGTGTACTGTTTGTGCGTCGATTCTGTGTTCCAATTGTAGCTGTAGCAGTTTTTTCAGCCAATTTTTGGCGATTGCTGACTTATGCTAAGTGGTCTTGCCTTCAATGCTATACTGATTACCCAATTCTATATCCGGAACTATTTCCTGGAAGTGCGCTCTAAATCTACAATAATGGAGATAAGGTTCGCCCTCACTGCTTGTTAAGCTGCTTAACCAATTGTTACCGATTCTACATGTGGGAAAATTGGATTTATCAGCGGTTTCTCCTAGTTAAAAATCAGAGTCTAATGGCGTAAGAGTACCTTTAAGCTAGACAATCAAACACCTGTGGTTTCCCCTGATAACGCTTTTGAGCTGCGTGGAGAGTTACAACAACCCACCCTCTCAAAAACCCGTCGCGTAATGACCAAGTGGGGCAATCCCATTAGGTAGACTTTTTGAGTTTGGTTAGGTGAAGAGACTTTAACGCAGGCGAACTCTGAAATTGTTGTGCAGTGAGAAGTTCTAGGGTCGGCTTCCTTCCCTGGAATCAGAACCCTTCGTTTCCAGCTAGTGGAAGAAGGCGAAAGTAGGGGAGCAGAGGGGAGGACACTTCCGTGCGGTTCGGGGGTCGCAGTCTTGGCGGTTCCCGTCGATTGCGATAGCGTAGCGTTAGCGACGTTAGGAGTGTCACCCCCGAACCCGAAGGGGGGTTCCCCCGTTGAGGAGCCAGTGCGTTGGGGAGACAGCGTTGTGGGCGGGTTTACCGACTTGAAGCGACTGTCGTCG
>LWTK01000005.1 GCA_003326205.1 Nostoc sp. ATCC 43529
CTAGGGCGTGTTTTCAAACTCGTTGTATCCTAAAAAAGATGCGATCGCTTTGTGATGATGATGAATCGAGGAGACTTAAGCTTCCGTAGTTGGGCGAGGTTAAAACCATTACTACCACCACAAAAACCTAAAACAGGTAAGCCAAATAATGACCACCGCACAGTTGTGAATGGCATTCTTTGGATAGTTAGAACCGGAGCGCCTTGGCCAGACCTGCCAGAACGTTATGGAAAGTGGCAGAGTGTGGCCACAAGGTTTTACCGATGGCAAAAAGCTGGAGTTTGGAACCAAATTTTAGAGCAACTGCAAGCGATGCCTGCGGCGGGCTACGCCTACGCAGATCAACAAGACAACTTAGATTGGCAGGTTCACTATGTGGATGGCACAGTTGTCCGTGCCCACCAGCACGCAGCTGGTGGAAAAAAGGGGGTGAAGAAGAGGAAAAACTAGGTCGTTCTCGTGGTGGTTTTAGTACAAAAATACACATTCGGTGTGAGGGTAAAGGCAAACCCATAACTTTTCTCCTCAGTCCTGGTCAGAGAAACGAGTCAATTTTTTTAGAACAATTGATGTCACAAGGAGCAGTTAAGCGTTCTGGGCGAGGTCGTCCACGTTTGCGCCCTTTGAGATTAGTTGGAGATAAGGGTTACACGGGTAGGAGAATACGTAATTACTTACGCCGCCGTGGTATCCGCCTCACTATTCCACGACTTTCAAACGAACCACGACGTGGCCCTTTTAATCGTGAAATCTACCGTCAACGCAACGTTGTTGAACGTGCTATCAATCGACTCAAGCAGTTTCGCCGCATCGCTACCAGATATGAAAAACTTGCAGCCAATTATACAGCCATGATTACGATCGCCTCCATTTTTTTGTGGTTATAGTTTGAAAACACGCCCTAG
>LWTK01000006.1 GCA_003326205.1 Nostoc sp. ATCC 43529
GCCACCGCCTGCTTCGTAATTGCCTTCATCGCAGCACCACCAGTAGACATCGATGGAATCCGTGAGCCAGTAGCAGGTTCCTTACTGTACGGAAACAACATCATCTCCGGTGCAGTAGTACCTTCCTCCAACGCAATTGGTTTGCACTTCTACCCAATTTGGGAAGCAGCTTCCTTAGATGAGTGGTTGTACAACGGTGGTCCTTACCAATTGGTAATATTCCACTTCCTGATTGGCGTATTCTGCTACTTAGGTCGTGAGTGGGAACTATCTTACCGCTTGGGAATGCGTCCTTGGATCTGCCTAGCGTTCTCTGCGCCAGTAGCAGCAGCAACCGCAGTATTCTTGATCTACCCCATCGGACAAGGTTCCTTCAGTGATGGTATGCCCTTGGGTATTTCCGGAACCTTCAACTTCATGATCGTGTTCCAAGCAGAACACAACATCCTGATGCACCCCTTCCACATGTTAGGTGTGGCTGGTGTATTCGGCGGAAGCTTGTTCTCCGCAATGCACGGTTCACTAGTTACTTCTTCCTTAGTTCGTGAGACCACCGAAAGCGAATCTCAAAACTACGGYTACAAATTCGGTCAAGAAGAAGAAACCTACAACATCGTTGCAGCACACGGTTACTTCGGTCGCTTGATCTTCCAATACGCTTCCTTCAACAACAGCCGTTCCTTGCACTTCTTCCTAGCTGCATGGCCTGTAATCGGCATCTGGTTCACCGCCTTGGGTGTAAGCACAATGGCGTTCAACCTGAACGGTTTCAACTTCAACCAGTCCATCATCGACTCTCAAGGTCGTGTAATCAACACCTGGGCTGACATCATCAACCGCGCTAACTTGGGTATGGAAGTAATGCACGAGCGTAACGC
>LWTK01000007.1 GCA_003326205.1 Nostoc sp. ATCC 43529
AAGTTTTTGTATCGTGGCAGTGACGATGAAGTAATTGGAAATTACTATATGTATCTTTTCCTCCTTTGGCTTTTGGAATGATATGGTCTACTTCCAATTTGTCTCCATCTTTAAATGTCAAACCACAGAAACATTTTGCAACTTAAATGTTTTCCTCTCTAGCTTTCGCCAGGGGATTTCATTCCATTCCATCATCGGTGTTTGCTGCCGTGCTTTAGACTTGTTCATTGCTACTTGTACCTATTCATTCCAAGTCATCGTGAGTCTGTTAGCATATTTTGGGTATTACCCCAAACGTTCGCTTCTGACTCAATCCTTTCACCCCATAGCTTGCGGTTAGCACCTACTCAGCATCGACCATTCTGAGAGCTATAGGGTGATTACTCCGTTCCTGATAACCATTGATTGACTCTTTAGAGTGATGTTCTTTCGCCGGGTTTTGAGGAAGTGCATATTGGTCAGGAAGGTACTGCCAATTCCTTTTATCCTTTGCCTTTTGGCTCTAGCCTGTCAGCCCTTTGGCTAGTTCATAGTAACGACGATTAAACATCTTCAGGCTTTCGCTTTACTCATGGAGTCTTGCTAGACGGGATTCCAGTTTGGGCTACCAGTTACCGCCGTTTTACCCCGCTTCACCCTTTAGCAAGCTACGGCTAACTAGTGGGGGTAACGCTGTCACTCCTGCACCTGGAGGGAAGGACTTTCACCTTCATGGTTATCAAGTTGTCAAGGTTCAGTCGGGTTTTACCCTTCTTTTCCCTTGCGGTCATCCTTGAGTATTTCTACTCATTTCGACCAACGGGTCGCACTCCTTCTGCTATATT
>LWTK01000008.1 GCA_003326205.1 Nostoc sp. ATCC 43529
AATGCTAGTGCCAGCCAAACTGTTAACATCGAAGATGTCATCACCGCCTTGACCGTTGACTTCAAATTTTTCGGCAGTGTCTACAGTTAGGGTGAAGGGTACCAAGTTCAAGCGGTCAAAGATGGCTCTACCTTGGGCATCTTTTTGTAAGCGGAAGGTATCCCCGGCAGCCGCAGCACCATTGACTTCGATTACATCGTAGCCAGCATTGCCACTCATTTTGTCGCTGCCATCACCGTTGTTCCAAATCAACCTGTCGTTTCCGGCTCCACCAACGAAGATATCATTACCGCGATCGCCAATTATGGTATCGTTGCCATCACCACCTGATAACCAATCAATCCCATCACCGCCCCGTAACAAGTCGTTACCAGTATCGCCCGAAAGACTGTCAGTTCCAGCGCCACCCTTGAGGGTGTCATTGCCTTCGTTGCCATAACCAACTAACGGCGTAGTTGTATCAGCACCATCAAGCAAGTCATTGCCTGCACCACCTGTAAACTGCACGCTTGTAATGCTAGTGCCAGCCAAACTGTTAACATCGAAGATGTCATCACCGCCTTGACCGTTGACTTCAAATTTTTCGGCAGTGTCTACAGTTAGGGTGAAGGGTACCAAGTTCAAGCGGTCAAAGATGGCTCTACCTTGGGCATCTTTTTGTAAGCGGAAGGTATCCCCGGCAGCCGCAGCACCATTGACTTCGATTACATCGTAGCCAGCATTGCCACTCATTTTGTCGCTGCCATCACCGTTGTTCCAAATCAACCTGTCGTTTCCGGCTCCACCAACGAAGATATCATTACCGCGATCGC
>LWTK01000009.1 GCA_003326205.1 Nostoc sp. ATCC 43529
TCAATTTGATTGTTTGTCACAGGTAACACCGGATAACCAAAACGCTTACAAATTTCAGCGTAGTTATGCTCTAGCATTCGTCGGTCTTTACAACAATCGCAGATATAAAATCAATTTTGGATGTAGTCTTATCCGCAGGTTTCTTGCAGCGACGACAAGATAAATTAAATGAACTGAAAGACAAGATTGCATCTCTGGAAAATCAAGTCACTAAAGGGTTTCCTGGTTTAGCACAACTTCTGCGCTCTTATTCTTTAATCCTATCAGAAGTGAAAGTAGTAAAAGCAATATCAGATAAGGCTTCGGAACTGATTACAACAGTACCGGATAAAGCACCTCTATATACAGGAATTTTTATCAATCAAATTGAAGCTACTCACGGTCAAATTGGCTTTGGTATTGGTCAGCTACCAGATGTGGATAATAGGGAAGCAGGAGAATTAAAGGGAAAACTAGATTCTATCCGTGATTTGATTAGAGATATTAAAAAAGAAAATGACATTCAAGATATCAAAAGAATTTTTGATAATATATCTACTCAATATACAGATGTCCAAGCAATACTCTCGCGACTTGTAGAAAGAATTTTGAGTAGTTTTGAATTAAAATCATAGTATTTATTGGCAATGACTGATTTAACAGTTATCAGTTAAGAAGAAAAGTAGGTTGGGTTGAGCGACAGCGAAACCCAACAAAATCTTGAAGATGTTGGTTTACCCTGCGGGAAGGCTGCGCCTACGTTCCTCAAACCAAGTTCACTCAACGGGCTACGGTGTACACACAAGTCTTATAATG
>LWTK01000010.1 GCA_003326205.1 Nostoc sp. ATCC 43529
GTATTCATGTCTCTGAGCAGGTCGGTAAGTTTGGCGATCGTGTTGCGTATCTCTCTGTATTGGTCAATATCTTCTCGAATTCCCTGCAAATTATCTGCGGAAACCTCTTTTATCGCTTTATCCAATTCTTTAATTTGCTCTTCCCAATACTTAACATATTTAATTCTTTCAATTGCTTTAAAAATATTGGCATCTGCTAAAATAATCGGAAATATTCGTTTATAAAACTCTTTATCTTTAGCAATTTCAACCAGTTCATACATACAATTTTCGGACTTCAAATACTGGTCGCTAATTACTAAAATTACGCATGTACCACGGCTCAAACGTTGCATGAATTCTTTAAATCTTTCTTTATAGCCAATGGCATTGGTATCACGAATAATTTTGATGCCCTTGGCTTGAAATGCTTGCTCTATCTTTGCTACAAGTGGTTTGCTTTGTTCATCCCGCCAAGTGTAGGAGATAAACACTTCCTTTTGATTGCTATCTCTTAGTCGATGTTTTAATGATTCATCTCTTTCTTGCTCTAGTTGGCTTTGCAACTGTGCAATTTCGAGGTTGATTTGCCCATCTGTGCCGACGGATAGGGGTTTGACATCATCAATTAACCTGGGGACATCTACGATTTGATAGCTATTTTCGCACTCAATTTGATAACGGCCGGCGTTTAAGCGCTTGTAGAGTGTATCTAGAAAATAGACATGAGGTGTTTGACTATCTTTGCAAGTTTCGCAGTTACAGGGAACTAAAGTTTGATATTGCAAACGTTCGTAAGATTTGTGGATTTTGCC
>LWTK01000011.1 GCA_003326205.1 Nostoc sp. ATCC 43529
CTAAATGGTCTATGTTCTGAATTTCAATGTCTTTGCGATTCAAAATCACAACAGTATTCTCCACGACTTCTGTTGCAATTCTCTCATTCATCTTTTTGTTATCAATTAATTTTTTTGCACTATGAAGTTTTTCCTTTTTTCTGTCTTCATCACAAAATTTCCTCTTCTCGCCAAATTAAGATACTTAATACTACTTATTCTCATTAATTCTCTGGAATTTTGAATCTAACTTAGTTCTTATGTACTACTATGTCAGCTTTTTGTTGATGTGTGACAGTTAGGGTGCGGAAGGTAGGTTAAACTGGTATTATGCCAAAAATCCCCGACTGCGTAGGCATCGCTCTCTATGTGAAGTTGGTCGTCAAAAGCTTGAAACGACCAAATTCCGTTAATACACAAGATAGTATTTTTGCGAGCGTGCGTAAGTTCTAGTTATTTATCAGGAATTAGGTACTACCCGAATGAATATAAATATATGTGTATTCATGAGAGTTACCGACTATGAGCGTGCAAGAACCTCTGAATGGCTGGAACACAAAGCGTAAGCTACTAATAATAGTGCTAGCTATTGCTGGAGCTATTGCAGTTCTTCCTGTATTGTACCGAGTGAATTGGGTTGGATTCGGTGCCGACTCTAATAAATCAGTAACTGTAGAAGAGGTAATTAATCCTAGAGATGGAAAAATTGTTAAACTTACAAAAACTACTGAGCATTTTCAATCAGGTAAAACACTTTGGGACTGGTTAGGGCTGGCTGGTACACTTGCGATTCCAATTGTGTTGTACCAATTTCAGCGTAGTGAAAAACAACAAGTTGATATTACTTCTCGTGAAGAAGCGATGCTGGCTTACTTCAAACATATTTCAGAACTACTTATAGATAAAGAACTAAAACTGTTAATTACTAAAAAACAAGAAGATACGAATTTCAAAGACCCTAAACTAAATGCATTACTAGACGCAGCGCGCGCGTGTACTTTATCAATACTACGCAGGCTAGATAAAGACGGAGAACGCAAAGGACGCATCATTCGATTTCTAAGTGACGCAGGATTGATAGGTGAGTTGAATTTAGAACAGGCTGAATTGACTAATGCCAACTTAAATAATGTTAAACTCAAGGGTGCTAAATTAGGTTACGCAAAATTAAGTAACGCTAACTTAAGTCTTACCGATCCACGCATTATAAAAAGAATCAAGAAAGCATTACCAACATTATCAGGTTGTGTTGATGCTGAAGTTCTGCTATACTGCGCTGACTTACAAAATGCCGACTTGAGCGGACGCTTTTTGCCTAGTGCTTGCTTCAAAAGTGCTATTCTTAAAAATGCCATTCTTAAAAATACTGACTTAAGTAATGCCGACCTTAGCAATGCCGATCTGCGTAACACCGATTTAACAGATGCGAACTTAAATGGTACTGATTTAACTGATGCCGACTTGACAGGTGCTATCTTACCAGATGGTAACAAGTATGAATTGAGACAACAGCTTAAACAATTTGGAGTTGGTAACTGTTAAAAGTAAATCAAAATTACTCCTCGGTCAGTAATGCAGTTTTGATACTTCTTAGAGGAAAAGTTGCACTCAGTCGAGCGATCGCTGTTTTGTGGCAATACACTGGTACTATGCCGAAATTACCAGAGTGCGATCGCTGCCTTCTCTACTCACACGATCCTCACCTCGTCTGTGCCGTTCACCCAGCAGGGCCACAGGCAGATAGTTGTTTGGACTTTCGAGAAGACCCCAACGCCGAGCCGCTAGAACTGTGGGAACCAGAGGGGGCCACTTATTACAATGGTGAGTTGATTGTGCAGCCCCGCCAGAGATGGACACCAGAGGAACAGTTAGAACTCATCGACACTCACCCAATGTTTACTGGCAAATGCCCTCAGTGCGGGTATGAGTTTGACCGGGACTGGTCAGCGCGTGTTCACTGGGATTGCCCAAACTCAGAGTGTGGGTGGATGGATGATAGCGTGTAGGGCAATTTCTTTAAATATTCCTCCTCAAACTTGGCTTAACTCACGAGAGTAAAGTTCATCAGACACTTCTTTAAGTTCTGGTTCAACCACTGTCAAATGTTGCTCTAAAATTGCCAAATTACGAATATTAGATTTATAAAAAGCATCAAACAAATCACCTACAAGAGGCACAGTACCCACGACTGTTTCTAAACCAACATTAAAAATCATTTTGGCTAAATCTTGGCGTGGAATGCCAAACCGAGTAGCTAAAAATATGATGTAAGCTGAAAACGCTGTACTGATTAAATCACCAGCACCAGGAACTAAACCGATAATTGGGTCTATTCCAATGCGAAAACCTGTTAGAGGGATGCGTATTGATGTATCCATCAAGCGGCTGAGTTTACGGATGCGATTTAGAGTAGCAAGGCGTTTGGCAGCGTCCATAATTTACGAGATTTACACTACTCTTAAATTGCACCATTTTTAGTTATTTGTCTTGTACCGTTAGAAATAACAAGTATGAATAAAAATCCTGACGAATGCCCAGAAAGCAGATAGATGATACAGTTTCTTGCGTTCGCTATATTAAGTGCTTATGACTAAAACTAATTCACAAATTCTCGACCAGCTTCGTACAGCAGCTGATGGTTTACTCATGATGAGTGAGTCAGAGTACCCGTTTGAAGCTTTTTTGTGGTCAGATGTTGCAACCCCTACAACACCCCAAAAAGTCGTACAACAGACAGGTCATTCTCAAGATACACCCATTAAAATTGTGGGGGTTGAGGATTTTTTTCAAGTGGCAACGACAGAAGAAGATTGGCATGAGGAAGAAGAGAAAACAACCGTCAAACGATTTCAAACTCTTGTGCAGACACTCAAAGAAAACCTGAGCAATCTACAGGTGTATCGCCTTGGGGAAATAGAGATTGATGTCTATGTTATTGGTCAAACTCCATCGGGAGACAGCATCGGACTGTCCACAAAAGTTGTAGAAACTTGAGTTGTTTACAAATTATCTACTTGACTTTCAATAACTTCCTGAATATTTGGAGAAACCTCAGAGATAAAATCATAACCTGTGAGTTTTTCTAATTCATCAACACTGACTTTATAAGCTCTCCAATCGTTGTTGATTTCTTGTTCGTTCGGGATGTTAACTGCAATAACGCGAGTGCTGGCGGTGATACCATCAAGTCCAGAGTCTGGGGTGTCTAGTACGACAACTATCTTCCAAGTTGATTGGGGAACTGTCACTTTACCTTTTAGGGGTTCGCCTTGACTGCCAAAAGGCCCAGCTACGATATGCAGTTCCTTACCTTGGCTTACCAGTCCTCGACAATAGTCTTCTAAATTCCCCCAAGTGTTCCGGTTGTTGTCCGGTGTCTGGGGCATCATGTTGGTCATTAAAAAGGTGGCGGTGTTATCCTCTATCGTCTTAGTGCGATCGCCCGATGGTGCAATATGCCCTCTGTCATATCCTGAAGCAGAGTACATAGAAGGAGTCACCCTTAACAAACCAGCAGGCAAAGTGCTATCAGGACGAAAGTTATTTTGGCGCTCTGCGTCCCCTAGCCATGACTTATTTAACTGCCAAGCTACCCAGTTGGCCGTTCCCTTACTGTTGTTGTAAGAGAGCGCATACTGGTTTTTTACCATGAGGTAATTATCTGGAGTAATGCTCGTTGGAGTTGCGCCGCTGGGATTGCCTAACAGCAGGTGAGGGCTTATTGAGGTAGGTACAATCGGCGTTGGCTGTAATGGTTTTTCTGTTATTGATGTTTGCGACTGGGTTAGTGCTGGTGAGCATCCCAACAGAGCAATTAGCCCTGTGGCAACAGCCAAAGCCTGAAAACGACTGATTAAGCGCATAAAGTTAAGTTTGAATACTATCGTAGGCTAAATTAATCATCACCATTTTGGAAGAGATTTCCAGATTTTGACTATAAGTTTGACTATAAGAGCGTAGCTTGCTGCCGTAGGCATTGCTGTTTTTGGCTGAGTTGCTGCATTCATCAAATCGGGACTTGGAATCTTTGTTAGGTAATTTGGATAATCTTGTCATTACTCAACACACAAGGGACTAACAAGCTGTTTGTGCGATCGGCTCGCCTTGCTGGAGTGCGATCGCATCTTCTGTTTGACTGGGAATCCTAAGAATGAAGGGATTGCTGGTCAAGCTGCATGGAATGGAAAGATTGGTCAAGCGTTGCATTTACCGAACGGCATTGTCTATCATCATGTTCGGGAGTTTATGTGGTAGTAGATGCAAATGACTGTGTTTGGTATGTTGGGCAAGCTGCTAATATTAAAGCTCGTTGGGCTGGCAAAACACATCATCGCTATCCACAATTGATTCGCTCCAATAAAAAACGCTCTTATAGAATCTATTGGAAAGAACTTTCAGTTGATTTGTTGATTGAAAAAGAGAAGTATTATATTCAAATCCTTAACCCCGAACTCAATGGTTGTAAAGTCAAAAAGTATTTGCCTAAACAGCCACAAGTTGAACGGGAAATCAAAGCTTTATTAAAAGTATTAAATAATCCCACATACTTGTTTCCTGTAGTTCGTTCCGTAGTTGCTGGCGGCTATGAAGATAATGGCGGTATTCACTGCATAATTATATTAATCAACGCCAATGATACAAGACTATTATTTCAGTCGATGCAAAAAAGACATCCTCCCAAAGTAAAGAATGCTTGGGGCTTGTATAAGTCATACTGTGGCAAAAACGAGCAACTTTATCAATCCAGTTCGGTAATAGCGTATAGTTTTTTTAACTATAGATTTGAGTTTCTTGAATTACCAAATATCATATTATACTTAGAAGAACATTTAAGCATCTGCGAACGTTATGTAAATATTATCGAAATGCTTGGTGTTAAAGTTAAAGCTTTTAAATATTTAGATATATTCAACGAATTACCAATTGAAGATGAATATATATGTACTAATTCTGAAGGGAAGAAATGCCTGACAAATTTAGATTACCTAAAATACCGCCACCATGCTATCAAACGTTTAGAGCAGAATGATTAGTCTGCATATTGTAGTTTAAGACTGATTTGTACAACAGAAAAGTATTAAAATTTTAAGAACTTCCAGAACTTGAACTGACGATGACGTTTAACCATTCTCTGTACCCAGATAATTGGTCATAAATTGCCACTGCAATTAAGCTTGAAGCTGGGCTGGGTGGCCTATTGTATATCATTAGGGTGGTAAATCTAATGTTTCACTAGGGCAGTTGTCTTTGTTGTAGGTAGTATGGACGATGTTCAAGAACTAATCGCTATCAAAGAAGAACTGGAGCGAATTGGCGATCGCCTCAGAAAGATTTTTCCGCCAAATCATCCCCAATTTGACAGCGTGTTTGAAGACCTGGGCGCGGCTGGATATTACATTCGTGAGGCTGGTGATCGTCTGGAATCGACTCTCAAAACCGTGCAAGGTGATGAAGAAACTGAGATTGAATAAATCCAACGCCTACTACAACGCATATTCAACACTAATAAGGTTTTTTGCTCCAAAATCTGGAATCTTGGATACCCAATCTGTATAACAATGTAAATCAAGACACCTTGCTTTAAAAACTATGCCCAAGGACTTCTCAGGTCAAAATCTCCGTGGGCGCTCCTTCAAAGGACAAAACCTTGAGGGGGCAAACTTTAGCTATGCGGACATTCGAGGAGCAAACTTCAGCGGTGCTAACCTGACAGGTGCAAACTTTAGCCATGCCAAAGCGGGACTACAACGACGTTGGGCAATTGGTTTAGTTATTATCTCATTCTTATTGTCGGGACTGTCAGGATTTCTCTGGGCTGTCAATGGTTACTTAGTGTCGCTGATATTTAGCTCATCCAGTGAGGATCGGATTGCGGGCTGGGTTGCTTTAATCACATTGATTGCCTTTTTCTCCATCACAATTCGCCAAGGAATAATAGCTGCTTTAGGAGCCGTAGCCTTCGCCGTAGCCTGCGCCGTAGCCTTCGCCGGAGCCTTTGCCGTAGCCGTAAAAGGAGGCGGAGCCGTAGCCGGAGCCGGAACTATAGCCGGAGCCGTAACCGTAGCCGTAGCCGGAACCGTAGCCTTCGCCGTAGCCTTCGCCGTAGCCTTCGCCGTAGCTGGAGGCGGAGCCTTCGCTGTAGCCTTTGCCGTAGCCTTCGCCGGAGCCGGAGTCTTCGCCGTAGCCGGAGCCGGAAACTTCGCCGTAGCCTTCGCCGTAGCCTTCGCCGTAGCCGGAACGTTATTTAGTATCTACATCAGCTGGCGAGCTATGAAAGGAGATCAAAAACACTCCTTAATTCGTAATATTGTGATCGCTTTTGCTGCAATAGGAGGTACAAGTTTTCGTGGGGATAACTTAACCAATGCTGATTTTTCCCAAGCTACGCTCAAAAGTACAGATTTCCGAAACAGTATTCTTATGTGTAGCCATTGGCATCAAGCCAAAATGCTTGACCGTGTTCGCCCAGGCTTAACTTATCTTCAAAATTCACAAGTACGTCAACTGCTGGTTACAGGACAGGGACAAGATAAAAACTTTGACCGTCAAAACCTGCGCGGTATCAACTTACAAACAGCAAACTTAGCAGATGCTAGTTTTATTGGTGCTGACCTCAGCGAAGCGAATTTACAAGATGCCGATTTATCTAGAGCAAAATTCAAGCAAACGCAACTAGATGGCACAGATTTAACAGGTGCAACTCTCACCGGAGCTTTCATTGAAGATTGGGGCATTACAAATACAACTAAATTGCATGGGGCGAGATGTGAATATGTCTTCATGCGCTTACCCACTAAAGAAAACCCCGACCCACTTCGCAAACCTGATAATCACAAGGAAGTTTTTGCAGATGGGGAGTTTGGTGATTTCATTAAACCCATCTTTGACACCCTTGACCTTTACCATAACCAAGGTGTTGACCCCAGAGCGATCGCAATTTCCTTTAAGCAGTTAGCAGAGAATCACCCTGATGCCGAATTAGAAATTGTGGCGATGGAGAAACGGGGACAGGATAAGTTTTTGCTTCGTGCTAAAACGGCGGCTACGGCTGACAAGTCTGAACTTAGTGCAGAATATTTTGACACTTACAATGAAATAAAAGCTTTACCAGAGCAAGAAATTAAATTATTGTTAGCAGAAAAAGATATTCAAATCCGTAGATTAGAAAATATGGTGATGACGGCGCTAGAGCGCCCTAGCTTTTATGCAAATAACTCTATCATTCAAGGAGATACAAAAATGACTGGCGATCGCAATATCAACACAGGTGGCGGCAACTATAACGAACGCATTGAACGCGATTATATTCAAGGTAATTACTACGCGGCTGGACAACCGCAGAGCCTTGCTGAAGCTGCTGCTGAGATTCAGGAATTACTAAAACAATTAGAACAAACTTATCCTACCACTACTACATCACAACAAATGGTAGTAGCAGCAGAAGCCATAAACCGCATTGAAAGCAACCCAACATTGAAAAAACGAGTAATAAATGCTGTTAAGGAAGGTGGCTTGGCTGCATTTGAGAAAGCTATTGATAACCCAGCAGGTGCTTTTATTGTGGGCGCTATTAAAGGCTGGCAGGAAGTAGAAGCAGAAGATTAAGGAAACAGAATTGATAGACTTCTAAGTTTATAGTTTGCCAATCCATAGATTTAATAATTAGCTCATATAACAATGGAAAAGCCGAACCCGCCTGAAAACCGCAATATTAATACTGGAGGAGGTAATTATAACGAACGGATTGAAGGCAACTATATTCAAGGTAATGTTTTTCAAAATATTTTTTATACTTTAACTGGGCAAACAACACCTGTAGGTAACCCTGCTCGACCAAAAAATGAACGGATACTACTAGCATCAGTCAAGGAAGAAGTTACAGCACGGTTGAGGCAATCTTTACACAATGCCGTGCTGATTAATTTGGGTAAAGAATCGCAACCGCAACAGGTAAAACGCCCTTGGGATGCAGAGATAAAAATTGGCTTAAAGCCTGCTGAACCTCTCCCAGATACCACAAATATTTTAGAAGTTTTTGACTCCCAAGAAATTGCAGGGAAACTGTTAATATTGGGTGCGCCAGGAGCAGGTAAGACCACCACACAATTAGAACTTGCTCAAGCTTTAGTTAACCGTGCAGAACAACAGCCTGATTATCCCGTTCCAGTTTTATTAAACTTATCTTCGTGGAAAGATGACCGACAATCTATGACTGATTGGTTGGTGGCAGAACTAAAATCTAAATATGGTGTTTCAAAAAAGCTAGGGCAAGAGTGGGTAAATAATCACCAATTACTACCATTGCTTGATGGTTTAGATGAACTTGAGCCGCAGCGTCAAGAACTTTGTGTCCATGCAATTAATCAGTTTTTAGCAGGCGAAACTAGACCCCTTTATCTGGTTGTTTGTAGCCGGATTGAGGAATATAGCAATTACAGCAGTAATCTTCATCTGAACGGAGCAATTTGTTTATGGGAACTCAATGAAACACAGATATCGGAGTATTTTGAAGCAGTAGGACGAGTGGAATTTTGGCAGACTTTACAGCAGGATGAGACTTTATTAAAGTTGATGAGAACGCCACTATTTTTGAGTATAACTGTGCTATCAGCGCAGGAGTTATCAATCGAAGATTGGCAACGCTTAGAGACTATGGAGGCAAGAATTGAGCATTTGTTTGATGCTTACTGGCGGCAGCAGATGTTCAACCGGGATTATGCCAAAGAATTATATGTTATTAAAAATCGTCTTCGTTTTTTCCTTGATAAATACATTCGACGATTATCTGTAGAACCTGGTATTAAGCCATATATCCAGCATAAACCTCCCATTCCAAAGCAAACAAAACTGTGGCTTATTTGGTTAGCTCAACAAATGCAACGAGAATCAAAAACTGAGTTTTTGATTGAAGAAATTCAACCGTATTGGTTAGTTGGTCAATTCAACAGACTAAGTTATCAGCTAACTTATCAGATAAGTTATCAGCTAGTTAATGGTATGTTTATCGGTTTAATTTTTGCTCTTTTTATGATGATTGGTGTACTGATAACGGGAGTGATAAATGGAGGACTGTCTAATAAACTGATATCGCTGATTTTTGTACTAGTTTTATCACCGATTTTTGTACTAATTTTTATGTTGTTTGGAGGGGTGTTTCAGTTAATTTTGTGGAGTCCATTTGGTGTGATTGGAGCAATATTTCAAGGTCGAGACAAGTGGGAAATCACACTAACTGAAAAAATTGTTTTATTTGATTTTAATAAGAAAAAAATATTTAAAATTACAATGGAAAGTTTGCTATTCGGTATGATTGGAATGCTCATTAATCAGATTAATGGATTAATTATTGGACTAATGATTGGGCTGATTGGAGGAATAATTGAAAATCTAGTTAGTGTAAAGCCAAATATAGATATAGAAACCAAAAAAAGAGCTAATCAAGGTATTTGGCAATCTGCGATTATTGGATTAATTTTTGGGCTGATACAAGGATTAATTTTTGGGCTGATTGGAGGGATAATTGGAATGTTGATTAATGGACAGAGTGGGGTAATCATTGGATTAACTTTTCTTGGGCTAATGGGAGGGCTGCTGTCTGGGCTATTTTCTAGTGGTGGTAAAACCTGCATTCAACACTTCACTCTACGCCTTATTCTCTACCGCAACGGCTACATCCCCTGGAACTACGCCCGCTTCTTGGACTACTGCACCGAGCGATTATTCCTTCAGCGTGTTGGTGGACGCTACCGCTTCATCCATAAACTGCTGCAAGACCACTTCGCGCAAATGGAGTTCAGGCAGAATTAAGCAAGTTTCTTTGAACTGTGGTTAGATGAATCCACCAGCAACAGAAGCTCAAAACTATACTTAAGTTCCTTTACTTTGCTGCCAATCTTCCAACGCACCAATTACAAAACTAGCGGCGGGGTGATTCAGGAATTGCTCGAATGCAGAGACACCACCTGCTTTTAATGCGCTCAGTATCCGTGCGGCTAAAGTTGGGTCACTATCGATTTGGTTGATGGTTTCTGTAGCGATCGCCATCTTGCCTACTGTAGTATTGCTTGGATACGACTTGTCTAACTGTTCGAGGAGTTTTTGAATTTCGGCGGCAGCTTCAGTGAGGCTTTGGGGTTGTCCGGCAGCGTAGTAATTACCTTGGACATAGTTACCCTCAATGCGTTCGTTGTAGTTGCCCCCACCTGTGTTTATGGTGCGATCGCCTGTCATCAATTTATCTCCAAAAACGCTTAATTCCGTATATTGTAATGAAAATCACAGTAATTGTTCTACAATACAATACAAAGCTCATTATTCATTACTGATTTGAACTTTAAATCAACCTTGTAGCAAAAAGTGAGATTAGTTATAGTCCGCACTCTACATTCTTGAGGGTAAGTAATTACTCAGTAATAATATTGATTTACTCAGGGGCATTTATGCTTTTCCAATCACTCATTCTGTCTCTATCAATAATACTTTTTGCTTTTCCGATGGCATTATCTTTACTTCTTGTACGCCTCTGACTGCTTAAATCCAAAAAGCTCAAATCTTCCTTGTGAATTCTAAAATTCCACATATTATCATGGTCTTTAGCTAAATGAATTATATATCCGTTATACTCTCTAGTGTCTCTGTCGCTTTCATTTTCAATATAGTATTCTACATATTCTAAGTCACGAGAGTTACTTAAATTCTGAATTTGATTAGTACGAGTAATTTTAGTAATTTGATTAATTTGACTAATTTGCTCGTAGCTTTTAGTCAATAAATCTATAATAATTTTATTTACTACTTCTTGCTCATTACTAGTTTCTTTTTCATTAAGATTAACTTTAACTTCTGGCTGTTTGCGTAATTCTTCAATTAGTTCTTCAGCAAAGCGAGATATTGCCTCTACTGCATTTGAACTTTTAAGCATCATCTCATTTAAGATATCTTTTAAATCGCCTAATGTCTGGGAATAATCCGAACTAATCTCTACTCTTTGCCCTTCAATAGTAATATTCTTTGTTACTACATCACCCTCAATAGAATCTCCCTGTATATAATTTCCTCTAATTTCTTTGTTATAATTACCACTTCCTGTATCGATATAAGTACTAGCATTTGTATTAACGGTTCTAGGAACTGTTGTATTAACCTTTGTTTCAGCACTTGTTTCAGGTACTCTTTGATTATTTGCTATTACTTCTACTTGCTTTATAGCTTCTAACCTATATTTATTTTTTTCTATATTTTGATTCCAGAAATATGTAATTATACTTGATATTAATAGAGTTAGTGCTAATACCGCACTAGTAATATTTATAGTTAGTATGATATGAATTAATGCGAATAGTAATGATATCAAAAACGAGCAAACTAATATCAGTAGTAGTAATTTTAGTGATTTTAAGAATTTTTTGCCCGAAAAAGACATTCATTTAATTACTGGGTAGTGCAAAATCATACTTATTTTTTGGTTAATAACAAGTATGTTTAAGTATTAATATTTACTAATATTACTACTTAATTGCGTACAGTCATGTAAGGTAGGTCACTATTTATCTGTGATTTCAGTGCTTTAACGCAAAGTTAACCTTTAAAAGTGGTATTGTTACAAACACTTTTCTCGTACACCACTGCGCCCACTGCTTCGACTACCGATAACGCTTGCGGTAGTCCTAAGGCTTCTCTAAATTGGGCTGACTCCACACACCTGCTTTAGATGTGATCGCTATCTTTTGGGCCTGCTCAAAAATTGTGACTTTGGGAACGCTTTTGTTTTCTAAATTCCCAAGGTGGCACTGCGTTGGGGTCGCTCCAAACCCCAGCCTTAGATGCGATCGCCGGAGTTGGAAAGTTCCTTAGGTTCACATTCTTCATTGCGATCGCACCCTGACTGACCTCAACTCCCCTGACAAATCCACTCCCGCCCCGCTGTTTCTGCTGCTTCTGGGGTGTAGTAAATTTTCTGTTCGCCAAAAACTTCACCACCAGCACTAATCACCCGAAACTGCCAGCAATGTGCTTGGGTGTAGAAAACTAGTAAGGTAGCATCTTTGATGGCAACAACTAAATAAACTTTGGTGGTAGTCATAGTGCTAGTGACTAGAAAGAATCTTAATAAAAAAAACCACCTACTAGGGTGGCATAAATCACTTTAACTAGTTTGTGTGAGATTTGGCGATCGCATCACACTCCTCAAGTTGAGGTAACGAATTTCGCTTAACCCAAGTCCAAGTTATGTTATGAATGTCGGCGGCTACATCAATTTCTTGCCATAGGTCGAGATTGACTTTCCGTTTCCAGCCTTTAGACATGGTGTTGACCAAGTACTGGGAATCAGAAATTATCTCGACATCACAAGGGTATTTGAGAGCGCGGAGTGCAGCTAAAGCCGCCATTATCTCCATGCGGTTGTTAGTAGTTTCCTCAACACGACCACTAACAGTTTTATGTGGATATTTTTCTGAAGTTAGAATAGCGGCATAACCACCAACGCCAGAATTAACCACACAAGAACCGTCACAATAAATAGTGATTTTCATTTCCTTGAGACACAACAACACCACCTACAAGCGACAGCACTTAACCTAATAACTCTACGAGAAACTTCACTCTCATCAATGCTACTGCTGCTTGAAGCGGAACTATAGAACGTCCGACTAAATTTATTATTTCTCTTCTACCACGGCTCATCGGTTGAACTCCAGACTCAACTGGTGGTGAATTTTGTTTCCACCATCCCGCATAAGACAATCCAGCCAGGTAGCGGGAAACGCCATCATCCAGAGGCACAGATAAGGGCTGAGTTTGAGGGTATTTGATAATCTGCCTTGCGATCGCAATGTGTTCTCTAACTTGTTCGTCCCAGCATCGCCACCCTTGCCGTTGCTGCAAGGATAAGTTGTTACAGTGTCCAATAACAAATACTCGGTTTCGCTCGTGCGGTGCGCCAAGCTCCGCCGCCGAGATGATTTCAACCTCTGTTTGATAGCCTCCCAGTTTGAAGGCTCCAAGGATTGTTTGCAAGCCTCTATGAATAATTCCTTCTGGGTTTTCAACAATAACAAAATCTGGTCTGAATTCAAGGATAACTCTGTACATTTGCCACCAGAGATTTGATTCTGGATGGTTAAGTCCATTTCGCTTTCCTGCATTGCTTGTACCTGTGCAAGGAAATCCACCAACAACGACTGTAGGGAATCCGAGTTGCCGTGGTGCTGGTGGGTGATATGTGCAGATGTCTGACCAGACAGGGATATTAGGGAATTGCGATCGCAGTACTCTTTGTGCATGAGAATTAATCTCTACAAACTGAAATGTTTGATATTCATTTTCTGCAAACACTAACTTGGAAGCTAATTCAAATGCTCCTATGCCTGAAAACAAACTAATTGATATTAATTTGTGTGACATGATGCTGTAATTTTTTGAATTTGATATTTACTTACGGCGATCGCTCCTACTAACTCCCATGCCCCAATACCTGCAAAAAGTCAATACAAAGCAAGTAAACGCTGTCGCTTTGAGGGAGTGATTTCTATCATTTCGTGAGGTTTTTTGCCATGCAAACTCAGCAAACATTGAGTAGTTCTGATTTGTTGGAACTAGTAGCAAAGATTAACTTACTTGCAAATTTAGAACAAGATGAAAATCTTTCTTTAATCTTGTCTGGTGCTAGTCTGTCAATCCAAGACTACTTGTTCCTTAAATCAAAACAGAACATTAACTAATTAGCGCCAACTAATTAAGTGGGGAGAGAATCAGAACTCCCCACAGTTCTAAAATACAGGGTGTTAGGCTAATTTTAACATGAACAAAATGAAATTTTCAGGCATTGAATGTCAGGTTTTAGAATCTTCACCGCATGGTAATTATATTTTGGTTAAATTGAGTAACCGCATTGTAATATGTGGAACTTATAGCAATCAATTTAACTGGGAGGAGTCACCAGATTTAGATTCTGGATTTACTAGCTTTATCACTTATATTGGATTAAGGAATGAGCTAGAGTTTCCGAAATTTAGAGACTTTGTGAGCGATTCCAATGGCTACTTTGACAAAGATGATGGCAGTCCCAGAAAAGCAAAGCGAGTAATAGAGTTTCCATTTGAAATTAAAGTACGTGGATTGCTACCAGAATCAGTTGTTGAGTTAGTTAAATTAGGATAACAAATGCAATAGCGTTATTGAATAAGCAGTAACGCTATTGCTGTCGCTTTTAGGTTCTGATTAAATTTAAGAGGTCAAGAAAATGATTGGAGAATTATTTACGACTGGAGTTAGCATCAAACAGCAGTATCCTGGTAATGAAAACAAATGGATTGCAGTTATTAGCTATGAAGATGAAAGTCATGCTAACTTACGTGGCGTACAAGGAACCTTACAGAACAAATACGGTGATAATCTGCTAAATGCTATAAAAACTGTTTTGGAGGATAGCGAAAAGATGGGAATTAGAATGATGAGTTTACCAGGGCAAAATCCCAGGCTGTATATTAAAGAATTATTTGTAAACAATTCAGAAAGTTGGGAACAAATTCAGGTTGCTGCTGATGCACTGAATTTTGAGGTTATGAACTGCCTAGATAAATAACAAATCAAAGGGTAGCGTTATTGATCCATCAGTAACGCTATCCGTTTTGATTCTGTTATTCAGGAATTTAAAATGATATAAAATAACTTTGTCTAGGACAGAAAATGAATGATCAACTTACGTTTCAAGAATTAAGAGATAAATGTTACAGGCATTTTCTATATTTACCTTATGTCAATCACCAACAATTTCGTAATCCGGATCGAGATTGGCTGAAAGAGGAATTTAATAGCATTATGTATAATCTTCAAGGCACTTCCTACTCACATGTCGATTTGATAAACGCATTTTATTCTTCTGTATTTGAATTAGAATTTAAAAAAATATTTTTTCCTAATAGCTTGATTTATAAGTTTGGAATTGACAGCAATAAGCCTCAATTAAGTAGGCTCATAAGATTTACTTCAAGATATGGAGAAGTGATTGTTAGGCATTACAGTCATTCTAGTTCTGGCAAACTTTATACAAAAGAATGGAATTGTCCCTTGAAGTATTACCGATTAGCCTTACTAGTTGATCCTTTAGCGAAATAAATACAGAGTATAAAAGGCGAAGTTATCAGTAGAAAGGGTTCTGTTTTTTAACTTTCCCCTATTGGTTTTGGGTTTTTCTGTGGAGGGCGCTGTCGCATAGAGGTGTTGACTTCATTTGGAGATTAATAATATGCCTGAAAGTATCACAGTTATTCTTGAGCAATTTGACCCCAATAAATTCACTCTAGAGAAAGTTGGCTTTGAGCTTTCAAACAAATGTTTCAATGTCTGCGGTGGATGGGGTGGAGACGATGGTTTGAGGTATTCCTACCTTTACAGACGCAGTTGGACAACTCAAGAATTTCGACAAGAACTTTGGCAAGAAATCAAGCAATATCTACCACGTTACAAAGCTGGAGAATTGAAAGTGTATGGCGAAGAACCAAGGTGGTATCGAGGGAGGTGGTTTAGGTCAGTTATGTTGTTAGTTGAAGCTGCTAAAAAGCATGGTTATGTCAAGCTAATTTATGTTGACGATCGCCCCCACGCAGAAATGATTAAACGCTGTGTTGAGTGGTTATTGACTCAGGTTTAGTGCTTAATGTTGGCTACAGTTGCCCCTATATTGGGGCGCTGTAGTATAAATTATTAAACGAGGTAAATTATGGATATCATTAAAGTTGTAAATGGTAAAATTCACGGTTTCATCGGTGAAAATAAAATCTATATTGGTAGAAAAAGCCAACCTTTCTCACTAGCTGAAAGTCCGTTACACAATCCCTACAAAATCGGTAAAGATGGCGATCGCCGCGAGGTCTGCAAGAAGTTTGATTTATACCTTTGGAAGAAAGTTAAGCTCTGGTCTGAAACTGGTGAATGTGACGATACTGTGATGGAAATTAAAGATATTGCTTTTCAGGTTAAAGAACGTCGTGCCAAGAAAAACAACGGCGAAGATGTTAAGGATATTGAATTAACTTGTTATTGTCATCCTTGGCAGTGTCACGGCGACGGAATTATCAGATGTGTTAATTGGATTTTGCAGCAAGGTTTGGTGTAATTAGCTGTCACTAGAGGAAATTGATTTAATTGGTATATCATAATGACTATAGTGATGATTTCTGGCAGTCGGTCTATTAGACAGTTGCCTAAACAAGCGATCGCCTCTATCAACAAAATCATCGAACTTCGCTTTGAGATAATTATCGGTGATGCTCCAGGTGTTGATGCTTTAATTCAGCAATATCTAAAACTTAAAGGTTATGAGAAAGTGACAGTTTATTATGCAATGTTCAACGGCTTGGGATGTCCCAGAAACAGTAACGATTACCCGACTGTTGGCGTTGCTGGTAATTACGTTGATAGAGATACTGAACTTTGTGCGATCGCTAATTATGGTCTGGCAATATGGGACGGACGTAGTAAAGGTACTCGTGACAATATTGTTAAAGTCAAGCGCACTAAGGTAATTGCTGTAATTGCCTGATTTAATAGCTTCAACTTCTTCGGTGGTTGGAGCTTTTTATTTTTAGCGATCGCCCAGATAATACATATACCTGAAGTTTTTCGCTGAGGGCGCTGTCGCGCAAGGGAAGTGATATTTTTTTCTCTTTTAGGAGATTTTCATTATGGCTATCAACATTCTCTCTAAATCCGATAAAAGACTTTCTCAACTCAAAGATGCTATTCGTATCCTTGCTTGGGAACAGTATAAGATTGATAACAAAGAAGTCAAAGGCTTAGAAGGTTATCAATTATTTGCTGAAGAATGGCAAGCTCACGAGATTCATGATATGAGTGAATCTGAGTTTGATAAGTTCATTGCGGATTTAGGTTATACCGAGGCTGATTTAGTCGCGGAGAGAAGCAGGTATTATCAAAAGCGTAACCAAATCAATGGTACAGCTAGCGTTCCTGCGACTCCTCAAGATATTGAGATGGGAAATGATGATGATTTTCCTCCATACTAATATCTGATTTGTTAGTTTGATTTGAAAGTCCTAGTTCTCCTTGTGAGAATTAGGGCTTTTTTTTATTCAATTTATTGGTAGCAATCGCCCAAAATAACACTATTCAGTTGGCTATTTTTTCAAATTTATCCCTAAGACCGCTGTCGCGGATGGAATTTGATTTAGTTTTTGAGGTTTACTTTATGATTCACTTACAGCAATATTTATCTCTAGAGCAACAAAATCAAGTTCTACAAGCTTGTCGTGAAGTTGCAAGAATATCACCTCTTTATACCCCTACAATGCCATCTGGTAAACCTTTCAACTGTCAACAGACCAGTTGTGGTAGTTATGGTTGGATTTCTGATAGAAGTGGTTATCGGTATTCTGAGATTCATCCAAATACTGGTAAGCCATTCGCTCCAATACCAGAGGCAATTTATAATCTGAGTAAGTCTTTAACTACACAGATTGGTGAACTTGATTATATTCCACAAACTTGCTTAATCAACTATTATAAAAGCAGTGGGAGACTTGGTTTACATCAAGATAATTCTGAGAAAAACCTCAAGCCAGCTATTATTTCTATTAGTCTTGGTGATGATGCAGTTTTCCTCATAGGCGGCACTAAAAGGTCTGATGCTACCAAAGAAATCCTGCTAAAAAGTGGCGATATAATCATCATGAATGGTGAATCACGATTGCTTTTTCACGGAGTTAAGAAAATAATTACTGGCACTTCTAACTTATTGAGAAATGGCGGTAGATTGAATTTGACTATTCGACAGGTTAACTGATTTTGTTATAGGCGATCGCTTCTTAGTTGAAGCGGTCGCTGTTTAAATATAGTTTTTCATTTGTTAGAGAGATTCAAACTAAAACTAATGCTGTCGCTTTCAGAAATTGATGTGTAAATTTGATTAAAAATGCCAGACTACACCCGCCAAATAATTGATGCTCACGGAGCGCCAGCAGCAGAAGTGAGATATGAACCAGAATATCCTGAACTCTATGATGATGGTTTTGGCTGTCCAGAAGATACAGAAAAAGCAATAGCTTTGAACTGTCTACATTCAGCAAAATATCAGTTAGAGAGCCTGAATAAAAATAGTTCTTTTTCTCCAGAACAGCGAATAGAGCTAACTAAGAGATTTATTGATAGTGCGATTAAGGCATTAAGCAAATGAAAGCATTTATTACAGGGCATCGGGTGATATCAGAATCTGCGATCGCTCAACTTGATAGCTTGATTGACCTCGCAATTCAACGAGGTGTGACCGAGTTTTTCAACGGTATGGCAATAGGAACAGACCAAAATATCGCAGACATCCTGATTGAACGTAGATTAGATTGGACAGCTGTAATCCCTTGCACCAATCAAGGTAGGTTTTGGAGCCTTGAGCAAAAGGCGAGATACGAGCAATTGCTACTCTACGCCTCAAAGAAAATCACACTTGCTTCTGAGTACTATCCAGGCTGTATGCAGGCAAGGAACAAGTACATGGCTAATCACTCTGATATTTGTTTAGCCGTGTATGATGGGCGACTAAATGGTGGGACAGCAGAAGCTGTTAGGATGGCGATCGCTCACAACCTGCCAATCATTCAGTTGAATCCTAAAACCTTGGAAATTACAGTAATTGAACCCAGACAACTAAGTTTATTCTGATGCTATCGCTTCCCGATTCCGTTGTGTTTTGGGAAGCAAGTTGGAAAATACTTCTTGTTTTAATTGGATTGTCAGAAATAATTTTGCAGACGCTGACTTTTGGTTAATTAATAAGGGTAGTTTAAAAGATTTAGGAAAACCAATCAATGAATTTCAACCATATTATACCGGGCTTAAATGTCCTGTATTGATATTACCTGATTATGGATATTACCTCTGTGTTTATTTCCATATAATTGGTTTTTGGCAGCAATATGCCATTGGCACAACTAACTACAAAAATCTGAGGATTACAGATATTCGTAGAGCTTTTAATGAATTCTCGAAACAACATTCATTGAAGTATTGAACAAAGTGTAACGCTACTCAATGTTATTCGACAGTATCAGAGCAAGTTCATTGTTATTGATGCTGTCGCTTTTTGACATCGGTTTTTCTAAAATTCAAGGATTAATTATGACAATTCAAGATTTTTTAACTGCTCTATCTTCTGCTTACTGGAAAATTGATTATTACAAATTCCTAGAAATGACTGGATTTGTTGATAGTCAATACTCGCTTGAGAAATTCAAATTATTTCAACAAAGTGCTAAGGGATTGATTCAATTTGACGCAAAAACTTTGGAATCTTTGATTAATACTGAAACCCAAAATACTGCTGAAGCCGTTTCTGTGTAAATAATTGCTCTTTGTATTTCGATACCATTCTACCATGCAAACTCTCAAACACTTATTGACCCTGCGTTCTAAAATTAGTGTAATTCAGCACGAAATTGATGCATTGATGCCCGATGCGATTGTGGAAGCTTTACAAGTTGCTAACGATAACAAAAATCAGACAGTGTATCGAGAAGAGAATAACAGAAAGATTGTTTTGGTATTCAAGAAACAGTTTCCTACTGCCAAGGATGACTTAAAGTTAAGTCAATTGGAATCCGATATTACCGGAGCGATCGCCAAGCTCAATGAAAAGTATTCGGTTGAGATTCAAGAAATTGATTCGGAGATTGGGCACTTGCAAGAAGTAATCGCCCAGTTGGAGAGCAAAAAGCAAAAACTGTTATCCAGTCGTTATGTTTCTCGGCTGAAAAATGAGTACGAAAAATATCGGCAACAAACTGCTTATTTATCTCCAAATTTGTCGGTTTATTTGAATTAAAATGTAAGCATAATGTAGAGGTTAATTCCTCTACAATTGCATCAATGCTGTCGCTTTTTGGGTTTGCTGCTTTGATTGTTAAACATGGAAACAACAAAACTCAATGATGTGATTACAGCGGTGATTAACCATTACAGCATTGCCGAAGTGCTTAACGAAATAATCAAAGTCTGTGAGACAGCTAACGCTAATAATCCTGGCTTTGGTTGGGATTGCGATCGAGAGGCGATCGCTGGAATATTACCAGTGATTAAAAACTAATTTGTTGATTTTGTGAATTTTGAAGTAATGTAATTTTTGAGGAAATTAGATGACATTCTCAGTATTTGGAACGAAACCAAGTGATTCGATTTGCTTGCCTGAAATTCCCTACTCAGTACGTTTAAACTGTAAGCTCGGCGGTATTTTTGTCGGAGGTCAAGAGGACATTCATCGTAGAACTAGCTCCAATGAAACGGTTGACATTGCAATTATCAAAGTCAGCAAGTATTTTGGTAGTTTAGGTTTGGAATACGTTGGACAATGGATGCAGATATTCTTTATTCCGGCTCCGAATGTAAGTCCAAAAGTCTTACCAACTAACACTGTTTGCGTTGCTTATATCAAAAAGCAGAACATTTCAAATTTATTTGCCAAAGTTCAAGAAGTGATTGGTGAGGAAGACCCAGGTACAGGAATCTTTACTATTGGCTTTGAAAAACAAGCTGGTAAAGATAATTCAACTTACTACACAATTAACTTTGGCTGGCGCAAGCGGGAAGGTGAAGACGAAAATAAGCAATTGCAGCAAATTGCTGGTTTTCTGCAAAGTAATCCAACATTAATTGACCTTGAAGGTACTCGTACTATGCAATGCTTAGATGGACTTTCTACGACAGAAGTAGCAGCGATTGTGGGCGGAGTTGAAGAACTAGAACAGTTGCCATCTACGCCTAGTAAAAAGCAATTGAAAGGTAGTAAAGGTTAGTAAATACTGATAGTTCTGGGTCGGGAGCAATCCCGGCTCATTTTTTTTCATAAAAGCTTTCTTGCTTGATAAGAATTACTTTGTTAACTGAAGCTGAAAAACATGAAACTTTTAATCCTTGACACCGAAACTACCGACGCTGAAAATTATCAGGCTTGTGAAATTGGGGCAACACTGTATCAGGTTAGTGAAAATATTGATGAAACGGGGGCGATTGCCAGTATTTCAACTTTAATTCCTGTCACCAACAATTCGGTACAGCAAATCAACCAAATTACACCGCATCTTACTCAGGCAGCTAATAACATTTACAAACAGTCTATTGATTTGTTAGCAATAATGGCGTTTTCCTCCGACTATATTATTGCTTTCAACGCTGAGTTTGATTCGCAAGTTGTCAAAGAAATTTTACCTGATTGCATAGGCTTGCCCTCAACTTGGGTATGTGCCATGAAAGATTTCGACTGGGGCTATCCAACAAAGCCCAATGGTAATTACAAACTCACAGACCTCGCCTTATGGATGGGAATTGGAGTAAGTACAGTTCATCGCGCCGCCGACGACGTGCGGCTTTTGGTGGAGTGCTTTAACCGTCGTAAGGAAGTATTGCCAGAAATGGTCGAAGCAGCAGTAGTTCTTGCCAAATCTCCAGTTGTTGAACTCAAAGCAGTAGTCAGTTACGAACACCGTAGTTTAGCGAAAAATGCAGGGTTTTCTTGGGATGGCGATCGCAGAATATGGGTGAAGAAAGTTAAGCAATGTAAACTTGATGAGTTCCAGAAAATATTAGAGTTTGACGTTGAGGTTATAAACATCGGTTAATTAACGGCTATCGCGTTTGATAGAGATACTGGTGCGATATCAGTATTTTTTAATGCTGTCGCCTGTCGGTGATGATTATTTAGAAATAACCATAATGGAAATAGATTTTAGTTGTCTAGATTGCAAACATCACGAGCATTCTTATAAAGCTCCGAGTATGGGAGAAGGTGAACCAGAATTAGAATTTTACTGTAATCATCCACAAGTCTCCGAATTTTAAGTTGATGATGAATCTGAACTTTTTGAAATTGCTCATAACTGTTCTTGTTTTGAACCTAGTGAGCTATCAAAGCCTGAATTAGATGATACTCATGAACCAACTAAATCATGCTTTCAATATAAATGGGTATTCGCTAATCTTCCGGCTGAATTATTAGAACAGGAAAACTTTGATGATTCAGAATTTGAATAGCGCTGTGAACATCCTGAATGTGGACAGGAAAACTCAGGGATACCAATCTCACCAGAGGAGCTTGCACCCGATCCAAACTGCAAAGAATGTTACGGACATGGAATAAATTATGCCGGAAGTGAAGGTTATTTCTTTTGCCAATGTTTTCCTGATGAAACGGATCATTTACACGTAGCTGAATATCTTGCTAGTCACTGTTCAAAATACGAGGTTAAAGCTTGAAATTACTAACAGGATTTATACCAAAAGCATTGTTGACTGCAAATAAGTCTTATCGTCATAAGCCACCAAAAGAACGCTTGTTAGAGGTAATTGAGTTATTAGACGCTCATGGTGAACTCACAGACTACAATGCACGTTTAATTGAGGCGATCGCACTATCACCACTGTGGGATGACAAAGCCTATGTCAAGTTTGAAACTCTGGCTTTGGAACTGGCTGAAGAACAGTTTAATTTAGCCTTTATCAATTGTGAACATGATGAAGCTATAGCGTCACCAGAAAACCCTAGAAATTGGAAGAAGTAATAGTTAATAGGTTGGGAGCAATCTCAGCCTAATTATTAAATGCTATCGCTTGATGAAGTTAGTTATATGAATTGCGGAGCGTAATAAATGAGTAAAGATTCTGCTATCCAGTGGACTAAAGACACATGGCCAATTGTAACTGGCTGTGAGTTTGCAAGTAAAGGTTGCCTAAATTGTTATGCATTAAAGGACAGTTGGCGACTCGCGCACAATCCTAATCCCAAGGTTTCAGAACCGTACAAAGATACGGTTGTAAAAGCAGCTAATGGCAAGCTGCAATGGTCAGGATTGGTAAAATGCCATCCTGATAGATTGGGCTGGATTCTGAACTGGGGAAGCTGGGGAGATTCACATCTAGTCTTTGTCTGCAACATGGCAGATTTATTTCATAAGGATGTTCCGTTTGAGTTTGTAGACCGAGCGATCGCCTACATGATTCTAGCTAGTTGGAACAAATACCAAATCCTGACCAAACGCCCACAGCGAATGATGGAATACTTCACTGCTCCTGACCGTACAGAGAAAATCCAAGATGCTCTTATTTTGGCTTGGGACACAGTTATGGACAATCCCACTAGAAAAATAAAAGCAATGCTTGAAGGTTCACTACATAGTAACTGGTTGTCGAAACAAACCAAAAACCTCAAGCTACCACTAGAGCATATTTGGCTGGGTCATTCTGTTTGCACCCAACAGGATGCCCAAGACATTGATTATCTGCTAAAAACTCCCGCAGCAATACACTTTCTCAGTTGCGAACCTTTACTAGAGGAGGTCGATTTGTCGCAATGGTTGGGCGAGTTTATTGGTGAAGGGATGTGTGATGGTTGTGGTGAACAAGGCAAACTCTATGCTATTGACGTTACGCCCGTAGCTGGGGCGGCAATCTGTACTAAATGTGCGCCGCGTCCTGGTTGGATCATCATCGGTGGTGAGTCGGGTACTAAAGCTAGACCAACTCATATTGAGCATTTACGATCGCTAGTCAAACAAGCAAAAGCCTCTGAAGTTCCGATATTTGTCAAACAACTTGGCGCTAAACCTGTGGCTCATTGGGATGAAGAAAATCAAGTTCTGACCATGCACAAGATTAGCGATCGCAAGGGTGGAATCCTAGAAGAGTTTCCCATAGACTTGCAAATCAGACAATTCCCCAAAATCTAACCAATTAATAATCCAGGGTGGCAACGCTCTGGAGTGATTCTTTTTTATTTCCAAACCCCAAGACGTTTTTCTTTAGCAATTTGTTCAGCAAGTTTTATAGAATCACTATTGGGGCAATTGTCCTGGGCATTGAACTTAGCAAGCCCCTTCAGCAATAATTGTTCTGAAAGCATTTTTTCTTCCTCGGAAGCAGTAGGGACAAAGATTTCTGCTGCGTTGCCAGAGAATATAGCTGATACAGATTTATTTTCTATTAAGGAAGAAATTAGCTTTTGAGCTTCTGCTTGGCTTGCTGCCGCCACGACCACACCGCACAATTTCACCTGCCGAGTTTGATTGTCACAGATGACAACTAAAGAATCCCCACTTTTTACTTGCGTTACTTCACACAATTGGCTGTTAGGTAGTTTATCTCTTGAAAACACGAACAATATTATTAACCCTAAGAACCCTAAACCAACTAAACACGTAACAAGAGCAAGTTTTTTCATCTCTGTTTCAAGAAAATTACCTAAATTTAATAATTACTAATCTAGTTGCTTTTATTTATTAATTCTTTCAACAGGTATAATTTCTTCAAGGTTAAATACCCTAACTCCCAAGTCTATACAAAAAATTCCTACCATTTGCAACACAATAAAGATAATTAGCCAGCTTCTCAAACCACCAGGAATATTGTTAATAATTGCAGATATTCTAGATAAGTTTTCGATTTTTTCTATATCCTTCCACTTTTCATGATCGCCCTCTTGGTAAATTTCTACAGCTTTTAATCTATTTAATAGAGAATTATGGTCTGTATAGAGTATTTTTTCCATTTGTCTTAATTTTACAGATGCTTCTCTTAACTCTACTTCCAGTGTAATCAATGTTTCAATAGACTTACGCTGGTCAACTATAGGATTTTCTAGCAAAGTTTTCACTAATAATTCTAGTTGTTCAGTGCTACGTCTTTCTTCAACAAATTTGACCGCATCAGGAATAGCTTTTAATAAAATTTTATTGCGTTCGCTAGAAGCTTTCAATTTTTCTTCTAGATGTTTGCGCTCAGTGATATCAATTGCTTGGCTAAAAATCAAGCTTTCCTGCCTCTTGGAACACACGAATAAACAAACTTCGTTATAGCAACATTCCCAATTTATTTCTGTTCCCAAAGGCGAATCTACAAGATTTTTGATAATTTGTATTTGACTGTCGCACTTACTCCCGGCTGGCATACCTGGAACAGATTCTTTGTTCAAGTTAAATAAATCAGCTAGTTTTTGATTTACAGCAAAATATTTAAGATCCAAATCAATAATTGAAATGAATCCAGGCATTGAATCCAACTCAAAATTATTCATAATTCTAAAAAGATAAAAATTCATTTTATCCTATCAGAATCGCTATTCTTCACAACCAATTCCATCACCATCACGGTCAAACCCATGCGGGTCATTACCGACAACGCGGAAATTACGATATTCTATTTTTCCACAGTCTATGTCAGGCGCACCCACTGGAATACACAAATCAGGATATGACGGGTCACAATTGGAAGATTGTGGTACTGTCTTAGGAGATGAATTTGGTTTTGGTTTGCTATTCTGCCTGCGAAAATTCCAAGGCATCACAGGCTTAGTTTGGTTCCAGAATCCCAGTTTTTTGCTTTTGGCATCTGCCTCCGCAGACAATAAACTGTTTTGGCTAGCAGGACAATTTTTCAAGTATTGCCGATACACAACCGCTTGCCCTTCCTGAACCATAACAAGATTGATGTTGCGATTCTCTACAAATATCTCAGCAACAAACCTGCCATACTTATCTTTTTCCTTGATTGAGAATTTAGCTGGTTTTCCAACTGGTAGTAGCTGCTTGAGCCTATCCCGCGATCGCTCTCCCCAAGGAGTCTGTTTCATCTCAGCAGCATCAATACAAGCTAGGCGGATAGTTGCTTTTTTACTACCAAATTGGGCTGTTACTGTGTCGCCATCACCAACACTAATGATTTTCCCCGTAATTAGTCCAGATTGAGCCAACGCTGGCGTTGAGAGCAAAAATAATGCAGCCGACACAGCAGCTGCAATAGCAGTTTTTTTGTGTATGATTAAACTTGGTATTGTGATATCGTTTATAACCTTTAGAAGATGGTTACGTGACGATTTCTCGCACCAAATTATCAGTCATGTTTCCCGCGCAGTTTACTTTGGTGGCGAGTACCAATCCCTGTCCTTGCGGTTACTATGGCGATACTATCCAACAGTGTACCTGTTCTCCCCGGCAACGCGAGCAATATTGGGCAAAACTTTCTGGGCCGTTGATGGATCGAATTGATTTACAAGTGGCGGTGAATCGCTTAAAACCAGAAGAAATTACCCAACAACCAACGGGAGAAGCATCAACATCGGTGCGTCAACGAGTACAAGAAGCACGCGATCGCGCAAGTATCCGTTTTCAAACAGAAGCAAATCTGCGTTGCAATGCCCAAATGCAGAGTAGCCATCTGCAAAAATGGTGCAAGCTAGATGATGGAAGTCGCAATTTATTAGAAACGGCAATTAGAAAATTAGGTTTATCAGCAAGAGCAAGCGATCGCATTCTCAAAGTAGCACGGACAATTGCAGATTTGGCAGCAGACGAAAAGCTTAAACCTAATCATGTAGCAGAAGCAATTCAATATCGGACAATTGATAGAATGCAGTAAGAAGGAGTCGGAATTCAGAATAACTCCACAGATTAATCTGGTTGTTTTAGCAAAGATGCTTTGCTTTTTTTTTCTGCATCAATGTTGCTCTAAACCCAATATTCTATCGACTTGCACTCCAATTCATTCTGAATTCTGACTCAGGAATTGCTGAATTCTTTCTTACTAAATTCCTCCTCAAGGAAGCTACACTAATATCCTTGGGAAGATGTGGCTAATTAGCAAATCAGTATCCAATATATCAGGGACTAAACAACATCCCTTACAAGGAGACTGGCTCAATGAATTTGCAGGCGATTTGGAAGTTGTTCCAAGAGACTTTTCAGGAATGGAGTGAGGATAAAGCCTCTCGGTTAGCCGCAGCGTTAGCTTATTACACGATTTTTTCTATTGCACCATTGCTAATTATTGTAATTGCGATCGCCGGTGCAGTATATGGGGAAGAGGCGGCAAGGGGTGAAATTGTTCGACAAATTCAAGGTTTAGTCGGCCCATCTGGAGCAGAATTCATCCAAACAGCGATTCAGAATGCTAATAAACCACAGACAGGTGTGATGGCTTCGATTATTAGTGTTGGAGTTTTGCTGTTAGGTGCTACTGGTTTATTTACCGAATTGCAAGATTCCCTCAACACAATATGGGAAGTTAAACCGAAACCAGGACGTACTGTAACTAACATGATTCGCCTACGCTTTCTCTCGTTTGCAATGGTGTTAGGCATTGGTTTTTTACTTTTGGTATCTCTGGTTATTAGTGCGGTTTTAGCGGCATTAGCGACTTATTTTAGTAATTTAATACCGGGTGTTGATTTCCTCTGGCAAATTATCAATTTCATCGTTTCTTTTGCCATCACTACATTTCTGTTTGGGCTAATTTTCAAAGTGCTACCAGATGTAAAAATTGCTTGGAGTGATGTTTTAATTGGAGCTAGCCTCACTTCATTTTTGTTTTCTATCGGTAGATTTTTATTAGGACAATATTTAGGTAATGGCAGTTTTGGTTCAACCTATGGTGCTGCGGGTTCACTGGTGGTAATCTTAGCTTGGGTTAATTATGCAGCCCAGATTCTTTTCTTTGGTGCTGAGTTTACCCAAGTGTATTCTAGAAGGCACGGAAGTGGGATCACGCCTACTAAAAATGCCGTACCTCTTAACGATAAAACTTCTACCGATCCAGGGACAAATAGCAATAATACTGCTCAGAAAAAGCAAAGTAATAATAAACGGTCATTTTCTAAATTAATGAGCCGCTTAATTCGCAATTTTACCAAACCCAAGCGCTTGAGATATCGAAGAAGAACCCAGAATTTTTAAGGAGAAGGACTCAATTAAACTAGGCGTTGCATAATAAAGGGATGAATTGAGTTTATCTACTGTGCAATGTCCATACTGTGGGTCTACGGAAATCCGGAAGAATGGAAAGCGAAGAGGTAAGCTGTGGGCACATCTGTACTAACTGCGAACGCCAATTTATAGATGTGTACAATCCGCCGAAGGGATATTCAGAGGAGGTGAAACAAGAATGCTTAAAAATGTACCTGAACGGCATGGCTTTTCCCGGGATTGAGCGAGTTAAAGGTGTGCATCATACTACCATCATTATATTGGGTCAAAAAATTAGGAGAAAAACTTCCAGACGTGCCAAAAGAAGATATCATTCCAGAAGTTGGAGAACTGGATGAATTAGAGACATTCATCGGTTCAAAAAAAACAAAATTTGGCTTTGGACAGCAGTAAATGACTTTACTCAGGGTAAGTCAGTATAGTCAGCATTTAATACTTTACGAAACACAATCTTATCAGCGCCCGCCGTATAAAAATCACGGATGCGAGCTTCTTCCTCGTAACCGCACTTTGCGTAAAACTTCCTCGTGCGCTCGAAGCTTGCTAACGTTTCCACCAGTAGCATTCGTCCACCGCGTGCCTTCAAAGTTTCTTCAACGTAGCATAGCAATTTCCCACCGCGTCCTTGTCCTTGGCGATCGGAGCGAATGGCGATCAACTGTAGGTTCCATGTCTGATCGGTCATCCGTTCAGGCTCACAATAGGCGACTCCAACTAGGCCGTCTTTGTCATCGTCGTCGGTGATCCAGAAGGAATCGCTGCCGCTGTTGCCGTCAAAGTAGTCAGCCAGGATTTTGCTGAGATACTCAAGCTCGTTAGGCTGGAAACCGATGGTGTTGGCTACCGCAATCAACGCCTCTGCATCTTCGGGTTTTGTAGGTCGGATCATGGAGAATTTAATTGTATGCTTGAAGCATATAATAAGCAACAAATTTGTTTGATGTCAATATGCATGACGCATATAATTTGCATATAATTTAGGCATGGAAAACACTAACCTTGCGAATGTAGTTGGGGCTTTAGCCCTTGCCTTGACAGATTTGATCGCTCAGTCGGCAGATCAAATGATCGATGACGCAGGACCAGCTACCGAGGCTCTTTGCTTGGTAAGACATGCACCTGGGATACCGATTGAACAATTGCGCCGCGCCCTTGGGATGTCACATCCTGGTGCAGTGCGACTTGTAGAGCGACTGGAGAAACAAGGATTAATTCTGCGTAAACGTTGCTCTGTGGATCGCAGAGCTGTGGAACTGAAATTGACCGAAGAAGGGGAAACTCTGGTGAGTAAAATCCATCAAGCGCGGCTTTTGGCACTTGAAGAAGCGATCGCTTCTCTATCTTCAAAAGACCGCCTACATTTGTGCCGCATCACTAACCAAATCTTGTTTTCCCTAACAAAAACGAACGATAGCGCCTTAATTATCTGCCGTTTATGTGATGAAACAAACTGTCTAGATTGTCCAGTGGGGAAACGTTACAGCGAATTAACTGATACCAATTCTCCATGAAGATGCATTTAATGGTTATTATCCAGAGGGATTACCTAATATTTTTAATCAAAAAACTTGGCAATTTTTCAAAGATAGCCAAGGCGGAGAGTTCCATCAAATTACTCTATCTCTGCATACCAACAATTATCAAGATTGGGAATATATGGAAGTAGGGCGAAGTCTAGAAGAGTTTAATCATTATTTGGATAGCGTAAAGCTAATTTTGATATTGGGGCTGCCGATGGCTATGGTTATGATTGCAGGTGCCAGTTGGTGGTTGTCAGGATTAGCTATGCAGCCAATTTATCAGTCATATCGACAAATTCAACCTCAAAGCCTAATTCCATCGCTGGGCAAAAAGTAGAGTTAAAAAGCGATGTACACTAATTAGACTGTAAAATATAGCCGTTGTATTCTGTGCCAGATTGTGATTGAGCGTTATACTCTGCCCGAAATGGGTAATCTGTGGAGTGAAGCCTATAAGTTAAAAACCTGGCTGCAAGTAGAAATCGCAGTTTGTGAGGCTCAGGCTGAGTTGGGTTACATTCCGTCTGAGGCTGTTGAAGAAATTAAAGCCAAGGCAGATTTCGATCCAAAGCGAGTGCTAGAAATTGAAGCTGAAGTTCGCCACGATGTAATTGCTTTCTTGACAAATGTCAATGAATATGTTGGGGATGCCGGACGCTATATTCACTTGGGGTTAACCAGTTCCGATGTGCTGGATACAGCTTTAGCACTGCAATTGGTTGCTAGTTTGGATGTGTTATTGCAACGTGTGGAAGATTTGATTGGTGCGATTCGCCAAAAGGCACAGGAACATCGTCATACAGTGATGATTGGTCGATCGCATGGTATTCACGCCGAACCGATCACTTTTGGTTTCAAGCTAGCTGGCTGGTTAGCAGAAGTTTTGCGCCACCAAGAACGCCTGAGAATTCTCCGTCAAACCATTGCCGTGGGCAAGATTTCCGGTGCAGTGGGCACCTATGCGAACGTTGAACCGCGTGTAGAAGCCATCGCTTGCCAAAAACTTGGACTGCAACCCGATACCGCCTCCACACAAGTAATTTCCCGCGATCGCCACGCCGACTATGTACAGCAACTAGCCCTATTAGCGGCATCCATCGAACGCTTTGCCGTGGAAATTCGCAATCTGCAAAAAACAGACGTTCTAGAAGTCGAAGAATTCTTCGCCAAAGGTCAAAAAGGCTCGTCAGCCATGCCACACAAACGCAATCCCATCCGTTCGGAACGGCTGACGGGAATAGCACGACTTGTGAGAAGCCATGCCGGTGCAGCCTTGGAAAACGTTGCTTTGTGGCACGAACGGGATATTTCCCACAGTTCTGTAGAACGCGTTATTTTGCCAGATGCTTGCACTTTGACACATTTTATGGTTTCAGAAATCACCGACTTAGTGAAAAACTTGCTGGTTTATCCTGAGAACATGGAACGAAATCTCAATTGCTACGGCGGCGTTGTCTTCAGTCAAAAAGTGCTACTAGCCTTGATAGACAAGGGATTGAGCCGTGAAGAAGCCTATGCGATCGTTCAAGGAAGCGCTCACGCCGCTTGGAACAAGCCAGAAGGCAATTTCCAAGACTTAATTAGCAAAGACCCCCGTGTGACCGAAAAATTGTCCCCAGCAGAACTAGAGGTGTGTTTCGACCCCCAACAACATCTGCGGCACTTAGAAGAAGTTTACCAACGGCTAGGGATTTAAATTTTATTGGGCATGGCGCATGGGGCATTGGGCATTGGGCATTGGGCATTAGTCTTTGATTATTCTCCGCGTCCCCGCGTCCCCGTGTCCCCGCGTCCCCCTCATCTCCCCATCTCCCCAGTCCCCACTCCCAAAAAATACTTCTAATCTGCTGCTGTAATTACCGCCAACGGTGGGTAGTATACATAACAAATACTTACTTGTTTATTCGTGCTGCGAGTGCTTTGATGATTGAAATCCTAGCTACACTCTCTGCCTCTGCGGCAGCAGGAATGAGAATAGGCATACCTTTGCTGATTATTGGACTTTTGCAGGGTAGTAATTTGTGGTCGCAAGTTCCGATTTTATCTCATATTTCTCCACCAATATTATTAACCTGCCTCACTAGTTGGTCGTTAGTTGAATTATTAGCCTCAAAAAAACTATGGGGACAAAGACTGCTACAAATAATCCAATTATCAATGTCTCCTCTTGTGGGGGCAATTATGGGGTTAGCGGTAGCTTCTGCCACAGCAACACCGCACTGGCTGATTGGCTTAACTGGGGGTTTGTTAGCTTTGGTACTCCAGCTAGTTCAAGTTGGTTGGTTCTATCGGTTACGCGGCTTACCGTTGTGGGCAGTATTTCTTCAAGATACCTTATGTATTGCTCTAGTACTTTTTGCCTTTGATGCTCCCTGGCAAGGAGGATTGATTGCCTTAATTCTGCTGTGGTTTGCAGTTCGTAGCGCCAAGCAGTGGTATGACTGGTATCGCAAGGGAGTGGTGATTAGGGAGTAGGCAATCGGGATTGGGGAAAAGGGGAAAGGTTAAAGGGAAAAGGAGGGATCTTTCTTTTCCCCTTTGCCCTTTGCCCTTTGCCCTTTGCCCTTTCCCCTTTGCTCCATACCCTTTACTGCAAAATTCCAATCATATGCAATATACCGTGACCGGTGATTAGCTCGATCATTAGGGCAATGAAGCCGAGCATGGCAATGCGACCATTCCAGACTTCAGCGCTAGTAGTCAGACCCCACTCCCAACGCTCTTGGGGATACATCTTTACCATTTTTTTCATTTGGGCTGCTTGCGACAGCTTGAAGCTGGGTTTTTGCAGCGCATCAATTACTAATTCGGCTAGGGCATTAATAAATACTGGATGGGTATTGGGAGCAGGTACGCGACGGAAGTTGTGAATTCCTGCTTCTTCTGCGACTTCTCGATACTCAATGTCTATTTCTTGTAGTGTCTCAATGTGTTCTGAGACGAAACTGATGGGCACGACTACCAAATCTTTCACGCCTTGTGCGCCCAGTTCTTTCAAGGCATCTTCAGTATAAGGTTGTATCCATTCTACGGGGCCGACGCGACTTTGATAAGCCAAGGTGTGGGCATTAGGCCGATTGAGGGTCTGCATAATTAAGGCAGTACATTCCTCAATTTCTTGTTGATAGGGGTCACCTGCTTCTTCAACATAGCTTTTCGGAACGCCGTGAGCGCTGAAGAAGACATGAACCTCATGTGGGTTGGAAAATTGGTCTAGTTCTTGGGCTATGAGTTCCGCCATTGCTTGGAGGTAACCTGGTTGTTTGTACCAGGAAGGAATGACGGTGTAATCAATGCGTTGAAGTTTGGGATCTTCTTGCCAAAGCTTTTCTAAAAGCCGGAAGCTGGAACCACTGGTACTGATAGAAAACTGGGGATAAAGTGGTAAGATTACTAGCTGTTCTACATCATCCTGGGTGAGTTGCGCGATCGCCTCTTCTGTATACGGATGCCAATAACGCATTCCCACATAAATATTAGCTTCTTGGCCCAAATAACCCAACTGTTCTTTTAGGGCTTCTCCTTGGGCTTCTGTAATCCGCCGCAGTGGGGAACCACCACCGATTTGCTTATAATTTTCTTGAGATGTTCTGGTTCGTCGGGTGGCTATGAACCAAGCTAGGGGTTTTTGCAACCAACGAAACGGTAGGCGAATAATTTCCGGATCGGAAAATAGGTTGTACAAAAACGGCCCAACATCCTCTAGCTTATCGGGGCCACCGAGATTGAGTAATAAGACGCCTACACGACCCATAGCAGTTACTTTCCCCCGATACTTTTCAGGTTTTTTACTAATGTTAACAATATATCTTTATTAAATATAAAGCTTAATAGCAAGGAAATATGCAATGGCAACAATTTTAAGAGATTGGAGTTACCGCTATCAGTGGCTATATGACGGTATTTCTCGTTTAGCAGCCTTAAGTGTAGGTGGTGAAGGTCGTTTTCGACAACTTGCTTTGCAAGGCTTAACAATTGACTCAGCTACTCAGGTTTTAGATTTATGTTGCGGTAGTGGCCAAACAACACAATTTTTGGTAAAACTGTCACAAAATGTAACAGGACTGGATGCTTCGCCCTTTTCGTTACAACGGGCGCAAAAAAATGTACCATCAGCGTCCTATGTGCAAGCTTTTGCCGAGTCAATGCCATTTGCAGATAATCTGTTTGATGTGGTGCATACCAGCGTTGCACTACACGAAATGGAACCCCAGCAATTACGAAAGATTATTAATGAGGTTTATCGGGTGTTGAAGCCAGGAGGAGTATTTACTCTGATAGATTTTCACGCTCCCACAAATCCAATATTTTGGCCTGGAGTATCAGTGTTTTTGTTGTTGTTTGAAACAGAAACAGCTTGGGAATTATTAAAAACTGATTTGCCTGGTTTGTTAACAGAAACTGGCTTTGAGGTGGATAAGCCAACTTTGTATGCAGGTGGTAGTTTGCAAGTTATACAAGCAAAGAAGTAATTGAGATATAAAGTTGATTTCAAGTTCATGAAGCATACAAATCTAAATAGCCAAAGGGAGTATTAAGCTTGTTTAACTCCTGAATTCACCAATTCTGACTCCTGAATTCTGACTCCTGAATTCTGCTTGGTTTCAAGTTAATTTCATCAATCAATCTCTGTCACTAGCCATTGCCACTCAGTCACTACAGTCTTGGGTATATTGAGAATCAATGGCTGTCTACTGGAGATGGGCACATAAAGTTTGAGCGCATCGGTTGTTGGCAATTTAGCAAGGACATCCGTTAAGTTATATTCACCTACATTGGGTGCGGGTGCAGTTAGGGCGTATGCGTCCGATGCACTCAACAATTTTCCCCCTGCTGTTTCAATTAATAGTGGTTGGGGGTGAGTAAGTTCAACAACACCAGGAAAGGCAACCAAGCGCAACCGTAAATCTTTGACTGGATTATTGTAGTTCTGTTTGAACAGTAGCACTTGCCAAGCATATCCAAATTCATCTTTGATAGATACTTGCGAGTGGTAGCGTAAGACATTAGGGGAGTCATGATGTTGACGCAGCAGTGCTTGTGCTGGCTCAATATTCCATCCGCACACAGCTAATGCTAGAAGGACTACTAAGACCGAATGCCAAAAATATTGTTGCAGTTTTCGCTTCATGCAGCACATTTTACAGCAGAATTCAGAATTGAAGAAGAATTCAGGAGTAAAGCCCAATACAGTTCAAATAAAACCAAAACACTTGTAGAGACGGCGATTTATGAGCCAGCGCGTTGCGGGGGTTCCCCCCGTTGTAGCGACTGGCGTCGCGTCTGGTAAACCGAAAATTTTGTAGAATTAGCCTTTAACCCAAGCGTATTGGAGTAAAGCCAAAGACGTTTGGGTTGCAAGTCGTCAGAATCAAGAACATGAAGGATTTAACTAGTAAATTAAATATTGAGTGGGGGTTTTAAACCAATCTATTCATCTACCAGCCAGACTCGAATTCATTCTGAATTCTGACTTCTGACTCCTGAATTCTGTTTTGCTACAATTCCTAATTTCTATATTATGCTAATTCAACTTGAACCCCGTAGTGTTCCGTCAAAAATCTGGCAATTTTTATCACCTCTGATTGCAATACTAGCAACAGTAATTTTAGGATTTGTATTATTTTATTCATTAGGGAAGCCGCCGATCGCAGCTTTACAAACTTTATTAATTTCGCCTTTAACTAGCTTTTATGGATTGTCAGAATTAACTGTTAAAGCAGCACCAATTTTATTAATTGCTGTTGGTTTATCGGTGTGTTTTCAAGGTAAGGTGTGGAATATTGGTGCAGAAGGACAATTTACTATTGGGGCGATTTGTGGTAGTGCTGTAGCTTTAGAATTTCCTACTATTAATAATTATAGTTTATTGCTACTTAGCTTAATAGCTGGTATTTTGGGTGGTGCGATTTGGGCAAGTATTTCTGCTTGGCTGAAGGTGCGATTTAATACGAACGAAATTCTGACAAGTTTGATGTTAAATTATATAGCAATTTCTGTTTTAAACTATTTAGTAAATGGGGTATTAAAAGACCCCCAAGGATTTAACTTTCCTGAATCTGCACCCTTTACTGAATTTGCTAGCTTACAACCATTAATTGCTGGTACAAGATTACATTTGGGTGTAATTTTGGCTGTTGTAGCAGCTGTCTTAATTTGGGGAGTCTTGCGACAAACATTTTTTGGTTTTAGCGTGCGGGTAATTGGTTCTAGCGCTAAGGCTGCGGTATATGCTGGAATAGAAAGCGATCGCATTATTTGGCTAACCCTCCTCATTAGCGGTGCATTAGCAGGTTTAGCTGGTGTTTGCGAAGTGTTAGGCCCCATTGGTCAGCTACGCCCTAATATTTCCCCTGGTTATGGTTATACTGCTATTATTGCTGCTTTTATCGGTAGATTAAATCCATTGGGTATTATTGTATCCAGTTTATTCATAGCACTTTTGTATGTAGGCAGCGAATTAGTACAGATTAAATTGGGACTTCCTTTAGCTTTAGCTGGAATGTTTCAAGGTATTTTATTCTTTTTTGTTTTAGCAGCAGATATATTAATTTACAACAGATTAATAATTAAATGAAGACGAATTTCGTATTCTCAATTCTGACCAAATAATTCATAATTCATAATTCATAATTCATAATTTCAGGTACATGATATGATAGCCATCCCCCAACAACCCCAAAAAATGACAGTTGAGGAATATCTAGAATGGGAACCTCAGCAAGACGTTCGCTACGAATATTTCTATGGCGAAGTTTTTGCCATGACAGGTGGTACAATTCCCCACAATGACATTGCCTTAAATCTCTACAGAGCCTTATACCCTCATCTGCGTTCTAGGGGTTGTCGAGTGAATGTGTCAGATGTAAAAGTACAAGCCAATTTTCAAAATCAGTACTACTATCCTGATGTTATCGTTAGTTGTGACCCTCAAGACATCAACGCCCGCAAATTTATTCAAAACCCCAAGTTGCTTGTCGAAGTTCTTTCTCCTAGTACAAGTGCTAAAGATAGAGGAGAAAAATTCACTTACTACCTGACAATCCCCAGTTTACAGGAATATATCTTAATTGACTCTGAAAAAATCTCCGTTGAGCGTTACTGTCGGGGAGAAGGAAGAATGTGGCTTTACTATCGTTACACTGCTGGAGATACGATCGCTTTCTCAAGCATTGGATTTGAGTTTCCTATAGAATTGCTGTATGAAGGTGTTGTCTTAGAAACGGAAGTATAAAAGCATACTTCATATTGATTGTAAGCCGTAATAAATAAACATTTGTTAGCTAGTTACTAATGGCAAATGACAATGAAAAAGAATAAAAATCAGGAGATTTAATGTGTCCAATGATAAATTATCTGTAAGTTTAAGATTGGTAGTCATTACATTAGTGACTTGTGCTACTACTTTAGGTATAACTCTAGTTTTAGGTACAACAAAACTTAACTCTTTATTAGGAATTCAACCATTAAGAAGTGAGAAAGCAAGTCAAGATAAGGAAACCATAGGATCTGCACAAGCTATTTTCTCAACAGTAAACCAAAGAAATCAAGTACCAAAAAAATTTCAGGGAACTGTCGTTTATCAAGGGAAACTCAAACCAACTGAGAAAGTCATTGCCCTAACTTTTGATGATGGCCCCAGCCCTAAAAATACAGCGCAGATATTAGAAATTTTGCAAAAAAATAATATCAAAGGTACGTTCTTTATGATTGGGCAAATGGTGAAATATTTTCCCCAAGTTGCCAAGCAAGTAGCAGCTGATGGTGAGGTAATTGGTAACCATACATGGCATCATTCCTATCGTCACATGGATATAGTTACTGCGGCTCATGAAATAAATACTACAGCAGACATAATTTATCAGACAACGGGAGTGAAAACTACTCTCTTTCGTCCCCCTGGCGGCTTCTTAAATAATGGATTAGCCGACTATGCTAAAAGTCAGAAATATACTGTCATAATGTGGTCAGAAGTATCGGGAGACGCTGAACGTCCTTCGCCTCAGGTGTCAAAGATGGTCAAAAACGTGCTAAAAAATGCCAAACCAGGAGCAATTGTACTAATGCATGATGGTGGCGGAAATCGTTCTCGGACTGTCCAAGCTTTACCGCAAATTATCGATGGTTTAAAGGCACAGGGTTATAAATTTGTGACAATACCCGAACTACTGGAAATACAAGCCCAAGAAAAAAATTTGGTAACACCAGTATCACCTGTACTCACAAATCATGAACATCCAAACAATCAGCTTCATCGTTAGTGATAGCATACGAGCAGCTACACCTCTAATTTTTGCAGCATTAGGTGAATTAGTCGCTGAAAAATCGGGGGTGTTAAATCTGGGTATTGAGGGAATGATGCTGGTTGGGGCTGTGGCTGGTTTTATTGCGGCTTCAGTTACAGGTAATATTTACTTTGGATTATTAATCGCACTAATATCGGGAATAGCGATCGCTCTCATTCATGCCTTATTAACAATTACTATAGCTGCCAACCAAGTGGCAACAGGTTTGGCTTTGAGTATTTTTGGTTTGGGACTCAGTGCTTTTATTGGTGCAGGTTATGTGGGTAAAACAATTACCGGACTGCAACCTGTTGACATCCCGATTTTAAAATCAATTCCGCTTTTGGGTAAAGTTTTATTTAATCAAGATATTTTAGTGTATGCCTCAGTTGTCTTAGCGATCGTGGTATGGTGGTTTTTGCGAAGTACGCGGCCAGGTTTAGTGTTGCGGAGTATTGGCGAGTCACCTAATGCTGCTGATGCGTTGGGTTTACCTGTTACGAGAGTTCGTTATGTGGCGGTAATGTTTGGTGGGGCGATGGCTGGGTTGGCGGGTGGTTATCTTTCCCTTGCATATACGCCACTATGGGCGGAAAATATGACTGGGGGAAGAGGATGGATTGCGATCGCATTAGTCGTGTTTGCTACATGGAAACCTGAAAGAATCCTTCTTGGTGCATACTTATTTGGCGGCGTTGGTGCCATACAATTAATATTTCAAGGATTAGGAGTTAATATTTCTCCTTATATTTTGTCTTGTTTTCCTTACTTAGCTACTATCTTGGTATTAGTGTTTATCTCACGGGATAATACACGCATTAAACTTGAGACACCTGCATCATTAGGACAACCTTTTAGATCTAGTCATTAGTCATTGGTCATTTGTCATTGGTCATTAGTCATTAGTCATTGGTCATTGGTCATTAGTCATTGGTCATTTAGGGTTAGTGTAACAAGGGTGATTTTTCAAGAAGATAAATTTTTTATTTTTCGGTGATTCAACCTTATTTAAATAGTTAATTAAAGATTGCTGATCGTGTGCTTGAGTTCTACCAAAAACTAGCAAAAACCTTAAAACAAAGCGCTGTGGTTTTAGCCACTGTCATCAATACTAAAGGTTCCACACCCAGAGAAGTCGGCGCGAAAATGTTTATCACCGCAGAAGGGAAAATAGTAGGAACAATTGGCGGCGGTGCAGGGGAAGCAAAAGTTTATCAACAAGCTTTGCAATTACTGAAAACAGGTAAAAAGCAATTTGTAGAAATCGATTTATCTGGCGTACCTCAGCGAGAAACTCAAGGTGTTTGTGGTGGTACAATGCAGGTATTACTGGAGTTATGGTCAGGCTCTGAAAGCTTAAATTTAGTTAATCAAATTATAGATGCTTTAACATCTGGACACTCAGCAACAATTATCACCCCATTTAACACAGATGAAAAGCCTTACTTGAGCCAACTAACAGAAGTCATTGCATCTTTACACAGCACAGCATTAATTGAACCTTTACTACCACCGCCAAGACTTTTAATTATTGGTGGAGGACATATTGCAATTTCTCTAGTGCAGATAGCCAAAATAGCAGGCTTTCAAGTCATTGTACAAGACGATCGCCCCGATTTTGCCACAAAGGAAAGATTTCCCGACGCATCCCTGGTGCTAGCAGAACCCATCACCTCAATTCAAGAAATATTAAATAAAAATAGTAATTTATATGTTGCTTTAGTTACTAGGGGTTATCTGCAAGATTTAGCTGCTTTACGACTGCTATCTAATTATCAACTGCCATATATTGGTATGATTGGCAGTAATAAGCGAGTCAACACCGTATATAAAATACTGCAAGCTGAAGGTTGTAAAACTGAATTTTTAAATCAAATATATGCACCAATTGGTTTAGATATTGGTGCTTTAACACCAGAAGAAATTGCAGTTAGTATCTGTGCGGAATTAATTAAAGTTCGCCGTGGTGGTACTGGGGCTTCTTTATCTGATACCATTTCACGAAATACCTGATACAGATAGATATGTAGGGGCGTACAGCTGTACACCCCTAGAGTAGATTTATGTATTGCAAAGATTTTTAGAAATGGTATGAGAAATTATAAGTTATTGTCATAAGAGGGTCAAGCAGTTTGTATGATTTTTTACCTAAGCAGAAAATGATACAGAGCTAATAAATTTATTGATGGAGATTATAATTTTTAATTTTTAGTTTTTAATTTTTAATTACCCAAAAGTGTTGACTTTTTTCCGACTAATTTTTATTAAAATATCGACGACTAATTTCTAGTAAAGGTTAGACTAATAGTGCGATCGTAAATGTTGGATTTACTTGTAAGTCTCAAGGGATGAGACAAACCGCGTGAAATCTATTTGGAAAGTAGCAAGATAATGCTTGTCCACGCCCAAGAACTAGTTTATACCTTGAAAGATTTGATGCCATTGGTTTGGTCAGGCTACTCTACTTGGAATGTATTGTTAGCTCATACTCTCTCTAATTACTTACCTCATAGCTCACTGGATAAAACTTTAAACTCAGCTATCTCATTTAAACGACTGGGGTGAGGCTGCACAAACAGCCCTTGAATATTTCTTTTTTCAAATACCTGTGTCTCTTCTTTTACTCAACATCGAACGTTGAATTTTTCTTGCACGTAGTCAAGGTTTTGACATTAAAATTTCCAGGTGCAAGCTATCAGCAAGCAAAAATTATCTCGCGAAAATATCTATCTCTGAAATCAAGGTAGGTACTGTCATATGAAAAAACATCATTTTGGAGCATCCTTAAAAAAAATTATCTTACTTATTACCAGTGGTGGGTTATTAGCAACATTACTGGTAACTGCAAAAGCTGAAGCTCAAGTGAGTCAATATCGTTGCGAAGGCGATATTAATGGTGTCCCCTCACAAGCATTAGTTAGTGTTGAGAGTTTACCTTCAATGGATGGGCCTGGCCGTCACGTTACAGTGAGTGGTGAAATTAAAAACGATTATGCTGATTATACTTTTACTGGAGAGATGGGTGGATATGTAGATATAGTGAGTTTAACTGATGGACAAAGATTTAGAGGTGCAATGAATCTCACCAATAACGGTTTCGTCTTAGTATCAAATCCTGAATATGATGGATCTGGCCGTGGTTCTGGATATTATCCATTTATTTGTAGTGGATAACTAATTGGCGAAAATTTTGTGCGATCGACATATAAATTAGTCGCGATCGCCAGCTACAGAAGTATCGGTTGAATCCCTTATTATTTCGTCAATTTTCAAAGTTTTTCGAGCTACTGAAGTTCTAAAAAATATGCACAGCTAGCTTTAGTGAATTAGTTGTGTAAATTTGGCGATTTCTAGCTCTTTTCATTGTCACTTTCTACATAATTTATTGCTGTTTAAAATTAGCATTTTGATAGTATTGGGGGAAAATCATGAACGAGCAAGCTCAAAAGAATCTGATTACTGAGCTATCACGTAACGTAGTTATAAAGATAGCTCCAGAAGAACAACCGTCTTTCAATGCTATTAGTGAAGCATACTTCAAAAATCCTGAGAAAACCCTCAAGGGTGAGGGAGGAAAAGATGAACTAATCGGTTGGGGAGTTGCAGAGGTTACTATACTGGTAACACCCATAGTTCTAGAAATCGTTAAAGAGATACTGAAGGATATTATTGGGGTTTACATTACGAAAAATCCTACTCTGTTCGATAAGTTCGCAAATTTTATCAAGCGACTCTTCAGAATTAATCCATCCCCACCACTACAACCGTTAGAACCGCAAACCAAAGAACAATTAAAACCTCTAAGCACAGAGCAATTAGAAGAGGTTCGTCAACGTGCTTATATAAAAGCTATACAGTTGGGACTCGCCTCTGACAAAGCATCTCTATTAGCAGACTCCGTTGTTGGTAGTTTTAAATTGACACCTAGCCTTCTGGTAGCTCCTTATGGTAACTGATACTAAAGCAGAGGTGTATCAACCTCGCCTGAATCCATTTGTGTTTCCTTCAGAAACAACTATCAGATTTGTCTTGCTGATTGTCTCAGTTATCGGTGCTAGCTTATTCATCTATTCGCTTCTCTACTTGAGTTATTTAGAGAAGCAAGGGGAGTTAGAGTTAGTTTTTAACCAAGCTAAAGAATGCTTGAGTTTGAGTTTTCCTACTCCATCAATCCAGAATTTAGAAACATTACAGGTCGCTAGCAACGCTTTTGAACAATGCAAAGAACCACTGGAGAGGGAATTCCTCAAAGCAGCTTGGTTAGCAGTTGGGGGTGTAGGGATAGTGTTATCTCTCGCTACTATCATCTACAGCCTTTTTCCCTTTTTTATGATTCGGCTAGAAGGGATGGCGGCTTTTGACAAGCAATCTGCCATAGAAGTCCATCTAAAGAAGCTCTGTACGGAAATGGATATTGCTCCTCCCCCAATATTTTTACAGAAGCCTATAAGTCGAGCGCTTGGCGGTAGGGCATTTGGCTCATTAGGTCAGTACTATGTAGTTTTGCCCACAGGACTGATTACACTGTTTTCTAAAGACCGAGCGGCCTTTAATGCTATCTTGCTCCATGAACTCTCTCACTTGCGGAACAAGGATGTAGATAAGACTTATTTCTCTGTTGCTGCTGGTTGTGCTTTTGTCATCGCTGCTTTAATTCCTTTTGCGTTTAGCTTACTGAACAATTCTGGTGCTGAAGTTTTCAATGCCAGTTGGCGGGTCATTGCTTTGGTTTTGCTCGTTTATCTAACTTTAGCTGCTGTTGTGCGATCGCGCGAGTTTTACGCAGATGTTCGTGCATCTACACATCCTGGCTCAACTGCTCTCAATCGCGTGCTAACAACTTTCTTGAAGCCTAAGCACCCTGGTTGGCAGACTAGTCTAATTTCTTTGCTGGAACATTTGCCATATTTTAGACGCAATCACTGGCAATTCGCTTTTCAATTCCATCCCAATCCATCGGAACGTTGCTCTACGCTAGAAAAAACGGATCGTTTGTTTCACATTGATTTTTGGGTAGCACTTGGTACGGGTATTGCTGTCACCGTTGCCTTTGACAGTATCGCCACTTTAATCATCAGCATTTTAAGAACTGCTTTAGGACGCACGGATGCATGGTTGGAATCATTGGGTGTGGGGTTAGTTTTTGCACCTCTGGTAGTTGGGATTATAGGACTAGGGGTGTGGCGCGAAACCTTCGCATCGCTAATACACAAAACTCATCCTGTGAAAGCAGGTAGCTTAGGTATTGGACTTGGGTTAGGGTTAATTCTTGGTCAAATTTTGTCTTTTGACAGCATAACTTCAAGTTGGAAAGCTTTGGGGTTGGAGCAAGTCGATTCAGCAATGCAATTCAGCTCTATTGCTTTCAATTTACTTTGGAGTTTCCTGTTATTGGTCAGCCTTTATTGCTTCTTCAAGTGGGTAGCTAATGGAGCCACTGCTTGGTTAAGTGTTGCAATATCCTCGCGTTTATCTTCTTCCTTATATATAGGAGGTTTGATAGTTGCAGGAATATGGTTATCCCTGTGGTTTGGACTGATTTTTCTTATTCAGAATGCCTATGTGCTGCTACTTACTCCCAATAATGCTGAGGTGTTCTTAAGCCTAATTTTAATCTCACCTGTTGTCATCTATAATATTGCCCTACAACCTGTGACACTGATTGCTTTTATTAGTTTGTGGGCATTTCCCCTCAGTGCTTGGTTGCTACGCGATCGCCTACACTTAACATATTCAACCTCTTTACCAAGTTGGGTATTTTTAGAACAGACATCTCATCAGATCGATTTACCTACCCAGAATCAACCACAGTTTCGTTCTACATTTATAACTGGTCTAATAAACGGCTTGACATACTGCGGCTTATTGCTGGTCATCCGTTTGATACTGCGCGTTATAATTCCTGAATCAGTGAGAGATGCTGATTGGTTTAAATTAATTCTTTATTTCATCGGCTACATTGGATTTCCAGCACTGATGCAAACAGTAGTAGCTGTGAAAATTGCCAGACGAGTTAAATATCTCAATATCATTCACGGTCTGTTTGCAGCATTTACCGCAGGTTGTACTATGACTTTAGGAGTATTACTTGTCAATCTTTTATTTGCTGGCACAATCAACTTTCAGTTTGCTTGGAACATTTTTAGTCAGATAATCAACTGGGGAGCATTGCTGGCTCTCCTGGCAATGTTGATAGTTACTTCAACAAAGCGCAAAATAGATCTAAGTAGGTCGTTGTGAATATTTATTATTGGGATAAGGCTGGAGGCAGAAGGAAATAGGATTTAAACCTATTTCATTTTTCTTTACATAGTTTAGTTTTTCTTACTCGTTCTACTTACGTCTATTAAATTTGTGAACTTTGCTATTGTTCTCGCAGCCGGAAAATCTACCCGCATGGGTACTTGTAAAACTTCACTTCCTTGGGATGCAGGTAAAACATTATTAACTTATCAACTAGAACAGTGGTTGAGTTTAAGTTTTACCTCTGTAGTAGTGCTAGGTTTACACAATAGCCAGCAACAAAAACATTGTCTTCCTGGCAGTTTAATTGTAATTAATCCTCATAGTAATGTAGGGAAAACAACCTCTGTGTTGACAGGATTGCAACGTGTTCCTCAAGACTTTGAAGTATTGGCAATTTCCGCAGTTGACCAACCGAGAAAATTAGAGATTTATCAAAAATTACTTACAGCACACCAAGATAATTCAGCATTGATTACTGCACCGACATATCAAGGCAAAATGGGGCATCCATTGTTGTTTAATAATCAAATGCGATCGCACTTACAAAATATCCGTGAGGAAACTCTTGGTTTACGCCAAATTATTCAAGAATTTTACCCTGTAATTTGCAAAGTAGAGTTTAACGATCCTTCTGTGTTATTAGACATCAACACACCAGAAATTTATCAAAGTCAATTATATAATCTGCAATGACAGCAAAATATAGCATAATTTTGAGATGTCGTCCTATCAACTTTAGGCTTAACTAAGTACGATTTCAATCTATTAAAAGAGCGAATTTATTTAATAACTTATGATGAGAGAACCTCTACCTGGGGAGTGATTTGGCTCATGAGTCAAATGAAGTAAATATAAAGTACAAAAGCAAACGGACATTGTGTTCTATGAAACTGAATTATTTTACAAAAGGGCTTTCTATTGTAGGACGTTGGATAGCTACAACATTGTTTTGTGTATCAGCGATCGCTTTTATTTGGCATGGTGCATTTATTGTAAACACCTCAGCAATGGCGAATCCAGCAACAAACTTAATTGCATCTGTTGATGCTGATGATGCTAAAAGCAAAGCTCGTGAAGATGCTAGAAACACCAAGGGTTTCGTGCAAGAGACACGAGACAAGCTCAAGGAAGCAGCAAACAGCAATGCCAATAAAGTAGACGACGCAACAGATAATGGTAGCTTTATTGGGCGCAAAGCACAAAGAGATGCAGCTCGAATCGAGAAAAGAGCAGACGAAGATGCAGCTCGCACACAGAAAGCAATAGACGATACCAAAAATGTTGTTGAACGCACTGTTGACAATATCAAAGATGCTTTTACTAAATAGGCAATAGGCAATACGGAATAGCAATGGGCAACAGGAAAAGGTATTAGTTACCTATTCCCCGTTGCCTTTTGTCTTATCACTGTTGCCTTTTACATCTTGCCTCTTGCCTCTTGCCTCTTGCCTCTTGCCTTTTACCTCTTGCCTCATCCCCCAACATGAATACCAGGACGCATTTCGGGATTTTTTTCAGTGCGACGCACTACTTCACGGGTGAGGACGGCAATATCACCTTCACCAAATAGAATAAAACGCAGTAGATATTGTATGGGGTTTCCCTCGACCCAACCGAAGTAAGCATGGGGGATCTGACCTGTTCGATCGCGAATATACAATAATAAAGCGGCGATCGCATTGGGTACTGCTGCACTCTGGGCACGTAGGATGCGGTAATCTCCAACTTGCACCCCTTGGACTTTTATCACCTCAGCAAATTCTGAAGCATCTGACACCATAATTTCTAAAAAGAGAATCGAATCGTCGGCTGGAATATGATTGTCTTCACGCACCTCTTTCTCTTTTGAAGAATACTCTTCGACATCGCCTGTATTCAAACGATTCGCAATTATTCGTATTGCTCCCTGGCTTTCTTCGGCAATGAATTGCTGGGCAATATCATCAATTTCAATTCGCTCAACTCGCAATTCAGTTGAACGCCAAACGCGAGAAATTAAGGAAGTGAAAATGATTGCACCGATAAAACATCCAGCAATGCGAATCCCTTCTGGTCTTTCGATGATATTAACAACAGTGGTATACACAAATAACACTGTAATAATCCCAAAGATGAAGGTTGCGTGCTTCTCTCTGTGACGGCGAGCTGATAAGGTGACGGCAAAAGCGGCTGAGGTAATCAACACTAGCACGCCAGTTGCGTAAGCCCCACCTTGAGCTTCAACATTTGCTCGAAAGATAATTGTGACAATAAAAGCGATCGCTGTATACACTAACACTAAAGGTCGGCTGACTAGTGCCCAATTGGGTGCCATGCCATAGCGCGGCAAATAACGAGGCACAATATTTAATAGCCCTGCCATTGCCGATGCACCAGCAAACCACAAAATGGAAATCGTGCTTAAATCGTAAATTGTGCCAAAACTATTGCCTAAATAAAAATGTGCCAAATAAGCCAGGGCACGTCCGTTGGCTTTGCCTTCCTCTGCGAATTCTGGGGCGGGAATCAAAAGACTAGTTATAAAACTGCTAGTGAGTAAAAAGAAGCTCATAATCACAGCAGCAGTAGTCAGCAGCTTGCGTGTATTCTCAATCCTGCCTCTGGGATACTGATGAGTATCGTTGCTGCTGCCTTTAACAAGGGGCATAACGGTAACGCCAGTTTCAAAGCCTGATAACCCCAGCGCTAACTTAGGGAATACCAAAAGACCTAAACCTATGAGCAGTATAGGATTAGAATTGCGGGCAAATAAGGCAGTTTGCCACTGTGCGATCGCTTCTGGGTGAGTTAGAATTTGATACCCACCGACGCTAACCACAATAAAGTTAAGCAGTAGATAAACTGCTACTAAAAACACTGCAATGCCGATGGCTTCTTTGAAACCTCTCAAGAAAACTGCGCCTAGTAATGCAATTAATATCAGAGTAATAGCGATAGTCTGATCGTGAAGCCAATTTGCAGCTAGGGGATTTTCGATAATATGGGCTGTAGCATCAGCCGCCGATAGGGTAATTGTGATTATAAAATCCGTTGCTACAAAGCCTAGTAAGCACAGTACAAGTAATTTGCCTTGCCACCAAGAGAGCAAACGCTCTAACATAGCGATCGATCCTTCCCCATGAGAGCTTTCGGCAGCAATGCGCCGATAGATGGGCAATGCGCCAAACAGCGTCAGCAAAACCAAAATTAGCGTCGCCACAGGAGAAAGAGCGCCAGCTGCCAGGGCTGCAATTCCAGGTTGATAGCCAAGGGTTGAGAAATAATCTACACCAGTCAAGCACATCACCTGCCACCAAGGATGCTGACGATGTGATTCTTCCTTGGGGAAAGGCCCTTGCCGCTTTCGTCTATCTTCTTCCAGCAACCAGCGGATGAACTGTTTGCTGAGCCGTTTTGTTGAAACAATTGATTTAGCCATCAAATACGCTTGTGTTGCAGAAGTCAAAGTGACTGATAGAATCTTGGCTTTTCTGTTGTGCGCTCTTTGTTTTGCAAGAGTGCTTAGTTAGAAGTTAAGAATTGGGAGTTAGAAGCTATTATTCTCCTCCTTATCTTGCCACTGCCTAAAGAATTATTTGTCAACTATTTTACCTACATTGACAGCGGTAACTCTATCATAAAATGTACCAGAAATTGACGTTCTAGCCAAACACCTCAAATCAAGGTTATTGTCAATAATAAAAATGCGATCGCCTATATCTTAAGTAAGATAAGCAGGATATTTGAGATAATTAAGAATATAACTCTTACTCAAAAAGATCGAGTTAATCCCTATTATCAAAGAACACATCGATATTACTCCTGGGGTATGTGGAGGTAAACCCAGGATTGCAGGACATCCCATTAGAGTCCAGGATATTGTTATCTAGCACGAACAGATGGGAATGTTACCTGATGCAGGCGATCGCCTCTACATTGATGCGCCATACTTAGTTACTTCATCAAAAACATAAATTACAATCAAATTCAATAAGTAAAATACTTAATTGCTTTCTCATTGCTATGATGAACACTTAACCAGACTTTTAATTTCTCCCCTGGTTGCGTTGTTTACAAAAGTTTATAGCTTAGCAATAAATGAAAACTGGCATTCAAAAAACAGCAGAAATCCTGGAGCAAGTTCACCAATTAGAATCGACAGTGGGTCTCAAAAATGAAGCCTGCCGTTCTAAATTTTTGATTCACCCTGATTTCACATCAAAAGTTTTTTTGTTTTTGCATGGTTTTACAGCAGGGCCTTACCAGTTTGAGCCGCTTGGTAAAGCCTTCTTTAACAAAGGATATAACGTTTTAATTCCTTTACAACCCGGTCATGGGCGTTCAGGCAACTGGAGCCGTCAAAATCCTCCACCACTACCAACAGATATTCAGACATATCAACAATTCCTCCTCGAATGGTTGCAGATTGCAAAAACATTAGGGAAACAAGTTGTAATTGGTGGATTATCATCAGGTGGGACTTTAGCTGCTTGGTTAGGTTTAGAGCATCCTTTGGAGATTGACCGTACTTTATTGTTCGCGCCTTTTTTCGGTAGCCGTTACTCACTATTCGATCAACTTATCAAAATCCTGCCAATTTACTTTGAATGGTTCAACAAAGATGCACCTGGCAATTTTGGTTATAAAGGTTTTCGTCTCCAGGCATTACGGATATTTCTTCAATTGGGAGAGGAGGTTTTAGAAAATGCTCAAAGCTGTGTTTGTGCCCCTGTTTTAATGGTATGTAGTGAAGCCGATACTGCTGTTAGTCGCTCCAAACATCAAGAATTTTTCCGAAGGGTAGTTAAGCAGCAACCGAAATCTTGGTATTACTGTTTCGATGATTCGCTTCACATTGAACACCGAATGATGACAAAAATGGAAGACAATGATTATGAAGAACTAATAATTACCCTTGCCAAAGCATTTGTTGAGAGTGATTTGACTTGGCTAGAGTTTGAACAAATGGCAAAGCGGATAGCCCAAGGACAAGCCTATGAACAAATTCTGCAAGAATTAAACCTCGAAAGTCAAGTTTCTCAACAGCTATCTGCAATGATGACTCAAGGTTTTGGCTGTGACGATCTTAAGTGCATCAATCCATATTCTTAAATGATTTGATTTTCTTTCGGTGTATTCCATTCAATTGAAAACCGCTATAAATCAATACGGTTCAGTTAAGGACAGGAAGAAATAACGAACCGCAAAGGGCGCATAGACGCGGAGCGGCTTCCCGCAGGGTAGGACACGAAGGAATAAGAGCAACAGAGAGTTTTTGCAGAAGTTCTGAAAGGTTTTTGGCGCTAACTGAACTTAACTCAACTGTATTGCGCTATGGATACCTGAAAACTGCTGTAAGTAAGTCTGCGCTAATATTTCAAGCTATGTAAAGAAGTTAAAATGTAGTGGCGTGGCAAGCTTAAAATAGTGCATTAGTGTAGGTTGGGTTGAGCAACGCGAAACCCAACATCTATCGGAATGTTGGGTTTCGTTCCTCAACCCAACCTACAATTTTTTTGCAACAATTTAGTCTTGCCACGCCAGTAGGGTGCGTTATAGCGAAGCTTAACGCACCAAGGTATCTGGTGTCCTGCGGCTAATCCTAACTTTCTCAAACTCTCAAATCCTTGCATAGCCGTAACACAACGGCAATAAATAAAGCGAGAACTCAGAGCGGCGGCTTCCGCCGCTCTGAAGTTCGGTGGGGAGGAACATCCACACCGCTTTTTGTCTCCCCTACTTAATATTTACTTTATAAATAGGCTCTAAGTTAGCGAGAGCATTTAACGCAGCACATCTTTCCGTGTTTCCTATCAACAGTCAACACCATGACCGACTGTACAATTTCAAAGCATAATAGCTGATTTTCATGAGAAACTTCTCATATTTCTTTAATTTACTTCTCATAAAGCTCTGATTAAACTTACTTTAAGGTCAAGTTAATTTACACTCAATAATACTTTTATTTTCATGAGGAGGGAAGTTAGTTAAAAGAGATATCTAAGATTAATTAAAGACTGAAGCAAAGAGATGACAATAAATGCTAAACATCAGAATCATAGCACCATAAATACGCAATTGAATAGATTTCTGCAATATTTTCGGCAATCAGTCCGTTGGCAACCAAAATTACTATTGGCACTATTTTTAACTTCTATATCTGGTGTCACAGTATTTTTACCTGATGGCTTATCTATACAAGGGCGGTTGACTGTATTTATATTTGCGGTGACCGTAATTTTGTGGTCAACGACCTCAATTAATGCTGGTTACATTGCCTTGGTTTCAGTACTCATGTTGCTATTAACCGGCGGCATTTCCCAAGAAGAATTTTTTGAATCTTTGGGTTCGGATGTCGTTTGGTTAATGATAGGTGCGTTTATCTTGGGAAGCGCAGTTAAGCACACGGGTTTAGCCACAAGGCTAACTCAAACAGTAGCAGCCAAAGCGCACAACGTCAGCAGTTTATTTTGGTTGCTCACTACAGTCTTAATTCCGCTCTCCTTTTTGATTCCCTCCACCTCTGGACGCGCTGCTGTTACCCATCCGATTTTTCGCAGCGTCGCCAGTGCTGTAGAGAATCAGCGTACCCGTCGGGCTTTGGCGTTGTTGATGCCTTCAATTATATTGGTATCTACAATTGCTTCCTTAACTGGTGCAGGTTCTCATTTAGTTGCTAAGGATTTATTAGAAGAAATTTCCGAAAAAGATATATCTTTTAGCCAATGGTTACTTTACGGCTTACCCTTTGGAATTGTTGCCAGTTATGCCTCCTGCTGGGTAATCATGCGGTTATTTCTAGACAAAAAATCCTTGCAACAAAAGTTCGATGTTGAATGCTTGCAATCAACACCCCTATCTGTACCAGAACGCAAGACATTATTAATTGTCTTGTTAATGTTGGCGCTGTGGTTAACCGAGAAATGGCATGGTTTAGAAATTGCCACCGTCACCGTCATCGGTGCCATGATTCTCACTGCGCCCTATTTTGGGGTGATGAAGTGGAAAGATGCAGTCAAAGATGTTTCCTGGAATCTGATTATTTTCGTAGGTGCAACACTGGTTTTAGGACGCGCATTAATCAGTTCTGGGGCATCAGAATGGATTATTAATCATGTCTTTCGCTTCAGTGAAATCGACAGTGCCAATTCCCACTTTCTGATTTTGGTACTACTTACCATCATTAGTTTGACTTCCCACATCTATATGACTTCTCACACAGCAAGAGCAGCTGCTTTAGTCCCTCCCCTGCTGTATCTCGCCAGCAGCCTTGATATAAATCCTGTTGCTGTACTGTTTCTGAGTACTTTAGGTATGGACTATTGCCTAACCTTCCCCGTCAGTTCCAAAGCACTGATGGTTTACCAAGATGCAGAAGAAGATGGCTTTAAACCAACAGATTTACTCCGGCTAAGTTCAGTGATGATTGTTGTTCACTTTGCTCTAGTTCTTCTGTTTTACTACACCTGGTGGCGTTGGGTAGGGTTATCGTTCTGAGTGTTGAGTCCCTCTAGCCAATTTAATGACAAAAAAAGCGGCTGGATAGCCGCAGGAAATTAATAATGACACTAAACATTTTAATCGCTCCTTCTGGATTTAAAGAAAGTCTTGATGCAGAACAAGTAGCTGATTGTATAGCTACTGGTATCACCAGAGTTTTGCCAGATGTAAATATCTGTAAAGCACCCCTAGTAGATGGCGGTGAAGGCTTTACTAAAACTCTGGTAGCAGCCACAGACGGGACTTTACATCACCTGGAAGTAACCGGGCCTGTGGGAAAAAAAGTAAAATCCCACTTTGGCTTCCTTGGTGGAACTACGAAAAAAACTGCTGTGTTAGAAATGGCGGCGGCGGCGGGGTTGCGTCTCGTACCCTCCGATATGCGAAATCCGATGATAACAACAACTTACGGCGTCGGAGAGTTAATTAAAGCTGCTTTAGATGCTGGTGCAGAACGCATTTTAGTAGGCTGCGGTGATTCTGGGACTAATGATGGTGGTGCTGGAATGGCGCAAGCTTTGGGTGTGAAGTTGTTGGATGAGAATGGTAATGAGTTAGGTTTGGGTTGTGGCGAATTAATCAAACTCAAACGCATTGATTTCTCTGGGCGAGATTCGCGTTTAAATCAAGTCCAAATTGATGTTGCTTGTAACTGGCATAATATCCTGTGTGGTGATAAAGGTGTGGCTAGAGTTTTCGGCCCTCAAAAAGGTGCATCCCCAGCAACAGTGGAAGCAATGGCTTCAGCACTAGAACACTACGCCGCAGTCATCAGGACAGATTTAAATATAGATGTGCGACAAATGCCTGGTGGCGGTGCTTCTGGGGGTTTGGGTACAGGTTTACACGCTTTAATCGGGGCTAAATTATACCCACGCTACGATATCGTCATGCAGTATTTAGAATTAGATAGTCTGATCCCCAAAGCTGATTTAGTGATTACCGCGGAGGGTTGCATCGATTTTCAAACCCCACGCGGTAAAATTCCGGCTGAAGTGGCGAAGCGTGCTAAGCGTTATAACTTACCAGTGATTGCACTTGTAGGCACCATTGGTAAAGGTGCGGAAATCAATTTCCAGCAAGGTATCGATTACTTCAACAGTATTTTGACTCATCCTTGTCAATTAAGTGAGGCGATTTCTCAAACCTCAACTTTATTAACAAATGCTGCTGAACAGGTGGCGCGGTTGTTGTTAGTCGGTAGGCAAATTAGAAGCTTTAAATCCCAGGTAAACACACCATACAAGAAGCAAGGAACAAAATTCAAAACTAAAGATAGTTTGTCTTCTAAGGAAGCAAGCTACAGACGTTGATTTAAGGTTAATTCGACAGACCTCACCCACCCAGCCTCCCTCTCCTGGTAGGAGAGGGAGGAGTAAGAAAAAATTAGGCTTTTTGCTCCCCTCTCCTATTAGGAGAGGGGCTGGGGGTGAGGTCAAAATCTTATACATCGAACTCAAGTTAATTTATTTGTTGGAAATTACTACTCAAAATTAAAATTTCAAAGTAGTTCGGATAGTTCCAACAAAAATACTGTCGTTATTGGCGTTATGTTCGGGGTTAGTAATCACAAATAATCCAGGTGTAATCGAAATATTATCTGTCACTTGAAACCGATAAAAACCTTCTATGTGCAAAGAAGTATCTGTATCAGCAATTAAACTACTATTGGTAACTTTTGGCGGCATTCCCAAAACTAAGCCAGCTAAATTACCTTTATTTCCCAAATCAGGAAAGGCTAAGCTAACAGCATAATTCAAAATCTCGGCATCATCATTTGTAACTGCTGACTCGGCTTTTGTATAACCAACCCAACCAGAGAGAACAAATTTTGGATTGATTCGCCAGCTAGTTTCTAAGCCAAATGAATTTGCTCTAGTTGGAACATTTCCAAAAGGGCTACGGGCGGTTAAGCTACCTGTACTTCCTGTTAAATTAACTCCAGTTTCACCAATTCCTGCATAGTAACCATGAAGATAAGTAAAAGTGATACCAAAATTATCAGTTGGTTGAAAATACAAGTGACCAAGTGCAGCAAAGTTACCATTAAATAAGCCATTATTTTCTGTGGGAACTGCTGCATCATTAGCCATATAGGCAACAGCAAGTTGAGTATTTTTATTTAGTTGATAGTTAAGCCCTAACCCGGTTCCGTCCATACTTCGTAAAATCGGATTATATCTACCAAAACGAGAAACTGCACCTCTACCACTACTCGATAAAGGATTTATTGGTTCAGCAAAATCATTTAATTCCATTTCGGCGATCGCAATTGTTGTTTTGAGCTTTTCACCAATAGGAAATGAATAATATACTTCATCCAAACCAATATCATTACCAGTATCTTCATCAAAACCCAAACGAGTCATTGTTGTTCCAGTAATACTCTCATCAAATTCTGGGATATTTCCCGATTCTAAGCGGAAGTTTAATTCATCTTTTCCGGTGAAGCTGGTGACAAAATTTAAACGTACACGCTGGGCAAATATGGGATTATTATCTAATTTAGAATTGTTATCTCGATTATCATCGCCATCAGCAGTATTTTCGCCAAAAATACTAGCAGCAGTCAAAATTGCTTCAGCTTCCAGTTTTGTTGTTGGCGAGAATTGATTGGCTTCTAGCTGGGACGTTCTATTTTCTAAAGTATCGACCCGGCTGCGTAATGTTCCTAATTCTGAGGAAAATTCTGTTTGTAGTTTTTGAATTAAATCCAAATCTTCTTTGGTTGTAAAACTGTTGTTTTCTGTGCCAATTAATTTTTGTAATTCTGTTAAACAAGCATTCAAATTAGCTGCCAATTCATAACGTGTCATTGCACGCTCTCCACGATAGCTTCCGTTCGGATAACCAACAATACAACCATATTTTTCAATGAGCGATCGTAAAGCCTGAAATGCCCAGTCTGTAGGTTGTACGTCAGATAGTTGAGAAACAGATGTTAGTTGTGATGTTGCTTCTAGATAAGGCTGTTGCTGATTTTCTACAGCAAAAATTGGTGCAATAATACAGACTGAAGCGACGCTTAAGCTGGATGTTAAGATGAACAACCGAGAAATTATATTCATTTTTACTGCAACGAAAAATACAAAAACACGATTCACTTTTAGAATAAATTAACATATTTTTATACAATAAATGATGAGAATTTTCTCATTCTTTATTGTTGATAAATTCATCTTTTTATGAATTAGCTATGATGATATTCCTAATATTAAAATCTATAGATTAGATATAGCAGTATTGGTTATTAAAATAAAAAATTAATTATGTATAAAATGAAAGATAATTGTATATATAGCAGTCCTAAATGAGTTACGAACAAAAAGATCCCCGACTTCTTCAAAAAGTCGGGGATCTGAGCCTCTCGATGGAGAGTAAATCAAATACGCTTGGTATTAAGGCTAAAAATTAAAACTGGCGTAGGTTGGCTTGAGGAAGGTAGCAAGATCCCGCAGGGGAACCCAACATTATTAAGGCTTTGTTGGGTTTCGCAGTCGCTCAAACGCTACTACTATTCTTCTTAACCCAATACCGTTCAGTTAAGCTTTTTTCTCTTTCCCTGCTTCCCCTGCCTCCCCTGCCTGCCTTAACAAATAAACTTCCACAAAGCCAAGCGTATTGCCTCATAGCGCAATACGGTTCAGTTAAGCATTTTTTCTTCTCTTTGCGTCCTTTGCGTCCTTTGCGGTTCGTTAAAAAAATTGACTTTGGCAAAGAGTTTTAGCCTTAACTGAACCGTATTGCCTTATAGCGTCTTCTACAAAAAAAGAAGTCAGGACTGACATAGACAGCCCTGACTTCCCACGTACAATGATTACTATTCCTAATCACTGAGGATTTTATTTTTTAAAAGTCCTTATACCCGTGAAAGTGTACTAATGTTTTTGACGTATCCTTTGCCACACAGTAAAACCCAAAAGCATGATAATACTACTGGCGGTAGCTAACATTACAGCGAAAGTCATACCTTGTATTCTCATTGCTAGCAAGTTGCAAACCAAAGTAATACCCCACAGTGTGAATGCTGCATGACGTTGGGAGAGTCCCCAAGCTAGCAAGCGGTGGTGTAGGTGGTCTTTGCCAGGAGTGCTTAGAGGGTTATTTCCTGCTAATAGCCGCCGTACAAATACTTGAGTAGTATCTAGTACTGGCAACAGCAGAAATAAAACTGTGGGTACGAGGGCGTAGACTGTGTTTTGTTGTAGTTTGCCTAAAATACTAGTTGCTGCCAAGACATAGCCGAAAAAGTATGCTCCAGCATCACCCATAATAATCCGTGACGGATGGAAGTTGTGGCGTAAAAAGCCCAGTGCCGCACCCCCCAAGGCTGCCAAAACTAAAGTTGCCGCTGCACGGTTGTTAAATTGCGCTGCAACCCCTAACAAACTCATGGCGGTAATAAAGCTGATTCCTCCCGCCAAACCATCCATACCATCCATCAAGTTGATGGCGTTGGTAATCCCAACTACCCATATTACTGTCAGGCACATGGACAAAAGCGAGTCGATGGGTGTGCCAAACAGGACTTTGACACTGATCCCGTTAGCTACTAGTAACAATGCCGTGACAATTTGTGCCCACAAACGAACGGAGGGCGGTAAACCGAACTGGTCGTCAATAAAGCCCACTAGAACTAATATTGAACCCCCCAACAGAATAGTTAGCACCTGAGCCAATACATTTTGGAGTTCGATAGGTCGTAAAAGACTGGCTAATACCAGCGCGGCAATTACGCCCGCGTAGATAGCTAGCCCTCCTGCATTGGGCAAAGGTTCTCGGTTGAGCCGCCGTGCGTTGGGTTGGTCTGCCCAACCTACTCGCAAAGCGAATTTGCGTACAGTCGGAATTAAACGCCAGGTTACAAGCCAAGCTAAGAGGAACGTGAATACCACTGCCAACCAGCCGGTGCCGCTAGGTTCGGCAATACCAAGGGATTTAAGGGAGTTGTCTAGGTTCATCTCCCAATTCAAGCATTACTGCCAGTATTTAATATGAGGATCACCTGTATATTAATCAATTTTTCATTTCCATTTGTAACTTGACTTGCTGGAGACATTAGCACTCTTGACCTGTGAGTGCTAAATTGTCTAATGGAAGCGCTTGAGAAATAAAACATGGCGAAAATTATTGCATTTGACGAGGAATCGCGGCGAGCTCTAGAAAGGGGTGTTAACGCCCTTGCCGATGCCGTAAAAATCACCTTGGGACCCAAAGGTCGCAACGTTCTTTTAGAGAAAAAATTTGGCGCACCTCAAATTGTCAACGATGGTATCACTGTTGCCAAGGAAATTGAATTAGAAGATCCTTTGGAAAATACAGGTGCAAGACTCATCCAGGAAGTAGCATCAAAAACTAAAGATGTTGCTGGGGATGGTACTACAACCGCTACGGTTCTGGCACAGGCTTTGATTCGGGAAGGTCTCAAGAACGTTGCGGCTGGTAGTAACCCTGTGAGCTTAAAGCGCGGGATCGACAAGACTGTCGAAGCGCTTGTAGAAGAAATTGCCAAGATAGCTAAGCCTGTAGAAGGAAGTGCGATCGCTCAAGTTGCCACTGTCTCAGCCGGTAACGACGAAGAAGTTGGCAATATGCTAGCCCAAGCAATGGAAAAAGTCACCAAAGATGGTGTCATTACCGTTGAAGAATCGAAATCCCTGACAACTGAACTCGAAGTAGTTGAAGGGATGCAGATTGATAGAGGTTATATTTCTCCCTACTTCGTCACCAACAACGAACGGCAAATCGTCGAATTTGAAAACGCCCGCATCCTGATTACTGATAAAAAAATCAGCAGCATCCAGGATTTAGTACCGGTGTTGGAAAAAGTCGCCCGTTCCGGTCAGCCTTTGCTGATTATCGCTGAAGATGTGGAAGGAGACGCTTTGGCAACTTTGGTTGTGAACAAAGCGCGGGGCGTACTTACTGTAGCTGCCATCAAAGCGCCTGGTTTTGGCGATCGCCGCAAAGCTTTGCTAGAAGATATTGCCATTCTCACCGACGGACAATTGATTTCTGAAGAAATCGGCTTAAGCTTAGATACTGCTTCTTTAGAAACCCTGGGAACTGCTCGGAAAATCACCATCGATAAAGAAAACACCACAATTGTCGCTGGTAGTGACAGCAAGCCAGAGGTGCAAAAGCGCATTGGTCAAATTCGCCGCCAGTTGGACGCCAGCGATTCTGACTACGATAAAGAAAAACTCCAAGAACGCATCGCTAAGCTAGCTGGCGGTGTGGCAGTGATTAAAGTGGGTGCAGCCACAGAAACCGAACTCAAAGACCGCAAATTGCGAATCGAAGACGCCCTCAACGCCACAAAAGCTGCTGTGGAAGAAGGCATTGTTCCTGGCGGTGGAACCACCCTGATTCACTTAGCCAAGGCAGTAGAAGCATTTAAAAACACCTTGCAAGCAGAAGAAAAAATTGGGGCTGAGATTGTTCAGAAAGCATTAGAAGCTCCTTTGCGTCAAATAGCAGACAACGCTGGTGCAGAAGGTTCTGTGGTTGTCTCTAAAGTCCGGGATACCGAATTTAACATTGGTTACAACGCCGCTACCGGAGAATTTGAAGATTTGATCGCAGCTGGCATTATTGACCCCGCTAAAGTCGTGCGTTCGGCTATACAAAACGCTGGTTCCATTGCTGGCTTAGTTTTAACCACCGAAGCGATCGTTGTTGAAAAACCTGAAAAGAAACCCGCTGCTGCTCCTGACATGGGCGGTATGGGCGGCATGGGCGGTATGGGTGGCATGGGCGGCATGGGCGGCATGTTCTAAGCTCTGCTTACCCAAAGAATTCAGAATCCAGAATTCAGAATTCAGAACTAGAGCCGGAAATGTCTCTGGCTCTGCTCCTGGATCTTAAGATAAGTATTTTTGAAGCAGTTTGTCTTGTCAAGGCAAACTGTTTTTTATACCATTGCTGATTCAGAAGCAATATGTTATCTCTATTGCTGGTAACTTACCAAAAGTAGATAAACTTACACCATTTTCAAAAATATTTGCTACACATGAATCGGCTGTAGGGGCGTACAGCTGTACGCCCCTACCCACAGTTGTGTCGCATTTTGATTTCAAATTGGTATTAATTATGCAAGTTTTCAGTAATTAGATGTAAATATGACTGACTACTAACAAAATGTTGATGCTTAAATTAGCTACGTAAATAATTACAGAATTTAGAAATCACCACCTTTTTATTAATTTTTGTAAAATAACGTGTATGTCATTTGCCCTCCGTCATTTACTAATGACCAATGACCAATGACTAATGACCAATGACTAATGACTAATGACTATTAGGTAATATTTCATGCCACGAAAATTGCGCCGCGCTCTAAAAGCAGTAACAAAGGCATTTGAAGATGAGTTCCATCACCAACCTGGAACTGTACCAGGAACGATTTTTATTGATGCAGACGCTCCACCGCCAATAATTTTCTTGATTGACTATTGCCAGACGAATTTTATTCGCGAACAAATAGCAACTCCAGAAGAATGTATTCCATATCTAAATAGGGAAAGCGTTTCATGGGTAGATGTACAAGGTTTAGGTAGTAAAGATATATTACAAAGATTGGGTCGAGTTTTTGATTTACATCCTCTTGTTTTAGAAGATGTGGTCAATGTACCAGAGCGTCCGAAAACAGAAGATTATGAAGACCAATTACTTTTCATTTCTCGCATGGTAGTGCCAAAGGAAAAAACCTGTGGTTTTTATAGTGAACAAGTAAGTTTAATTTTGGGTAAAAATTATTTGCTGACAGTCCAAGAAGAACCAGAGCATGATTGCTTTGAACCAGTGCGATCGCGAATTGAAAAAGGCAAAGGCATCATCCGGACTCAAAAAGCCGATTATTTAGCTTATGCTCTGTTAGATGCCATTATTGATGGCTATTTTCCAGTACTAGAACTTTATGGTGAGCGAATTGAAGAATTAGAAGAGGAAGTAATAGTTAAACCTACTCCGCAAACACTACAAAGTATTTATCAAATTAGGCGAGAATTACTACAATTACGTCGTGCTATCTGGCCGCAGCGAGATGCAATTAATTCGTTGATTCGTGATGGTAGCGATCTGGTTAGTGAAGATGTGCGAATTTACCTGCGAGATTGTTATGACCATGCAGTGCAAGTCATGGATATGGTGGAAACTTACCGAGAACTAGCATCTGGATTAATGGATGTATATCTTTCAGCGGTGAGCAACAAAATGAATGAAATCATGAAAGTGTTAACAGTGGTTTCGTCAATTTTTATTCCATTGACTTTTGTTGCCGGAATATATGGTATGAATTTCAATACCGAGAAATCACCATATAATATGCCTGAATTAAATTGGTATTGGGGCTATCCATTGTGTTGGGCATTAATGTTAGCGATCGCACTTGGTTTAGTATGCTTTTTTTGGCAACGAGGCTGGCTGCAAAATTCTGTCCCAGTTAAACGTGATTGAAGATTGCAGGCGATCGCTAAGTCGAATATACATTCATTAGTACGGGAGTTAATATTTTAGAATTATGAGGAGTAGCGACCAGAATTTAATAATTTTGACGATTTATATTATTGTTGTCTCCTATGTTTTTAACCGGATGGTTGAATCCATCGACGACCAAATTAAATTTGAGTTTAAAAAAGGAACTGTTGACGCTCAGCTAAAAGAACAAAATCTCGACGACAAAATTGGAATTTCCTTTAAATTCAAATCTTCATACCCAATTGACGACCTCAAAGATTTATCGCTGAGTATTGAAAATAAATCTGATGATATCGCCGTATACGTTGATTGGGACAATAGCTCTTTGGTAGTTGAACATAGCAAACAATCGCGTCGAGTAATTCGCAAATCACCAGACTTAACCCGCGACTTAGCTGTACCCCAAAGCCCTAGCTTGATTGTTCCGAAAAAAACACTTTCTGAGACAGTAACAGCAGAAGATGTTTTGCAGCGCCAAGAAAATGGAACCTACTCAGCTAAAAAACCACTAATTGATATCAATGGACTGCAAAAAGGGCAAAAAAAATTGTACAACGACTTTATAAATAGAAGAAAGGAGTTAGACTTTTCCCTACAATTAGTATTAAGAGTATCTGAGGTGCGTGTAGGTTTAGCTCCTGGTGTTAATTTCCCTCCTATTAGCATTATCAATTGTCCTTTCACAGTCAGAAAACTACCTTGGACTTACGCCCTACCTTGGAATAAAAAGAAGTAATAAGCTGCCGTGCATCCAAAGCAGCACATCTTTTTATGTTGGTTGTTGACTATTGACTGTTAACAACCAACAGCAAACTTAACACAGTACGCCATCCAAGATTACACTAAATGTAGGGAGAGAGTAGGCGCAGGCGGTTGCAGATCGGTGATAGCCACTGGTTTGAGGAAAGTCCGGACTCCCGAAAGACCAAACTTGCTGGATAACGTCCAGTGCGAGCGATCGTGAGGATAGTGCCACAGAAAGATACCGCCAAAACAAGTCAAAAGTAAAAACTAAAAAGGTAAAAGAAAGATTTTTTCTTTTCACTTTTGCCTTTTGCCTTTTGCCTTTTGCCTTTTTTGGTAAGGGTGCAAAGGTGCGGTAAGAGCGCACCAGCAGTATCGAGAGGTGCTGGCTCGGTAAACCCCGGTTGGGAGCAAGGCCGAAGGAACTACGGTTGGTCTTTTACCAGTTCCGCTCAACAAGAGCCGCTAGAGGCGTCTGGTAACAGGCGTCCCAGATAGATAACTGCCCTCGTAAGAGAACAGAACCCGGCTTATGTCCTGCTCTTTCCTTCAAAATGGAGTATCAAACTTTTTCGGTTTGTACTCCATTATTTTTTTTGTACCTATTTGTTAGGACTTACGCAAAAACTCTCTGAAACTCTTATTTCTTTGTGTCCGCCAATAATATCACTAACACCTCTAGTGGCGGTAGAGATTTTACTTGAATAATGGGTAGATCTGAATTAATATTTGTTGCAAATTTTTTGATGTCCTTATTTAGGAGGTAACATTAATGACTTGTAACCTGCAAAAAAAAACAATTACGTAGATGAGGCTTACAGGTTAACTGCATAAGGCAAAAAAGAATGGCGAACAAATCTAATGTAAAACTTACATTCAATTTCAACGATCCAAATTTAGAACCTGGAGAGCAAGATGAGCAAGTTCAATGGTTTATAGCTGAACTGAAAGAGATGGATGAAATAGAAAATGTTGCTCATGTATACGATCCTAATCCTCCAGAAGGCAATAAAGCTTTAGGTGGTTTTTTACTAGGAATGTTAACAGCAGAATTCAATATAGAGAATACAAAGAAATTATTCAGTTTTCTGGGTGAGCGTCTCGGCGGAAAGTCTATTCAGCTAGAGGTAGAAGCAAACGGTAAAAAATTGAAAGTATCTGCTCATAGTCGAGAAGAACTAGAACTAGCTATTAAAGCTGCTCAAGAATTCATAGCAGATAAATAAAAGTGTTATGAAAAATAAAAAATAATTTTTAAAAGTTTTAGTACAAGATAGAGATATTAGAATGGCAAAAATAGCATTGCTAATTGGAGTCGATGAATATGAACCTGGGTTAAATCCTCTTCCAGCAGCCGTGAAAGATATTGAAGCATTGCGTCGGGTTTTGCAAGACCCTGACATGGGGGATTTTGATGAGCTAAAAAGTCTAAAGAATCCTGACCCTCAAACAATGCAGTACGAAATTGAAGCACTTTTCTCAGAGCGAACTAAAGAAGATTTAATACTTTTGTATTTTTCTGGACATGGTATTAAGGATGACAGCGGTCATTTGTACTTTGCAACTCGCACAACAAAGAAAAACTCAAAGGGAGAATTAATACGGTCAACTGCTGTCCCTGCAAACTTTATTCATGAAGTAATGAAACGTAGCCGTGCTAAGAGGCAGATAATCATACTCGACTGCTGTTTTAGTGGAGCCTTTGATCCAATTCTATCTGCTAAGAATGACAATTCCGTTGATTTACAAGGACAACTAGGTTCAGAAGGACGAGTAGTTCTGACATCTTCCAGCTCTACTGAGTATTCTTTTGAACAGCAGAATTCAGAACTATCTGTATACACAAATTATTTAGTAGAAGGTATAGAAACGGGAGCAGGCGATCTTAATAATGATGGACAAGTATCAATATTAGAGCTTCATGAGTATGCTACTAGCAAAATACAAGAAGTTATTCCTAATATGACTCCTAAAATCATTGTCTTAAGAGATAAGGGCTTTGAAATTATATTAGCGAAAGCAAAATCTATGCCTGTTCCAGTTTTAGAAAAAATTCAGTCCAAAATTCATATAGGAGAAATTAAATTAGAAGATTCTAAAAATACAAGTAATACTAGATATTATAATCCTATCCCAAGCTTATTAGAACCTTTTGAATCTTTTATTAGTAGATTAGCTGAACGATTAGGAGAATATTCTGTTAAATATTTATTTAGCCACACTGAAGATAAAGTAGCCACAGTTCAAAGCTATATTCTTGAAGTTATTAGGCAAACTTCAGACGCAGACTTAGTGTTTTTAATACATCGCACCAAAAATCAAAATAGTTGGGCTGTAAAAGCACAAAGCAATTTCAGCCAGATTATTGATGATAATGTTTATGCAGATATTCTAAAACACAAAATTCTTTCTAATATTCCAATTAGTTCTATCTTTAATGTCGATCATAAAGGAATTTATAGAATTCATTATGATGAACGAGAATCAGTATCTAAAGCTTTTATATTGATCCCTTTAGATACTTTAGATAATGAATTTATATTAGTTTGTGGGTTACTGAAAGATTCTTATTTACTTAGTGATGCTTACTGTACAATCATATCAACTTTCTATATATCTAGCCAGGAATTATATCTACATCCTTCAAGAGTTGAAGCAGCAATTCTTGATAATTTAAAGAAAAGTTATGGTTTTGTTCCCTTTTCTTTCTATGAAAAAAGGTTTAATCTTTTTTGTGCTCGTCTATCCAAAATTATTATATATTTTGAACCTATTCTTGATTTAGATACATTTTCAATTAGTGGTTGGGAAGCTCTTGCTCGTGATCCAGATAGCTTGACGGCTCCTGTTGATCTATTCTATGCTGCTGAACTATGGGGACGTAAATTTACAATAGAGTTAGACCAAGTTCTTCTTAATCTTGCAGCTAATAGCTATAGACAAGCATTGATTCAAGCAAAACAAAGTAGATCTCATGAAATACTTCCTCTATCAGTGAATGTATATCCAGAGTCTCTAATGCGAACAGCCTATTTTAAAACTGTTCGTGAAATTGTTAAAGAAGGAATAAGCAATCAGATTCCAGCTAGAAAACTAATTTTAGAAATTTCTGAAAAAGCTGATTTGCCAATGTATCAGGATGGAGTTAAGCTTAAATCTCCTTTAGATACATTTAGAATTATATTGGCTAAATATGTTCAGGAACTAAAAATCAAATTTGGCATTGATGATTTTGGAGTTGGTTATGCGTCAGTTTCTCGATTAGCAGGACTTAATCCACCTTATATAAAAATTGACCGTGAAATTCTGTATCATCAAACAGTTGATGTTATTATTCAATTTGTTCAACAAATAGTTTCAATAACTAATCCATTAAATCCAGCAAGTATAATTGTTGAAGGATTAGATGAAAATTCACCAGTTACACTAAATCAACTGAAAAATCTAAATATTAGTTATGTACAAGGTCATATAATTGGAAAAGCAGAACCTACAATTTACCGATTATCTCAAGAAAAAAGTGATTTTTTAAGAAGGCAGATATTAGGAGAATAATTTTTAATAATTAAATTTAGAAAATTTATTGCCATAGTAATGGCTTGAAACACTTATGGTAACATAGTATTTTTTGATTCACATCAGGCGTAAATTAGTAGCTAAACATCACTATGTATAAGTTGAGCTTAACTTGTATTAACTCCAGCTTGTAGTTCACTTACTTAGAGGATAATATTTTGTAACTTATCTTAATAAAACTGGTAAATGGATACAGTACGAAAGCTTTGCTATTTTGCCGGGTTTGTATCTGTTGCTTGATTTTGCATAATTGGTATTAGTTGCAGACTTTTTGAGACAACATCAAGCTAGACACATACAGGCTAGAGTAATTTTGAGTAAACTGATTAATAGCTAATTTGCACGCAAAATGTATTACATATATTACTCGTAGCATTTATTAGCTCAAGATTACCAAAATTTACGTTTTGAAAAAAGTAAGCCCAAACGTGTGTAATATCGTTAATCTGTAAGTTACCTAGCTGATTACGGGTTTTCTCTTGATTTATCAATGAGCAATAACTAATCACTAATCCCTCTTGACTAAGAACTGATGACCCTAGTTTATCCACGCCGTCAACGACAACTCGAAAGCTTAGTCAAAAAATTTGGTTTGCCAGCACAAGCACCAATCAAATGGCAACTATTGGACTTAGCGCTAACTCATCCTACTGTTTCTGACTCAGCAAATTATGAACAGTTGGAGTTTGTTGGTGATGCGGTGGTACGGCTAGTGTCAGCTGTTGTGTTGTGGGAAAATTACCCAGATTGTCCAGTAGGGGATTTTGCGGCAATTCGTTCGGTGTTGGTGAGCGATCGCATTCTCGCCCAATTAGCTAGAGAATATGGTTTAGAGCTATATTTGCTAGTTGCTGGCAGTGCTACGGCTGATAAAGTTGGTCAAGAGTCGCGATTGGCTGATGCTTTTGAAGCAGTTCTGGGTGCGCTTTACTTGAGTACTCACAATTTAGAATTAATTCGTCCTTGGCTAGATCCCCACTTTCAAAAACTCGCGACAGAAATTCGCCTCGATCCAGCTAGACTTAATTACAAAGCTGCCCTACAAGAATGGACGCAGGCACAATTTAAAGTTTTACCAGAGTATCGGGTTGTAGAAGTCAATCAACCACACCGCAATCAAGAACGTTTTGTTGCTGAAGTCTGGCTACACGGAAACATGCTCGGACAAGGTAAGGGACGCTCGATCAAAACCGCTGAACAAGCCGCAGCTAAAGTAGCTTTTTTAGCAATTGCAAATCAGGAAAAACCCTGAACTCAAAAGATTGCAATTAAACTAATAATTCAGGTGATTGTCATTAGTCGTTAGTCATTAGTCCAAAGTGAATAATCAAGGGACAATGCCCAATGACTAATGACCAATGACTAATAACTAATGACTAATAAAAAATGACAAACCAAATTAAAATCGCTGTTATCGGAGTTGGGCGTTGGGGAGTGCATTTACTAAGAAATTTTTTAGCACACCCAAAGGTAAATGTTATTGCTGTAGTCGATCCCCATCCAGAAAGACTGGCAGCGGTAAAACAGCAGTTTAGCTTAAATGAAGATGTAGTATTAACAACACAATGGCAGGATTTAAAGCAAGTGCCAGGGCTGACAGCAGTGGCGATCGCAACTCCGGCTATCACTCACTATGCTTTAATTCAAGACGCTCTGCAACAGGGATACCATGTTTTGGCAGAAAAACCCTTAACTCTCGATCCAGCAGAATGTCGGGAACTTTGCCTGTTAGCAGAGCAGCGTCATTTAATACTGATGGTTGACCACACCTATTTATTTCACCCAGCAGTTGAGCGGGGGCAAACTGTAGTTCAAGGAGGTAAATTAGGGGATCTGCGCTATGGCTACGCCACCCGCACCCATTTAGGCCCTGTGCGCCAAGATGTTGATGCTCTATGGGACTTAGCGATTCACGATATTGCTATTTTTAACACATGGCTGGGTCAGTCCCCTGTGAAAGTACAGGCAACGGGTACGGTGTGGCTACAGGGAGCAGTGGGGGAAGACGCGGAGAGTGGGAGAGGCGGGGACACGGAGAAATTACTCTTGGCATCCCCCTACCCTTCGGGAACGCTTTCAGCGAACGGGTTCGGAAGTTTGGACTCGACGGGAACCGCCAAGACTCCAACTTCCTCACCGCGTCCCCGCGTCCCCGTGTCTCCGTCCCAAGGACTAGCTGACTTAGTATGGCTAACACTGACATACCCAGATAACTTTCAAGCTTATATTCACTTGTGCTGGCTGAATCCCGATAAGCAGCGACGATTGGGGATTGTAGGCAGCCTTGGCAGTTTAATTTTTGATGAAATGTCGCGATCTTCGCCTCTAACCTTGCTACATGGGGAGTTTGAACAACAGGGCAACCAATTTATTCCTGTAAATCAAAGTCAGGTGATGCTGGAATTAGAACCAGGAGAACCATTACAGCGGGTTTGCTCCTGCTTTGTTGTCTCTATTCTTGACAATACTCCTCCAAAGGTTTCCTCTGGCTGGGTCGGCACACAGTTAGTAGAAATTCTTGCTGCTCTAACAGTATCTCTTAAAGAAGGCGGCAAACCTGTTTTTCTTAATGAATGCTCGACTAACGTCCCGTTACGCTAATACCAGCAAGTGGCATGAAACAAATCCAAAATCGGACTTGTGCTGAGGGCAGCCGAAGGAAGTTGAAGTAGAGAAATCGAGGTAAGCCGAAGTCTAAAATCTAAAATCCAAAATTGTCTTACCTTTGAGAAGTCCCATTTGCATAAACCCCTCCTTTTGGAAGACTTAGCAAAATAGTTTGCTGGGGCGAAAGACTAATTTGATAAATCTCCTTACCAGGTAGCTGCTGAAGGTTCGGTGAGTTATTTTTGTCTACCCCTACTTTTTCAGATTTTTTGCTCCCCACAGCCACAGTTCTTCCAGACTCCTGTGGACTAGGCTGACGGCTTACTTTTACGCCCTCGTTGCCAGAGGAGAATCCAAGATCGCCTGCATTTCCCTGTTTATGAGAAATAGGTAACAGAGAAATATCAATCAAAGGTAAGGTAATCTTGACTGTTGTACCTTGATGAAGTCCCACACTTTCAAGGGTGATGGTACCTCCCATGAGTTCGATTAAGTTTCGTGAAATTGCCAGCCCCAGTCCAGTGCCTTCATACTGACGTGTGGTTGTGCCATTCACCATTACAAAGGGGCGAAATAATTTGTGCTGTTGAGCCGGATCGATACCTATACCTGTATCTTTAACGATCGCGACTGCTTGGGATTTACCGTTACTATATTCAAGTTCTGTAGTAATGGTAATGCTTCCAGCGTCAGTGAATTTAGTGGCGTTACCGATAATATTAATTAACACTTGCTTGAGTTTTGCGGCGTCTGCGTTAATTGGTATCGGCTCGTTACCTAACTCACATTTCAATTGCAAGCCTTTTTTTTGAACATTAACTGATTGTAAATTGATGACCTCTAGCAATAATTGTCGCAGGTCAAGTGGTGCTGTGACTACTGAAAGTTTACCTGCTTCAATTTTAGAAATATCGAGTAAATCGTTAATAATTCCTAGCAAGTGAATTGCTGTTTCATCTGCACGTTTGAGAAACTCTACTTCTTCTTCTCGGTCATCACATAAGCCATCTGCGACCAAGCGAATACAGTTAATAATAATATTCAATGGGTTTCTCAATTCGTGGGAAGTTGTAGCCAAAAACTGACTTTTAACTTGGTTGGCGCTTTTTGCTTCTTTCCAAGCGGTTTCTAGTTCTTCTGCCCCAGCTTTGAGTCGTTGTACCATTTGGTCTAGTGCTTGGGCTAGTTGATCGAATTCTCGGATTTTGAAGTTACGGGGAACTGGCTGTGCAGCGTGGTGAGAGTGAATATTGAGAGCGTAGTCTCGCAATTCTTCTACAGGACTTGCCAAGTAAGGTGCTAGATATAGGGATGCTAATAAACTTGCACCAATTAAACCAACTGTTAAAACGATGAGGATGAGTTTGATTTCTTCTAAACCAAAAAGGGCATTATCAACTGTGGTAACAGCTAAGATTATCCATTTTTGCTGGTGTTGCTGACTGAGTGGATTCGCGATCGCAGTATAGCCGGCAACTAATTCTTGATCCTCAAAAGATAAATTTATTGAATCGTTGCGTCCAGCAATTGCATTTTTGATTATGCTTTTGAGTTGGGAAGCATTTGGATGCTGTTTGATATTAGTTCCTACCCAACCTGTTAATGGATGCGCCAAAATTGTGCCGTCTTCAGCAATCACTACCATAGCGCCTGTGAGCGATCCCGGCCGATTTGTAGTTTTTTGGTAGAGTGCCGATTTAATGCTTAAACTATAAACTAACTTTGTTCGGCCATTGGAAACTGGTGCAGATAAGACTAATTGCAGCTGATTTTGGCTGTTTCTTTTACCAGTCATTCCTGACTTTGGCGGAAAGACGGCTTTAACATCAATTCCGTCACTAGGCAAAGGGTATTTTAAGTCTCCAATTACTTCATCGCCGCAATCGCTGGCAATTATTTTCTGACTGAGGAGTTCTGTTAATTGGACGCACTCAATACTTGCTGGAAGTTGTTGCCTGAGCTGCTTGAGAATTTCTTCCTCTTCTATCGGCAAATTTGAGGGAATTACTGTTGTTTTACTTACACTCAGCAAATGCGCTTTTAATAGAGCGATGGCATCTACAGTTTTCTCGGCTTTACTAATAGCGCTTTCTGTTAAATTTTGACGGGCAGTTGCCAATAGGCTAGAACGTGCTTTATTCAAAGCCACAATTTCACCTACAAGTAAAACTGGGACGAATAATAGCAATATTCTCGTTACTAAAATTCGGCGAAAGGATGATTGGCGGGAATTAGTCATCTACTGTCTCACTTTGCATCTGCAAACCGTAAAAGCAAAGATATGCAACTTAGAGCGGTTAAATGAGACATTTGATCATGTTATCATAACTTGATTTTCAATGTTTAAAAATAACAAATTGTTATAGTAGAAAAAGAAACGTAGTATACCAAAAGTTATATACGGTGGATTTAAAAACGATTTGTGTTGCATATAAATACAGTAGTTAAATAGTGAAACAGTAGCTTGTAGGCATGAATTTTTTTTCCACCTACACACTTTAAAGCAAAACACCAAAACTATGAAAGTAATTGAATGCTGCAACATCGTCCTCATACTACAGTTGTTTTAGCGATGAGTGTAGATGGCAAGATAGCAGATTGTAGGCGTGAGCCTGCTCGGTTTGGTTCAAGGGCTGATAAAGCACACTTAGAAAAACAAATCGCTGCCTCTGATGCCGTTTTATTCGGTGCTGGTACTTTAGGTGCCTACGGAACAACACTTACCATATCAGATCCGAACTTATTGCAACATCGGGCACAAGGGGTTAAACCCCTCCAGCCAATTCATATAGTGATTACACATTCTGGAAACCTCAATCCGGAAATTAGCTTTTTCAAGCAACCAGTTAAACGTTGGTTACTGACGACAACAGCGGGAGCAGCTTTCTGGAAAAAACGCGAAAATACACTAAGACGGCACTTGCCTCAACTGGAGAAAGCCGAAAATGGCACTGGTTCGCCAACAGGGTGGCACTTACAACAACTCTCGGAAACACAGCAAAATAGCGTCTCCCAAAGCTCTGCACAGGAGTATCCTCCAAAATTTGAGCAGATTCTGGTTTTTGAAACACCAACGGGAGAAATTGACATTTCTACAGCTTTGAAGCATCTAGCCACTCTACATATAACACGCTTGGTGATTTTGGGTGGCGGTCAACTAGTAGCTTCCCTGCTGGAATTAGATTTAATCGATGAATTATGGTTGACTGTCTGTCCACTGATTTTAGGCGGTAATAACGCACCCACACCCGTAGATGGACAAGGATTTTTATCCCATTTAGCTCCCAAATTGCAACTTCTAGAAGTTAATACAGTCGAGCAAGAAGTATTTTTGCACTATCGCCTGCAACGATGAGCTTTCTTAGATTAGGCTAATTAAGGGATTGGGGACAAATCAATTCAAAATTCAAAATTCAAAATTCAAAATTCAAAAATTAAATAACTTCTAGACGCTGGAAATTGGCGAACTAGAGGAGATTTTCCCCCAATGGCCAATGCCCCAGTCCCCAATCCCCAATCCCCAGTCCCTACTCCCTTAACAACCGACACGATGGTGGAACAACTCAAGCCCCGCTATTCTGTTCTTTGGACGGACAAAATCGCCGAAGTACCGCAAAATGCCTGGAATGCTTTAGCAATGCCACTCAAAACACCATTTTTAGAGTGGGAGTGGCTGAATAATCTGGAAACTTCCAACAGTGCTACGGCTAAAACTGGTTGGTTGCCAAATCATTTGACGTTGTGGCGAGACAGAACACTCATTGCTGCTGCCCCACTTTATCTTAAAGGACACAGTTCTGGTGAGTTTGTCTTCGATCATCAATGGGCAGAGTTAAGCGATCGCATTGGCATACGATATTATCCTAAACTGCTGGGAATGACGCCATTTACCCCGGCCGAAGGTTATCGGTTTTTAATTGCCCCTGGAGAAGATGAAGAAGAAATTACAGCGATAATCGTGCATGAAATTGACACTTTTTGTGCTAAAAATCGCATTTCTGGTTGTCATTTTCTCTTCGTCGATCCCCAATGGCGTCCTATATTGGAACGGCATGGTTTTACGAGTTGGCTGCACCACAGCTTCATTTGGGAAAATTCTGGTTTTAAAACTTTTGATGACTATTTGCAAGTATTTAATGCCAATCAGCGTCGCAACATCAAACGCGAACGTAAAGCTGTAGAAAAAGCAGGTTTGCGATTGCAACCATTAACTGGGGATCAAATTCCTAAGTCTTCGTTCCGTTTGATGTATGAGTTTTATACTGACACCTGTGATAAATTTGGTTGGTGGGGTAGCAAGTACCTTACACAGCGGTTTTTTGAACAGCTAGAGACTGATTATCGGCATCGAGTTGTGTTTTTTGCCGCATATAGCGAAGCAGATAATTCTCATCCTTTAGGAATGTCCTTTTGTTTGTTTAAAGATGACAAACTCTATGGAAGGTATTGGGGAAGTTTTCAAGAAATAGATTGCTTGCATTTTGATGCTTGTTATTATGCACCGATTGAGTGGGCGATCGCTAACAATATCCAATTTTTTGACCCTGGTGCCGGTGGACGCCATAAAAAACGGCGTGGCTTCCCCGCTATGCCCAATCACAGTCTGCACCGCTTTTACAATAATCGTTTAGGACAAATTCTGCGCCCTTATATTAAAGAAGTCAATCAACTCGAACAGCAGGAGATTGAGGCGATTAATGCAGAGTTACCATTTAGTCAAAAAGGTGGTTGAAGCAAGTAATTATTTTAATAACAGAGTTTGCCGAGCAATTAAGATTTACTCGGCAAACAGGTGTTAATTTTGCTAATTTTTGGAATTATAGAATTTAACTGCTAGTAAATCCCGATTTCTGCTACCAAAAGTCAAAATTCACCGTCTTGAATGCCTTCCCGAATAATTTCTTCTTGTTGTCGCATTGCTGCCGCCCATTCTAATTTTCCTCTAGATTCTAAAATCGCAGCAGCTTTCTGTAAATCCTCAATCCCCTAAGTAAAAGCAATCAAAAATATCTGAAAGATATCAATAAGACTAAGGAAGATAAGAATTACACTTGAGATAGAGTGTAAAAACTCTTAAGAAAAAATTTCTTTTTGATAATGCTTACGGATTTAATGGTTAAAGATTTAGCAGCAATTGACGATCGACTTTCTCAGCGTCATATTGACCTCGACCCCGGTGGATATTTCATCATTTACTTGGATAGAGACGCAGGGTTAATTTATGCCAAGCATTTTACAAATGTAATTGACGAACGAGGTTTAGCAGTCGATCCAGAAACGGGAAAGGTAATTCCTGCACGAGGAAAGGTAGAACGAACTCACACCACAGTTTTTAGTGGCAGAACAGCTAAAGAACTTTGCGTGAAAATCTTTGAAGAAACTCAGCCTTGTCCAGTCACTCAATTAAATCATGCAGCTTATTTAGGTCGAGAATTTATCCGGGCTGAAGTCGCTTTAGTCACAGAACAAGAATATGTTCAAGATTAAGAGGAGATTAGAAGTGAGGAGTTAAGAGTGAGGAGTGAGGAGTTAAGAGTGAGGAGTGAGGAGTTAATAATTAAAAGTTAAGAGTGTTAAGACAGAAAATGTTAAGAGTGAGAGTTAAAAATTAAAAGTTAGAAATTCACCACTCCTAACTCCTAACTCCTAACCCCTAACTCCTAACCCCTAACTCCTAACTCCTAACTCCTAACTCCTAACCCCTAACTCCTAACTCCTAACTCCTAACCCATAACTCCTAACTCCTAACTCCTAACTTTGCCATTACCCATCAGATGATGGCTGATTTATCTGGTAGATGTAGTAAGTCGCCATTGGAATAACGGTGGCGGCAATTAGTAATCCTATTACCCAAGCTGTGGCACTACCTTGGACAGCTTTAGTTTCTTCTGCATTTTTGAAGGTACCTTCTACCTGCACCTCATCAGCGATTTGGGGTGGCCCTGGATCGGGTTTGCCTGAAAGGACAGCAACAAGGCGATCGCTAGTCTCGATAAATGCTTGGTTATATTTGTTGCCTTTACGTAACGGCGTACTTAGGGTTTCATTAGCTACACTCTCAGCAATCGAGTCTGTGAGCAAAGACTTAATGCGATCGCCAGTAATAATAGCGGTACTGTTAGTCGCTGTGTCAAGAACCAATAAAGTTTGACTAGCTTGGGCTTCTTTTGTGGGAAACCATTTTTCAAACAGTTCTTTAGTAAAACTTTCGGCTGTTTCGCCGTAGTCAAAGTGACGAATGGTAACGATTCTGACTTCATTACCGGTCTGTTTTGCCAAATCCTCGAAAGCGCTGCTAATCTTACCTTCATTCAAACGACTGATGACTTCACCTTGATCTAAAACCCAGGTGTCATTCCCTGATGTGAGGTTGGGTATTTGATACACACCCGTGGCTAAAGCAGGTGCGCTAAACAGCGTTGCTGCTAAAATAACCGTCACTAATGGTAAAATTAGCCGGGCAAAATGTTCTTTATTGCTAAATAATTGCTTGATGAGCTGTTTCATCGTATTAACTCTAAGACGGGCTTGCACCAAAAATACTATAGAACCGCTGTAAAAATCATCTAGTTCTCAGTTTTCTCCAACAGAAAGTTTCTCCTGCTACCAGCAGATATATATTTTACAGGATTTTTTTATTGCACAAATTTGTGATAAGTGGACTGCAAGCATTAATCTTGACGCTAATACATCTGCTACTTGCAAGAAATACCGCCCTTGCGGGAATTAACCCAAATGCTGAGGGCGGAATTTGCAAACCATCTAGAAATGATATCGTACTTATGAATATTTTTGGTAGAATCAACGAGATTTTTTTGATATCTGCAAGTAGCAGAGAATAGGGAACAGGGAACAGGGAACAGGGAACAGGTAACAGGCAATAGGCTTATACCGTTTCCTGATGAAGCTGCACAAAACTCTGTTAATCTCTTCTTTGTTGGCGTACTTGGCGTACTTGGCGGTAGCCTGCGGCAAGGCGCTTCTCTTCTCCTGTCGGAGACGCTGCACGAACGCGTCTACATTTTTTAATATTCTGTGCATCTTCATAAAGAATTGGATTAAAAGTCTTACTGCTATGGGAATCCTAAATCAGACACAAACAAATCTGTTCCCCCAACCCTTTTGCCTGCCGCACGAGTAGTTTGTAAATTAAATGAAATTGCTATATAAGTTCAATTTGTATCAATATCAATAAATACATGACTATAATTCTCACTAATGATGATGGTATTGACGCTCCTGGTATCCGAGCGTTGGTAAAAGCTGTAAACGGCAAAAATGCTATTATTGCGGCTCCTGTGGATCATCTGTCTGGCTGCGGACATCAAGTCACCACAACTCGTGCGATCAACCTCCAACGACGTTCTGAAACTGAGTATGCAATCGCTGGTACTCCCGCTGATTGTGTGAGAATCGCTTTAACACAAATTACACCGGATGTCAAATTTGTACTTTCAGGTATCAACGCTGGCGGTAACTTAGGAGTTGATGTCTACATTTCTGGCACAGTTGCTGCTGTGCGAGAAGCTGCAATGCACGGGATTCCAGGAATTGCCATTTCTCACTATCGCAAAGCGAAGCAAAATTTTGATTGGGATCTGGCTGCTAAATTTACAGCTGAAGTTTTGGGGGAATTACTCAACCGTCCCCTGGAACCTGGATGTTTTTGGAATGTAAATTTGCCACATCTGCAACCAGGAGAACCAGATCCTAAAATGGTGTTTTGCCAACCCTGTATCAAACCTTTGCCGGTGAATTATCGCATTGAAGGTAATGATTTTTATTATGTTGGAGAGTATGGCAAACGCGATCGCACTCCTGGTAGCGATGTGGATGTATGTTTTTCCGGCAATATCGCCGTAACTCAGTTGAGAGTTTGATATCAGGCAAAAGGCAAAAGGCAAAAGTAAAAAGATGTATTGATTTAAATATTTCTTTTTGCTTTTATAGCACAAGCCTTGGTGGTTAAGACATCGACAGATGATAAAACTCAGACAAAAAAAGACTTTTCACCCAGTCCCTAGTCACCAGTCCCTTGCTATATCTTTTTAATCAGTATCTCCTTTAATTAAATACATAAATCTATCTAGAGTTTGTGTCAGATCGTTGAGTTTTTGCAGGGAATTTTGCTGAGATTCGGCGAGAGTTTGTACCGCGTCGCATAAAGCAACAATTTGATAGCCTTGCTGCTGCACCTGCTGTCCTTGTGCTTCGAGTTGTGTGCTGACAGTCTCCAATCTTTCCGCGAGACGTTCGATTGTTTCTGTCGTCGAAAGTACTGCTTCTCCAATTTGTTCCACAATAGATTCCAAACGATTTATTTTTACTTCAACTCCTGTTGCAATCATTTGTTTACCACCTTAATTTTGAGAGAGCATATTAGTAAAATTCCTAATTTCAATTGAAATAATTAATTTCAGTACAAACATTAGATAACACTATCATTCCGATACTATGTCTGATTTTGTTGTTTGATGCATCTACCCAATGTTGTGTTTAAGTGCTTATCTTGTTCCGCTTTGATTTTTGAATTTTTCTGTGTAAGTAGGCAGTACGCAACAGGTAATCAGGTTTTTTGAGTTGAGAGCGAGTTTTTTCAAAAATCAAATAGGAGTTTTCTAAGTACTGAATGAATTGCAATTTTTAATCAATCTTGTTGATTAGATATCTAAAATAATTAACCATCCAGAATAATACTTATTATTTTTTAGCTTTAATTGATACAAATCCTATCTCCTTATGAATTTTATCAAGCCAAGATTGAGTCAATCTACAGTTACAATCAATATTTTTAATAAGGCTAAGTTTATAGTCTTATTAATTTTAAGTAATTATACCTTTGTTGTTTAACATTTCGTCAAACAATCGAGCAAGACGATAAATCAGGATTCTCCTAAGTACCAATTCTCAGTTTTGAGAATTGCAATTTACATTTCACTTTCAGTACAGACTAAGAGGAGCGATTGTAGGAATATTAATTTTATTCCTTTTATTTATGCCGATCGCCATCGCTGACAAAATCAATTAGTCTAAATTTTCCTGACTCAAAACGCGATGCACTTCGAGAGCAACTATGTATGTATTTGCCAATAAATCTTAATTAGTTTTACTAGTTGTAGGAACAGATGCCGGGGACACACAGTTAGCTATGCATCCCTACCAATGACTGTATTTTATTGAACTAAAATACTTGATTTAGACAATCGAATTGCTCAAAAACACAATCGCGATCGCGCACAAACAAAAGCCGACAATACTAATTTTTCGGGGTACAATTCGGTTAATTTCGCTCATACCCATCCCACTACCAATTTCTCTAACACTCATGGTAACTGCAAACTGAGTTAAGGTTATACCTAGTATGTAAGCAACCAAAGGTATTATTCCTGTACCAGTAATTGATTGTCCATGAGCGTAACCCTGAAATAAACCAACACTAATACCCACCAGAGCAAGTAACATAAAGTTTACTTGATTTGCGTTGATTAGCATTGTGCCTAAGAAAATAGTAGAAATACTTATGGCTATTTCTATTCCCGGTATATTTATCTGGAATAAATGAATTATAGTCCCCAAAATTACTGCTAAGACAAAATATCCAACTATCAAAGCGCCACGAAGAAATATAGCTGACAGTAAGCCAATAGCAACAATACCAACTAAACATTTTGAGTTGATGACTGGATCTGCTATTCCCCAGATAAAGCCTTCCCAGTAGTTAGAGATGGCGTGAACAGCAGGCGTTCCACTCCACGAACTCAGCAAGCTAATTAATATCAGAGCTGCGATCGCTGCAATATGGCGATCGACCACCTCCAAGGTATAAAATTCCGGTGTAGCACGGAATTCTGATAATTTAGTTTTGAACATAGCTATATGCAAAATTAGGTTTTTCGGTAATTTATACTACCCACCTACTTTCAAAAACTAACGTGATAATAACGATAAATCATCTTAACTTTATAAAGTTATGTAAAGTTTCAGTAGCGATCGCAGTATGCGAGTATTTAGTGTATCAATAATTACTATGTATTAAGATTTAAGAGGCGATTACTGGGTTACTATATAGTGGAATTGCATAAGCGCCTAGTATAATATCCTTTAATGAGATTTATTTTAGCGATCGCCACAATACTTGCTTTGGAATTTTCTACCACACAAGCTATTGCTGCTCCTGTGTTCACTCCTAAAAGCTTTACACATTGGTGTGAGCAGAAATCAACTTTACCTCTTGAGACAAAACATACTGTTGAGGTACTGTTAAGTATCGCTCAAACTGAAGATTGCAAGCAGGCTAACCAAAAGCTCACCAAGCTGACTTCTATCTACCTCTTTGGAAGGCAAATCAGCGATATCAAGCCTTTATCTCATCTGACTAATTTGACTAAACTCGACCTCGGTTTCAATCAAATTAGCGATATTAAGCCTCTGTCTAATCTCACGAATTTAACTAAACTCTCCCTGACCTCAAACCAAATTAGTGATATCAAGGCTTTGTCCAACCTGACTAATTTGACTAAACTCTCCCTAGATTCAAATCAAATCACAGATCTCAAGCCTTTGTCCGTTTTGACTAATTTAACTGAACTCAAGCTTGGCTCAAATCAAATCAGCGATATCAAACCTTTGTCCGTTCTGGCTAATTTAATTAAACTCTCCCTTGATTCAAATAAAATTAGTAATATCAAACCTTTATCTGTTCTGTCTAATTTAACTGAACTCTCTCTTACTTCAAATCAAATCAGTGATATTAAGCCTTTGTCAGTTTTGACTAATTTAAATACTCTCTTCCTTGACTCGAATAAAATCAGCGATATCAAGCCTTTGTCAGTTTTGACTAATTTAACTGTTCTCTTACTGGGTTTAAATCAAATCAGTAATATTAAGCCTCTGTCTAATCTCACGAATTTGACTATTCTCTACCTCGACTCAAATCAAATTAGCGATATCAATTCTTTGTCTAATCTCACTAATTTAGCTTCTCTTTTCCTCAATTTCAACCAAATCAGCGATATCAAGCCTTTGTCTACTCTGACTAATTTAACTACTCTCTACCTCGAATCAAATCAAATTAGTAATATTATACCTTTATCGGCTCTGAATAATTTAGATCTCCTGGGTCTCAAATACAATAAAATTAGCGATGTCAAGCCTTTGTCTAATTTAAATAAGTTGATTGTTCTTGGTCTGGAATCAAATATAATTAGGGATATAAAGTCTTTATCTGGTCTGACAAAATTGAATTTTCTTAGAGTTAAAAACAACCCGATCACAGACAAAATATGTCCTGTAAAACCAGAAGCTATTTGTACATTTTAATCATTTTCTGACGATGCTCTCAACTATATTTTGAATTATTTTGGCATCTGTTTCACTTAAATTTTCCAACTCAATTCTATTGCTTGCTTGTGGATTACTAGAATTAGTAGTATATATCCGACGAATCAAACCTACAGGACTATTTCCATAAAAAGTTGTGTAAAATACACATGCTGCGACATAGGAACCAATAGGATTAGGATGACTTCCATCCGAACTATAAAGGTTTAATTTTGGATTTGCTTCTTGAACTTTCTGCCAAACAATTCCCACAGGTGCAACTTTAGCATTGAGTTGTTTAGCAATGTTCGTGTAGGAATCAGTCAATATTTGTTGCGTTTCTGGTTGATTTTCCCTTGCCCAAGTTAGGTAAAATACAGTTTGAGAATTAACTCGCTTAATCTGGGCATCAAACAAACTGGCGTACTTATACATTTCTTGGGGATTAGTAATGGGTAAAGTACTCTGTTCTTGCAGTACTACATAATCCCAATTTTTTGCTTTTAAAACCTTGAGTGCTTCACCACGTTTCCAGTGATTTTTAAGCGTAGCTCCTCCTACCACAACCATTTCACTTTCGAGAGTTCTGGTTTCTTTTGCCGATTCAGCCAACTGTTGCGTTAACCAAGGTAGGTCATTGAAATAGGTATAGCTATTACCAATAAATAAAACTCTCATTGATTCTTGTTCGGCTACTTGCAGGGGAGTTTTTTCAACCTGCCTGCCGAACATTTTAAATAAAGCAATCATCAAAAATAGAAATAAACATACATATAGCAGTCCTAAACGAGAAAATGAAATCTTGTTAACCACGCTGTTTATCGTTGACTCTTAACACTCAACCACCGCTAATTGATTCTGAATTCTGAATTCTGTTAGCGCAGCGGGGCGTAGCCCATTCTGTATTCTTCTTCAATGCAGTAATTCCTCAACTTGATGCTGGCTCCACAAACTTCTGTAAAGTCCCTGTTGTTGCACAAGTTCTAAGTGATTTCCCATCTGCACAATTTTGCCCTTTTCCATGACAAAAATTCGGTCAGCAGCGGCAGCAGCAGATAATTGATGAGTAATGAAAATCACCGTTTTTTTCTGCGTTCCACCGGAGAGATTTTTGAGAATTTGTGTAGCTGTTTGATTATCTACACTGGAGAGGGCATCATCTAAAATTAACACTGGTGCATCGACCAGCATAGCTCTAGCTAGGGCAGTACGTTGGCGCTGGCCGCCAGAAAGAGTAATACCGCGTTCACCAACGATAGTTTCGTATTGCTGGGGAAAATTATTAATTTCTCCATCAATTTGAGCCAATTTGGCTACCAACTCTACCCTTTCTTGCTCGCTAACTGGGTCACCGTAGCGGATATTATTTTTAATTGTGGTGCTAAAAAGAAAACTATCTTGGGGAACGTAGCCGATCGCACTTCGTAAATCTCCCAAGGCTATCTTAGTAATATCGTGCCCATCTAAAAACAATTGTTCTGCTTCAATATCCAGCAAACGCGGCAAAGCATTTGCCAAAGTAGATTTTCCCGAACCAATTGCCCCAACAATTGCCACAGTTTCCCCCGGAGCAATGGTAAAGTTAACATTTTCCAAAGCGGGAGTAGCGGAACCAGGATAAGTGTAGCTGAGATTTTTCGCCGTCACTTCTCCTTTGAGTTCATCCATTGTTAGATGTACCGCATCGGCTGTATCTTGAATTTTCGGTGTGACACTGAGAATAGATTCCAGGCGGTCTATACTAACTTCACCCCGTTGGTAGGTGCTAATTGTAAATCCTAAAAGAGTAGTGGGGAACACTAAACGCTCTACGTAAATTAAGAGCGCTAAAAAGTCCCCAATTTGCAGCGTCTCAGAAGACATCCGTGCCGCACCTAGCCAAATAATTACCAGCGAACTGACATTAGCTAGGCCGCCAATTAAAGGAAAAAGCGTATTGCGGCTTTTTGCCAGTTCCAAATTAGCAGCCAATAGTTGCTGATTTTTCTTGGCAAAAGCGCGACGTTCGTTGGCTTCTTGGGCATAGATTTTAATCAGAGCAATACCACTGATATCTTCTTGGATGAGTTCGCTGATATCAGAGAGTTGTTCTTGGACTGCTGCTTGTTGTTTGCGTAAGCGATCGCTAAACAAACTCACCAACAAGAACATAAAAGGGTAAACTGCCAAAGAGGCTAGTGTCAGATCCACACTAATTCTTAGCATGGCTGGCAGTGTTAAAGCGTAGGCAAAAACTGTATTTGCCAAACTCAAGACAGCAAAACCCAGCAACCGCTTAATATTGTCCACATCACTGGTAGCCCGACTAATCAAATCCCCAGCAGTATTACTGGCAAAATAAGACGGTTCGAGCTTCAGTAAGTGTTCAAAAATCCGTTGTTTGAGGTCAAATTCCACTTGACGCCCTACCCCAAATAGCCAAATGCGTGAAGCCATACGCATTAGCCACATTGCGGAACTGAGCAATACAATAATAACTACGTAATGTAGTATTTGATTCCAGTTGAAGGTTGTTGATAGTCTGTCAACCCCATCACGAATCAGCCAAGGGATATAAACGCCAAGGGCATTAACAGACAACAGAGCGAGAATGCCTAAAGACGCCTCCCGCCAATGGGGTCGAAGGTAAGCACCGAGTTTAGCGAGTCTTCGAGATTTTGCCATTAAAGCAATTTTGCAACTTTATCATCCTAAATTAACCGCTATTCCCAGAAGGCAGCTGAGGGAATATTGCTTGGCGGCAATCATAGTCTAAACTAATCCAGTCACTAGTACTGCGTTCCCTAAAGGGTAGCAGTACTAGGGAGTGGGTTGCGGCCTTTTGAGTATTTCTTTTTACCTTTTTACCGCTGAACACGCAAGAACCTGTAAATTTCAGTAAGATAACTTTCCCAAGTTCTCGTTGTTAATTGCAAGGTTTCCGCATTAGGTACAAAGTCTTCAAGTCGTAAACCACGTGTCCGAATATCTTGAGGATTTCCTTGCATTAAGTAGGGAGGCACTCTCAAATTATAAGAAAGAATGTTATTCCCCGTCACATCTGAAATGTTTGCTGCGGTGTTTTGTTGTCCTAAAGCCACTAATGTTTCAGGTGTTGATACAGTAGCTGCTCCTAAAGGCGCTCTATAAAGAAAATAGGCGACTGCTGGTGTACTCGCCAACAGCAAAATCGTTAGTGCCCAACCTACTAGGTATCCTCCTGGTTTGTCTATCCCGCCTCCTTTAATTCTCTGAGCAGCAAAAATCATCATTAAGACAGAGGCTCCCAGAGGCTTGAGTGGGAAAGACATCATCCTCCACAACGACGCCACAGCGGGTTCATTGGGGTTGAGAAATGATAGGGCTACGATTACCAACATAACGACTAAGATTAATCGCCCTACAAAAGTTCCAGAAGGATAAAATCGCTGGAACAGAGAATATACGATAGTGCCAATCAGCAGCCACAGCAGTACCCGGCTTAGCAATAGAAACATAGATTAACTCTCAAATTTTCTGGTGCGGTGAGCCAGTGCGGTGGTGAGGCAGTCCACTTTGATTGGGGTTTTTGTGCCACTTTTTTTACTTGAGCATTGCCCAGCAAAGTCATGGTTCCCCTTCCAGGAACTACCGAAACTTTTCCCGATATCAAGCAGTGGTTCTTGTAAAGACAGTCTATTGGTCGGAAAATACCCACCGAATGCACTGTCTACCCATGAGCCACTAGCGTCAACTGGCTAACCCGTAAGAGTTTAGCCTAGAGGTTTCGGGAAATGGATTTATTCTATCGTCAAATTGTAATTGCACGATTTGACTTCAAATACCTCAAACCTCACACCGAAAGACTACCGTCGTTGTGATTTTAGTGCAATTTTTTGACACTGCGTCTATTATTTATAAATTTCCAGAAGAGTAATGTGGCACCAGTAAAGTGAACTACGCCACCGCATAGGTTCTGAGAATTTCTCGGTTGTCCATCGCCACTCTTATAGTTATCTATTGAGCTATGGGGAATTCCACCGAATTAGTTAAATTAATTCAGTAGTTGTGAACTTAAAAGGAAAAACTATGTCATCTCGAAAGCCTACCATTTTGGTAACAGGAGGAGCTGGGTATATTGGCTCTCATACGGTGCTTGCTCTCAAGCAGGCGGGTTATAACGTTGTCATTCTTGATAATTTGGTATATGGGCATCGCGACCTAGTAGAAAAGGTTTTACAAGTAGAACTGATAGTAGGGGATACAAGCGATCGCTCTCTACTCGACCACGTATTCAAAACCCACGATATTGCTGCTGTAATGCACTTTTCTGCATACGCCTACGTAGGAGAGTCGGTGACCGATCCCGCTAAATACTACCGCAATAACGTCCTTGGGACTCTCACTTTGTTGGAGGCCATGTTGACGGCTTCTGTTAATAAATTTGTATTTTCTTCCACTTGTGCCACCTATGGTGTACCGGAATTCGTGCCAATTCCAGAAACCCATCCCCAAAATCCGATTAATCCTTATGGGGCTACTAAGTTGATGGTAGAGCGGATTCTGACTGATTTTGATGTGGCTTACGGTTTCAAATCAGTACGTTTTCGATATTTTAATGCTGCTGGTGCTAATCCCGACGGTTTACTGGGCGAGGATCACAATCCAGAAACACATTTGATTCCCTTGGTATTGCTGACAGCTTTAGGCAAACGAGAGTCGATTTTAATTTTCGGTACTGATTATCCTACGCCCGATGGTACTTGTATTCGTGATTATATTCATGTAAACGACTTAGCAGATGCTCATATTTTGGGATTGGAATATTTATTAAAAGGTGGCGATAGCGAAGTTTTTAATTTGGGTAATGGTAGCGGCTTTTCTGTCAGAGAAGTAATTGCAGCAGCTGAGGCGGTGACAGGAGCTAGCATAAAAGTTGAAGAACGCGATCGCCGTCCTGGCGATCCCCCTATTCTCATTGGTACTAGCGAAAAAGCCAGAACAATCTTAAACTGGCAACCTCAATATCCATCCATTAAAGATATTGTCGCTCATGCGTGGCAGTGGCATCAAAAGCGACATCAATAGCGGGGAGTGGGGAGCAGCGCATGGGAAGAGGATGGGGGGCTTACCTCCCTTAATCCCCCCGATGTATTGGGGTAAACAAGAAGATCTAGTTCCCTCCCCTTGACAAAAGGAGGGTTAGGGTGGAGTGAAAGCCAGATTCTTAACGAACTTCAAACTTGTGTGTACACCGTAGCATTTTTCAGGAGAGCTAGGGGGGATCTAGGTTTCAGGCTTCAGTGCGTAAGTTTTATCATCAACAAACACATGCGTTTCGTCAACAAACACATGCGTTTCGTCGACAAACACATGCGTTTCGTCAACAAACACATGCGTTTCGTCAACAAACACATGCGTTTCGTCAACAAACACATGTGTTTCGTCAACAAACACATGCGTTTCGTCAACAAAACCATAATTTTTGCGTTAATTACCTATTCAGTTGTTATGTTTCAATATGGTTCGGTTAAGTTTTAATCTTTTGAAGATCCCCCCAACCCACGCCAGTCGCTCATGGGGAGCCACTCCGTTGCGGGGGTTCCCCCCGTTGAAGGAAGTGGCGTGGAAACCCCCTACGTACCCGTCGCTGGCTCCCCTTAAAAAGTTGTAGAGACGTTGCAGTGCAACGTCTCTACAACGATAAATCAAGGGTTTTAGCGTCTAATCCACATAATGCGTAATTTTGAATTTTGAATTGGTATCAGCTACTCCCCACTGCCTCCTCTCATCCCTCGCAGTGCAACAAATAAGATGGCGATAAATCCGATGATTGGAAGTGCGATCGCCCAAAATGGTAAACTTTGATTCTCACCCTGGACTAGATCGCCATTGACATTTCGTGCATTATTTGTAGAGCCAGCTGCCACGGTAACTTCAAATTTGAACTCAAAAGGTTTGAATCTCGCCCCTGAGGTTGGTTTACCATTCAGTGCCAACTGATAAAGGCCTGGTTTGGGAAAGACAATTTCTGCACCTGGGATGCCTTGATAACGCTCAACTGCTACAGCTTTTAGTGTTGGTTCTAATAGTGCTGGTTCTCCGGTTGCGTAGGGTTCGGCATAAACAGCCAACTGACAATTACACTGAGCTAGGGGAATTACCCTTCCACCTCTACGGGTAAGAGCAAACCAGGCTTGGCTTGGTTCTCCAGCGCGAGGATTATCATTTGGTTCAATGTGAAGGGTGCCACCGACATCTCCAGAGACTTCTACCTTATGAGCAGCAGCAGGGTAAAGATTAGTTATTGGTATAGCTAGGCAACTCAGGAATAACAAATACTCGATTGTTCCTTTGTTGAGGTAACGCCTCTGTTTTGAACTCGTTGGGATGGAGGCAGAAAATAAGAATGATTTACCGCGATTTAGTTGGGGGAACATAAAACTTTTCTAGGGCTAACTTTGACCAAAAAAAGCGGGAACGTACTAACAAAACACCGAGGGTAACAATTCCCATCAGTACTGCCGCTAATTTATTTCCCCAAGTTGATTGCCAGGAACCCAGATAATGGGAACCAATCAACACAGTATGGATAGCACTCAAGAGCAAAGCTGGCACACCCAATAGATGAATCTGTCGCCAACGCTTGCCCCAAGATTTTTGCAATGATTCCCAACTCGTGAAAGCGGCGGGGGACATTAATATCAATGCTACAGCACCCGCAGCCATCCCCCACTGAAATTGTGGCGGCAGGAAAGAAAAGGCCGTGAAATTCCATTGCAATGAGTGTGCAATCATGTGGACGGTGTGAGCCACAGAAAGTACAAAAGCTCCCACGCCCAAAGCACGGCGGTAACGCAGTGGTGACGCCCACAAGCCACTAATGGGACGGGCAATTAACGCCAGTATCAAACAGAATAAGGCGGCGTGTCCAGTGTAATCTACCATTGTGTCGCCAGTTCGCAGCAAGGTGATGACACCAATAGAAAGGGTAACCCAGCCACCTAATCGAAACAACTGACTGCGCCTGTCTTTACTCACCAAAGACGTGGAGACGCCGACACCTAACATAGTGGGCAGGGTTCCCAAGCCAAAAGCCAACATAGTAGCGCCACCCATCCATATATTGCTAGTTTCAGCGGCTTTAATTTGGGCAGCATACAAAAAACCGCAGGGCATTAAACCCCAAGTCATTCCCAAAAGCAATGGCGTCCACCATTTGGTTTTTAAGGAAAGTTTCACCATTTGGCTGCTGAGGCGATGGTGTAAACTGCCCTTTAATAGAGGATGTAGCACGGGAATGTGGGGCAGCAAATCTGGTTTTATTTGTGCTAAGCCAAACCAGATGAGCATCACACCAGTTATGATTGCCATCCAGCGCCGGAATTCACTGCCAACACCTGCTAATTGTCCCCCTTGCAGCAATACCGAACCCAGCGCCCCAATGCCAGCACCCACTAGAGCATAGCTCAACATTCGTCCGAGATTCAGCAGGATATGAAACTTTAATTGCTGTTGCCGAGTGTTGGGCTTTTCTAAGGTTGATGTCTGTCCACGGGAAGTTGTTTGGGGAATTTGTGGTTGATGAGACAGGGAAAACGCCACTGTTAGCGGCCCACACATGCCAAAGCAATGACCAAAGCTACCCAGGAAACCCAGGATTGCGATCGGCAATAAATCTACCATAAAAAAAGTCCTGAGTTCTGAGTCATGAATCCTGAGTGTCAAAATAAATATTTTGAAGAGAAGAAATTATTTTTTCTTGGTTTTTGCTCAGTACTCAGTACTTAGCACTCCTCTAGTGGGGCACTTTAAGTGAAGTTGCGCTCTCTGTCAAAAGACAAGTTGTCAAACTTGATGTTTACTCATCTGTAGCTTAATATTCTCCCTTTTGATAAAAGTGAACTGACTGAGGATTTGCGCTACCTTAAGTCTGGAATTCAAGGATAAATGACATGAAAAAATGGATCTGGCTGATGCTGTTGGCGCTGATGACAGTTGCGATGGTGGCTAGCACAGGTAGCACCTTTTTTCAACAGCCTCCCTCAGCAGAAATTGTTCAGAGCGTTCCAGTAAAAACACCAGCACAGCCAGAGTTTCAGGAAGTTGACAGTACCCTACAAGTGTCTGGTGAAAGACTGTTAACCCATATCCAAAATTTGAATTTTCAGCGCTACACAACAACAGAGCGATCGCGTACTCGCACATATATCACAAATGAACTGAAAAAATTCGGCTGGACACCTAAATTAGAAAAGTTTTCGGACGGTGTAAATATTTTTGCCGAACGTGCAGGAACTAACAAAGCTGCTAAAGCTATTCTTGTAGGAGCGCATTACGATACTGTTGCCTCTTCTCCAGGTGCTGATGATAACGCCAGCGGTATAGCCGTAATGCTCGAAGTTGCACGGCTGTTGGGTTCTTATCCCACGCCACGGACGTTACAGTTAGCTTTTTTTGACCAAGAAGAAGCAGGACTGTTAGGTAGTCAGGCTTTTGTCGCCAAGAAGGCACGTTTGGAAAATTTGGGCGGGGCGATCGTTATGGATATGGTAGGTTATGCTTGTTACACACCTGGGTGTCAAAAATATCCTGCGGGATTGCCTGTTACCCCACCTAGCAACAAAGGCGATTTTTTGGTGGTAGTCGGCGATACAGAACATTTACCTTTATTGAATGCGTTTCAAAACTCCCAAAACATTCCCCCAACTGCTCTGAATAAACAAGAATCTTATATGCCAGCACTTTTAAGACTGCCAATTCCTCTCAAAGGTTTACTGACACCAGATACTCTACGCAGCGACCATGCACCGTTTTGGTATCAAGGAATCGGCGCTGTACTGGTGACAGATACCGCAAATTTGCGTAGTCCCCACTATCATCAACCCAGCGATGTTCCAGGGGCTATTGAGCGATCGTTTTTTACAGGTTCAGCACAGATTGTGGTCAATACTACGACTGCTTTATTAGAAAAAAACGAAGATTTAGCAACTCAACCAGCGACCTAATTCGTAATTAGTGATTAAGAGATTTTGGAAAAATCCCCGTCACCCTACCCCGGTTTTATCTAAAGCCAAAACCGCCTTTCCCTTACCAAGGAGAGGGGTTGGGGGTGTGGTAAAACGCTTGTGGATAAGCGTTTTAACTTAAGTTGACACCAATGGGCAAGATGCCTACCCTACAAGAGGAGTTAGATATTTTTTTAGTTGCAAGTCTCTTATTTATTACGGGAGATTTCCTTTTTATAAAACTAGGACTTACGCACAGCCAATGGAAAACGAACCACAGAGGCACAGAGTTCACAGAGGAATGAGAGTTTAAGAGAGTTTTTGCGTAAGTCCTAAAAACATAGATATTGTATTAAAAATATTTACTATCAATCAACTTTTATTTGAGGAAAAATTAATGTCCAATTCTTTTTATCATTGATCTGAAAATACAAACCTTGGAGAATCAGCCGTACAGATGTTCGAGTTCTAATGAACTTTCTCAATATAAAAGTTCCTGGCTGAGCAACAATATTATCAATTTTTTTTCTATAACCGAATGGTTTTGAACAATAATTGCCAGCACCTTTGACCGTTAACACAAAAAATGGAGCTTTTTTGTATTCATCAGGAATCATAAAGATTCCGTATGATTTATGTTTACCAAGCCACGGCTTAACAACAACTTTACTGGCTTGGATTTGAAATTTTGTACTAGTTGATGCTAAAAAAGCCTCAGAATTGCAAACAGAATCATTCACAGGCCACCATAATGCAATAGTACTTAGCGAGAGCAGGAAAATAAAAATATAAATGAGTCTGGGAAGCATAAAATTAGAAAAAAGTGTTGGTGTCACTGGCGCAATTTGAAGAGTAATGGTAGTGCAGCAACAGCAATAAGACTATCCACCTGCAACAGTTGAGTGATTGGGCATGGGGCATTGGTTATCAGCAAACGACTAATAACTACTGCCTAATGACTAATGACTAAGGACATTTGTTGCAGTATTAAACTTAATTGAGAAACAATCAGTTTTTTGTGGCTATTAACACCGATTTTTGCTCAAATTTTTAGCTGTAATGAATTGTACAATTCTTTGTTTTTGTGATGTTTTAGATCGGTTGCGATCGCATTAGCAGATACATTTATTACTTAGGAGCGATCTCTATTAACTTTCACAAAAAATCTGCGTCTATTTCTTGGCAGCAAATGAAGTAGTCAAATACACGAATATCCGCTATATTCACGTAAGTATGAATTGGTGAAAATCTTCATGGCTAGAAGTTGGGAAGGTCTGAAAAAACTTGGTAGTTTCTTGTGCGCCATTGCACTGACACAATTCAGTACAAACACTTGTGCAAAAGCAGCTGACACAGTTGTTGTTCGTTTTGGTCTATTTACAGAAACCATCACCCTTGCTGAGTTGCAAAAGGCTGCAAAAACTGGGGAATTACCCAGAAGTTTGCAACCCTACGCTAAAAGATTATCCCAAGAACAACGCGAGTTCTTTTTGGGGGCGTTAAACATGAATCTACCGTTAAAAGTTACTACAGTTAATGGATTAGTTAATACGCAGATTGGTACAAGTATTCTCAACGATTTAGCTACTGCTTTAGCTAGGGAGGACAAAGCCGGAGTACAAGCACTCAGGGCAGGATTGATATTAGGTTCTACTGCACCAGAGGGTCTTTCTATACTCAATTTTATCGCTGCTTATCCGAGCAAACGCTTAGAAATTGATGTACCACGGGCTTTTAAGGTTGCAGGAAGTTTGAATACTGCTTTTTGGCGCACCCAGCAGTTTATGTTAGCAATTGCACCTCAACTTGACCTGTTGACACCACAACCCTTGACACCCCAGGTTGGTTTTCCTTTTGACCCCTCTCAACCAGGAACCGCTAAAGTAGAAATACTTAAATTAGACTTGGATGACCAAAAGCACAATCGCAAAATTCCAGTCGATGTTTACTGGTCAACTGCTACAACTCCTGACAAACCCGTAATTGTCTTTTCTCATGGCTTCGGTTCCATCCGCACGGACTTGCGTTATCTCGCGGAACATCTAGCATCCCACGGTTATGTAGTAGCAGCTTTAGAACATCCTGGTAGTAATGGGACAAATGTTGACTCAGCAATACAAGGGAAAAACAGAATTGTCAAGCCTGAGGAATTTTTACGCCGCCCTCAAGATATTAGTTTTGTTCTCGACGAGTTAGAAAAACTGAATCAAACAGCTAATAACCCTGTTAGTGGTAAAGTTGCGACTCAGAATGCGATGGTTGTTGGCTATTCTTTTGGTGGTGGTACAGCTTTGGCAATTGCTGGCGCCGAGTTACAACTAGAACGCCTCAAACAACGCTGCAAACAGAACTTGACTATCTTGAGTTTGGGAGAAGCTATGCAGTGTATCGCCCAAGAACTGCCAGAAAATAGCTACCAATTGCGGGATAACAGGATTAAAGGAGCGATCGCTCTCAATCCTACAACTTCTTTGATATTTGGTGAAACTGGGTTAACCAAGGTGCAGGTTCCTACCCTGATTTTGTCCTCATCTGCGGATAAAACGACCCCGGCTTTAACTGAACAAATTGTAGGATTTGATAAAATCCCATCCCCCAAATGGTTAGTTGGCGTAGTTGGAGGTACTCATTTGAGTGTCAAAGACCCAAGTACCACTCAGGATCAAATTGGAAAACCAAATACCCCTATTAGTGGTGGCGAAGTTGTTAATGAACAAGCAGCTGATGTTCGTAAGTTAGTTAAAGCTTTAACTTTATCGTTCGCTGCACAACTGACTCCAGAAGCTAAAAACTACGCTGTGTTTCTAACATCAGATTATGTAAACTCTACATCAACTCAGGCATTTCCATTTCGGCTAATTACCCAAATTCCCCCTAATGCTATGGCTGTAGTCAAAGAATTTATTGAGAAATAACTAGCCCTTTGCAGTTGGGCAGACATGTTATTCCAGAAATTACAGCAGAAGGTTGATGAAGTACAGGTTATCGTAGGGGGCGCAAAGCTTTGCATTGGTGTCAACTTAAGCTCAAAGCTATATCAGACAGGGGTTTTGCCCATCCCTGGCGCCCTCATCCCCTAACCCCTTCTCCCACAGGAGAAGGGGAATTAAATCTCTGGCTCCCCTCTCACTTAGGGAGAGGGGCTGGGGGTGAGGGCAAAACCTTGTTACAAAGCGGGTTTCACGTTAAGTTGACACCAATGAAAGCTTTGCGCCCCCTACCTTGTACCTCACTAGAACGGGAAATGCTATAAGACATAGAGAAGAAGGTGAAACTCTTGGTCTTTCGATCAATTAAGGTCTTTTTTAGAATACAAAGATATCCAATTTGCAGTAGAAGTAATTCCTGTACCTCCAGCTTGGACAAGTCCAACTTGCCATTTATTCCCAAATTCTATACTCTTTCCTGTTTTCTATTCCCTGTTAAGAATTCCTTTTGAAAAACTTCATTTCTCAACTTGGACCAAGTTTAAATGATGTATGCGATTAGTGACATAACAATGTTATCCCCTACGATAATCTGTACCTTACTAACCTGCAATCTGCTGTATTTGATATTAATTTTTTCAACTTTTGCCTAAACTATAGACATAGGAATCCGATTTGATTACTGAACATACTTGTGTAGGAAGAGAACAGGCAACAGCCAACAGAGAACAGGAAAAAGGAGTAGAAGTGTACCAAGTTTTTTCAGAAATCAAATATAAGTTCCATATATAAATTAAACATTAAGTATAAAAATACACTTAAGTGCTGGATGCATACATATTTAAAGTTTGTATGAAGTTGACATCATCACTTGTTTTCACAACTGTTTGCCTCCCCACATTGCTGTATTATCAGCGATGGTAAGTCTTTGGTATTACATATTATCTCTGCTTATAAGAATATTCAAATTCTAACTTCAATACTTTATTATCAAAGTAATAATACTGAGATTTTCCGCTACGTACTATCAGTATTTGAAAATCTATACTAAATTTTTACAATCAAACTAGATACTAAGATATTAACTTTATGATACTTTTGTTAAAAATATTGTGAGCTTAGAAATACTAAAAATATAGGAGGATAGGGTCGCAAAAAAATATATACATTACCTCGAATACTACAAATGATGCTCATAAATAAATTACCTGATGCCGAAATATATTTTCGGTAATTTGCATTGCTCGAAATTAAATTGCACAAAATGTTCAACCAATTTCGATCTGACAATAACTACAAATCAGGTAAAAACGCAACATCATTCCGGATGATTTTTTCGATAAAAATTAATTCAGCCATCAGATAGCTAGCATTATCCAAGAACTTTGAATTAAGAATTTAACAATTACTACACTTGACTGAACCAATGCAACTCTATACACCTATTGAAATTGGACAACTTCACGATAACGAAGACCTTCCTTACTTAATTCAAATTTTGGAGTGGGTTAAAAATTTTTTAGGAAGACCTCATCCTCATTTAGGAAGACCGGGGGCTGTTTGTCCTTTTGTACCTCACTCTTTGAGATCTAACAGTATTCGTTTGGCAGTTATTCGCACGAAAGACTTGTATCCAGAACAAATAGAAAATCTTGTCAAACGCTATCGAGATATCTTCCTAGAGATGGATGTTAAAGGGCAGGAATCAAAAATTAGTAAAGCTTTTTTGCTGATATTTCCTGATATCGATATAGAAGATGCTCCTAAAACTATAGATAGCATCCAACAAAAACTTAAACCTTTGTTTGTCGAATCAGGACTAATGATTGGAGAATTTCATAAACGCAATCAAAGCCCTGGTTTACACAACCCAGACTTCCGTCCACTACGTAGCCCTGTACCTTTGTTAGCTATCCGATTTATGGTTGAAGCAGACTTGCCTTTTCTTCAAAGTCCGGCCGATCCACACTTACGCATTAGGTATCTGGAAGCTTATTTAAAGCAATTTGGGCATAAATTTACAGACGAGACTAGGTTTAAAACTGCTTATCAGGCATTGGCTTTAGCCAAACAAGAAGTAGAAGCGGAAAACTTAGTGACTTATTAAAGTTTCAATCAGCTATAAATTATCATCTACCACTGACAACTGATAACTGATGTCAGGCTTGTATTGAATGTTTCCACCAAACAACCTAGCGTTTTGGCTGTTTATTGTGTGTTTTGTGTTCCCTGTTTGATTCTAAAAATTTGTCAAAGATTCCAGTGCGCCACTTCAAGCATTGGGGAACTCTGACTTCTGGCTTTTTGATTTAACTGACTCGACGACCTTGACAGATAGTTGCAGTCAAGCGTGGGACTACACCATCATGATAAACAGCGATCGCATCAGCTCGTTTACCTAGTTCGAGACTACCGCGATCGCTAAATAGGTGAATAGCTTTCGCTGGATTACTGGTAAATAGTTGCATCGCTTCATAAATTGGCTTACCAGTTTTGTCAGCAATGAGAAACATGGCTTGCAGCAGACTTTGAGGAACGTAGTCAGAAGAAATAACATCCACTAAATTTTGCAAAACCAATTCCATCGCCGAAATATTACCAGAGTGAGAACCGCCCAAAACCAAATTAGGCGCACCCATCAAAACTTGCAGTCCCAAAGTGTGCGCTGTTTTTGCTGCTTCTAAAGTCGTAGGAAACTCGGCTATTACTACTCCATCTCGTACCGCTTCGTGGACATGTTCCAATGTTGCATCATCATGACTGGCTATTGGTGTACCTTTAGCTTTGGCAATTTCCACCAAAGCCATGCGGTTTTTTTGTACATATATTTGTTGTTGTTGCTGACGAATGACAATGAAATCATCAATTTCCTCTGGTGTCGCCCCGTGTTTGCCTATGTAATATTGTTTAAACTTGTCTAAACGGACAAACTGCCGCTGACCAGGGGTATGATCCATCAGAGAAATTAACGATAACAGCGGATTGTCTATATATTGTGCGGTAACTTCATAAACCTTGTCGTATGCCAGTTCGCAACGCAGGTGAATCCGGTGTTCCACACAGAAACGTCCGGCTTTTTGCCCGCGAGAGATAATATCAATCATCGGGGCAAAATTAGTTAAACGTGGCGAACCAACAGCTATATCACCAATGGCGATCGCATCACATACAGTTGTCACTCCAGCACTAGCTAAATCTCGATCGTGGTGAATTGCTGCTGCTTCCAAAGGCCAGCGAATTCCTGGACGGGGAGATACACAGCGTTCTAAGTTGTCGGTGTGCAGTTCAATCAATCCAGGCATGAGATAATCTCCTTGACCATTCAACCCATGAGTCACAACTCCTGGCTGAATGTCAGCAATCAATCCATCTCGCACTACAAGCGTACCCAGCACTTCCTCGTGGGGAAGTTGGAGGCGATAATTTGTGTAGACTTGCTCATTCATAGGATTTGGGCATGGGGCATTGGGCATTGGGCATTGGGCATTGGGTATTGGGCATGGGGCATGGGGCATGGGGCATGGGGTTCTTACACGGTAAGCCCAAGCTACGATTATTCAGAATTCAGAATTCAGAATTCAGAATTCAGAATTTGCTAATTATCCTTGGCAAAGGTTAACTGGCGGTTACAAAGTTGCATTTGCACTTCTTCTTCGTGAAAAATGCCAACTAAAGCACAGCCAGCTGCTTTGTGTTCTTCGAGAAGTTCTATGACTACTTGGCGATTCGTAGCATCTAGGGCTGATGTAGGTTCATCGAGTAGCAAAATCGGATAGTTAACACACAGGGCGCGGGCGAGATTCACCCGTTGCTTTTCGCCTCCAGAAAAGGTGGTGGGGGAGAGTTTCCATAAACGTTCTGGTAGGTTGAGACGATGAAATAACTCTTTTACTTTGTCAAAAGCAACTTCTGTTTTTACTCCTAATTCCACCAACGGTTCTGCGGCAACTTCTATGGCGGGAACTCTGGGAATCACTCGTAAAAACTGGCTGACATATCCTATGGTTTTCTGCCGCACCGCTAACAGTTCATGGGGCAGAAGTTGACACAAATCAACCCAATCTCCTCCATGCTTTACCCAAATTGACCCGCTGTCAGCGCGATAGTTACCATATAAACAGCGCATCAAAGTAGATTTTCCAGAACCAGAAGGCCCAGATAAAGCTACACATTCCCCAGCATTCACACTCAGGGATAATCCTTCTAAAACTGATAGGCGAACACTTCCTTGCTGATGCAATGTAAAACCTTTTCGCAAATCTTCTACTTGCAACAGGGTATCGGGGGAAATGTTAATGGGCAGATGGCGATGAATAGTTGATGATTGCATTGTGGTTGGGCATTGGGCATTGGGCATTGGGCATTGGGCATTGGTTATTTCTTCGCCTGCCCCCCTGCCTGTCTTAACAGATTAATTTCCTTAACTGAACAGTATTGCATTACGGTGTTAAGGCGGCGCTGACTAATAGTTGAGTGTAGGGATGCTGGGGGTCGTCGAGTACTTGGTCTGTTAAACCTGATTCCACTACTTGCCCTTGTTGCATGACTAGCAAGCGATGGGCTAGCAGCCTGACAACGCCTATATCGTGTGTGACTACGATGACGCTGAGGTGAAAATTCCGCACTAGCGATCGCAATAAGTCTAATAACCGCGCTTGCACTGATACATCAAGCCCTCCGGTGGGTTCATCCATTAATATCAGCCGGGGACGTGTCACTAATACACGAGCTAGTTGTAATCTTTGCTGCATACCTCCAGAAAAATTTACTGGTAATTCATCTATCCGTGCTGGATCGATTTCCACTTGTCGCAACCAGTGAGATGCTTCGGTGCGAATATTGCCATAGTGTCGCACCCCAACATCTAAAAGCCTTTCGCCAATATTTGCTCCGGCAGTAACTTTCATTCGCAAACCATCACGAGGATTTTGCCGAACAAAGCCCCACTCAGTCCGCATTAATCGGCGGCGTTGAGGTTCAGGAAGCCGAGTAATTTCTAAGTCTTCTTGGCTACGAGTTGTATAAGTAACATTACCTTGGTCAATGGGGAAGTGATTGGCAATTGCACCGAGTAAAGTAGACTTACCCGACCCCGATTCGCCAACAATACCCAGAACTTGCCCAGGATATAAGTCAAAGGAAATGCGATCGCACGCTTTAATCGCACCGTAAGATTTACTCAATTGGTGAATTTGTAAAAGAGGTTTTGTCATTAGTCATTAGTCATTAGTCATTGGGCATTAGTCATTAGTCATTAGTCATTAGTCATTAGTCATTAGTCATTAGTCATTAGTCATTAGTCATTGGGCATTGGGCATGGGGCATGGGGCATGGAAAATAAGAGATGAATGTTTGATATCTGGCGATGAATGTTTGATATTTGGCGATGAATGTTTGATATTTGGCGATGAATGTTTGATATTCGGCGATGAATGTTTGATATTCGGCGATGAATGTTTGATATTCGTGAATAAATCTTTAATATTCACTCCTCTGCCCCCCTGCTTCCCTCGTCCGCCGACAATAATCTGTATCCGAGCAAATCCACATTCTGCTGCCTTGGTCATCAATTAATACTTCATCTAAAAAACTTTCAGTAGAACCACATAGTTCACAAGCTTTGTCCCAACGCTCGACGGTGAAGGGATGATCTTCAAAGTCGAGGCTTTGGACTTTGGTATAGGGCGGGATTGCATATATTCGCTTTTCTCTTCCAGCGCCAAATAACTGGAGTGCAGGATTCATCTGCATTTTAGGATTATCAAAGCGGGGAATCGGGCTAGGACTCATCAAATAGCGATCGTGTACCATCACCGGGTAGTCGTAGGATGTGGCAATGTGCCCGTGTTTGGTGATGTCTTCATAAAGCTTGACGTACATTGAAGCGTATTCTTCTAGGGCGTGCATTTTGCCTGTTTCCACAGATGAAGGTTCCAGCCAGCGTAAGGGTTCGGGAATTGGTACTTGGTAAACTAAAATCTGTCCTTCTCGCAGTGGTGTTTCCGGTATGCGGTGGCGTGTCTGAATTAAGGTTGCTGCTTGAGTTTGTTCTGTTGTTTGCACGCCACAAACTTTTTTGAAGAAGCGACGAATGTTAACTGCGTTGGTTGTGTCGTCTGCGCCTTGATCGATGACTTTTAGCACATCGGTTTGACCAATCACGGCAGCTGTTACCTGAATTCCACCAGTTCCCCAGCCGTAAGACATGGGCATTTCCCTAGAAGAAAAGGGAATTTGATGTCCTGGAATAGCAACGGCTTTGAGTAAGGCGCGGCGAATTGAGCGCTTGGTTTGTTCGTCTAGGTAGGCGAAGTTGAAGCCTGTTTCGGGTTGCAACATAAGGGTTTTAATTTTAACGCAGAGGGGAGGCAGCGCGTTGCGGGGGTTCCAAGAGTTGTAGCGACTGCCGTCGCGCTGAGGTAAACGCAAAGGAACACGGAGGTGTTTTTGTTCAGTTTTTGATTGAATATTTGGCGACTTGTTGTCCTGTGATGTAAACAGATGCGATCGCAGTAGGTAGAGAATCGTTGGGAGATATGAGCAAGAAATCTGCATCTAAGCCAGGGGCGATTTTGCCTTTGCGATCGCTAATTCCGGCTGCTGCTGCTGGACGGCTAGAAACCAGCGTCCATGCTTGTTCAAAATTCATCAAGTTTAATTCAGCTAGTTTAAAGGGTGCGTGAAATAAGGAAGGATAATGGTAATCTGAGCAAAGGCAATCCAAGACATGATTTTTAGCTGCCTCTGCTACACTCATGTAGCCGACATGGGAACCGCCACGCACCAAGTTCGGCGCACCCATGAGGACTGCTGCACCGTAGGCGCGGGATTGGGCAGCTAAAGCAATGCTTCCAGGAAATTCGGCGATCGCAACCTGACGGCGTTGACTTTCCAGTACTTTTTCTTCACAATCATCATCATGAGAAGCTAGGGGAATACCGTAACTATGGGCAAGTTCAACTAATTCCTGTACTTGTTTGTATCCTTGGTGTCGCTGTTGTTGTACTTGAACGATAAATTCTTTGATTTCTTCGTCTGACATAGATATTCGTCGCCGTAAACCATTGAGGTATCGGCTTAACATTTGCTCATTTCCAGCAGGTGGTAAATGATCGTTAATCGACAAAAGTTGAATGCGACCAGATGTCAGCCAATCACATAACTCTTCATGCCCTTTGGTATTTGCTTCTTCGTGCCTAATATGAATTCGATGATTGCAATTTAAAATTTGTTTTCCTGTTCCCAAAATAAACTCAATTAAAGCACGCGCTGAATCTCGACTTCGCAAACCCGGTTCATAGGAGTCTGTAATTGAACAGAAAAAAGTTGTGATTCCAGCTGACAAAAGATTACGGTCATTTTCAGCGATCGCCATTGGTAAAGGAAAGTTCACTCCAGGGCGAGGGCAAATCATCCTCTCGAAGGCATCACCGTGCAAATCAACAATCCCCGGCAACATCTGGAGTCCTTGAGCATTGACAAAATCAAACCCATTAGGGCTATTTCCTGCATCAATACTGATAAATTGTCCATCTTCAATTAAAACGGTTGCATCTTTAATCCAACCCTCTGGAGCCAAAACATCCGCTCCTTGAATCGCAACTTTACCCTTAATTATTGTTCTTAATTCTTGAATAATTCCCATTACTTTCACCCTCTCTTCCCTCTCTGCGCCTCCGCGTCTCTGCGTGAGAAAAATAATTTTTACTCAATACCAAATAATACTTTTAATCCATCCCCAAAAAACACCATACCTTCATAGGGAATTTCTCTAGTTGCACCAATCCGAGAACACAAATCACCCACATGCAATTCCAACTTATGATAATCCGGGTCAAAAATATATAACGATTCCCCCTCACTAACATTTTCCTTCCACTTTTTCACACCCAGAGCAATCAGGCGATCGCTATATTTTTGAAAGTCTTTTTCATGAACGCTAAAAGCAATATGAGTATATTCAACCGCAGGATTTGTCCGCGTGTTTGCATCTAAAGATAGGCACAACCACAAATTACCTGCGAGTAAATAAGCGCCTTTTTTCCATTTGGCGATCGCTTGACAACCAAGAATTTGGGTGTAAAACTCAAAAGACTTTTCCAAATCGGAAACTGACAAGGTAATATGATTAATTCCTGTAATCATTTCACTTCTTCCAAAACAAACTCAGTTTGATGATTTTCTGGAGTTAATTCAGGCGATGATTGAGTGTTTACCTGTTGTCGCATCTTTCGCACTAGATTTAACTCTGCTTGAAAATCAATGTAGTGAGGAAGCTTGAGATGCTGAACAAAACCCTGTGCTTCAACGTTGTCTGAGTGAGAAAGTACAAACTCGACATTTTGGGCTGGCCCTTGGACTGTTTCGCCCAATTCCTCAGCTCGCATTGCCCTATCTACCAACGCCATTGACATCGCTTTGCGTTCGTTATAACCAAAAGTCAGCCCATAGCCACGGGTGAACTGAGCAGGTAATTCTTTACTACCTTTAAACTGATTTACCATCTGCACTTCAGTAATAGTAATATCAGCGATCGCAACTTCAAATCCCAACTCTTCCGGGCAAATCACCACCTCCACTTCCCCCATCCGAATTTCCCCAGCAAAAGGATGATTTCTGCCATAACCTCGCTGAGTCGAGTACGCCAAAGATAGTAAAAAACCCTCATCCGCACGCGCCAAATTCTGGAGTCTCGCATCCCTTTTGGCAGGAAAACTTAGGGCTTGACGCGTCAAATCGAAGGTTTGGGGAGATGAAGGGGATGAGGAAAAATAATTGTTTGCCTGCTCCCCCTGCATCAACTCTTCCCTATCTAAAGCATCAATCACGCGGGGAACTGGTTCAGTAATTGCCTCTGCTTCTGCCGGTGGAGGAACTTCTGACTCTGCCATCAACTTAAAGTCCAGCAGGCGATGGATATAGTCAAAGGTGGGGCCTAAGTTCTGCCCCCCTGGAACATCCTTAAAAATCGAGGAAATTCGCCGCTGTATTTGCATTTTGCTGGTGTCTAGTGGCTGGCTGTAATACAAGCGTGGCAATGTTGTGCGATACGCTCGTAACAAGAAAATCGCCTCGACTAAATCGCCCCAGGATTGTTTAATGGCGAGGGCTGCTAACTCTCGGTCATATAAACTACCTTCACACATCACCCGCTCAACAGCTAAAGTCAGCTGTTGTTCAATCTGGTCTAGCGTCAGTTCAGGGATAGCAGGATCGCCCCTGCGTCTGTTCTTAAGCAGCGTTTCTGCATTCTCAATTGCCTGTTCGCCACCTTTGACTGCAACATACGGCATGAATTTTCACCTTTTTCAATTGTTAATTTAGGAACTTTGCTGTACTACGCACTTAAAACTCCAGCCATGCTGCTCGAATCCCAGTGCTTGATAGAATTGGTGAGCGCCATGCCGTTTCAAATTTGAAGACAGCGTGACTTTATAACAACCCGCTTCTGCACTCAACTTGAGCGCAGCTTTCATCATCAAACTGCCAATTCCTTGACCGCGAACTCTTGGAATAACAGTCACCGCATCTAAAACTGCAAATTTGTGATAACCTCGATGCATCATTGTGGGAACATAAAGCAGGCTAAAAGTACCTACAGGTTCTTGATTCTGGAAGGTAAGATAAATCTGATAGTTTGGAACCTGTGCGATCGCATTCCAAATTTCTGCTGCACTATTCATCGGTAACGGTGAATCACCATCCATCTGTGCATAAAGCTCAACCAGCAACGGCAGATCCTCGCAACTCGCAACGCGGATATCAAGACTCATAAAAAACCTCAGATTTTGCCGTGCGAGGTAGCCCCATAACTGCATTTTCTGTAAATAAAAATACATCTACACCCTGAGGATAAGCTTGGTGATTCTTCACCCAGAAATCCCAAAAATAGGCAGGGAGATTAGGCGCAATTTTTTTCTGATGCAAAATTCCTGGTCCTGTCAGCACCACAGGTTCTCCTCGTTCCCAACTTGCAACTTGTATCAGTAGCGTTGTCGAAGCTTCCGGTTGTTCTGCTGTACCCCAGTTAAAATCAGATAATTCTGGCAATGCTGCCACATCTTGAATCAGCGCAAAGTCAGCCTCCCCAGGTTGCTGCGTAAAGCGACAACCAGTGTGAAACACTAACCAATCCCTGACCACAGAAGCAAAACTCGGTTGAACCCAAACCCGAACATCCAAATCCAGTAACATCAGACAAGCTGCTGCACAAGCAGCCGTTAAACCTAAAGGCACAGTCATATTAGCAGTTACCACGCATGGTGTCCCCGGTCGCGCATTCGCATCAAGTAGCGATCGAAATGTCCGCTGGGCATCATGAACCGAATCCTCAAAACCTGGTAAATAGGTAAGTTTAGTCATTAGTCATTAGTCATTGGTCATTAGTCATTAGTCATTAGTCATTGGTCATTAGTCATTAGTCATTAGTCATTGGTCATTAGTCATTGGTCATTAGTCATTGGTCATTAGTCATTAGTCATTGGTCATTGGGCATTGGGAGCAGAGGGGGAAGTATAAATTCTCTTTCCCCCCACACTCCCCATCTCCTCACCCTTCCCCCCTCACCATCGTGAAAAAGTTAACCTTGGTGGCGGCGGTTTGGCGTTGTTTGAGTTCTTGTTGCTCTCGGCTTATTGTTTGCAGGGGTTGAATTACCTCAGCTTGAATTCGATCGCACCATTGCTCACTTTGCAATAAGGCATCACAGAAAGCAGCTAGTTCTGCATGACGGTGCGATCGCCCTGCGATATATCCAAAACCGGCAATCGTCTCTTGTAATTGGCTCTCTAGCTGCACTACACAGCGAGTCATGGTTATTTCTCCTAAGTTAAATGGCTCTCCTGTACCCCCAGCACGTCCCCGAACCATTGCTAGACCAATCTCTGGAGAGCGTAAAAAGCTATAACTCGGCAATGTACCTAATTTATTCACCAGTTCCTCTAGGTGCTTGAGTTCAGCTTTAGCTAATGTATTCATCCATGTTTGTCGCTGCTGTGTGGTAGCCATAGCTCATACCATTTGGGATTTTGAGGTTTACATTTGGGATTGTCAAAATACTTAGCCAATAACCTTTTCGACAATTAATTGACAATTAAACTGTCGGACTATTTTTCTGATTGATAAGTATGCGAATATACGAATTCGAGGCTACCAAATTTTCAATTCTGAATTCTGGTTCCTGACTTGTAGATTCTTTTTTGTTAAACTATTCTTAATTTATCTAGACATCTAGATGAAAATAGACTAGCGCAATTTTAGTTACTTGACAATCTAAATATTAATAATTGATATATGAACCATGAAGTGATGCCAATTTACGCCCAAATTGCTGCTGAGTTGCGACAAAACATCCACCAGGAGGTTTACCAAATTGGAGATCGATTACCAACAGAAACTCAGTTAGCAGAACAATTTGCTGTCAATCGTCATACAATAAGGCAAGCGATCGCATTGCTAAAAAATGAGGGATTGCTACGAGTTGACCGGGGACGCGGCACTTTTGTGGCAGCTAAAACTATCCGCTATCCCATTGGTAAACGGGTTCGTTACAATCAAACCTTGAAAGCACAGGGTTGGCAAGCTAGGTTTCAACTACTCCGCACCTCGGAAATCACCGCAGATATTACTGTCGCCAAAGCATTGGAGATTAATTTTGGTGAACCTGTGGCTTTAATTGAACGTTTGGGTTTAGCAGATGAAGAACCAATTAGTGTCGGTACAGGATATTTTCCTCTGAAACGATTTCCAGATTTGCTAAAGCCGAAAAACATCGAGATTTTACGAGAAAAACAATCAATTTCTCAGTTTTTACAGCAGGTATATGGATGCGATCATATACGTCGCAGTACTTGTGTTTCGGCGCGTCTAGTTCAGCCTCGTGATGCACAGTGGTTAGCACTTGGACTCAATCAACCTATTCTTTTGGCAGAATCAGTGAATGTCGATCAAATGGGTAATGTCATTGAGTATGGCGTGACTAGATTACGGGGCGATCGCATGGAATTATTTTTTGAAAATGACTTAACAAAATAATTATTCTAAATTGTAAATATACAAATATTTAAATTATATTTTTGTGAACCTCAGCAAAGGTGTGTTTAGCTTTGATAATAATGGCAGAAAGTTTCACCTTGAAAAATTAATATTAAATAAAATAAAATATTCTGCTTTCATATAACTTACTATAAATTAACTGGGGATTGGAGATTAAATCAAATGGCGAAAGAAATAGAACGCAAATATTTAGTGATTGGGGATGATTGGAGAAGTTTAGCTGAAGGTAGTGTCTATCGCCAGGGATACATTCCCACACAAGATAAAGTAACTGTACGTGTACGTATCATAGGAGAAAAAGGTTATTTAACAATAAAAGGCCCTACTGTTCAATATTCGAGATTAGAGTTTGAGTATCCTATTCCTATTCAAGATGCTCAAGAAATGCTTGAAACATTGTGCCAGCGTCCATTTATAGAAAAAATTAGATATAAGATAGAATCAGGCGGTTTGATTTGGGAAATAGATGAGTTTGAGGGTGTTAACAAAGGATTAATCTTAGCAGAAGTTGAACTCAGCGACGAAAATCAACAAATTGAACTACCAAGCTGGATTGGAGAAGAAGTTTCTCACGATTCGAGATATTACAATAGCAATTTAGTAAAACATCCTTTTTCAGAATGGTAATTGTTGATGGTTGATTGTTGACTGTTAACAGTTAACAGTCAAAGCTTTAAAAAAGTATTTTTCATACCATCCCTTTTAGCTAGGGATGAGATGAAAGATGCTTTTTTATATATAAAGCCTGAATTCTGAATTCTGAATTCTAATTCAAACTAGCCAAGCTCTGACTTTTGACGAGAGAAAATCAATAATACCTGTAGCAAGAACTAAAATAATCAAAATTGCACAGACTTTTTGGTATTCAAAAGCTCCAAAACTCTGATATAAAGAAACACCGATTCCACCTGCGCCAACAATTCCTAATACAGAAGCAGAACGTACATTTGATTCAAAGCGATAGAGAGTAAAAGAAGTCCATAAAGGTAATACTTGGGGAAGTACGCCAAAGATAATTTCTAGAATCTGATTAGCGCCAGTGGCTCGAATTCCTTCTACAGGGCCGGGATCGATCGCTTCGACTGCTTCAGAAAATAGCTTTCCAAGTGTACCGGCGGTGTGAACAAATAATGCCAATACACCAGCAAACGGCCCCAAGCCTACGGCTACTACAAATATGAGTGCAAAAACAATTTCGTTAATGGCACGCATGGCATCTAAAAGTCGGCGTGTTGATTGTACAATCCAAGGCGGACACATATTATTAGATGCCAAAATAGACAAAGGAACTGCGGCGATCGCAGCCATCAATGTCCCCCAAATTCCCATCGATATAGTAATAATAGTTTCCGAAAGATAATATTTCCAATCACTAAAATCTGGCGGAAAATATGAATGGATATACTCCACCATATTGTTCCTGCTTTGGAACAGTAATGGAAAATTAATTTCACCCTGAATATAAGAAAAAATTAGAGTAGCCACAACAGCCAAGAAAAAAAGAAGCCTATTATTAGTAACAAGTTTTGCTTCTCGCTTTAACATTGCTATTACTTCAGGTGATGTATTAGCAATGATTTGATTATTTTTTTCTACTTTTTTTATGTCTTTCACTATAATTTTCGTGACTGCGCTACGTACAGCTAATTTCAACAAGCCTGAAGTAGAAGTTAGTAAGTCGGTGAGAAAAATTCAATATATATGAAGAAATATAAATTGTCTGTAGGGTGTGTTATGCCGTAGGCTAACGCACTGTGAATTCTTGGTGATGCGGCGCTTGGCGACAACACACCCTACATTTAAATTTATTAACATACCTTGAAATATTAGCGCCGACTTACTTTATCCAACCCAAGCACAGAGGCTATTTTACTTCTGAATTCTGAATTCTGAATTCTGCTGTATCATTTGCTCTGAATTTCCTTGAGTTGCTGACTGAGTTGTGCTAACTTTTGTTTTTTATCTTGTTCGCTCAGATTTGCTTGAGATTGTGTTTCTTCTATTTCCTTAGCAATTTCCAATTCTCGAATTGTATTCCAAATTTTATCTTCAGCTGGAGCAAAACCAGCAATTTTAAAAAGTTCTAGAAGTTTCTGGTCTTTATAATTGTAAAAGAAATTTTGAAATTTTTTCTTGATGTCTGCTGGTAAATCCTGGCGATAGGCAATGGGATCGCTGGGAATCACGGGAGATTTCCAGATAATTTCAATTTTCTTTCTTGCTTGTGGATTCGTTTTTTCTAATCGGTCTAGACCCTCGTTACTAACAGTAGCAATATCTACTTTGTTATTAGCAACAGCTAGGGCACATGCTTCATGATTACCAGCAAAAATTAAACGTTTGAAGGCTTTTTTCGGATCGATATTGTTTTTTGTAAAAATATAATAACTTGGTACTAGGAAGCCCGAAGTAGAATTAGGATCGTTGAAAGCAAAGGTAAGTTTGGCAGCATTTTTAACTACATATTTATCGCCACCTTCTGCCTTAGCTTCAGCAGCAATGGCATTATCTTTATTGATAATCAGGTGTGAGTAATAGCCTTTTGTACCATCTTCATCGATAACCTGAGCAAATGCTTCAGCATTAGCGATTTTTACAGCTTGAATATATGATTTACCACCTAACCAAGCCACTTGTACTTTTCCAAATCGCATGGCTTCTATCACTGCTGCATATTGGGTGACATAAAATGGTTTGATGGGAATACCAATTTCTTTGGACATTGCAGCAGCAAAAGGTTCCCAAATAGGCTTTTGATTTACCTGAGATTCTGTCGAAAGAACGCCAAAATTAATTTCTTTGATATTATTTGCAGCATCTGAACTAGAACTAGAGGTGCAGGCTGATAGTATCTTTGCAGTTCCTAAGGTTAGGGTAAACAAAGAAGCTTGTTGAATAAATAATCGTCTGTTCATAGATGAATCCCTCGTTAATGTTAAACTCTTGATGTTTTTTGAAATAGCTATTACGCTGCAAAAGTCGAATATTTAGCAAAATTTATTATGCGATAAATTCTCCATGCCCTTTGAGAACAAGTTCTTCTGCTGCTGTACCATAAAGTTCGTTGAGCATGTCATCATTTAGTTTGCCGATCGCACCATCAAACATCACTTCTCCATCTCTCAAGGCGATCGCTCGGTTGAAATACCTACGCACCATTTGAATTTGATGTAAGGAAGCGACTACTGTGATTTTGCTTTCTCGATTTAGTTCGATGAGCAATTCCATGACTTTTCGAGCAGATTCAGGATCGAGGGAAGCAATGGGTTCATCTGCAAGGATGATTTTTGCTCCCTGAACGAGACAACGAGCGATCGCTACTCGTTGTTGTTGTCCTCCAGAAAGCAAAGAAGCTCTTTTATAAGCATGTTCCAGAATACCAACTCTTTCCAATGCACTAAGAGCTTGAATTTTTTCTGCTTTAGTAAACAAATGTAATGCCGAACGAACCACAGGCGATCGCGCTAAATTACCAACCAGAACATTTTCAATAACCGTTAGCCTATTTACCAAATTGAATTGCTGAAAAATATATCCTATCTGACTTCGTAAAATCCTAATTTTTGAATGCAATTTACCTTTGCTTTGCAAAGCAATTCCAAAAATAAAAACCGTTCCTCTATCTCCAATCTGTAAGCCATTTATATGCCGCAACAGTGTAGACTTTCCTGAACCAGAAGCACCTACAAGCGCGACCATTTCTCCATCATCAATCGCGCATGAAACATTTTTCAGTGCTGGCTTACCCTTAAAGCTTTTTGACAGATTACTTACTTCTATAGCCACTGTGGTTGCGATTATTTAATATTTTTATGACTTTAATTAAGAGTAGAGTTACTTGGTTAAGAGAACCTTAAGGTATGTATAAGAAAAAATAAATGACTTTTAAATTACTTGGGAAAAAATCTACTTTCTATTTTCTAATTTTGTAGGCTAAGTCCGCGGACTGTTTTATGCACTTTATTTAAATACGATCTGATCCAATTCATTATTTTTATATTCACAGAATATACTAAATTTTTAATAAATTTTGGTGAATTTTGAATTGGTATAAACTGCTGTTTTGATAAAAATCAGGTGATGCAAAACAACCCAACAAAGCAACATGTCTGTTGGGTTATGTCTCTCAAATACCACTTACTTTTCGTCAAGAAACCTTTCTAAGGTAAGGCTTTTGGAACCTACAATCAATATCATTCCTTTGTCAGGCTGTGCCAAATTCTGTTGACTTATATAAACAAAATTTTTAATTGCCTCTTGTTTTTTTGCACAATCTATGCAAATCTCATAAATAATACTGTAAGTTGATTGACTTACCGTATTTTAAGTGAAAAATTGAGTAAGTTAGCCAATAAACTCAAATTTAGTTTCTTGAGAGTATGTCTGGGACTGGGGGAGATGGGGAGTAGAGGAGTGGAGGGGCAGAGGGGCATTTGCAGTAAGTCTTTTCGCTCCGCTCCCTATCCTCTTTCGCATGACCAATCCCCAAAATTTAGGAGATTAAGATCGTGAGTACAAATTTATCTGAGTCAGGCAATAGTTCTATCACTTCTTCGCAACTGAATTTAGAGGCTGATGTTCTAGTCATTGGGGGCGGTCCATCAGCGACTTGGGCGGCTTGGAATGCTGCTGCCCAAGGAGCAAAAGTGATACTGGTAGACAAAGGCTACTGCGGTACGAGTGGAGCAACAGCACCCTCTGGTACTGGTGTTTGGTATGTGCCGCCCGATCCCCAACAACGGGAAGAGGCTATGGCTAGTCGGGAAGCTTTAGGAGGTTTCCTGTCAGAACGCTCTTGGATGGAGCGTGTATTGGATCAAACTTATACAAATCTGAATAAACTTTCAGATTGGGGCTGACTATCTAACACAACTTCTTATTGCCATTTGACCGCATGGGCATTAACCCCTTCACCCAACTTTTCCCTGTGACTCTGCGTTTGGAGGGAACAGTACGCGGTACGGGTGGAATTCGGATTGTTGATTATACCTGCGCTACTACCGTACCCGGTCTTTATGCTGCTGGTGATGCTGCAACACGAGAATTAATTTGTGGTGGCTTTACTGGTGGTGGTAGTCATAACGCCGCCTGGGCAACCTCTTCGGGATATTGGGCAGGTGAGGCGGCAGCAAACTACGCCCGTCAACTAGGAACTAAAGCTAATCAACGTTCCGTGTGAGGACTGGGAGAAACTGGGATAGCTTCCGAAAAAGGTAGCAGCAATAGTTTTGTTCCCTCAGAAGTGACTAAAGCAGTCCAAGCCGAAGTATTCTTGGGCTGGAAACCTGGAGGTACTCCAGCAGGTCTGAGAGAACAATCTGCCCGAATGTTTATTGGTCGGAGCAATTTACCTACTGATTCTCAGGGCAGGATTCAGCCTTGGAGCAGCCAGCCTAATTCCCAGTCAAACTAACTAAATGAGCCAAAACCGTTCAGTAAGCTTAAACCTGAAAGTCTGGTAGTGGTGTGACAAGGCTAAAATGTTGCAAAAAAATTGTAGTGGTTCATCGCATTAGTTATGAGGACTTATAGATCCCCGACTTCTTAAAGAAGTCGGGGATCTTACCACTAGCGATCGCAATATGTGAACCTGCCCTTTATTCACACCCTTGCTGAGGGAATTATTGCTCTGGTGTAATCAACAGGAGAGAAAAAATCTCGCTCTCAAACTCTATCGATCTGAAGTTTTTAATTATAGCATCGTTCTTTAATTTTTTAAAATTTGATAACTCTGCTTGCAATAATAATTATTAGTTTGACTATAAACAAATAGTTAAATCAAAAATTAGGACATTTAGAATTTTCAAATTTATTAATTTATTTAGGAGATTTTCAAATTTAGTTATTATCAATACTACACTATGAGATTAATTAACTGTAACCTAAATAATCGACATGATAGCAAGCAAAGATTTTTTAAGTTTTGATTCAGGCTGAAAAACTATCGATCAAGATATTTTCAATGGTTTTATTTTGTCTAGTCAGACCAAGAAACGCCAGAATCATTGATAACAAAGTTCTTCATTGCTTTCATGCCAAACAAATTTCGCCACTAGGCGAAGATTAGCTATGTTAAATCGACTAGCTAGTCAGTTTTTAGCTAGAAAAATCGGCGAAGCTTATTTAATACTGAAGTTGACTAAGCAAGCTGATATAGGGAGTCTAAAGAAGGTGAATTTGAAATACAGTAATATTACTGGAGAAGAAACCAATGTTATTTGGACAACTTGAAAGAGAATCTTTGTATGGAGAAATTTGGTCAGTTTGGCAAACAACTAAATTGCCAGAACATTTACAGTTACTGGTAGATCAAGAACAAGTAAAATATGATATTTGGGAATTGCAAAGCCAAAAGCCTGATTTTAAGACTACTCCTGTTAGTGGCGATCGCACTTATAGTACAACAAGGCAAAACTAAAACTGAGTTAGCAGTTAGGAATTAAGAATTATTCTCCTTGTCTCCCTCATCTCCCTCCTGTTCATACTGCAAACCTATTGAGCATCACATAGCAAGAGAAGGAATCAATAACGATGCCACACCTGTTTGAACCATTCAGGATTCGAGAAGTTACTTTTCGCAACCGCATCGCCGTTTCACCGATGTGTCAATATTCAAGTACAAATGGATACGCCAACGATTGGCATATGATACATCTGGCTTCTCGTGCAGTTGGCGGTGCAGGTACAGTGCTAACAGAAGCGGCAGCTGTGGAACCACGCGGACGTATTAGCCCCCAAGATTTGGGCATTTGGTCAGATGCACACATCCAAACTTTAGCCAAGATTGTGGGATTGATTCACAACTTTGGAGCTGTTGCAGGAATCCAACTTGCTCATGCAGGCAGAAAGGCCAGCACCGCCAAACCGAGTAAGGGAGGAAAAGTACTCGATGAATCTCAGGAAGGTTGGCGTCCCTTGATTTCCAGCAGTGCCATCGCTTTTAGCAAAGATAGCCCTGTGCCCGAAGCCTTAAGTATTGAGGGAATTCAAGAAGTTATTGACGCCTTTGTTCAAGCTGCTAAACGTTCTCTGCAAGCTGGTTTCAAGGTTGTTGAAATCCATGCTGCCCACGGTTACTTACTACACCAGTTTCTCTCACCCCTATCTAACCATCGTGAAGATGATTATGGTGGTAGCTTTGAAAACCGTACTCGTTTGTTAATAGAAGTAGTTCAAGGAGTCCGAGAGGTTTGGCCTCAAACACATCCACTTTGGGTACGCATTTCCGCCACCGACTGGGTAGACAAGGGCTGGGACATTGAGCAGAGTATCGCTTTAAGTGACAAACTTAAGTCTCTAGGAGTCGATCTCATCGATACTTCATCAGGTGGGCTAATTCCAGGGATCAACATCCCAGTTAAACCTGGTTATCAAACTCAATTTGCCGAACGCATCCGCCGTGAAGCTAATATCCAGACAGGAGCCGTAGGGTTAATTACATCTCCAGAACAAGCTGACGAACTGATTCGCAAAGAAGCAGCTGATATAGTGCTTTTGGGACGCGAACTACTCCGCAACCCTTACTGGCCACATCTGGCAGCCAAACAACTCGGACACGATAAACTTTGGCCTGTTCAGTATGACCGCGCTTGGCTGTGATGGGGACTGGTGATTATAAGATGGTTTGGCAGGTTGTCAAATAGAAATGCGATCGCCTTAAATATTACAAATCCATTTCTAGCCCTTGAGGCGATCGCAACGCAACTGCCCGCTCAAACAAAATTATTTGATATTTTAAGAAGTAAAGGAACTAGGGATCAATGCGATCGCGAGTGTGTCAACATAATTTATGGGATTATAACGTGCAAGATTCCCAACTTCTTCATAAACTCGGGAATCTGAACAACTCAAGTCCAACAAAATTATTTGATGCTTTAAATTAGCAACCTCAAATTAATGATGGTAGATGACTGAGGCTGCAATTTCAAGCATGATTACTCTTCTTCTTCCCCGAATATTTCATCTATTAGTTCTTGCGCTCGTTCGTCTGAAATTCTTAAGGCTTCCTGAAGTTCAGAGATATAATCTTGTTCAATTTCCGGTACTTCTTCATCAATACCCACCACTAAGATAGCGGTGATATATGCAGCTTCTCGATAAGCTCTATTTGGTAAAGATTCGATCGCTTGGGCTACTAAGTCTTCAGGTTCTTCTTCTTCAATCAAGCTGATGACTTTCTCGGTCAATTCTTCAAAGTCATCATCACAGTAATCTTCAAATAAACCAACCTGACCCAGAAATTCACTCAAAGCATATTCTTCTGTTGAAGAAATACCTTCACCATCAGCAGCTGCGGAAAAAAGTCCCAAAATTGCGATCGCAACTTCTGGTTCTAAAGCAACTGAACTAGCACTACCGCCTTTGGGCAACCTGCGTTGAGGCATAATTATCCTTTAAAAGTTACGTGATATTTGAGGAAGTAATACCTTACGGTTTATACAGCCTCGTAGATTTAGGATTCCCAAAAAATGAGTAAAAATACAAATGCTATTGGTTATCAATATGAATATTTGTTTCACAAAAAATACGCAGAGAAATCTATCCTCTGCGTATAAAGACGGTTAATTAGGGATTGGGGACTGGTGACTGGGTACTGGGGATTGAATAATAAGGTATTCAGGATTTCAAATTGGGTGTTGGGGTTTAATCATCCCTTTGCCATCTAATATTTCTCCACTAGTCCCTACTCTTTACTCCCCAGTCACCAGTCACCAGTCCCCAGTCGCTTCTACAACTTCGTTCCACACTCAGCACAGAAGTTATGCGTAGGAGCATTTTTCGCATTGCAGTGACCACAATAAACTGGCTCTGCTGGGGCTTTGGGTGCTTGCTTGGGCAAGCCGACCATTTGAGCGTTGCTCTTACCAGGAGCTACCATTGGATAGCAATTTTCGTCTTTGGTAACGTGGACATTCACAATTACCGGGCCGTTGTGTGCCAGCATTTCGGCGATCCCATCTTTTAATTCGGTGCGATCGCGGATTACCATGCCCTTTATCCCGTAGGCTTTTGCCAATAACTCAATGTCTGGCATTCCTACTTCCATGTTCGAGGATGAGTAACGTTCGCCATAGAAGGCTTGCTGCCACTGGCGTACCATCCCTTGCCAGCCATTATTAATAATTAGAGTCTTGACATTGATGCCATACTGTGCTAAAGTTCCAAGTTCTTGTAAGCACATCTGGAAACTAGCATCGCCACTAATACAGATCACTTCTTCATCGGGAAACGCAACTTTCGCGCCCATAGCCGCAGGTAGGCCAAAACCCATCGTTCCTAGACCTGCGCTAGAAATCCAGCGTCTTGGGCCGTTTTTGAGGAATTGTGCTGCCCACATTTGATGTTGTCCGACATCTGTGGTGTAGAAGGCGTTGGGTGCTTGGCGGCTAACTTCTACAATGACTTCTTGGGGTGAAATGCTGTCGGAATGGTGTGGTACTACTAGGGGATACTCTTCGCGCCAACGGTTAACTTTAGTTAACCACTCTTGGTTTTGATTTGGTGTTGGCTTGACGCCTGTGTCTTTGCAGCGACGCAACAAGTCAATCAGCACGTTACGCACGTCGCCGACGATGGGCACTTCAGGTATCCGGTTTTTGCCGACTTCTGCGGGGTCGATGTCGATGTGAATTACTTTGGCGCGGGAGGCGAATTCGTCTAATTTGCCTGTAACGCGATCGTCAAATCTTGCACCGACGCAAATTAGCAAGTCGCAATCGCTAACGGCAAAGTTGGCGTAAGCGGTGCCATGCATTCCCAACATTCCCAAAGCTAGGGGATGATGTTCGTCAAAGGCACCGATCCCCATTAAGGTTGTGGTGACGGGGATATTGAATAACTCAGCTAATTGTTTGATTTGTTCGTGGGCACCAGCGGCGATCGCACCACCACCTACATATAGTAGCGGACGGCGACTTTCAGTAATCAACCCAATTGCTGCTTGAATTTGTCGGGGATTTCCCTTGACCGTAGGACGATAACCGCGTAACTTCACTGAACCTGGTTTCACAGGCACATAGTCAAATTCTTCTAAAGCTACATCCTTGGGCACATCAATTAAAACTGGCCCTGGGCGCCCCGTGCTAGCGATGTGAAAGGCTTCAGCCACAATTCGCGCCATATCTTTGGGATCGCGCACTACATAGGAGTGCTTCACAATTGGTAGCGTAATCCCATAAATATCGGTTTCTTGAAACGCATCTGTACCGATCGCTGGACGTGAAACCTGTCCCGTGACTACAATCATCGGGATGGAATCCATGTAGGCTGTAGCGATGCCTGTTACCAAGTTTGTTGCTCCTGGGCCAGAAGTACCAAAGCATACTCCTACCTTACCCGTGGCACGCGCGTAACCGTCGGCAGCGTGGGCTGCGCCTTGTTCGTGTCTCACTAAAATGTGCTTAATTGCACCAGTAGCTTCCACTTTGTACAGGTCGTCGTAAATTGGCAGAATCGCCCCACCGGGATAACCAAAAATATACTCAACACCGTGGCGATGAAGGCTGTCAAGCAGAGCAAAACCGCCAGATGCACGTTTGGGCACGACTGGCGGGTTTGAATTACGGGAGTGTTTCTGATTCTCGGTTTGTGGAATACTGATTTGGGAAGGCAATTCTCCAACGGAGACACTTTGTGAACGCACGGTCAAACCTCAGACTATAGCTAAAGTTAATGCTGACTTCTGTAGTTAAGATTTCATTTTAATAGAAAACTTCAATTAAATCCCGATTAATTTAATTTATAGATTAAAAATAAAGCCAGATTATTAGCCTACATTACTTAAATTACGTCTTGCAAGACTCTGCGGGTATTTTGCCAAGCCCAAACGCCGACAACTACGACAACAATACTCATGACGACAAGCACCGTTCTCAATCCCAAAGCGTCAGTTAATGGGCCGGTAATTGCTAAGGGTGCAGATAAGGCGATGTTGACAGCATGATTTTGAAAGCCAAATACTTTACCATGCATTGTGGATGGTGTTTGCTGTTGAATTAAAGTTTGCATAGGCACACCAATAAAGGCAGCACCAATACCTAAGATTGCACACAGTCCAAGGGCTACCATTAAATTGTGCGTGAAAGTGAACACTCCTAAAACTAGGGCTATCATCAAAAATCCAATTAAAGGTAAGGGCTTGTGGTGCAATCTATCGCCCCAGTGACCTAAAAGCGCCGCACCCAATACCATACCTACACCGGCTGCAGCTAAGAAAAAGCCAAACTGTTTTTCTTTGAGACCAAATTCTTCCGCTAATCGAATCGTCAACACCGTTAACGCTGCAAACACACAATATAAGGTTGTCAGTTGCAGCATAGCGTTCAAGACCAAACGATTTTTCTTGAGATAGCGCAGACTCGCGGTAAATTCAGCCCAAGGGTGATTTTCTTGTTGATGTTCCTTTGGTGGTTTGTGTTCTTTAAATTTAATGGGCTGCATAATCCCAGCCGATAATATGTAGAGTCCACCAACCACAAGTTCTTGACCGTATTCTTCACCCATCAAGCTTTTCGCCAAACTCAAAATCGGTTCTCCTACGGCAAAGCCAACAATTAAAGCTCCCATCATGGTGCTGCTAAATAGTGCGTTGGCTGCTAACAAATTTTCTCGCTTCACCAACAAAGGAATGGCTGCTTGCTCAGCTGGGGCAAAGAACTGTGTGACTGTGGAAATTGCAAAAGTCAGGATTAAGAGAATCAAAAACTCCCTTGGTAACAAAGGAAGACACAGCGTTAATATTCCACGTACAACATCTGAGCCGACCATAATCAGCTTTTTTGGCAAACGGTCAACAAAAATACCGCCGGCAGAACCAAACAAAATCGCTGGTATTGTAAACGATAGCATCAAAGTTGAATACATCGAGTTTTCTGCCAACCCAGGAAGCGGTGAGTAGTTCTCCAAGAGAGCAATCATCAAAACAAAGAAGACTTTATCTGCTAACTGGGACACTAATTGCCCAATCCACAGCAGCATAAAACCACGGTTTTTTAGCAGTGCGCTAAAGCCATTATTAACAGCGGCAGGTTCTGTTGGAAACATCAGTTACTTTGGGTAGATGGGGCATGGGATATAGGGTATGGGGCACTTGTACTGAGCGTTCGCGTAGCGTCTCGTAGAGAAGTTGAAGTATAGGGCATGGGGCATGGCGAAGAATAAATGCTAACTCGTAACTCCTAACTCCTAACTCCTCATTCCTAACTCCTGTTTACTTACTCCATTGTCCGGATTAATTTGCTTCATAGCGTTCTAACAGCATACGCAAAAATGCAGCTGCACTCAGATGGCCTTTGGGGGGAAAAATTCCAATGGATGAATCTACCCACCAACCCTGTACAGTTTCAGGCGATCGCCAAATTGACATATGATCGACTGCTGGTTCTGCATAAAAGTTATTTTGCCCACTACCAAGCAAACTAGAACTCCAATGGGTGAAATAATCATGACTCATCCGATGAATTGGGAAATTCCCCTGTAATGGCACCCCCCATCCATCTATAGCAATAAACGCTTTCACACGACCACCCAACAGTTGCCACAAATGCGCCGCACCTATCGCCCCGACAACCCCAGCACTAAAGCTAATAAATATCAGTGGCGATTCCAAAGAGTTGTTGAGGCGATGGCGCAAAAACTCAAAAATGTGCAAAGCTGATAAACTCAAAAAGTCTTTTACCGGAAAAATGAGTATATTAGCTTGATTTTGGTCTATTGAGCCATCGAACAATCCCGATATAAAAGATTCAGTGAAGGTGCGATCGTGGATTCCAGGGCAAATAATTATACTCATATGTCTGTTGCGTGTTAGCAGCTTGCACAATTACTAATAACTTAAACGAGCCTGTGAGCGTCGCGCCTACTACCCGTACTTGACAATCGCAACAACTTTTTTGATATAACTAGCCGCTTTGAAAATTGGCTATGAGAGCCTCTATAATCAGGATTTTTACTTCTTTCAAAAACCTACGATCTATAGCGGTAGTGTTAATCAGTGGTTTACTTATGCAAGTGAACGCCAGTATCCAGTAATTATCCAAGTATGTCTTTTGATGTATTATTTTGATTTTTGCACCTATCCCATCCGGGGGGATGTGATAATAATTTACTAGTAGGGGAAATGTTCAAGCTAATCCCCTAAGTTTAAATTCTCTGCACTCTGGTTATATTGAGGAAGTTATTGTGGTTGCAACGCCGGAAAAACTACAACATACTCACGAGCAATTATTAGGTAAAGACCGTGTAGCTGTACTGCTTATGGGCTATGGCGAAGTCGAAAGCTACGAAGATTTCGCTAACTATAACGAACAGGCTTTAAATCTACTCACCGCCAAATTCGCACCAGTGCCAACCTGGATTTATCCGCCGCTGGCAAAACTTTTGGCGCTATTTGACCGTCATGAGTGGGGACACACACACCACGATTTCATCTCTCCACACAACGCCATCTTTGAACAACAGCGTGCTGGAATTGAGAAGAATTTACAAGAGAAATGGGGCAATAATGTCCAAGTTTTCAAAGCTTTCAACTTCTGCGCCCCTTTCTTACCCAAACAAGTCTTGGCAGAAATCAAAAACCAAGGCTTTGATAAGCTGCTAATTTATCCACTGCTAGTTGTTGATTCTATTTTTACTAGTGGGATTGCGATCGAGCAAGTTAATAATGCCCTTGTTGAGTTGGCTGATGGTGAAGAACACTGGGTGAAAGCACAGCGCTATATTCCTTCTTTCTTCAATGAACCAGCTTACATCGATTTGATGGCTCATCTAGTTGAGGAGAAAATTAACGCTGATTTAGCAGCAGCTTACCTACCTTCCCAAATCGGGATTGTACTGATGAATCATGGCTGTCCGCACAAAGCCAAAGGATTTACCTCGGGAATTACCGAAAGTCAGGCGCTATACGATTTAGTACGGGATAAGTTGATTAACCGCTATCCTCTAATCTCCGTAGGTTGGCTCAATCACGATACACCTTTGATTGAATGGACGCAGCCAAATGCACAACAAGCAGCAAGTAACTTAATTCAACTAGGTGCAAAAGTAGTGATATTTATGCCAATAGGTTTTGCTACGGAAAACCACGAAACTCTGTTGGATGTGCATCACATCATCCATGCTTTGGAAAAACAGCATTCTGGTATAAATTACGTACAAATGCCTTGCGTCAACGACCATCCAGAATTTTTAGGGATGGCGGCTCAATGGGCTGATGCTCATATTGCACAGTTATTGTCAGAGGAAGCTGTGGCAGTTAATCCCCAATTAGCTGACCATCACCATCACCATCATCACCACCATTAAGTTTAATTTTGTAGGGTGGGCAAAGCTTTGCCCACTCCAGATTGATGCTTAGTTTCAAGCACAGATACAGTTTAAGTCTTTAGATCGTACCGTTGCAGATACTCCTCAAGCCTTCATTTATGTCTGCACCAAAATACTGAGATCCAATTATTTTTTTTATCATATTTTAAGTAAAATTCCCTTTAAAGTCAGTATTATTACTCATGTAAACTGAAATCGTTAAAGTTATTCTGTAACCAGTAATATCACATTGGCTAGGTACTAAAAGATTACAATCTCTTGATATCGAAATCCAGGCGATCGCTTATTATTAAAATTGCTGTGCGTCAGAGCGTCCCCCACAATGATAAGTGTTTAACGGGACATGATATGACCACTCACACAGCAAATTTTGGCGTTAACTATCTCATACCAGTTGTGTATAAAAATGCGCCGACATCTTAGTAATGACGATGAAAGTTTAGACCAAAGCAAATATCAAGAGATTAGCAAAAAAACCATAATTTCGCTACCTTATTGACTATTTAAAAAGACTTGGTAGCGAAATATTTGCCCAGGAAATATGCAAAAACTAGGGGTGCTGTTATCAAACAGCAGCCAAATTTTTGTGGAATGAATGCAATGTTTTTTTGTTGTTTTAATTAAATCCAACGCTGAAATAGAAGGATTTACACATGCCAGAAACATTAATTGGAACTTCTTTAACCTACTACTTAATCATTATTAATGATAGGGCTTAGACAACAAATAACTACAACTATAAATTTCATCTAGCAGCAATTCATCAATCCTTAGTGCAGCATCTAGTTTTACTTAAGCCGTAAATCTGCTAATTTTACTCAAAATAAGAATTATAAAATACTTAACTTTTTTTATAAAAAATATTTAAAAAAAGTAAATTTTATTAGGAGTTAAATCAATATTTAGGATTAAAATATACCACTAATTGAAGACTACAAAATCGAAACTTTGTTGGCATAAACGAACAAATCTATTTATTCAAAATACGGAATTCAGAATTTAATTTTTTGTCTAATGTGTTGATTATTTGCCATTAAAATTAGTTTATAAATATTAATACAAAAAAGTATATTTCTTTACTAAGATTTTATATTATATGCTATCTTTAATTAACTCATAAATATCAAAAAAATATATCTATCATTAGATACATTTTGTTGATAGAGATTAGGAAAAAAATTGCTAAAAATAGGAAAAAATATGTCTCTAGCTTCTCATGTTATATCTTCTTCGTTAAGTCTCTCAAAAACAGATGTGCAAAGTATTCTGATTCTTCTATATAAATTAGTAAAACTTAGTAAGGCTTCCTTACAATACATGCAATATGACTACAACTATAATTATATCCCTCCTTTAGCTATGACAGGTGCTCTCCCGTTGCCAGTCATTAAAATACAGGTTCCAATTCAAGAGTTACCAAATTTAAAATGGGTACTTTCGGTAGCTCAAAAAATAACACTACTTTTGGTGAATGATACTCTAACTAACTTTCCAAATTCCGCAGATTCTAATGTGTCTTATGGAATCGATGCTGATGCCGAAAGTAATAGCTCAGCCATCGACAGTCAAGTAGAAGCTTTACAAGATATGGAGCAAACAATTAAAGATGCTGAGACTTGCGAAGATTTAGAAAAAATTGCTTTAAATCTGGCATCAATTACTCAAGAAATTACTGAAGAAATTGTTAGTCACAATCCTTCTAATATTGTATCGTTTGATACTCAAGAGATATCAGAGTTTGAGGAGCATCTCAACAGGATTGATGAGGAGTTTGAATTGCATGAATTCCACAAAGAGCCTGGAAATATAGAATTTTTAGCGCCATTTAGTTTAGAAGATTCAATCACAGATTTATTAAGTTCCGCTTTCAAAAAAATCATTGATTCTGATGCTAAATTATTGGAGTTAAAAGAAAGTAAACCATGTTCTATGGATGTAGATTTTTCTACACATGAATCTGCAATGAATCCAAGTATTGAAGATTATAATAAATTATTTGTCAAAATACCTCTACCACAAATTAGTTCTAGGTTTAAAGAGGATTTAGTTTTTGGCTATATGCAGGTTGCAGGGCCAAATCCGCTAATGCTGGAACAAGTATTACAACACGAAAAACCTTTAGAAATTAGTAACGAACAATATCAAAAAATAGTTGGTATTCCTAATGATTCTCTGGAGGCAGCAAGGCAGGAAGGTCGGCTTTATAAAGCTGATTATTCTAAGTTGAAAAATATGGAAAATGGTAGTTTTCCAAATCAGCAAAAGTATATATATTCGCCTTTAGCATTATTTGTAGTACCACCAGCTAGCAACCCATCTCGGTCTTTACTACCACTAGCTATTCAATGCCAAGCTGAATATCCAGTGTTCACACCTCTTGATGGTGAGAACTGGGCGATCGCCAAAAGCATTGTGCAAATGGCCGATAGCAATTACCATGAACTAGTTAGCCATCTTGGTCGCACTCACTTATTTATCGAACCTTTCGTAATTGCTACTAAGCGGCGGTTACCAGCAAACCATCACTTAAGGATTTTACTGGAACCTCACTTTGAAGGGACTATATTAATCAATTACGGCGCACATCAACTTTTGATTGCCGATCGCCGACAAGTAGATGCACTTTTAGCTAGTACAATAGAGAGCGATCGCCAACTTACTGTTCAAGCTGCCCAAGATTATTTGCATCATTTCAACGATGCAATGTTTCCCAAAACTCTAACAAGTCGTGGTGTTGATAATATTTCTCAACTCCCTGAATATCCTTATCGAGATGATGGACTGCTCATTTGGAACGCAATTCATCAATGGGTAAGTGCCTATTTGAGCAGTTACTATATCAGTGGACAACAAATATTAGCAGACCAAGCTTTACAAAATTGGGCAAAAGAATTAATTTCCCAACAAGGAGGCCGGCTACAAAATTTTGGTGAAGACGCTTCCGGCACAATTAAAACCCTAGATTACTTAATTGATGCTGTTTCCACCATTATTTTTACTGCTAGCGCTCAACACGCTGCCGTTAATTTTGCCCAAGGCGAACTCATGACCTATGCACCTGCTTTTCCTCTAGCCAGTTACTCTCCAGCGCCAACAAATCCCGACGAACAAGGCGACTTTATGAGTATGCTACCTCCCATAGAGCAAGCTAAAACTCAACTGAAAGTAACTTATTTGCTTGGGTCAGTTTACTATACACAGCTAGGGCAATACTCCAACTCATATTTTAAATCCAAGCCACAAATCAGTTCAGCCTTGGCGACTTTTCAAAATCAACTCAAAGGAATTGAGAAAGAAATTACTCAAAGGAATCGTACAAGAATAATGCCTTATAAATTCTTGCTACCTTCCCAAATTCCCCAAAGTATAAATATCTAAAGAATTCAGAATTCAGAAAATCTTAAGTAGGGTGCGTTACGGCTTTAGCCTAACGCACCGTTTTGTATATCGGTAGTATTTTTAATTAACACCCCGTAGCTTGCGAGTATTATCAACTAAACTCTGGGCAAATTGGTCAAATCTTTGAGAAAGTTTCTCATCTAATAGCTTACCTTCAGGACTGAAAGCACTCCAAGCTTGTCCGATCGCAATTTGTTCTGGAATCACCCAACCGTGTACCCAGCGGACAATTAGCCTAAGGTCATTCAAAGCATTACTGTTAGACTGACCACCCAATACACTAATCAATCCCGTCACTTTATCAGATAGTTGGTCAAAGCTCATCAAATCCAGAGCATTTTTCAGAACACCACTAACCCCACCATGATATTCTGGTGTCGCTAAAATTAACCCATGAGCGTCACTAACTGTATCCTGCAACCGCTTCACATCTGGGTATTCTGGATACTCCTTTGCACCAGTACAAAATGGTAGCTGCAACTGCCGTAAATCGAGAATCTCTACCTCTCCACCTAAGGCTTCTATTCTTTGCATTGCAACCTGCAACGCCAGATGGGTATATGAATTAGGTCTTAAACTACCGCCAATACCAACAATTTTCACCATAATTAACTCACAAATTACTAATTATCTGCGATCGCGAAGCCACTTAAAACGAAGTCGTTATGATTATGTTTATTGTAGCGATTTGTATCAGAATGTGTCAAATTAAAATTTTGGAAAAAATTCTTGGTTTTTTCCCCTACCAAGGGTGATGGTTCGCCAACGATTCAGGAGCCAGTTGCAGCAGGTCTTCTAACTTATAGCTTATACAGCAAGTAACAGGCTTAAAAATATTTTGGTGTCGGTTTTGGGATAGATTTATGTCCTAATCTAACTGGCAACTGCTATAACTATTTCTGTGTAAATTATCTAGCTCATGGAGTTTATGCAATAGTTGGAAGACATTTGGGAATGTTTTTGTCTGGAAGTTAGACTAGATAAGAAAACTGTAATATCCAGTTATTGGGATTTTTGCTAGAAGAATAGGCATAAAACCACAGCTCAACTTCTGCCAGCAGACAAAGGGTAAATATTATGACAAATTTGCGAAACAAAACGTTGATAAAACAGGGGTCATCAAAGCGCGTTGCTTGGATTGGTGGGCTAGCAGCTAGTTTGATGATGTTGCCAGTAATGTTTGGAAGTACACCTGTTTTGGCACAAAAACCAGAGACCAACTCTTTAAATTATGGTGAGTTGATTAAGAAAGCGAAGGCGGGAGAAATCGAAAAAGTTGAGCTTGATGAAGCCGAACAAATAGCAAAGGTTTATCTCAAAGGGCAAAAAGAGAACACACCACCGCAACAGGTGAGACTTTTAGCGCAAAATACAGAATTGATTAACATTCTCAAAGATAAGAATGTTGAATTTGGTGAGATTTCTTCTGCGAACAGTCGGGCTGCTGTTGGTTTGTTGATTAATCTCATGTGGATTTTGCCGTTGATAGCTTTAATGCTATTGTTTTTGCGTCGTTCCACTAATGCTTCTAGCCAAGCGATGAATTTCGGTAAATCCAGAGCTCGTTTCCAAATGGAAGCAAAAACTGGTGTGAAATTTGATGATGTCGCTGGCGTTGAAGAAGCCAAAGAAGAATTGCAAGAAGTCGTTACCTTCCTGAAACAGCCAGAAAGATTTACTGCTGTGGGCGCACGTATTCCCAAAGGAGTATTGCTAATTGGCCCTCCTGGTACTGGTAAAACTTTACTAGCAAAAGCGATCGCTGGTGAAGCGGGCGTACCATTCTTTAGCATTTCTGGTTCGGAATTTGTGGAAATGTTCGTTGGTGTGGGTGCATCCCGCGTGCGTGACTTGTTTAAAAAAGCCAAAGATAATGCACCTTGCCTGATATTTATCGATGAAATCGACGCGGTAGGTAGACAACGGGGTGCTGGTATCGGTGGCGGAAACGATGAGCGAGAACAAACCCTCAACCAACTGCTCACTGAAATGGATGGTTTTGAAGGTAACACTGGCATCATTATTATTGCTGCCACAAACCGCCCGGATGTATTAGATGCAGCGCTGCTCAGACCAGGACGCTTTGACAGACAAGTGATGGTGGATGCACCGGATCTCAAAGGGCGACTGGAAATTTTGCAAGTCCACGCCCGGAATAAGAAGATTGACCCTAGCGTATCATTAGAAGCGATCGCCCGCCGCACTCCTGGTTTTACAGGCGCAGACTTAGCCAACTTACTCAACGAAGCTGCCATTCTCACAGCTAGGAGACGCAAAGAAGCCGTCACCATCTTAGAAATCGATGATGCTGTAGATAGAGTAGTTGCGGGTATGGAAGGCACCGCCTTGGTAGACAGCAAGAGCAAGCGTTTAATTGCCTACCATGAAGTCGGACATGCCTTAGTCGGTACATTGCTCAAAGACCACGACCCGGTACAAAAAGTTACTCTCATCCCCCGCGGCCAAGCACTGGGATTAACTTGGTTTACTCCCAACGAAGAACAAGGATTGATTTCCCGTTCCCAACTCAAAGCACGTATTACTGCGACTTTGGGCGGTCGTGCTGCTGAGGAAATTGTTTTTGGTAAGCCAGAAGTCACCACAGGCGCAGGAGACGACCTGCAAAAAGTAACAGGAATGGCACGCCAAATGGTTACACGGTTTGGGATGTCAGAATTAGGCCCGTTGTCCCTAGAAAATCAAAGTGGAGAAGTATTTTTGGGGCGTGACTGGATGAATAAATCAGACTATTCCGAGGAAATTGCCGCCAAAATTGATTCCCAAGTCCGCGAAATTGTCAACAATTCCTACATCAAAGCAAAAGAACTATTGGAAGAAAACCGCGTACTTTTGGAACGTTTAGTAGACTTGCTAGCAGAACAAGAGACAATTGAAGGCGATTTATTCCGCAAAATTGTTGCTGAAAATGTTCAGATAGTGGATGAAAAAGTGGCTGTATCTCATTAAGAGATTAGTCAAGATTTACTAGTCAATAGTTGATAAACTCTCAACTATTGACTATGAAATATGGGTTTTAGTTTGTACTATTGATTTGTAAAATACAGCGTATTTCAGATAAATGAAGTACATGGGTAGGGGCACAGCCATGTTCCCTACAATTATCTGTACCTCACGCCTGTTACAATTTGCTCTAAATGATAGATCTTTATTAAACGAACCGCAAAGGACGCAAAGAGCGCAAAGTAAAGTACTAATACCAATTTGAAAAAAAAATGCGACAGATGGGTAGGGGCACAACATTGTTGTGCCCTTACGGATAATTGATGTGTCGCAAACATTATTTGAATTGGTATAAAGCTTAAAAAATTAGGTTCTTCAGTAATTGGTATCCTAAATAAACCTAGCAAAAACTGAAAATATCACTGTCAAACATAATTCTCCATCCACCCGATTGCGGTAAAGTTGCAAATAAACGTGCATCTAAAGCCAGGAGGAAAGAGTCGTGAAAGCAGTCTTAATGACAGCAGCTGGCAGTCCGGAAGTTCTGCAAGTACAGGACGTGCCAAACCCTGCTGTTCCCGTGGGAAACACCGAACTTTTAGTCCGCTTAGTGGCGGCTGGTCTTAACCCCATTGATACCAAACTTCGTAGCCGAGGCACTTTTTACAGCGATCGCCTGCCAAGTATTTTAGGATGTGATGGTGCAGGTATTGTGGAAGCTGTAGGTGCTGGCGTACAACGTTTTCGCCCAGGTGATGAAGTATATTTTTGCTATGGCGGCTTAGGCGCACACCAAGGCAATTATGCAGAATATACCGTTGTGGATGAGCGGTTTGTGGCACGTAAACCCGCGTCTATTTCCTTCGCCGAAGCAGCAGCAGCGCCTTTAGTCTTAATCACAGCTTGGGAAGCTTTATACGAACGCGGACGATTAGAACCTGGGGAACGAGTTCTGATTCATGCCGGTGCTGGTGGTGTTGGACACGTAGCTATTCAATTAGCAAAACTCAAAGGTGCTAGCGTTTCTACCACCGTAGGTTCTCAAGAAAAGGCTAATTTCGTCAAACAATTAGGTGCTGACCACACCATTTTATACAAACAAACTGACTTCGTACAAGCAGTATTAGATTGGACAAATGGCGAAGGCGTAGATTTGGCTTTTGATACCGTAGGCGGCGAAACCTTCCACAAAACTTTCCCCGCAGTACGGGTGTATGGTGATATTGTGACGATTCTCGAACCAGATGCCAATACTGTTTGGAAAACTGCTAGACTGCGTAATCTCCGCATCGGCTTAGAATTAATGCTGACACCAGCATTGCTGGGATTAGAAGAGAGTCTCCATCATCATGCAGAAATTCTCGAACAATCTGCCACCTGGATCGATGAAGGTAAGTTAAAAATTCATGTTAGCCACGAGTTTCCGTTAGAAGAAGCGGCTAAAGCTCATCAATTACTTGAAAGTGGTTCCGTAACGGGTAAAATTGTTCTGCTAATTAGGGATTGAACGATCGAGCTTGCATAAATTATTTTTTAAACGCAGAGGCACACAGAGGTTAAACGCAAAGGTACGCAAAGTTTTTTCTCTGCGTACCTCCGCGCTTTCCTTTGCGTTCCTTTGCGTTTTATTAATTCTCCTCTTCCTCCCCCTACCCACTTGGGCAGCACCACAACCAGAACGCACACTTTTAACTTTAGAATTATTACAAGAACGACTGCGTACACCGACACTCCGCGAAGGTAATTTGACGGTGGATTTGCAGAAGATGACCATCGATTTACGCCCAGAAAATGCTAGCTTTCGCGATGCTTTTTACCAATTACTGCGTAAAGAATTGGGTGCAAAACCTCTGGGTTTAGACCTAAGTTCTGCTTTGATTTTAGGGGATTTTATAGGTAGCGATTTGGGTTTAAGAACACCTTTGTATGCTCAAGCGATCGCTCCGATTTTTACTCCTAGCGAACAAGAAGAATTAGAACGTTTGCGCTTTGTTTGTTTAGAATTATTAGCAATAGCTTTACCAAACTCTAAAGATTGTCGATCGCTTTTGGCAACATCAACCCAATCAGGCGAAATTACTGTTTTTCGTGGTGCTTTGATACTGGCACAAACTCGCTTCAATGGAGAAGTAAAGTTTTCTAATACATTCTTTCTTCAGTCTGTAGACGCACAAAACGCCACATTTGTCCAAGCGAGTAACTGGACTGAAACTAGATTTGCTCGTCCTGTTAGTTTTAGCAATGCTAGCTTTCGACAACCAAGCAATTTTTTTGGCAGTATTTTTTTTGAAAAAGCTAATTTTAAACAAGCTCAGTTTCAGGAAACTATTGATTTTCAAGGTAGTATTTTTGAAAAAACTGCCAACTTCAGTCAAGCAAATTTTAAGCAGTTAGCTAAATTTAATACTGTGCAGTGGCAAGAAAATGTTGATTTTTCTTATGTGCGTTTTGCCAACCAAGCACAGTTTAGTAAAGGTGATTTTAATCAGCTAGTCTTCTTCAAAGAAGCCTCTTTTGAACAAGCTGTGATATTTCGAGAAGTGGATTTTAATCAATCGGTAAATCTCCAAGGTGCGAGTATTATTAACCAAGCAGACTTTAGCGATGCTAGATTTGGTAAAGAAGCCTTTTTAAATGTATCTGGTCTAACTTTTAATTCCAACCAAGCGAAAATTTTAGGTAATCCTGGTGAAATCGGAAAAAAGTTTTATGTACCTACATTCCAAGGAAATCAAAATATATTGCGGAATTTGGGGCAAAATTTCCGTCAACAACAGCAAGTTGCAGATGCTAATGATTTAGAGTACACAAAACAACGATTGAGATTAATAGAATTAGGTCGCAAATTGACGGCTACAAATATTAATAGTGCAACGATGACAAGTTTGATAAAGTTAGGTTTTTCTACAACTGAATCAGAAGCCATTGCTGAACGTCGTTTAGTAAAACCATTTCGCAATATCACTGAGTTACTTACTTTAGCAGATATCAATTTAGAAACATATACCAAATTAAGCGATCGCTTGAGTGTTGGTGAACCTCTTTCAATAGGTACATGGTTACTCCAAGCTTGGAGTTGGTTAGCATTAAGCGTACTGTTGTTGTTGAGTGGTTATGGTACAAATTTTTGGTTAGTATTTGGTGTCGGAGGAGTAGCGATCGCTTACTTCGGTTTGCTATTTTGGCTAGTGGATAGGTGCCGCCGTTTGCGTCCGATACCAATTGTTCCTACATCCTACGAAACCATTTCTATATTAATCAGTTTTAGCGTTTTAGAATTCTTGAGCTTATTAGCTATCTTTCGCAATGCACAACAACCTTGGCTAACATTGGGGTGTCTTTTAATAATTATTGTTCCCGTTCCCGTGGCTTTATTAATTCGACTTTACCAACAAGGACGCTATCACGATTTAATGGATATTTCCTACTTTACAGAAGACGGAACATTTAGGCAATTACGATTGTTAATTGGACGTTTGCCGGTGATTCCTAGAAATCAAACATTTCGTGAAAGATACATGCCTTTGTTGTGCGATCGCCGTTGGAACTGGCTCAATTATTATGATTTTAGTCTCAATAACCTAGTGAGATTAGGATTTAACGATATTCGCTTGCGAGACGAACATTTACCAGGGATTATTTCTGCACTTGCTTGGTATCAATGGAGTTTGGGTTTAATGTATATTACCCTAGTTTTGTGGACACTCTCGCGCACAATCCCCGGACTGAATTTGCTAATTTATTTGAAGTAATCTTGCCTAGAACAGCAAGTTTTAAATTACAGCCAATGAATGTTTGTCAGAGTAAAAGAATATTTCAGGAGGATACCGTTTCGCTCATTGTGTTGAGAGCCAAGCTTGTAAATCAGCCATACTAGTAAAATCTAACAGTGCTTCACCCAAATTTTCTAATTGCTCCAGAGAGAGACTTTCAATACGTTCGCGCACTTGTTGAGGTAGTTCTCCTACGCGTTTAGTTAGTTGACGAACAATAAGCGATCGCGCTTCCGCTTCTCGTCCTTCTTCTCGTCCCTCTTCCTTGATTTCTCTGTAAACTCGCGTTTCTTTAAGCGTGATTCCTAACATCGATTCAACCTCCTTTCGACTTAACCGTTCAAATTTGTACACCATTATTGTAGTCACTAACTCAATTATCGCCTTATTTGCAGTTTCAGGCTGTTCAACAGAGGAACGCTCAACCAAATATCTTGCTTCTTGTGGTGCAAGTTCATCATCTAGTGTAGTTAACACCATCAACGCTATCCATATAGGTAATTGGCGAATATCTCCCAATTCATCTAAATACACTCGATGTATTTGCTCGCTGTTAAGCAATCCCCGATGAGGATGAATATCCGTTTGTTCCATACTGCGTGACGGATAAATAATTATTGCTTGCCAATCGCTAAATCTGGCGCGGTTGCGATAGAAATATAATGATGATTCTGCAAATACCCTTTCATAAAGTTGTTCATCTGTCTTGGAAAGTTGCTCTACTTGGGGAGACCCCAAGACCGCACTTTCCGCTTTTTGAAACTGCACTTCACAAAAATAAACAACCCCAGTGCCTTCATTTTCTGGTGGTAAAAATACCCCATCAATTTCAAATTTTGGTTCTTTGACAGCTACTGAATCAAATCGATAAAGCTCTGCATTTATTGGAGGATTTGTCAATAGTTCAAATAATAAACTCGGTGATTGTTGAAATAATTTGTAAAAGATTGAGTCTCGACGCATGAAAGCATTAGTAATTTTTATGTTTATGGCTGAAGACAAAACCAAAAGTGATCGCAGTTATTATTCTTCTTAAAATAATTAAACTGCGATCGCTTTTAATATTACTTCCCTAGAATTTTTAACACTGCTTCTCGATAAATTTTTAGCCCCTCTGCATTGAGATCGTCTCCATCATTGGTAAAATCCTTTTTCAGAACGTTATTTTCATACAATGTTTCTACTCCTACTGCGGCAACTGGTATTTTTTCTGTTTGGGCAACTTGATTAATTAGAGCGTTAATTTGTTCGACTTTAGAATTGGGTGCTGCAACAGTTGGATCTGAGCTAGCCTCAGCAGTTGAATAAAAAGCTGGAATCAGAAAAACCTCTTTAGCTCCCATTGTACGAACAAGTGCGATCGCCTCTTGCAGATTCTTAGTAAACAAATCATCACTAATTCCATACAAAGCATCATTTCCGCCTACAGAAATAATGGCTTTTTCGCATTTAACCTTAGTAGGAATTAAAGTTTTCAGTTGCTCTACTAAGGAAATTGTACTTAAGCCATTTAAGCCGAAATTAAAAGTACCAGTACCCAGAGTATTGCCAAGTCCAGCCGAAATTGAATCACCAAATAAACAACCTGAAAACTGTTTATCTTGGGCGGCTAATGTTTGATATTGCAGTGCAATTTTTCCTAAAGGTGAAGAAGTTACATTGTCCTTTGGGGGCGCATCAGCAGAACCAGAAGATGAATTTGCCAAACCAACTAATCGGGAAATTTTTGACACATCAATTACTAATTCCTCACTGGGATAAGCTTCTAAAAATGTGAGGAGTCCTAAACCTTCTGGGGATTTCGCTCCCAGGATAATAGCAGATCGTAGCGCTTGGATATTGGCTTTATCGCGACGGGCGATCGCTTGGGAAATAAAAGATAAAATTTGTTTGCCCGTTGGTGTATTTACCAACTTATCTAAAGCCACAATATCAAGCGACATCTTCACTTGCAGCGCATCTTGAAACTTCTGTTTTTCTTCAGCACTGAGACGGCCTAAAATAGTTTGCAAATTAGCAGAAACCTTTTGCGTCTCGCTATAGTTGCGTATATCTGCTACAGGAATCGCTTGCTCAAATAAACCGTATCTCACAACAACATTTTCGGCTGCCAAACTAGGCGATGCACCAAAAATACTATGCAGCAGTGGAAATATTGAGTAACCAGATAGGCTTAGTAAAAGACGATAAAAAGATTTCATTACAAAAGCTACTGAGGGAATTAATAGTCAATAGTTAATATTCAATGGTTAAGAGTCAAGAGTCAACCCCTTTGGGGAATTAAAAATTAAGAATTAAAAATTAAAAATTAACATCGTCATAAATAAATAGAAATGGGTAAAACCCGTTGATTTTGGGAATACTCAAACCAGTAGCGTGAGGGTAGAAAAGTGGTAGAAGAAAGTGCGTATTGGGTAGCTTGGTCGCAGATTTCGGGGATTGGCCCGGTATTATTGCGACGGCTGCAACAGCATTTTGGTACGTTGGCAACTGCTTGGAACGCTACTAAGCAAGAGTTAGGGGAAGTAGAGGGTTTTGGTTTTCAAACGCTGGAAAAAATAGTACAACAGCGATCGCGCCTACATCCAGAACGGCTATTCACCAAACATCAACAGGAAAACCCCTATTTCTGGACTCCAGCAGATGCAGATTATCCCCGGTTACTACTGGAAACCCCCAGTCCCCCGCCGATTTTGTACTATCGCGGTGAAGTTGAACTCCAGGAAAATCTCGGACAAAAACCGCTAGTTGGTATTGTTGGAACCCGCCGCCCTTCAGAATACGGCATTCGTTGGACTCGTCAAATCAGCACAGCTTTGGCTAAAAATGGCTTTACAGTGGTTTCTGGAATGGCAGAGGGAATTGACACAGAAAGCCACGCCGCCACCATGAAAGCTGGTGGAAGAACCATCGCAGTTTTAGGAACTGGTGTTGATGTTGTTTATCCCCAGAAAAATCGCGATTTGTACAAGCAAATTTTGACTGCTGGGTTAGTTGTGAGTGAATATCCCACAAAAACCCCACCCGATCGCACTCACTTTCCCCGCCGCAACCGCATTATTGCAGGCATGAGCCGCGCTATCTTGGTCATGGAAGCCCCATTAAAATCTGGCGCCCTAATTACAGCCACCTACGCCAATGAATTTGGTAGAGATGTCTATGCATTACCAGGAAGAGTGGACGATTATCCATCCCAAGGTTGTTTGAAGTTACTAACTCAAGGCGCTTCTTTGATTCTCAAAGAATTAGACGAATTATTAACAATGCTAGGAGCAATACCACAAATCGATAAAGTTGACCAATTGTCAACAGTACAACAGTTAAGTTTGCCAACTTTATCACCCGAATTGCAACAAGTAATGAATGCGTTCGTCCTTGACGTTGCCGTTGGCGAAGCCTCTCGAAGAGAAGGCATCGCCTGTGATATTTTACCCTTTGATTTAATAGTCCAACAAACCGGCATGGCTGCTGGCTCAGTTTCCAGCGCTTTGTTACAGTTGGAACTTATGGGTTTACTCTCCCAACTGCCGGGAATGAGGTATCAAAAAAATTAGTCATTAGTCATTAGTCATTGGTCATTAGTCATTGGTCATTGGTCATTAGTCATTAGTCATTGGGTATGGAAAGAAGCAGGGGAGATGAGGAGGCAATTTACAATAACCCTTTCGCCTTTCCCCTTTCGCCTTTCCCCTTTCGCCTTTCCCCTTTCACCTTTCCCCTTTCGCCTTTCCCCTTTCACCTTTCCCCTTTCCCCTTTCCCCTTGTCCCCTTCCGACTCCCCATGCCCCAATTCTTAAAAGATGCCAAGTAAATATGCCTTCGCTGACTGGGGCTGTCACGATCTTAATAAGTAAAGAGTAAAAGGCAATCTATTTTGGCTTTTAACTTTCTCCTTTTGTTCAACTTTCCACAACGGGAGGTTTAATCTTGAGTAAATTGAAAGTTGGTATCAATGGCTTCGGTCGAATTGGACGACTTGTGCTTCGCGCTGGACTAAATAATCCCAACATCGAGTTTGTCGGCATTAACGACCTAGTACCATCAGATAACCTGGCCTACCTATTAAAGTACGATTCAACCCACGGTAAATTGACCAGAAAGGTTGAAGCCAAAGACGATGGTATCGTCATTGATGGCCACTTCATTCCTTGCGTATCCGTTAGGAATCCCGCAGAGTTACCTTGGGGACAACTAGGTGCTGATTATGTCGTGGAATCTACGGGACTGTTCACCGGCTATGAAGGGGCAGAAAACCACCTCAAAGCAGGCGCAAAGCGAGTAATCATTTCTGCTCCCACCAAAGATCCAGATACAGTTCCTACTTTATTAATGGGTGTTAATCATGACTTATTTAACCCCAGCAAGGATCTAATTGTCTCCAATGCTAGCTGTACTACAAACTGTCTAGCTCCCATTGCTAAAGTCATCAATGATAACTTTGGGTTGACTGAAGGCTTGATGACCACAGTTCATGCCATGACTGCTACCCAGCCAACCGTAGACGGCCCTAGCAAAAAAGACTGGCGCGGCGGTCGAGGCGCAGCCCAAAATATTATTCCCTCCTCCACAGGTGCAGCTAAAGCTGTAGCACTGGTTTTACCAGAATTGAAGGGTAAGTTGACTGGTATGGCATTCCGAGTTCCAACTCCTGATGTCTCCGTAGTTGATTTAACTTTCAAAACTGCCAAAGCCACCAGTTACAAGGAAATCTGTGCTGCCATGAAAGAGGCTGCCAACGGTGCATTGGCAGGTATCTTAGGTTACACAGATGAAGAAGTAGTTTCCACTGATTTTCAAGGTGATACCCATTCCAGCATCTTCGACGCAGGTGCTGGTATTGAGTTAAACTCGAACTTCTTCAAAGTCGTTGCCTGGTATGACAACGAGTGGGGCTACTCGAATCGCGTGGTTGACTTGATGTTATCTATGTCACAAAAAGAACAACTCGCGCCGACGCCTGCTGTGGTTTGATTCGTCATTAGTAGAGACGCGATTAATCGCGTCTGTACAATAGTCATTAGTAGAGACGCGATTAATCGCGTCTGTACATTGGTCATTAGCTTTTGACTCTTGACTTTTGACTCTTGCCTGTTGCCTTTTGGCCTTTGGGATTTGGGTTAAATGGTAAATACCCGAAAATAAAACGCAATCTAGTATCTTTACTTAGCAAACCAGTGATATGAAGCACGTGTGAATTTGGATGCCAGTTGCGATGTTTAAGGCAAGTTAGCTTGAGCATTGCATAATGCCAATTCTCTAGAGCAGATTAAAGATTTAAACCGGGAAACCCAAATAAAATCTGAAAGCTGTTAATTAGGAATTCTGAATTGGTTTCAGGTATCCACGTCGCAGGTTATTCTCTCAACCCTTAATCCCTATGCGTCGAACCAAAATCATTTGTACTGTTGGGCCTGCTACATCTGCACCTGAAAAGCTGCAAGCCTTAGTAGAAGCTGGAATGAATGTGGCACGGTTGAATTTTTCCCACGGAGCCTATGAATTTCATGCCCAAACGGCTCAATATCTCAGGCAGATTAGTGCTGAGCAGCAAAGACCGATCGCTATCATGCAAGATCTGTGTGGGCCAAAGATCCGCTTGGGTATCTTACCACCAGAAGGGTTAAATGTGGAAGCTGGGAGTGAAGTTACCTTTGTTTTGCAAGAGAAGGGTGAAAGTATTGACGAATTGCCTTTACCATTGCCGACTTTGTTTGCAATGGTGCGACCAGGCGAACCGATTTTAATTAATGATGGTCGCGTCAAGCTGATTGTTACAGATCGCGATGCCGATCGCATTCGCGCACAGGTGAAAATTGGTGGTTTAATTTCCACCCACAAAGGAGTTAACCTGCCACAAACTCCTTTACCTGTAAGTTCAATCACCGAAAAAGACTTGCTAGATTTGCGTTTTGGGATTCAGTTGGGTGTAGACTGGGTGGCAGTGTCTTTTGTGCGATCGCCACAAGATTTAGAACCCGCCCAAAGGATGATTGAAGCCGCTGGCGCTTCTATCCGCTTAATTGCCAAAATCGAAAGAGCTGAGGCAGTAGAGCAATTTGACTCCATCTTAAAAGTTGCCGACGGCATCATGATTGCCCGCGGCGATTTAGGTGTGGAAGTGCCGATTCATGAAGTGCCTCTAATTCAAAAAGATATCACTCGCCGTTGCAATCAAGCTGGCAAGCCCGTAATTACAGCCACGCAAATGCTGGAGTCGATGATTAGCGCCCCCGATCCTACCCGCGCCGAGGCAACGGATGTGGCTAACTCCATCTTGGATGGCACAGATGCGGTCATGCTTTCCGGTGAAACCGCCGTGGGAGAATATCCCATCGCCGCAGTCCAAATGATGCACAACATTGCCGTGCGGACAGAACAGGCTTTAGATGAGGGCAGCAGACGTTCTTGGTGCCACGAACCAGGTAGTCTCAGCGTTACCGAATCGGTGGCAGAAGCAGTGTGTCGCATTGCCTACGAAACCGGCTCAAAGGCAATTCTCTGTAACACAACCTCAGGCAGTACGGCGAGAATGGTGTCTAAATATCGACCAACTTCTCCAATCATTGCCTTAACCTCCGATGCCACCGCTTACCGTCAGCTAGCACTTTCCTGGGGAGTCGAACCTTTATTAATTCCACCAGTCCACCATGCTGAAGAAATGTTTACAAATGTGGTGAACAAAGTCTTAGAAAGAGGTCTAGCGCAAAAAGGAGATCAGGTGGTAATTACCTCTGGTGTCCCAATTGGTAAATCAGGAACAACTAGCTTAATCAAAGTGCATTCCATTGGACAGCCAATTTCTGCATAAGCCTCTAGAATAAGGCTGTGACTCTGGAGGGGAGTGGGGAGATGGGGGGATGGGGAGGCAGGGGAGGCAGGGGAAGCAGGGGAGGCAGGGGAAGCAGGGGAAGAATAACTCCTAACTCTTAACTCCTAACTCCTCACTCCTAACTCCTAACTCCCCACTCCCTTGGAATTTAAGTAAATCCTAAACAAACATCACGGAGTATTTTATGTCTAAAAGTTTACTAGAACAATTGAGAGAAATGACTGTTGTGGTTGCAGATACAGGGGATATCAAAGCAATCGAAAAGTTTAAACCCCAAGATGCTACCACAAATCCCTCCTTGATTACTGCTGCGGCGCAGATGCCGGAATATCAAGAAATTGTGGATCAGACTCTACTGCAAGCAAAAAAAGATGCTGGAGCGGGAGCTACCCAAGCACAGATAGTTACTCTGGCATTTGACCGTTTGGCAGTGGCTTTTGGATTGAAGATTTTGCAAATTATCCCCGGTCGCGTGTCTACAGAAGTGGATGCTCGTTTGTCTTATGATACTGAAGCTACCGTTACTAAAGCACGGGAATTAATTGCTCAGTATAAAGCTGCTGGAGTTGGCCGCGATCGCGTGTTAATTAAAATTGCCACCACCTGGGAAGGCATTCGCGCTGCGGAAATTCTTGAGAAAGAAGGTATTCATTGTAACCTTACCTTATTGTTTGGTTTGCACCAAGCGATCGCCTGTGCAGAAGCTGGTGTTACTCTAATTTCTCCCTTCGTCGGTCGGATTCTCGATTGGTACAAAAAAGATACTGGACGGGATAGCTACCCAGCAGCTGAAGATCCAGGAGTTTTGTCAGTCACCAAAATCTACAACTACTACAAGAAATTCGGCTACAAAACCGAAGTTATGGGAGCTAGCTTCCGTAATATTGGGGAAATTACTGAACTAGCAGGTAGCGACTTGCTGACAATTTCACCGTCGCTTTTGGCGGAATTACAAGCAACCATTGGAGAACTGCCACGCAAACTCGACCCTGCCAATGTAGCAAACTTGGAAATTGAAAAATTATCCATTGACAAGGCTACCTTTGACAAGATGCACGCTGCTGACCGCATGGCAACTGATAAACTAGACGAGGGCATCAAAGGTTTCACCAAAGCACTAGAAGACTTGGAAAAACTTTTGGCAGACAGATTGGCTCGCCTGGAAACAGAGCCAGTAGCAAGTCATTAAAATCTGATGATAGTTAATGGTTAGTGGTTAATAAAACCACTAACCAGTTAATTGGCGTTGCATAAAATCAGTATGATTCTTGTGGGGTGGGCATCCATAACCGCCCGAAAATAAAAGGGACGGGTAAGACACCCATCCTACAAAACCATCAAAATCATCCCGCAAATATGCAACGCCAATTAATTAGTTAATTCGTTACTTATCTGAGATTAATACCATTGACGCCTGTATTCTCGTTGCCGCCTAAATTCCCGTCGTCTTAACTGCTGCTGCCGAATATTTTGATATCTTCTGAAACGGTCGCCTCGTCTGATTATTCGAGTTCGTCCGTAAGGGTCGCGTCGAATTATTTGATATCGTCCAGGCTGGCGTCGTCGAATTATTCGAGTTCGTCCATAAGGGTCGCGTCGGATTATTTGATATCTTCCCAATCCCAAAGGCTGCCGCCGTCGGATTACTCGATATCGTCCTGACCGCCGTTGAGCAATTAAAAGCTCTCCTTTTCGCTCTCCAATTAGGTTAGCCTCTGACGCCGCACTTTGTTCATTAATACCATTACTTAGAGAAATATCTTTCGCTTGTGCTAATGAAGGCGGATACACAAAGGCAAATAGCAATAGTGCTATCGAGGATAGCTTCCTGAAACCTTTCATGTTTTTGCTTCTCTAAATTTTCGCTTATAGCTTTATTAAAACACTTTAAAATCAGCAATTATCGTTCATACAGCTTTTTTTAAACTCAATTTGGTATGAAATTCTGTATAAAAATTTCATTCTTATGAATGATTGTAAATAAGAACAAACTGTGCAATTGATTGTATGGCAGCGATCGCTTGTATTTGATACCAGCAATAATTACTAGAATTTAAATGTAATATTTTCTCGAAAATACCTAATCAAAAGTCATTTTTACGGTGTTAAAAAATCTAAATGTTCGCCAGATATAAGTTGCATTTCTTTAAGAACACCTTGCATTTTTAACTGTCCTTTATCTAAAAGAACGATAAAATCCGCACGGAGAATAACTCTAGGGCGATGGCTGATTATAATTGTGGTTTTGCCTTCTCGATGATGTAAAAGTTTATCTAAAACTTGTGATTCTAATATTGGGTCTAATGCACTAGTAGATTCATCTAAAATTAGTATTGGTGGCTCTGTAACTATTGCTCTGGCTAAGGCTAATCTCTGCTTTTGCCCGCCGGAAATATTGACGCCAAATTCACCTAATACAGTTTGGTAATTATCTGGTAAATCACAAATGAATTCGTCAGCGCCGGCAATTTGGCAAGCCCGAACTATTTGTTCAAATGTGGCCTGAGGATGGCTGAAGCGAAAGTTTTCTAAAATTGAGCGACTCCAAAAATGGGGTTCTTGGGGGACTAATACTACCTGCTGTCGTCGGCATTCTAAAGATAAATCTTTCTGGTTATAAATACCAAAACGAATATTACCCGATTCCAACGGATATAAACTGGCTATCAATTTAGCTAAAGTGCTTTTTCCACAGCCAGATTTACCAATCAGTGCTGTAACTTTTCCTCCGGGAATAGTTAGGGAAAAGTCTTGTAATAAGTCTGCTCTACCTGTATGGTGAAAATCGAGCTTATTACAAATAATCTCAGCATTACCAGAAATTACTGCCCAAGGTTTCTTTTCTTCATTTTCGTCTTCTGGGGTACTTTCAATTACTTCAGTAATTCGTTGAGTTGCAGTTTGAACTCTGGCAAATTCATCTACAAAACCAATGATTGTAGTAATGAATATATTAAAATTAGCATTCATCGCGTTAAATGCTAACAGTTGACCGATGCTTAATTCTTGGCTAATAACTAGGCTACTACCAAACCAGAGTATGGCAAGATTTCCAAAACCAGAAACTAATCCGGAAAACACATTATTAATAATGCCAATTTGAACAGTACTAAAAGTCAGATAAGCCAGATTCCCAAAACGGCTTTGAATTTCCTCCCAAGCTTGGGGAGCCGCATTAGCAGTTTTCACGGTAAGTATGCCTTTGAAAATCTCTACTAGCATTCCTTGATTTTCAGCTTGGGTAACCATAAGGTTACGGATTTTTTGGCGTAAACTCGGCAGAAAGATGATAGTCGATAAAGACATGAGTAAAGCGACTAACACCGATAAGCCTAGTAATTTTGGGCTATAAAATACCATAAAAGCTAGCGAAATCGCCGCCACAAAAAGCCTACTAGGAAGGGCGATAACGACTTGGGAAACCATTTGATTTATTTCTTGAATATCTCGAAGACGGCTGACAATTTCGCCACTACGACGTGCTTCATAGTAAGTCAGAGGAAGACGCAAAATTTGTCTGCCAAATTCTAGAGTGAGTCCTAATTCTAGGCGTTGAGCAAAGTGGGCAATCAAATTAGATTGTACGAGTGTTAGCGTACTATTAAAAATATTTATCGCTATTACACCAATAGCAACTGTAGTTAAAAGTTGGGTATCTCCTCTAACTAATACATCGTCTGTGAGAATTTGAATTAAAAAAGGACTTGCCAGGGAAAATATTCCCATAGCCAAGTTAATTAAAATTGCTTCAATTAAAATATGGCGATAAGGTAAAACTCGCGCTAAAAAGCGACCAAAGCCTCTAATTTTATCTGATTCTTGCTGATAAAAACGGATTTCATCGGGCAATAACAGTAACATTACATAATTTGCCCAACCTATAGTTAATTCTTCAGGAGTGAGATAGCGAATGCCACTGCTAGGATCGGCAATTACATATTTTTTACCTTTTTTTCCATATAAAACTACCCAGTGGTAACCTTTCCAGTGGATGATGGCGGGGAGGGGTGCTTCATGAAGTTTTTCAATTAGTTGTGGCGTAGCTCTAACTGGACGAGCATTAAATCCAAGACTTTGGGCACCGCGTTTCAAACCTACAAGAGTTGTACCTTGCGCCCCCGTACCAACAGCTTCCCGAACACGAGCGATCGCCAAATTACGTCCGTAATATTTAGCTATACTGGCAATACACGCTGCCCCACAGTCTTCTTCAGTATGTTGCAGCACGATTTGATATTTCATTGTTTCTATAGCACTCCTGTTTTGGGAAGTATTAATTATTTCTTGCTTGTTGCTTGAGATATAGGTTATTTTTTCAGGTAATCAAATTTTGTATGCCTCAGATTGTTCCTTAGTAAAGGAAGATTGCTCTTTTAGTCAGAACGAATTGTGAAATTTACCAACAAGCGAAGAGGTATTTTTATCTAAGGTTAAAAACAATTTAAGAATAAATTATTACTTGCTGTTTTCTAAACTATGTAATAACATGGACGCGAGTGTAAATTTATCTTTAGTTTACCGTAAGACAAAATTATGCCTGAAAACAAACCAGAAGAACCAAATTCACAAGCAGTACCGTTCTTTGCGCGATTTTTAGAAGGGCAAAGCTTTGAGGACTTATCTGATGAAGAATCAGAAGCAATTAGCGGTGGTTCTCATCATGTAACCAAGAAGAAGGACGATGAAATTTTGGTCACTCAGAAGTTCCCATCTGATAGTGATGAGTACGTTACTTTGAAGTATCCTTCAGATGGCGATGACGAGTTCCCCACAGAATAACTGTTTACCTTAGATTACGATACAGATACAATTTTGAAAAATTATCGCAAAAGAATACTGCTAGCTTTGCCAACTCCATTTAGGGGTTGGTTTCCCATTTAAACTAAGTTTACTTTTTTATACTTTGCTTCCTTAATAATTGAGAATAGGGAAAATAAAAAAACCGAATCAAGATATTTTATGCACCTTGAGCGTGATGTAGTTTTATTAATTACCCACAGTGGTGATTACTTCACAATAGATAGAGTTGCTGAAGCTGTATCAAAAAGAGGCGCACAGCCATTTCGCCTTGATACAGATAAGTTTCCCATCGCAATTAAAATCGAGGCTAATTTAAGTAACTTTGGCAATAATCATATACTGAAATATGGTGAAAACTCCTTCAACACCGAGCAAGTACAAGCAGTATGGATGCGGCGCATCTGGCAACCCGATTTAGGTAAAGAATTGGCTCCACAATTTCAAGCAGCTTGTTCTAAAGAATCACTCGCTGTTTTGGATGGCTTTTGGGACAGCCTCAGAACAGCCAAATGGGTGGATGATTTACAGTGCATTAGTGCAGCAGAAAATAAGTTACGTCAACTGCGAATTGCATCAGAAGTAGGTCTTATTATCCCTCGGACTCTCGTTACTAACAACCCTCAAGAAGCACGAGAGTTTTTTCACCAAGTTAACAAAAAAATGATTACCAAGCTGCTCAGGCCTCTTTCTTATGGTATGCAAGCCTCATCTTTTTTTATGTACACCAGCGTCGTTAAAGAAGAAGATTTAGCTGATGCTGAAACACTGCGTTATTGTCCAGCAGTATTTCAAGAACAAATTCCCAAACAATTAGAATTACGCGCAATTTATGTAAATGGTAAGCTTTTTGTTGGGGCGTTAGATGCATCTGAATATGCAACATCTACCCAAGATTGGCGACGAGGAAAAAAAGAAGCTTTAATTTGGCAACCATATCAATTACCCGATCAATTAATCCGTTGTCTAGATGCTTTTATGGCAAAATTTGGATTGCTTTTTGGTGCATTTGATTTTATTAAAACGCCATCAGCTGAATATGTGTTTTTAGAAATTAATCCTACAGGAGAATGGGGAATGCTGGAGAGAGATTTGGACTACCCTATTGCAGAGGCGATCGCTGATACACTACTTTCAACAAATCCTAAGTTTAAGACTCTTTCTTAAAAATTAAAAACTAGCTGACAGACTTTAGAAATTTAGGGGCTTGTTAATTTTGAATACTTCGACAAGCTCAGTACAAGTTTTGACTTTTGAATTCGGAGCGAAGCGACGTGACTGTTTTAATCATTACTCACAGCCAAGACAACGAAAGTATTCCTCTAGTTATTCAAGCAATTGAAGCCCAAGGAGCAAAAGCATTTCGTTTTGACACAGACCGATTTCCGACAGAAATACAGTTAGATGTTTATTATGGAAAAACTGAAAAAGTTACTCTTAGTGTCGATGACCAAACATTAGATTTAAATGAGGTGTCAGCAGTTTGGTATCGACGCATTGCTATTGGATCGAGAATTCCCGATTCGATGGATAAACAACTCAGGCAAGCTTCATTAAAAGAATCTCGCGTCACCATTGAGGGAATGATTGCCAGTATCAAAGGTTTTCATCTCGACCCTCTGCCAAATATTCGTCGAGCCGAAAATAAGCAATTGCAATTACAAATAGCACGAAAAGTTGGTTTAGATACCCCACAGACATTAACTACAAATAATCCCTTAGCGGTGAAACAATTTGCCCAAGAGTGTCAGCAGGGAATAATTACTAAAATGCTCTCTTCCTTTGCTATTTATGACGAACAAGGGCGAGAAAAAGTTGTGTTTACAAATCCAATTTCATCTGAGGATTTAGACAATCTTGATGACTTACGTTTTTGCCCAATGACATTTCAAGAGAAAATTCCCAAAGCATTAGAGTTGCGGACAATTATTGTAGGTAAACGCGTGCTGACAGCTGCGGTGAATTCTCAAGCTTTGGATAAAGCGCGTTACGATTGGCGTAAACAAGGAATTGCCTTACTTGATGCTTGGGAAACATACACTTTGCCTGAAGATGTTGAACAGAAACTGCTCAAACTCATGGCAGAATTACACTTGAATTATGGCGCTATTGATATTATTTTGGCACCCGATAATCGGTATGTATTTCTTGAGGTTAACCCAGTTGGCGAGTTCTTTTGGCTGGAACGCTGTCCTGGCTTACCGATTTCACAAGCGATCGCAAATATTTTACAAAATTCGGCTAATTAACTAAACTAATTTGCATAAATCATTTAATTTAAATGCACGTTATTAGTCGCAGGATTTTACGGGATTTTTGTCAGGTACACACAGATGCCTGTGATGCGCTTTATGATTGGTATAGGGTGGCAACTAAAGCTGAATGGAAAAATCTAGTTGAAGTTCAGGCTGTTTATCCGAAAACAGAAGCTGTCGGTAACTTCACTGTATTTAATATCAAAGGAAATAACTACCGTTTAATTGTCGATCTTGTTTACGAAACTCAAAGAATCTATATTAAATATGTCCTGACTCACGCTGAATATGATAAGGATAAATGGAAGAATGACCCATATTTTTAATCCTCAATCTTATGGTAAATTGTTGGCCGAGTATCAGCCAAAAATAATTACCACGGAAGAAGAAAACGAACAGGCGATCGCACTCGCATTAAACTTGGAACATCGTCCCAATCTTACACCAGAAGAAGAAATGCTATTGGAACTGTTGGTAACGTTAATTGAGAAGTTTGAAGAAACCAATTATCCAATTCCCAAAGGTACACCCAATTCGATGTTAATGCATCTCATGGACGCAGCTAATATTACTCCAGAAGTATTAGCTGAGATAGTTGGTTCATTAGAAGTTGCCTTGCAAATTGTCAATGGCGATCGCACTATCAATCAATCAGAAGCAGAAGCGCTTGCCAACTATTTTCATGTGGATATAAGTTTATTCACTTAGCCGATTTTCACATAATATAATATGCTGAATTCTGACTCCTGAATTATGAATTCTTCTTAATCAAACTAAAAAATATTGAATTCAAAAATGGCTGATGCAAACTTACCTTCACCTGGTATTTCTTACCCTAATGCAGAGGGAGTAACTAATCCAGATTCCCTGCGCCTAGCTAATCCTAATGAATTCTTGCCGCCTATTAGTAATTGGACAACTATCGGGGGCATAGTTCTCCTTACCATCTTTGCTGCTAGCATTATTTTGGCAAGCATTCTGAAATATAAAATTACAGTCAAAGTTCCGGCGAATGTTCGCCCTGCTGGAGAACTGCGCTTAGTACAAGCAGCAACGGAAGGAACGATTAAAAGTATTGCCGTGCAGCCAAATCAGGCAGTGAAAAAAGGAGATGTTATAGCCTTGGTAGACGATAATCGTCTTCAGACTCAAAAAAACCAACTGCAAACGAATATTCGCCAAGCAAAACTGCAATTATCTCAAATTGATGCCCAAATTTTAGCGTTAGATGGGCAAATAATAGCAGAAAGCGATCGCACCAGCAGAGTTATCGCCTCGGCTAAAGCTGAACTCAATCGCAGTCAACGCGATATCCAAGACAGGCGAACCACCTCAATTGCCGAAGTTAGGGAAGCGAAAGCAAATTTAAGCCAAGCTAACAAAGAATTACAAAAAACTCAAACGCAGTTAAAATCAACAATAGCGAATTTAAAATCTAGCGATGCTTCCTTAAGAGCAGCAAAAGCAAAGCGAGACAGATATCAACCTTTACTCAAAACCGGCTCAATTTCTCAAGATCAATTTCAAGAAGTACAGCTAGCTGTCGAACAACAAGAACAACTCTTAGAATCCCAAAAAGCTAGTGTAGAACAACAACAACAAGCAATTCAACAACAACAACAAGCAGTAGAAGCAGCCACAGCTAGATTACAAGGGGCGTTTGTTAATCTCAATCCTAGCGATGCTAATGTGGCAATTTCTCAGGAAAAAATTGCTGCTGAAAGTGCTACAGGTAAAGTCAGCTTGGGAAAATTAAGTCAAGAACGAGAGCAATTATTACAACAAAAAGTAGAAATTCAAAAACAATTGAGTCGGGATGAACAAGAATTACAACAAACTCTTCGAGACATTGCAAATACAGTCATTCGTGCTTCAGCATCTGGTATTATTCAAGAGCTAAATTTGCGTAACCCTTCTCAAGTGTTGCGTTCTGGTGATACTGTCGCTCAAATTTCTCCCAATGATTCACCATTAATAATTAAAGCATTAGTACAATCTCAAGATATTCGTAAAGTAGAAACAGGACAAGAAGTACAAATGCGAGTTTCTGGTTGTTCTTATACTGAATATGGAACTTTAAAAGGTAAAGTCAGTGCTATTTCTCCAGATGCAATTGCATCTCAAAATCAAGATAAAAATGCTGCTAATTATGAAGTAACTATTCGACCAGAAAAGCTAGTATTAAGTATAGGCGATCGCCACTGTACAATTCAATCTGGTATGGAAGGCAGAGCAGATATTATTTCTTCTCAAGAAACAGTATTACAATTTATTTTGAGAAAGGCAAGATTTATTACAGATATTTAAGTAGTCGCGCAACATTCATGGAGAGGGGAATCCCCCACTGATTGCATTCTGAATTCTGAATTCTGAATTCTGAGTTCTGTTTTAAGCCTATTGCCTATTGCCCACTATACCAAATTAAGGATTGCAGTACATACATTGTGCGGGATCGGCGTATTCGCTGCCATTAGGAAATAGTTTTTCTTGACTAAACCCACATTTTTGACATTGATAAATAACATTCAAAGTTAAAGCAGTTGGCATATCGCACATTGCACAAGGTAATCCCGGAATTCTTTCAGTGACTTCAAAACCAGGCGTAGAACATTCTGGACAACAACTTTGAATTTTTCTGACTAAATCTTGAGTAGCTTTAGCGATGTTATTCATACGTGTAGGGTTATACATTGCCCGCATATCTGTTTCCAGATGTGCTTTACCCGTCGGCGAGTTTTTGATAACAAAATTTACAGCTTCTATAAGTTGCTTTTCTGTAGTAATTCCTTTAATAATTTGCTTACTATCTTGAGGAGATTCGCTAAACATGACGACTAAACCATGTTCGGGAAAGCCTATTTTTTTAGCAAATTGAAATGCCTGTTCAACGTTTTCTACAACAATATGATTATGATTAGTTTCTAAAGAAAATTCTTCTCCAATAATTTCTAAATTATATTTTGTATCTAAAAGAATTACAATTTCTCGATTACTAGAAAGAAAAGGTATACTAGGGTGAGGAAAAAAACTACCTTCACTAGCTAATGCTAAAGTTTCGCCAGTCGATTCTAATGCTTTTTGTGCTTTCAATCTAGCAGCTTCAATTTGATTGCCTGGACGTTTAATGTCTCTAGTAAATGTACCAAAAACATCAGTATTGAAATCTTGCGGCACGATAACTTTAATGCCTAATGCTTCTAAAATTGGAGCGATCGCTTTTTCTTTTTGGTGCATTGTTGCCAATACTGCTACTCGATTAGTAAATAATGAATTTGTTTGCATTTTTTACCTCTTTTGAAATAGCCAAAGTCCTCCAGAGGATATTAACAACAAAGGTGTCAACCAATCACCCCAACGCACATATAAAGTCTTTGTCTGCCGTCGATAAATTGTTTCGGTATGAGTTTCGTAGGTATTATATCCAGATATCCACAAAGTTCTCCCATGAGGATCTACAAAAGCTGAATATCCTGTATTAGTTGCTCGTGCTGACCATCTATCAGTTTCGATCGCCCGCATGATATCCTGTGCGTGATGCTGGAACGGCATAGACGGACTGTAATGAGCATCGTTAGAAGAACTGAGAATAAATTCCCCACCCGCCGCAGCTTGATAGCGAAATTGTTCGGGAAAAGCAGACTCATAACATATACTAGCGATCGCTCTACCAAAAGGAGTGTCAAATACCTGATTTGCTGCACCCGCAACTTGGTGTGCATCCAAAGGCGACAACCGCTGAACTATTGGGCCTAAGATTTCTTCAAAGGGAATATATTCTCCCAAAGGTACTAATTTCGCTTTATCGTAGCGGCTGACAATTTCGCCTCGATTATTAAAAGTAAACAAGCTAATTGTATAGCTGCGTCCTGTTTCCCCAAAAGCCCCAATCCAAGCGACTACACCTTTTTCCTTCACTGCCGCAACTAAGTTAGTTGCCATCAAGTTACGCTGGAAAACAGGTAAAGCCCCCTCTGCGGTGAGGACTGCATCCACACCTTGATTTGCTAAAGCTATATAGCCATTAGTGTAGTTTTCTTGGGCCCGACGAAACCCTTCGGAACTCCGCAAAAGCCGGTTAGGAATATTACCTTGAACAATCCCGACTTTCAAAGCCGCTTCTGGTGATTGAGCTACCGGACGGGTGTATAAAACAAAACCTATTGAATGTAAAGTAATTAATAATCCTGCGGCGGTAGCTAAGTATTTATTAACGAACCGCAGAGACGCAGAGAAGCCAGTGCGCCCTTGCGGTTCCCCGACTTGTTCGCGCAGCGTCTCCGACAGGAGAAGCAACTGGCGCGGCACAGAGGAAATTCTCTCTGCGCTCTCTGCGCCTCTGCGGTTCGTCCATCCTTCCGCAATCAACCCATTCACAGCGACTATTGCCGCAGTCACAGTATTAGGTCCAGAAAGCTGACCAAGGTGTACAATTACGAGATTATGCGGGCTTTGCGTGTAAGCCAGAGAACTCCACCACAGAGGGCCAACACTCCACAGACTCTCTAACCCACACCACACCGCTATACCAATTAGTACACGCAGCCAAGATTTCTGTTCGCCCAACCGAAGCATCACAGCCGCCCAAATACTAACCAGTATGCCTCCCAAAACACTGATAAATCCCCAACAAAAAAGTGCGATCGCCAAACTCGGCCACCAAGGAACGCCTAACCAAGTCATGGGATGAATTCCCATAATCCACGAAAGGGCGATACCGTGATACGCAATACCCCAGAGAAAGGAGGGGAGGAAGGGAAAGGATTGCTTTTTTGATTTGGAGGCAGTAACAACTAACACCCAAAGGGGAGCCAAGGCAATCCAAGCCAGGAACCATGCGCCGACGGGGGCGACGGTCACCCCCATCAAAACGCCGCTGCCTAAGCCAATCAACCAAGGAGGTAAGGAGGTTATATCCCCTTGCCTTCCCTGCTTCCTTTGCTCCCCCTGCTTTTTACTCTGCTTCTTCTGCATCAACACTATCAGGTGGAACTACTGCTACTCCAGTAATAGCGTCGTCTTCATCTAAACGCTGCACTCTTACCCCAGTTGCCGATCGCGATTGTATGGAAATTGCATTTACCGCTTGCCGAATGATAATACCGCGATTGGTGACCATCATAATTTCGTCGTCATCGTTGTTCACAATGCGTAACGTTGCTAATTGGTCTTTGGTTTTGCGGTTTTTGAATTTGGTTGCCATTAAACCCTGTCCGGCACGGTTTTGCAGGCGGAATTGGGCGACTGGCACGCGCTTCCCATATCCTCCCATCGTAATGACCAACACCCAAGGGCCGACACTGCCGTTGCCAGGTACTTCTGCTGACTCTTCATTGATTTCGATTTCTTCGGTTTCAATTTCTTCAACTTCAGCTTCTGTACTGGTATCCAAAGTCTCAAGAATTGCCGCAGGCAGAATATCCATACCCACCAATTCGTCTTTGTTTTTCAACTTCATGGCTTTTACCCCACGAGTTGCCCTACCTAAGGGACGCAGTTGTTCGTGGTTACACCGGAAATGAATCGCCATTCCTTGACGAGAACCAATAATCACGCTGTCTTCTACTCTGGCGCGTCGTACCCAGCGGAGTTGGTCGCCTTCTTCTAAGGAAATGGCAATTAAGCCATTGGCGCGAATGTTGCTAAAGGCTGCCAATTCGGTTTTCTTGATATTACCGCCTTTGGTGAGCATCACCAGATATTCCTCGTTGCTAAATTCATCAACGGGGACAATGGAGGTAATTTTCTCTTCCTTGGGAATGGGTAGCATTTGCACGATGGGCGTACCGCGACTGGTACGGGAACCCACGGGAATTTGATAGGCTTTCAGGCAGTAAACTACGCCGCGTTCGCTAAAGAATAAAACGCTGTCGTGGTCGCAGCAAGTTAAGAAATGCTCAACTGTGTCATCATCTTTCACCTTGGCTGCGGCTTTGCCTCTGGTGGCACGGCTTTGGGCTTCAAAGGTGTTGACGGGCATCCGTTTAATGTAGCCTTGCTCTGTCAGTAAAATTACGGCTTTTTCGTTGGCAATTAAGTCGCGTTCGTCTATTTCACCTTCCCCTGGTAAAATTACAGTCCGCCGGGGTGTAGCGAACCTGGTTTTCAGTTCGGTGACTTCGGTTTCAATGATGTCCAACACCCTCTGCCGCCGTGCCAAAATATCTTGTAAGTCGGCAATCTTGGCTTGTAATTCTTCGTGTTCCAGACGAATTTTGTCTGCTTCTAAGGCAGTCAACCGCCGTAATTGCATCTGCAAGATGGCATCGGCTTGCACTTCGGAAAGTCCGTAAGTGGTGATTAACTCGCCTTTAGCTGTGGGTGCATCTGGCGCATGGCGAATTAAGTTAATAATTGCATCTAAGTGCGACAGAGCAATTAATAACCCTTGTAAAATGTGGTCGCGTTCCTCGGCTTTTCGCAGTTCGTAGCGGGTGCGTCTGGCAATGGATTCGATGCGGAAATCCAAGAAGACGCTTAGGAACTGCTTGAGGGCGAGTACCTGGGGTTCGCTATTTACCAACGCCAGCATATTGGCGCCGAAGTTGGCTTGCAGCGGTGTTTGTTTGTAGAGGTTGTTCAAAACGACGCGGGGATAAGCATCGCGCTTGAGTTCGATCACAATCCGCATCCCGTCGCGATCGCTTTCGTCTCGGATATCTGCAATGCCCTCTAGCCGCTTTTCGTTGACCATTTCGGCGATTTTTTCGATTAGCGCCGCTTTGTTGGTTTGATAGGGCAATTCTGTGATAATAATTGCTTCTCGCTCTGGGCGTCCGCGCTGTTCGATGGTTTCAATGTTGGCGACGCCGCGCATGGTAATGGAACCACGCCCGGTGGTGTAAGCTTCCCGAATGGCAGCTGTGCCCAAAACTTGCGCCCCTGTAGGAAAGTCGGGGCCGTGGACATATTGCATTAATTCCAGATCGGTGATTTCTGGATTGTGAATCAGTGCCACCAAGCCGTCAATTAACTCGCCCAAATTATGCGGCGGAATGTTCGTTGCCATGCCCACGGCAATCCCAGAGGAACCGTTGAGCAGCAATTGGGGAATCCGGGCTGGTAGTACTGTCGGTTCTTGCTGGGAACCGTCGAAGTTATCCGCAAAGTCTACGGTTTCTGATTCTATGTCATGTAGTAGCCCAGCACTAGTTAAAGCTTGCAAGCGACATTCTGTGTATCGCATTGCCGCTGGGGGATCGTTATCCACCGAACCAAAGTTACCATGCCCGTCTACCAAAGGCGATCGCATGGAAAAATCCTGCGCCATCCGCACCAAAGCATCATACACAGCCGTGTCACCGTGGGGGTGATATTTACCCAACACTTCCCCCACCACACGGGCACATTTCTTAAACGGGCGATCGTGCAGCAGACCTAGCTCGTGCATTGCGTAGAGAATGCGACGATGCACAGGTTTTAGACCATCCCTCGCATCTGGCAGCGCCCGACCCACTATCACGCTCATGGCGTATTCCAGATAAGACTGCGACATTTCGTTTCGCAAGTCTGTCGGGATAATCCTCTCCTGTGAGGTTGTCATAACCTAAAAATCTCCAAAAATCGTAGATTTTAGCTTTTTTACTCGACACAGCGCAAAATTATTCTAAATTGCTCTTGAATAATTGCCATAATCTGATATAATTCTAGCATGTGTTGTCTATTCCTGCCCGGATAGCTCATTCAAGTATCTAATCAGAAATTAGTAAATAAATATACTAAACACAAATCCACTGGCTGAAATATAAGGCGATAAATTAAGGGTTTTTTAAGTAAATTGACTGTATTAAAATATAGTTTTGTAAAATAAATTACAATTTTTAAATAGTTGAGTTATTTACAGAAACTACTTGATTTCTAATGTTATTAATTAGACTTTATTATTGAAAACATCCTCTTAATTGCGAATTAGTATAAATAGCAATTTAAGCCCCAAGGTAGTGTATGCCTTGCAACTAAAAAATTTAAGCTTGGCGTATGAGTTTAGGGAAATAACTATGAATAAGGAAACAGTTCCTAGTCAAGCTGAAAAGATGAATCCAGAAGGCGATCGCTCACAATTAAGTCCAGAGGTACTTGACAAAATCAAACACCCTCCGAAAATGGACGATGTGATTCGCGAGCAATCACCCGAAGAACGCAAAGCTAACCCAGCTTTAGTTCCCGAAATGCTGGAGCAGCCAATCGAGGAATTATAGCAGGCAAGAGGCAATAGGCAAGAGGCAATAGGATGAAAGTCCTTTGGTGTCAAGGTTTTATCATCAGTTTATGTCCTAAACTATGCTTCGACTGCTATAACTTAAACTTCTTCCAAATTGAGAACTGGAGTTTTTGAAGAGGAAACAGGGAAGGGATTTTGAAAAAACTAGGGTTTGAAAGTAGACGTGGTTTAATTACCTAATTTTCTATAATTTTTTCAATTTGACACCCAATCCCTAATCCCCAGCGATGCACTGAAGCTCAACGTTCGCGGAGCGTCTCGTTCGCTCTTAGCGTCTCGTAGAGAAGAGAAGTGTCCCCAGTCCCTTCTACTACAAATACTTCTGCAACAATAACCCTAACTTTTCTTTCGTTGCTGCTGGTGCTTTATCCAATTGAGTCAAAATCGCATATTTCAAAGCCGAATGTGCTTCACTTGGTGGTGGATTTTCACTTAATCGGCGCACAGTTTCTTGAATCACCTTTTGAGCATTCACCGCATTTCGCAGTAAATTGCCAATTACCATTTCCACCGTCACGCTGTCATGGTCTGGATGCCAACAATCGTAATCTGTGACTAGTGCTAAAGTTGCATAGGCGATTTCCGCTTCCCTAGCCAACTTCGCCTCTGGTAAATTCGTCATCCCAATGATTGTTGCACCCCAACTGCGGTAAAGATTTGATTCTGCCTTTGTAGAAAAAGCTGGGCCTTCCATGCATACATAAGTACCACCGCGATGGAGAGTGACTTCTGGTAAATTGAGAGAAGCGATCGCCTCAGCCAAAACACTAGCCAAATTCTTGCAAATCGGGTCGCCAAAGGCAATGTGAGCCACAATTCCTTCACCGAAAAACGTTGAAATGCGATTTTTGGTTCTGTCAATAAACTGATCTGGCACCACCATATCTAATGGTTTCGCCTCTGCTTTCAACGAACCCACAGCACTAGCAGAAATTAAATACTCCACACCCAATTGCTTCATCGCATAGATATTAGCGCGAAACGGTAACTCAGAAGGTAAAAGCGTGTGATTGCGACCATGACGCGCCAAAAAAGCTACCCGCGTCCCATCCAAAGTTCCTAGAATCAAAGCATCAGATGGCGAACCGAAAGGAGTCTGAACTTCTACCTTTTCAACATCTTTGAGCGCATCCATTTTATACAGACCGCTACCACCGATAATTCCGATACTAGCTTGAGGCATGATACTGAACCTTTTCCTTGCTGAGCTGCTAAGTTATTTTACTAGATAGGGAAGGAGGGGATGATATCAGCTTCAAGCAAGGGTCATTCTGAATTCTGAATTCTGAATTCTGAATTCTCTTTTAGCCTTTTACTTTTGCCTTGTTTGGCGATTTTTGAATTAACGAAGCTGTCAACTGATGATTGCGATTAAACAGAGCAAGGAAAGCTAGGATAATAACGCCGATGATGGCGATCGCTGTGCCTGATGCCTGTGCAAAAATAATCACAATTTGGTAGCGTATGGCATCAGTAGGATTTGCCCCAGCGAGAATTTGACCAGTCATCATTCCCGGTAAACTAACCAGTCCCATCACCATCATTGAATTAATAGTCGGAATCATTCCTGTTCTCAAGGCTTCTTTAATAGTTTGATGCGCGGCTTCCCAACGGGTTGCACCCAGACTCAGTAGCGCCTCTATTTCCCCGCGACGATTGGTCAAGTCTTCCATAAACCGATCTAAACTCAAGGATGTACCCGTGAGCGCATTACCCAACACCATACCCAAAAAGGGAATGAGATATTGAGGTTCGTACCAAGGTTGCACGCGCAGAATACCGCTAACTACTATTCCCGTGACTAAAAACGAACCACTCAACAGCGAAATAAAATTATTCCAATAAATACTAGTAAATCGTCTACGCGTGCGATTAACACTGGATATACCAGCAATAACCGTCATGCCCAAAGCTAAAAGTATGATTAACACAGGGTTGCTGAGAGTGAACACCCACTGCAATATGTATCCCACCATCAATAGCTGCACTACCATCCGTAAGGAAGCGATCGCTAGACTTTGTTCAAGCCCCAACCGCAGACCAAAAGAAAGCCCCACATTGATCGCAATAAACAAAGTTGCTAAAGACAATTGTCCATAAGTAATCTGAATATACTTGGTTTCCATCGCTCTCTTCCCTTTAACAAAGCACTAATGTATCAGTGGCGCGTCAATCTCCTACTTCATTAAATTCTGAATTCTGTTTTAAGGTAATTTGACGGTTGGTAATGCGTTCCAATTGATTAGGGTCATGACTTGTCCAGAGATATGCCCGTTGTGGGTGTTCGTATTGCCAAGCTGCAACTAAAGCCTCTAAACTTTGAGCAGTTCCAGCATCTAGTGAGGCAGTAGGTTCATCTAGTAGCAGTATCGAAGGTGAAAGTTGCAAAGCTCTCAAGAAAGCGACTATCTGTGCTTCGCCACCAGAAAGAGCGCTAACCGGACGCTGCAAAAAGTCAGGCGTTTTATGCAAAAGATGTAGATAATCTAAAATCAACTTGCGGTTGTAAATTAGATGGCGGTGAACAGTTAACCGATAAACTCGCTGGAGATTTTCTTCTACAGTTCCTTCCCAAAGGGCTGGTCGTTGTTGCAAATAGATAATTTGGGAACGATAGCTGGGCATAAAGTGGGAACTTATCGACTGTCCCTGAAAAATAATTTGTCCTGCTTGCACGGGATCGAGACCAGCTAATGCTCGTAGCAGTAAACTTTTACCAGAGCCAGAAGCACCTATTACCGCTACTCGCTCCCCTGGAAATACTTGAAAACTAAGGTGACTCCAAATCCAGCGTTCCTCAACTATTCGCCCTAAGTCTTGTACCGAAAGAATAGCGTTGTTGGGAAATAATTCTGGTTGAGTGGTCTGATTATCAGTCAGTCGATCTTTCATCCTTGTTTCTGTGGTAGTCTATCGCATTAATTATGGCGGTCATAAGTTTGTAGTAAGGACTTTAGTCCTTAATTTTTTCAGCACTAAAGTGCTTACTACGAACTTCTAAAAAATTTGGCGATAGACCACTAGAATACTTTTCGTGCTTCCAGATGAGCAAGGATATCAGAGCGATCGCGCCACACAGGACGCAATTTTTTCTTGGCGAACATATCTAACTGATCGCCAACATGAGGCGATCCCGGTTGAGTTGCATTGCCGTAGCTGGTGAGTGCCATTGCTCGTACAGGGTTAGAAAATTCAATTGCCGCAACGTAGGAATCGCCACCTTCAGATTTGAACTTTCCATCCGGCTGTGGCGATGCATACAAGTTTCGGAAAGCCCCCAGGGGATCTGCACCACCATTGGCAGGTAAATTTACATTGCCATAACGCAGTCGAAAAACATCTCCCCATGCGACATCTATAGTTCCATAGGTTTTTTCTATTTCTGCTGCCACTGCTTCGAGTGTTGTGACTGCACTTTCTGGATTAGCTAAACCGTCGGGTGTGGTGCGTGGGGAGCTTTCACTCCAAGGTTTACTAAATGTTTTATCTAAGTCCAGTTTTTGAACCCAAAAGGCAAATAGTACCGCCCCTCGACTATCTGCATTGGCTTGGCGATCCCAGGTTTCTAAAACATTAGCTGCTTTTTGTCCCAAGTCTTTACCATACTTGCGGGCAGCAGGAATTAAATCATCCAAAAGGCGATCGGCCATTTCCATGCGGGTCGAGTGCTTGTATGCAATCATTTCATCAAAAGAGATTTTGTCATCTTCAGCCAACATCCTCACAGAACGTTGCGATCGGAAATCCATGAAACGAGGTGCCATGTAAGCCGGGTAATCGTCTGCTTTAATCGCAGTTGGGAAGGTAGTTGTCCAAGGTGGATCGTTAGTATTTTGCAACCAACCACTTTTAGGATCGACTACGCGGGGTAAATCCTGGTATGGATGGATTTTTGTCCATAAAGTTTTAGATGTATCCCCAGGAATCACACCTCGCCAATATGCAAAATCTCCTTGTTGACGTACCGGCACTTGACCGTTGAATAGGTGCATAATATGTCCTTCTCTATCGGCATACATTACTGTAAACATCGATAGTTGCAGGCGTTTGAGTGCGGTTTCAAATTGGTTGAGGTTCTTTGCTCGTGCCATATCCCACCACTGTTGGAGTACACCTGGTCGGTCAAGACCAGCAACTCTCAGTGCTATGGCTTTACCATCTTTCTCAACTACCACAGGGCCGTGGATGGAACTCTTGACTACTAATGGTTGTTCTTGCAAAGAGCCATCTTTCTGCTTCACCTTCAAAGGCAAGGTTTTGGAAACGAATTTGCGAGCTGTGCCATCAAAGAGGTAGCCATTATTTGCCAGTTTAAGTTCATACAAATCCCAACCGTCATAGGTGTTAACGGTGTGAGTCCAACCTAAATTGTTGTTGAAAGCGATCGCCAATACGGGAATACCTACAAGTGTCGCTCCATAAGCATCTATTCCCGGTGCGGTGATTTGGGCTTCGTACCACAAAAATAAATCCGACCAAGGTAGATGGGGATTAGCCAGTAACATTGCTTTCCCACTTGCAGAATGGGAAGGTGCGATCGCCCAACCATTAGATCCTGCTTGCAATTTTTCTTTGCTCAAGTCAAATACTGGCCCTGGATCGACCACAAAGGTGAAATTGAGTACCCGATGTAAATGAGCCATGACATCTTCACCCTTGACTGGTAGCACTACCTCAACGCCATCGTCAATCGAGTTTCGATTTTGGGCAGCATAAGCATTGATCCCAGCCGCAAAAGCATCTAGATACTTGCGAAAACTTGGATTTTGTGCTTTGTACCAAGCACCAGCGCGTTCTGGTACTCCCATACTCAGCACCCAACGATCTGAGTCTAGATAATCTTCGCCCCAATATTCCGCTGCACGTCCCCGTGATTGACCATAAAGACGCAAAAGCAAATCTCCATGACTTTGCATTTGCGCCCAACCAAAGGCATAAAAGGCACTTCGATCGTCTTTACCGTAGATATGCGGTACGCCATAGGTATCCCATAATATCTCTGTGGATTTTGTTGGTGTAGCTATAGTCTGGCTACCCATAAACAAAACCATTATGAGGCTGAGTATTAAAGGTAAAATGCGTATTGCTTTTCTTCTGTAAGACTTAGGTAAAATATCAAACTTCATATTAGTCATTGGTCGTTAGTCATTGGTCATTAGTCATTGGTCATTGGTCATGAATTGTTGTCTCCCTTGTCTCCCCAGTCCCCAGTCCCCACTTCCTTTTCCAACTTAGATTTCGGTTCATCTAAACAATATCAGGTTGTTGAGAAAGTATATCAAAACTTTCTGAGTATCTTTTTCGTTTGAAAAATGGGGAAATCTTTGCATGATAGTGTAATCTATATATTTATCAAGAAAGATTATCAATTTAATGACTAGAAAGCTGCTAAATATTGAAAGCGGGAATTTACAGATATTTTCATCTAGTGCAGTTCGCTGTAGGGGCACATCTGTCCCTACAGAGGGTTTAATTAGCCGAAAATAGCTGTAAAAACACATAACCATCAGAGCGTAATATTTTCCACTGACAGCAGGATAATGATAAAAGCCACCATAGTGTCACTGAAAGGATTGAAAAAGCGGCAAATGTCGGGCTTTTTTGGTCTGCTTTTGGGACTTTGTATGCTGCTAATTTGCTTGGTGTGCAGTGTGACGCTGGGTGTAGCAGAAATACCTCTAGATCGGATTTTGTCATCTTTTACAGTCTTTGATGGTTCTTACGATCGCTTAATTATTCAGACTGTGAGATTACCGCGATCGCTCATTGCTATTCTTGTAGGATCGGCCTTGGCAGTGTCCGGAGCGTTAATGCAAGGTTTAACACGCAACCCTCTAGCAGATCCAGGAATTTTGGGTATTGAGTCCGGTGCAGCAGTAGCGGTAGTTGTGACAACTTTTATATTCGGCAGCGCATCCTTGGATATTTACACGGTTGTGGCATTTCTGGGGGCAGGAACCACGGCAATATTAGTTTATTTTCTGGGTTCTTTAGGACGAGGAGGAGCCACTCCATTAAATTTGACGGTAGCAGGTGCGGCTTTAACTGCTCTGATTTCTTCTGTCACCACCGCTACTCTAATTGTCAGCCAACGCACCCTAGAAGAAATTAGATTTTGGTTAGCTGGTTCGCTAGCTGGCCGGGATATGGATATGTTTTTCCAAGCATTGCCTTTCGTCCTCATTGGATTAGTTATCGCTTTTGCTCTTGGCAAACAAATTACTACCATGAGTTTGGGTGAAGACGTAGCTAAAGGCTTAGGTCAACAAACAGCACTAGTTAAAATTGCGACTGCTATTAGCGTAGTTTTACTGGCTGGGAGTTCCGTTGCCTTGGCAGGGCCGATTGGCTTTATTGGTTTAGTCGTGCCGCATATAGTGAAATTTTACATTAAAGCTGATTACCGTTGGATATTGCCTTATTGTGCAGTTTTGGGGGCTATTTTACTTTTGATTGCAGATATTGGCGCTCGTGTGTTGCTCAAACCACAGGAGTTACCTGTAGGTGTGATGACAGCACTTGTTGGCGCACCCTTTTTTGTCTACCTGGCTAAGTCAAAGGTGAAAAAATGAATTTTGATTGGCTAGTCATTCGTTCTCAAGGGATGTCCTTTCGTATAGACCGACGCGTACCATTCATGGTGCTATGTTTGGCACTAGCGATTGTAGTGGTAATGGTGATGAATTTGGGGCGGGGTGAATATCCGATTTCGCCTGGGGATATTGTGAAAACTTTACTTGGTTTAGATACAGGAAACCCAGACCATGCATTCGTGATTTATAATTTACGTCTACCCCGTACCCTTGTAGCTTTGATGGTGGGGGTGGCGCTGGCAATTTCTGGGACTATCTTTCAAGGGTTGACACGCAATCCATTGGCCGATCCCGGTATTATTGGCATTAATGCCGGGGCGAGTCTAGCGGCAGTTACCGTAATTGTTTTATTTCCGGCAGCACCAATTTACACCTTGCCGCTATCGGCTTTTGCTGGTGCTTTGCTGATGGCGATTTTGATTTACTCGCTGGCTTGGAATAACGGTAGTTCGCCGATTTTATTAATTTTAATGGGTGTGGGTTTATCTGCGATCGCCAGTGCCATAACCAGCTTAATGATTACCTTTGGGCAAATTTCTGATGTTAGCAATGCTTTAGTTTGGCTAGCTGGAAGTGTCTACGGACGCACGAACGAACAAGTTTTTTCCCTATTACCTTGGTTAGTTATTTTTATCCCAACGGCTTTGACATTGGCAAGACATTTAAACGCTCTCAATTTAGGAGATGATGTTGCTAAAAGTCTAGGTAGTAGGGTGGAATGGCAACGTGGTTTACTGATATTGGTGGCGGTAGCCTTAGCCGGTGCAGGAGTCGCCACCGCCGGTAATATTGGTTTTGTGGGTTTAATTGCACCCCATTTAGGCCGACAGTTAGTAGGTACAACCCACGAAGGCTTGATTCCTACTTCCGCACTCTTAGGAGGAGTAATTGTTGTCATGGCAGACTTCTTAGGTAGAACGTTGTTTGCACCTATCGAACTTCCTTGTGGAGTAGTAACTGCTGCCATTGGCGCTCCTTATTTTTTGTATTTATTAATTCGTAATCGGAAAAAATGAGGGACTGGGGATTGGGGGCTGGGGACTAGGGACTTGGTAAAGAGGATATTTTATTGGTTTTCATAAATCCAAAATTTAAAATCTAAAATCCAAAATCTAAAATCTAAAATGGTTTCATTATGAAAGGATTGTCAACCAAAAGTCTGTCTTTAGCTTACGATGGCGCTACAATTATCCGTGACTTAAATTTAGCAATTCCCGGCGGACAAATTAGTGCTTTAGTGGGTGCTAATGGTTGTGGTAAATCAACTTTGTTAAGAGGCTTGGCAAGATTACTCAAACCACGTGGCGGTATAGTATATCTTGATGGAACTTCTATTTTGAATCTTTCTACTAAAGAAATAGCACAACAGTTAGGTATTTTGCCCCAAGGGCCAGTAGCGCCGGAAGGATTAACAGTACGAGATTTAGTAGCACAAGGACGTTATCCTTATCAAAATTGGTTACAACAATGGTCGGCAAAAGATGAAAAAATTGTACAACAGGCGCTAGAAATTACAGATTTATTGAAATTGGCCGATAGAGCATTAGATACTTTGTCTGGTGGACAACGACAAAGAGCTTGGATTGCTATGGCACTGGCCCAAGATACAGATATTTTACTCTTAGATGAACCGACTACTTTTTTGGATTTGGCGCACCAAATAGAGATTCTAGATTTATTGTATGATTTGAACCAAACTCAAGGACGAACAATTGTAATGGTGCTGCATGATTTAAATCAGGCATGTCGTTACGCAGATTATTTAGTTGCTGTGAAAGATGGTCGCATTTTTGCTGCTGGCGAACCAAAGTTAGTGATGACTAAAGAAATGGTTCAGGAGGTTTTTGGATTGGAGTGTCGTATCATTCTCGATCCTGTTGTGGGGACTCCTATGTGTTTACCAATAGGACGCAAGGGAAAAATACATCATCAGCGAATTGAATGAAATCCTTTATGCAATGTCTAATCAAATTATTTAATTACAAAAAATAAACAGTCGTGACAAGAGTATCTCAAAAGTCTAAAAAGTCAAGTTATCCTCTAAAACGCTTGCTCAATTATGGCAGCCAATACCGCATACAAATTTGGCAGGCAACATTATTTACTATCATTAATACAATTTTAGATTTAGCACCACCGTGGTTAATTGGTGTCGCGGTGGATATTCTCGTAGAACAGCAAAATTCTTTCATTGCCAAATTAGGTGTAAAAGAAATAATTTGGCAGTTTTTCTTGCTTGCAGTTGCCACCATCATTATCTGGATACTAGAATCAGCTTCTGAGTACGCATATACTAGACTTTGGCGTAATTTAGCCCAAAATATCCAGCATGATTTACGGGTTGATACCTACAACCACGTACAAAAATTAGATTCAGCTTACTTTGAAGAAAGTACAATCGGCGGTTTGATGTCAATTTTGAATGATGATATCAATAGATTGGAAGATTTCTTGAATTTTGTAGCTAGTGAAATTATTCAAATTACCACTTCAGTTCTGATTTTAACTTGTGGTGCTTTCTGGATTTTACCCCCTTCGATTACCTTGGGAACATTGTTGCCCATGCCTTTTATTCTTTGGGGTTCCTTTACTTATCAAAAGCTGTTGGAAGATCGTTACGCCGAAGTGCGAGAAAGAGTAGGTTTTCTCAACTCCAGATTAGAAAATAATCTCAGCGGAATTACCACAATTAAAAGTTTCACTGCTGAAGCTTATGAAAGTGCTAGATTTGCCGGGGAAAGCGAAGCATATAGAAAAAGTAACACCAAAGCAATTAAACTTTCTGCTGCATTTACTCCTTTAATTAGAATGCTAATTTTAGTTGGATTTACAGCTTTATTATTTGGCGGAGGTATGGCAACATACAGTGGAAAGATATCTATTGGTAATTACAGTGTTTTACTGGTTTTAGTACAGAGATTGTTGTGGCCATTGGTAACATTAGGAGAAATATTTGACAAATATCAAAGGTCAATGGCTTCTACCAATCGCATCATGGATTTATTAGATACTCCCATCAATATTATTCCAGGAAAAGAATCTTTACCTGTTGAACAAGCACGCGGTGAAATTGATTTCAAAGAAGTTACTTTTGCCTATGCTAATAGAGAGCCAGTAATTAAAAATTTATCTTTACATATACCCGCAGGCCAAACCATCGCCATTGTTGGTTCCACGGGTTCTGGTAAAAGTACTTTAGTAAAATTATTACTGCGATTGTATGAAATTTCCGCTGGAAGAATCACTATTGATGGTATTGATATCCAAGAATTAAATTTAGATGATTTGCGTCGCAGTATTGGCTTGGTGAGTCAGGATGTATTCTTATTTCATGGTACCGTTGCTGAAAATATCGCCTATGGTACTTTTGATGCTAGAGATGAAGAAATAATTGCCGCTGGGAAAATTGCCGAAGCCCATGATTTTATTATGCGGCTACCCCAAGGTTATGAGACAATAGTCGGGGAGCGAGGACAAAAATTATCTGGTGGACAACGCCAAAGAATTGCGATCGCCAGGGCTGTTTTGAAAAATCCACCAATTCTCATTTTAGATGAAGCCACATCAGCGGTGGATAATGAAACTGAAGCTGCTATTCAGCGTTCTTTAGAACGGATTACTGAGAATCGAACTACAATAGCGATCGCTCATCGTCTTTCCACTATCCGCAATGCCGATCGCATTTATGTCATGGAATTTGGGAAGTTGGTTGAGTCGGGAACCCATGAAGAATTGTTGGATAAAAATAGAATTTATGCTGGTTTATGGCAAGTGCAATCGGGTGTGAAATGATTTAGTTGCAGAAGAATTCAGAATTCAGAATTCAGAATTGGTTAATACTCTACCCACAAAAGGATAGAGTTTTAATAAAGAATAATATTTATGCGGCGAGATTCCATTTTCTACAAACTTTTTCAGCAATACCCCACTTTGCTATTTGAACTCTTGACAAATCCCCCAATAAATGCAGATGCTTATAGATTTGATTCGGTAGCTGTCAAAGAACCAAAGTTTCAAATTGATGGGGTATTCTTACCACCAGAAAACGAAGGTGTAGGAGTTGTATATTTCTGTGAAGTACAGTTTCAGAAAGATGAACAACTTTACGAAAGAGTATTTGCAGAGTCCTCGTTATATTTCTATCGCAATCGTAACAGATTCAGCGATTGGGAAGCAGTGATAATTTATCCATCTCGGAATGTTGAACAAAGCGATACTAATCCCCATCGTTCATTGCTCAATGGTGGACAAGTGCATCGGGTGTATTTGGATGAATTGGGCAATATTCGCCAATTACCTCTATGGGTAGCACTGATGGTGTTAACTACAGTGGATGAAGAACAAGCACCACAAGAAGCTAGATATTTATTGGAGCGATCGCGCCAAGAACAACCCCAACCACCAAGTCGCGTCATAATGGAGTTGGTGACGACAATCATGGTGTATAAGTTTGAACAATTAAGTCGAAGGGAGATAGAATTAATGCTAGGAATAACACTTAAGGAAACAAGAGTTTACCGAGAAATTAAGGAAGAAGGACGAGAAGAAGGACGAAGAGAAGAAGCTGCTAACCTTATTATCCGACTGCTAATTAAGCGGTTTGGAGAACTCCCCCAAGAAATGCGCTCCTCAATTTCTGGTTTATCTTTATCTGTTTTGGAAGATTTGAGCGAAGCATTGTTAGATTTTTCCAACTTGGCTGATTTAGAAGCTTGGTTAGTAGCAAGATAAATTAAATTGGGTTTAGGGTAACTGCGTTAATAAAGCTTACCATTGGGGTAGCGTTTCGTAGAGAAGGTATCGCTGTACTCCCACTAATTTAAAACTATCATTTTACAGGTGGAATTTGCGCGAAAATAGCAGACTGTAAAAGTTCGGGAAGCTTTTCCCAAGCGATGGCTCCTTTGCGACTTTTGATATACAATTGCATAAATTCCACTAACGCTTGTGCGCTTTTTTCTACGGGAAGATTGACAAAGAGATAGGTGGGTTTTTCGTCACTTGATACAGCTACAACACAACCTTGACTGCAAGCCCACAAACACCCAACTGACTGAATTTCAATTTCATCAGAGGTAAATTTTTGACTGCATAAAGTGTTTACATCGTCAAGTAAAACATCACCATCAAAAGGGGGGTTTTCTGGTCGTTCTTCAGATGAGTGGTGACAGGATTTACAAACGAATATAGTGTGTTTAGGCATAGGTTTAGGGTGTGTTAATTAGGTATAAAATTGGTAAATATAGTGCCAACAGTTGGTCTAAAATATTCGGGAATTTGTTAATAATCAATAATCCTAAAAAACATGTTAAGAAAGTTACATTTTTTAATTTTTCGACTCGTTGATAATCAAGTATTTATATAAATCATCGATTACTGCATCAGCCGCAAGTAAATTGCTTCCTCTCCAAGTCAGGTAATTTATCGGGTAAACATGATTTTGTTGAACGGCTCGAAGATGTTTCCAAAGTGGTTTTTGTTTGAGTTGTTCGAGAAACTTTTGGCTATCATCATTCAAAGTACCCACAAAGATAATATCACCGTCAGCTTTTTCTAATTCTTCTAGAGAAAAGTAAAGTTGTGTAAAAGGTACGATAACATTTTGTGCTTTGGGACGTTGCAGCCCCACATCTTTAAGAATAGAATCAGGAAACGAATTTTTCGCTTCAGTAAATATCACGCCGGGAGCCAAGAAGACAAGAGAAATTTCTTTATTTTTATAGCGATCGCCTAAAGCTGCTTTGAGTTTTTCTACTCGTTGATTATAATGTTCCCATGCTTGCTGTGCAGCTGCTTGTTTTCCTAAAACCTGAGTCACAAAATCAAATAGATTTCGCCAATTTTTCTGTTGTTGCGAATCATATAGTACAGTCGGAGCAATTTTTGAAAGTAGAGGATACAACTGTTTTTCTGCGCTCCAACCTATAATCAGGTCAGGCTTAACTAGTAAAATGTTTTCCAGATTAGGCGGAAAAATTCCTAGTGATTTTATCCCATCTACTTTACCCTCTAGATATGTATGTTCATTCAACATATCAATAAAGGTACTTCCCAAAGGTTTAACTCCAAGGACAAGGGCATTACCTAAAGTCGGTAAAGAAAAAGTGACAATACGCTGTGGGTTGATAGGAACACAGGTTTCTCCCATTGTGTGTTGAACGACACGGCAATTTTTACTTGCCAAATCAGTAGGAGAAACTGTATTTTGAAATTGGCGATCGCTACAAGCTGTAATCAGTCCAAAAATCAAAAGTATTAATGCTAAACAACCTATCCAATAGCGTTTTGTCTGTGTTTTCATTCCTTCAGCCAGCTGTTATTATCTCCTATTTACTTTAACTGTTATTATGCCTAATGAAGTACGGGAAATGTAAGGATTTCACACTTATAATGAGAGCTACTGTCCTTACAACCCGTTAATCCATACCTCTGTTAATTCAAGATTCTTAAAATTGCCATGAGATAGTTCCTATAACTGTAAAAGGCTGCCCGTAGTTAACACGAGTAGCACTAGATCCATTTTCAAAATATTCTATGTCAAATAGATTTCTAAAGTTGAGTCCAACTCTGAACCTATCTCTGTTATAGAAAATAGCTGCATCAGTCCGAAAATAGCTAGGTAGTTCGTAAGTATTGCCCAAATCGCCAGCGCGATCGCCCACAAAAAAGAAGCCGATTCCAGCCCCCAAACCTTGTAAATCACCTTCTTGAATTTGGTAGGTTGTCCATAAGTTAAAAGAATGTGCTGGGGTATTGGGCAATTTGTTTCCAACTCCCAAAGTATTATCTTCAGTAATCCGTGCATCGGTATAGGCGTAGCCTGCGATAAAATTCCATCCTGGCGAAATTTCGCCCGCCACATTCAGTTCAATACCTTGGCTATTCTGCTCGCCTGTTTGGATTTGAAAACCGGGATTATTCGGGTCTTCTGTTAAGACATTGCTACGGGTTAAATCGTAGAATGCAAGGGTAGCTGAAAGCCTATCGTTTAAATCTGCTTTCACACCAACCTCATACTGACGACCGCGTTCTGGCTCCAAAGGATTGTCCAAACTAGCCCCAAAAAGAAATGCGCCGCTTGCCGGAGTAAATGAACTGACATAGCTGGCATAGAGCGAAATAGGAGGTATCGGTTGATAGACAATCCCAAAACGAGGACTCACGGCACTATCTGACTGGCTACTTTCTGTGTTAGCAGAGAAATCTTCAGATTTTTGATCGAAAATATCAAACCGCGCACCCAACAACACCTTCAAGTTATCTGTCAGTGCGATTTGATCTTGAAGATAAATTCCCAATGAGTTGGTGATTGTTGTATTACTCAATTCATCACTAAGCGCACCTGGTAGCCGACCGTAAACAGGATTGAAAACATTAAGTTGTGCAGCACTAGCAGAAACAAATCTTGGTACTTTGTTTTCAAAACTGTTCAAATCAACCCCAAATAATAGCTGATGCTCAATTGAACCAGTGGAAAATTTACCAACAACATTTGTACTTAGAGTATAAGACGTGCTTTGAAACTCGAATTGTCGATAAGAACGATTAAGGGTTTGGTTGTCTGGCTCAAAACTTAGGGGAAACGTTCTTTTGTCGCTGTAATCGCGAAAATTGAACAGAAAAGCATTGCGTAACGACCATTGGTCATTAAATTTGTGTTCTAGTTGGTATCCGAGCCTTGTAACTGTTTGTTCGATGATATCCGAAGGTTCACCAACGTTGCGATTGCGCGGTATTTTACCATTGGGGTTAGGTAATACAGAGCCAACGGGGGGTACGAAAGGTGTAAACCCACGATCTGTTGACTCAATATAGTCTCCCTCTAAAATCAAGTTAGTTCTTTCGCCAATAGCTACACTAATGACAGGTGATATATTAAAGTTTTCACCATTGTAGAGATCGATAAAACTGCCTGAATTTCTGTAGGCTGTATTTAGACGATACAAAACTGTCTTCGAGTCATTTAATGGCCCCGATAAATCAAGTGCGCCTCGGTAGAAGCTATTGTTCCCAAAGCTTGCATCAAGAGCATAAAAAGGATCGCTTAAGGGACGTTTAGTTACTATATTGATGCTTCCGCCTGGGTTACCGAAGCCAAATAGAACTGAGGCAGGCCCCTTGAGGACTTCGACTCGCTCAACATTGGAAAGTTCAACTAATTCTCCAGCCCCAGGGTCAACTTGCCCATTTCTGAGCAAATTGTTATTCAATGCCTCAAATCCACGAATTCTATAGGTGGCGGATGGCCCGGAATTAAAGTCTTGACTTACACCAGCAACATTTCTCAGTGCATCGTCTAATCGAGTCACTTGCTGATCGCGCAAAACTTGTTGTGGTACTACCTGAATTGATTGAGGAATGTCACGCAAAGGCGTATCGGTTCTTGTCCCAGTCGCAGTATCTGATACCCGATAGCCATCTTGCTCCCCCGTCACCACCAACTCAATCGGCTCATCCTCCTGTGCTGTTGGTTGCTCTTGCGGTGTCTGATTGTCTGGCTGTTGTGCTTGTGGTGGCTGATTGTCTGGCTGTTGTGCTTGTGGTGTTTGTGGCTGTTGTGGTGGCTGTGCTGCTGTTGCAGCAGAAGTTATACCAAAAACCAGCCCTGTACTATCATCAAATAACTCAACCGTTGGCAAAGCATTCTCACCTACCACGGTCACCCGAACAGTATTTGCATCAATATTCGTAGCCGTTATTTCGATAATTCCTGTAATTGGCTTTTCTGAACGAAATGTAAAAGCATCACCGTTAGATAAACGCAACTGAGCATTAGGAATATCGGCAATAAAATTATTGTCTGTACTCCGATTTGTAACTTGTAATTGTTCTCCAACGGGAGTCTCTAAAATTACCTCAACACCTGTCTGTGTAGGATTTGCTTTAACTCCGGTGATTGGTACGATCTGATCCCCATTTGTTTGTTCTGGGTTAGGAGGGTTGGTTGGTGTTGGTGACTGTACCAACATTTGGGCGCTAGTAGGATCTGTAACTGCAACCTTCTCATCTAATGTAGATTTCCTTATCGTCTGAGTAGAAGATTCGCTTTGAACATCCTCTGTTACTTCCCCACCTTGAGCAGGAGCACTTACACAAACAACAACCGCACTTGTCAGCAGCAGGCTTTGAAAAAATCTATCTAACTTCATTTATCCGCTTTCACTCGATCGCACTACTTGACCACACCTGAACACACAATGACTAACTTTGAAAAAGATTGTCATTTAAGTTAGTTGAATCATATTATGAAGCGATACAAGACACAAGACAATTCATAATTTTTTTTGTTTACTTTGGACACCAATCAATAATTATTTTTAAACATTTATTTGCTTGATATTGGATTAAGTACATTACTAGTAGTGAAAACTACTTTTTTTGAAAATATCTTGAAAAGGCAAAATAGCTATCTTAATTAAGCATTTGCACCAAATTAGGCGCTGTTGACCATCAGTATACAGTGGAGAATAGATCCAGATTTTCATTCCCAAATTGCAGGCAAATAGCTTGTAATTGATTGTTATCAGTTCAAAACAAATTTTTGTCTGACAAAGGGAAAAATCATAAATAAAACTTATGGCTTAGTCTTTATTAAAAATTAATATCTATAATACTACTCTTGCTAAAGCAACTCATTCTCGTTAGTGTAATCAAGGATAAATAAAAATTACTTGCATTAATCTCGATATTTATCCAGGTAAATCACTATTATTTAGCGTTGAGATAATCCCAAGTGGTTAGCTGAACTAATGACAGCGAATTGCAAGTTTGTGGGGTTCAGCGTTTTGGCTTACAAGCCAAATAGAAATCCTTTTTCGCTCTTGACTTGTGGATTCTGGTGAAGAATTAGACCGGCGATCGCGTCAAATAGTCACTCAACTATAAACATTAAATTTTACTCGAAAAAAACGCCCTCTTAGACACGTCTGGAATATTCATTATGAGTTAAAAGAATTTTGATTGATGTTTTGCCAAAAATAGTAAGTTTTACAGGGTGTTGGGTTTCACGTAAAAATGAATAAATTTTCTGATAGCTTATTTAATTCTTTGGACGACTTTTGTACAGTTGTCGAGTTAGTGCGTTTTAGAAGCTCTACGCAGTCAGATAAAAATGCTTTTACCTTTTTATTAGATGGAGAAACAGAAAAAGGGACACTAACCTATCAAGAATTGGATAGGCGATCGCGTCGAATAGCGGCTCAATTACAAGCATTAGGTTTGGCTGGAGAACGTGCTTTACTGCTTTATCCTCAGGGACTAGATTTTTTAGTTGCTTTTTTCGGTTGTTTGTATGCGGGAGTTGTGGCTGTAACTGCATATCCACCGCGAAACGAGCGCAACACGCCAAGAATCAAGGCGATTTCCCAAGATGCACAAGCAGCGATCGCGCTGACGACAACAGAAATCCTGCCGACAGTGCAATCTTTGATGACACAAAAGAATGACTTAGAATCTTTGCAGTGGCTGACTACAGATAATCTCCCACAGGGAATAGAAGATTCTTGGCTACAACCATCTATTCATCAAGATACCTTAGCTTTTCTCCAATACACCTCTGGTTCTACAGGCACACCCAAGGGTGTAATGATTAGTCATCGGAACTTACTACACAATGCTGCTACGACTTACCAATTCATGGAACATTCTCCAGAAAGTAAGTTCGTAACTTGGTTACCGATGTACCACGATATGGGCCTGATTGGAGGAATATTGCAGCCTTTGTATGGCGGCTTTCCTTGCATTATTATGCCTCCACCTTCCTTTCTGCAACGTCCATATCGTTGGTTGCAAGCTATCTCCGAGTACCAAGGGACAACCAGTGGCGGCCCTAACTTTGCCTATGAATTATGTACTCAAAAAATTACTCCCGAACAAAAACAAACTCTTGATTTGAGTAGTTGGAATGTGGCGTTTAACGGCGCTGAACCGATTCGTCATGACACTTTAGAACGCTTTGCTGCGGCTTTTGCCGAGTGTGGCTTCCGTAAAGAAGCATTCTATCCTTGTTATGGAATGGCTGAAACAACTCTCATGGTTTCTGGTGTAGATAAAGCAACAGCACCCACGATCAAAACAGTCCAGAAGTCTGCATTAGAATCCAATCGAGTAGTCGAATCATATCTAAAAGATGAGAATATTTGTCATTTTGTCAGCTGCGGTCGAGTCATACCAGAACAGGAGGTAGTAATTGCCAATCCAGAAACACTCAATAGTTGTCAACCTGATGAAATCGGGGAAATTTGGGTATCCGGGCCGAGTGTAGGTCAAGGTTATTGGAATCGTTTGCAAGAGACAGAAGAAACCTTCGGTGCTTATTTATCAGACACAGGTAAAGGGCCATTCTTACGAACTGGAGATTTAGGTTTTTTAAACAATCAAGAGCTTTTCATCACAGGTAGAGCCAAAGATTTAATTATTATTCGCGGTCGCAATATTTATCCGCAAGATATAGAATTAACCGCCGAACGCAGCCATGCATCATTACGTTCTGGTGCTAATGCAGCATTTACAGTAGAAGTTAATCGAGAAGAAAGGCTCGTAGTTGTACAAGAATTAGAGTTTCGCGCCAAGCCAAATTTAGAAGAAGTTACTAGCGCAATTCGGCAAGCGATTACTGAAGAACATGAAGTACAAGTCTATGGCGTAGTTTTAATTAAACCGGGTAGTATTCCTAAAACTTCTAGCGGTAAAATTCAACGTCGTGCAACTCGCGCTCAGTTTGAAAATAATCAACTGAATGTAGTTGCAAGTAACATTCTCAAGATTACTGAGATTCTTAGAAAAGAAACTCGATTACACCGTTCTCAATTGTTGGCGCTTTCCCCAAGAGAATGTCAATCGGTTTTAGAAACATATTTGATTGAACTTTTGGCGGGAGTACTTTCAATTGCAGCAGATGATATTAATTCACAAGAACTGTTAAGTACGCTAGGACTTGATTCTTTAAAAGTATTTGAATTAAAAAATAAGCTTGAGCTTGACTTAGAAATAGAAGTATCTCTGGCAGATTTATTTGAAGGGATGAGTACGCGATCGCTTGTCACAAAGCTTCTGGCTCAAATAGCAACACAAGCAATACCGTCAATATCTTTTACCCAAGAAGAAAAAAATACATCAATTCATCCTCTATCTTTTGCCCAGCAGGGATTGTGGTTTATTAATCAGCTAACTCCCAATACTCCCACATATAATATTCCTATAATTATTAGCTTCCAAGGTTGCGTAAACTTAACAGCCTTACAAGATAGTCTTAACGAAATTATTAGACGACACGAAGCCTTACGCACAAGCTTTACATTGGTTGATGGACAACCTGTGCAATTTATTAATCAAGCCGTACCCTTAACTTTGGACGTTGAAGATTTGCGTTCACGAAGTGACTCCTACGGAGTTTCGCTATCAGACAGCGAACGCATTCAACAAGCACAACTTTTGACTAGAGAATTCGCACAGCAGCCATTTGATTTATCTGCTCAATCCCTTTTGCGTGCTAAAATTTTACATTTAAATGATAAAAATTATCAATTGTTGGTGACTCTGCATCATATAATTGCAGATGGTTGGTCTATCAGTCTTCTGATTAAAGAACTAGCTGCACTATATGAAACATTTTCTCTTGGCAAATCACCACTTCCTGAATTACCGATTCAGTATGGAGATTTTGCTAATTGGCAACGAAAATGGCTTGATGGGGAACGCATTCAACACCTATTGACTTATTGGAAACAAAAGTTGAGTGGCGAACTAACTGTATTACAACTACCTACAGATCGTCCGCGATCGCCACTTCAAACATTCAACGGTGCCCAAGCCAAATTAGTTTTTTCTCAAACTCTGACAAAACAACTGAAGAATTTCAGCCGTCAGCAGGGAGTAACACTGTTTATGACCTTGCTTGCAGGCTTTAAAACCTTGCTGTATCGTTACACCGGTCAGACTGACATTTTAGTAGGTTCGCCAATTGCCAGTCGTAACAGAGTAGAAACTGAATCATTAATCGGATTTTTTGTCAATGTTTTAGTAATGCGTACAGACCTGGCTGGCGACCTGAGTTTTGAGGATTTGTTAGCACGGGTGAAGTCAACAGCTTTAGAAGCATACACTCATCAAGACTTACCTTTTGAAAAGTTGGTAGAGGAGCTAAAACCAAGTAGAGACTTGAGTTACAACCCACTATTTCAGGTAATGTTCGTTCTCCAGAATGTGCCAAAACCCAACTTAAGCCTGTCGGATGTATCAATTACCTATGAAGAAGGTTACAACGGCACATCTAAGTTTGATTTGACGTTGTTCATGGAGGATTCCGAGCAAGGTTTGATTGCAACTTGCGAGTACAACACAGATTTATTCAATGCGGATACCATTACCCGGATGTTGGGACACTTCCAGACTTTGTTAGAAAGCATAGTTAGCAATCCTAAACAACGCATAACAAACTTACAATTACTGACTCCCTCGGAAATCCAACAATTATTAGTAGAGTGGAATGATACCAAAAGAGACTATCCGCAAGACAAGTGTATTCATCAATTGTTTGAAGAACAGGTAGAAAAAACACCAAATGCTGTTGCAGTCGTCTTTGAAAATCAGCAATTAACTTATCGTCAGTTAAACAACCGAGCAAATCAGTTAGGGCATTATTTAAAAAAGTTGGGTGTCAAGCCAGACATTTTGGTGGGGATTTGTGTAGAACGTTCTATTGAAATGGTAGTAGGATTACTAGCCATTATGAAGGCAGGGGGGGCTTATATGCCCTTAGATCCAGCCTATCCTCAAGAACGCTTGGCTTTTACCTTGGCAGATTCTCAGGTGTCAGTATTGTTAGCAAATGCTCATTTAGTTAATGACTTACCGCCAAATTCTGCACAACTAGTATGTATCGATATCGATAGTATCGCGTTTGCTGATTACAGCCTAGAAAATGTAGTCAGTAACGCGAACCCAGAAAATTTAGCTTATGTAATTTATACATCTGGTTCTACAGGAAAGCCCAAAGGAGTACAAATTCCCCACAGTGCTGTGGTTAATTTCTTAACTACCATGCGTCAAACTCCAGGACTAGCGAAGGAAGATATTCTCCTATCTGTTACCACATTATCTTTTGACATTGCAGCACTAGAATTGTATCTACCGCTGATTGTTGGCGCTCGTTTAGTATTAGTTAATCGAGAGGTCACCAGCGATAGCATCCAGTTGTTGAAACAATTAGTTTCCAATGATGTAACAGTTATGCAAGCCACCCCTGCTACTTGGAGAATGCTGATAGGTGCTGAGTGGGAGAATAAGAATACCATGAAAATTCTTTGTGGTGGTGAAGCCCTCGACTCTTCACTTGCCTATCAGTTGCTAGAACGAAGCCAACAAGTGTGGAACTTATATGGCCCTACAGAAACCACTATTTGGTCAGCAGTAAATAAAGTAAACTATCAACAACAGCAGGGTGTTAGTTTTATTGGTCGTCCAATCGCCAATACCCAATTCTATATTTTAGATGCACATCAAAAATTAGTTCCTATTGGAGTTCCAGGCGAATTGCATATTGGCGGTATTGGTCTGGCGCGAGGTTATTGGAATAGACCTGAGTTAACTGGAGAAAAGTTTATTCCTAGTCCTTTTGAATCAGGAAAACGTCTTTATAAAACTGGAGATTTAGCGCGTTATCTAACAGATGGGAAGATTGAATTTTTGGGTAGAATTGACCATCAAGTGAAAATTCGTGGTTTCCGTATTGAACTAGGAGAAATTGAAGCTTTATTAGAGAAACATCCACAGGTACGAGAAACGGTAGTATTAGCGAGGAAAGACATACCAAATGACTGTCGTCTGGTTGCATATATTGTTAATCATGAAAATGCTACGCCTTCTGTAAATGAACTACGGGGATTTCTCAAAGAAAAACTCCCTGAATATATGCTTCCTTCTGCTTTTGTGATGTTAGATGCTTTACCTTTAACTCCTAATGGCAAAGTAGACCGTCGTGCATTAAAAGCACCTGAAAATCTGCGTCCTGATTTGACAGCAGCTTTTCAATCACCCCAGTCTGAAATGGAAAAAACAATTGCTCAGATTTGGCAAGAAGTGTTGCATTTAGAAAAAGTGGGTATTCATGATAACTTTTTTGATTTAGGCGGGCATTCGCTACTGATGCTTCAGATAAATCACAAACTGCGTGCAATTTTGCAGCGAGAAATATCAGTTGTCACCATGTTTCAAAACCCAACTATTCACTCTTTAGCCGAATATTTAAGCCAAACAAAAAACCAGAAATTATCTTTTGAAAAAATTGGCGATCACGTACAAAAACAAAAAGAAATACGCCAAAAACAAAAACAATTATTTATGAAGCAACCTAGAAGTAATTCTCGTTAATTGAAGCTTGTTTCGTAATAGTATAAGAATTATTTTAACCAGCTTCATGAGTTGATAAATTAACAAAAAATATCTTGAATCGATCGTTAGCATAAGTATGTAATGGATATGACAAATCTGGATAATTCAGTCGAAGGAATAGCTATTATAGGAATGGCAGGACGTTTTCCAGGAGCCAAGAATATAAATGATTTTTGGCTGAATTTGCAATCTGGTGTTGAATCAATATCTTTATTTACGGATGATGAATTAATAGCTAATGGTATTGATTTGACTTCACTAAATGACAGTGATTATGTCAAAGCTAGCGGTATATTAGAAAATATAGATTTATTTGATGCAGCATTTTTTGATATTAATCCAAAAGATGCCGAATTTACAGATCCTCAACACCGTCTATTTTTAGAATGTGCTTGGGAAGCGCTACAAAATGCTGGATATGACTCCAGTAAATGCGAAAGTCGGATTGGAGTTTATGCGGGTACTGGCTTAAATAACTACTTATCTATTGATTTGGAAGATGACCAACTAGGGTCAGCGCAGTTATATCAAAAGTTAATTGGTAATGATAAAGATTTTCTCTCTACGCGTGTTTCTTATAAATTAAATCTAAAAGGGCCGAGTATTACAGTTCAAACGGCTTGTTCCACATCATTAGTTGCTACGACTTTGGCTTATCAAAGTTTGCAGAGTTATCAATGTGATATGGCTTTGGCAGGGGGGGTTTCTATTCGAGTCCCGCAAAAAACGGGTTATTTGTATCAACAGGGAGGAACGCTTTCTCCTGATGGTCATTGTCGAGCCTTTGATGCTAAAGCACAGGGAACAACTATTGGTAATGGTGTGGGGGTTGTTGTCCTCAAACGGTTGGAAGATGCGATCGCAGATCGCGACCACATCTATGCAGTCATCAAAGGTGCAGCAATCAATAACGATGGTGCAGTGAAAGTGGGTTTTACAGCGCCTAGTGTAGATGGCCAAGCACAAGCGATCGCAGAAGCAATCATGCTCGCAGAAGTGGAACCTGAGACGATCGGCTATATTGAAGCTCACGGTACTGGCACAGCTTTAGGCGATCCGATTGAAATTGCAGCATTGACAAAAGCTTTCCGTGGTAGTACTCAAAAGAAAGGTTTTTGTGCCATCGGTTCAGTCAAAACAAATATTGGTCATTTAGATGCAGCCGCCGGAGTTGCAGGATTAATCAAAACTGCCCTCGCCCTGAAACATCAGTTAATTCCACCCAGCCTGAACTTTGAACAACCCAATCCGGAAATTGATTTTGCTAATAGTCCCTTTTTCGTCAATACAAAATTGACGCAATGGCAAACAGCTTCTACTCCGCGTCGGGCTGGTGTGAGTTCCTTAGGAATGGGGGGAACCAATGCTCATGTAGTTTTGGAAGAAGCTCCAATACTTACAGCCTCTAGTGGTTCTCGTTCTTGGCAACTATTACTACTCTCTGCTAAAACCGAGTCTGCGCTAGAAACTGCTACCCAAAATCTTGCTCAACATCTGATGTTGCATCCCGATGAAAACCTGGCAGATGTGGCTTATACGTTGCAAGTAGGGCGCAGAGACTTTAATTATCGGCGAATGCTGGTTTGCTGTGATATCCAAGATGCCATTAACGAACTTAACGAACAGGCATCAAAACGAGTTTTTACACAATTTCAAGAGTCAAACCAGAACCGCTTTATCGCTTTCATGTTTCCTGGGCAGGGTTCTCAGTATGCAGACATGGGTAAAGAACTCTACGAAACTGAGCCGATATTTCGCGAGGAAGTAGATCGGTGCTGTGAGATATTAACAACTTATTTAGGGTTAGATTTGCGTTCACGAAGTGACTCCGCAGGAGTATCGCTCATTTATCCCAACGAGTCTGAAAAAGCAGCCGCCGCAGAGAAACTCAAACAAACCTGCTTTACTCAAAGCGCCTTATTCGTCGTTGAGTATGCCCTAAGCCAGTTGTGGATATCGTGGGGTATTTCTCCTCAAGCAGCGATCGGGCATAGTATAGGAGAATATGTAGCTGCTTGCCTTGCTGGAGTTATGTCTCTTGAAGACGCTTTAGCTTTAGTTGCCATACGTGGAAAACTAATGCAGCAATTACCCTCTGGGAAAATGCTTTCTGTACCTTTAAAAGAAGCAGAAATTGAATCTTTTCTTAATGAAACTTTATCTCTAGCTGCTTGCAATGCGCCGAATTCATGTGTAGTTTCAGGAAGTAATGAAGCTATAGATGCACTTAAAGAACAGCTAGCAAATCAAGGTGTAGAATGTCAGCTTTTACATACTTCCCATGCCTTCCATTCGCAAATGATGGAACCTATTTTAGAACCATTCATTGCAGCAATTAAAAAAGTTCAACTTAGTCCTCCCCAGATTCCTTTTATCTCCAATTTGACTGGAACTTGGATAACAACGGAAGAGGCAACAGATCCAACTTATTGGGCAAGGCATTTACGGGAAACAGTAAGGTTTACGGCGGGTATATCTACATTATTAGAACAGCCAAATCTTATCCTACTGGAAGTTGGGCCAGGGCGTACCTTGTGTACCTTTGCCAAAAAGCATATACAAGAACAAGAGCAGCAAATTATACTTTCTTCTTTACGTCATCCTAAAGAAGAACAAGCTGATATTGCTTTTTTAATGAATACTCTGGGTCGTTTATGGCTAGCTGGAATTAGTGTTGATTGGGCAAATTTTTATACGAATGAACGGCGCGATCGCCTGCCTTTACCGACATATCCATTTGAGCGAGAAAGATATTGGATTGAATCACAGAGAATATCCAAAAATTCTTTAGTAACAAACCACAAAAAGCTATATATTGCAGACTGGTTTTATATTCCAGTTTGGAAGCAATCTATTGCACCTCAAGGTATTAAACCTAGAAAAAAAGTACTAATTTTTACAGATAATTGTGGTATTGGAGAAGAAATAGCGAACAATTTGGAAACTAGTGGATGTGATGTTATTTCTGTAAATCTAGGACAACACTTTAACCAAAATAACCATCACACATACACGATAAATACTCAATCTCCTGAAGATTACGATGCCTTAATTGCCAATTTGCAGGCACTGGATCGACTTCCAGATGTAATATTACATTTATGGAGCATTACACCAAACGAACATATAGAATCAGGAATTAAGTTATTTGAAGATTCTCAATATCTGGGTTTTTATAGTCTCTTATTCTTAACAAAATCTCTCGATAAAAATGGTATTACTCAACCTATAGATATTTTGGTTGTAACCAATAATTTATACGATGTCATAGGTACTGAAAGTTTAAACCCTGAAAAAGCTACTGTTGCAGGGATGTGTAAAGTTATTCCTCAAGAGTTTCCAAATATTACCTGTCGCAATATTGATATTGTAAATCCCGCTTCTCCAACTTTCTTAAAAAACCAACTCATAGAGCAACTGTTAACTGAATTAAATACAAAATCTACTGATGTTACTGTTGCATATCGCGGACATCATCGCTGGGTACAAAGCTATGAAGCATTGCACTATGAAACGGCTACATCTCCATTGCGCGAAGAAGGAGTGTATTTAATTACTGGTGGTTTAGGAGGTATTGGACTTGAACTTGCGGAATATTTAGCTAAAACAATACGAGCAAAATTAGTACTGACAACTCATTCAAATTTTCCCGCAGCCGAAACATGGGATGAGTGGTTAGCTACTCATGGCGAGGAAGATAAACACAGCCGTAAAATTCTCAAGCTACGTTCTCTGGAACAACTAGGTGCAGAAGTTTTGATATTAAACGCTGATGTTGCAAACGAATCGCAAATGCAAGCTGTTATTGATGAAACTTTGCGGCGCTTTCTTAAGCTTAATGGAGTCATCCATGCAGCGGGAATTAAATTATTCAAAACAATTGCTGAAATAACAAAAAGTGAATGTCAACAGCAACTAATAGCAAATGGATATGGGCTTTTTGTATTAGAAAAAGTTTTGCAAGGAATAGAACTTGACTTTTGTGTATTGATATCCTCCTTATCATCTGTTGTTGGTGCTTTGGGTATGGCGGCTTATCCAGCAGCACATATATTTACAGATGCCTTTGTTTACAAACATAATCAAACAAATACAGTTCCTTGGATAAGTGTTAATTGGGATAATTGGTTAACCAGCGAATTAGCTGTGGAATTAGCGAATAAGCCAGAAATTTCGACTAATTTATTCATGACGAGCAACCAAGGAGTAGAGGTATTTGAACGTATTTTACCTATTAAAAACATCTATCAAATAGTAGTTTCTACCACAGATTTACAAGCTAAAATTGAACGATGGATTAAAGCTAAAGAAGTTTTTCAAGAAAAAAGCGATCGACCACTTCATCTGCGACAAAAATCGAGGAATAATTATGTTGATCCTCGAAGCGAAATTGAACAAAAAATAGCCGATATTTGGCAGGAGATTCTTGGTATTCAAAATATAGGAATCTTCGATAACTTTTTGGAAATAGGAGGTGATTCTCTCTTAAGTATTCAGATTACTGCTAGAGCGAATAAAGAAGGCTTACGGTTTACTAATCAGCATTTATTTGAATATCCAACGATCGCACAATTAGCAGAAATTGTAAATAACACAAAAACTGTGATTGCCGAACAGGGGTTAGTTCAAGGTGAAATAGCTTTAACACCTATTCAAAAATGGTTTTTTGAGCAAAATATTCTTGACTCTGATTATTGGAACCAAGCTATTTTGTTGGAGGTGCAACAACCTATTGACCTTGGGCTTTTACAGCAGGGAATACAACATTTGCTAGCACACCATGACGCTCTACGTCTGCGTTTTGAACTCTTAGAATCTAACTGGAAACAGATTAATACAGATATCAAAGTAGTAAAGATTTCACAGATAGATTTATCAACACTTGCACCGGAGTTGCAAGAAAGTGCATTTGAAGCATCTGCTAACGAGTTACAAGCAAGTTTAAATCTATCAGATGGAACAATTGTCAAAGTTGCTTATTTTGATATGGGAACACATCAGCCAAGTCGTTTACTATTTATAATCCATCATTTGGCTGTAGATATTGGTTCTTGGCGGATTTTGTTAGATGATTTGCAAACAGTATACCAGCAACTCACACAAGGACAAGCTATTAAATTACCTGCTAAGACAACATCCTTCAAGCAATGGTCGCAAAAGTTAATTAAATACGCCCAATCAATTGAGTTAGAACAGGAGCAAGCTTATTGGTTAGCGTCACCTCGCGAACGAGTATTACCCTTACCAAAAGATTATCCGAATGGTGTTAATGATGTTAAATCTTCTCAAAGTATCTCAATTACACTAAGTATTGAGGAAACTAAGATACTACAGGATGAGGTAACAGCAAGTCATCGATTGACAATGGATAATGTATTGCTGACAGCCTTAACTCAAACTATCACTAAATGGGCTGGAACTTCATCGTTATTGGTTGACTTAGAAGGTAACAGTAGAGAAGTAATTTTTGATGATGTAGATTTATCAAGAACAGTAGGCTGGTTTACTACTATTGCTCCTATTTTATTAGAAATAGGAGATGTTTCTGAACCTATGGAAGCGCTTAAGCTAGTTAAAGAGGAACTCCGAAACTTTCCCAAACAAGGACTTGGTTATGGCGTTCTAAAGTATCTAAATAATGATATGGTAGTAAGAGAAAGATTGCGATCGCTACAGCCAGCAGAAGTAATTTTTCTCTACCTTGGTAATCTTGAGCAAACCTTACCTCAATCTTCTTTATTTAAGTTATCTCAAAAATCAAGCGGTTCATCCCGGAGTTTGCGCGGACAGCGAAGCCATTTATTAGAAGTTAATGCTTTCGTTGTTCAAGACCAATTAAAAGTCGATTGGACATACAGTCGCAATGTGCATCGACAAGCAACTATTGAGCAGTTGGCTAACGATTTTCTAACAGCGCTGCGGTCAATAATTAAAGCTTACGATTTGTCTTCAGTCCAAAACTTTACTCCTTCTGACTTTGCTGAATTTAAATCTAGTCAATGGAATCAAGATGATATTGATAATATCCTGTCATCTGTCAACTATTAAACTTTGAATATCGCAAAGGTTTGCAGCGTCATGAAAAATAGCGCCCCAAAAAATATTGAAGATTTTTATCCGCTTTCACCGATGCAGCAGGGGATACTATTTCATAGTCTTTATGCCCCAGATTCAGCAGTATATTGTGAAGTGTTTAGTTGCAGAATTGAGGGAGAACTCAATATTTCAGCATTCAAACAAGCTTGGCAAAAATTACTAGAACGACACCCAATTTTGCGGACATCCTTTGTTTGGAAAGGTCTAAAAGAACCCGCTCAAATTGTGCATAAAAAAGTTCAATTACCTTGGGAGCAAAAAGATTGGCGTGGAATAGAAAGTATTACACAACAAGAGCGTATAGAAGCTTTTTTAGTTGCAGAACAACAGCGAAGTTTTGAAATTTCTCAAGCTCCGTTGATGCGTTTCACTTTAATCGAACTAGAAGGAAATAATTACCAATTTGTTTGGAGTCGCCATCACTTGCTATTAGATGGATGGTCTTCATCTTTGTTAATAAATGAAGTTTTTTCATTTTATCAAGCATTCAGCCAAGATCAAGATTTATCTTGGAAACAACCTCGTCCTTACCGAGATTACATAGCTTGGCTGCAACAGCAAGATCTTGCCCAGAGTGAGAGTTTTTGGCGAAAGTATTTGCAAAAATTTACTGCAACTACTCCTTTAAGTGTTGACTCTACCTCCAATCATTTATCTGATGAAAGCAAAGACTATAAACAACAACAAATTAAGCTATCAGCAGCAGAAACAGAAGCATTACAGTCCTTTGCAAGACAGCAACAGCTAACTTTAAATACTTTAATACAAGGTGCATGGGCTATTCTTTTGAGCCGTTATAGTAGTGAAAATGATATTGTTTTTGGAGCTGTTATTTCTGGCCGAGGCGGTTTAACTGCAAGTGAGTCAATGGTGGGGGTGTTAATTAACACTGTGCCAGTACGAGTATATATTAATCCAGAAGAGTTTGTAATTCCTTGGTTAAAACAACTGCAAGTACAGCAAAATCAAACGCGCCAGTACGAGCAATGTCCGCTAATAGAAATTCAAAAGTCGAGTGATATTCCCGTTGGACAACCTTTATTTGAAAGTATAGTTAATTTTCAGAATTACCCAACAGATTTTTCTAAATTAAAACAATTCAGCAACCTAAAAATATCTAATATTCATAGTTTTATGCATCCTCATTATCCCCTCACTTTGTCAGTGAAGGCGGATTCAGAATTATTATTAGAAATTTTCTATGAAAGCGATCGGTTTGAGTCAAATACAATTACTCGGATGTTGGGGCATTTTCGTACATTATTATTGGGTATGACAGCCAGCCGGCAACAGCGTGTTAAAGACTTGCCGTTGTTGACTGGACAAGAACATCGTCAATTGTTAGTAGATTGGAATAATACCCAAGTTGATTATCCTCAAAATTGCATTTATCAGTTATTTGAAGCGCAAGTTGAAAAAACACCTGATGCAGTAGCAGTAGTATTTGAAAATGAGCAATTAACCTATCGCGAACTGAACGCCAGAGCGAATCAATTAGCACATTATTTACAAAAACTGGGAGTAAAACCAGAAGTTTTAGTGGGGATTTGTGTAGAACGTTCCCTGAATATGCTGGTTGGATTATTAGGCATACTTAAAGCAGGTGGAGCATACATTCCACTAGATCCAAGTTATCCAAAGGAGCGATTAGCATTTATTTTAGAAGATGCCCAAGCCCCAGTATTACTAACTCAAACCTCGCTTTTAGAAGTATTACCGCAAAATAAAAGCCAAGTCGTTTGTTTAGATACACATTGGCATAAGATTGCACAACAAAGTCAAGAAAATTTATTTGATGAACTAACTATTGATAACCTAGCTTATGTTATCTATACATCTGGTTCTACAGGCAAACCTAAAGGCGTACAAATTCATCACGGCGCTTTGAGCAACTTTTTGTACTCCATGAAGCAAAAGCCAGGATTAACCCAAAATGATACTTTACTGGCAGTTACGACTTATTCTTTTGATATTGCTGCCTTAGAACTTTTTCTACCAATTATAGTTGGTGGTTGTTTGGTAATTGCTAGTCGGGAAATAGCCTCGGACGGAATCCAATTGTCAGCAAAACTAAGAGACTCGAAAGCAACAGTTATGCAAGCGACACCAGCAACTTGGCAACTACTTTTAACAGCAGGCTGGAGTGGCAACCATCAATTAAAAATTCTCTGTGGCGGAGAAGCTTTACCTGGATATTTAGCTAATAAATTATTGCATCGGTGTGCTTCTTTATGGAATATGTACGGCCCTACAGAAACTACGATTTGGTCAGCAGTATCTGAGGTAGAAACTGATAGTAGGATTATATCGATTAGTGGCGCGATCGCTAATACGCAACTTTACATTTTAGACCAATACAACCAGTTAGTTCCTGTGGGTGTACCAGGGGAATTGCATATCGGTGGCGATGGACTTGCACGAGGTTATTTCAATCGTCCCGACTTGACAGCAGAGAAATTTATACCAAATCCATTTAGTGAAAAAGCTGAACGTTTGTATAAAACAGGAGATTTAGCCCGCTATTTATCAAATGGAGAAATCGAATATATTGGTCGCATTGACAACCAAGTAAAAGTCCGTGGTTTTCGTATTGAACTAGGAGAAATTGAAGCACTCCTGACCCAACATTGTGCAGTGCGAGAAGCTGTAGTTGTAGTACGTAAAGATTCATTAGATTCTCAAAGAATAGTCGCTTATTTAGTTCCTCAAAACCAACAAACATTAACAATTTCTGAACTGCGTAGCTTTTTAGAGTCGAAATTACCAAGCTACATGATGCCAACAAATTTTGTAATATTAGAGGCATTTCCACTAACACCTAATGGTAAGGTTGACCGTAAGGCGCTACCTGCACTTAATACAGTACTTCCAGAATTTGAGGAAAAGTTTGTTGCACCTCAAACCGCTATGGAAAAACAATTAGCAGCGATTTGGATGGAAGTACTTGGATTAGAAAAATTAGGAATAAACGATAACTTCTTTGAATTGGGAGGACACTCACTTTTAGCAACCCAAGTAATATCCCGGATTAATAAAAATCTTGATGTCGAGTTGCCAATACGGCGAATTTTTGAACTGCCAACAATAGCAAAATTAGCTAAAAGTATTGAGGAAAAGCAGCTAGGTATTAAGCCACTACCACCAATTGAACGAGTTTCACGAGACAAAGAACTACCCTTATCTTTTGCTCAAAAAAGATTGTGGTTTCTAGAACAATTGGAAAGAGGAAGTTCTACATATAATATGCCAGCTGCCGTTTACCTGAACGGACGTTTAGATATAGATGTTTTAGAACAAACTTTTCGAGAACTCTTACAACGTCAAGAAGTATTACGCACTAGCTTTCAAAAAGTAAACGGGAATCCCGTACAAATAATCGCTTCATCTGTTGCTATTTCTGTACCAATTATAGATTTAAGTCAAATTTCAGCAGAAAAACAATTTGTTAAGGTGCAGCAGTCAATTTTGGAAGAAGCTCAACGACCTTTTGACTTAACTGAAAGCCCATTACTGCGAGTTAATTTATTGCGTTTAGCTGAAGAGTCTTATGTATTGGTGTTAGTAATGCACCACATTATTTCTGATGGCTGGTCAATTGGCGTACTTATTCGTGAATTATCTGCGCTTTATGGAGCTTTCAGCAAAAAAGAACCTTTATCTTTAGCAGAATTACCAATTCAATATGCAGACTTCGCCTACTGGCAAAATCAATGGCTGCAAGGTGAAGTGATGGAGAAACATTTATCTTATTGGAAACAGCAACTTGCAAACTTACCTGTACTAGAATTGCCTACTGATTATCCCCGTCCTGAAATCCAAACTTTTCGCGGCAGCAGACAACATATAGAATTCTCAAAAGAACTTTGTGAAGAAATTAAAGCATTAAGCCGTAGAGAAGGAGTCACTATGTTTATGACTCTCTTGGCGGCATTTAAAACCTTAATGCATTACTACACAAAGCAAGATGATATTGTTGTCGGTACTGATGTCGCTAACCGGAATTTTCCAGAAATAGAGAATATTATTGGTTTTTTTGTTAATCAGCTAGTATTACGTACTAACTTGGGAGGAAATCCAACTTTTCAGGAATTATTGAAACGCGTTCGTGAGGTGACCTTGGCTGCTTACGAACATCAAGATATGCCATTCGATCAGTTAGTATTAGCCTTGAAACCAGAACGAGATTTGAGCCGTACACCTCTGTTTCAATCTAAGTTTGTTCTCCAAAATGCTCCAATACTTCCACTAGAACTCGAAGGCTTGAAGCTGAAAATTGTCGAACAGATTGACAATGGCACAGCTAAGTTTGATTTATTACTTACTATGTGGGAAAATGAACGAGGGTTGAGTGGTAGTTTGGAATATAGTACAGACTTATTTAAGGCTACTGCGATCGCTAAATTTATTACAGATTATGAAATAATTTTGCGTGCCATTGTTGCTCAACCTAATATTAAATTTGCAGGCATCAAAGAAATATTGGCAGCAGCAGAAAAACAAAGACAAGACGCAAAACAAGAAGAATTTAAACAAGCCCGCAGCCAAAAATTTAAAGCATTTAAATCGCAACCAAAACCTAAAGTAATTAACTTATCCTCAGAAGAATTAATTACAGAATCTTTTTTACAAACTGGAGAGAAACTACCTCTAGTTATTTCACCAAAATTCAGCGATTTAAATTTGCCAAATTGGGCTGAAAAAAATCAAGAATTTATCATCAATAACTTATTGAAATACGGAGGAATTTTATTTAGAGGTTTTGCTATTAATCAAAAAGAGGATTTTGAACAATTTGTTAGCGCCGTATGTCCTCAATTAATGCCTTACATAGAATCTTCTACACCTCGTACTAAATTAAGCGAAAAAGTTTACACATCTACCGAATTTCCTGCTGACCAAACTATTGCCTTACATAATGAGTCATCCTATGCCAATACCTATCCGATGAAGATATGGTTTTGTTGCATAGAACCTGCAAGTCAAGGAGGAGAAACTCCAATTGCCGATGTGAGAAAAGTATTTCAACGTATTCATCCTCACATTAGAGAACGCTTTCAAGAAAAAGGCTGGATGTTAGTTCGCAACTATGGAAATGGATTTGGTTTACCTTGGCAAAAAGTCTATCACACAACAGATAAAGCTGTGATGGAAGAATATTGTCGTAATGCTTGTATTGAGGTTGAGTGGAAAGATAACAACCGCTTAAGAACTCGTCAAGTTCGTCCAGCCATAGCAAAACATCCAACAACCGATGAAATGGTTTGGTTTAATCATGTTGTTTTCTGGCATATATCGAGTTTACAAACACAATTTCGAGAAAAATTCTTCAGCGAATTTACAGAAGAAGATTTACCACATAACACTTTTTATGGCGATGGTTCTCCCATTGAAGACTCAGTTATTGCAGAAATTCGTGAAGCTTATCAACAAGAAATGATTGTTTATCCTTGGCAGAAAGGCGATATATTAATGCTCGATAATATGTTGACAGCCCACGCACGTAATCCCTACTCTGGTTCGAGAAAAATTTTAACTGCAATGGGCGAACCTTTCCAGCATTATTTTTAAATAATTATTCACTCATAAAATCCATAGACTAGACAATTTTTCTCCCCTCTCTGTGCCCTCAGCGTCTCTGCGGTTCGTTATCATGAATAATCAAGTAATTCACGGTTTTCAAATTTCACCACAACAAAAACATCTATGGTTATTACAGCAAGCTAACAATAGCCTTGTTTATTATTCATTTACTGCGGTGGAAATTACAGGTAATTTAAATACAGAGGCGTTAAAGGATAGCTTAAAAACTATTGTCCAGAGACATGAAATACTTTGCACTACTTTTCGCTGCTTACCAGGAATGAATATTCCTTTACAAGTAATTGACAAGCATAGCGATTTGTTAATAAAAGAACATGATTTGAGATCGATTACCCGTGAAAAACAAAATAATGCCGTTGAATTATTAATTGAATCTATTAAACAACAAAAATTCGACTTAGAGAAATCATCATTACAGATATCTCTAGTTATCCTGTCAGAATCTAGATATGTATTACTGTTAAACTTACCTGCTTTATACGCAGATAGAACTTCACTTAATAATTTATTAACAGAAATAACTCATACTTACACTGGGAATTTATATGATGATGAACCAGTGCAATACATCGTTTTTTCAGACTGGCAGAATGAATTATTAGAGTCAGAAGAAGCAGAAATTGGTAGAAAATATTGGCGAGAAAAAGATATTAATCATATTTTCAACTTGAAACTGCCAAATGAAAATTTGTTGTCTGGTAAAACTGAATTTAAACCGCAAATTTTTACTCAGATAATTCCGCCTCAATTTGCAGCTAAAATAAATGCGATCGCCGAAAAATTCAATACTACTGAATCATCATTATTACTAACATGTTGGCAAACACTACTATGGCGTTTAACCAATGTATCAAATATGGTTATTGGTACTCACTGCGATGGTAGATCGGAAGAAGAACTCCAAGAAATGCTGGGACTATTTGCCAAATATGTACCAGTGGATTGCCATCTCCAAGCTAATTTAAAATTTAGTGAAGCTTTAGAGCAAATTACTTTAGCTCAAAATCAAGCTTATGAATGGCAAGATTGTTTTAATTGGGAATTAGTTTCAGGATTAGATGATATACCTTTCTTACCCTTCTGTTTTGAGTTTATAGAACAACATTCTGAAATTTTGACTACAAATGCGGTTAATTTTTCTCTGTTACAGCAATATGTTTGTTTTGACAAATTTAAAATAAAATTATCGTTTATTCGTACACAAAACTCTCTTCAAGCTGAATGGCACTATGATTCAGAATTATTCTTACCAGAAGATATCGAACGCTTATTTGGACAATTTTCTACGCTCTTAAAAAATGCAATTAACCATCCAGATGCACTGCTAAGTGAATTAGAAATACTCAGTGATATTGAGCGACAAAAACTTTTGGTTGATTTTAATAATACAGAAACTGCTTTTCCAGCAGATAAATGTTTTCATCAACTTTTTGCAGAACAAGTAGAACGCACGCCAGACAACATTGCTGTTGTTTATAAAAATCAGCAATATACCTATCAAGAATTAAATAATTGTGCTAACCAGCTAGCTAATTACCTACAAAAATTAGGTGTGAAACCTGATGTAATGGTTGGTATTTGTGTAGAGCGTTCCCCTTTAATGCTGATTGCACTTTTAGGTATCTTAAAAGCGGGTGGTGCTTATGTACCGATTGACCCTAATTATCCTTTAGAAAGAAAAGCTTTTATCGTAAAAGATTCTCAAATGCCAGTGCTATTGACTCAACAGCATTTAATGGCAGATTTAGCTACAAATGAAATTAAAGTAATTTGTCTTGATAGTGATTGGGAAACTATAAACCAACAAGAAATTGATAATCCAATTACTACAATAACTACATTAAATTTAGCTTATGTTATTTACACCTCTGGTTCCACTGGTAAACCTAAAGGAACTCTCATCCCCCATCAAGGATTAGTTAATTATCTTTGTTGGGCTACTCAAAGATATGCAGTAGAACAAGGAGTAGGAACTGTAGTCCACTCACCTCTCGGTTTTGACTTAACAATCACCAGTCTGTTATCACCTTTATTAGTTGGTCGCACAGCAGAGTTATTATCAGAAGAACAAGGAATTGAAACACTTTCTCAAGCTTTAAAGAAAAGCTCAAATTTAAGTTTGGTGAAAATAACCCCCGCGCACTTGGATTTGCTGAAACAACAGTTATCTAAAGAAGAGATAGTAAATAAAACAAGAGCGTTTATTATTGGTGGGGAAAACTTATTAGCTGAAAGTATTACTTTTTGGCAAGATATAGCACCAAATACGATATTAGTAAACGAATACGGCCCTACAGAAACGGTGGTAGGCTGCTGTATTTATCAAGTTCCAATTGGAAAACATACTTCAGGCTCCATACCAATTGGTAAACCGATCGCTAATACTCAGTTGTACATTTTAGACCAATATTTGCAACCAGTACCAACAGGTGTAGTAGGTGAATTACACATTGGTGGAATTGGATTAGCTAGGGGTTATTTAAATCAACCTGAATTAACTGCGCTGAAATTTATTCCCAATCCCTTTAGTAAACAAGCAGGCGATCGCCTTTACAAAACTGGCGATTTAGTTCGCTTTTTACCGAGTGGAGATATTGAGTATATCGGTAGAATTGATAACCAAATAAAAATCCGGGGTTTCCGTGTTGAATTAGGAGAAATTGAAGCCGTTATCAATCAGCATCCATCAGTATCTGCAAGTGTAGCGATCGTTCGAGAGGATAAACCAGGAAATCAAAATTTAACAGCTTATATAACTCTTCATCCAGACAAAACACTAACAATTTCTGAACTGCGACGCTTCTTACAAAATAAATTGCTTGACCACATGATACCAACAGCGTTTATGATATTAGAAGCGTTTCCACTAACATCTAATGGCAAAGTAGACCGTCGAGCATTGCCAATGCCAGATGCTTTACGCCCAGAATTAGAAGTTGCTTATGTGGTGCCACAAACTGAAGTAGAAAAAACAATAGCTTCAGTTTGGCAGAAAGCTTTAAATCTTGAAAAAATAGGTATTCACGATAATTTTTTTGAAATTGGCGGTCATTCATTACTTTTAGTTACAGTTCACAGCCAATTGCAGGAAATATTAAATGCAGAACTATCAACCCTTGATTTGTTTAGATATCCCACCATCAATTCTTTAGCAGAGTATTTAAGCTCATCTGCAAATAAAACAGTATCTTTACAGGAAACTGAGATCCAAACCGAGAAAATTTCAGCTGGTAAGGCGCAACAAAGAAAACGTTTGCAAAAACTTAAATCAGTTGAAAATAATTAAGGAATCTATAAATTATGAATAGTCCAACAGAAAATTATTCTAATAACGGTTCAGAAATCGCAATTATCGGATTGACAGGAAGATTTCCTGGTGCGAAAAATCTTGAAGAATTTTGGCATAATCTCCAAAATGGTGTAGAGTCAATTTCTTTTTTCAGTGATGAAGAATTGTTAGCATCAGGAGTAGACCCAGCACTTATTAGTAATCCCAATTATGTGAAAGCTAATGCTGTCTTAGAAGATGCAGAACTTTTTGACGCTGCCTTTTTTGGTTTTAATCCTAGAGATGCAGAAATGACCGATCCCCAACACCGGATTTTTTTAGAGTGTGCTTGGGAAGCGTTGGAAAACGCAGGATATAATTCTGAAACCTACAATGGCTCTATAGGTGTTTTTGCTGGTTCTAACTTAAGCGGTTATTTACTAAACATTTATTTTAATCAAAATATTAGAAACTCAATAGACGAACATCAGCTAACAATTGCTGCTGATAAAGATTATCTGGCTACACGTACTTCTTATAAACTTAATTTAACTGGGCCTAGTTATGCAGTTCAAACAGCTTGTTCGAGTTCATTAGTAGCAGTACATTTAGCCTGCCAAAGTTTGCTCAACGGCGAATGTGATATTGCTTTGGTTGGTGGCGTTTCTATCAGTGCATCAAGAAAATCTGGCTATCTATATAAAGAGGGAGGTATTAAATCTCCTGACGGACATTGCCGCGCTTTTGATGCCAAAGCACAGGGAACTGTAAGCGGAGAAGGTGTGGGAATCGTTGTATTAAAAAGATTAGAAGATACATTAAAGGATGGAGATTTTATTCATGCTGTAATTAAAGGTTCTGCCATTAATAACGACGGTTCAAATAAAGTTAGCTACACAGCACCCCGAATAGAAGGTCAAGCCAAAGTTATTAAAACGGCTCAAGTTGTTGCAGAAGTAGAACCAGAAACCATCACTTATATTGAAGCTCACGGAACAGGAACTTCTTTAGGAGATCCGATTGAGATTGCTGCACTAACGCAAGCATTTCAAAGTAATACAAACAATAAAAATTTCTGTGCGATTGGTTCTTTAAAAACAAATATTGGGCACTTAGATGCAGCCGCTGGTGTTGCAGGTTTAATTAAAACAGTTTTAGCTCTCAAACACAAACAAATTCCTCCCAGCTTGCATTTTGAGGAACCAAATCCTCAAATCGATTTTGCCAAAAGTCCTTTTTATGTCAACAATAAACTTTCGGAATGGAAAGCAGATAAATATCCTAGACGGGCGGGGGTTAGTTCTTTTGGTATTGGCGGTACTAATGCCCACGTAATATTAGAAGAAGCTCCAATTTTTAGAAACCAAGGAAGTATTTCTCGTCCCTGGCATTTATTGTCTATCTCTGCCAAAACTCCAACAGCATTGGAATCTGCTACAACTAATCTTGCTAATTATTTGGCACAGCATCCTGAAATTAATCTTGCCGATGTAGCTTATACTTTGCAAGTTGGGCGCCGTAATTTTAACCATCGTCGAGTCTTGTTGTGTCAGAATATTTCAGATGCAATAAAAACACTAACAGCGCCAGAAAAACAAGGAGTTTTTAGCAATTGTTCAGAAACCCGTAACCATCCAATTGTATTTATGTTTCCCGGACAGGGAGCGCAGTATGTCAACATGGGACGGGAATTATATGAAACAGAATCTATTTTTCACCAACAAATTGATAATTGTTGTGATTTTTTGCAATCGCATTTAAATTTAAACCTCAAAGATATACTTTACCCCACAACATTAGAAACTACAGCAGAAAAACTCCAACAAACTTCGTTAACCCAACCTGCATTATTTGTAATTGAATATGCCCTGGCTAAACTTTGGATGTCGTGGGGCGTGCGTCCACAAGCGATGATTGGTCACAGCATCGGCGAGTATGTAGCGGCTTGCATTTCCGGTGTTTTTTCTTTAGAAGAGGCACTGACTTTAGTCGCAATTCGCGGACAATTAATGCAAAATCTCGAACCTGGGTCGATGCTTTCTGTTTCTATTTCTGCTGAAGAAATAAAACCAATGTTGGGTTCAGAACTTTCTTTAGCAGCGAGTAATGCACCATCTCTTTGTGTGGTTTCTGGTGCTACAAATGCCATAGAAACATTACAAAATAAATTGATTGAGCAAGGTATAGATTGTCGCCGTCTGCATACATCTCATGCTTTCCATTCTCAGATGATGGAGCCGATTTTAGAGCCATTTGTAGGACATATTAGAAAAGTCAATCTGAAAACACCTGAAATTCCTTTTGTTTCTAATGTTACCGGAACTTGGATTACGGCAGAGCAAGCAATCGATCCTGATTACTGGACTAAACATTTACGACAAGCGGTATTGTTTAACGAGGGAATCGCTGAACTGTTGCAACAACCAGAGCGGATATTTTTAGAAGTCGGCCCGGGACGCACATTAACTACCCTAGCTAAACGACAGTTAGCTTCACAAACTATGGTGCTAACTTCGCTGCGACATCCCCAAGAGCAAGTTTCTGATGTGGCATTTTTACTTAATACTCTCTCTCGGCTTTGGTTAGCAGGATTACCGATAAATTGGGCGGGTTTTTATGTTCGCGAACAACGCAGACACATTCCTTTGCCTACTTATCCTTTTGAGCGTCAGCGTTATTGGATTGAGGCTAATTCTGAAACTGCGTTATCAACAATATCGCCAAAATTATTAGGTAAAAAGCCAAATATTGCTGATTGGTTTTATATTCCAAGCTGGAAACAATCTACACCAATTGAATTATTGCAACCAATTGAAAAAAATACCTGCTGGTTAATTTTTATCGATGACTATGGAGTTGGTGATGCAGTTACCAAACAACTCGAACAGCAAAGCCAAAATGTAATTAAAGTTAGAATCGGTGAAAAATTTACTCAGATTGACAAATATACATATACTATTAACCCGCAACAAAAAAATGATTACGATGCTTTGTTTGAAGAACTACAAAAGCAAAGTTTGATTCCAAATGCTATTGCTCATTTTTGGAGCATTACGCCAAATGATACTTTACCTACTTTTGAAAGTTGTCAGAATCTCGGCTTTTGGAGTTTGTTGTATTTGGCCCAGGCATTAGGAAAGCAAAATATCAGTGATTCTCTGAATTTAAAGGTTGTAACTAATAATTTATATAATGTCATCGGCGATGAAAAATTATACCCAGAGAAAGCAACGATATTGGGTGCTTGTAAGATAATCCCTAAAGAATATTCAAATATTCATTGCTCTCTTATTGATGTAATAATTCCTAATGTTCAAGTTTCCCATAAATTTGTCAACTATCTGATTACAGAAATAACAACGCAGCAAACCGAAAATATAGTTGCTTATCGGGGATATCATCGCTGGATTCCGATTTTTGAAAATGTGCGTTTAGATGAAAAAATCCCAGGTAAAACTAAGTTAAAAAAAGCAGGAGTTTACTTAATTACTGGTGGACTTGGCGGTATAGGTTTGGTGCTGGCGGAACATTTAGCGAAGACAGTACAAGCTAAATTAATTTTAATTGGTAGAAAGGGATTACCAGAGCGATCGCAGTGGCAACAATGGCTAGAAACTCACGATCGCCAAGATTCTGTTAGTCGCAATATCCAAAAAATGCTTGCGCTTGAAAAATTAGGATCGGAAATTGAGATTAAAAGTGCCGATGTCGCCAGCTACGAAGAAATGCAGGTAGCTATTAGTGAAGCTTTAGAAAAATTTGGCCAAATTAATGGCATCATTCATGCAGCGGGTATTGCTGGCGGTGGCATGATTCAACTCAAAACAGAGGATGTAGCAAACAGTGTTTTAGCACCAAAAGTCAAAGGCACATTAGTATTAGAGAATATTTTAAAGTCCAAAAATATTACTTTAGATTTCTTGGTACTTTGTTCATCCCAAAGTTCTATCTTGAATGAATTTGGACAGGTAGATTATTGTGCTGCCAATGCATTTCTAGATGTTTATGCAAATTATCGTGTTTCTCAATCTGATGAATTCACAGTGTCAATTAATTGGGATACTTGGCAAGAAGTAGGGATGGCAGTAGAGACAACACTACCAGAACAATTAAAGCTGCAACGTGAAGAAGAAATAAAAAAAGGAATACTATCTCAAGAAGGTGCTGAAGCTTTTAATCGTATTTTGTTAAGTGGTTTGCCTCGTGTTGTTGTCTCAACCCAAGACTTTCAACAAGTAATTGAACAGAATAATTCTTTCAATTATGTAGACCAAGATTTAAGTCTTTTATCAGAAACATCAAAAACAAATTCCCCCCAATTTAGGCATCCACGTCCGAACTTAGCAAATGTTTATGTTGCTCCTCGTAACGAGGTGGAGCAGACTATAGCAGATATTTGGCAACAATTTCTGGGAATTGAAAAAGTGGGTATTCATGACAACTTCTTTGAGTTGGCAGGAGACTCAATCATTACAATTCAAATTGTTGCTAAAGCTAACCAATTAGGCCTCAAGTTAACTTCTCAACAAATGTTTCTGCACCAAACTATTGCTGAATTAGTAATAGCAGCAAATTTAAATGAAACTAAGCAAGACGATTCCGAAGATGGAGAGGTTTATCTTACTCAGCAACGCGAGTATCAGCCATTATCAGCAGAAAAATATACACCCTCTGATTTTCCCAGAGCTAACTTGAACCAACAAGACTTAGACAAATTGTTCGCAAAAATCAACCGATTAAGTGAGAAAAAAGCATAATGAAACCAGAAAATGTAGAAGATATATATGAACTTACGCCAGTTCAAAAGGGGATGTTATTCCATTGTTTGTATGCGAAAGAATCAGCGCTATATTTCTTCCACCACACCTTAACTTTACACGGACATCCAAATATAGAGGCTTTTGAACAAGCATGGCAACAAGTAGTAGATAGACATACTATTTTGCGTACAGGATTTTATTGGGAAGATATTGATAATCCATTACAAGTTGTTTATAAACAAGTAAAAATTAGCTTAAATCAATATGATTGGCGTGGTATTGAGCAAGCAGAACAACAAAAGAAATTGAAGTTATTTTTAGAGAGCGATCGCCAATTATGTTTTGACTTTTCCCAACCATGTTTAATGCGTCTTTCCTTAATTCGCCTCGCTGATGATTGCTATGAATTTATTTGGAGTAATCATCATATAATTATAGATGGGTGGACAACTCCAATAATATTAGAAGAATGTCTACAAATTTACGCAGCACTTTGTGAATCTAAAGAACTTAACTTACCACCAGCCCGCCCTTTTAGGAATTATATCGACTGGTTACAGCAACAGAACATAGCTAAGACCGAAAGCTATTGGCGGCAAGCACTACAAGGAGTAAAAGCACCAACTCCCTTAACTTATATAGAAAATAATCAACTACCTGACCAAAAAGAAAGGTACGACGAAGAGAAAATTCAATTATCAGAAGCAACTACAAAAACGCTGCTATCTTTTGCTACAAAAAATCGTCTAACTCTTGCCACATTAGTTCATGGAATCTGGTCTATTCTTCTGAGTCGTTACACTTGTCGTGACAACATCATGTATGGATGTACTGTTACAGGAAGACCAGTAGACTTAGCCGACGTACATTCAATGGTTGGTATGTTTATAAATACCTTACCAATTAATGTCAAGTTAAATCCTAACCAACAAGTTTTGTCATGGTTACAAGATTTTCAGACCCAATTAGTAGAAGCACGTCATCATGAATATACTCCCCTAACACAAATTCAAGGCTGGAGTGAAGTACCCCGAAATTTACCTTTGTTTGAAACAATTGTTGTAGTTGAGAACCTTCCTGTTAGCCAATTTGTCAGAAATTGGAAAGGCGATATAGAATTTGAACCGACTGGAACCTATTACAGAAACAACTATCCTCTGAATTTAGTTATTTATCCCGAATCAGAAATTATAGTAGCAATTTCATACAATGCTTCTAGATTTGATATTGCCACAATTACTGGCATAATTAGAGATTTTCAAGTACTCCTCCAAGAAATCATCAATAATCCTGATATTCCAATCAAAGAACTATCATTTTCGACACCACAACAACAGCAAATATTAACTGCTTTAGAAAAAGAAGCATCATTTGATTGGGAATTAGCTACAACATTTTAAGGTATTAAAGCATGATTATTTCCTCTGCAATAGAAAGAAGATATAACCTATCAAGTAATGAATTCAAAAAGGATTATGTTGAACTACGTAAACCAGTCATAATTTCTGGAGTAATTTCCAATTGGAGTGGGTTTGATAAGTGGTCTTTAAAATACTTAAAAAAAATCTCCCCCTCTCTAAATATTTATGCCAAGAGATTTAGCAATAAGGAAATCGAAATATGCCGTTTGACAATGAAAAAATATATAGAGCTAATAGAAAGCTATGAAAAAGATCCCGAAAATCATCCTCTACCACCATATTGCCATGACTTACCTTTATTTAGCTTAATTCCTTCACTAATAGAGGACGTTCAACCATTTCCTTTTGAATATTTGCCAGAATGGTATTGGTACAAGTGGTGGCGTTACTGCCAGTTTTTCTTAGGTTCTTCTAACAGTATTACACCGCTACATTTTGATTGTCTTCTTACTAACAATATTTTTTTCCAAATTGCCGGACGCAAACAATTTACTATTTTATTACCTGAAGACGCTAAATATTGTTATCGCCAAGGCTGGAGATGGTTTAGTGTTAATCCAGAAAATCCAGATTTTAATAAATATCCTGATTACAAAAACGCCAGACCGATTACATTTATTGTCAATCCTGGAGAGATTTTATATATGCCTCCTGGAACGCTGCATCATGTTAGGAGTTTAGATATGTCAATTTCTTTTAACATCGATTGGCATACTCAAAAAAGTTCACTCACTGCTTTAGCAGCCGTTAAGAAAGGAATGCCAGTTCAAAATGTATATTACAACTGGTTATTAACGATGGGCTTAGTATTTAAAGTACCTCCTCAAATAATTTTCAAATTCTATAAATCTTATCTCAATTATGTTTCTTAAGAAGTATACGGTCGGTTTGTAATTCAAATCCAAAAATCTCATGAACATATTTGAAAAGCGAGAATCTAACGTCAGAAGCTATTGCCATAGTTTTCCGGATATCTTTCATAGAGCTAAAGGTTCTATAATTTATTCGGAATCAGGGAAAGAATATATTGATTTTTTTGCTGGAGCAGGAGCTTTAAATTATGGACATAACCATGATTATATAAAACAAAGGGTTATTTCATATTTAGATGCTGATGGCATTGCACATGGACTGGATATGTATACTTCAGCTAAAGAAAAGTTTTTAGCGAAGTTTGATGAAGTCGTACTCAGTTCAAAAAAACTAGATTATCGCATTCAATTTTGCGGGCCAACAGGAACAAATGCAGTAGAAGCAGCTTTAAAATTAGCCAGAAAAGTTAAAAAAAGACCTGGTATTTTCTCCTTCATGGGAGGATATCATGGAATGACTTTAGGTAGTTTAGCAATTAGTGGTAATGTCGGAATTCGAGCAGGCACAATTGGTACATCAAGTAATGTAACATTTATGCCTTATCCTTATGGATTTATGGAGAGTTTTGACACAATAGAATATATCCAATCGGTTTTAAATGACGTTAATTCTGGAATTGAAAAACCGGCAGCAATAATCTTTGAAACAGTGCAAGCCGAAGGTGGAGTTATTGTAGCTCCCATTGACTGGATGCAAAGATTAAGAAAGTTGTGTAATGAGAATGATATTTTATTAATCTGCGATGATATTCAAGTAGGCTGCGGTAGAACGGGGTCTTTCTTTTCTTTTGAAAGAGCAGATATTGTTCCCGATATGGTAGTACTCTCGAAATCAATTAGTGGTTATGGGTTCCCCATGTCGCTGTTATTAATTAAGCCAGAGTTGGATATCTGGGAACCAGGCGAACATAATGGTACTTTTAGAGGAAATCAATTAGCATTTATTGGAGCAACAGCGGCTCTAGAGTATCGAGAAAGCTATGATTTTGAACAGGATGTAAAAGCCAAAGAGCTTTTTTTGAAAAATTTTCTCAATCAGGAAATAGCATCAATTAGTGAAAAAATTGAAATCCGCGGGATTGGAATGATTTGGGGAATTGATTTAAAAAATTTTGGCGATCGCACTTTATCTCAGCGTATCACTTCGCGTTGTTTTGAACTAGGATTAATCATTGAAAAAGCAGGCAGAAATGATAGCGTAATTAAAATTCTGCCACCTCTAATAATTGATATGTCCAGCTTGCAAAAGGGTTGTTCGATTATCAAAGCAGCTTTTGATGATTGTATATCCAATTAAATTTACGTATTAGTTAATTCGCCAAGCAGTTGATTAGCAGGAAAAGATTATGGGTTTACATCTACACTCAAATGACACATTCTCTGAAAAGATTTATTGGATAAATAAACTATCAGGAGAATTGCCAGAAACAAATTTAATGCTGGACTATGTAAGACCTTTATTCCCTACTGATAGCAAAAAATCTCTGAACTTTGATTTATCAAATGATTTATCTCAAGCAATCATTAAACTTGGGAAAGGTTCTTATTTTTCAATTTATTTAATACTTGTATCTGCGCTGAAAATATTGCTGCCAAAATATACGCGAAATAATGACGTTATTGTTGGCATACCAGTATATGGAAAAATTGTAACAAATGGCATAAATAGCAAAGTGATTCCTTTGCGTACCCAAGTTACACCTCAGCTTTCATTCCAAGATTTTGTTTTGCAAGTCAAAGATTCTGCCATAGGTGCTTATAGTCATCAAAATTGTGATTTTAATGAATTAATTAGATTATTAGAAATACCAACAATTACTAATAGATCTCCAATTTTTGATATAGTAGTTTTACTAGAAAATATCCATCAAAAAAGCCAGTTAGACCAACTCAATAATGACATCACAATTTCTTTTACGGTTAATGGCGAAAGTATTAGTGTTGATATAGAATATAGCGAACATCTGTTTGAAGATGAAAATATTAAATTTATGAGCAGATGTTATGTCAATGTTCTAGAAAGTTGCCTGAATAAAGTTGATATTAAAATTTCTGATGTTATTTTCTTAAAAGACTCTGATAGATACAAATTATTACAGGACTATAACAAAAATACTAAAGACTATCCAGTCGAGCAGACAATAAACCAATTATTTGAAAAACAAGTATCTCAAACTCCAAATAATATAGCCGTAGTTCACGAACAAACTCAATTAAATTATCAAGAGCTAAATCATAAAGCTAATCAGATAGGTGAGTTGTTGCGGAAATTAGGACTTAATAAAAGAGAGTTTGTAGGGATTTTCAAAGACCGCGATATTAATTTCCTCATTGCTATCCTTGCTATCTACAAGGCAGGTGGAGCTTATGTACCCATTGATAGTACTTACCCATCGAACCGAATTAAATATATGCTAGCTAATAGCGAAGTGAGGTTTTTATTTACAGATGCTTCGTTATTGAATGCTTTATCAGACTTAGCAGAAGATTGTTCGCAGCTATCATCTATTATTTGTTTAGATAGCTTAGTTAACGGTCAGACATTGGATGGCGATCGCCCCGAATTAAAGATATATAATAAATTAGATTTTACACATCTGCCTAATGATAATATAGAGCCTATTAACGATGCCACCGACCCAGCTTATATGCTCTATACTTCTGGGTCTACGGGATTACCAAAAGGGGCGATTGTCAGACATGATGGTGCAATTAATCATATTTATGCCCAATTCGATGAATTGCAGTTAACAGAAGAATTTTCTTTTCTTCAAAGCGCTCCTTCATCGACAGATATTTCCGTTTGGCAATTTTTGGCACCGCTTTTAATCGGTGGAAAAACAGTAATAGTAGATGTAGAAACTGTTGGAATTCCTGATAAACTATTTAAGGCACTCAAATCAGAAAAAATTACAGTTGTTGAATTAGTACCTGCATTATTTGGGGGTTTACTTGAATATACTTCCCAGTTAGGAACTCATGAAAGAGAATTACCCCATTTGAAATGGATGATGGTTGTAGGAGAACCAGTAACGGTAAGTTGGGTAAATAAGTGGCTCCAGATATATCATAAAATCAAAATTGTTAACGCTTACGGCCCTACCGAAGCTGCTGACGATATTACTCAATTTATTGTTAACCAGCCTTTTGCTGAAAATCAGCGCACAGTACCAATTGGTAAACCATTAGCTAACTTGAATCTCTACATTCTAGATGAGCAAATGCAACTATTACCTATTGGCGCTCCGGGAGAAATTTGTGTTTCGGGAATTGGTGTTGGTGCGGGGTATTGGAAGAATGAAGAAAAAACTAATTTAAGTTTTGTTCCTAATCCGTTTCCAGATAATAGGAAGAAGTTACCACCAAATCGCCCGGATTTAATCTATAAAACTGGAGATTTAGGCAGATGGCTAGCTGATGGAAATATGGAATTCCTTGGACGCATTGACCATCAAGTAAAAATTCGTGGTTTCCGAGTTGAACTTGGGGAAATTGAAACATTTTTAAATCAGCACCCAAATGTACGCGAAAATGTCGTCATAGTTCAAGAAGACCAACCAGGTAACTTACTAATTGTTGCTTATGTAGTTCCTAAGATAGAACCAGTTCCTAGTATTAGTGAATTGCGTAGTTTCTTAAAAGAAAAGCTACCCGACCACATGTTACCTTCTGCCTTTGTGATGCTAGAAAATCTGCCTCTAGCACCTAGCGGTAAGATAGACCGGAAAGCTTTACCAAAACCAGATAATCTTCGCCCAGTACTAGAAACAGCTTACGTATTGCCGCGAAATGAGATGGAACATACAATTGCCGATATTTGGCAAAAAATTCTCAAGGTGGAGAAAGTTGGCATTCAAGATAACTTTTTTGACCTTGGCGGACATTCGCTAAATGTGCTTCAAGTTTACAGCAAACTCCGAGAGCTTTTTAAACCAGACTTAGCAATAACTGACCTATTTAAATATCCAACAATCAGTTCTATATCTCGATATTTGAATCAAGAACAAGATGATAGCTTTGAAAATCAAAGTAATGAATTAAACGAACAAATAGAAGCTGGTAAAGCCAGATTAAAGCAACGCTTTTTACAAAAAAGACAACAGAATGTGTAACAGTTAACAGGCCAGTTAATTATGGAAGATTCAGGATATTTCAATAATACAAATGGTCTGGAAATAGCTATTATTGGCATGAGTGGCTGTTTTCCAGAAGCTCAAAATATAGAGCAATTTTGGCAAAATCTCCGAGACGGAGTAGAGTCAATTCATCGATTTAGCGACCAAGAATTAAAAGATTTGGGTGTAGATACAGGCTTAATAAATGACCCGAATTATGTGAAAGCAGAAGGTCGAGTCGAAGGTATAGATTTGTTTGATACTTCATTCTTCGACTTTAGCCCTAGAGAAGCTGAAATTCTAGATCCTTCATTGCGCTTTTTCTTAGAGTATTCATGGAAAGCACTTGAGGATGCTGGCTATAGTTCGCAAATATATAAAAAACCTATTGGAGTTTACGCTGGTACAAGTTTTGGTAGTTATCTACTGAATATTTATTCTAATTACGATTTGATTGCCTCTGTGGGCGATAAGCAAATAGAAAAAGCAACTTCTCCAGATTATGTTACTACACTTGTTTCTTATAAATTAAATTTGCAAGGGCCAAGTTATGCTGTTCAAACTACTTGTTCGAGTTCATTAGTTGCCGTACATTTAGCTTGTCAAAGTTTGCTTAGTGGTGAGTGCGATATTGCTTTAGCAGGAGGAGTTTCAATATCAACAGCAGACGGTTATTTATATCAAGAAGGAGGAATTGAATCTCCTGACGGACATTGCCGTGCTTTTGATGCTAAGGCTGCGGGAACCGTAAAAGGAAGAGGTTTAGGTCTTGTAGTTTTGAAACGATTAGAGGAAGCGATCGCAGATGGAGATTGCATCCATGCTATTATCAAAGGCTCTGCTATTAATAATGATGGCTCCGATAAAGTTAGCTACACTGCACCCAGCGTTAATGGTCAAGCGAAAGTAATTCGAGCAGCTCAAGTGATGGCTGAAGTCGAACCTGAAACTATTAGCTATATTGAAGCACATGGAACCGGAACTTCTTTAGGCGACCCCGTTGAAATTGCCGCTTTAACACAAGCTTTTCGTACTAAAACTCAGAAAAAAGGATTTTGTGCCATTGGTTCTGTAAAAACCAATATTGGACATTTAGATTCAACTGCTGGTGTTGCAGGTTTGATTAAAACTGTTTTAGCCCTAAAACATAAACAAATTCCTCCTAGTTTAAACTTTGAGGAACCATCACCCCAAATTGATTTTGCTAACAGTCCCTTTTATGTAAATAATCAATTATCAGAGTGGAAAACAAACGGCACTCCTCGCCGCGCGGGTGTTAGTTCGTTTGGTTTTGGTGGCACAAATGCCCATGTTATTTTAGAAGAATCTCCCATCATTAAATCCTCTAGTCCTTCTCGAGCTCGGCAATTATTATTACTTTCAGCTAAGACTGATACAGCATTAGAAACTGCTACAGAAAATCTGGTTAATCATCTACAAAAACATCCAGATTTAAATCTTGCTGATGTTGCTCATACTTTGCAAGTAGGTCGCTGGACTTTCAACCATCGCCGCATGGTAGTTTGTCAAAATCAAGAAGATGCTATTAGCGCATTGCAAGACCCGCAAAGAACTTTTACTTATTATCAAGAACCTTGTAATCGTTCGGTTGTGTTTATGTTTTCCGGACAAGGTTCGCAATATGTAAATATGGGTCGAGAATTATATGAAAATGAAAGTGTATTTAGAGAACAAGTTAATTATTGCTGCGAACTGTTAAAACCTTACTTGGAAATAGACTTACGTACAGTTCTTTATCCCAGCGAAGAAGAAATTCCAGAAGCAACACAAAAATTACAACAAACAGCACTTACTCAACCAGCCTTGTTTGTAATTGAATATGCTATGGCTAAGTTGTGGATGGCTTGGGGGGTGCGTCCTGAGGCGATGATTGGTCATAGTATTGGAGAATATGTAGCTGCAACTATAGCCGGAGTTTTTACTTTAGAAAATGCCTTAGCAATAGTAGCAACGCGAGGAAAATTGATGCAAAATTTACCTGGCGGTGCTATGCTTTCAGTTCAGCTTACAGAGCAAAAAATACAACATTTTCTAGAAAAAGAAATCTCTTTAGCTGCGATTAATGCACCTTCTTCTTGTGTAGTGTCTGGTTCAGAAGTAGCAATAAATAAATTACAAGAAAAGCTCGAACAAATAGGCGTAAATTGTAGGCGTTTACATACATCTCATGCCTTTCATTCTGAAATGATGTCACCCATCATTGAGACTTTCATCCAGGCATTAGAAAAAGTTAAACTTAATACTCCGAAAATTCCGTTTATATCCAATGTTAGTGGCACTTGGATTACCGCAACTGAAGCAACAGATCCTAAATATTGGGCAAAACATTTAAGGCAACCAGTACGCTTTAGCTTAGGAATTTCTGAGCTGTTAAAACAGCCAGAGCAAGTATTGTTGGAAGTCGGGCCGGGACGGACGTTAAATAGTTTAGCGAAACAACATCAAACAGATGTAATAATATTAACTTCTATACGGCATCCTCAAGAGCAACAATCAGATATAGAATTTTTACTTAATACCTTGGGTAGGCTTTGGTTAGTAGGAATTCAAATTGATTGGTCTGGTTTTTATGCAAATGAAAAGCGTCATCGCTTACCGTTACCTACTTATCCCTTTGAGCGTCAGCGTTATTGGATTGAAGTAAATCGAAATGCAACTTTGGCAATGATGTCGCCAAAAAAATCAGATAAAAAGCCAGATATTGCTGACTGGTTTTATGTTCCTCGCTGGAAAGAATCGACACCAGTTGAACTTATTCAACAAGAAAGGCTGCTAGAAGAAAAGTCATCTTGGTTAATTTTTGTCGATAACTATGGAGTGGGAATAGAAATTGCCGAACGGCTCAAACAACAAAATCAAGATGTAATTTTTGTCAGAGTTGGAGATAAATTTGCTAAATTTGATGACTATAATTATGTAATTAATCCCCAAAAAAGGGATGATTATGATACTTTATTTAAAGCACTGCAAGAACAGAATTGGATTAACGAAGGGAGGCAAATAGCGCATTTTTGGAGTGTAACTCCTAACGATATTTTACCCAGTCAAGAGCTAGACCCAGAAACACAATATCAGTTTTTTGAAGATTGCCAAAATCTCGGTTTTGATAGTCTGTTGTTCCTAGCACAAGCCTTAACAAAACAGAATATCATTGATCCAATAAAGTTGATGGTTGTCACCAGCAATCTACATGATGTTACTGGTAGCGAAAATTTATGTCCTGAGAAAGCAACTATATTAGGGCCATGCAATGTAATTCCACAAGAATATTTGAATATAACTTGTTGTTGCTTTGATATCGTACTTGCAGACTCTAAAACTAAGCTATCACGAACACTAATAGATTCACTAGTTACAGAATTTACAACGGCAATAACCGATAATTTAATTGCTTATCGCGGTAATCATCGCTGGATTAAAACTTATGAAGCTGTACGTTTAGATGAGAGTATTAACAGCAAAAATAAGTTGAGAAAAGGCGGTGTTTACCTAATCACTGGCGGTCTTGGTCGCATTGGTTTAGCGATGTCAGAATACTTAGCAAAAACAGTGCAAGCTAAGCTGATTTTAATCGGTAGAAAAGGCTTACCAGAAAGACATCAATGGTCTAAATGGTTACTAACTCATGATGAATCAAATGAAATTAGCCAAAAGCTGAAAAAAGTGATGATGCTTGAGGAATTAGGTGCTGAGGTTGAAGCGATTAGTGCTGATGTAGCTAACGAACAACAAATGCAGAAAGCTATAGAATTAGCTAAAGAACGCTTTGGTGAAATTCATGGTGTCATCCACACAGCTGGAATTAATGACGATGCGTATTACACTATTGAAGAAAGTTCTAAAGTTCAAAGTCAAGAACAATTCCGTCCTAAAGTATATGGGCTATTTGTTTTAGAAAAAGTTTTGCAAGGTCAAAAGCTAGATTTTTGTTTATTTACGTCTTCTTCATCATCTGTTTTAGGAGGTTTAGGACTAACTTCCTATTCTGCTGCTAACATTTTTATGGATGCTTATGCTCATAAGCACAACCAAATCAATTTGTTTCCTTGTATTAGTGTCAACTGGGATACTTGGCAATCTCAAGAAGGGGATATTCAAGACCTAACTGTGGGAGTAGCTTTAGAAAAATTACGCATGACATGGAAGGAAGGTATAGATGTCTTTAGGCGTGTATTATGTTTAACTAAAACTCCTCAAATTGTTGTTTCTGCGGGAGAATTACAACCCAGAATTGAGCAATGGATAAAACGACAATTTTTACAAAATAATACAGATACTTTATCGCTTCATTCCAGAGGAAACTTACAAAACGAGTACGTTCCAGCTAGTAATCAGGTAGAGCAAATAGTTGCGAAAGCTTGGCAAAAAGTTTTAGGAATTGAAAAGATTGGTATTTATGATAATTTCTTTGACTTGGGAGGGAGTTCTTTAATCGGTGTTGAGGTTATCTCTCAATTGCAAAAAGAATTAAATACCCATATTCCGATAATCAGCATTTATGAAAGACCAACTATTAGTTCCCTTGCCGAGTTTTTAACTAGCGATGAAGAAGCTGTTTCGCAAAAAGATTCTTACCGTCCTCAAGTAAGATCTGCTTCAATTAAGCGTCGCAAAGAAGCCAGACAAAATCATCGCCGAGCCAGTCAAAAGTAAAAAGTAAAAAGCATAAATCCTTTGTGGGGTATAAAATGGCATTAAGTCAGCAAAGACAAGAAAAAACTCAGCAAAATCTATTTTTTGAGAATGAGCTAACGCCACAGTATGCAGTTGCCAATGAAGTCATGCAATTATTTGCACCATCTAATAGCTTAATCTCTACAGAAGCAAAGATGGCTGTTGAAACTGATGTGTTGATTGATAATTTTTTAAATGCCGTTAACACGAATTCAGATATTGAATTTAATTCATTAATAGAAGCCTTTGCTGATAGCGAAGTCCCTAACAATCCTGCTGATTTTGATAGCTACCTGGAGTATTTAGCAAATAATGTTATTAATCATTCAATACATACATCTTCACCGCGATTTATAGGTCACATGACCTCTGCGCTACCCTGTTTTGTAAGACCTCTGGCAAAACTGATGACAGCAATGAATCAGAATGTTGTCAAAATAGAAACAGCCAAAGCTTTTAGTCCTTATGAGCGTCAGGCTTTGGCAATGATTCATAGATTAATTTATAACTTTTCTGACGAATTTTATAGCGAGCATGTCCAAAATAGCCAAAGTACTTTAGGCATATTAGTTTCTGGAGGTACAGCAGCCAATATCATCGCGTTATGGTGCGCTCGTAATAAATCTTTGGGTGCAAAAAATAGTTTTCCGGGTGTAGAAAAGGCAGGTTTACCAGCAGCTTTAGATTACTACGGTTATCAAGGAGCAGTAATAATTGGTTCTGAGTTGATGCATTTTTCTTTTGAAAAGGCAGCAGATTTATTAGGCATAGGCACGCATAGTTTGATTAAAATTCCTACTAATAAAAACAACCAAGTAGACTTACAAGCCTTACGTCAGGCTGTTGCAGATTGTCAATCAAAAAATTTGCATATTATTGCGATCGCTGGCGTTGCCGGTACTACAGATTCTGGTAATATAGACTCACTTTCAGATATTGCAGATATAGCTGAAGCTGCAAATGTTCATTTTCATGTAGATGCAGCTTGGGGCGGGCCGCTGATATTTTCCGAGCAACATCGACAAAAACTTATTGGTATCGAACGCGCTGATTCAGTCACAATTGATGGACATAAACAGCTGTATTTACCTATGGGTATTGGCATGGTATTCATGCGCGAACCACACTTAGCTTCAGCAATAGAAAAAAATGCTAGCTATACCATGCGTAAAGGTTCATTTGATTTAGGAAAACGCGCTTTAGAAGGCTCTCGTCCCGGTATGGCATTATTTTTACATGCTGGGTTACATCTAATAGGTTTGAAAGGTTATGAATTTTTGATTGATGCCGGAATTGAGAAGACACGATATATGGCTGCATGTATCAATGCTATGCCAGAATTTGAGTTACTATCAAAGCCGGATATAAATCTGCTGCTTTATCGTTATATTCCACACTCTTTAAGAGAAGTTGCAGTTAAAAAGCAATTAACAGAAAGCCAGAATCAAGAGATTAATATATTTAATGAGCGTCTGCAAAAAAGTCAGCGTCAAGCTGGCCGTAGTTTTATTTCGCGGACAATAAAAAGAATTAGTTGTTTAGAGAAAGAGATTTCTGTAACTGCGTTACGTGCCGTAATTGCTAATCCACTGACGACTAAAGATGATATTGATGCAGTTTTAAATGACCAAATTCAAATTGCTCTAGATTTAGAGATATCAGATTCTGTAGAAGCTGATAAAAGCCTGTAAATACCTCAGTGTTTTTTTAATCTAACCACAGAGGACACGGAAAAAAAAGTTATGAATTATTGAGAATTACTATATAGGTTAATACAGTTCAGTTAACAATTTCTGGCTTTTCTTCTCTCTGTGTCCTCTGTGCCTCTGTGGTTCGATTAAAAAACTTATATATAGTTGCGGATGTAAGTAAATATAATTGATTTTTTATTATGAATAATTCTCAAGAATTTGACAATTTTGATGATAGTGATGAAATAGCTATTATTGGCATAACTGGCAGGTTTCCAGGGGCAAATAATGTTAATAAGTTTTGGGAAAATTTGCGCGATGGAGTAGAATCTATTTCGTATTTTACAGATGAGGAATTGCTCGCTGCGGGTGTGGATCGAAGTTTGCTCAATGACCCAAGTTATGTGAAAGCAGGGAGCATAATAGAAGGTATCGAGTTATTTGATGCTGCATTTTTTGGGTATACTCCTAGAGAAGCTGAAATCACAGACCCCCAGCATCGGATGTTTTTAGAGTCTGCCTGGGAAGCTTTAGAATCTGCGGGCTATGATTCCGAATCTTACAAAGGTAAGATTGGAGTTTATGCTGGTGTCACTAATAGTAGTTATTTATTTACAAATTTAGTTTCAAATAAAGAATTAATCGAGTCACTAGATGCTTTAAATATTTTTATTGGTAATGAAAAAGATAACTTAAGTACGCAAACTTCTTACAAATTAAATCTTACTGGCCCAAGTATAAATGTTCAGAATAACTGCTCTACATCATTAATAGCTGTACACTTAGCCTGTCAAAGTTTGCTCAACGGAGAAAGTGATATAGCTTTGGCTGGTGGTGTTTCCATAGCCAAGCTGCCCCAAAAATCTGGCTATCACTATCAAGAGGGAGTTCTTCATTCTCCTGACGGACATTGCCGGACTTTTGATGCTAACGCTAAAGGAACAGTGTTTGGCGATGGTTTAGGAATTATTGTTTTAAAAAGATTAGACGATGCTATTGCTGATGGTGACTTTATTCATGCTGTAATTAAAGGTTCTGCTATCAATAATGACGGTTCTTTAAAAGTTGGTTTTACAGCACCTAGCGTTCATGGTCAAAGAGAAGTAATTGCTGAAGCACTCGCTTTAGCTGGTGTTGAAGCTGATACTATTTCCTATGTTGAAGCTCATGGAACTGCAACCCCGTTGGGAGATCCGATTGAAATCAAGGCTCTCACACAAGCTTTTCGTGCTAGCACAAATCGAAAAGGTTTTTGTGCTATTGGTTCAGTAAAAACCAATATTGGGCATCTGGATACAGCAGCAGGTGTGACAGGTTTAATTAAAACAGTCTTGGCATTAAAATATCAACAAATACCTCCTAGTTTGCACTTTGAAAAAGCAAATCAAGAAATAGATTTTGCGAATAGTCCCTTCTATGTCAACACCAAATTATCAGAGTGGAAAACTAACGGTTTACCTCGTAGGGCAGGTATAAGTTCTTTTGGTGTTGGGGGAACTAATGCCCACGTAATATTAGAAGAAGCTCCAATAATTGAAGAATCTAGTGCTTCTCGCCCTTGGCAATTGATATTATTATCTGCAAAAACTAGCACAGGCTTAGAAACTGCCACAGCAAATTTAGCGGCATACCTCCAGCAAAATCCTGATATTAACTTAGCTGATGTAGCTTACACTCTAAAATTAGGCCGTCGAGCTTTTGACCATCGGCGCATGATAGTTTGCCAAGAGTTGAATGATGCTGTGAAATTACTTCAAAATCACGACCAAGAACGTGTTTTTGACTACCATTTACAGGCAACTCGTTGTCCTGTGATGTTCATGTTTTCTGGGCAAGAATCGCAAAATACAAAAATCAGCCAAGAATTATACGAAGTTGAATCAATATATCGCAAATATGTAGATAATTGCACTGATATCTTGCAATCTCACATTGGTTTTGATATCCGCGATTTACTGTTTTCAAACTCAGATAAAATTGCCGCAGCTAACCTCAACGATGTAGAATTATTTATAAGTAAATATGCCCTGGCTGAGCTATTGATGTCATGGGATGTGACACCAGAAGCCATGATTGGTGAGGGTATTAGTGAATATGTTGCAGCTGCGATCGCAGGTGTATTTTCTTTAGAAGATGCCTTAGCAATTTTAACAAACAAGGGAAAAAAAGTTAAACTCAATCCACCGCGCATACGTTTTATTTCCAATATAACTGGTAGTTGGATTACAGAGGCACAAGCAACAAACCCCAACTATTGGAGCCAAAATTTACAACAAAATATTAAATTATCACATAGCATATCTCAACTTTTAGAGCAGTTTGAAGGTGTTTTTCTAGAAGTAGGCGCGGAACAAAATTTAGGTTTAGATATCAATGCCAAACAGCATGTACTAACTTCCTTACCTCAAAATCAACAATCAGATGTTAGCTTTTTGTTGCAGACATTGGGTCAATTGTGGCTTTTTGGTGTCAATATAGATTGGTCAGAATTTTATAGCGAAGAACGGCGCCATCGTTTACCTTTACCTACTTATCCTTTTGAACGACAAAGGTATTGGATTGATGCGAAAAAGCCAGAACAAGATAAGAATCATAGTTCAGTATCTATATTTAAAAAACCCGATATAGCCGACTGGTTTTACATTCCTTTTTGGAAACCTTCTTTACCTCCAGCAAAATTGGATAGCCAAGAATTAGTAACTGAAAAATCTTGCACTTTAGTATTTATTGATGAGTGCAGCTTGGGTATCAACTTAGTCAAACAGCTAGAAAAACAAAACCAAGATGTAATTAGTGTCAAACTAGGCGATAAATTTACCATACTAGGCGAGTCTAAATATACTATCAATCCCAAAAATAATCATGATTATGATGTTTTATTTGAAGAATTAATCAGACAAAATAAGCTGCCAAGAAAGATACTTCATTTATGGAACGTTTCACCTGTTGTTGAGCAAGAACTAGAACTAGCCCAAATCAAGGGATTTTATAGCTTATTATTTATTGCCCAAGCTTTAGGGAGACGGGAAACTAGTAATGATTTTGAAATCACAGTTATTTCTAACAATCTACAGCCAGTGATGGGAACTGAAGTACTTTCTCCAGAGAAAGCAACTTTGCTCGGCCCAATTAAAGTTATTTCTCAAGAATATGCAAATATTAATTGTCGTAGTATTGATGTTATCCTTCCTCCCAATGGCAGTTGGCAAGAAGAAAAACTGATAGAAAATATACTTGCAGAACTGACGGTTGATAAATCAGAAAAGTTAATTGCTTATCGAGGTTTAAATCGTTGGGTGCAGAGTTTTGAGCCAGTGCGTTTTGAGAAGGCTAAAATTGAAAAGCCTCGACTGCGAGAAAAAGGAGTCTATTTAATTACAGGTGGACTTGGAGGTATTGGACTTGTTTTAGCTGAATATTTAGCTCGAACTGTACAAGCAAAATTATTATTAGTAGGACGTTCTGCTTTACCTAACAAAAATGAGTGGTCTCAATGGCTATCTACTCACGATGAAACTGATAGTACTAGCTGTAGGATTCGCAAAATTCAAGAACTGGAAGACTTGGGTGCAGAAGTTTTGGCGATCGCTGCTGATGTCAGCAACACAGAACAAATGCAAAGTGCGATCGCTCAAGCTCAACAACAATTCGGTCAACTCAATGGTGTTATCCATGCCGCTGGAATTCCTGGAGGCGGTGCAATTCAACGAAAAACACTAGAAGAAGCACAAAGAATCCTAGCTCCTAAGGTCAAGGGGACAATAGTTATTGATACAATTCTCAAAAATATTGAGTTAGATTTCTTTGTTTTAGTCTCATCAAATAGCTCAATCGTAGCTGAATTTGGGCAAGTAGATTATAGTGCTGCAAATGCTTTTTTGGATGCTTATGCTCACTGTAATGCTGGAAAACAAAACCGATTTATTACAAGTATTAATTGGGATACTTGGCAAGAAGTTGGGATGGCAGTAAACACAGAATTGTCGGAACGACTCCAAAAATTGCGGCTAGAAAATCTTAAACAAGGTATATTACCTCATGAAGGTGTAGATGTATTTCAACGGATTTTAGAAAATACAATACCTCAAGTTGTAATATCTACCTCTGATTTATTGGAAGTATTCAAACATTACAATTCTGATAACAAAACACTAGAACTAGACTTTTTAGAAACTGTCAATTCATCCAAATTAAAATATCCCAGACCGGAACTCAGTAATGATTACGTCGCACCGCGCAATAAAAATGAGCAAAAGCTGGTTGATATTTGGCAAGAAGTTATTGGAATTGAAAGGATAGGAATTAATGATAACTTCTTTGAGCTTGGCGGTGATTCCCTTATAGGTATTCAGCTTATCACCATCCTAAATAAGCAGCTTGATTCAAATCTTTCTGTTGCCAAGCTCTATGAATGCCCGAATATAAGCTCTATGGCAAATCTTTTTAGTTCTGATGAAGAATCCGATAAAAATAGTTTTGAACAAAGGCTAAGTAGAGGGCAAAGAAGAAGACAGATAAAAATGCAAACTTACTAAAACACAAAGTTAATTTATCTAGTTAATAAAGTGATGGAAGAATCAACAGTAAATCTAGATATAGCAATAGTGGGAATGTCCGGTCGTTTCCCTGGTGCAAAAAATATAGAGGAATTTTGGCAAAATATCCAAAATAAAGTTGAGTCTATTTCATTTTTCTCTAATGATGACTTAGCAGATTTAAATTTAACAGCGGAAGTGTTAAACGACCCAAATTATGTTAAAGCCGCGCCTATATTACCAGATATCGAACATTTTGATGCTAGATTCTTTGGCTACAGTCCAAAAGAAGCGGAACTAATTGACCCCCAACATCGCCTATTCATAGAATGTGCTTGGGAAGCTCTAGAGAACGCTGGATATGACCCAGAAACATACAATGGTTTGATTGGAATTTATGGTGGTGCCAGCACTAATACTTACTTTTTTAATAATATATACAATAATGTTAATTCCAGAGTTATTGCTAACAACTATACTTTTAATAAAGATTTTTTGACCACAAATGTTTCATATAAATTAAATTTAAAAGGCCCAAGTATAGGAGTTCAGACTTACTGCTCTACTTCATTAGTTGCCTTACACTTAGCTTGCAAAAGTTTACTTGATGAAGAGTGTGATATTGCATTAGCTGGTGGAGTTACAATTATCGTTCCCCAAAATTCAGGTTATTACTACGAACAAGATGGAATTTTATCTTCTGATGGTCATTGTCGAGCCTTTGATGCTAAAGCACAGGGTACTATTTTCGGCAGTGGACTGGGAATAGTTGTCTTAAAAAGATTAAATGATGCCATAGCAGATGGAGATTATATTCATGCAGTTGTTAAAGGTTCAGCAATTAATAATGATGGCTCTTTAAAAGTTAGCTATACCGCGCCTAGTGTAAATGGTCAGGCTGAAGTTATTGTAGAAGCTTTGGCAAATGCTGGAATAGACGCTGATGATATTTCTTATATAGAAACTCATGGAACTGGAACCGCTGCTGGAGATCCAGTAGAAATTGCAGCGTTGACTAAAGCTTTTCGTGCTTTCACACCAAGAAATCGCTTCTGCGCTATTGGTTCAGTCAAACCTAATATCGGACATTTAGATATAGCTGCTGGCATAGCAAGTCTAATCAAAACTGTACAAGCATTAAAATATAAAAAACTACCTCCTAGCATCAATTTTGAAGTTCCAAATCCGGAAATTGATTTTGAAAATAGCCCTTTTTACGTTAGTACTCAATTAACTGATTGGAAAACTAACAATACTCCCCGCAAAGCAGGAATTAGTTCCTTAGGATTTGGTGGAACTAATGCCCATGTAATTCTGGAAGAAGCACCGGAAGTTACATATTCTGATAAATATAGACCTTGGCAATTAATATTATTGTCAGCCAAAACTAGCACAGCTTTAGAAAGTGCAACCGAAAATTTATTAGGGTATTTTAAACAAAATCCAGAAGTAAACTTAGCTAATGTTGCTTATACTTTACAAGTTGGTCGTAGAGGTTTCAACCATCGCCGGATATTAGTATGTCAAAATGTTGGAGATGCTGTCACTGTATTAGAAAAGCAGCAGCAAGAACGGACTTTTACTATATATCAAGAGCATAGAGAACAACCTGTCATTTTCATGTTTTCCGGACAGGGGTCACAATATGCAAACATGGGTCGCGAACTCTACGAATCCGAAGCAATATTCCGCAGACACGTCGATACTTGCGCCGAAATTTTGCAACCCCACCTCGGTCTTGATATCCGCGATTTACTGTTTCCAAAATCAGAAGAAATTACCGCAGCTAACGAAAAACTACAACAAACAGCTTTTACTCAGCCAGCATTATTTGTAATTGAGTATGCCTTGGCTAAGTTATTGATGTCATGGGGTGTGTTACCTGCGGCGATGATTGGTCATAGCATTGGTGAATATGTTGCAGCTGCGATCGCAAGTGTATTTTCTCTTGAAGATGTCCTCTTCATCGTGGCAAAAAGAGGACAACTGATGCAACAGTTACCGCCAGGGAGTATGTTAGCAATTAGGCTTGGTGAAAAAGAAGTGCGATCGCTAATTTCAAACTCTGTAGAAATCGCAGCGATTAACAGCCGAACTTCATGCGTAGTTTCTGGAACAAAAGAAGCGATCGCTACACTGGAAAATCAATTATCCTCTCAAGGAATTGAATGTCGTTTGTTGCATACATCCCATGCATTCCATTCTCAAATGATGTCGCCAATCTTAGAGGAATTTGCGCGATCGTTCCAAAAAATTAAACTGAATCCCCCACGTATACCCTTTATTTCCAATGTAACTGGTAATTGGATTACAGATACACAAGCTATAAATCCTAACTATTGGAGCCAACATTTACGACAAACTGTGAAATTTTCTGATGGTATAGCTCAACTATTAAAGGAGTTTGAAGCTGTTTTTTTAGAAGTCGGGCCAGGACGAACTTTAAGCACATTAACCAAACAACATTTAGATATCAATGCTAAACAAAATATACTGACTTCTTTACCTCACGTACAAGAGCAAAAATCCGATGTGAGCTTTTTGTTAGAAACATTAGGTAAGTTGTGGCTTTTTGGTGTAAATATAGATTGGTCAGGATTTTATACCCACGAGCAGCGTCATCGTTTACCTTTACCTACTTATCCCTTTGAACGGCAAAGATACTGGATCGATCCTAAACCTTCATCAGCTTTTTTAAAGACTAAATTAACAACATTAGATTCCACCCAAGAGCCAAAACCCTTAGAGCAAGTAGACAAACAAGAATTAAGCATTACTCCAACAGAAGCTATAGAAGTATTTCAAAGAATATTATCTCTAGAACAACCAACTCAAATTACTATTTCTACAGTAGACAATAAAGGTAGACAGAATTATGTATTTAACCTTGATTATTTAGCCAATTTAAAATCAGCTAATCAATTAGATCCATCCCCGCGCTATTCTAGACCACAACTGAGTAATCCATATCTGGCTCCGACAAATGAGTTAGAGAAACAAATTACAGAAATCTGGCAAGAGGTACTTGGAATTACAGAAGTTGGTATTTATGACAACTTTTATGAATTAGGAGGAGACTCTCTCATTGCTACTCAATTGCTTTCTCGATTGCGAGCAAAATTTCCTATAGATTTACCACTGCGTGACCTTTTATCGCAAGCTATGATCCCAGTCAAACAAGCAGAAATGATAGAACAACTTCTATTAGAAAAAATAGAAGAATTATCCGAAGAAGAAGTAGAAGCTTTTTTAGCTAACCAATAAAGTTTCAACCATAGTCAACAAACAAGACCTAAATTTCATTCACCAACACGAAAAATAGTCTATGTCTTTACTAAATGCTCTTCCCAACTATGAACCCATCGCTGGGTTACAGAATGAATTCAAGAACACACCTGAAGTTTTAGTACAAGGTATATTACCTGCTTTAGACCAAATATTCTTATCACATCTTCCTGCGGGAAGCCATATTCTGGAACTTGGTTGCGGTTCTGGATATTTAGCGCAACAGCTGAACATTAGAGGATATAAAGTTACTGGAATCGATGCTTCCGAAGGTCTGCTAAACTACGCTAGAAAAAACGCACCTGAAAGTGAATTTATCCTTAGTGATATACGTCAATTTGATTTACCACCGATCTTTAATGCAGCTTTAGCCAATGATGTTTTCCATTTTCTTCATAACAAGGAAGATTTGAAAGTAGCATTCAAAAACGTATATACCGCACTTAAAGAAGGTGGCGTTTTTGTGTTCAATATACCAATAACAGAGTGGCTACACGAAGCTGCTCAGAATAACAATTTTAATATTGTCAATATCAGCGATCGCGGTTCATTGATAGAATTATTCTACTACAAACCTGAAGAAAGACTCTGGGAAATTAAAGTCACAGGATTTGAATTAATAGATAAAAATTGGCAGCGATCAGACACAGTTTGGTTAAGAAAAGATCATTTTTTAGAAGAAGTTGAGTCAGCTTTAAAAGATGCTGGCTTCACACAATTTAATTACTATAACACCAGAGACTTTGGAGAAAGTGAAGACATAGCTTGCTTTGTTTGTCAAAAAGCTTCCTTTAATACAGGGAGTGGGGACTAGGAAGTGGGGAGAGGAGAAATTTTTTCTCCTCTCCCTCTTCTCTGCGCCTTTGCGTCTCTGCGTGCAAATAAATATCTTTAACCTCTCATTAAATATTACCAATGAATAAAAATAATTCTAATTTATCACTAGCTAAAAAAGCCCTCTTAGAAAAATGGAAAGGAGGAAAATTTCAAGCTGATACTATTCCCAAACGCCACATATCTAACAATATTCCCTTGTCTTTCTCGCAACAAAGGCTCTGGTTTATTGACCAACTTTACCACGGGAGTTCCTTCTACAATATTCCCATTGCTTTTCATATCAAAGGGGAACTAGATATTACCTCGCTTGAGCAAAGTCTAAATGAAATCCTCAAGCGTCACGAAATTTGGCGCACAAGATTTAAACTGATAAATGGAGAGCCAGTACAGGAAATTGCACCTGATTTGAATTGGGATTTACCCATTATTAATCTTGAGCATTTATCCAATCAAAATTGGGAATCTGAGGTTAAACACCTTGTAGCCAAGGAAGCAACAAAACCCTTTAATTTAGCTAAAGGACTTTTAGTCAGAGCAACTTTACTACGCTTAAATAAACAAGAACACGTTTTGCTTGTGACTATGCATCACATTATCACCGATGGATGGTCTTGTGGCGTATTTTTGCGCGAGTTGTCAACCTTGTATGCAGCTTTCTCTACAAATAAGCCTTCACCTTTACCCGAACTTCCAATTCAGTATGCAGATTTCGCAATTTGGCAACGCGATCGCATTCAAGGAGAATTCCTCGCAACCAAGTTAAAATACTGGAAGCAGCAACTAAGCGGTGAGCTTCCCGTACTCCAACTACCCGCAGACCGTCCGCGACCTACCGTCACAACTTTTGCAGGTGCCAAGCAATATTTTACATTCTCCGCAGACTTAACTAATGCACTCAAACAATTAAGCCAGCGAGAAGATGCCACTTTATTTATGAGCTTGCTGGCAGCTTTCAACATATTATTATATCGTTACACAGACCAAGAAGATATTTTGATTGGCTCTCCAATTGCCAACCGCAACCGAGCCGAATTAGAAGGGATGTTGGGTTTATTTGTTAATACTTTAGTATTGCGTAATAACCTTAGTGGTAACCCCACATTCCAGGAATTTCTACACCGAGTTCGTCAGGTGACTCTCGATGCTTATGCACATCAAGACTTACCTTTTGAGATGATTGTAGAAGAATTACAACCCGAACGCGACTTAAATCGAAATCCACTTTATGAAGTCATGTTTGTTCTACAAAATACTCCAACAAATGTGCAAGAAGTATCGGGATTAACCTTGCGTACTTTAGACTTTGATAGCGGTACATCTCAGCTAGATATTTTCCTGTCGATGTTTGAATCCCAAGATGGATTAACAGGTTGTTTGGAATATAACACAGACATTTTTGATGCAACAACTATTAGCAAATTTATTAATAACTACCAAAATTTATTAGAAAACATCATTGCTAATCCACAACAGCGTATCTGTGAATTATCCCCATTAGCTCCTGCTGAACAAGAGCAATTATTATTTAATTTTAATCAAACTAGTGCAGAATATAAAGATGTCTGTCTGCATGAACTATTTGAACAACAAGTTGAAGTAAGCCCTAATTCCATAGCATTAATTCATCAATCTGATAAACTAACTTATCGTCAACTTAATTATCAAGTTAATCAGGTTGCAAATTATTTACAAAAACAGGGTGTAACAAAAGAAACCCTCGTTGCTATATGTCTAGAACGCTCCATAGATATAGTAGTGGGAATTTTAGCCATTCTCAAAGCTGGTGGAGTATATATTCCCCTCGATCCAAGTTATCCAGTTGAGCGTTTAAATTTTATGCTCTCGGATTCTCAAGCATCGATATTAATTAGCCATAAACAAATATTAGAAAAACTATCATTATCTTCACATAAAATTGTTTGCCTAGATATCCACAAAGATGAAATTTCTCAACAAAGTCCAGAGAACCCGATTAACATTTCTAAACCCGAACATCTGGCCTATATCATCTATACTTCTGGCTCAACTGGAACACCAAAAGGCGTTCTTGGCACTCATCGCGGTACAGTAAATGGTTTACACTGGCTATGGAAAACTTATCCTTCCACTCCACAAGAAGTTTATTGTCAAAAAACAGCTATTAGTTTTGTAGATTCTGTTTGGGAAATTTTTGCTCCTTTACTTCAAGGAATTCCTACAGTAATTATCAACAATGCAACTCTACTAGACCCGCAGTTATTTATAGAAGCTTTAGCGCATCACAAAGTTACTCGTATTATACTTGTACCCTCATTACTACGTTTACTTCTAGATAATTATCATCATCTGACCAAGAAATTATCACAACTCAAACTCTGGATAACTAGCGGCGAAGCACTATCTATTAATTTGGCTAAAACTTTTCAAGAATTAATGCCATTCGCAAAATTAATCAACCTTTATGGTTCGTCGGAAGTTTCCGCTAACGCCACTTACTACGACACCAGTTTATTACAAGACCAAGCAAACACCGTCCCTATCGGTCGTCCTATCAATAATACTCAAGCTTATGTATTAAATCCCAATTTACAACCAACACCTCTAGGAGTTGTAGGCGAACTTTATATTGGTGGTGACGGTTTAGCGAGGGGATATTTACATCGTCCAGAATTAACTCAAGAAAGATTTATCGATAACCCCTTTATTCCGGGAACAAAACTTTACAAAACAGGCGATTTAGTACGTTATCTATCTGATGGTAATCTTGAATACTTGGGTCGTGATGACGAACAAATAAAAATCAGAGGCTTTCGAGTAGAATTAGGTGAAATTGCTACTATTATTATACAACATCCAGATGTACGAGATGCTGTTGTAATTGCAGTTAATGATACTGAAGAAAATCAAACTTTGATTGCATATATTGTTACAGATAAACAGGATATAGCTGTACAACTGTTGCCATACTTGCAGCAAAAATTACCTAATTATATGCTTCCCTCTGCCTTTGTGGTATTAGATGCACTACCACTTACACCTAATGGTAAAGTAGATAAGCGTTCTCTTCCCACAAATGAATTTATCCGACCAAATACTAATAAAACTTTAATCGCTCCTCGGAATTTTACAGAATTATCATTAGTAAAACTGTGGGAAAATCTTCTGAATACTACCCCCATCGGGGTAACAGATAACTTCTTTAACTTAGGTGGTCACTCATTTTTAGCTGTACGGCTAATGGCTCAAATTCAAGACAGATTTGGCCATAACCTTAGCCTATCTACTCTTTTTGAAAATCCCACAATTGAGAAACTAGCTGCAATTGTTAGTCAGCCATTCCGCAAGAGTTCTAATTCTCCTGTAGTAGCAATTAACTCTTCTGATTCCAAAATACCTTTCTTTTGCATACATGGTGCTGGTGGAGGTATTAATCACTATATCAATTTATCTAGAAGGCTTGGTGAAGATTACCCATTTTATGCTTTAGAACATAACCCTGATGCAGAAGAACCTGAAATAATTTCAGTAGAAGAAACTGCAAGTTACTACCTGCAAGAAATTCGTAAAATACAGCCAAACGGGCCTTATCTTTTAGGTGGTCATTGTTATGGGGGTGTACTTGCTTTTGAAATGGCGCAGCAATTACAAAAACAGGGTGAAAGAGTAGATTTGTTAGTTGTAATTGATGCCATACTCTCAGAAACACGCATTGAATCTACAAAAGATGATGATGCTAAGTTTTTACTCCGCATGGCTGAATCAATCAAAACCGATAGTAATATAGATTTTTCAGTTTCTTTTGAAGAACTGCGAGATTTATCGCTCAACAAACAACTTGATTTAATTAATCAAAAAGCAAACTTTATCTTTACTGATACGGAGATTAAAGATTTTATCCGTTATTACAAACTCTTCAAGGCCCATGTCCAAGCAATGCGAGATTATGTGCCAGTTATTTATCCTCATTCCATGACTCTTTTTAGAGCTAAGGAAGAAATTATTCATGATTTTGAAAGTCCAGAATTTCATACTAATGACCCCTTACTAGGTTGGAGTAAATTTTCTAGTCAACCTATTAAACTTATAGAAGTTCCTGGGGATCATTTTTCTATTTTTGTTGAACCTCATATTCAAGAATTAGCTAAAACTTTGAGAGTTTGTATTGATAATGCTGTGTCAAATTTAAATAATGGGAGTAAAAGCAACTGATGAAACTACCCCCAGGGACGAAAACACCATTTTGGCTGTTAGGTCTACAATTTGAGTCTAATCCTTTTGACTATTTGGATGCTATTTCTCAACGTTATGGTGATATAGTCACTATCATGTCTGGTTCTACACCAATTGTTTACATCAGCAATCCTTTAGGCATAAAAGAAATTTTCACAAATACCAAAGAAATTATAGCTAGGGGTGCATTAAACGAAGATTTTGCCTTTATCACAGGAAATCAAGGAGTTTTACAACTTGATGGTTTAATTCATAAAAATCGGCGTAAACTTTTAATGCAAGCTTTTCATGGAGCGCGGATGCAAGCCTGCGGGCGAGGTATTTGCGAACTCACAGAAAAGATGATGAATAAACAAGTAATTGGAAAACCTTTTGTTGCATACCCGGTTATTGAAGATATTACTTTTAAAGTGGGTATAGAGCGGGTAATCGGTTTAAATGAAGGAGAACGTTACAACAAAATTAAAGATTTATTTGCAAGTTTGCTTAAACTCGATCGCCAGTCTCTTATAGTTAAAATTATTAGCAAGCTTTTTGGAGAAAAAGATTTAGGTCGATGGAGTCCACAAGGATACCTTCTTCACCTGCGGCAAGAACTTTTTCAATCACTATTGACTGAGGTTGAAGAACGTCGCCAGCAAGCAGATTTTTCACGTACTGATATACTTAGCGATTTAATATTAGCTCGTGATGAAACAGGTGAAGCATTAAGCAATGAAGAAGTACGTGACCTTTTAATATCACCTATATTTGCATCCGGTGATGCTTCTGGAACTGGTATTAGTTGGGCTTTGTATTGGATTCATCGTTTAAAAGAGGTTCAAGAAAAATTACTCAAAGAACTTGATAGTCTTGGTGAAAACCCAGACCCAATGAGTATTGTTGCACTGCCATATTTAAGTGCTGTATGTAATGAAGTTCTGCGAATTTATCCAACTCAATTGTTTACATTTCCTAGATTAGTAGAATCAACCGTTGAAATAATGGGCTACGAGCTACATCCAGGTACGATACTTATTGGTAATATTTATTCAACCCATCAACGTGAAGATTTATATCAAAATCCGAAAGAATTTAAGCCAGAACGCTTTTTAGAAAAACAATTTTCTCCTTATGAATTTCTGCCATTTGGTGGCGGTTCTCGTGTGTGCATAGGTGCAAATTTTGCCCTATTTGAAATGAAACTTATATTAGCAACGATTCTTTCGCACTATCAATTAGAGTTAGTTAATCAGCGGCCAGAACGTGCCAAATTTGCTGGTTTGATTTGTTCTCCTGCAAGTGGCGTGAAAATGGTTATACGTAGTCGCCGCCAAAAGGAGACAGAGAGTAAAGAAGATTATCTACTTTCAAAATCGAGTAGAAATCGGCTCTAATATATTCCTGAATTTGTTTTTCCAGTTCAATATCAATAAATCATAGAATTAAACAAAACTGATGACACTACCTCCCCAAATTAAAACACCTTTGTGGCTGCTACGCCAGCAGCTTAATACGAATCCGAGTGGCTGTTTAGATGCTATTTACAAGAGTTATGGCGACATAATAACTATAATGTCTGGTTCGACACCAATCGTTTACGTTAGCAATCCCTTAGCAATAAAGCAGTATTTAACTAATACTAAAGAAATTACAATTTCTAGTGTCCCTTTAGGAGATTCCCCAATTACAGTTGGACAAATGGGACAGCAAGGAATCCTTCATATTGAAGGTTTAGTTCACAAAAATCGTCGTCCTATTTTGATGAAGGCGTACCACGGAGAGCGGATGAGTGCTAGTGGAAAAAGTATTTATGAACTGACTAAAAAAATTATTGGTCAACAGACGCTTGCTAAAACTTTCATCGCCCATGAACTTTTATCAAAAATCACCTTGCAAATAGCTATAGAGGTTGTAATTGGATTACGAGAAGGAGAGCGTTACGAAAAAATTAATCATCTATATACTTCTTGCATTAAATATGAAAGAACTTCACTATTTAATATAGTAAAAGATTTACCTTTTACACAAGTAAATTTAGGCCGTCTAAGTCCGTGGGGATATCATAAATATCTGTTAAGAGAAATTTTTGAATTTTTATACGATGAAGTCAAAGAACGCCGCCAAGAAGCAGATCCTTCACGCACTGATATGCTCTGCGATTTGATATTTGCTTGTGATGAAACAGGTAAAACATTCAGCGATGAAGAGGTGCGGGATCTTTTGTTTTTGCCAATATTAGCAAGTAGGGATGGTGCAACACATTCGTTGACTTGGCTTTTATACTGGGTTCACCGTTTGCCAGATGTTCGCCAACAACTGCTTGAGGAACTAGATAGCCTTGGTGAAAACCCAGACCCCATGAAAATTGTTGCATTGCCTTACCTTAATGCTGTTTGCTGCGAATCTTTACGAATTTATCCAAGTCCGATATTCTCCCTACCAAGGGTGGTAATTTCTCCCGTGGAAATTATGGGCTATAAGTTAACTCCAGGTACAGTACTAATTACTAATATTTATTCAACACATCAACGTGAAGATGTATATCCAGAACCGAAAGAATTTAAGCCAGAACGCTTTCTAGAAAAAAAATACTCTCCTTACGAATTTATTCCTTTCGGTAGCGGTGCCCGTAGTTGTATTGCAGGCTCTTTTTCTATATTTCAAATGAAGCTTGTATTAGCAACAATTCTTTCAAACTATAAATTAGAGTTGCTTAACAAGGGGCCAGAACGTCAAGAACATTCCAACGATCAATGTTATGCCAAGAGTGGTATAAAGATGGTTATGCATGGTCAGCGTCAGCATCAAGAAAAGCGACAATCACTTGTTTCTAACTTGCCTTAATTATTGGTTTTAGTTTCAAGAATAATTCAGCAGTCAGAATCAAGATGTTCGCACAAAGACATTTTATCTGGGAGAAAATAGGTATGAATCAGAGTTATAAAGGCGCAGTCGTCATTACAGGAACATCCACAGGTTTAGGTCGAGCAGCTGCACTTTTACTAGCCAAACAAGGGTATCAGGTTTTTGCTGGAGTCCGTAGCGAGAAAGATGCACATTCACTAAAGGAAGCTGCATCTGGGAATTTAACACCAATTATTATGGACATTACCAAAGCTGAAGAAATTAAATCTGCTACCGAGTTTGTCTCGCTAGCAGTTGGTGAGGAAGGATTATTCGCATTAATTAATAATGCAGTTGCCGCTGTAGATGGGCCTTTAGAATGTATTCCAATAGATGACATTAGATTTAATTTTGAAGTCAATGTTGTTGGTCAAATTGCTGTTACACAAGCATTTTTACCATTAATCCGAAAAGCCAAAGGCCGCATCATTAATATCAGTGCAATTTGTGGTAGGTTAGCTCTACCTTATAGAAGTCTTTTATCTGCTTCCAAATTTGCGATCGAAGCAATTACAGATTCTTTACGAATGGAATTATTTTCTACTGGAGTTGAAGTTATTTCTATATTGCCAGCAGGAATAGTAACGCCAGAACAGGCTGACAAAGTAGAAGTTAGCTATCAACAAACATTAGCAAATATGTCACCAGAAATTAAAGCGATATATGGCAAGAATTATCAAATATATATGCAAGGTTCGGTACAAGATAATCGCAGCGGAGGTTTACCAGCTGAGAAAGTAGCGAATAAGATTCTTCAGGCATTGGAAGCTCGTAAACCTAAAAGACAATATTTTGTTGTGCAATCATACTGGCGTCTTAATCTCTATGCTTTGTATAAAAGGTTAGTACCACACCAGTATTTTTATGATAATTTTTATCAGGATATGCGAAAAGGAATGGGACTTGATTAATAATTTATTGCTATCGAAATTTGCTTTAGTTTTTAAATTGATTTGTGTAATCAAGGAAACAAATTTCTCAAATTTTACTGAGTTGTTTCAAAAATCAAAAATGGCTTTTATATCAAATCTTTTTAAATAAATATAATACAGATAGTAAATATGCCAACTCAACATTTGAAAGAACTTCTGGCAAGAGACTGTCGTTTTTGTTCCTTGGTTTCCAAAGTTAATGGAGAAGATATAATTGGGACAGCAGGTACTTGCGAACATTGGCTGATTATGGAAGTTCCACAACCTTGGCCGCAAGAAATATTTCAACAAAATCCAACTATTAAGTCAGTAATAGGTTTATTCCAAGAGTTGATTTTTCAGCATGGGGTCAATTTGAAACCAATGCTAATTGCTCCTGACCGGGAATATTCTCATCCTGGCTTTACTCGCATTTTCTACTATTATCGCCCTGCAAAAATGTTTTCTCAGTTTGAGAAACAAGAGTTTATCGTTCCAGAAAGTAAAGCCGCTGATTTGTTGACAGCAATCTTACAGCAGTTGATACAAAAACCCAACAATTTATCCCAATTTCAGCAATATCAACAACTAACAAGTGACATTCGCGAACTGATGGTTTGCACTCATGCTCAAGTTGACCTTGCTTGTGGTAGATTTGGAACTCCCATATATCGACAATTACGTAAAGAATACGCCCCTGTTTCTAATGGAAAATTACGAGTTTGGCAGACAACTCACTTTGGTGGTCATCAATTTGCCCCAACATTAATTGATTTACCCCAAGGCTATTTATGGGGACATTTAGAGCCAGATGTATTGGATTTATTAGTGGAACGAAATGGCTCAGTTTCTGGTTTGCGTCAATATTACCGAGGATGGACTGGTTTAAGCAAATTCGAGCAAATTGCTGAGCGCGAAATTTGGATGCAGTCTGGTTGGAATTGGCTAAATTACTTGAAAGCAGGCAAAGTATTGGCGATGGAAAAGGATGCTGACTGGGCAGAAATTAAGATTGATTTTGCACTTTCAGATGGTAGTGCGTCAGGTGCTTATGAAGCGAGAATAGAAGTTTGTGGTGAAGTGATGAGTGCATTTAACTCAGCAAAAGAGATAGAGTTAGAAGCAGTGAAGCAGTATCGTGTTAGCCGTTTGGTTAAGGTTGAGTAAAAAACTAAAAAATGATTTCACAAAAACAATCTCAAATCACCAATGAAATCCTTGATGGTAACCTTGTTAAACTAATGTTCAAGTTATCAATTCCTAGTACTCTGGGGATATTGATGCTGAGTTTAAATACTTTTATTGATGCTTTATTTGCAGGAAGATTTATTGGTGAAAGTGCTTTAGCTGGCATTTCACTGGCACTGCCAATTATAGCTATAATAAATGGATTTGCTTTTTGTATTGGGGTGGGTTCTGCTTCTATTCTGAGCCGTGCCATTGGTTCTGGAGATGTGAAAACTCAGTCTAAAATATTTGCTAATTTAATAGTTATCAGTGTGGCAATTTCACTATTAATTACTATTATTGGCTACAATTTTGGTGAAAAATTAATTTTATTAATGGGAGGAACTGGTGAAGTTGCTTTAGAAGGCACAAAATATTTTAATACTTATATACTAGGTTCAGTATTTTTGATTTTAGCGGAAGCTTGTAGCAAACTGATAAAATCAGAGGGAGAGATTAAATTAACTTCAATATTTGATTGGGTTTTTGTTATTGTTAACATTGTATTAAATTATATATTTATTAGTATATTTCATTGGGGGACTCAAGGTATTGCTCTTGCTACAGTTATGGCAATGGTTGTTTATAGTATTGCCAATTTAGGTTATTTTATTGTTGGGAAAAGTTCCATACCAGCTAATTTAAAAAAAATAGTGATCGCCATCGACTTAATCCCCGCAATTTTATCAGTTGGAATATCAGAATTATTTTATCCATTTACTATATTGGTACAAGATTTCATAGTTTTTAACTCAATTTCTCACTATGGAACAAATACTGATATCGCTTTCTTTGGAGCAGCAGGAAAAGTAATTTCAATTGTCTTTATTCCTATCATTGGTTTTTCACAAGCACTACAACCCATAATTGGAATGAATTATGGCGCACAAAATTATGGAAGGATCAAAAAAGCATATTTAACTTTTGCAATCCTGGGCACTCTTTTATTAATATTGATTTGGCTACCTTTACAATTATTTCCAAAGACTTTTTTAGAAATACTTCTGCCCAATGTTGAATTTATGAATGACGACCTGCTCAATTTTAGGATTCTCAGTATATTAATGCCGATATGGCCTTTAGCATACTTTAGTAATACTCTTTTTCTATCCATAGGCAAAGGTAAAACTGTGTTAGTAGTAGTTTTGCTAAAAAGCATAATCTTAACTGTGCCAACAGTTATATTCTTTTCCAAAATCGCAGGCGTTAGGGGCATATATTCTGGTTTACTTGTTGGAGATAGTATATTTATGTTATTTGTTTTAATATTAACAGTGTTAGAATTCCAATCTTTGAGTTATCTTCAAATTCAAACAACAAAATATAAAAGTTAAAAACTAATACAAAGAAAAATTTATTATGTGTAAATACTATTTTTGAATAAAATTATGTACTCTTAACCTTCTATAATCCTCTTGCCTAAGAATACAAATAAGTTCAATTCAGCTATTTAATTCACATCAACAGGTCAATTATGTATCAAGATGACAAAGAAGACACAACAATTTACAAAGTTGTAGTTAATCACGAAGAACAATATTCCATTTGGCCATGTCAACGCGAAAACCCTATTGGTTGGAAAGACGTTGGTAAAATTGGCTTGAAACAAGAATGTCTAGATTATATTAAAGAAGTCTGGACTGACATGAGGCCGCTTAGTCTCCGGAAAAAGATGCAGGAAACATCTGGCAATATTTAGTCGGCAGATGTGTGTTTAAAAAATAATTGAGAATTCAGAAGTCACAAGAAAATTTAGACACGTGACTAATTATTTTGGTATGGTGGTTCGCCATTTATGAATAGGCTAGTGGTCTGTCGCATTAGTTCTGAGGGATAAATACGTTTGTAGTAAGGACTTTAGTCCTATAATGTTCAAGCACTAAAGTGCTTACTACGAACCTCTCAAAAGTTTTGGGACAGACCACTAGTCAGACAAAATTAAATTTTGAATTCTGTCTGAATGACTCCTGAATTCTTTTGTTAAAAATGGAGAGTTTTTATGGTCATATCCTCAAGTATTGAAAGACGCGTATGGTTGATTACTGGTAGCTCAAAAGGCTTGGGCCGAGCATTAGCAGAAACCGTGTTAGAGCAGGGTGAAACTGTAGTGCTGACTGCAAGGAATCGAGAGTTGATACAAGATTTAGCAGCAAGCTTTCCAGAACAGACATTGGCTGTGCAACTTGATGTCACTAAACCTGAAGAAATACAACAAGCAGTAAAACAAGCAATTGCCAAATTTGGACGCATTGATGTACTTGTTAATAATGCCGGATATGGAATTTTAGGAGCAATAGAAGAAGTCAGCAATGAAGAAGTTCGCCGCCAGTTTGAAACCAACTTTTTTGCTGTTTTAGAATTGCTACGGACAGTACTACCTTATATGCGACAGCAACGCAGTGGACACATAGTTAATATTTCATCGGTGGGTGGTTTTGTTGGCTATGCTGGTACGGGAATTTATAATGGTACAAAATTTGCCATAGAAGGAATTTCTGAAGCATTGGCTCAGGAAGTTACACCTCTGGGTATCAAAATCACAATTGTCGAACCTGGCGCTTTTCGTACAGAATTTGTCACACGTTCTCTAGTTATTGCTGATAGCGAAATCAAGGATTATGAGACAGTGATTGGTGAAATGCGTCAAGGTGCGCGAGATATATTGGATAATAAATTGGAATTTAAGGAACCAGGCGATCCGAAAAAAGCAGCTTTGGCAATTATTAAAGCAGTTAATAGCGATCGCCCGCCACTGAGATTGGCATTAGGAGAAGATGCTATTTATGCGATTAATGCCAAACTGGAATCGATGAAAACAGAACTAGATGCTTGGAAAGAAGTGTCTCTAAATACTGCTTTTGATGAACTTGTGAGTAGTTCCACTTAAGTGAATTAACGTGAATTCGACAAGACAAACCCACCCAGCCTTCCTCTCTTGGTAGGAGAGGGAGGAGTAACGAAAAATTAGGCTTTTTGCTCCCCTCTCTTTCAAGGAGAGGGGCTGGGGGTGAGGTCAAAATCCTGTACATCGAATTCACGTTGAATTAAAGTCAACGCTATTATCTAATTGAGGACAGAGAGTTTTTAATAAGGGCTTTTCTCCGGATATAGCAGCTTAACACGCTTTTGCCGTAATGCTAATTCTTCTTGGTGTAGTTGCTCTAACTGGTCTACTATTTCTTCTTTGACTCCTATAATAGAAGCCATTTGCCGAATTTTTTGCTTTTCCTGTTCATGAAGTTCTCCATCAGCAGCAGAAGCCCTAATTGCTGTGAGAAGTAAATCTCTTTGCGCTATGGACACTTGAGGAGAGCGAGCAATAACCTCTTGTATATCTTCATCTGCTTCGTATGCTTTTAGTTCTTCAATTACCCAGTCTGCTACTCCCCAGGACGCACAGAATCCAATAGCCCAATCTTTTTCTTCCTGTGAGAGAACTCCATCTCCTTTAGCGCAACATAAAACTGATTTCATGTAAATGCAACAATCTTCATCTGTAGGGATCTGGCTAAAGCCAAAGAACCAATTAAATATCCAAGATTGACCAAGTTTTTTGATGTCAGACATGAGTTTTCCTTCTGTTTAGTAATTTGCTTTATGTCTATTCCAGCTGGAATTATGCTGAAATCTTCTCAGTACTAAAGCAAAAACACAAGGATAGTTAATACCAATTCACAATGGGCTACGCCCCGCTACGCTAACGCAATTCAACACTCGCTGTTTGGTTCATCTGCGTTCACACAACTTGAAAGGTAAGGCTTAGACTTGCCCAATTATTTACATCTAAGATATATGAGTCGGTTGCTGTGCCGTTCATTTCGGTTTTGATAAAGCTGGCGTTATGTAAATCTTGGAGTAAGGCTTGGGCAACATCTAACGGTTTCGACAATGGGACAATTGGATGCTGGTCGGGTGCGGGATAGTTTGCAGTGTTTAAGACGGCGAGAGTTGCACTCAAGGGAGCAATACTAAAAATTAGTTGTTGTTCCGAAAAAAAGGCTGGCGCTGGAATTACCCATTCAGAACTAACATTAGTTTGCGGCAAGGTAAGGGTTTCACCTGGGGCGATGACAACTTCTTGGAAAAGGGGTTTATTGTCCGTAGTGTTTGGTTCTTGTGGAGTTTCCCAAGAGTAGAAGACAGTTGCCGTCTGATTATTTTTTAAACCTAGCAAAATTAAGTATACTGGGCGATCGCCTTCATTTTCCAGCCGATATTGCATTCGACTACCGATAGGGACACTGGGAGTGGGGACTGTTGACTGATGAGTGTTGACTGATGAGTGTTGAGTTCGCTGTGTTTGGCGCTGCGTTAACGCTTGGGGTGATTTATCACTAATTATCTCTAGGGTTGCTTTGATGGCTAGGCGGGAAGAACCTTCATTCTCTGTGAGTCGCCATAATTTGGCTGCTAACAAGGTGGATAATTTTGGTGCTAGCCGCAGTACTGCAACTTTTACCGCTTCGCCAACTTCACCGGCGGTGTTAGGAATTAATTCGCCGTCGAGAGTAAATAGCGCGTAGCGACTGGGTGTTTGCTGGAGCTTACCAAATATATAATCAGCTGGTTGTTCTCCTGCTACTACGGTAGACATGTGAGCAATGGCGGCAAAGCCACTTGTAGCATCTACTCGTTCAATTCTTTCCAGCCGAGTATCCAGACCAATTACTAAATTAATATTTTTTGGTAAAACGCGGACTGCTTCTTGGACAAGTTGCCCGACTTGCGCCGGAGTTGCACCTTCAATTTTGAAAAATTGCGCTTTTGCTGTTAACCCAGTACGCGATCGCAATACCAATTGCTCTGTTGTTGGTAGAGTTAATCGAGAATTCACTCCGTAGTATAGCAGCACTTGGGGAGGTAATCCCGCTAACCACAGATGCACTGTTTTGCCGTCTTCTTCAACAGCTTTCACCACGCCCTCTCCACCGTCTGCCTGTAGAGACGTTACATGTAACGTCTCTACATCTTGATTTTTCTGTGTACTTAATAAATCTGGCTGCTGTTTGCTACCCAATTTGTACAAAGAATTTTCCACATGAGAAAGAGCAATTTGAATTTTAGTGGCTGGTGTAGCTTCCCATAAATACTGAGTCAAGGCGTAAGTAAATAACCCGGCACTAAAACCAGAAAAGACTCCTTCCTTCGCTGATTGCTTGTCGCTTGAAGTAGCCGTTAACACAACAGGAGTGCTGCGTGGTTTTTCAGTTTTCAGTTGTTTGAGAAAATCCAGTTCCTCGGCTACCAGCTTGGCTTCTGGTGACTCCTGGAGGGCGCGAATTTTTAATCCGATGGCTGAGCTTGGAGCAGAATAACTAGTATCTAATACTGCCGTGACTCGGTTTGTCGGGAGCGATCGCAATAATAATAGTAAACTTTCTTCTAATAAATAATTGACTATTTTTTCATTTTCTGCATTTTGACTTTCATTAGCTGACACCAGAGCATTTTGCATTGTCTCTGACGATGTTTCCAATTTGACACGGCTGCCATAGCCGCTAAAATGGAACACCACCACATCGTCAGCTTGAGCTTGCTTGCCCAGGTGGTCTAAAAAAGCCGCCTCAATGAATTCCCTGCTGGCTTGTTCCTCAGTTAAGGTGAGAATATCTGACCTTTGGAAGCCAAAGCGATGAATTAAAAGTTCTCTTTGCAGTTCCACATCAGTGAGACAACCACCCAGAGACGGAATTTTTGGGTATTGGTTAATACCGATTAACAATGCGAACTTGCGCGGACTGGGTTGTGCCAAAGCGTAGTAATAGCGGTTTCCCAAAGTCAACCACTCAGCTTCAGTTAGCCCCAATACAGCGAGTATTGAGCCAATTCTGTTTAAAAACGTGCGCCGTTTCATAATTAGCCATCATTTCTCAGCCTATCAGCTAGCAGCTTAAAGGGTTGAGGGCTGTAGTGTAAAGGGGGAGTGGGGAGGCAGGAGGAGCAGGGGAGGCAGGGGGGCAGGGGAGGCAGGGGGAGAAATAATAACCAATGCCCCATGCCCCATGCCCCATGCCCCATGCCCCATGCCCCATGCCCCATGCCCCATGCCCTAAACCGACACCTCTATCCGCATTGCCCGCGCCAACTCGGCGGCGACTTCTGGGCGGGAAAATTCTGGTGGAGGTAATTCACCGCGTCGCAGCATTTCCCTGACTTTGGTTCCGGAGAGGTGAACGCGTTCTTCTGGTTTGCTGGGACTGGTTTTAGTTGTCGCCATCTGCTTGGTACGGGTGCAGTAGAAGGCGTGTTCAAATTTCATGGGCACGATGCCTAATTCCGCTGGCTCAAATTCATCAAAGATGTATTGAGCATCATAAGTGCCATAATAATTACCAACACCTGCATGGTCGCGGCCGACGATAAAGTGGGTGCAGCCGTAGTTTTTGCGGACTAGGGCATGGAATATGGCTTCACGAGGGCCAGCGTAACGCATTGCGGCGGGATTTATTGCTAAAATTACCCTGTCGTGGGGGTAGTAGTGTTCCAGCAAAATTTCATAACAGCGCATCCGCACGTCGGCGGGAATATCATCATCTTTGGTTGCGCCGACTAATGGATGTAAAAATAGAGCATCCACTGTTTCTAAGGCGCACTTTTGGATATATTCATGGGCGCGGTGGATGGGGTTGCGAGTTTGGAAACCCACAATAGTCTTCCAGCCATTTTCGCGGAACATTTGCCGTGAGGCTGCGGGATCGATTTGGTAAGCGGGAAACTGGGGATGCGGTTCCCGTTGCAATAGCCAGATGTCACCAGCCAGATGGACTGAGCCTTGGTTATAGATTACCTGCACGCCGGGATGATTGGCATCATCAGTGCGGTAGACATTAATTGCCTCGCGGGTTTTGTCGTAGTGATATTTTTGGGTGAGTTGCAAAACTCCAATAAACTTACCTGCGGGGTTATCGAGGCGAATTAAGCCACCTTCTTGGAGAGGGGAAGCTACTTCTTCGGCTACCGATAGTGTAATTGGTATTGACCACACAACACCGTTAGCTAGTCGCATTTCTGTTACAGTGCGATCGTAGTCCTCTTGGTTCATAAAACCCGTGAGTGGACTAAAAGCACCGATCGCTATCATTTCTAAATCGGAAACGGCGCGATCGTCAAGCTGCACTCGCGGCAAAAAGTCAGCTTTTGAGAGAAATTCCTCTCTTTGTTCCGGTGTGGCGATACGGTTAACTAACTGTCCACCGTGGGGGGCAATGGCATCTGGATGGTGACTCAACGTAATCCCCTCTTGTGATAACTGCTATTGTTTCAGACTATGTACTAACTTACCAAATGGTGGGACAAAAGGGATGGGGGATTGGGCATTGGGCATAGGGCATTGGGCATGGGGCATGGGGGAGACAAGGGAGATGGGGAGAAAGAATAACAATAACAATGACTGATGACTGATGACAAATGACTAATGACAAATGACTGATGACTAATGACTAATGACTAATGACTAAATACCAAAATTGGCTATGATAATTGAGGCATGGCAGGAAGCTAGAAGATGAATAAATCTTTACTAGAAAAGTTTCGCAAAGCGTATCAGGATTTGGAATTATTTCCGCTGATTACAGCTAGACAAATTGAAGCGTTTCGAGTGGATCTTGCTAATGAAACTATCGCCCGCTTAGAGCAAGCTGTGGAAGATGCGCCTCCTAATGGCAAAATCATGTTTGCAGGACATCGGGGTTGTGGTAAGTCTACTCTGTTGGCGAAGTTTGCTAGAAAAATGAAGCAGCAAGGATATTTTGTTGCTTTCTTTTCTGTTTCTGACTTAATTGAAATGTCAGATGTTAACCATGTCAATATTTTGTATGCCGTTGCTTTAACTCTATTGAGTCAAGCTACTCAAGCTGAAATCGAAATATCTGAAGATACCAAAAAATCTCTCTTGGAATGGTTCACCACTACTCAAACTGAGACGGTTACTAAAGATTTAAAGTCTGAGGTGGGTGTGGGTGGTGATTTTCTGAAAATTATTACTGCTAAACTCAAAAACGAAGCAACCTTTCGAGAAGAAATTAAAAAGACTTACGAACGTAAGGTTTCTGAACTGGCACGGAAAGCTGATGAAATTGCCTCGATTATTCAGGTTGCTACCAGAAAGCAAGTTTTAGTAGTAATTGATGATTTGGATAAGCTCGATTTGGGCTTGGTGGAAGATATTTACAAAAACAATATTAATTCTCTATTTTTACCTAAGTTTCAGATTATCTACACAATTCCCATTTCGGCAATTCGCAACAGTGAATTACTGCCCATCTTACAATCTGTGGTGTCTCGAATTCAGTTGATGGCAGTTTGTAAGTTCTTCAAACCAGGCGATAACCGCAAACCTGATGGAGTACCGAAGGAACAACTAATTAATTTGTTTCTCCAAATTCTGCAAAAGCGCATTCCAGATGAATTAATTGAACCGGAAACTGCAAGACAAATTGTCCTTACTAGCGGCGGTGTCGTGCGGGAATTGGTAAGAATTGCTAGAGAATGTTGTTCTCAATGCTTATTGCTCATTCGTTCTGAACCAGAACGTGCGGATATTAAAATTAATTCAGAAATTCTGCAATTAGCAGTCAAAGATTTACGCAATGAATTTGCTCGTCCTTTGGGCGAGAATTTGATTAGCATATTAGTAACGACATACGAAAATCTCACACCCAAAGATGCCAAAAGTGAGGATTTTCTCTCGCTGCTGCACGGGTTATATGTACTGGAGTATGAGAATGATGATTTGTGGTATGACGTACATCCCATTGTGGTGGAGCTACTCAAACGCAAGCAATTAATTAGATAATGTCAACAGACGAGACAAAAGCTGAAAATCACCGGAATTATCAAAAGCTAATTGTAGCCCTAGAAGCCAGCCAGGGTATTCTGAATTTGCTAATTGCAGTTTGTGATGACCGCAATTTACGCGAAAAACTGATTGCAGAATACGAAACTGAACTCAAACAACAGGATTTTCTTACTTATCGCATACGAGTACGCAATCAAGACCCTAGTTTACGTTATGCGCTGGCGCAGTTAATAGAAACAGAACCAGATTTACAAGCAAGTAAACCTGCGGTAATTACAGTATTAGGTATAGATGAGTTATTGTCAGTAAAGCTAGACGCTCCCAAATCTGAAGAAGATAGGTTTTTTGGTTACTTACAATGGACAAGGGAAGCACTGCGACAATTTCACTTTCCTATTGTGTTGTGGTTAACTGAACCAATTTTGACTCGCTTGGTGGAAAAAGCACCGGATTTTTGGAGTTGGCGCGGTGGAGTGTTTTGGTTTACACGGGAGTCTGTGTCTTTAGAATTAGAAAGCGCCAATATTTCAACACAGGCGATATCAAAAACTTTCTCACAGGAACCAAGCGGTTTACCTTTAGAAGAAATCTTACGACTCATTGAGCAAATTGAAGCCCAAGAAAAAGACGCACCATTATTAGCAACGCTGTATGAAAGTTTGGCACAAGCCTATCAACAGCGCTATCGCAGTCAGCAAGAACGCCTATTGGCAATTAAAGCATACGAAAAGGCAATTGCTCTGCAAACCAAGTTGGGGTTAAAGGCTGATTTAGCCAATAGCTTGGAAAAGTTAGGGAATCTCTATTTTGAACTGCAAAATGAGGTTAAAAAAGCTAGTGATTGTTATCAACAGGCATTAGAAATTTACCAGGAAATAGGCGACAAGGAAGGAGAAGCTAATACATTAATTGCCATTGGCGATGTTTTGCACTTTCTCGGCCGCAGCGAAGAAGCTTTACAACGCTACGAAAACGCATTGCAATTCTACCGCGACATTGGCGCACGCTTAGGGGAAGCAAATACATTAAAAGCTATTGGCGATGTTTTGCAGTTTCTCAAACGCAGTGATGAAGCATTACAACGCTACGAAAGTGCATTGCAATTCTACCGCGACATTGGCGATCGCTTGGGGGAAGCTAATACATTAAAAGCCATTGGCGATGTTTTGCACTTTCTCGACCGACGCGAACAAGCTTTACAACGCTACGAAAGTGCATTGCAATTCTACCGCGACATTGGCGCACGCTTGGGGGAAGCAGACACATTAAAAGCCATTGGCGATGTTTTGCACTTTCTCAAACGCAGTGATGAAGCATTACAACGCTACGAAAGCGTATTGCAATTCTACCGCGACATTGGCGATCGCTTGGGGGAAGCTAATACATTAAAAGCCATTGGCGATGTTTTGCAGTTTCTCAAACGCAGCGAACAAGCTTTACAACGCTACGAAAACGCATTGCAATTCTACCGCGACATTGGCGCACGCTTAGGAGAAGCAAATACATTAAAAGCTATTGGCGATGTTTTGCAGTTTCTCAAACGCAGTGATGAAGCATTACAACGCTACGAAAGCGCATTGCAATTTTACCGCGACATTGGCGATCGCTTGGGGGAAGCAAATACATTAAGAGCCATTGGCGATGTTTTGCAGTTTCTCAAACGCAGTGATGAAGCATTACAACGCTACGAAAACGCATTGCAATTCTACCGCGACATTGGCGATCGCTTAGGAGAAGCAAATACATTAAAAGCTATTGGCGATGTTTTGCAGTTTCTCAAACGCAGTGATGAAGCATTACAACGCTACGAAAGCGCATTGCAATTTTACCGCGACATTGGCGATCGCTTGGGGGAAGCAAATACATTAAGAGCCATTGGCGATGTTTTGCAGTTTCTCAAACGCAGTGATGAAGCATTACAACGCTACGAAAACGCATTGCAATTCTACCGCGACATTGGCGCACGCTTGGGGGAAGCCAAAGTTCTGCAAGAATTCGGGAAGTTACAAGAAAACCCCACAACAGCACTTGACTATCTCCAGCAAGCGCAAAACCTCTACATCGAAATTGGCGATATCTACAGCCAAAGCTGTAACCTGTTGTTTCTCGCCGATGTCCAGTTAAAGATGGGAGACTCAAACGCCGCAATTAATTCCTTAAATCGTGCGGCTGAACTCGCCACCACCATTAACTATGCACCATTACAAGAACACGCTCAAACTCGTATCGCCGAAATCAACTCACCACCCGCACAACAAACAGAATAAAACAGAAACTCATCCAATTTATCCAACACCCTTGGGTAAAGTTCGTCCTTTGTTTTTTGCTTGGCTTAATAGCTTTTCTAGTGCTGCGGCGTTAAGTCTAAAATAACTAACTAATATCTTTGGAAAATGAGTATATTTGCCCACACCTTTTCCATTATTTATATACTACCCTGTCAACTGTTAAGAAGTCAACAGTTTTTTTGCTTGCATTCAAAATTAATCAACAAACGTTATTGCGAAAATTATTAATTTATTGACAAATTATGCTTTTGTCAATGAAACACATGTGTTTGTCAATGAAACAGATGTGTTTATCAATGAAACGCATGTGTTTGTCAATGAAACAGATGTGTTTATCAATGAAACGCATGAGTTTGTCAATGAAACACATGAGTTTGTCAATGAAACGCATGATTTTGGCAACTACGGTGTACACACAAGTCAAATTACCCCCCTTATAAAGGGCTACGGTGTACACACAAGTATAGCCAGCATGGGTTTCAACTTTTCTAAGGGTGTTGTAGGGTGTGTTACGCCTGAGGGTACATAAGGGGTGTTCCTCTTATGTCTACTATCCAGTGGTGCAATATACCACTCGTTCTGGCGAATCAACAGTATTTGAATCAAATGCAGGTACTAACCCACCACAATTTGCTAAAGGTCAGCAGGTAAAAAATGATTATTCTAAAGACGCGATGAATCGGGTGTGTAATGATTATTCTAAAGACGCGATGAATCGGGTGTGTAATGATTATTCTAAAGACGCGATGAATCGCGTCTCTACAAATAAATGACAATTAAACTTGAATTGCCATGCCTTTATCTTCATTCTTTGGCTGGGAACTCAATTGATCTAAAATTTCTAAAACTTCTTGTTCAAAAGCAACTTGGGCGCGATTAGTTTTACCACCAACATACAAGAAATCCCCTTTTTTTAATGCCCAAATTTGCGAGTGGGAAAAGTAACTCATCACCACACCCAACATTAATAAAGCAAATCCTGAATAAACAATCGGTATGCCTGGATCTGCTTTAATTTGTAAACCTGTACTGCCAATTACTTCTATTATTTTCAATTTCACGCCATTGACTTGGGCAGACATCCCAGCGCGTACAGTATTAATTAATTTACCTGTGGCATCATAAATTAATACCATCCCTTGCAAATCTTTGGCTAGCACCGAGACACCCTCACTCAAATCTGGTTTAGTAGGAATCCACGTACCCCAAATAGCGCCTTGACCGTTGGTGTTCAACTTGACCATTGGTAACTGGAAAACTGGGCTGTTATTAAATTGGACGCGAACAGCAGCAATTCCCCAATCAGTTTGGTAGAAAGTTACGCCATGATAGCGCAGAGGTTGGTTGACGAAAATCTTTTTGTGGTCAACTTCTTGTCCCTGATTATTTAAAACAGACAAATCTGAATAAAATTGATCGATACCTCCAGTTGGCGTGTAATCAATCCAAAAACGATTGACGCGCACAGACCAATCTTTTGGCACTTGGTTTGCTGCCAAAGGTCCAGCATCTATAACATTTTTCACCTGAAATGTATCGCCACTAGCAACCATTTCCTGGGCAAGAAATCCAGTCATTGCCCCCCAAATTCCCCCTAACAAAATAGTGACGATGCCAATATGAACAATAATTGGCCCGATACGTCCGACTATTCCTTTACGGGCATATAAAACATTTTCTTTTTCTGGTTCTGAAAAAATTTTATAGCGGCGTTTCTGCAATATTTCATTCAGAGAATTCAAAGAACCAGTATCTAATTCTGCACTTAAAGCTAGTTTTTTAAATTGCCGTGGTTCCTCGTAATATTTCCAGCGTTGCGCTGCTTTTAGGGCTGGTAACTGACGAGTAAAAGAACAAGCAGTTAAGCTAGTGCCAAATAAAATGAGTAATGCTAAAAACCACCAAGTACGATATACATGGTCTAAGCCAACTACTTGAATTACTTTCCAAGTTAAGAAACCAAACAATGCTGGATGTTCTGGATAGTTAGCTTGGTAAAATGCCGGAGACTGGCCTTGCTCGATTACAGTACCTGTAGCGCTAAAGATGGCAATCAATAGTAATAGTGCGATCGCCAATCGTAAATCTGTCAGTACAGGCAAAAACTCTCGGCGTAAATACTGCCCAGATACAGCCCACCAACTAATTTTTTTGGAAGTCGAATCTTCTAATGTCATTACTCACATCTGTTAATGGGTGTACAATCTTGAGAATTCAGAATTCAGAAGTCAGAATTCAGCTTTTAGGAGATAGAAGTCAAAAATTAAAAAGAATTTCGTATGATTTATAGATTGATTCATCAAATGTTATTCTAATTTTTTAACTATTCTGCCTCCTGCCTTCTGCCGACGCTCGCGGACTCGCTAACGCTGCGCTATCCTGCCTCCTGCCTTAAAAACTGCCAAGGGGAATTCGAGAAATTAAAGAAAATACACCGAATCCTACTAATAGCGCCCCACTCACTGGGTTAATCCAACCAGACCAGCGACGTAGTTCTAGCAACTTTTTAATTGAAGCAGTAAAAGTCCCTGCTAAAATCAATGGTGTTACATAGCCGGCTGTATAAGAAAGTAATAAGACAGCGCCTAAAATTAAGTCTTGTGTATTGGCAATCCAACCAAGCAAGCTAGCTAAAACAGGTGTGCTGCAAGGAGATGCAACTAAACCGAAAGTCAGTCCCAGCAAATAGGAACGCAACCCTGCTGGCAAATCTTGGGAAATCCAATTCGTTTCGCCCAAGGATGGAAATTGCAGAGGTAGTGCTTCTAATAAGTTCAGCCCCATGAGAATGGCGATGATACTGACAATGATTGGTAAACCAACTCCTACTTGACCGTAGACTTTTCCCACCAAACCTGCTAAAATTCCTAGTCCCGCAAGAGTAGTTGCTAATCCCAGAGCAAACCAAGTTGATTGGGCAACGCCTTGGAGACGGCTTTTAGCTTCATAACCGCCGATATAGCCAATGGTAATTGGCAGCATAGAAAGCATACAAGGCGTTAGGCTGGTGAGCAAGCCAGCTGCAAAGATGACACCAACACTCACCACGCTAATGTGCGTCAATTGATGAGAAACAAGGGCGTTGGCAAATTGTTCTAGTTCGTAAAGTCGCGTTTCCAAAGTCTCAAGCATGGAGTATTCCTAAGCGTGAAATGCTTACTCTGCTTGAATTTTAGCTTAAATTTAGCTATTGCGTCGCTAATGAAGGGGCAGGGGGGCAGGGGGGAAAGAATTAGGTATTTTGTGAGATGGTATTATTCAAAAAGCGATCGCCCCATCCACTGGAGGATACAGTTGGCGAATCAGGATTCATAACCCTACACTCCTAATACGGTTTGCTTAAGATCCCCCCGCCTGCGGCGACCCCCTTTTTAAGGGGGTAAAAGAGAGTTATGAGCAAGCCTTTTTAAGGGGGGTTGAGGGGATCTTCAAAAGATTCAGGACTTACGCAAAAGATAACGAAAGTAGCGGTAATACCCTGCGGGTTCGCTCTTAGCGTTCTCGCAGAGTAGCCGCTGTGCGTCTACATGAATTACCGCTAGGCAAGAATAAGGTTTTCAGTCACATATTGCGTAAGTCTTGAGATTAAAACTTAACCGAACCCTATTGCCTACACTCCACGTTTTTTTGCTATTTAAACAGATGTAGAGACGTTGCAATGCAATATCTCTAGCATTTATTTTCCGTAGCAGGTTGTACCTGGAGTATCTTCGGGTTTGAACTCGTTACATTCTCTGTTATTTGGACGCTCTAACGACCAGCCGTATGGTTTGTCGGAGGTAACCACGCCATCATTCAAAATTGTTAGTCGGTAGTTTGCCGCCCGAAAATTGGTAAACAGCAATTTGGCATCCTTTAAGTTTGCTGCTTCTAAATTAGCGCTCATGAAACCTGCATAGGACAAATCGGCTTTTTCTAGGGATGCTGATTTCAAGTTTGCACCCGTTAAAGAAGCACCAGTCAGATTCGCCGAATCGAGAATTGCACCCTCTAAATTCGCACCTGTCAGATCGGCATTCGTAAGATTAACTTGAGATAACGTTGCACCACTCAAGTTAGCCCCCCGCAAATTGGCTCTACTTAGATTCAGTTGAGTTAGGTCAGCACCACTCAAATCACACCTGGGACAAGTATTTGTCGCCTTCAACTGCTCTAAGTCTTGCACGTTTGATGCAAATGTCTGCCCTGGAAAGCCGAAACTAGCTAACAGGCAGACGGTGGCGACAATCTTAAGTTTCATATTTGTTACAGATATTTACAAGGATGACAACTAATGTACACTCGGTACTGTCATAATTACATATAGAACCTGCCAAGTGAATAACAGGAATGAAGCATTGATTAAGAAGCGATGAATATACGATAAATTCTTGCGTTAGGACTACTCAAACTGGAATCTAGGCTATACAATCGAGTCGTAAGGAACTATACCGAACCATTTATAGACTACCACATATGTGATCCCCCTAGTTCGATGAAAAAAAACGACTAGGGGGATCTTGTTTTTGGCATAGGGCATGGGGAGATAGGGAGGCAGGAGGACAAATGACAAATGACTAATGACAAATGACAAATGACAAATGACTAATGACAAATGACTAATGACAAATGACTAATGACAAATGACAAATGACTAATACCATTTACCTCCAGCCCAAAAAACGCAAGCCAGGGACAATTAGGTAAAAACTCACTCCTAACCAAAAGCTGAGAAATAAGCCTACAGAACCAAATAAAATCAGAGGCTTGTATAACTCCGCCCAGCCTGGTTGAGTGGAAAATTCCAACATTGGCGGTGCTAAGTTTATCAAAATCAAAGTTGCATAGGCGATCGCACTACCAAAGGCAGCGAACACTGCATACACTATATGATGGCTGCGAAGTCCTAAACTGAGGGTGAGTAGGCAAACTCCCACCAAAATCATTGCCACTAAGCCCTCGCCGCTGTTTCTTGGCGTTATGAATTGCAAAATCAACCAGCCGAAGCCATAACTAACGATGCCCATCAACGAGGCTACTAAAAATCGCCGTCTTTGACCAAAACACCCGGATACTGTCAGTCCCCATGCGGTTCCCCAACCGGCAGCAACAAAGACTAAAATATCTGCGCCAAAGCTGGGTTGGGTGTTTGGAACTAATTGGTTAATCTGAAGCAAAAGAAATTCCACAATGCGAGGCCCCAAGCTGGTGCGATAGGCCAAAATAAAACCAGCGATCGCCCCAAAACAAGCACCAAAACTAGTCAGCATCATCGCCCAAATTGTTGCCAAACAAGCTCGTACAATTTTCAGAATTGTCTGAATAATAAAAATAAGGGTTTGATTTACACCTTGGCCAAATTGACCTAAAGCTTGTTCGACAGCTTGTGTTAGCTGTGTCAAGTTCTGGGAGGCTTGGGTTGAGGTTTGCTTAAGGTGATCGCGCAGTTGGGAAAATAACCTTGGCGATGGTAATGGTTGAGAAATCTTGGCTAGGCGTTTCTCAATCATCACTGCATTTACCGGACGCGATCGCACATCTTCCTGTACCATCTCATCCAGCAAGTCTGCTAACTCCGGGTTGACATTTACTTGGGTTCGCCAGCGCAACTCGCCAGTTTGCTGGTCTTCTAAATCTGGCGGATATTTGCCCGTTAGTAGTTCAATCATCGTTCGACCAAGGGCATAAAAATCGGCACCAGGCCCCACAATGCCTCCAGTCACCTGTTCTGGTGGACTGTAGCCAGAAGAAAATAATCGGGTGGAACTAGACCGGGAACCGACTTTTGAAGGGCTAACTTGTTTTGCTCCGCCAAAATCGATTAATACCAGGCGATCGCTTTTTGGTTCCCCTCCAAAGGTATCCAGCATCAAATTAGAAGGTTTGATATCTCGGTGAATAATTTGACGTTTGTGTAATTCTTTTAAAATCTCTACAGCTTGGGCGAACCAGTTTAAAACCAAATTCTCTGGACACCCTTGGGGATATTTTTGTAATATCTCCTCTAAAGTCTGCCCATTGATTTTTTCCATTACCAGACAAGGCAGTTGGTGAGGTTTGGGGTTGAACAAATTAAGATGAAAATACCCGTCAGCCTCAACTCTGGGCACCCCAGGATGCTGTAATCTCGATAAAACCTCCGCCTCTTGGGTAAACAATTCCAGTGCTTTTGGTGAATCTTCTACCAACACTTTCAGCACTTTTTCGGTTTGAGTTTTTTCATCCCAAACCGTGTAAATTTGAGCAAATCCCCCGGAACCCAAACGCTGAATTGGAACATAGCGGTCTAACAACTGTAGCGGTGCGCCACAACTGTTGCAAAATTTGTTTCCCCAAGGCTGAGGATAAGGACGTTGACAATCAGGATTTATGCAGTGAACCTTAGAAAAACTGTACATCAACGCTTTTGGGCACAATGAATGCTAGCTCGTTTGATGCTCAAATCCCCTACTTTTAGCATTGTCTGTATAAATTATTGATATATTTTTATACTCAATAACCATACCCAACCAATGCTCACCCTCTGAGGGAAGGCAGAATAAAAGCTTATATCTATCTTAAATGGTAGAACTTCTCCATGCTCATCAATAGCTACCATGAGTTTAATTGCTTTGATTTATTAGTAAACATCGCTACAACAATTCTGTGGAGGAGTTGTTTTTTACGTCTTCATCTTCTCTAGCTGCATGTTGTTCGTAGTCAGCAATGATGCTTGTAAGCTCATCTGCTGTAATATCACCTTGCTCAGATTTAGTATAAATAGTTAATAAAATGATACCTTTTGCCGTTTTGAGGTAATAAATAAGACGGTAACCACCACTTTTACCTTTTTGAATGTTACTATTTCGGACTCGCAGCTTAAAAATTTCATAACTAATCCCAGATATCCGATCTCCAGGTAAATCGCCCCGTTCAAGTTGTTCGATTACAGGTTGTATATCACTACGAATACTACGATATTTTTTGGCTAGAGTACGTAGATTTCGGTTGAACGTTGGCGCAGCTTCAACCTGAATAAATGGTTGTTCAGACATCCTCAAGTCCTTCCCAAAGTTGAGCCACGGGAATTGTCTGTCCTTTCATTGCTTCATGCCAAGCTTGACGAAAATCTTCTAGAATCGCTTCTTTAGATTTATCATCTTCATCAATTTCTTCTAGTTCTGGGATGAGGACAATAACTTCAACGCGACTTTTCTTATTAATGATTAAGGGACGATCTAAAGTAAGTTGTCCATCCTCATCAATAGTCGCCATAACTTTAATAGCTTTCATGTTATTCATAAATATAACTACAACAAATCTGTGATGGAAAATAGCCGTTGTCTGTCTATTTTTTGAAGCTTGAGTTTTTCGGCATAAAAAGCCTGATAATAGGATTGATATTTTTCTGGTTCAGTTTCGGGATCGGTTTGCTGCCAGAGTTCCAAAAAGTGGCGATAGCGTTTTTCCAGCATTACCAAATCCATGCAAGCGATCGCAGCTTGAACCACCTGCGGAGTGCGAATTATTTCTGTCTTTGTTTTCTCGTTCAAATGAAATAGATGCGATACTAATCCCAGGTCTTCTGATAATTCTAAATATTTATTTTGCAGAGTTGAAATTAAATCTATTTGTTCCACCGTTGTTTCTAAAATCTGCCGCCACAATAATCGATGGTGGGAAAGGCTAAATTGTAAATCCCGTTCTTCTAGTTCGTCAATAATTATTTGACGCTGTTCAGGACAATGCAAGTAAATTCGCAGTAATAATGCTTCTGCATATTCTAAAAGGCTGCGTTCTGTCGGGAGTGGGGAAAGTTTTTCACTACCTCCCCATGCTTTTTTCGCTGATACGGGTTTGGAATATGTAGGCGCAGGGGGAGCAATTTGAGTTAGTAAATTTTCGACACGTAGTGGTATAAGTCTGGTATCGCCTAAACTGAGAATTTCTGCACAATAAGAAACATAATAATTCCGCGTATCGCTGTTAGCGATATTTTTGAGTAATTTAACTAATTGCTGAGTTACTTGTTGAAAGTCGGTAGCTTGTTTTAAGTCGCGGTTTTGAATAATTTGTTGAATTTGCCAGTCTAACCAAAGGGGCGCGTTTGCTAACAGTTGTGCATAATCTTCTGGTGTTTGTTCGCGCAAGTATTCATCAGCATCTTTGCCATTAGGTAAATTGAGAATTTTTAGCTGCACTTCTCCTTTATATGCTAGTTCGGCAATTTCGCCGATCGCTCTTTCGGCTGCATTAGTTCCGGCTTTATCAGCGTCAAAGTTGAGTACTAGTTGTTTCGATTCGCTGTAACGTAATACTAGCCGCACTTGTTCTAAGCTTAAGGCTGTACCAAGGGAAGCGACGGCGTTATTAATCCCAGCGGCGTGGAGAGCGATCGCATCAAAATAACCCTCCACCACCACTGCTCGATCGAGTTGGGAAATTCCGGTTTTGGCTAGATCCAGGGCAAATAATGTTTTACCTTTACTAAAAAGTTCGGTTTCTGGGGAATTTAAATATTTTGGTTGTTCGTCAGTCAGGGTTCTACCGCCAAAAGCAATGACGCGTCCTTGGACATCGCGGATGGGAATCATTAAGCGATCGCGGAACACATCATAATAACCGCCGCCTTCTTTGCGTGGTTTAATCAATCCGGCTTTTTCCACCAGTTGCGCTGGATAACGTTTGTCTTCCACCAAGTAGCGATACAGAGTTTCCCAACCTGCCGGCGCATAACCCAAACCAAACTGCTGTATGGTTTCTTCTTGAAGTCTGCGGTTAGATCGCAAATATTCAATTGCCTTTTGCCCTTGGGATTGTCTGAGGGCGTGTTGATAAAACTGCGCCGAAGAAGCCAGAACTTCATATAATTGTTCGCGCAAAGACAGTTGACGCTGTAATTCTTGGCGTTGTTCGGGTTCTAAGGTTTGTACGGGTATTTGGTAACGCCGTGCTAAATCCAGTACTACCTCAGCAAAAGAACGCTTTCCCAAGTCCATGACAAACTTGATCGCATTTCCCCCAGCTTGACAGCCGAAGCAATAATACATTTGCTTAGTTTGGCTAACAGTGAAGCTGGGAGATTTTTCATCATGAAACGGGCACAACCCGACAAAATCTTTCCCTCGCTTACGTAAAACTACGTACTCCGAGACAACATCGACAATATCAGCTCGTAGTTTAACTTCTTCAATTGTGTCTGGGTGTAAGCGGGGGATTTGCATAGGATTGGGCATTGGGCATGGGAAAACAGGAGGCAGGAGGCAGGGGGCAGGAGGCAGAAGTTCTTTAATGCGTGAATTTTGAATTGATTTGTCTCCCCAGTCCGTCGCCATCAACTTTGGAGAAATAACAAAGGACAAATGACTTTCGACTTCTGATAGCTATTATATTGTTGTTGCGAAGCCACCAATTATGTCTAGAATTGCTAACGCTTAATTTTAACAGAGGAAATACTCAAAGATGGGACGTATTTTTATCTCGGCGGCTCACGGAGGCAAAGAAGCGGGAGGAATCGATCCGGGTGCGATCGCTGGTGGTACAACTGAAGCTAAAGAAATGATTCTGCTGCGGGATTTGATTGTCACGGAACTGCGGGCGCGGAATTTTGAAATTTTAGCAGTTCCTGATGATTTGAGTGCTGCTCAAACTATCAGCTGGATCAATTCCCGTGGACGCCAGGGTGATGTGGCGCTAGAAATTCAATCTGATGCAGCTGGCAGTCCTGCTGTACGTGGGGCTAGTGTGTTCTACATTGCCAACAATACTGAGCGTAAAGCCAATGCCGAACAGTTGCTAGTGGCACTGTTGCGTCGCGTACCTCAATTACCAAATCGCGGAGTCAAGCCAGATACAAATAGTGGATTGGGTAGTTTGGCATTCTGTCGGCAAACAAGGCTTCCAGCTTTGTTAATGCAAGTGGGATTTCTCAGCAGTCCAGAGGATCGGGCTTTGCTGCAAACTCGTCGCCGCGATTTTGCTTTGGGAATTGCTGACGGATTGGCATCTTGGAGTCGTGTAATTGACCCTACCGGAACTCCCACAGAACCTACTTATGCACCAATTAATATTAATATTAACGGGCAAAATTATTCAGAACAAGGAATTTTAGTTAATGGTAATGCTTACATTCCCATTGATTTAGTAGACCGTCTGCGAATAGATTTATCAAAAGCACCGAATGTCAATCGAATTACTTATCGGAGAATCGTGTATGTCAAAGCGATCGAACTGCGGGATTTTAATGTTGCCGTCGGTTGGGATGCTGGAACTCGTACTGTCAGCTTGCGATCGAATTTAATAGTTTGTGCTGGTCAATTAGACCGGGTAATGTCAAACGGTAATACTTCAGAAGTACAGTTACAATTATTCCTCAGAAATAATAATGAAAATGCTTTGGTAAAGTTTCCTGATATCTCAAAACTTTATCGCGAAGAAGCAGGTATAGAAGGGGTAAATTATGATATTGCTTTTTGCCAAATGTGTGTAGAAACGGGATTTTTAAGGTTTGGCGGTGATATTAAACCCGAACAAAATAACTTTGCTGGTTTAGGGGCGATCGGTGGCGGTTCGGAGGCTGCATCTTTTCCCAGTGCCAGAATTGGAGTTAGGGCACACGTGCAACATTTAAAAGCTTACGCTAGTTTAGAACCTTTGGTACAGGAAGTAGTAGACCCCAGATTTCGTTTTGTGACGCGAGGAATTGCACCATTAATTGACCAACTATCAGGGCGCTGGTCAGCAGATTTAGATTATGGTGCAAGAATTACAGCAATGTTGAAACGATTATATGAGTCAGCAGGACTTCTTTAAGTTTTCATCTCCTATTCCCATAAAGATGAGGAATTGTTGGAAGAATTTGTCACTCATTTAGCTAGCCTCAAGTGGCAGGGCTTGAGTATTAGATAAAAAATAAGGGGTAATAGCAACTAATCCCCCTTGTTAATTTATAATTTAGTAATAATTAAGCCGTCTTAAAAAATCGGATAATTTCTCGCACATGATCTAGAAATTGACCATCAGTTGAAAGTTGCGCGATCGCATTTCTCGCTTCTCTTCCTAAACGTTCGTGTTCTGTGTGATTTATTGCACGTAATTCTTCTAAATTAGCCGCAATCCGCGCTAAATCTCTGCGAGTTTCTTCAGCAAAACGTTGTTGCGTTGCTGGCAATGAAGAGGATTGTTCTGGGTTCAGTTGCTCCTCTAAAGATTGGACTTTTTGTTCTAAATTAGCAAAGCGATCGCGCAGTTCAACAATATCTTCACGAGGATACTTCCATTCTTGGCGAATCATCGTTAACCGTGCATATAAATACTCGTAAGCCCTAATCGCTGGACGCAGAATTGTTAATAACAAAGCCGCACCAGAACTGACATATCCGACTGTACTAATACCAGTGACAGCAAGAGTATAAAGACCAACGGCTGAGAGTAAGTGTAAAGCAATGGCAACCCAGAGCGATCGCTTTGCCAAAACTGTGACATACTTTACTTGTTTTTCATCGACTGGAATTCCTTTTTCTGTAGATTGTGCTGCTTCTGCTAAAACTTCTTTAGCTTGAAAATGCACGTTCCACGGTACCGTAACAATTACTAACAGCCACCAAAAACTTGCACCACCAATCACCCAGTCAAGAAAGCTACCAGCAGGTATGTGCAACCATTGAAGTAAACCAAAAGCAGCTAACACCACAATCACAATGCTAGCAATGGAACTGATAAAAAAGTTAATATACATTTTGTATTGTCTCCGATGAAACCATCATTTCGATCGTGACTATGCCCCAGCAGTTTTACTGAAATAATTGTGATGCTTTTTTTTGTTGCACACACTATCTTTTGGATGAGATAGCTACATCAAATAAGTTAAGTATCTTTCTCACCTTTTTGTAAAAATTAGTAACACAAATGCTTGTGATAGTTTTTCTAGCTGCACATATAGCAGAATGACGAATTCACAATTCATACTAATGGTCTATCGCATTAATTTTGCAGGTTTAATAAACGTAGACGCGGAGCGGCTTGCCGCAGGCTACCGCAAAGGACGCAAAGAGCGCAAAGAAAGAAAAATTAAGAAGAAGTTCACCCCTCATAACTAATGCAATGAACCACTAATGGTCTATCGCATTAATTTTGATGAGTTCGTAGTAAGCACTTCAGTGCTTAAAAATCTAGGACTAAAGTCCTGACTACAAACTTATTCACATATCATAACTAATGGGACAGACTACTAACTTGCGCTCAAAGGGACTGGGGGGATTAGGGTTGAAACAGAATATTCTTACTCCCTACTCCCAACCTCAGTTATTATTTTTGGCTACAACTTAGTATCAAAACTATTGAATGAGATAACTACGCCAAATTGGTTGAGTATCTTTGCTACCTTTATCCGGAAGCAGTAATCGCCAAGTTTTACCTTCTTGCTGAATTTGCAAGTAAAGGTTAAAGGGTTTTCGCGGTTGTGTTAAGCTTCGTTTTGGTAACTTAACAATTAAATCATAAGTTCCTTGGACGCGGAAAGCTGGTAAATTTTCAATAGTTAGGGGTTGTTCTTGGCTAATGGATAGCCGCTTGATTTCAAATCCTTGAAAATCTAAATCCAACTGCTGGCTAAGCTTTTGTTGAGTTTGTTCTAACTCAAATGCGATCGCTTTTTGCACTAACTCGCTAGTCGGTACCAATCCAATAGTGCCACAAGCCGTCAATAGAACCAACAATATTACTGTTAAAAGCAACCGCACCATATTAATCCTAAGAAACCACTAATCAGCGATAGTATAACTGTAGATTCCCTAAATTTTCTCATCTACCATGCCAAAACAGTCTATAGGTCTTGATAACCAACTATACAATTATCTTTTATCTGTTTCGCTGCGAGAACCAGAAATTCTTTGGAAGCTGCGTCAAGAAACCGCGAACCACCCCAATGGCACAATGCAGATTTCGCCAGAACAAGGGCAGTTTATGAGGCTTTTGGTGCAGCTGATTGGAGCGAAGAAAACCTTGGAAGTTGGCGTGTTTACAGGTTATAGCTCACTTTCTGTAGCTTTGGCGCTACCAGATGATGGTAAGATTATTGCGGCTGATGTGAGTGAAGAATTTACTGCGATCGCCAGACGGTATTGGCAAGAAGCTGGGGTTGCCCATAAAATCGATTTGCATTTGGCACCAGGCTTCGAAACTTTAGATCGATTGTTAGCAACTGGCCAAGCCGAGACATTTGATTTTGCTTTTATCGATGCTGATAAAGAAAATTATGATGGATATTACGAGCGATCGCTACAATTAATACGTCCAGGCGGATTAATTGCGATTGATAATGTTTTGTGGTCAGGACACGTTGCTGACCCACAATTTCAAGATGAAAGTACCCAAGCAATTAGGGCGCTGAACGAAAAATTACACCATGACGAACGCGTAATTCTTTCTCTTGTCCCCATCGCAGATGGACTTACTTTAGCAGTTAAACGACGCTAGTGCATTTGGATATACTTACTTGATTTGATTGTCATTAGCCATTTATAATTGGTAATTACTTTTTAATGACCAATGACTAATGACTAATGACTAATGACTAATTCATCAAACTTCACGACCTCTGAATCAGGCTTGCGAGTATCAAAACGATAACTACTAATCATACCCGTGGCTGTGTCAAAGATACTAAAAATTGTCAGATCGTTACTAGCAATATAAGGCATCGGTTTAGCATCTTCACCTAACAAAGGAGCAATTGTTGGTACAATCGGTTGTAAACCATTGGGATCGCCAAGTTGAACATACTCTTCTTGATAGCTAATTGGTACTTCTCGCTTTCTTTCACCCCAAGCCGCACCATAAGTATTACCAACATTAGATGTTTCTAAAAAGTGCATTCCACTGGGACTAACAAAGCGATTCCATAAATGGGAATGTCCATAAAATACTAATTGCACATTAGCTTTTTCTAGCAAAGGCACAACATCTCGGATGATATAATCTGCACCTTTGGGATACTCATAACGCACCGCCTTAATCTTGTCATTATCCCGCTCAATTATTTGTACTGGGTCTGTATAAGCAGGAACTATATTATCACCCAGAGTATGAGGCGGATGATGAAACATCACAACTTTGTATTTTGCTTGTTTAAACTCAGGGCTGTTGAGTTCTGTTTCTAGCCAATTATACTGCTTGGAACCTTTAGCAATTGGCTCATAAATTACCTGTCCATAACCCCAATTTTCTGGATTATTGAAATCTTTTTCTGCTTCTTGATATCTCCCCTTACGCTTTCCATCTAAACTGGGAGGACGCCACATATTCGTAATGTATAATACTACGAGACGTACATCTCCAAAGGTAACTGCGTAATATTTTTTTCCACCCTCTTGACTTGTTGGTAGAGTGAAAATTTCTTCGTAGGTAACAGTATTAAAAGAATTATTGATGAGAGATTTGTCAGGATACAATTTTTGGGCGATCGCCTGAGGAATGGTATCATCAAACTCATCATTTAAACTTCCAGTTCTAGCAAATCGCCCCATCACTTCATGATTACCAATGCAAGTAAACATGGGTGCATGTTGAATTATTTGCCCACCAGTATAAGTTGTCTTAACACCGTCGTGGGTCATTTCGTATTTAGCACGACCTTGTAAACCGGGAAACAGCGCACCACCGCTATTATCATCAAACCATTCCGAGGCGCGATCGGGAACATTGACCAAATCACCAGCAAACCACACTCCATCAACTCGTCCAACCGTTTCTACTACCTTTTGCAGATTTGCAGATGTCATCGGCTTTAATTGATGGTCTGAGGTCAGCAAAATTTTGAGTGGCGTACCGGGTTTTGGAGTAGCTGCAAGAGTAAAAACATCACTGCTAACAGTTTCGCCATCTTCCCGCACACTTGTAACGCGATAGTTTACCCGTACCCCAGGAGTTAAGCCAGTTACCTCAGCTTCATGTCGCCAAATGTCACGTCCAACGGGTTTTTGATAAACTTGCTTGTCTTGGGTTTGGTTTCCAACCCTTGATTTTTGGTCTTCACGCGTGCGACTGAGTTTGATAGTATTTGCCTTAGCAGTTTGTTTGAGATTTTCACCGTAGGAGACTGTGTGTTGAGTACCAGCAAACTCGGTAAACCAAACTACTCGCACTGAATTTTCAGTTGGCACTTGCAAAAATGGATCGGTCAGCAGATAAGGTGCTGATATCATATCTGTTTGCCTACATGAATGCACGCTTACTAGAGTAAAGCATATAACAAGCGCCAGCATAGCCACTGAGGAGATTTTACGGCTGCCTAAGCGTCTGAGCATGAGTAACATACCAAATTTTTATAGGGTATTCACCGGCTGAATGCAATTTTATTATTAACCTTTTTTGCGGATAAGGTTTACAATTTATCCTCGATAACCCCTTATGCAAACTTCTCCCTTTAGCCACAGGTAACGATCTAGAATTAAACAGGACTTACGCAACTGGCACAAGCAATGGTGCCAGTTGCGTAAGTCCTGATTATGTTACATCTACGTTGTCAATGGATGGCTGGAAGCTGGGATAATTTTTGTGATTCTATCTTTAATTCCTTTATCAAACCCCAAACAGCTTGATAAATTTTATACTTACAATGCTGATTTACTTAGATAAATGTAATAATAAATACTTGCTTGCCGGATTACTGTCACAGTAAGCAATAAGCAATAAGCATTAAATCATTTAATCCAAATCTTCTTAGGATATTCTCAGAAGATAAATTGTAGTATGAACTAATCACATTCTTGTAATAAAAACTACTTTATTTCTCAGTATGAGTGTTCGGCGATCGCTCCACTTTGGGTTCATCTAACAAAATCGCATTGCTCCCCCGCCCAGCGTAGCTGATCGCGGACATCTTGCACCTGCCTTGTGGAAGAGGGTGGCGCTGCACTGTCCACCCTACGGAATAATCAGCTTTATAGCTTGTGATTTCGAGTGGGAGCAATTGGTGCAAGATTTAAGCCTCCCACAGGCGCGATCGCACTCTATGAAACAAGTACATTGTTCTAAGATGTCCCAAAGCGCCTAAAGGACGCAGCGAGCGCCGTCTGCGGGGACTTTGAGACTGATGAGGTAGTCGGCGACGATGTCGTTGATACAAGCATTGCCGCCGATGAGGGCTACACCGTGCCGTTCGCCCTCGACGGTCAGCAGGCTCGCGCCGAGCGTCTTAGCGAGGCTGATGCCGCCCTCGTGCGGGGTAGCCGGATCGCGGGTGGCCGACACGACCAAGGTTTTAGGGAGTCCTTTGATGTTCTGGGCATAGGGGTAGCCGAGGGTGGGTTTCACGCGCCAATGCTCACAGAGGTCGCGGGCGTTGACGGGTCGACCGGTGTCTAGGAAGGGCGCAACCTTGAAAATGTCGCGCGTCATTGCGCTCTCCTGCTCGGGCGTGTGGCGTTCCTCGTCGAGGCAGTTAATGGCCACCAGGGACTCGTTGCCATTGCCATAGCTACCGTCGGTATTGCGCTGGGTGCGGATGTCGCTCAATAACAGCAGGGTTTTACCGCTTCCGGCCTTGAGTTCGGTGATGCCTAGAATCACCGCAGGCCAGCTCACATCGTTATAAAGCCCAGTGATCACGCCCCCAATTGCGGCGGTGTAAGTGACCTTGCGTCCGTCTGCGGTGATGATCGGTTTATCAATCAGTGGCCGCACGAGCTGCTGGAAGGCGGCGGTAGCTTGCTTGGGATCGGTGCCGAGCGGACAAGTCGGGGTTTTAGCGCATAAGGCCGCCATGTTGTCGAAGGCACGCTGGAAACCCGCGAACAGGACGAGGTGACGCTCGGTGGTGCCGGTGGTGGGGTCGACCGCGCCGTCGAGCACCATGGCCCGCACGTTCTGCGGGAAGGTTTCGGCGTAGATCGCGCCGAGCCGGGTACCGTAGCTGGCGCCAAAAAAGGAGAGCTTGTCATCGCCGAGCACCGCGCGGAGTACGTCCATGTCGCGGGCGACATCGCGCGTGCCGACGTGAGCCAGCACGTCCTCACCGCCGGAACGCTCGGCGCATTTTTGGTACAACTGACGGGTCTGGTGGTCGGTGTAGTCCTTGCCCCCGGAGTTGATCGGGTTGACCAACAAGTTGGCCTCTCGTTCGGCATCGGTGAAGCAGTCTAGGGCTGGTGTCGAGGCCGCAACCCCGCGTGGGTCGAACCCGATCAGGTCAAACTGCTTGGTGATCGGACTGTCGGCCGACTCATCTGCCACCGTGGCCGCGTAGCTCATCCCGGACATGCCGGGGCCGCCTGGGTTGAGCAGCAGGGAGCCGATTCGTTTGCTCGGCTTGCCCTTTGCCGGTACGCGCAGCAGTGCAATCTGCGCGGTTCGCCCTCGGGGGTTCTGGTAGTCGAGCGGCACCTCAAGCCGGGCGCATTCGAAAGTGTCGTTGGCGAAGTCCTTAGCGTCTTTATCCGTGGTGGCGTAGCCCTCGCACGAGCCGAAGGTCAGCTTCTGGTCGTAGAAGCGTTTCAGATTTGCAGGGATCTTTCCTCCTGGCTCTGAGGGGTACCCGAATGTGGGCTGGACGCAGGCACTAAGAACCAATATCACCGCCCCAATCATGAGCGAGCTTCGGACGTGGGGCTTGTGAGCAAGCATGGTTCTCTTCTTAGCGGGAACCGTTAGCTCTGAGGCGTGCGCGGGTAGGCCACAATCTCGCTTGTGGTTAGAGAAAATGTGAGACATAGGGATAAACTCCTTCGAGCTAGTTATTGATGGGTTCAGGTATAAACGGGGTCATCGATGACCCCACCAAAGCGCAGACTGTAAATTAGTTTGTTAGGACTTACGCATTGATTAGTTAGTTCGACGTATGTTGATTTGTTTGATGCGATCACTTCGCTGGCTTCACATCCAGCCCCGTCCAATGAGCGGCAAAAGCCCACATATCCGCCGTTTCCTCAATGATCTTGTCCGTGGGCTTGCCGGCTCCATGTCCCGCGCGTGTCTCGATGCGGACAAGGTGGGGCTTGTCACCGATATCCGCTGCCTGGAGCGCGGCGATATATTTGAAGGTGTGTCCCGGCACCACGCGATCGTCCGTGTCGGCAGTGGTGGCGAGGATCGCAGGATAAGCCCTGCCGGACTGGATGTTGTGATAAGGCGAATATTTCAAGAGGTTACGGAAATCCGCTTCCTGTGCCGGAGACCCAAACTCGTCTACCCATAATTTCCCGCCTGTGAACTGGTCGAAGCGGAGCATATCCATCACACCAACCTGGGGTAACGCAGCGGCGAACAGATCCGGTCGTTGATTGACCACTGCACCGATAAGAAGTCCGCCATTCGATCCGCCCTGAATCGCCAAGCCATTTTGGGGCGTGATACTCTGTGCCTTCAGATACTCGCCCGCTGCGATGAAATCATCGAAGACGTTCTGCTTGTTCTGACGACGACCCGCTTCGTGCCATGCCTTGCCATATTCGGAGCCGCCGCGAATATGGGCGTGCGCGAACACCCCGCCCTGTTCGACCCACGCTAGCCGCTCGGCTGAAAAGGCGGGAGGCTCGGTTATGGCATAGCCGCCATACGCATAGAGCAAGGTCGGCGCTGCATTGGTCACATCTTTGCGCCGGACAATAAACATCGGGACACGGGTACCGTCCTTCGACTTGTAGAAACGCTGTTCGACCGCGATCCGATTTAGATCGATCGCCACCTTGGGTTTTGCCCACACCTGCGCCGTATTGCTGGCGACATCGTATCGATAGATCACGCCTGGGGCGTTGAAGCTGGTGAAGCCGAAGAAGGTTTCCTGGTCGTTCTGGTCGCCCTCAAAGCCGATCGCAGTGCCGATGCCGGGCAGTTTCACAACGCCGTCAGCTTTGCCATCAAGTGTGTAGCGTTGAACTTCCGTCTGCACATCGACCAGATAAGAGGTGAACAACCGTCCGCCGACCAGGGACGCATTGCTCAAAACCGAATCCTGCTCCGGCACCACATCCGTGATCACCGGATCGGCGGCAGCGATGTCCATCGTCACCACCTTGAACCGCGGTGCGTCCTTGGTGGTCATGAGGAAGAACTTCGTCCCCACATTGCCGACGACGTGCCATTGATCGTCGAGATTATCGACCAGCTTGCGGGGTTTCCAGTCGGCGCTCTTGAGATCCACCACAGTCAGTTTGTTGCCGCTCGAAGCGGGCGTGGAAACGATCGCGATGTAACGCCCGTCTTCGGTGATGCTCAAGGTATGCAGTATGTTCGGCTGATCTGGAGTTGCATAAACCAGCCGATCCTGTGCTTGGGGCGTGCCGATCGCATGAAAATAGACGGCATGGTTGGCTACGCTTGCTTGCGATTCGGTGCCCTGCTTCGGTTCAGGGAAACGAGCGTAGAAAAAGCCGGAGCCGTCCTTAGCCCATGCGATGGTGGGGCTGAACCTCACCCATTTGACTTCATCGTCGAGTACCTTGCCCGTGTTTACGTCCAGTACCCGGAGCGTGCGCCAGTCACTGCCACCATCCTGCACCGCATAAACCACGCGCTTACCGTCGTCGGATGCTGACCATTCAGCTAGCGCAGTCGCCCCGTCCTTTGCCCAACGGTTGGGATCGATTAGCACGCGCCCTACGCCATCCACGCTGTCCCGGACATAGAGAACCCGCTGGCTCTGAAGTCCGGAATTATAGAGGTAGAAATATCGTCCCCCCTTTTTGACTGGAATGGTGAACCGCTCATAGTTGTACAACTGCTTCAGTCGGTTCTTGAAGATATCTCGACTTGGTAGCGTGTTGAGATAAGCGTTAGTCACCTTGTTCTGGGCTTCGACCCAGGCAGCGACTTCCTTGTCGTTGCGAACATCGTTTTCCAGCCAGCGATAGGGGTCGGCGATCGTCTGCCCGAAATGCTTCTCGACAACATCGACCCGCTTAGTTTCAGGATAGGTGATTGTAGGCATGATTACTGTAGAATCTGTGCAAGCGGAGGCGAAATGGGTAGTAAAGAGTAGCGCGATCGCGAAAAGGGCTGCACGGCGCATCGATATCTTGATCTTTTGAAATGAGAGTCGAAATCCAAAGAGGTTGAATTTCATTATTTCAAGCCCCCGCATTTATGCGTGGTGTTTAATAATTTTGAATTTTGAATTTTGAATTGTTTTGACATCTGAATCTCTCCTCTGTTCAAAGCAAAAAAGTGGTGTGAGTTGTTATGCTTTTGCCCCTCACTGGTTTACTTCTAAGGACTGGTAAACGGCTTACATTGAATCGCCTTCACATTTCGCAGATAGTCCAACTGTGGCTCGAAGCCAGTCGGACAGAAGACATAAACATTGTCCTGAGATCGGCTAATGACTAAACGGTAGCTGGGTGGAATCCCTTCAGAACCTTCGATCATTTCGATTCTGGGAATCACTTGTGAACTGACTTGAGCCAGGGATGGAAAGTTGAACAGTAGAAGTACGGCAAACAGAATTGTGATTGTAGTTGTGATTTTGGTTGAAAGAATCTTTCGGTTCATTAGAAATCTTCTGTGGCTTATGGTTGTGTAATGTTCTGTTGTTTCCAGGGCAGCGGCGATCGATAGGGGTTTTCGTGCATATCCAGGACTTCCCAGGTGGTTGGATTGACTCGCCCTGTAACTGGGATTCTGTATCGTCGCTGGAGATCGCGTACCGCAGACACTGTGACCGCACCAAAGATGCCATCGACGATCGCCCCCCTTGGATTGCCTAACCTCACACCTGCGGCTCCTAAAAAGCCATTATCTTGAAGGATGCGCTGTAACAATTGCACATTTGTGCCGCGATCGCCTTGGCGCAAGGTAGGTAAGGTTAAATCAGTGTAAGCAGTGGCGATCAGAATGGGAGAGGTTTGTTGTGGAGGAATGCTGTGTGCGATCTGCGCTTCTCTGGGAGACGCTCCGCGAACGCAGCAGCGCTGAGTGCAAAGCACACGCTCCGCGAACGCTATCGCGGGATGAGTGAATGAACCTCCGAGCAATCCTGTTGCGATCGTTAGTACTCCGAAAATGAGTTGAGGTTTCATGATTGTCCTCCTGATGGAGATTGGTTTTGTTTTGCATCAATGTTCCGAAACGCCTGGGCAATCTCATCCGCAAACGATTCAGGAATTTGTAGGTTGTCATCCCAACCACCTTGTCCAGATGTCTCCACGCGATCGCCAATTTTTACCGCTTGCGAGTAATGCAATTCATCCAACAGGTATTCCCCATAACCAGGAGCGACAAAAAACTTGGGCTTATTCATGGTGTTCCGCATGTAGTACGTTTGACTCTATCTCGCGTTGCTGAAACGAGTTTGTTTCGGCATCATCCGATTTAGACCCTAATCTTCAGAATTCACTCGCCATGTAATCACAATGATTTCTGCAAACCCTAAGACAAATATTAGCCGCGAAAACGCTCCTAAAATGGCTTCCATCGTCCAGTTCTGACTCTGAACCTCCCAGATCATCCAAACAATATAGTATCCAATCACCAACCAGGGTAGAATTACCGCTGAATTCCGTCTGCGATAGAAGCGGATCGTATCCTCCCGCCAAAATGGGAAGGTGCTGAGAAGACAAAAAATGTAGGAGGTTCCTGCACTAATGAACAAGCTTCTTTGAAGACCCGAAGGCAGGTTTGGGTATCCAAGCGCGATCGCCGTCAAACAAACTCCGAGCGTAAGATACAGGAAAGTAAACAAAGTAAATCGTTTCATTTTTTCTCTTTCCAATAAAGCTTATTCTCTGTACCACACACGCACACATTGAAAGCAATTGATTGCAAGACCCTGACTGATCATCACTGGGTGGAAAGCATTACTGGTCGTCACTCCGTAGACATCATCACTTGTGCCTTCAATCCGATCAGGTAAAACAACGGTTTCAACATTGATTACCTGTATCGTTGTACTTGCGATCCACTGATTTACAGCACTCACAACCTCAGAGAAGGATTCATACTCGGCAGGTCCGCCGAAGGGTCCTCGTTCAGTAATCCGAGGCGCAAAATCTTTGCACTGAATCATTTGATTTACCACCTTAAAACTGTAGAGTTGAGCATCAATTCAAGTAGTGGGCATCGCCCACCATTTTCAAAACCTTTCTTTTTAAAACCTTTCACAGTAAGGCTTTGTGGGCAGTGATAGCCCTATGAGATCTATTCCAAAACTTAAGCCAACCTTGCCAGTAAACCCCTAAGAACAAAGGCAAAAGCATGAACGCTGATATGAGCTAACATTGCAGCCTCTAGCGAATATTGCCAAAAGAGCCAGCCAAACGCGATTCCCACAATCCCATTCAGTAACAACGCCCGAATAATCACAACTGGAGTGAGGGGAACGATCGCAGCAGTCGCTGGCAGGTGTAGTAGTCCAAATACCAAAGCGGCTAGAACGATCGCACCCTGGTAAATCCCTTGACTTGGCAACGTAACGCCTTGTTTTAGCCCTTTCCACGCGATCCAAACAAGCAGCGACATTAAACCCCAGCGCATCAAAATTTCCTCAGTGATGCCGCCATAGAACATTGCTGTAAGCAAATTCAACCAACTTGGCTCTGTATTATTGGCTGCCCGTAGCGCTTCAGGTAGGACAGGTTGCATCAACTGATCGAGCAACAAGAGAACGATCGCCGCCGCTGCACCCACACCCAAGCTCCACTTCATCTCAACGGCAAAAGATGGAGACTTAGCGATGTGAAACACCCAATGATCAATCAAATGGGAGCTTAATCCAACACGATAGGCACAACCAATTCCGACCAGAATGCTGATTGCCAGTAGAATTGAATACTGTAGTCCTTGCAGAAGCATTAAAATCCACAATGGAGGCACTTTTTCCAGTGTTTCTGGAGACAGTTTCGCTAACTGTTGCTCAATTAAAGGAATAGACGCGATCGTGAACATGACAATTCCTACATTGCCCAATACAAATAAAATCCCGAATTGTTTCAGAATTACCATTGGTTTAACCTCCAGCGGATCGCCGTCTCCCGCCAAAATGGGAAGGTACTGAGAATACAAGCGATGTAGGGCGCTCCTGCATTGATGAATAGGCTGGTTTGAAGCCCCGAAGGCAGATTTGGGTATCCAAGCGCGATCGCCGTCAGGCAAACTCCCAGCGCGAGGTACAGGAAAGTAAACAAGGTAAATCGTTTCATTATTTCTTCTTGGGTGAATTTCAGCATAAAATCAAATAACCCAGGATGCGGTGGGGGACTTCCCTGGCTTGTGTGGGTGGTTAGAAGACACTTCAGACATGGCGATCAACTCCTTTGATACATTTGCTGATGGTTTTACAAACTGACGAGATCACCGACGACCCTGCCGATGGCTTCGGGAAACGGGTTTGGATACCCCGTCGCGTTTGAACACTTTGTAGGCGATCGCTAGGAACAGAGGGATAAGCACGAGTTGCGATCGTAAAAGGTCGCGTTGCTAGTTGCCTTTGCTATTGTTTTCAGGATTCGACGGGATCACCGACGGCTCCACCAGTGGCTACGCGCACGGCGTGAGCCATGTGCTTGATCGGGTTGCCGATAGAGGCGCGATCAACTCCTGCCATAAGGGCGGCACTGACATCTTCACTAATGACGCGCAAGGCTGCGGTGGCAGTCGCCGCGTGCAGCCGCACCTCGATATCGTCAGCCGGGCGGCGCAGGCGATCCGCGATGATAAAAGCCATCTCGCGCTCTATTCGATCGTGGGTCATTAGCCAAGCCGCGCGCAGATCCGGCTCTTTTTCAGCTAGCACGGTCATTTTGATCACGGCATCGTCGTAGGACTGCTGATCTGGATTCTTGGGGCGATTCGTTGCCCACTCGACGAGGTGATCTTCGAGGGAAACCTCCCGAGGCCAGCAGCGCAACACCGCCACACACTCCTCAACATCCTGCGCCAAGATAGGCTCAACACAGCTCTCCTTGTTACGGAAGTACCGCCAGAGGGTACGCACCGAGATTCCTACCGCTTTTGCGATTTGCTCACCACTCGTGGCAGCGACACCCTGTTCCCAGAACAAACGCGCCGCCTCCCGCGAAATCTCCAGACGTATCCGCTGATGCCGCAGCTCACTCATCCCCCTTGGTCTGCGATCGTTGGTCGTGTCGCTATCACCATCACTCCTCATAGCCGTCTTTCCTTTCAATACTTGTCATTAAATGTCAATTTGACATTTAATGACATCACTCGCAAGAGGTAGCTTTGTCGACAGTGTTATTGAACTTAGGACTGATGCTTCTGTGCAAGATTGTGATAACGTCACAAAGATTAGGTAGTTAAATGTTGGCTCATTCGATGGCAAGCTGTTGTTCTTGCCAGATACCAAAACCAATGACCCCTGGCTAGTGCCATTGCGTTTTGGTAGCCGTGAGGTGCTGGGAGGGTATTTGCGATGGGCTGCGCCCCGCCGTAGGCGATCGCGCTCCGACCAGGGCGAAGAACTCATGTAGAGCGACAAATTATTTGACCGCAGGGACTAATTAGAAGTCAAATTTTTCATATCTGCAAGCTTTACTAAAAAGGTACTTGTTTTTTAGGGTTTGTGATATAAGTTTGTAGAAATCTCTATAACAGCCAATTTAGAAGGATTTAGATTGATGACAAATAATATGTCGCTCTAGTCAAATAATTTGTCGTTCTACACTTAGCTAACTTGAGTGTAGTGAGATCCAAGACTTAACTTCTTTCAGATTCTTACGGTGATTTATCAGATTCTTATGGACTTAGCGAACCTGTTTTGGCGTTATTCCAGTGAGGCGCTTGAACTGTTGTGTTAGGTGGCTTTGGCTAGAAAAGCCGACTTGTAGGGCAATGTCGGCGATCGCCAGATCCGTTTTCAACAGCATCATTTTTGCCCGTTCCACACGCTGTTGAATCACGTACTGATGGGGCGAAATTCCCGTTTTTTGTTTGAACAAACTGGCAAAATAAGTGGGGCTGATATTAACGACGCTTGCCAGTTCAGCCAGAGATAAACCTTGATTCAGATGAGCTTGGATGTAATCGATCGCCCGCTGTAACTGGGTACGAGTTAAGCTGCTGTTTGGTGATGCGATCGGCTGCGTCAGGGTCGAATAGTGTCGTAGCAAATGAATCACCAGAATTTGAGTGAGTGATTCGACATAGAGTTGCCCCATCATCCCGCCCGATCGCACCTCAGCGAGCATCAGCATACCAATCTGATGCAATTGCACATCTTGCTGACCGAAACCATGCACAAGCTTGAACCGTGTTGAATCAATATCGGAGGCTTCAGCAACGTGTTGAATCAATTCTGGCTTTAGGCAAATGTGCAGCGGAGTGCAAATGACACCACTCTCATCTCGACACCAATAGCTCGGTTGACCAGCCGGGACAAAAAGATTGTCCCCTTCGTGAAGGATTGATTCCTGCAGGCGATCGTCGCGTTTCTGAATTAAAGGGGCGGGATTTCCTATGTGTAAGTTGAGCCAATGGTCTGAGAGGGCTGAGAGTTCCACCTCAAACGCTGAAACAGGGCTTTGACACTGTTCAACGAAAATGCCATTCCAGTTCATTTGCCGACTGGAGAACATCAACGTTTTATTGAACTGTTGGCTGAGTTCGAGCGAGTTGAGCAGGTTAGTGGTCATGGAGCTTGTTCTTACCAATGGCTTGTAGTTGTAGAGTAAATCCGTGCTATGGCAATCCTAAATGAGTTACGAACAAGGCATATATTGTTGGACTTTGGGAAAATCAAATTTTTGGTGATTAGTAAAGAATTTGAATAGCCACTTAACAACACGAAAAAATTTACATAGATGCTTACATAGATACTTACATAGATGCCAAAACTTTCGCAATAAATTCTGGGAGCATCCCAATTTTGCAAAGAGATGGGGAGAAGGCAGAAATATTCGCGATAGTAACTCGCGAATAGAATGGTGTACATCAACACCTCAAAGAGTGACAATGAAAAGCGTTCCAAAGCAGGTAGAAAGGGCAATGACCCCAGAAGAGAAAAAAGAATTAGATGCATACGTAAAAGCCATCGCCAAAATTCTGTATAAAAACACGCCACCAGAAAAAATCGAAACCGCCGTCAGAGATCAAGTATTAGAACACGTCAGTCCCAAAATAGCCTTTTTTTTGTCGGAGAAAAGACGGGAACAACTTTAGGGCGAAAGCGAACTATAAGAAGCTGTCTAGGTAAAGTAATCATTACCAAACAATAAGCAGCAAGGATAGGGATTGAGCCATATAGACGATTTAGCCCATTACTAGAAAAGTGCTGTTTATTACTAGCAGCCAACGAATCATTTCAAGATGCAGAAAAAGACCTCAAACTCATGACCGGAATAGAAGTAGGTCATAGCACCCATCATCGCCAAGTCAAAAAATTGGATACATTCCCACCGAATGTCACTCTACAGCAGGAAATTCTTAGTTTGCTTGGTCTTCCTCCTGATATTTATAGCAATCTTGTAGATAATTCCTCTTAGTCAAATTCTATTACGCGAACGGTGAGGGGTTATTTATACAATACTTTTGCCAAAAGAAGAGTCTACAAAAATTAAAAAAGCCTTGCGATAAACCTGGAAGGAATTTTTAGGACTGATTGTTTTTGCCCAGCTTCGGAGAAATGGGAGTTTTTACATCAACTCACCCTCTTAAATTGGCGAAGGTATTGTTACCCTTGATAAATTGTTTAATTCCCCCCTTCTTCCCTATCTTGATAAAATTTCAGAAGATGAAAAATGTGATAGCTGGATTGCTGTATAGTTTGAGGTGTACCAGATTATCCTTTCAAGAGTTGTTCTATGATTGCTCTACCTGGTATTGCCATCCAAGACAAGATATACGAAAGTTCTAATTCTCTAGTGTACCGGGGCATTAGAGACGATGGAGTAGCGATCGTAGTAAAAATACTCAAGCAAGATTATCCCTCACCTCAAGAACTAACCCGCTACAGACAGGAATATAAAATTACCCGTTCGCTGAATCTGGAAGGAGTTGTCAAGGCATACAGCCAGCAGGACTATCAACGCACTCTGGTGATTATCTTAGAAGATTTTGGGGGAGAGTCCCTAGAGCAATGGATGCACAAGCGCCCAGACATATTCTGCCCCATGCCTTTATCCACTTTTCTTGGTCTTGCGATCGCCCTTTGCGACATTTTAGGCAGAATCCATGCAGCCAATGTCATTCATAAAGATATCAACCCTGGAAACATAGTCTTTAATCTGGATACTGGCGTTGTCAAAATTATTGACTTTGGGATTGCGACCCAATTTAACCGCACGAATCCGACGTTCAAAAGTCCCCATGTGTTAGAAGGCACGCTTGCCTACCTGTCTCCAGAGCAAACCGGGCGGATGAACCGGATGCTCGACTATCGCACCGATTTCTACTCGCTTGGCGTAACCTTCTACGAACTGTTAACTGGACAGCTACCGTTCCCCACTCAAGACATCCTAGAGCTAGTTCATTGCCATATTGCCAAACCGCCGATTCCTGTGCATGAATTGAACGCCACGATTCCCAAACCCATTTCAGGCATAATTTTGAAGTTGATGGCGAAAAATGCGGAGGATCGTTATCAAAGTGCCTGGGGCATCAAAGCGGATCTAGAACGCTGCGCCGGGCAACTGGCAGAAATGGGTCAGATCAACGCCATGTCGTTGGGACTGCAAGATGTTTCAGAACAGTTTTGCATTCCTCAGAAACTGTATGGACGAGAAGCGGAGACTAAAGCATTATTGGCGGCGTTTGACAGAGTGGCTAGAAAAGAGACGTTTGGCGAAATTTGTCAACTAGAGCCAGGCATAGAAAATGCTCAATTCAATGTCGAACTCATGCTCGTTGCTGGTTACGCTGGCGTTGGCAAAACAGCATTGGTGCAAGAACTCTATAAACCCATCACAGCAAAGCACGGCTATTTCATATCGGGTAAATTTGACCAATTCAGGCGCAATATTCCCTACAGCGCCATTGTGGATGCCCTGCAAAAGTTGGTGCAGCAACTTCTGGGGGAACCGGATGAGCAAGTGCAACAGTGGCAAGAGCGTCTGCTCTCAGCTTTAGGAAGCAATGGGCAAATCATCATTGATGTCATTCCGGAAGTTGAATTAATTATTGGCAAACAGCCACCCGTACCGTCCGTTGGAGCAACGGAAGCTCAAAATCGCTTTAATCGAATCTTTCAAAATTTTGTGCGGGTGTTTTGTTCAAAAGAACATCCCCTGGTCGTCTTTTTAGACGATCTACAGTGGGTCGATTCTGCGACGTTGAAGTTAATTGAACTCATATTGCTTGACGAGCAAACTCAATCTCTGTTTTTGATCGGAGCCTATCGAGATCATGAAGTGTCTCCAACGCATTCATTAATTTTGATGCTGGAGAGCTTGCGAAACCAGGGAGCAGTACTTCAGGAAATTATCCTGACCCCCTTAACGCTGCAACCGTTGAGTCAACTGATAGCTGAGACATTACATCGCAATCCTGATACCGTTCGTTCCTTAGCCCAAGTCGTGTTGCGTAAAACCGAGGGCAACCCTTTCTTTGTTGGTGAATTTTTGAAGCTGCTGCATAGCGAAAACCTGTTGACCTTTGATGCCCAACAGTTGAGTTGGCAGTGGAACCTAGCTGAGATTGAAGCTCAAAATATCACGGATAATGTGGTGGAGTTGCTGCTGCGTCAGTTGCAGAAATTGCCGGAAGTAACACAGCAAGTTCTCTCCATCGCTGCTTGTGTTGGGTCTGAGTTTGATTTAGAAACGTTAGCGATCATTTGTGAGCGCTCGCCTCAAGCGATTTTCCAGGGTTTACTAGCAGCAATACAAGCTGAATTAATTCAACCTTTATCTGAATTAGACGAAAACTTGTTAGTTCAAGACTACAAGTTTTTGCACGATCGGGTACAGCAAGCTGCTTATGCCTTAATTGATGAGCCGCAAAAACAAGTTGTTCATCTCCAAATTGGTCGCAATTTACTCGAAAAAACTTCACCAGAGCAGCGTTTTGATCGAACGTTTGTCATTGTTGATCATCTCAATCAAGGAATTAATCTGATCAACACTCAATTAGAACGAACTGAAGTTGCCAGATTGAATTTAATGGCAGGACAGAAAGCAAAGGCAGCTACGGCTTATGAAGCAGCATTTCAGTATTTAAATATAGGACTGAAACTCCTAGATACAGACAGTTGGCTCAGTGAGTATGACCTTACCTTAGCACTGTACTCAGAAGCAGCAGCGGCAGCGTATCTTGACGGCCGCTTTGATGAGATGGAACAATTGGTAGAAGTGGTACTCAATCGCGCCAAAACAGCGATCGACAAAGTGCAGGTTTACGATAGCAAAATTCAAGGATATTTATCACAGGGCAACCTGAAATCAGCACTCAAAATTGGCTTGGAAGTGTTGAAGCTCCTGGGAGTAATCTTACCAGAAAATCCAAGTGAGTTAGATGTTCGAGGCGGATTGGAGTCAACGGCTGCACTACTCGCCCAACGAGAAATTGAAGACTTGGTTAATTTACCAGAGATGACTGCACCAGAACCGCTAGCAGCAATGTCAATCCTAGCGAATATAGGGGCTGCTGCATTCATAGTATCACCAGCACTGGTGATACTGATTACTTGCAAAGCGGTAAATTTATCAATCAACTACGGTAATGCTATCTGGTCACCACTGTATTATGCTGCCTACGGATTTGTTCTATGTGGAGTTGTTCAAGACATTGAACTCGGCTATAAATTTGGTCAATTGGCTCTTAGCTTGGCAGAACGATTGAATACCAAAAAAGGCAAAGCTAAAGCATTACAGTTATTTAGTGACCATGTTATGCAATGGAAAGTACATCTTAAGGAGACGATACCACTGCTGGTTGAGGCTTATCAGGAAGGAGTGGAAACCGGAGACTTTGAAACCGCTGGTTATGCTGCATATGACGTGTGCTACAACTCGTTTTTCGTCGGTGAGGAACTCACCCAACTAGAACAGAAAACGGCAACATACAGCAAAGCGGTTGATCGAATTAGACGGAAAAGCCCCTCAACTTGGATTGCAATAGTGTGGCAGACTATTCTCAATTTGTTAGATAGGTCTCTTAATCCCAGTCGCTTAGTTGGTCGGGTGTGTAATGAAGAGCAGGCATTACCACACGCCCTTGCAGTTAAAGATGGAACTGCAATTCAAATGCTATATCTGCACAAAGTTATACTGTGTTATCTATTTGAAGAATATCATCAAGCTGTACAGACTGCTATTTTGGCAAGGCAACATTTTGAAGAAGTGACAGCAATAAAGGTTTTACCTGTATTCTGTTTCTATCATTCTCTGGCGCTTTTGAGCTTATTGCTCGATGCTTCAAACTCTGAAAAATTAGCTTTGCTAAACTGTCTTAACACCAACCAAGAAAAGATGCAGAAATGGGCAGAACATGCTCCAATGAATTATCTACATGAATTTTATCTAGTCGAGGCAGAGAAAGCACGAGTCTTAGGGCAATTTTTTGAGGCTGAAGAGTTTTATGAACGAGCGATCGCAGGTGCTGCTGAAAATGAGTATATTCAGGAAGAAGCATTAGCTTATGAATTAGCGGCTAAACATTATCTGGCGCGAGGTCGAGAAAAAATTGCTCAAACATACATGAAAGAGGCGCACTATTGCTACGATCGCTGGGGCGCAACCGCTAAAGTTAAAGACTTAGAAAAACGCTATCCACAGTTCTTTCCTCAGTCGTCTAGAGCCGCTTCCACATCAATTCCTATTACTGCTAAAACTATCACTAATCCCTTCCATACTGCTTTCGATTTAGCAGCAGTGATGAAAGCTTCACAGGCCATTTCTCGTGAAATTGAACTGAAGCAATTGCTGCGATCGCTGATGCAAATTTTAATTGAGAATGCTGGCGCACAAAACGGATATCTGATTTTAGAAAACTCAGGAGAATGGTCGATTGAAGCGGCTTGTGAACTCAATACCGATGAGAATGCTTGTGCGACTCAGGTGTTACAGTCTATTCCAATTGCCGATCAATTGCCAGAATCAATCATTCAATATGTGATTCGGACTCTGAAGCCTGTCACCTTAAATGATGCGACTCGTGAAGGTACTTTTATTAATGAGACATACATTCAACAGAACCAGCCTCAATCTATTTGCTGTTTGCCGCTGCTAAATCAAGCCAAGCTGGTCGGTGTATTGTATTTAGAAAATCGGTTAACAGCTGGAGTATTTACACCAGAGCGATCGCAGGTCTTGCAGCTATTATCGACTCAAGCAGCGATCGCCATCGAAAATGCCAACCTTTACTCAGAACTGCGGGCTAAGGAAAGCAAGATTACCCAGTTCCTCGAAGCGATTCCAGTGGGAATTGGGATCGTGGATGCGACGGGTCGCCCTTACTACACCAACCAATGCGGCAGTCAACTTATAGGCAAAGAAACTGATACTTCCATCGCACCGGAGCAGATCTCAGAGGCTTATCAGCTTTATGTAGCGGGAACGGATCAAATCTATCCAGCAGAGAACTTGCCTACTGTGCGGGCATTAAGGGGCGAACGCATCAGGACTGAAGATATAGAAATTCGTCGAGATCATGTCTCAATTCTACTTGAGGCACGGGGAACACCAGTTTTTGATCAACAGGGCAATATTACTCATGCGATCGCTACCTTTCAGGACATTACAGAGCGCAAACAAGCCGAGAAACTCCTAGCCGACTACAACTGCACTTTAGAGCAACAGGTCGCAGAACGAACTGCTGCGTTACGACAAAGTGAGGCCAATTACCGTAACCTGATTCAAACTGCGAATTCAATCATCCTTCGCACGGATAGGCAAGGACGAATTCGATACATGAATGACTATGGACTGAGCTTTTTTGGTTATGAGGAAGATCAGATTTTAGGGCATACCCTACTGGAAACAATCGTTCCAGAAACCGAAACATCTGGACGCGATCTCAAGCAGTTTGTTCACAATCTGTTTCACAATCTTGAAGCTCCCTTGCCTCAAGCTTACTTGCAAACCGAGAATGAAAACCTTTGTCGAGACGGTAGACGGGTTTGGATTGCCTGGTCGAATCAAGCCATCTTCAATGAACAGGGAGAGGTCGTTGAAATCTTATCGGTGGGCAATGACACCACCCAGCGTAGACAAGCAGAAGAGGCATTACAACGCAGTGAAGCTAAGTTCCGCAATATTTTTGAAAACTCACAGGTTGGCATCTTCCGCACCCGCCTCTCGGATGGATTACTTCTCGATGCCAATCAACGCTATGCCAATCTGCTTGGCTTTGATTCATCAGAGGAGATGATTGGGCTTGAACACGCCACAGACTACTATGTAAATCCCAGCGATCGCCAACAATTCCTTGAGGTGCTGAAGCGGGATCGGGAAGTGCGAAGCTATGAAGCACAGGGGCGAAAACGAGATGGGACAGTGTTTTGGGGACTTTTCTCTGCTTATCTGAATGCAGACGATGACTACATTGAAGGGGTGATTGCGGATATTAGCGATCGCAAACAAGCAGAAGCCGCTCTACAAACGAGTGAAGAACGACTACGCTTAGCATTAACCGCTTCAAATCAAGGACTCTACGATTTTGATTTAAAGACTGAAGAAAGAATTGTTAACCCGGAATACGCTTTAATGCTGGGCTACGATCCAGCAACATTCCACGAAACCATTTCTGAATGGATTGCTCATTTGCATCCTGATGACAGAGAATCAGTTGTCGCAACCTACCGTGCTTGTATTACTGGAGAAATCCCCAACTTTCAAGTAGAGTATCGCCGTCGTACCCAGGATGGTCAGTGGAAATGGATTCGTTCTGTCGGCAAAATTGTTACCTGGAATGAATCCGGTGAACCCATCCGAGCGTTGGGGGTTGTTACGGATATCGACGATCGCAAGCAAGCAGAAGCTGCTCTACAAGCCTCAGAGACAGAGTTACGAACTTTAATTGCAGCCATTCCCGATCCGTTATTTGTACTGACTGCTGAAGGGAAAGTCCTCGAAATGACCGTAGTGGATCCGCATCTGCGATGTCAACCCACTGAGGAAATGATTGGTAAAACCATGCATCAACTCGGAAAGGAACAAGCCGATGAATTTCTAGGTTATATTCAGCAGGTTCTGAGAACCCAACAAATCCTCACAGTCGAGTACAGTATGTTTCTGAATGGACGAGAAACCTGGATTTCGTCTCGCATTGCACCGTTCCGCCACGAGCAGGTGATTTGGCTGGCGCGAGATATTACGGCGCTGAAGCAAGCAGAAGAAGCCTCAATTTTAGAGGAGCGCAACCGCATGGCACGCGAAATTCACGACACACTCGCTCAGGCGTTTACAGGCATTCTGGCTCAGGTGGGAGCGGCAAAACAGGTGCTAACAGATGATGTAGAAGCAACTCAGGCACACCTGGATCTGATCAAAGAATTGGCACGAACTGGATTGACTGAAGCGCGGCGATCGGTCGTGGCACTCCGTCCCCAGCTTTTGGAGGAGGGCAGTCTACAGAGCGCTCTCCATCGTCTCATCGCTCAAATCAGAACTGCCGCAATGGATGTCACTCTATATTATGAGATTGAGGGTGCAGTGTATTCTCTACCCACTGAAGTCGAGAATAACTTACTACGGATTGGGCAGGAAGCATTAACTAATGCGATTAGATACGCCAATGCTGACGAAATTCGAGTGGAGCTAGTCTACGATCGCGACCAGTTTTGCTTGCGCGTGAGAGACAATGGACAGGGCTTTGGAGTTGGAAGTATTTCAGCCTGTGAGGGTTTTGGCTTACTCGGCATGAGCGAACGGGCAGAGCGCATCGGCGCACAACTCACGATTAGGAGTCAACCTGGACAAGGAACAGAAATTATTGTCACCGTCAATCGGGAGTAGCAACACGATGAGCCAAGCGATAACCATTCGGGTTCTGATTGCAGACGATCATGCTATTTTTCGGCAAGGATTAGCCACGATTATTAACCGTGACCCAGATATGCAGGTGATTGCCCAAGCCGAAAATGGGGAACAAGCGATCGCCGCCTTTCGGGAACACCAACCAGATGTAACGCTAATGGATCTGCGAATGCCTGAAGTGGAGGGAGTTGCCGCCATCGGTGCAATTTGTGCGAGCGTTAAATCTGCTCGGATTATTGTACTGACCACGTATGATAGTGACGAAGATATTTATCGGGGATTGCAGGCAGGCGCAAAAGGATACCTGTTGAAAGAAACTGAACCTGACGAGCTCCTGAATGCTATTCGTACTGTTCATCGCGGTCAGAAGTACATTCCGCCCGATGTGGGAGCAAAGTTGGTCCAGCGCCTCAGCAATCCAGAACTGAGTGAAAGAGAACTAGAAGTACTGCGCTCACTGGCACAGGGGATGAGCAATGCCGAGATTGCGGCGGCTTTGAGTATCGGCGAAGGCACGGTTAAATCTCATGTTAATCGGATTTTGAATAAGTTAGATGTCAGCGATCGCACTCAAGCTGTGATTGTTGCCGTTAAGCGCGGTATTGTCAGTTTATAGGGTGTACTTTCGATCGAGTTGAGAGTCTAACTTAAGTTAGAGCCGGCCTTCTACTTTGCGATGGAACGATTACTCTATCAATTTCTACTGTCAAATTTTTAACTCACTATAGACGACAGCTTGAAGGCGATCTCCTATATTGAACTTATTCCGAAAGAAGCTGAGTACTAGAACTGGACACGCCCCAGATAGCTAGGAAAAAATGACATTGACTGAATTTGAATGAAAAAGGAGACAAACCCATGAGCAACACCATCGACACAATGATCGATCCCAACGACGCCGTGCTGCTGCTGATTGATCATCAGAGCGGACTCTTCCAACTTGTGCGTGACATCGAACTCCCAGTCCTCCGCTCCAATGTCACGGCGCTCGCAAAGATTTCCCGACTCGCCAAGATTCCGACATTCACGACTGCTTCGGTACCCGATGGTCCCAATGGTCCCCTGATTCCCGAAATCCACCAGCACAATCCTGATGCGGTTTACATTCCGCGCACAGGACAGATTAACGCCTGGGATAACCCAGCTTGGGTCGATGCTATCGAGAAGACCGGGCGAAAGACTCTCCTCATCGCCGGAACTCTCACCAGTGTGTGCATGGCGTTTCCGACGCTGAGCGCACTGGCCGCTGGTTACAAGGTCTTCACAATCATTGACGCTTCCGGCAACTGGAGCCAGATGGCGACTGACCTCACTCTGGCCCGCGTCGTCCAGGCGGGAGCCATGCCCATCGACACTTACGCAGTAATCGGCGAACTCATGAACACGTGGAACCGTCCGGACGCAATGGAGTTTGCCACTGTCATGGTTGACCTCATGCCGATTTACCGCGCCCTGATGGAGAGCTATGACAAAGCTCAATCCGTGCAACGAGATGGACTAGAGACCAAGCTCGATCGGCAAATGGTACCTGTGTAAAAGCACCTAATTGCAACGTGCACGCACAAAATAAAAAAAGGGAAGGTGAGGAATTGGTTATCAGTTCCTCGCCCCGCATTCCCGATAAGAGTGTCCGTAACGCCCCAACAAGCAGGCTAATCGGGTCGAGGCAGGTGTTTCTCCTGCCCCTCTTACACCCCACCCATCATGCGGATCAGCAATGGGCGGCTCATACTGTTAAATTTCATGTCAATCGAATTTTGAATAAGTTGGATGTAAGTGATCGCACTCAAGTTGTGATTGTTGCCGTTAAACCCGGCATTGTTTGTTTATAGGCTGTACCTTCGATTGAATTCGGATTCTAACTTGAGTTATAACCAGCTTTCTACTTTGCGGTCGCATAGTTACTCTATCAATCTGTACTGTAAAAGTTTTAACTCGCTATAGACGACGACTTGAAAGCGATCTCCTACATTGAATGTATGCAAACAAAGATGCAGTCAATGGATTGAGCAAGTTAATTGCAAGGTTCCATGCTTGCTGCAAATGTAGAAAAATGAACGACGATCGCAGCCACAGTTACTTACTTGTCCCGCCTTCAACCCAAGATCGGATGCAGGGTGTGCTGAGTGCCAAGGTAGTACTGGTGATGTATGGAGACTATCAATGCCCTAGAAGTGCAGACGTTTACAAGCTGATTAAAGGGATCAAACGGGAGCTTCGTGCTTCCTTTGGAGAGGATTATTTATGCTTTATCTTCCGCCATTTTCCGCAAACACAGATTCATCCTAATGCTCAACGGGCAGCGCAAGCAGCCGTTGCCGCCGCTGCCCAAGGACAGTTTTGGTTAATGCACGATACTTTATTTGCCCATCAACAAAGGTTGGAGAACGGTTATCTTGTCGAGTATGCCAATGATTTAGGGCTTGACATTCCTCAATTTCTCAAAGAGTTGTCTAAACAAGTGCATGTCGATCGCATCAATGAAGATATCGAAGGCGGAATACAGAGTGGAGTGACGACTACCCCAGCTCTGTTTATCAATGGAATTCGGTATACCGGGCGCTGGAACACGACGGAGTTGATGGCTGCCATGATTGCTGCAAGTCACTAAGCTCTATTCATATCTGACTTGTTTGTTAGTGCTAGTAAGTGATCGAGTGCGCGATCGCTAGTTTTTGCCTGTTTTGTTGAATAAATTGCCAATTTTGAATCATGCTAACAACGCCAACGCCAACCCTTGAATTCAAACACAATGGCTTGACACGCACCCAATTGCAGCAAGTACTCAACTATATTCAGACTCACCGTCGATCGAGAATTGTCGTTAATTGAACTTGCAGAAGTGATCAACATTAGCCCGACTTATTTTGCAAGTTTGTTCAAACAAGTGATCGAGGTTTCTCCACACCAGTACATAATTCAACAGCGGGTGGAACGATCAAAATTTATGCTGTCGAAAACAGATTTAGCAATAACCTCGATGGCGGATATACGGCGAACTGATCAAAACTCACAAGTTTGCTACCTGTGAGCGGAATGTAGAGCAATGTGCGCCTGGGACATGACTATCACTCGACTAAAGCGCTCTCAAAGCCTGATCAATCCAATTACACCTTCAAACTAATCTCATGAAAAAGATAATTTTGCTAGCACTGGTGGGTACGGGATTCATAGTAAATATGCCCTTTACAGCACAGGCACTAGATTCAGAAAAAATTGGTCATAACCTTGACCGAGAGCCTAATATGTCAATCGCTCAGTACGATCGCGATCGTCACGATCGATATCGTGACAACCAATATCGCTATCGATATCGTGACAACCAATATCGCGATCGGCCGTTTGTGGTTTATTACCGCAGCCGTGACGATCGGAAATGGATTTATGAGAGTATCCACTACAATCGTCGCGATGCCCGACGTGCTGCCAAGCGACTGGAGCGGCTTGGTTATCGAACCCGAATTTTAGGATAGAGCCGTTTCAAACTATGAGTTGCAACACCTAAATCCCACTTGCGAGCTGCCAACCGACTGGAGCAACGTAGTTATCTAACCTACGTTCAAGTAACAGCAAGCCAGTAAGGGGGGCAATGCCCACAAAACCTTACTGTGAAGAGTTTTACAAAATGGTGGGCAATGCTCACCCTACTACTTAGATTTTAGGAGAAATAGGAATGATACTTCAGAATAAGGTGGCGTTAGTCAAGCATTGGAACTCAAGACACTTTAGATAGATAGAACCAGGAGTATTTAATCATGGTCAAAGAGCAAACTGTAGACGGACAAGCAAATTTACAAGCAACTGCCAATTTGACACCAGCCCAGGAGTCTTTGCAAGCACTTTGGGAAGAGCATTTACAGTACGAGTTTGGCACTCACAGTACTGAAGATGCCCTCGCTACGATGGTTGAAGATGCTTACGTTAACCACATCCCGGTAATGACTGGGGGAGTCGGGAAACCAGCACTGCGCGAGTTTTATTCCAAATACCTCATTCCACAGATGCCGCCGGACACGGAGTTGACCCTAATCTCGCGCACGATCGGGACAGATCAACTCGTGGATGAAATGGTAGCTAAGTTCACTCATACTGTTTGGATGGAATGGATATTACCCGGCGTTGCTCCCACCGGAAAACGGGTGGAAGTGCCAGTAGTAGCGATCGTCCAGTTCCGTGACGGCAAACTAGCTCACGAACACATTTACTGGGATCAGGCAAGTGTATTGGTTCAAGTCGGCTTGCTCGATCCGGGTACACTTCCCGTCGTGGGCGTTGACAGTGCGCGTAAGGCGATCGATCCCAACTTACCTTCAAACACACTAATCGAGCGCGACTAAGTGTAGGAGCCAGCAAACATCAATACCCGGACGCGCCATTTTGCAACCAGGATCGTTCAGTGTCAGCCCGCAGAAGCCATTGAGAAATATGTCGGCGATGTGTACATCCAGCACAAAGAAAGCGGTGTCCGACGGGAAGCAGGCTTTCATCGAATATTTCGAGATGATAGCGAAAGAATATCCGGGCAAGTGCGTCCAGTTTAAGCGCGTCTTCGCTGAAGGCGATTATGTAGTCTTGCATTGCTACCAACAATGGCCGGACGACAACGACTGGGCAGGCATCGACATCTTCCGCCTGGATGATAAAGACAAGATAGTCGAGCATTGGGACGTGCTACAGACTATCCCGGAAGCGTCGGCTAACGATAACACGATGTTCTAAACAGTTGAGTGCTGGTCGTGTGAAGGCCAGGGCGGCCGCATCATGTCAATAAGACTAGACTATTCTCAATAGACGTAAAAATAATCTCATTAAACCCTGCTTATTGACAAAGGTTTTAGCGATCGCTTTGAGCCTTGGAAAATAAATCAAGCCAGAAATACTGATTTTTTCGTTGATTCTCAATTTCAGTAGTCATTACGTATACTTTAGATGCGTTCGCCCTGGTGTGAAGGCCGGGTTGTACAACGGCACTGTTTATTCTAAATCAAGGAGAGTTGGCACAGATGGAATCTATGAAAGCAGCTGTATTAACTGCGTTTGGTGATGCTGAGAAGTTTGAGATTCAAACGGTTCCCACACCAACACTGAAGGCGAATCAGGTGTTAGTCAGAGTTTGTGCAACCTCGATTAACCCGGTCGATTACCAAACTCGTCGTGGTGATTACAAGGAACTGGTTCAATTACCCGCTATCCTTGGAGTCGATGTTTCAGGGGTGATTGAGGCAATTGGCGAAGCTGTGACTGATTTCAAGGTAGGAGACAGCGTGTACTACTCGCCGCAAATTTTTGGAGAATTTGGTAGCTACGCTCAGTATCATGTGGCTGATGCAGCGATTGTTGCATTGAAGCCTGCAAATCTATCGCACATTGAAGCAGCTTCTTTTCCGCTTGCAGGCGGAACTGCTTGGGATTGTCTAGTGACTAGGGGCAATCTACAAGTTGGTGAAACAGTTCTCATCCATGCGGGTGCGGGTGGAGTGGGTTCGATCGCAGTTCAACTCGCCAAAGCGATCGGGGCATACGTTTTTGCGACGTGTAGTTCTAGAAACCGAGATTTCGTGACAGAACTGGGCGCAGATCGGGTGATTGATTACAAAAATGAAGATTACGTAGAAGTCATTCGTCAAGAAACAAATGGACTGGGTGTGGATTTAGTTCTAGATACGATCGGTGGAGAAACAATTCAGCGTAGTCTAGAAATCATTCGTCCCTTTGGTAGGCTTACAAGCATTGTAGACATTGCAATACCGCAATCGCTTCTTGAAGCATGGGGTAAGAATCTGACGATTCATTTTGTTTTTTCACCCCAGTACCGAGCAAAATTAGAGGCTTTGACAAAACTCATCGAGCGTCATCAGCTTCGTCCAGTGATTGATTCAGTATTTTCTTGGGATCAGGTCGTTCTGGCACATCAGCGTCTAGAGCAGGGAGGAACACGGGGCAAAATTGTGCTGAAGTTTACAGAAAATTAGACCAGCTTTACGGCGTTGGTAATTGCTAAACGGATCGGAGTTTGATTGTGTGCTGAAGGTCAATATTGATTGGGACAGGAGAAACAGGATGATACTGCAAGATAAAGTGGCTTTAGTTACTGGAGGAACATCGGGAATTGGCAGAGAAACTGCGATCGCTTATGCCCAACAAAAGGCAAAGGTGGTGGTAGTGGGTCGTCGAATTGATGAGGGTGAAGAAACGATTCGATTGATTCAGGAAGCTGGCGGAGAGGCGATTTTTGTGCAAGCAGATGTCACAAAAGAAGCCGATGTTGAAGCAATGGTTGATAAGGCGGTTGGCGTTTTTGGTCGGTTAGATATTGCCTTTAATAATGCAGGAACTGTTGCCGAAAACCCCTCATTGATTGAGCAAACAGAAGCGGAATACGATCACATTATGAACGTCAATGTCAAAGGCGTTTGGTTGTCGATGAAGCATGAAATCGCTCAGATGTTGAAACAGGGAAGTGGTTCGATCGTCAATACATCATCTGGGGCTGGAGTCGTTGCAGTTCCTACCCAACCCCTCTACACTGCGAGTAAACATGCAGTAGTAGGCTTAACAAAAGCCGCCGCGCTCCAATATGCCAAAGCGGGTATTCGCATCAATGTCGTTGCACCAGCAGCAATCGAAACAGATATGTTTGAAGCAGCTACAGGTGGGCAGGATGAGGTCAAAGCTTACATAACAGGACTCCACCCGATCGGACGAATTGGAACACCGCTTGAAGTTGCAAATGCAGTTCTGTTTTTATCATCTGACCTGGCATCGTTCATAACAGGTGAAACGTTGATGGTAGATGGTGGGTATGTAGCGCAGTAGGCGAAAGGCAGTGCGAGATAACAACACTTGCAGGCACAGTTGCACTGGTATAGCTGTAGCCAATTAGATTAGGACACAGACTAGAATGGCACTAAGAAAACGTGAAACGTCGTCAGGGCAGGGTGTAGGGTGTAGGGTGTAGTGTTTTAAGGTATCTAATTTATTCCCAATACCTTGCTCCAACGGGGCAGGGTCAAACAAAATAACATCCAATTTATTCCCTACACCCCACACCCCACACCCTACACCCAAAGTCAGGAATATCAAGGCTTTACGCTTATCTTAGTGCCATTCGACACAGACTATAAGTCAAGATAGTCGCCGTAAAACAACCATCATTAATCACGTAACTAAAAAGGAGTTTGATCGTGCAGAAAATCACACTTGACACTATCACTGAAGCCGTCATTAATCATGGCGATCGCGGCAAATCTCACCCGCGACTGTATGAAATTTACACGAGCTTGGTTCGACATTTGCATGACTTTGTGCGTGAGGTGAATCTGACTGAATCAGAGTTGCAGCAGGGACGTAATTTTCTCAACCGGGTCAGTCATCACACTCAGGAGATTCCCGCTGGAGAAATGCAGGCGTTAACAGATCTACTCGGAATCTCAGAGTTGGTAGAATTACTGCAAGATAAGCATCGCGGTACAGAAAGCAATTTAGAAGGACCCTTGTATGTGCCGAATGCACCAGAACGGCAGATGGGCGATCGCTTGGGTATTGATACAGAAGGAGATTCGCTTTTCCTGTCAGGCAGGGTTTTAGATTTGAACGGTCAACCGATCGCCAATGCTCTGATTGATGTTTGGCAACCCAATTCCAAAGGATTATATGATGTCCAAGAGCCATCTCAGCCGTTGGGGAATTTTCGCGGACGTTTCAAAACGAACAAGAGTGGAAAGTATATGTTTGAAACCGTCGTGCCACTAGGTTACAAAGTACCAAGCAGTGGTCCATGTGGCGAGTTGCTGGGACTCTTGGGACGGCATCCCTGGCGGGCGGCTCACATCCATTTCAAACTCAGTGCTCCGGAGTACACTCCACTGACAACACAAATTTTTATTGCTGGCGATCCTCACCTGGATTCAGATACAACCTTTGCCGTGCGATCGGCGATCGTTGAATTACAAAAGCACGAAGCGCTAGACGAACTCAAGGCACCCAATCAAAGTAAACAGTTTTACACAACGGAATTTGATTTTGTGTTGAAACCCGTTACTCTCTCTAGCAGAGAATTATAAAGCAACGGTTGCACATTATGTCTACACCATCAATCCAGAACAATCCGCTAATTGGCATTTGGAAGTTAATTTCTGCAACTGCCATTTACGCTGATGGAACGGTGACTCCAGACGTGTATGGAACTCATCCGGTTGGCTACATCACTTACACACCCGATGGTCACATGATGGTGATGTTTTCTAGGAGCGATCGCTCACCGCTGAGTCAGGAGGTCAGATCACCGCTGACTCCCCAGATGCAATCTTTACCCGTGGAAGAGCTTGCTCAAGCATTTACAACATTCAATGCTTACGCTGGAACTTATACGTTGAGTGGCAACACAGTAACTCACCAGATCAAAATTGCATCAATTCCTAATCGCGTTGGTACAACGTTAGTTCGCACCTTTACTGTTAATGAGAGCCGACTAACGCTCGTGACGCCGCCAGTCTTGAGTGATGGTGTTGAAGCGGTTTTTGAGCTGCTGTGGGAACGCATTATAGCAAGGGGAGTTCGTTGTCGATAACGAAGTAGAGGCAAGTACGATCACTTTTCACTCACTGAAAACGTCGCTATCCTCGGTTATCTCGACGGACGAAACTGGCTCACTGGCGAACGATCGATTGCCGCTCCCTACCTGTTCGTCATTCTGCGCTGGGCGATCAACACTCAGGCTGGTTGTCATTCCCGGCGGGCCGCACGCCATCAACTGGACTCACGCTGATCAGATCAATCCCCTGTTGCTGGACTTTCTTCAGCAGAAATAATCAGTGACCTGCCGCATTTCTGGCTTGTGAAAAAACACTGTGATTGATCTCGACGGTGTAAGCAGCGAATAAGTCAGGTCGTGGAGTGGCGGTAGGCTGGCGTTTCAAGATGGGTTCTCAAATAGAAGGAGATTTGCGATGAAGATTCTGATTGTTCTCACATCTCATGACCAACTCGGCGACACCGGAAAGAAAACTGGTTTCTGGCTGGAAGAGTTCGCCGCTCCCTATTACGTACTGAAGGATGCCGGAGCAGAGATCACGCTGGCCTCGCCAAAGGGCGGTCAGCCACCGCTCGATCCGAAAAGCGATCTACCCGAAAACCAGACCGAATTAACGAAGCGCTTCCGCACCGACACCGCTGCACAGGCTGAACTTGCCAACACGAAAAAGCTAGCCGACCTGTCTGCGGACGATTTTGACGCAGTCTTCTACCCCGGCGGACATGGCCCGATGTGGGATATGCCCGACAACGCGACATCCATCGCGCTGATCGAAGCCTTCGTGAAGGCCGACAAGCCAGTCGGTGCAGTGTGTCACGCGCCAGTCGCGTTGGTCAATGTGCGGGGAAAAGACGGCGAGTATCTAGTTAAAGGCAAGCAGGTGACCGGGTTCACGAATGCAGAAGAAGAAGCGGTAGACTTAACAGCGGTCGTACCTTTCCTGTTGGAAGACCGATTAAAGGAACGAGGAGGCATCTACAGCAAGGTCGCCAACTGGGACCCCTACGTCCAAGTAGACGGCAAGCTGGTAACCGGACAGAACCCGGCCTCTTCGGAACCCGCAGCGGAGGAGTTGCTGAAGCTGCTTCGCTCTGTTTGATCTGATGTGAATGGACAGCAGACGATGACCAGTTCGTGCTGTAGCCAGTAGGGTGCGCTAGCGACAGCATAATGCACCGAACATAAGACTGCTGCATTTCTGGCTTGCGAAAAAACTCTGTGATTCACCCCGTTGAGTCAGGCTCAAATGATACACATACTTGTTTAGTTCTGAAGAGGCAATTCTATGACTGTCCCCACTCAAACATCTCGAACTGTTGCCGGAGTAATCAACAGCGTTGAAACACTCGAAGGAGCCGGATTTCTTGTCCGTCGGCCCTTTCCCAAAAGTAGCTTCTCTGAATTTGACCCGTTTCTCCTCCTCGACGAGTTGGGACCGATTAATCTAAAGCCGGGTCAGGCAAAAGGTGCACCCGATCATCCGCACCGGGGCTTTGAAATCGTCAGCTATGTCTTGGATGGACAGTTAGAACACAAAGATTCTGCGGGGCACGCCGGGCTACTAAATCCGGGTGATGTCCAGTGGATGACAGCAGGTGCCGGGGTCGTGCATTCCGAGATGCCGGAGTCAATGTTTACCCAAACTGGTGGACGGCTCCACGGCATTCAACTATGGGTCAATCTGCCACAACGAGACAAAATGATGCCGCCCCGCTATCAGGAAATTCCAGTGGCTGACATTCCGATCGCTCAAACCGAAGATAGGTCTGTGACGGTGCGAGCGATCGCGGGAGAAGCGTTAGGGGCAAAAGCCGTAATTCAGACGCGCACGCCGATAATCTACCTCCACTTCACACTGCAACCAGGGGCAACGATGATCCAGCCTGTACCCAAAGAGTACAACGCCTTTGTCTATATCCTGGAGGGGTCTGGGTTGTTCGGGACAGAGCCAGCGCCTGGTGATGATGGGCAGATGGTACTCTTTTCTCAAGATGGAGAAGATGTGGCGATCGTCAACCCTGCTGATGCTCAGCGTCCTCTAGATCTTCTGCTGATTGCAGGTGTACCCCTTAACGAACCAGTTGTGCGCTACGGGCCATTTGTCATGAACACTGAAGCTGAAATTACCCAGGCGATCGACGACTACCAGGAAGGAAGGATGGGACGGATTGACGCTTAACACATCTCAATATCAAATTAGTCAACATCAACGCTTGAGTGAGTTACGAATCAAACTACTGCATCTGCACAAGCTTTTACTAGATACTGAGCGTTTTACCTATGAGCAAGTTCGAGGGCAAGTTTCTAAAGGTGAATTGCTACAACTGGTGATTAGTCATGAGCAGTTTGCCTGGTTGCATCGACTCTCAGAATTGATTATCCAAATCGATGAGTTGCTTCATACCGATGAACCTGTTACATCAGAGGCAATTGAAGCGATCGACAGTGACATTCGGACACTGCTCAGCCCCGACGAATTGGGCAATGAGTTTGCCATGAAGTATAACATGGCGTTGCAACGCCACCCCGACGTCGTGTTAGCTCATGCAGATGTCGTGATGTTGCTGACCTCTGACAGTATTTAACCCGCTTAACCACAGTCTGGAATTGCTTTGGGAACAGCTTTTGAGGATCTGCCTGAAGATGGGTTATGTCCAGTCTGTGGCGCGAAAAATGTGAAAAAACTGTGTGATTCACCCCGTTGAGTCAGACTCACACGCTAGGGCGTGTCTGAAAAGTAAACATTGAATGGAGACTTATAGCGATGTCTAAAAATCCAAAAATCGGCTTAGAAGGACTGCTTCGTCCAGAAGATAGCATCCTGGTACTGATTGACCACCAGCCTTATCAGTTCACCAACTTGAACAGCCATGAACCTACGATGATCATTAACAATGTTATTGGTCTTGCTAAATCGGCAAAGGTGTTTAACGTACCAACAATCCTTACCACAGTCATTGAAGAGAGAGGAGGTTACATCATTAAGGGACTACAGGATGTTTTTCCTGATCAAAAACCGATCAACCGCACTTTCATCAATACTTGGGAAGATTCAAACGTTACAGATGTAGTGAAGAAAAGTGGCCGCAAGCAACTTATACTTGCTGCGCTTTACACCGAAATCTGTCTCGCAATGCCAGCAATCCAGGCACTAGGTGAAGGTTATGAAGTATTCATCGTTACCGATGCTTCGGGCGGTGTTACTGCGGAAGCTCATGACATGGCGGTTCGCCGGATGGTTCAGGCTGGTGCAGTTCCAATCAACTGGATGGCTGTACTTGCTGAATGGCAACGTGACTGGGCGCGCACAGAAACAACTGCGGGTGTATCAGGTATTACTCTTGAGCATGGCGGTGCTAGTGCGGTTGCCCTTGCCTGGGAACTTCAGCTTCTTGCAACAACCCCTCCAGTGACCTCAGGTGGACACTAATACTTGAGGTTTCCTCTACGGAAGCAACAAGTAAAATAGGAGACAGCATTTTGAAAAAGATAAAATACTGTCTCTGTCTCAAGCATTATTGATTCATCTGTTGCGCCACTATTCTGAGGTCGTACAAATTATCATGCCTGAGAATAGAAACTTAACTTACAGCTAATTGCAGCAGGCGATCGATTACATTCATGCTCATCTGAATTGTGATTTATCCTTAGCTGAACTAGCAAGTGTAGTTAACATCAGCCCGACTTACTTTGCAAGTTTGTTTAAACGAACGATGGGGATTTCGCCCCATCAGTATGTGATTCAACGGCGCGTGGAACAGGCAAATTTCTCGTCCAAAATTCATAGATTCTGAACTTACTCCGATTGTGTAATTCCAAGCCTAAACTTATGCTGATCCAAAAACTAAACGACTGTGAAGAAATTATCGCTGGAGATGGAACTATTCTGCGCGAACTGCTTCATCCTGACAAACAAGACATCAACTTGCGTTACAGTTTGGCGTATGCGATCTTGCCTGTTGGCGAAACTTCGATTCCCCATTCTCTAAAGACTTCTGAGGTTTATTACATCATTAACGGTGTTGGCGAAATGTCGATCGATAGCGAAGTTCGTCGCATTGAACCAGGCGATGCGGTTTACATTCCTCCAAATGCCATCCAGTTCCTTCACAACTACGGCGACGAACCCCTTGTTTTCGTTTGTCTAGTTGATCCAGCTTGGCGCAAAGAAGACGAAACGATTTATGCACCAGTCTGATTCATGCAAATCTTACTGCTAGGGATGATTGATCGCGATCTTAGGAAACAAAGCATTACTGCAAAAGACCGTTGTAACCTACGAACGACTCGATTGTGCTTTCAACAATGTAGGCAATGAGGGACTCTTGAAACCCCTGCATGAACAATCGATCGAGGAGTTTGACAAACTCATGGAGATCAACGTCCGGGGACTGTTTCTGTGCATGGGATATGAAATTCAGCAGATGTTATCTCAAGAATCGGGTGTAATTGTTAACAACTCCTCACTTGCAGGTTTGTTTGGACTGCCAGGAGGCTCTCCTTACAGCGCGAGTAAACATGCCGTTATGGGACTAACGCGATAGCGAAGCGCTGCTGCGTTTGCGTTCGCCCTTGGCGTTGCCGCAGGCTAGCATTAGCGAGTCTTGTCTACGACACGCTACGCGAACGAGCGTCAGCGCAGATCGGCAGCACTGGATTATGCTCCCGCAGGGCATCCGGATTAACCCGGTGAATCCTGGAAACATTGCGACTGAGGGTCTTAATCGTGTCTTTGAAAAATTGGGCGTGACGGCTGATGCTGTTACAGCTATAGTGCCGATGGGTCGCATTGCTCAAGCAGAAGAAGTCGCTCAAGTTGTTGTTTTCCTTTGCTCTGATGCTGCCAGCTACATCACTGGACAATCCTTAGTGATCGATGGCGGATACACAGCGAACTGACCCATTTCAAGAGAGAACAGACGAGCTTGATTTTCAGATCACATCTACAAGGAGGGATTCTATGTCAACTTTTGTCTTAGTTCATGGCTCCTGGCATGATGGTTCTGCTTGGCAGGCAGTCATCGATCAACTAGAAGCAAAGGGACATCATGCTTTTGCGCCCACGATCGCTGGACATGGCAAAGGCGTGAACAAAAACGTCAACCATGCTCAATGCACGCAATCAATCGTCGATTACATTGTGAGTAAAGACTTAAACGATATCGTTCTAGTCGGACATAGTTTCGGTGGGACAATTATTGCCAAAGTTGCTGAAGCAATCAGCGATGGCTTCGCCGGCCAAAGGCAACGCATTCGACGACTCATCTTCTTCAATGCCTTTGTCCTCAATGATGGTGAAAGCCTCAACGATAACACCCCACCGCACTCTCAAGCGTTATCCTATCAGCTAGCGAGACAATCGGGCGATCATACGGTGATGCTACCTTTTGAGATTTGGCGAGAAGCGTTTATCAACGACGCTGACCTCGAACTGGCTCGATCGAGTTACGCACAATTATCGCCTGAACCGTATCAACCGTGGCTTGACAAGTTAGACCTAAAGCAGTTTTACTCGCTGCCCATCCCCAAAAGTTACCTCTACTGTACAGAAGACAATGTCCTCCCTCAAGGCGAACAGTGGGGTTGGCATCCGAGAATGTCTAACCGCTTGGGGCTATTTCGGCTTGTACAAATGCCCGGTAGTCACGAGGTCATGTTTTCTAACCCGGTTGGTTTAGCAGAAAAGATTATTGTGGCAGGACGTGACTAGCAGCAGAATTTGCGATCGCCAACCCACTAATGTCGCCGTCATTCAACAAACAATGACCTGAAAAGGAGAAATCATGACAACTACATACCATCACAGTGCTGCTTTTGATTATATTGTGATTGGCGCCGGTTCAGCAGGCTGCGTTGTTGCCAACCGTCTTACAGAAGACCCTAATACTAAAGTATTGCTGCTCGAAGCGGGTGGTCCTGATACCAAGCCAGAATTTCAAGTTCCCTCAGTGTGGCCTACTACACTCTTAGGCTCGGAAGTGGACTGGGCATACTTAACTGAAGGGGAACCTTACTTAAATAACCGCAAAATTTTATCTTCACGCGGTAAAGTCTTGGGCGGCAGCAGTTCGATTAATGGCATGATTTATATACGAGGCAATGAACGTGACTACAATAGCTGGCAAGCGTTAGGTAATATTGGTTGGAGTTATCAGGATGTCTTGCCTTACTTCAAGAAATCGGAAAACCAGCAGCGGGGAGCATCGTTATTTCACGGGGTTGATGGACCACTTAGCATCACAGATCCACTCTCTCCTGCAAAAGTGTCGCAACGCTTTGTAGAAGCCGCGATCGCACAGGGCTATGAGCAAAATCCCGACTTTAATGGCGTACAGCAGGAAGGTGCAGGACTTTACCAAGTGACCGTGAAAGATGGTAAGCGCCAAAGTACAGCAGTGGCATTTCTACGTCCGATTAAAGATCGCCCCAACTTGACCATTCAAACAGGAGCATTGGTGACTCGTTTACTCTTTGAGGTAAAACGCGCAGTAGGAGTAGTGTATTTTCAAAACGGAACGGAGTATCAAGTTAGGGTCAACTCCGAAGTGATTTTGAGTGCTGGCGCCTTCGATTCTCCTAAACTGCTAATGCTTTCTGGAATTGGACCAGCTGAACATCTGCGGGCTTCCGGCATTCCTGTAGTTTTTGATTTGCCGGGTGTCGGCCAGAATCTTCAAGATCACCCACTTGCTGTTATTGCCTACCAGTCTACTCAGGACGTGCCCCTGGCGCCAAGTAGTAATGGGGGAGAGGCTGGGTTATTTCTGCATACCAACAATAATTTAGATGCGGCACCTAATTTGCAATTTACAATTGTTCCGATTTTATATGTCGATCCTGCCTATGCACGTGAGGGTCCGGGATTCACCCTTCCCTTTTACATCACCCGTCCCGAAAGTCGTGGTAGTGTAAGACTACGTTCCTCCTCCCCCTTCGACCCACCGTTGATTCGCGTCAACTATCTTCAGAAAGAATCTGACATGCAACTGATGGTTGAAGGACTTAAAATTTTGCGTCAAATTGTGTACTCCGATGCGTTTAATGAGTTTCGGGGTGAGGAAATTGCTCCAGGGAGTTCCGTGCATAGCGACAAAGCAATCGAAGATTATATTCGGCAAACGTGCGGTACAGGATGGCATCCTGTTGGGACGTGCAAAATGGGTATTGATCAAATGGCGGTTGTCGATCCTCAACTCAAGGTACGGGGGATTGAAGGGTTACGAGTTGTTGATGCATCGATTATGCCAACTATGATCACAGGAAACACAAATGCATCGGCAATTATGATTGGAGAAAAGGCTGCCGATTTGATAAAAGTTGGAACAAAATTGCCTCAACTCAGATCTTGCACCTCTACGTAGAACCCCAGGTAAAGTAAAAAGATGCGCTATAAAACTACCTGATTTTTATGGGCTTTTAACGCTAAATAAAGGGTTTGGCTTTTTTACTGAGTAATAAAATTGCATAAATTTTTCTTGGTGCAAGATGTGAGTCAAGGCGAACAGTGGGGTTGGCATCCCAGAATGTCTAGCCGCTTGGGACTATTTCGGCTTGTACAAATGCCCGGTAGTCACGAGGTCATGTTTTCTAACCCGGTCGGCTTGGCAGAAAAGATGATTGCGGCAGGGCGCGACTAGCTGATGGTTGAGATGAACAACAGACAATCCCTTATCCCCGAAACAAGGGCGCTAACCGATCAGAATTTGACCAAGTAAAGCCGTGAATTTTTCGCTTTTACTACGATTTCACTTCGCTTATCGACAATCGTTACTGAACAGAGGAACACCATGAATAAGCATAGTGAATTAAAAGTAAAGGTTACACCTTTGAACATAATTTTAGATATTGGGAAATGCATTGATCTATGCTGAAAAATACAACTTTCAAGACATTTGTTACTGCCACAGTAAGTAGTGCGGCTTTTTTGTGTGTAAGTGTTAATAATGCTTATGCTGCTTCTTTCAACTCTATTTCTCGTATTTATGCTTTTGGTGATAGCTATTCAGATAATGGGGCAGCACTTCGGATTACAACAGCAGCAGTTAACTCTGGGGTGCCTGGAGCATTTATATTCCCCCAAGTAGATGTGTATGACTCTGATGGTCGATGGACAAATAATCCCGGCTTAACATCAGTTGAGGTACTAGCAAAACAAAAAAAATTACAATTAACAGATTATGCTGTGGGTGGTGCAAAAAGCGGTAATGGCAATTTAAGTACTTGGCTTGATAAATATCAAAATACTGGTTTATTCGGTCAAATCGAAGAATATAAAGCAGAAGTTAATCGCGTGCCAGATTCTAAGGGATTATACTTCATTTTTATATCTACAAATGACTTATTAGAAAGGTTTTTTAATAATCAGACTGGTTCGGTCGATGTATTAGCTGATGCTGCTGTTAACAATATTGTTTCTGGAATATCACAACTTGCAGTGCTAGGTGCAGAACAGTTTTTTGTTGTAAATTCTACAGATTTAGCTGCATTACCACTTTTTGAGCAATACTCAGAAGAGGCAGCTAAGTTTAGAGATGTTATCAATAAAAGTCTTCCCGGTCAACTCGATACCCTGAATAAGCAATTAGGTGTCGAAGTTGCACTGTATGACCATGTTGCAATTAGCAACAAAATTCGCTCTACCCCAGCGACATTTGGTTTTACCAATATAAATGATGCCTGCAAACTTTTATACACCACTGGGGGGTTAGAGCCTGGTTGTTCAACACCTGATAATTATTATTACTTCGACGAGATTCATCCTACTCGTCGTGTACATCAAATCATTGGTGAAGATATGGCCAATTTCTTAGATACACAGAAAACACCAACTGTTCCTGAACCATCAAATGTTGTAGCTTTGATATCTTGTATAGGTATAATAAGTTTACTACGGCGTAAAGTTCATAGTAGCTAAGGGTATCACCGTGCCAAAGTAGGTTTCATTGTACGCGCTTGTCCCAAACTTATAGCGGTTCTCAGTTGGGTGCAATATAGTAACAGCAGTGCGTGAACCATCCAATAATGTCTTTTTTAGTTACAGCATCTAAGGCATTTGTAATGGCCTTATCTAGGTATTGAGCCGAGATACAAGTAAAAAACAGCAAGATGGTCTGAAAAGCCCTGCTGTATATAAGTTTGAACGTTTTTTAAGCGAAAGTAGGATTTTGCCTGAAGATACTTGCAGTCTGAGGGTCAATAATTGCTTTTCGCCAACCCAAGAGTTTAATAAATACTCTGTGGTAGAAGGCTAATATTTTGGGCTATAATCCTTTGCCTGTAATAGTTACAGACAATCCATTGCGAAGGATACTCAAAGTCCTTGCTGTAAAACCTGTAAATAAAATTAATAAATACTCTAGTTTTTGTAGCGATACATACCCAAGATTTACGTTATCCTGCCAATTTTACTTAAAAAATGGCTGAACCCTATATATAGTATGAGTTTCGAGACCATCTTGCAGATTTTTACTTATATCTCGGCTCAATACCAACTGGAACCGTTGTGACCACCCCAGCCCTGCTCACAGTCAGCCCGTTCCACGCAACCTTCCACGCGCTATCGGTGCTGGTTGCAATCCCTGTGTTCCTGGCGATCGCCTACAAGGTGTTCAAACGCGACGAGGTATCCGAACCTGTTTCCCAGAGCGATCGAATTGGTCGTCGGTGATCTCGTCAGTTCGTAAAACCATCAGCAAATGGATCAAAGGAGTTGATCATCATGTCTAAAGTGCCTTCTAACTACTCGCAGCAGCCATGCAAGTCCCCCATCGCGTCCTCGGAGCAGTCTGCACCTAACAAGCCCTCCTGTCCGGGCTGGCTTGAGATCATTGTGGGTCTTGTCGTCTTGGCGATCGTCGGATTCGGGGTTGGCTCGCTACTCAGGCGGCTCGGTTTTGACCCCGTGGTCTACGGACTGATTTTGACTTCGTGGACGGGTGTCGCCACGCTAACCGCGTTCGCGGTGGCTGTGCGGCTGCGGATTCGTTCCCTGAACGCCTTCGGTGTGCGTCCGGTCTCTAAGCGCTGGTTGCTCATTGCGATCGGAGTCGGACTGGTTGCCTTTGTACTCAAGGGATTGGCAGTTCTGGGCTGGATTCAGATCACCGGGAACACCAACAATGTTCAGGGTGTGTACGCAGAGGGCGGTAGCGGCGGAGTACTATCCCTGGTTTTAGCCACGTTGTTCCTCGGTATCGTCACGCCTCTTGGCGAGGAGTTGTTCTTTCGGGGTGTCGTCGCTAACGCGCTGCTGCGCTACGGTTCGTTCATCGGGGTCGTGGGTAGCACCGTGATCTTTGCCCTTTGTCATGGCATCAACATCGTCTTTCCCGCAGCCGTAGTCGCGGGTCTCGCCACTGCCGAGGTCTTCCGCCGCAGCGGCTCGGTCTGGACTGCTGTCATTGTTCACGTCGTTTTCAACTTGCCCACAATTCCGGTGATGGTAGCTGCTGGCATGGGCTGATAGGACGGATCATCTGGAGGTTAAACCAATGGCAATTTTGAAACAATTCGGGATTCTATTTGGGTTGGGCAGTGTGGGAATTGTCATGTTCACGATCGCGTCTATTCCTTTAGTCGAGCAACAGTTAGCGAAACTGTCTCCAGAAATGCTGGAAAAAGTGCCGCCATTGTGGATTTTAATGCTTCTGCAAGGACTACAGTATTCAATTCTACTGGCAATCAGCATTCTGGTCGGAATTGGTTGTGCCTATCGTGTTGGATTAAGCTCCCATTTGATTGATCATTGGGTGTTTCACACCGCTAAGTCTCCATCTTTTACCGTTGAGATGAAGTGGAGCTTGGGTGTAGGTGCAGCGACGGCGATCGTTCTCTTGTTGCTCGATCGGTTGATGCAACCTGTCCTACCTGAAGCGCTACAGGCATCCAATAACACAGAACCAAATTGGCTGAGTTCACTTACAGCAATGCTTTATGGCGGCATCACTGAGGAAATTTTGATGCGCTGGGGTTTAATGTCGCTGCTTGTTTGGATCGCGTGGAAAGGGCTAAAACAAGGCGTTACGTTGCCGAGTCAAGGGATTTACCAGGGTGCGATCGCTCTAGCCGCGTTGGTATTTGGACTACTACACCTGCCAGCGACTGCCGCGATCGTTTCCCTCACTCCAGTTGTGATTATTCGGGCGTTGTTACTGAATGGGATTGCGGGGATTGGGTTTGGCTGGCTCTTTTGGCAATATTCACTAGAAGCTGCAATGTTAGCCCATATCAGCTTTCATGCCTTTTCCTTTGCTCTTAGTCTAATGCTTGCAAGGTTGGCTTAAGTTTTGGAATAGATATCGTAGGGCTAGCACTGCCCACAAAGCTTTACCGTGAAAGGTTTTAAAAATGGTGGGCGATGCCCACTACTTGAATTGATGCTCAACTCTACAGTTTTAAGGTGGTAAATCAAATGATTCAGTGCAAAGATTTTGCGCCTCGGATTACTGAACGGGGACCCTTCGGCGGAGCTTCCGATTATGAATCCTTCTCTGAGGTTGTGAGTGAGGTCAATCAGTGGATTGAAAATACAACGATACAGGTGATCAATGTTGAAACCGTTGTTTTACCAGATAGCTTGAAAAGCACAAGTGATGGTGTCTACGGCGTGACAGTCAGTAATGGGGTCTAACCAGTGATGATCAGCCAGGGCGTTACAGTCAATTGCTTTCAATGTGTGCGTGTGTGGTACAGAGAATAAGCTTCACCGGAGAAGAAATAATGAAACGATTTACCTTGTTTAGTTTCCTGTACCTCGCGCTCGGAGTTTGCCTGAGTGCGATCGCACTTGGATACCCAAACCTGCCTTCGGGTCTTCAAAGAAGCTTGTTCATCAGTGCAGGAACCTCCTACATTTTTTGTCTCCTCAGCACCTTCCCATTTTGGCGCGAGAGGACGATCCGCTTCTATCGCAGACGGAATTCAGCGGTAATTCTACCCTGGTTGGTGATTGGATTCAATATTGTTTGGATGATCTGGGAGGTTCAGAGTCAGAACTGGACGATGGAAGCCATTTTAGAAGCGTTTTCGCGGCTAATACTTGTCTTACCGTTTGTAGAACTCATTGTGATTACATGGCAAGTGAATTCTGAACATTAGTGTCTAAATCGAATGGCACGCTCGTTAAGACACAGCCCTTGCCCAGGCTGGGAACCCATTCTGGGAGGCTCTGCCTCTTCCCTCATGGTGGCAGAACCAACGATCGCCCTGGATTTACCCCTGAAAATACTGGCATGGGAAGCGACTGACGGCAAGGTGTGGGTGACTTACAACGATCCGAATTACTTAAAACAGCGATTTTCTCTCTCGGATGAGTTGGTGAAAAATATCGCTATCATTGCACCTTTAATCAATGAAGCACTTAGTTCCGTTGATCACAAATAAGTTGCAGAATTAGCGTGCGATGGCGCAAAGCGCCCGCCCAAAAGGCGATCGCACCTTGGCGTTTTTGAAACAGCATTGTAGTAGCAATCGAGTAATGTCAAACTCATTAATTTTACAACACTCATGAAAATATTTGCGTTCCTCCTGGCTCTGCCAATCAGTATCTTAGCTAATTTTTCCTTAAGAGCTTCTGCTGATTCTACTGCTGGCATCATCCTGAGTACAAAATGCCAGGGTGGGTACAACATCAATATTTGGCAGAATTATACTTCCGGTGAACTGCTTTATCGCGCAACCAGTGCCAACGGTAATTTAAGTTTGGGTAAAGGAACTAGCCAAGCAACAGAAGGTGTTCGAGTGTATAAGTTTCGGAATGGAATTTATCAATACTGGGTGTGGGATGGCACGTTGGATAACCCGCAGTCTGGAACTTTAGAGGTGTATAAAAACAACCGTATCTTGATGAAGCAAGCTTGTAGAAAAAGTTGAATCAATAGCACGAGTATGAATGGCACTAATTTAAGACACAGCCCTTGCCCTGACTGGTTCCCAGCTTCCAGGCTGGGAACCCATTCTTTCTTGACGAGAGGCAGCAGCCCATTCTGAATACATTCCCAGTCTTAAGACTGGGAACGAGACTAAACAAGCCTTTGGGCTTTTCTTAGTGCCATTCGGGTCTGAATCGGATGATGCCGAAACAAACTCGTTTCAGCAACGCGAGATAGAGTCAAACGTACTAAGTAGAACGACGTGATAAAACCGAACTATGTAAAGAAAAGTAAACTTGGCTCAAACCTTCTTCCCTCCTGCCTCCTGCCTCCTGCCTTCTCCCAACACTAAATATTCACAGCGACCTACTTACATGAGGAACACCATGAATAAGCCCAAGTTTTTTGTTACCCCTGGTTATGGGGAATATCTGTTAAATCAATTGCATTACTCGCAAGCGGTAAAAATTGACAATCGAGTGGAGATATCAGGGCAAGGCGGCTGGGATGACAATCTGCAAATTCCCGAATCGCTTGCAGACGAGATTGCTCAGGCGTTCCGGAACGTCGAGCGAACCTTGGCGACGGCTGGTGCGGGTTGGGAGCATGTGGTTCACGTTAATTCTTACCATGTTGGCGGGTTCCCCCCGGAGGTTAACGAAGTGATGTCCAAGCTATTTCGTCATTATATGCCGAACCACGCTCCAATCTGGACACAGGTAGGAGTCGCGGCGCTTGGACTACCCACGATGCGGATTGAAATTCGCGTGACTGCAATTGTCCCGTGAGTTTTGCAAGCGTTAATAACACAATTTATGCTGCTCGAAAACTGGTCTATTACTTAAAAGGAGAACTCAAGACTGTGAATTCACAAACAGCTCAAACCACCACTAATGCTGACGAGTCAGCAATCCGTGCTTTCCTTGACCAGATGATTGATGCTTGGAATCGAGGTAGCGGGGAAGGCTTTGCTGCCCCGTTCAGCAAAACTGCCGATTTCCTCACGTTCGAGGGCACACATCTCAAGGGTCGAAAAGAAATCGCTGTATTTCATCAGCAAGCGTTACCTCGTTGCAGGTCTCAAAGCGAGTGGAGTAATCACTCCGGCGCAAATTGATGCGAAATAAAACCAATCTCCATCAGGAGGGCAATCATGAAACCTCAACTTATTTTCGGAGTACTAATGATCGCAACAGGATTGCTCGGAGGTTCATTCACTCATCCCGCGATCGCACACCGCATTCCTCCACAACAAACCTCTCCCATTGTGATCGCCACTGCCTACACTGATTTAACCTTACCTACCTTGCGCCAAGGCGATCGCGGCACAAATGTGCAATTGTTACAACGCATCCTTCAAGACAATGGCTTTTTAGGAGCCGCAGGTGTGAGGTTAGGCAATCCAAGAGGGGCGATCGTCGATGGCATCTTTGGTGCGGTCACAGTGTCTGCGGTACGCGATCTCCAGCGACGATACAGAATCCCAGTTACAGGGCGAGTCAATCCAACCACCTGGGAAGTCCTAGATATGCACGAAAACCCCTATCGATCGCCGCTTCCCTGGAAACAACAGAACATTACACAACCATAAGCCACAGAAGATTTCTAATGAACCGAAAGATTCTTTCAACCAAAATCACAACCACAATCGCAATCACAATTCTGTTCGGCGTACTCCTACTGTTCAATTTTCCATCCCTGGCTCAAGTCAGTTCACAAGTGATTCCCAGAATCGAAGTGATCGAAGGTTCTGAAGGTTCTGAAGGGATTCCACCCAGCTACCGTTTAGTCATTAGCCGATCTCAGGACAATGTTTATGTCTTCTGTCCGACTGACTTCGAGCCACAGTTGGACTATCTGCGAAATGTGAAGGCGATTCAATGTAAGCCGTTTACCAGTCCCTAGAAGTAAACCAGTGAGGGGCAACAGTATAACAACTCACACCACTTTGTTGCTTTGAACAGAGGAGAGATTTAGATGTCAGAGAACACAATGCGTAAGTTCTAACAAACTAATTTACAGTCTGCGCTTTGGTGGGGTCATCGATGACCCCGTTAATACCTGAACCCATCAACAACTAGCTCGAAGGAGTTTATCCCCATGCCTCGACGAGGAACGCCACACGCCCGAGCAGGAGAGCGCAATGACGCGCGACATTTTCAAGGTTGCGCCCTTCCTAGACACCGGCCGGCCCGTCAACGCCCGCGACCTCTGTGAGCATTGGCGCGTGAAACCCACCCTCGGCTACCCCTACGCCCAGAACATCAAAGGACTCCCTAAAACCTTGGTCGTGTCGGTCACCCGCGATCCGGCCACCCCGCACGAGGGCGGCATCAGCCTCGCCAAGACGCTCGGCGCGAGCCTGCTGACCGTCGAGGGCGAACAGCACGGTGTAGCCCTCACCGCCGGCAATGCGTGTATCAATAACATCGTCGCCGACTACCTCATCGGTCTCAAAATCCCCACAGACGGCGCTCGCTGCGTCCTTTAGGCGCGTTGGGACACTGAGTCCATCTCGCAACAGCTTACGCCATAAGCTATTTAGAGCATTCTGCAATTCCTCATTCCCAATAACTCAAATTAGGATCAATAACTCATGTCTACATTCAAGTACAACCGTCTAGACAAGGATAATGCTGCGGTTCTGCTGGTCGATCACCAAACTGGACTGTTCTCACTTGTCCGTGATATTGGTGCAGCCGACTTCAAAAATAATGTGTTAGCACTTGCAAGTGCAGCTAAGTTTTTTAACCTGCCTACAGTTTTAACAACTAGCTTTGAGGATGGCCCCAATGGTGTCATCATCCCTGAACTGAAAGAGAAGTTTCCCGATGCTCCCTTTATTCCCCGCCCCGGACAGATCAACGCTTGAGACAACGAGGACTTTGTGAAAGCAGTAGAAGCCACAGGCAAAAAGCAATTAATCATTGCCGGGATTGTCACCGATGTATGTGTTACTTTTTGTGCGCTTTCGGCATTGGAGGCAGGTTATGACGTTTTTGTTGTCACCGATGCCTCTGGAACCTTTGATGAAGCCTGTCGCTATGCAGCTTGGGATCGAATGTCTCGTGCTGGAGTTCAATTGGTCAATTGGTTTAGCGTTGTGGGTGAATTGCACCGTGACTGGCGTAACGATATTGAAGGGCTAGGTAGTCTTTTAGCAGGGTTTATTCCTGACTACAAAAACCTGATGACCAGCTATGCAGCAAACTCAAGTGCTGGATCTCCCAGTAAATAATGAGAAAGTGTCTATTTTAGCTCGTGTGTAACTGAGTTGGTATTGTCATCGCTAGGTTATCAACTTTACTTGAAACATAGCGGTGACAACTACTTCTTGGTAAAAAATTGCCGAACAATCTATTGTCTCTAAGGTGGTTGTTCTCAATGAAACTTTTTTCTCAATTAATTCTCTCGTCATCTCTGATCTTTGGAGTATGCCTTACTCAGCAATGCCTTTCTAGGTCTGCTACTGCCAAAGATACGTTGTCCGAGCAAGTCACATCTGTGAATTAGCTTACTGATGTGCAGCCTACAGATTGGGCATTTCAAGCATTACAAGCATTAGTCGATCGCTACGACTGCATTGTTGGTTATCCCGATCAAAAATTTCAAGGCAATGTCTCACGACAAGCCGCTTTGCGTCTACGCTCAATCACTCGCTATGAATTTGCTGTCGGGTTGAATGCTTATCTCGCTCGGCTCAATCAGCTACTAGAAAGTACGACAGCAGATGTGATTAAGAGAGAAGATTTACAAACTTTGCAAAGACTTCAAAAGGAATTTGCAGCAGAACTCTCAATATTGCGTGGACGGGTAGATTCTTTAGCAACACGCACAGATCAATTCGAGTCTCAGCAATTCTCGACGACGACAAAATTTACTGGAGAAGTAGTTTTTGCGGTGAGTGGTGCATTTGGCGATGATCAAGCTGTACCAGCAGGAGAAACACCTGGCTCCAGGGGTAAGGTCGGTGATAATATCATTTTTAGCGATCGCGTGCGGTTGATATTTAACACCAGTTTTACGGGGCAAGATTTACTGAGAATTCGATTTCAGGCTGGCAATATTCCCAACTTTAGGGAAGCCACAGGCACAAATATGGCTCGCCTCAGTTTTGATAGTGATACAGGTAATCAGTTAATTCTCAATCAACTCTATTATCAATTTTCCATCGGGTCGGGAGCATCCCAATTTGGCAAAAATAAAGAGAGAAAAATTATTCGCGAGAATTACTCGCTAATAAACAGTGGGATTTAATCTTGCGGCTCTTCCTCTTCTTGCTCAGACCCAGAACGAATATCTAAGAGACATTCATCAAGGGTATCAATAATTTTCTGTATGTCGTCCCAAACAGAACGTCTAAAAACGGACATAACAGCATCAATATGTTCAGGAGTACCAGCTTTACCTAAATGCTTGTATTTACTCAATTTCGATAATGTTGCACATTGAAAGTATGGGCTAGGAGTTTGTAATT
>LWTK01000012.1 GCA_003326205.1 Nostoc sp. ATCC 43529
ATGATCCCCACCCTGCTAGCCGCCACCGCCTGCTTCGTAATTGCCTTCATCGCAGCACCACCAGTAGACATCGATGGAATCCGTGAGCCAGTAGCAGGTTCCTTACTGTACGGAAACAACATCATCTCCGGTGCAGTAGTACCTTCCTCCAACGCAATTGGTTTGCACTTCTACCCAATTTGGGAAGCAGCTTCCTTAGATGAGTGGTTGTACAACGGTGGTCCTTACCAATTGGTAATATTCCACTTCCTGATTGGCGTATTCTGCTACTTAGGTCGTGAGTGGGAACTATCTTACCGYTTGGGAATGCGTCCTTGGATCTGCCTAGCGTTCTCTGCGCCAGTAGCAGCAGCAACCGCAGTATTCTTGATTTACCCCATCGGACAAGGTTCCTTCAGTGATGGTATGCCCTTGGGTATTTCCGGAACCTTCAACTTCATGATCGTGTTCCAAGCAGAACACAACATCCTGATGCACCCCTTCCACATGTTAGGTGTGGCTGGTGTATTCGGCGGAAGCTTGTTCTCCGCAATGCACGGTTCACTAGTTACTTCTTCCTTAGTTCGTGAGACCACCGAAAGCGAATCTCAAAACTACGGCTACAAATTCGGTCAAGAAGAAGAAACCTACAACATCGTTGCAGCACACGGTTACTTCGGTCGCTTGATCTTCCAATACGCTTCCTTCAACAACAGCCGTTCCTTGCACTTCTTCCTAGCTGCATGGCCTGTAATCGGCATCTGGTTCACCGCCTTGGG
>LWTK01000013.1 GCA_003326205.1 Nostoc sp. ATCC 43529
ATTTATCCTCCTTGTCCAGTCATCTCCCCCTGCCCTGCCCCCTACTTACCCGCGAGGTTTTATGATTAATATCAGAAATTTTCAAAAAAAGATTCCTTTAACTCAAAACAAGGGAAATTTTCTGCCTCCAAAACTGATTATTAAGCTGGGTAAGTTTGTTTGGACAGAACTTTGGCATTTGATGATGTCGAGACTTGCTCCTCGCAATCAGTCGGGTGATTATATTCGTCCTAGCAGCCAGCTGAGAAGCTTTATCGGAACAGAAGAAGGGAACCCTTACCAACCAGCAGCGGGGCGTTATCACCTCTACGTTGGGCTTAGTTGTCCTTGGGCGCACCGAACCCTAATTGTACGGGCACTCAAAGGACTTGAAGCAGCAATATCAGTTTCCGTTGTTTCTCCTTCTGCCGTTTCAGGAGGTTGGGTATTCAACCAGCCAGAAGAAGGTTGCCATACCCTGGCAGAATTGTATGAGCTTTCTGAACCTGGTTACAGCGGACGCTGTACAGTTCCAGTTTTATGGGATAAGCAAACAAAGACCATTGTTAATAACGAGAGTGCAGAGATTATTGTGATGCTGAACTCAGAATTTAACGAGTTCGCTGTTAATTCCACACTAAATCTCTACCCAGAAGAACTAAAACAGAAGATTGACTGGTGGAATGAGAAGATTTACACAAGCGTCAACAACGGTGTATATCGCTGCTGCTTTGCTCAGAGTCAAGAAACCTACAATCAAGCTTGTAATGAAC
>LWTK01000014.1 GCA_003326205.1 Nostoc sp. ATCC 43529
GCCAATCACGGTTGGTCAGGGCTATAGCACCATTGCTTGGATACCGGAGAATTCGGGCAGTTGGGCATTACCTGTAAGACATGAGCGAATTACCAGCTGGGAAAGCCCAATACAGAAGGCGGCTTGGCAACTACAACAAGTCTGTGAACATTTACCCACCAGACCAATTACTGTTTGGGACAGTGAATACGGTTGCGCCCCTTTCCTGTTGAAAACAGCCAATATCAAAGCAGATATTCTCGTCCGTTTGCGTTCAAATTTATGTTTGTGGGGCGCACCGCCACCATATTCTGGCAAGGGGCGACCGAGAAAGCATGGTGATAAATTTAAGTTAAATGATGCTTCGACATGGGCTGAAGCCACTCAAAGTATAGAAGTAAACCATCCCAAACTGGGACAGCTCAAGGTGAGCCTGTGGTTAAATTTGCACTTTCGCTCATGCGCTATACGCCCGATGTCTTTGATTCGGGTTGAACGTTTTGATGAGAGGGGCAAATTGAGAGTCTCAAAACCTTTGTGGTTGGCTTGGTTGGGAGAACAAATGCTTCCCTTGGAAGAAGTTTGGCAACTTTATTTGCGACGCTTTACTGTTGACCACTGGTATCGATTTTTGAAGCAACGCCTACACTGGACTCTTCCGAAACTAACTACCCCTAAACAATGTGAGCGTTGGAGTGATTTAATGCCCATCATGACTTGGGAGTTGTGGTTAGCGCGTGATATCGTGGCCGATAACCCTCTACCTTGG
>LWTK01000015.1 GCA_003326205.1 Nostoc sp. ATCC 43529
ATATCTGACACTAATGATAGCGTTACCATCGGTATCATTACTTGTCAGCAATAACAGATTATTAAAGTCACTGATGCCTAGAGTTCTGAGATCTATTTTGTCTTGTCCCTTCTGAAAATCAATGACGATATCTTGYTCTTTGGCAACGATGGAATTATCAAAGTACTCGAAAACAAATTGGTCGCTCCCTGCACCGCCATACAAGGTATCATTGCCAGCACCACCTAATAATCTGTCATTTCCCTGTTCGCCAAATAAACTGTCATTCCCGCCACCACCAGAGAGGGTATCGTTACCTAAACCACCAAACAAATCATCATTGTATGGAGTTCCTGTAATGTTGTTATTTACAACTGCACTGTTGAAAATAAAATCACTTGCTTGTAATTGGCTGCTGCTAATGCCATTGAGTTTGAGTCGATAATAATAATCACCATCAAACACTCGATATCTGACACTAATGATAGCGTTACCATCGGTATCATTACTTGTCAGCAATAACAGATTATTAAAGTCACTGATGCCTAGAGTTCTGAGATCTATTTTGTCTTGTCCCTTCTGAAAATCAATGACGATATCTTGCTCTTTGGCAACGATGGAATTATCAAAGTACTCGAAAACAAATTGGTCGCTCCCTGCACCGCCATACAAGGTATCATTGCCAGCACCACCTAATAATCTGTCATTTCCCTGTTCGCCAAATAAACTGTCATTCCCGCCACCACCAGAGAGGGTATCGTTACCTA
>LWTK01000016.1 GCA_003326205.1 Nostoc sp. ATCC 43529
CCCAAGGCGGTGAACCAGATGCCGATTACAGGCCATGCAGCTAGGAAGAAGTGCAAGGAACGGCTGTTGTTGAAGGAAGCGTATTGGAAGATCAAGCGACCGAAGTAACCGTGTGCTGCAACGATGTTGTAGGTTTCTTCTTCTTGACCGAATTTGTAGCCGTAGTTTTGAGATTCGCTTTCGGTGGTCTCACGAACTAAGGAAGAAGTAACTAGTGAACCGTGCATTGCGGAGAACAAGCTTCCGCCGAATACACCAGCCACACCTAACATGTGGAAGGGGTGCATCAGGATGTTGTGCTCTGCTTGGAACACGATCATGAAGTTGAAGGTTCCGGAAATACCCAAGGGCATACCATCACTGAAGGAACCTTGTCCGATGGGGTAAATCAAGAATACTGCGGTTGCTGCTGCTACTGGCGCAGAGAACGCTAGGCATATCCAAGGACGCATTCCCAAGCGGTAAGATAGTTCCCACTCACGACCTAAGTAGCAGAATACGCCAATCAGGAAGTGGAATATTACCAATTGGTAAGGACCACCGTTGTACAACCACTCATCTAAGGAAGCTGCTTCCCAAATTGGGTAGAAGTGCAAACCAATTGCGTTGGAGGAAGGTACTACTGCACCGGAGATGATGTTGTTTCCGTACAGTAAGGAACCTGCTACTGGCTCACGGATTCCATCGATGTCTACTGGTGGTGCTGCGATGAAGGCAATTACGAAGCAGGCGGTGGC
>LWTK01000017.1 GCA_003326205.1 Nostoc sp. ATCC 43529
TTCAATAATAGTCACCAAATCCTTATCTTCATTGGTAACACTACGTTCAATTTCTCGTAATCCTCTAACTTTTTTTTTTCAATTCCTTTTTTGCATATCTATCTGCCTCATATATGGGTTTAATCGCTTCTTTCAAGTAATGGTAATGACATAAACCATGAGCAATACTAGGTAATGCTAACCTAACAGCTTTGCGAATTGATTGTTGCCCATCACTAACAACTCCATCAATTGGTACATCCAGGGTATTAGTTACTTCTAATAATAACGCCACTAAATCTTCATTCCTTGATGATRCTAARRTTTTAGCAAGTAAAATTTCTCCTGATAAGCAATCTCGAATTACCCATAATACCTCATGTCCAATTTCTGGCTGCATCCCATCAATCGCTAATATCACCCGTCCTTGATTWKYMAMTATTGCTTTTAACCTTTTATGGTCTTTTAGCCATAAAGAAAGTAACTCGTCATATCTGTCAATTAGGTGCGTRACTGTTCGTTGGCTTATACATATACCCTTTAATTCAAGGTGAGCGTGTATTTGGGGAACACTTCTATGTTCCTGATAGCGTAATGCTCCTATATAAGCAATCACATCCAAACCAAATTCGTTTTGTGGTAGAGCTAAAGAACCTTCTTGCTCTGGTCGGTATGCTTTTTTGTACCGCAGACATGACTTATTTTGACATCGACGAATTTTTAGCTGTAGTTCTACTACTCCATTTAA
>LWTK01000018.1 GCA_003326205.1 Nostoc sp. ATCC 43529
GAAGAATCAGAATTCTAAAGATTTTGAAAACTGGTGTCGATCCAGAGATCCTGGTTCTGTTGGCTGGCGCTATGGTAGCGACGGACTATTCCACCCCATCAAATGATGGAAAGCATTGATAGTGACTGATTTAAGCAATTATCCAAATGTCACCTTTGGAATAAAATTCACCGCGTTGTTCTATGACAAAACCCCCCAACAACAATCCTAGCCAGACCTYAATCAATGGCATATCCAGCGCACGCACCAGTTCGACAAGAGAAATAGTCTGTTGAACTTGTGTCAGATATTGTGCGATCGCATCTTTCCACTTTTGCACATCTTCATCGCTTGCTAAGTTGTGAACATCTTCTAAAGTCGTCACTTCTTCTAGCATTGCTAAGACGTTCGCCTTTTCAACAGGTGCTGCYACTGAATCATTATTTTGGGGAGTACTGAAAAACTGGTGCGGGCCATGCGGTCTAAAAGTCTGCGGTGGGGATTCTTCGATTAAGTCATCCAAATCTAGCTGCATGGTTGTTCTTACCAAACCAGCAAAGATATCAGTACTAATAACTGGCCCATCCATATSGTTGTGAGCGCGTACATCTTCTAACAGTAACTCAGCACGGGATTTGAGAATATCTGCAATTTGATAAAAGGCGGTGGCGGCGGTTGATAACTGTGCTTCTATTGGTAAATTCTCTAATTCTGCGTCCAAACATTCCCACACCGGAG
>LWTK01000019.1 GCA_003326205.1 Nostoc sp. ATCC 43529
ATGAACGAATTACTCAAGCAATCGAACCAAGCATTATTGAATTAAGTAATTGGGTAAAACAGACACAACCGAATGTTCATGTAGATGAAACTCCTTGGTCAGTTAAAGGAGTCAAAGAATGGTTGTGGGTAGTTGCTAATTGTGATTTCTGCCTGTTTACTGCGGCTGATACTCGTTCTAGAGCAGAACTAGAAGCCATTTTAGGGACTGAGTATACAGGAGTACTCAGCAGCGACGATTTTAGTGTTTACAATGGTTATGCAGTGGCTGACCAACAAAAATGCTTGGCTCATCTACGCCGTCACTTCAAGAAATTAATTCAACTTCCAGGTCTTCACAACCAAGCTATTGGTGAAGCTTTCATTGATTTAATTGATGAAGCTTTTAGAAATTATGCCCAATGGTTTGAGACTCTTGACTGCACCAGTTACAACGATTGGGTYAATMARTTCAAATCCAAGTTGCAATCCTCTGTCGATCAATGGATTGACTTAGCTGGAGCTACAGCAGGAAAACTTTTACGTTCTTTACGGGATAAAGCCAATCAATGGTGGTATTTCCTTGATAACCCTGAAGTTACTCCTGATAACAATCAAGCTGAGCGTTCGCTACGTTTGGCTGTCACGAAACGCAAGGTTAGTGGTGGTTCCCGTTCGATGGAGCGGTTTCAACACACTGCTAATTT
>LWTK01000020.1 GCA_003326205.1 Nostoc sp. ATCC 43529
CGTCCGCCACTAACTCCGAAGAGTTCGTTCGACTTGCATGTGTTAAGCATACCGCCAGCGTTCATCCTGAGCCAGGATCAAACTCTCCGTTTTGATGAATCGTTTGTAGCTCTTTAGCTGCGCTTTTTTAACCTCAGCTTGGTTACTTCATTTACTTGACGCTGACCACTTGTTGTATAATGGCTTTCAAACTATAATATTTTCATGGTTCGGTGTCCTGCCAGCGTCGCTCTTTTCGCTTCGCTCTCTCAGGCACTTATTCAATATAGCGAACCAACTTAAGAGTGTCAACCACTTTTGCAAAAAACTTTTGCAGGGTTTTAAGGCGGTTATAAGCTTTAGACGGCGAAGATTTTAGGGGGCGAGTCCGGCGAAAGGCGAGTAGATGTGGTAAAAATAACCGAGTTTGCAATGATTTACAAAAAACCTTGACTCACAAGCAGTCAAGAACACCTGCAAGAAGAGTGCAGAGTCCAAAGGATTCTGTCATTACAAATGTACCAATGGCATCAAACGACACTTGGCAGTAGATACTCTTGGTCTACCATTTTTCACGCATTGTACCAAAGCCAGTATTAGTGATGATCGTGCCTTAATTGAACTCTTGAGCCAGAATTTAGACTATTTTCGTGCCAAGCCTGTGAACATCCCAAAAATTACAATTCTCCTTGACCACGGTTACCACTCGGACAAGATTACTGCTGCTTTGCAAACACTCTACCCTCAGATTATGACCAAGATCCGATTCCAATGATCACCCAAACCCACGAGAACCGAAAAAGCAGCCCTTGGTAAAACGGGGTTTGTTCCGGTCGCCACTCGTTGGGTAATTGAACGCTCCAATGCTTGGATGGAACGTTGTAAAAGTTTGGTCAAAAACTTTGATCCGAGAAGTTCGAGCAAAGCTAAAGGCTTGGGCACAACACCGCCACCCCCAGAAGTCTGGGGGATGGGTGTCAAAGAAATATTGGCAAACTATAGGCGGTGATAATTGGGTATTCGCAACCAGGCACGAGGGTAAAAACCCGATACGGTTACGGTCACACACGGAAACAAAAATTATCCGTCATGTGAAAGTTAAAGGCGAAGCTAGTCCTTATGATGGCAACCTAATTTACTGGAGTTCAAGAATGGCGAAACACCCCGAAGCGACTATGAGAGAGAGTGGCAACGCTCCTGAAGTCACAGCAAGGAAAGTGTACTCACCGCGGAATGTACTTCCGAGAGGAAGATGTACTGGAGATTGACCACAAAACTCCCAAAAGCTTGGGAGGCAAAGACGAATATAAAAATCTCCAGATATTACACAGACACTGCCACGATGAAAAGACAACCGAAGATGGTTCAGTTGTGAAGTACACATAACAATCTGCCGAATCATTGAGGAGCCGTGTAATGGGAAACTATTAAGCACGGTTTTGAAGACCAACGGGGTTGGTGACAACCTCGTTGAGTTTACTAGAGTCAACAGCGAACAGTGATGTATTTATCTTAGGATCGGAGTCCCTTAAAATATGGCGGTAGGCGTTGGTGGTGGGTCTAAATGCCCCACTAACGAAAAGGTAACTGATAACTGAACCACTGATCGCTGATTTAAGAGGGTTATATCAGCAGCGGAACTGTCATAATTGGATAAATATGTAAAGCTTTGTAAATTAGCAATTAGCTGTTGCCGCTACTAGGGGTTGAACTGTATTGCCATCTGTACCAATTCATTCAACTCTAAATTCAACGGCAGACTTTGGCTTTGCTGGTCACAAGGAGCAAATAAGTGGTGTGCGGATCGGTTCTTCAATTGGTTGTCTGGTCGTATTGGGTATCTTAAGCCGAAACAGAATTTCCTCCCCAAGGCAATGGTGGAAACTGGGAGCCATCAAAAGGAGCTTCGCCACGTAAACTTTTAATCAAGTCCGATCGCGCTTCCCTTCCAGCTAAACTAACGTGAGTTCGACGGTTAGAAAAAGCCAAACAATTTTGCTATGTATGGATTTAGACAACTAGGCATTACAAAGGCGATCGCTTTGAGAAGTAGCGATCGCATAATAATATAATACTGAGCTAATTATTAACTATAGTTAACTATACAACTAACTAAAATATCAAATACCAAATAACAAACTAATACTATCTAAATACTTGAGCAACATAGTGAATAGTACGTAATTCGCTACCGTGAGGATACCAATGAGCACGTGTGGTGTTTTAATCAATGTGACTTTCATAAGTTAAGTAAAGTGAGGGTAAAAAAGTTGGGATGTTTTCCCCACTTATGAGATGTGAATACCCTATAATTTGTAACTTTACTATCTACTTATGAAATCAGTTTAAATACTGAAATATTTTATCATCCTCATTATTTAATTGAGGCAATCTACTATCGGATAAGTCATTTCAATAACTAATCCTAATCTGAAAAAAGAAAGCGACAAATATATTGGGTATAGTAAGTTGCCAACAGCATAAGCAATCGTGCAATTTCAATGGGTAATACCTTACCACAACTGTGTTATCGTACAGACACTCGATGTGTTGCAAAAATTGTTAGGATTGCTAGAACTTCCGAAGAAGATCGGAGGCTACTGGAATATGAATCGGTGTTGTAATTCAAGTTAGCAATTTAGTACGAAATAATAATCTTTTCAAAACCTCTCCCCACTTGGGGAGAGGTTTTGAAAAGAGTTATTGAACTTATGTTACCTAACTGCTGTACTTGCTATTTCTAAAAGAGTTTTGAGTACAGAATCAGGATTAAGGCTGATGGAATCAATACCTTGCTGAACCAAAAATTGAGCAAATTCTGGATAGTCACTAGGTGCTTGTCCACAAATACCAATTTTGCGTCCGTGCTTTTTAACTGTGGCTATGGCTTTGGCAATCATCAGCTTCACGGCTTCATTGCGTTCATCAAATAAGTGAGCTACCAATTCGGAATCTCTATCTACTCCTAATGTTAATTGTGTTAGGTCATTGGAGCCTATTGAAAACCCATCAAAGATTTCACAAAATTCATCTGCTAATTGCACATTACTAGGCAATTCGCACATCACATAGACTTGCAAACCGTTTTCTCCCTGCACCAAACCATGTTTTGCCATTTCTGCTAACACGCGTCGGCCTTCTTGGGGAGTGCGACAAAATGGCACCATTAAAATTACATTAGTTAAACCCATGCGATCGCGCACATTTTTCATAGCTAAACATTCCAAAGCGAAGCCTTCGCGGTAGCGTTCATCGTAGTAGCGAGAAGCACCGCGCCAACCTAGCATCGGGTTTTCTTCTTGGGGTTCAAATGGCTTACCGCCCAACACGTTAGCATATTCGTTAGTCTTGAAATCTGATAGGCGCACAATTACAGGTTTGGGATAAAAAGCAGCTGCGATCGTACCAATACCTTGAGCTAGTTTATCGATAAAATACGCGGCTTTGTCTTCGTATTGGGCAGTTAATTCGGCAATCTGAGATTTGACAAACTCATCTTCTAATTCGTGAAAATGAATTAATGCTAATGGATGCGTCTTAATATGATTGGCAATAATAAATTCCATCCGCGCTAATCCCACTCCATCATTAGGGATAGCAGCATAACTCAATGCTTCTTCTGGATTACCCACATTCATCATAATTTTAGTACGAATCTGGGGCAAATTTTCTAATGCTAATTCTTGTACTTGATATGATAATAAACCTTGGTAAACTCTCCCAGTTTCACCTTCAGCACAAGAAATTGTAATCTCTTGTCCTGTTTTCAATACAGTGGTTGCATTACCACAACCAACTATGGCCGGAATACCTATTTCTCTAGCGATAATTGCACTATGACAAGTACGTCCCCCTTGGTTGGTAACAATTGCACTAGCACGTTTCATGATTGGTTCCCAGTCAGGATCGGTACGATTTGTGACTAGGACATCTCCAGGTTGAAATTGGTTAATTTGCTGCACATCCAAAATCACTCTGGCTTTACCTTGGCCAATCATTTCACCCACACTCCGCCCTGTAACTAATACCTCACCTTTTTGTTGTAAATGATAAGTGCGGAGAACATTTTTCGATTTTTGAGATTGTACTGTTTCGGGACGCGCTTGGACGATAAAAAGCTCGTTGGTAATGCCATCTTTTGCCCATTCGATATCCATTGGTGTGTAGACACTGCGCACTTGTGAGTAATATTCTTCAATCAAACAACAAGCTTGGGCTAATTGTAAAATTTCATCATTATTAAGGGCATATTTTAGGCGATCGCTTGCCGCAACAGGTATATTTTTGGTCAATTTTGAGCCGCCAGTATCGTAGACCATTTTGAGTTCTTTCGTACCCAGACGCTTTTCTAAAATCGGCTGATATCCCTGTTTTAATGTAGGTTTAAATACTAAATATTCATCTGGATTAACCGCACCCTGGACTACATTTTCTCCCAAACCGTATGCAGCAGTAATTAATGCTACATCTTGAAAGCCAGTTTCAGTATCGATGGAGAACATTACACCAGATGTTGCTAGGTCAGAACGTACCATTTTTTGTACGCCTACGGAGAGGGCAATACTGAAGTGGTCGAAGCCTTTGAGTTCGCGGTAAGAAATAGCACGGTCAGTATAAATTGAGGCAAAGCACTTGTGACAAGCTTCTAAAACACCTTGCAACCCGTGGACATTGAGGTAAGTTTCTTGCTGTCCGGCAAAGCTAGCATCGGGTAAGTCTTCTGCTGTAGCGCTAGAACGGACTGCGACATCGGTATTAGTGCCATATTGTTTTTCCAGGTCTTGATAAGCTTCGGTAATCGCTTGCTGCAACTCCAGTGGAAATGGAGTTTGCAGCATTAAAGCCCGTACTTGCTGGCCAATAGAATGGAGATTATTAACATCTTCTATATTTAAATCTGCAAATAATTGCCGTAATTTGGGTTCTAAACCTGCTGAAGAGATAAAGTAGTGATAAGCATAAGCTGTAGTAGCAAATCCTGTAGGAATCTTGATGCCTTTAGGTACGAGCTGCTGAATCATTTCTCCTAGTGAAGCGTTTTTACCACCCACAAGTGGGATATCTGCAATCCCAACTGCATCTAGTGGTAGTACTAGGGCTTGTTGTTTTAAATCCTGGCTTGGTGTCTTTTGAGTAACAAATGTTTCAAGCATGGAAAAATTTCCTTAAATGCATTCTCGCTACTGCTACTCCAGAGGGCTTGGTGTTGGTTTTTTACTCCCTCTTGAGTCTCACACCTTTGGTTATACGAAGATAATTTGAGGAACTTGTGAGGTGACGACTACTTTGTTGTTCTTGTTATTACTTACTCTATAGCTGTCCGATTTGATTTATAAACTTATCTGTGCAGGCAAAGACCGAACAGGCAAGAGGGTTGTAAGTAGAAAGACTCAATTAAACTAAAGTTCGTAGTATGGACTTTAGTCCTTAAAACGTCTGTTAGGAGCGATAAATCGCTTACTACGAACAAAGCTTCAATCTTACATTTAATTATGTCTACCTACTTAGAAGATTAAAGCGTATAGAATTTTTTTACCCAATCAAATCGGATTCTTATATACTTAAGCGATCGCAATTTAATTAGTCTTCGCTCCAATCTTCACGGCCTAAGAGATCTATAATTTTGTCCCGAAGCAAAAATTCATTTTTTTCTAGCTCAAGTTCAACGCAAACCCAATCACGCCCAGGAATATATTTACACAGAGTATAAATCGGCTCATTACGACGAATTGCTCCTTTGTTAACGAGTTCGCGTGCTTCATCTTTGATAGCTTGAATATCATACTTAACAAGAGTATCCATAACAAAACCCCTCAATATTAACTAGGCAGGTTCAGCCTAAGCATCAACACTTGGACTCTAATTTCAACCTATCAAAAATATTTGAGGATTTTGTGAAGATTGAAATTTAATTTTATCGGCTATTGCCCTTTAAAAGTATCTATAGATTATGGTATGTTTAATATCTAAATCCTTTGCTATCAAAGCTGGTGAATTACTGATAATTTCAAACTCTCCGCGTCCCTGTATGTTGCCGTGTCAATGTCTTAATTTATATTAAGTGTTGTCGGAGTTTGATATTACATTCTACCTTCTAAGTAAGGAAAAGGAAGAAAGCTTGGTAGCGTACAAAGCTCATTGGGAGTGCTTTGTGACTTCTGATTCTGTTTTAACTTCACAACTTCCTCAAAATTTTTTTCTAACTTAATACCAAGGAATCGAATTAGCGCAAGCATTTTAATACCATAAACCACTAGATTTACTAGCTTACTGAACAAAAAATGTAGCTATGAACTCACATCATGCGATTTGGTCACTCACAGCTGAAGAAGTCTACAACAATTTAACAACGACTCCCCAAGGACTGAGCGAGGTTGAAGCTAATTTACGCATCAAACAATACGGTTACAACGAATTGCCAGAACCGCAAACACGCCCTTTAATCTTGCGCTTTATTGACCAATTAACCCATTTCATGGCGCTTTTGTTATGGGTGGCAGGAATTTTAGCTTTTATTTCCCAAATTCCGGAGTTAGGTTGGGCTATCTGGGCAGTAATTTGGATTAATGCAATTTTTAGTTTTTGGCAGGAATTCCAAGCAGAAAAAGCCTTATCTGCATTAAAGCAAGTATTACCTGCCCAAGTCAAAGTTTATCGCGATGGTGCGCTGTGTGTCATTCCTGCACGGGAATTAGTTTCAGGAGATGTTATTCAGTTAGAAGAGGGAGATAAAATTTCCGCCGATGCACGACTGATCGAAAGCCAGTCGTTTTATGTAGATGTCTCCGTTCTTACCGGGGAATCACTACCTGTTTCTCGGTCGTGGGAACCCCTTACCACGGAAAATATTCATGGTTCCGATGCTCCTAACTTAGTATTTGCCGGTTCCACGGTTGCCTCAGGTCGGGGGCTAGCAGTAGTTTATGGTACTGGTACGCATACGGAATTTGGTCAAGTCGCCCACCTGACTGCCAACGTCAAGCGCGAACCCAGCACTTTAGAAGTGCAGATTTCCAAGGTGGTTCACACAATTACAATAATTGCGATCGCTATGGGTGTAGTTATATTTCTACTCACTAATGTTTTAGTGGGTATGGGAATTAAAGAAAGCTTCATTTTTGCGATCGGGATCATCGTTGCGTTCGTCCCAGAAGGGTTACTACCAACAGTCAGCCTAGCTTTGGCAATTGGCGTCAAGCGCATGGCAAAACAAAATGCACTGGTACGCCGTCTTTCAGCGGTGGAAACTTTGAGTGCAACGACGGTCATCTGTACTGACAAAACAGGCACTTTAACTAAAAATGAAATGACTGTCCGCAAGCTGTGGATTCCGAGTACAGAAATTAATGTCACCGGAGTGGGTTACGAACCAAAGGGAGAAGTCGAAATTATAAATTCTGAGTTTGAATCCCAAGTCAGGTTACTCTTAACAGGTGCAGCACTTTGCTCAAATGCACGATTAAATCATCCGTCAGGTTCGAGTCAGTGGCAAGAATTGGGAGACCCCACAGAAGCAGCATTATTAGTCGCTGCTATGAAAGCTGGCTTTAAATTGGAGGAGTTGCAACACCAAGCACCGCGACTGCGAGAAATACCATTTGATTCCCATCGCCGGATGATGACAGTGTTACTCGAAGGTAATCTGGAATTCGATAAACAACGACAAAAGCTTGCTAGTACCGAAACAACAGCACTTAAAACTCAGGATTCCTTACTGATATTTACTAAAGGCGCACCATTGGATGTGCTGGAACATTCTCGGTTTATTCTGCACAACGGACAATACGAGGAACTAAACGAAGCACAACGCACAAACGTCAAGGCGGCAAATGATGAACTTGCAAGTCAAGGTTTTCGTGTTTTAGGTGTGGCGACACGACAAGGCGCTACAGAGTTACGCGCACAGGAAAACGCAACTATAGAACAAGACCTGACGTTTATCGGACTTGTGGCAATGATAGATCCACCTCGTCCGGAAGTTGCAGATGCGATCGCACTTTGTCATCATGCAGGCATCCAAGTCACCATGATTACAGGCGACTACGGTTTGACGGCGGCTGCTATTGCTCAAAAAATTGGTTTAATTAATGGCAAACCTAACGGTAAAGTTAGAGCCATCACAGGCGAACAATTAGGGCGTCTTTCCAATGCACAACTACGTCAAATCCTCCACAAACAGAAACATGGCTTAGTATTTGCACGAGTAATGCCCGAACAAAAGTTAAGGCTTGTACAAGCGTATAAAGATTTGGGTCATGTAGTCGCCGTCACTGGCGATGGCGTGAATGATGCCCCAGCGTTACGCGCAGCAAATATTGGTATTGCGATGGGTATGAACGGTACAGATGTCGCACGTGAAGCTGCTGATATTGTCTTGGTTGATGACAACTTTGCTACCATCGTCAGCGCCATTGAGCAAGGACGGGCAGTTTATCAAAATATCCGCAAGTTCATTACTTATATTCTTTCATCAAATATGGCGGAGTTTCTGCCATTTTTAGCAATGGTGTTCTTTAAAATACCTCCAGCATTAGTAATTTTACAAATATTAGCGATCGATTTAGGAACCGATATGGTTCCAGCACTCGCGTTAGGTGCAGAACGCCCAGAAAAAGGTTCCATGACACAACCGCCGCGCAAAAAGTCCCAAGCATTGCTTGATTTACCGCTGATGCTGCGTGCTTATTGTTTCTTGGGCTTACTTGAAGGTTTAGCAGGGATGACGGGATTTTTCTTAGTTTGGTGGGCAAATGGTTATGGACTCACTCAATTACAGGCAGTAAGCTCTAGTATTCTTTCGCACTCAGCAAGCGCCACAACAATGGCAATTTACCACCAAGCGACAACTGTGACATTAGCTGTCATTGTTGCTTGTCAAGATGGTAATGTCTTTGCTTGTCGTTCCGAAAGAGTTTCAATTTTTCGGTTGGGTTTTTTTACAAACCGTTTAATTTGGTTAGGAATTGCGGTTGAGTGGATGTTGATTTTGTCAATTATTTATTCTCCAACATTGCAAAAAATCTTTTCAACTGCTGCTTTGCAACCTTCTCAATGGTTGGCGTTACTTGTTTGTCCACCGTTAATTTTGATAGCGGATGAATTACGTAAGCGAATTGTGCTGTATCAGCTGAAATGATTGTTCAAACAGTCTACTAAAATCAATCGATACGGACACGCCAAGGTTCTAACGCAGTCACAGATACAGTTAATCTTCAGTCACCAGCTGTATGATGACCGCGATGGCTAGTGGTCTATCGCATTAATTTTGATGAGTTTGTAGTAAGGACTTCAGTGCTTAAAAATCAAGGACTAAAGTCCTAACTACAAACATTTTTTCTCTACAAATGGGACAGAGTACTAGACCCACCGTAGGCATCGCAATTTGTTCGGTGTCTATCTGTTTCGTACCTGTAGAATTCGTGAATATTGTACTTTGCAAACTAGGACAGATCAGACCCAGGCTGATTATTAAAGAATCAAACACCAAGAGAAAGCTGGCTACACGCTCAATTCTGATTATCGAAGATTTATGGCGATTAGTGTTTGAATACTACCTACGGAGACGATTATCTGTTCCCAGATCGCAGTGATGGACACATCAGTAAAGATTTGGTCGCTAAGTATTGGCGTGGATTGAAAAGGCTACAAGAGGGGAACGCCTAAGTTCTATAGAGAATAACTTAACTAAATAATTTTCAATCTTTACACTTCCGGAATTTTCGCAGGCAAAAACTTTAAATATAATTCAGTTTTTTTTCGGATTAACTATGAGTTAGACGGATGTTAGTTTTGCAATCTAGGAATTAAAAAATAAAAAGTTTCAGGAGTTACGCTCATGAATAGCAAGATTAATAAATTTGTTTTGACAACCGTAGCAGGTAGTGTTGTTGGATTTTCGATAATGCTGGGTTCATTTGAGACAGCATTTGCTTCACAATCTATAATTATCACTAGCCCTGTTAAACAAGCAATATCAAATGTTGTCCTTTATCTCCAAAACAGTTCAGGAAATATTATTAAGGTAAAAATTGATAACTTTTCTGCTGTTCAAGAGACTAAAACCTACGACCCGACAAGTGTTTTGCAAAAGTATTCCGATTATACACTAGTAGCTTATACAGTCAAAGCTGGAAATAATAAGCTGTCTGATATGGGATCGGGTGAAGGAGAACTATTCATAATACCTGACTCAGGAATACAACAGTCTCAACTGCCAACATATAACACTACCGATCAAAATACATATCAATATAAGGACGTTTATAGCACTAGCAACATTTCTAGCAGTAACACAACTACTAGTACCACCACCAACAACAACATTTCTACTACTACAAGTTCTGTTGATAACAGCGTTAATACTGTTAACTCAGAAACTAGCGGTGATATTCAATCAGCACCAGTAAATGAATCTACAGTTGTTAGTTATAACAATGCTGAAACAACTAAACCAGTATCAGTTCCTGAACCTGGTACTATCACTGCCATAGCACTATTTGGTTTAGGCAGTTTATTTACCAAGAAAAAGCTAACATCTTCTTCCAAATAGAAGCTTTCATAGCATTTAGAAAATTGTTGATTTTTTCAGATGATAATTTAAATAGTTTTGAATTCAGGGTTTCGTCTCCAAAATACTCTAGTAATCACAAAGATAATTTACGCCCTCTTGCGTTGCGAACACAGGGGGCTTTTGCTTATAAACCAATGCAGATTTCTGATATCATGTCCGCTTGATTGCTTGTTAAACTGCAATAACCCCACCCCTTAATCGCCGCTACCGGGGAGGGGAGACAAAGCGCAGCTTTGCCTCTTTGGAATGCAATGAGCGCGGGAATCATAACTAATTAACCGGACATGATATGACTTGTCTGAAAATTTTGGTGATTTGACCCAAAAAAATTAAAAAGTAGGTTTTACAAATATTTGTTACTGCTCAAAATCTACTGTAAAAATTATTTGACTAGCTTTACGGTAAATATACACTCTCCAAAAACGTGAAAAACGTACCCTAGCCTTACGCAGTATAGGATGAATATCGATTTGGTCACGAACTCAAAATGGCGATCGCAGCAATTATGTAGTCAAGAAGCTAAATATCAAGCGACCATTTGAAGCAGCAATTTATCTAACTACCAAAATCCTTTAAACCTACAATTGGGAAGGCTTTGCAGCCTCTATTCTGAATTTGCATCCATCTCGGCTCTATGCCAATAAAGTTATATCTTTAGTAAGAGGTTAAACTATTTGTATATCGATAAAAATTAAAATAATTTTGCATTTAACTTTAAATAAGTAATCTTAATGTAATAAAATTATACGTTATTTAATGTTAATTAAATCTCATAAATTAATAAGTTGCGAGCTTTCTTGATTTTATACCAATATAAAATTAGATTAATTAAGGAATGAAAACTCATGGCTTCAAACATAGTGTCTCCTCAAAGGTGGTGGAAACCTTGGCAGTGGATTTTAGCTCTAGTAATTGTGCCTGTTCTAACTTTATTCACTACAAAAATAGTAGACAGTGTGCTTGCAGAAAACCAGCAGATTTTAGTGTGGAAAGAAGCAGATTCAGAATGGCATCTGACTAGTACTCAAGATTCAATATGTTATATGGAAAATATCAAAAAAATTGTCGTAGCTACATCAAAAGGATTTAAAGTTAGTTCTATGACTTGTCCTTCGGGAAATACTTTTATAAGAATTCAAACTCCAGATGAACAAGAAAAAGTCAAATGGATCACTATAAACGATTTATTATCTAGAAATATTATTACTAGTAATAAATATTTAATCACTGAAGTATCTGCTCAATATACCAATCAAGAAAACTTTCCTTGTTCAATAGCAAATAATCAGCAGAACACTATAATTTGTTCTAAAACATCCGGAGATATAATGACATATGTAATAAAAGACCCTAGCGGTAAATGTTTTAAAGAAAAACTAAATATTAGAACAGGTGCTATTATTGAAAGTTTTGAAGTTTCATGTAGTAGCGCATCTTGTGATTAAGATTTTAATTTTAATATCTTTACTTCTACTCCTATAGGTTATTTCTTCTATTACCCTTATTTTTTTAGTTGTGTCGGAATTGCTAAGATAGCTAATTTTTGGCTGCTTTCTTCTTGGCATAGAGCCGAGATGGCTACAAATTCGGAAATAGAGGCTTGCACCAATCACTGCACCATATTCAGGCGATCGCCAATTTAATTCCCGACATAAATACTTAATGCACGTGCTGTTTGTACTAGAAAATTATTAGGATCTACAAGACATGGACTAGAAGCCAAAACTGTTTCTAAAGGAACTGGTACAACTTGTCCATTTTGCCAAGCTACCATTTGCGCAAATTGACCATCAGCTAATAAATCGACGGCGGCTTTACCAAAAGCTGTTGCGAGTAAACGGTCTGAAGCTGAGGGAATTCCACCTCGTTGGATGTGTCCTAAAACAGAAACCCGAATGTCAATTTGATGGTTACTGCAACAGCGAAGTTCATCGGCAATATATTGACCTATACCACAAGATGGCTTTTCACAGGATGGCTGGCTGGATGAATCGCCTGCGATTTGAACGCCTTCTGCCACAACGACAATTGCAAATCTGCGTTGCCAGCGATCGCGTAATTCTGCTAAATGTTCGCATACACCCTTAATTGTGTAGGGAATTTCTGGTATCAATATCGCATCTGCGCCGCCTGCAATGCCGGATTGTAGTGCTAAGTGACCTGCTGTGCGTCCCATGACTTCCACGATCATTACGCGATCGTGACTGGCTGCTGTAAATGTCAAACGATTTAAAGCATCAACAATTGTATTGACCGCAGTATCAAACCCAACTACTCTTTCTGTCTGGCCAACATCAGAATCAATGGTTTTCGGAATGGCAACAAAGTTCCAATTTCCTTGCTTTTGCAGTTGGTTGAGAATCGCTAAACTGCCATCTCCACCAATACCAATTAAGGCATCTAGTTCTAAAGCATGGTAGCTAGCAACAATCTCTTCAACATGAGCCAAAGTATCTCCTTTGTTGATGCTACCCAGAATTGTACCTCCCATATTCAGCAAGGGGTCAATACCACGTAGGTCTAGACCATGTATGCTCAAAGGAATTGCCTTTCTCTCTAAAAGCCCTCTGGTCGCATAAGGAATACCCACCACTTGCCAGTTATAGGTAAGGGTAGCATGACTAACAACAGCCCGAATTACAGCATTCAGTCCGGGGCAGTCACCACCACTAGTCAAAATGCCAAGTCGCTTTTGCATGGTCATTACACCTCAACAAAAAAGGCAGTCTCAACGAAACAAGTTTTATCGCCCACTCACAAGTCATTTGTCTTCGCCCCAAGACTTGGGCGGGCGAGACGCCCACCCCACAAGAAAAATTGTATGTTTTTTTATTTGAAAGTCCCTTAAGTTGTTGTTTATTTTTTGGAGTTCTGTAGCTTGCTTCACCGTAGGAGTATGCAAAATCCAAAATCGGTATCACAGGCCAAGAAGGAGGAGGTAGAAGATGGCAAATCCTTCTACCTCACTGTTGAACCCTGTTTTAGCTACATCTTGAGGTTAAGCCAAAAATCTGAGGAAGTTGTGAGTATTTTACTTGGGTATTACGGTATTCAGTTTGAAAAAGGCGATTTTTTACCTTTGAATATTTCCCTGTGTCTTTGCGTCTTTGTCTGCCTGCGTCCTCACAAGTTTCTCAAATTGTTCTTTTATCATCGTTAACTGCAAGACGCAGAACATCCCGAAGTTCTAAAAAAGGCTCAAACAATGAATTTAGCATCTGCTGTTAAAACTCAGAACACAGCAAAAGATAAGCGCTTTAAAATGCTAGATGCAACTATCAAACGCTACCAGTATCAACAGGATGCACTCATTGAGATATTGCATAAAGCGCAAGAACTTTTTGGTTATTTAGAAAACGATGTATTAATTTACGTTGCTCATAATCTCAAACTGCCACCCAGTCGAGTTTATGGTGTTGCCACGTTCTACCATTTGTTTTCCCTTGCACCTAGTGGGGTACATAGGTGTGTGGTGTGTACGGGTACAGCTTGTTACGTCAAAGGTGCTCAAGCTATCCTGACAAATGTGGAAAAAATTATTCACATACACCCTGGTGAAACCACCGCAGATAATCAAATTTCCCTACTAACAGCAAGGTGTTTGGGTGCTTGTGGAATTGCGCCTGCTGTAGTATTTGATGACACCGTTTTAGGCAATCAAACTGCGGAATCAGTTACAGAACGCATCAAAGGATGGTTGCAAGATGGATCTACCTGAGTTAATTGAAATTGCCCAAAAAGAACGTGCTTCAGAGAAACCCATACAAATTCGCTGTTGTGTTGCTGCTGGTTGTTTGTCTGCAAATTCACAAGCCGTTAAACAGCGTCTAGAAGAAGCTGTAAGGGCGGAAAATCTGGTAGAAAAAGTGGAAGTTCGTGGCGTTGGCTGTATGCGTTTGTGTTGTCAAGGGCCATTAGTAGAAGTGGGGAGTAGTGAATGGGTAGAGACGCGATTAATCGCGTCTGTACAGAGTGGGCAGGAGCGTAAGGAATTTCCACATAATAAATTGTATGAAAAAGTGACACCTGATGATGCACCTTCAATTGTTGCTGCTGTTAATGGAGGAGAGACAACAGTTAAACAAGGTGATTTAAGTCATCCATTTTTTACATATCAGATGCCGATTGTTTTAGAAAACAGTGGCAAAGTCGATCCAGAACGCATTCAATCTTATATTGCCGCCCAAGGTTATCGATCGCTTTATCATGTCTTGCGAGAGATGACACCCAACGAAGTAGTCGATACTATCACCCGCAGTGGTTTACGAGGACGTGGTGGTGCTGGTTATCCTACGGGTTTGAAATGGGCAACCGTCGCCAAAGCACAAGGAGAACGCAAATTTGTCATCTGCAATGCTGATGAAGGAGATCCCGGTGCATTTATGGATCGCAGTGTCCTAGAAAGCGATCCGCATCGCGTTTTGGAAGGAATGGCGATCGCTGCCTATGCTGTAGGTGCAAATCAAGGCTACATCTATATTCGGGCAGAATATCCTGTTGCGATCGAGCGTCTGCAAACTGCAATTCGCCAAGCCCAACGTCTGGGGATCTTGGGTACCCAAATTTTCGATTCTCGCTTTGATTTTAAAATTGATATTCGTATCGGTGCTGGCGCTTATGTTTGCGGTGAAGAAACTGCTTTAATGGCTTCTATTGAAGGTAAACGCGGTACTCCTCATCCCCGTCCGCCCTATCCAGCCGAGTCTGGTTTATGGGGCAATCCCACCTTAATTAATAACGTTGAAACCTACGCCAATGTTGCACCGATTATCCGTAAAGGTGCTGAATGGTTTGCCAGTATTGGCACCGAAAAAAGCAAAGGTACAAAGGTTTTTGCGCTGGCAGGTAAAATCCGTAATACAGGTTTAATTGAAGTACCAATGGGAACTTCATTAAAGCAGATTGTGGAAGCAATGGGTGGTGGCGTACCAGATGGTGGTGTGGTCAAAGCCGTGCAAACAGGTGGCCCTTCAGGAGGATGTATTCCCGCTTCCGCTTTTGAGAGCATAGTGGATTATGAGTCACTGACTCAACTCGGCTCGATGATGGGTTCTGGTGGCATGATTGTTATGGATGAAACTACTAACATGGTGGATGTCGCCCGCTTCTTCATGGAATTTTGCATGGATGAATCTTGCGGTAAATGCATTCCCTGTCGGGTAGGAACGGTGCAGTTACATAAATTGTTAACCAAGATTAGTGAAGGTAAGGCATCCTTAGCTGACTTGGAACTGTTAGAAGAACTATGCGACATGGTGAAACATACTAGTTTGTGCGGTCTTGGTCAATCTGCACCCAATCCAGTATTTAGTACATTGCGTTATTTTCGGGATGAGTATTTGGCTTTGATTAGTCATTAGTCATTAGTCATTGGTCATTTGTCATTTGTTGTTTGTATTTATAAAAGACCAATAACTGGAAAAAATGTGCAATTTGAAAGTACATTAGCGTTACCAGGAATCAATAAGAGATGGTTGTAAAAACTTTAACAGTTAATGAACAATTAATTAGCGCTCGTGAGGAGGAAACGATTCTGCAAGCGGCGCAGGATGCGGGAATTCATATTCCGACTTTGTGTCATTTGGAAGGAGTTGGAGATGTGGGGGCTTGTCGGCTTTGTTTGGTAGAAATTGCTGGTAGTAATAAACTGCAACCTGCTTGTGTGACGAAAGTTGCTGAGGGTATGGAAGTGCAAACAAATAGCGATCGCCTGCAAAAATATCGTCGCACAATTATCGAAATGCTATTTGCTGAAGGCAATCACATTTGCTCGGTGTGCGTTGCTAATGGTAATTGCGAATTGCAAGATTTAGCAATTGAAATGGGTATGGATCGTGTGCGGTTGGATTATCAATATCCTAATCGCAAAGTCGATGTTTCTCACGATCGCTTTGGTGTTGACCATAACCGTTGTGTTCTTTGCACTCGTTGTGTGCGTGTTTGTGACGAAATTGAAGGAGCGCACACTTGGGATATGGCGGGTAGAGGCACAAATTCCCATGTCATCACCGATTTAAATCAACCTTGGGGAACCTCAGATACTTGTACTTCCTGCGGCAAATGCGTTAATGCTTGCCCGACAGGTGCGCTTTTTGACAAAGGATCGAGCGTCGGTGAAATGAAACACGATCGCGCCAAACTTGAATTTTTGGTTACAGCGAGGGAGAAACACCAATGGCTTGTTTAGTTGGCGATGGGAAATTAGCACTAGGAGGTAAAACTAATGTTACGCCGCATCTTAAAAATATTTTGGTGGCTTTTATTGCTGGGAATATTAACAATATATATATACCTGGGTTTAGCAAGCTTTACATCTCAACAGGTGATTGCTGCTGTTATTCAATTAGAAGAAGCGCCAGGAGAAATAGTTTATCGCTCACAGCAAAAATTGAATGATAATTTGGGAAATTATTGGCAGGTTGTTCTGTTTAAGCAAATTCATTCAAATAACAATAAAACATCTTCAATAAATCTCCGATTAGTGGGATTTCCTGGTTCTCAGGAACTTCCCCATCCCTTACCATTGAAAATTACTACTGATACAGGTAAAGTATTGACTGCTCCAGATATTTTTATAGATGAAGCGCCAGCACCAACTATCGCCCAGTATGACTTCAAAGATGTTTTAACTCAATTGCCAACTAAAGAATTGTTGGTTGGCATACCTGTAGGAAAACAAAATTTCATTAATCTTTCAATTCCCGAATATGTTGTACAGGAATGGCAAGAAATTGCAATAAAATCCTAATGTTAATATCAAAATTTATGGGGATTATTGATTTTGAATACTTCTCTACGAGAGGCTGCGCCAACGACTGCGCTCAGTACAAGTTTTGAATTTGGAGCAAAGCGACGTGACTCGTTTAAAATTAGCGACGGTTTGGCTAGGTGGCTGTTCTGGCTGTCATATGTCTTTTCTCGATTTGGATGAATGGCTGATTGATTTAGCACAACAAGTGGATTTAGTTTTTAGTCCTTTTGCTGATATTAAAGAATACCCACAAGGAGTGGATGTGGTGTTAGTTGAGGGTGCGGTTGCCAATGATGAACACCTAAAAATGATTCAGATTGTAAGAGAGCGATCGCAAATTCTTGTATCTTTTGGCGATTGTGCCGTTACTGGTAATGTTACTGCTTTACGCAATCCTTTAGGTAGTGCTGAAAAAGTTCTTCAACGTTGTTATATCGAAGCAGCAGATCTTCACGCCGCAATTCCCTATGAACCCGGTATTGTACCAACATTACTAGATAAGGTAATACCAGTGCATACAGTAGTACCAGTTGATATTTATTTACCAGGGTGTCCACCTAATGCAACTCGGATTAAAGCAGTATTAGAACCACTGTTAAGAGGAGAAAAACTGCTGCTACAAGGACGTGAATTTATCAAGTTTGGTTAACTTCACAACTTACTCAGATTCTTTATCTAAACTAAAGGGGACTGGCGAATAGGGAGTGTTGAGTTAAGAGTTAGGAATTTTACCCTTCATCTTCCCAGTCCCCAATCCACAACCCCCAAATTATGCTTATGGCAGTTAATTATCGGGAAAGAATCATTGCTCTTTGGACAGTGTTTTTATTAGGAACACTGTTTCATACACAACTAGGTTTAATGCCGCTTTTTCACGGCTTATCTGTTGTCGAATCTCAAAAAGCTAGAAATATTAATGATATTTCTGCAATTATGTGGTTGATGTTGGGCTTTTTTGCAATCCCAATGGTAGGAATAATTGCCAGTGCTTTTACTGATTCAAAGCGTTATCGAATGATTCATTTTGGTGTAACCATCTTTTACACCATCATGAACCTATTACATTTAATTTTAGATTTATTTGTGCAGCCAATTCTCTGGTATCAAATAGCGTTAATGTTTTTTTTATTCCTTGTAGGTTTATTACTAAACCTTACTGCTTTTCAATGGATGCAATTGCATAATACAACAAAGCAATCACAAAAAAATCTAGAGCGATCGCATTTTTAGCAATGATTAAATTCTCAGTTATTAATCTACACGCTAAATTGATGAAAATCATTTATTCCGATTACTCAAATATCAAATTCTTTCACATTGTGTAGTGTCAGCATTATGAAAAATTTGGAGAACATTATGTTGAAAGCATCTGACGTTATGACTAAAGATGTTGCTACAATTCGCAGTTCAGCAACGGTGGCTGAAGCAGTTAGCCTTTTAAAGGCAAGAGATTGGAAAGCGCTGATTGTAGATCGTCGCCATGAACAGGATGCCTACGGCATTATTACCGAAAGTGATATTGTATATAAAGTGATTGCTTATGGGAAAGATCCCTGTAGAGTACGTGTTTATGAAGTGATGACTAAGCCTTGTATCGTTATCAATCCTGACCTTGGCTTAGAATATGTAGCACGATTATTTGCTGACCATAATTTACAGAGAGCGCCTGTTATTCAGGGTGAATTAATCGGTATCATTTCTCTAGCTGACATTTTAGCTAATAGTAACTTTCTTGAACTACCCCACAGTATTCTGCTAGAACAACAACTTCAAGATGAAATTAAAAAAGCTCGTGCTGTTTGCGCTCAAAAAGGTATCCGTTCAGAAGAATGTGCCGCGGCTTGGGATGTCATCGAGGAATTACAAGCTGAAATAGCGCATCAACGAGCAGAGAAAGTCGTCAAAACAGCTTTTGAAGAATACTGCGATGAATATCCAGAAGCCAAAAGTATTTATAACACTTGGTGTAGTGGGTAAGTTCTGAATATATTAAATTTCTTACTTAGAGCGAGAGCAATTCGAGGAAAATATACAACTATGATAAACGATTTAATCAATTCAAAAAAGTCAAAATTTTCATCTGAAAAATTGATAAGTTTCCAGTTAATAGATGGCAAAATTGGTGAAATATCTTTAGTTAATGGAAAACTATATCTTAGTTTTCAGACTGATGATGAAAAAGATTTGACGCTTGTGTTTAGAGATGTCGCTGGAGTTGAGATGTTCAATATTCAGAATGCCGAACTTAGTAAATGGACAGTTAGCTTAAACGATCCTTTCACCGAACGAGCTAAGAAGCTATCAGAAAAGCATACTGAAAAGCTTGTTTGCTATGCTTTTTGGTCGCCTTGGCTAGAAGAACCAGTGATGCGTATTTTAGCTAGCGATTTTGAGATTAAAACCCAATAAGTAGAGGCAGCAAAATTATTATGAAAAAAGTAATTATCGATCCAGTTAGCCGCATTGAAGGACACGCCAAAATTAGTATTTATCTGGACGATACAGGACAAGTAAGCGATGCTCGTTTTCATGTCACAGAATTTCGCGGATTTGAAAAGTTTTGTGAAGGCCGTCCTCTTTGGGAAATGCCAGGAATTACGGCGCGGATTTGTGGAATTTGTCCGGTGAGTCATTTGTTAGCATCAGCAAAGGCTGGCGATCGCATTCTTGCGGTTACAATTCCTAAAGCAGCCGAAAAACTGCGCCGTCTGATGAATTTGGGACAAATTATCCAATCCCATGCCCTGAGTTTCTTCCACCTCAGCGCCCCAGATTTATTATTAGGAATGGATAGCGATCCCGAAAAACGCAATGTATTTGGTTTAATTGCAGCCGAACCAGAACTAGCGCGTGGGGGAATTCGCTTGCGTCAATTTGGACAAGAAATTATTGAACAATTGGGAGGGCGAAAAATACATCCATCATGGGCAATTCCTGGCGGTGTCCGCGAACCTTTATCCCAAGAAGGACGTACCCATATTCAGAATCGTATCCCAGAAGTACGCACCACAATCTTAGATGCACTGGGTAGATTTAAAAACTTACTCAAAGATTATGAAAAAGAAGTCCAAACCTTCGGCAATTTTCCTACTTTATTTATGGGGTTAGTCACTCCTGAAGGTTTGTGGGAAAACTACGACGGACATATTCGTTTTGTAGATAGTGCTGGAAATATCATTGCTGATAAACTCGATGCAACTAATTATCAAGAGTTTATTGGTGAAGCAGTTCAATCAGATTCTTATTTAAAATCTCCTTATTATCGCCCTTTGGGTTATCCTGACCAAAGCGATTATTGTCGTTTAGATAGTGGTATTTATCGAGTAGGACCGCTAGCACGTTTGAATATTTGCAATCATATTGGTACGCCTTTAGCTGATGCAGAATTGAGAGAATTTAGAGACAGAGGTAAAGGCACTGTCACCTCATCATTTTTCTATCACTATGCCCGCTTAATTGAAATTTTGGCTTGCATTGAACGCATAGAAATTATGATGGACGATCCAGATTTACTATCAAATCGACTGCGGGCTGATGCTGGCATTAATCAATTAGAAGCTGTGGGTGTCAGTGAAGCACCACGTGGTACATTATTTCATCATTACAAAGTAGATGAAAATGGCTTAATGCAGAAAGTAAATTTAGTAATTGCCACAGGACAAAATAATCTCGCAATGAATCGCACAGTCGCGCAAATTGCCCGACATTTTATTCACGGTTCAGAAATCCCTGAAGGAATGTTAAACCGAGTTGAGGCAGGAATTAGAGCTTTTGACCCTTGTTTGAGTTGTTCAACTCATGCCGCAGGTCAAATGCCTTTGCATATCCAATTAGTTGGAATAGATGGAAATATTGTAAATGAAATTTGGCGAGAGTAGGGGCTTTACAGCTGTCATTGGTGTCAACTTAAGCGAATAGAATTCGCGGCTACACAGGCTTTCGTCCGCCTACGTGGACTAACAGAAAATTAAGGTTTTGAAACCCACCTGCGTGGGTTTCGTCTGTGTAGACGCGGTTTCTAACCGCCCATTTCGCTGTGCGCCCCTACTACAAATCGGTGTAATTAAAATTAATTATTAGACTGTGGTATCAAAATATTCCTACTTGTGAGTTCTGAATTCTCACTTGAAAAGTTCTCTCATAACATTTTACTTCCATTCTTCTGTAATTTGCATTTCATAACGCAAATCTGCTAAGGGCGATAATGCCTAATGGTAGAATAACAGAAGTATGAAAGCGTGAACACAAAACTCCTCATTTCTCCTCAAGAACTCACGTTGCTATTAGCAGAAAAATCCTCACAAACTGTTCTTATCGATACGCGAATTCAAGAAGATTATGGTATTTCTCATATTCCTCAATCTATAAATATTAGAGATTTTTTTACCTATCTTTTAGAGGATTCTTCCCCAACAGGTTTAAAGGAATTGCAAGAATATTTTGCAGAAATTATGAGTAGGGTAGGAATATCTGGTACAGAACACTTGATTGTTTATGAAGATGCTCTAAATAGAGGTTATGGTCAATCTTGTCGAGCAGCTTTTTTACTGAAGTATTTGGGTTGCACTCAGGTATCTATTTTACACGGAGGATATAAAGCATGGCTCAAGGCAGGATTACCCACTACCGATGAAGTTCCAAAGCGTGAAAGCAGCATCTTTAGATTGCATCCCAACGCTGACATAATGGTAACTACTGCCGAAATGTTGCAAGCAATTAATAATCCAGCAATTATTAAATTAGATGTACGCGATCGCGATGAATGGATTGGGTTAAGTTCTTCTCCCTACAATCCTGATTTCTGCCCTCGCAAAGGTAGAATCCCTAATGCTGTATGGTTAGAATGGCATCGTTTAATGAATTCTGAGTCGGAAATTCCCATGTTGCGATCGCCAGATGAAATCCGAGAAATTTGTCAGTCTTTAGGTATTACCTCTGAATCCATCGTGTATATTTACTGCTTTAAAGGTTCCAGGGCTGCTAATACATTAATAGCCCTAGAACAAGCAGGAATTTCTGCTAGAAATTATTTTGGCTCTTGGAATGAGTGGTCTCGTGATTTTTCATTACCTATTGATAGCAGAGTCATAAGCGCCTAAGCTTCAGATTAATACTACAATTGCATGTTAGCGAATTGATTTTAGGTGCATTTGCTCAGGGCGATCGCAGACTTGATTTGAAAGCGAGTATCTAAACTTACCTGAATTTTTTTGAGAATATTATAATATTATTGTTTACATGATGCAGTCACTCTCGCGAACAATGCAATATGTAAACACTATTCCTACTTTAGCTGAAAATAATTCTGGATTCTATAATGATGAAATTTGCTTTTTCTAGATCTTCTTTATTAGCTTATGCATCATCTATTTTTCTATTAGGTTCTTCCCTACCATTAGTTGCACAAATACCAGCTTCTAATGCTCCTAGCGAGTGCCAAACTATTATGCCAAAACAGCTGAATACAATAGACGACTTCATAGCTATGGGGCACTTTCAAGAAGACTGCAAAAAAGACTCACTCGCAGCGGTTTCTTCTTTCACCGAGGCAATTAGGCTAAATCCTAAAGCTGAAAAAGCCTACTATCATCGTGCCAATGCTTATTATAACCTTGGGAATTATCAAGCAGCAGTGGCAGACCATAGCGAAGTAATTAGGCAAAATAGAGGTAGATTCGGCTTTAGTAGTCCTGCATACTGGAACAGGGCAAGGGCTTATGAAAAGTTAGGCGAAAAGTACAACGCAATTGCTGATTGGACTCAAGTAATTAGTAAAAGTCCTTCTTCTGCTGAGGCATACTCTTTCAGAGGAAATATGTATCGAGATTTAGGAAATAAACAAAGAGCGATCGCAGATTATAAAATAGCAGAAAACCTCTTACAGCAATATTTAAGTGGAGTTTTCGGAAGTGGTCTCCAAGATCCGATGTATCAAGAAATGCTGGAGAAAGTCAGAACTGAATTATCACAACTAAATTCCTAACTAGTAGTCTGTTTCATTATTTCTGAAAGGTTCGTAGTAAGCACTTTAGTGCTTAAAAAGCAAGGACTAAAGTCCTTACTACAAACATATTTATCCCTCAAAATTAATGAAACAGACCACTAGTGGTTTGTCGCATTAGTTATGATGGGTGAACTTCTTCTTAATTTTTCTTTCTTTGCGCTCTTTGCGTCCTTTGCGGTTCGTTTATTAACCCCTCAAAATTAATGAAACAGACCACTAGTTTATTGGTAGGGGCGACAACTGTCCGCATCTACGGAAAATGTGTATGTATAAAAATTTAGTTAAATCTGATAACAGGTTGTTTGAAAAGCCCTTAGCTGTTATTAACCACCAGAAAATTTGTGAAGTTAACACTTCTTCACAAGTTCTTCAAGTTTTTTCCCTAAGTTGAAACTGGTGTTAAACAGCTAAAAATTATGAATTGCAATGTACTAGCTATTGGTTACGGTAATGAGTTGCGTAGTGATGATGGCATTGGTCAACGAGTAGCTAAGGCGTTGCATCTATCTAATGTGCAATCTCTTGCTGTCCACCAACTCACCCCCGAACTTGCCCAAAATTTAGCTCATGCTGATTTGGCAATCTTCATTGATGCTTGTTTCGCCTCCCAAAGTTCCCAAATAGAAGTAGAACCACTTTCACCTGCATCTTTTAAGATTATCGCCGGACACATGGGCGATCCGCGATCGCTTTTAGCTCTGACTAAAGCAATCTACGGTTATTGTCCGCGGTCTTGGTGGATTAAAGTACCAGGAGTAAACTTTGAATTAGGCCAAACTTTATCATCCATTGCCGAAACTGGAGTGGCGATCGCTTTACAAAAAATTACACAAATAATAGACGAAAATTTCAGCGCACTTCTTTAAAATTTTCCTGAAGGTTTACTTTCCACCACAGGTAACAGGAACTCATGCAAAAGCCTATCCAGTCACCCATCGAACACGCCTATGATATTTTGCGAACTGAGAAAGTTAATCCTCTCGATGCTATCTTTGCTGCAAAAAGTGTTGCGGTAATTGGTGCTAGCGAAAAGGCTGATAGTGTTGGACGCACTCTGTTATGGAACTTAATTAGCAATCCTTTTGGTGGAATAATTTTTCCTGTCAATCCCAAGCGCCACAGCATCCTGGGAATTAAAGCCTACGCGACTATTTTTGATGTTCCAGAAGTAGTGGATTTAGCAGTTATCGCTACCCCAGCACCAACCGTCCCCAAAATTATCAGTCAATGCACAGATGCAGGTGTCAAAGGTGCAATTATTCTCAGTGCCGGTTTTAAAGAAGCTGGTGCAGAGGGTGTAGCCTTGGAACAGCAAATACTTGAGCAAGCACATCGCGGCAAAATGCGGATTATTGGCCCCAACTGCTTGGGTGTGATGAGTCCGCGCACGGGTTTAAATGCGACTTTTGCCAGTACAATGGCGCGTCCTGGAAATGTTGGCTTTATTAGTCAAAGTGGAGCGCTTTGCACTGCTATTCTCGATTGGAGTTTTCGGGAAAACGTTGGTTTTAGCGCCTTTGTTTCCCTTGGTTCAATGCTGGATGTGGGTTGGGGAGATTTAATTTACTACCTTGGTGATGACCTGCAGACAAAAAGTATTATAATTTACATGGAGTCAATTGGGAATGCGCGATCGTTTCTCTCAGCAGCGCGGGAAGTTGCGCTAACTAAGCCGATTATTGTCATTAAAGCAGGACGCACCGCAGCCGCAGCCAAAGCCGCAGCTTCCCATACTGGCGCACTCACAGGTAGTGATGAAGTTCTAGATGCAGCTTTTCGCCGTTGTGGGGTGTTGCGCGTCAACAGCATCTCTGATTTATTCGATATGGCGGAGGTACTAGCAAAACAACCCCGTCCTAAAGGGCTACGTCTGACAATTGTCACTAACGCAGGCGGACCCGGAGTTCTGGCTACTGATGCTTTGATTGCTGCTGGTGGAGAAGTTGCACCAATTTCACAAGAAACTATTGCAGCTTTAAATCAAATATTACCAGCACATTGGAGTCACGGTAACCCCATTGATATTCTTGGCGATGCTGACCAAGAGCGATATACCAAAGCCTTAGAAATTGCTGCCAAAGATCCAAATAGTGACGGTTTATTGGTGATTCTGACTCCCCAAGCAATGACAGACCCCACCCAAACCGCCGAAAAATTGAAACCCTACGCAAAGATAGCAGGTAAACCCATCCTTGCCAGTTGGATGGGAGGAGCAGATATCGCCGCAGGTGAGATGATTCTCAACCGTCACCATATCCCCACATATACTTACCCCGATACTGCTGCTCGAATGTTTAGTTATATGTGGCAGTCTAGCTATAATTTGCGCGGTATCTACGAAACTCCGGTAATGCCTGAATTTGATTCTGTATCAGGTATCCCAGACCGTAACTGTGTGGAAAAAATTATCCAAACAGTACGTCAAGCACAGCGAACTATTCTTACAGAGTTTGAATCCAAGCAAATTTTAGCAGCTTATGGGATTCCGGTGGTTGGTACTTGCATTGCTAAAAGTAAGGATGAAGCAGTTGAGTGTGCTGAAAAAATCGGTTATCCTGTCGTTTTAAAGCTGTTTTCTGAGGTAATTACTCATAAAACTGATGTTGGCGGCGTGCAGTTGAATCTAAAAGATGCTGAAGCTGTAAGACAGGCCTACCGCACTATTGAATCCTGTTTACGGGAGAAATTGCAACACGATCCGGATTATTTAGACGCGACGAATCGCGTTTTTACAGAATTATTTTTGGGTGTGACGGTGCAGCCAATGGTAAAAATGGCTGGTTATGAATTGATTATTGGCAGTAGTTTGGATGCACAGTTTGGGCCAGTGTTGCTGTTTGGCGCAGGAGGACAGCTCGTTGAGGTTTTTCGAGATCGAGCGATCGCACTTCCACCCCTGAATACGACTTTAGCACGCCGCATGATGGAGCAAACACAAATTTATAAGGCACTCAAAGGAGTCCGGGGACGCAAAAGTGTCGATATGGCTGCTCTTGAACAATTAATGGTGGTATTTAGTCAATTAGTTGCAGAACAGCGTTGGATTAAGGAAATCGATATTAACCCGTTGCTGGCTTCATCGGAACAATTAATTGCCCTCGATGCTCGAATTATTCTTCACGAACCAAATGTTAAAGAAAGCGAACTACCAAAATTAGCCATTCGACCTTATCCTACACAATATATTAGTAAGTGGACAATGAAAGATGGCACTGCTGTTACCATTCGTCCCATCCGTCCAGAAGATGAACCGTTGATGGTGCAATTTCACAACACCCTCTCAGAACAAAGCGTTTATTTTCGATATTTTCACTTAATTAAACTCCAGTCAAGAGTAGCTCACGAACGGCTAACACGTATCTGTTTTATTGATTACGATCGCGAAATCGCCTTAGTTGTAGAATATCAAAATCCCCAAACGCAGACACGGGAAATATTGGCAGTTGGTCGGTTAAGTAAAATACATGGTACAAATGAAGCCGAATTTGCTATTGTAGTGAGCGATCGCTGTCAGTGCCAAGGTATAGGAACCGAGTTACTAAAAAGGTTAGTGCAAATTAGTCAAAATGAGCAACTAAATAGAATTACTGCTGATATTTTGGCTGATAATTATGGTATGCAAAAAGTTTGTGAAAAACTGGGTTTTCGCATTGAACGCACGGACGACCCTACTGTGGTAAAAGCGCAAATTGATATTGTAGGAACAAATAGGCAATAGGCTTAATTTTGTTGTTGCCTTTCATTTTGCTTTGTTTGGTGATTAGCTGGACTTGATGTTAGTTCTATATAAATATGCTCCAACCGCACAGGTTGACGCGCGATCGCATTAATATGGATGCCTTCAAACCGGGAAATAATTTCTTTTAATTCTAGCGGTTCTGGTAACCAAAAAGTTAACTCATCCCCATAACGTCGGGGTGTAAAACCGTATTCTTCGGCGCGGGCGATCGCTAGTTCTTCTTCTGGAGTTTGCACCACTAACATTTCAGAAGTTGGAATTAATTTACGTAATTGTGTTAAACTACCCTCAGCCAAAATTTGACCATCTTTCAAAATTCCAATTCTCTGGCAAAGACGCTCAGCTTCATCTAATAAATGAGTTGTTAGTAGAATAGTAACTCCTTGATTTTTCAGCTGTCGAATCAACTCCCAAATTTCGTATCGTGACTCAATATCTAACCCAGTAGTTGGTTCATCAAGAATCACTAACTTCGGCTGATGTACCAAAGCCACTGCAAGATTCAACCGTCGTTGCATTCCCCCACTGAGGGTTTCCACTAGACTTTTTGCTCTGTCTAATAAATTTACAGCCGCCAGAGTTTCTTTTATCTGTTTCTGGCGCGTTTTTCGATCTAAACCATAAATATCAGCAAAAAACTTGAGATTTTCTTCACAAGTGAGAGTTTTATATAGTAAATTTTCTTGGGGTGCAATGCCAATAATTTTTTTGGTTGCTTGAGAAATAGGCTGATTGCTAATTATAACATTACCGCTATCGGGTTTTAGCAAATTACAAATAATATTAATAGTAGTGGTTTTACCTGCTCCATTAGCACCGAGTAAGCCATAAATTTCTCCTGCATCAATATGGAGATTTAAATTTTGTAAAACTTTTCTCAATTTATAAGACTTATTTAAATTTTGGATTTTTAACATAATGTAGCTGCAAAACAAAGGAGTATGTAAAGAATAATTACTAGATAACCTGATTATGTACTCGATAATGATAACTTCTTGAACTTAACATATAAATTAGATTTGATTTCTGCAAGAACAACCTACTCTAAAAGCTGATGTCTAAAAAAATTGCTATTCCGATTTTAAGTCTCATGTTTGCAATGCTCATGCCTAATGTGGTAGCTGCTGAGACTGTGATGCAAAAAGTAGCTAGAACAGGAGTATTAACAGCTGGTACTAGTAGAGATGCGCTACCTTTTGCCTATGTGGATAGTCAAGAAAAGTTAAATGGCTATTCTGTAGATATGCTAATTCTGATTAAAGAGCAATTAGAAAAAAACCTCCGAAAAAAAATTAAACTGCAATTGGTTGGTCTTAGTCCCTCTGAACGGATTCCTAAAATAGTTAATCAACAAGTTGATATTGTATGTGATGCTAGTAGTTTTACATGGGAGCGAGATAAAAAAGTAGACTTTTCTGTCAGCTACGGTGCGACTGGAACTCAATTATTAGTGAACAAAGGAAGTAATCTAGGTTCTGCTGAATCCTTGATTGATAAGCGAATTGGCGTTTTGTCAGGAACCACAAATGAGCAGGCGATCGCTCGCGTACAACCCAAAGCCAAACTGGTGTATTTTAAAACTAGGGCAGAGGGATACACAGCTTTACAAAAAGGTACTATTGATGGTTTCTCATCCGATAGCATTATTTTAGAGGGATGGCTGCAACAGCAAAAAAATCCAGATGCTTTTGCGATCGTACCCGATCGACCCTATTCACAAGAAGGTATCGCTTGCATGGTGCCAGAAAATAACTCGCAATTCTTGGATACAGTCAACTATTCTTTAGTCAAGTTTATGCAAGGATTCGTCAATGGTAATGAGCGATATGTCGCTATTTTTGACCGTTGGTTTGGATCTCAAGGCACTGTAGTACTCAATCGTGATTTACGCGATTTGGTAGTGGAAACTATGAAATTGGTTATAGAATTCCGTGAAGAAATTCCCAAAAGCGAACTATAATATGCCCCCCTTAAAAAGGGGGGAAAACTTCTCAAAGTCCCCCTTTTTAAGGGGGATTTAGAGGGATCTATAAGTCTCAAATAGAACATGAGAAAGTTTTCAGACATCCTCTAACTATGGGTCTTTAACCGAACCTGATATTAGCTCCCTTTACAAAGGCTTTCAAAGGCAGATTTTTTACATTCAGTCTGAAAAAGCCGTGTGAACAGTGGGATATTTTTTATTTAGAAGTTCCTTTACTAATACCAATTCTCCCTCCACTTCCACTGAATAATTACCCTCCTCTTCCTTGGCGTTCTTTGCGTTCTTCTCTTCTCTACGAGACGCTAAGAGCGAACGAGACGCTACGCGTTGGCGGAAGCCTCTCGTAGAGAAGGCGGTTCGTTAATAAAACTTAAATCCATCATGAAAATTGATTTCAAGCTAGCAGAAAAAATTGATGTTGACGCACTTCTCGTCTTAATACAAGAACTGTATGAACTAGACGGTAATATTCCCTTTAATCCTGTCGTTGCTAGTAATGCTCTGATTCAACTAATCGATGATGAGTCAAAGGGTCAGGCTTGGTTAATTAAACACCAAAATAAAGCAATTGGCTATGTCATTCTCACACTAGGCTATAGCCTGGAATATGCAGGACGTGATGCTTTCATTGATGAACTCTACATCCAGCCTGATTACCAAGGACAGGGCATAGGTAAGCAAACAATTAAGTTTATTGAAGAAATTTGCATCTCTCTCAATATTCATGCATTACATCTTGAAGTTGAGCAAGAGAATATTTCAGCCCAAAGTTTTTATCGCCGAGTTGGGTTTGAAGATCATCAGCGTTATCTGATGACAAAATGGCTGAATAAACTTTAGCTTAGTCTATTAACCAAAGGAATTCACAATACACATTTTTTAAGATAAATGAAGGACACAAGTAAAAGGCTATTAAGAAAAAAAAAGAGAGGGCTTCTGTTATTAAAACACCGCCCTCTCAAATTGTGATCCTCTACGTCTTTGAACTCTACCTGCTAAATAGCAGCCAATTCAGATTTTTGTGAAACTTGGAATTCCTGAGCTTGAACTACTTGATCCGCACAAGTTTTACCAGCTTCAAAGCAAGCTTCTAAAGATGCTCCTTTCATGTAATCGCCTGTGAGGAAAAGCCCTGGTAATTGGGAAAGCTGAGTTTGGAGATTATTAGCAAATTGATTGTAATTGCTAGTATATGCACATAACCCAACTGGATGATATTTCGCAACATATTTGATGCGATCCGATCCACTAATAGGAACGTGTTGGTTTAAAGCTTCTTCTGCTAAACGAATCAATTCTTCAGGAGTAGCTCCATCCTTCATATAGCGGCGACCTGTGCGACCACTAAAGGTGTATCGAATTACGTTACGCTCATTAATACCATAAGCTCCCGCATTGCTAATAGGATATGTGTCATTAAAGACTAAAGCGCGTACTTTCTTTGAGAAAATATCGCGGGCGTACTCTGCTACAACTACAGTTACAGGATAGTAGTTAACAGTATCTAATATTTGAGATAGCTGCGAGTTTTGAGATGCAACAATTTTAGAAGAAATTGTTGCTGGAGTTGCTAATATCACGCCTGCATACTCTCTTTCTTGTAAGCCAGAAGAATCCCGTAAACGCAGACCCGCAACACGTCCATTGCGTACAATTAAAGACTCTACGCGGCTATTTAATCTCACAGGCCCAGTTTTAGCAAATTGCTCCAATACAGGTTGCATCCCATGAATTAACTGGTCGTAAGTATCAAGAACCATGCGGAGATTACTACCCAAATTACCAACATAAGCTTCATCTGGTTCTGCTCCATTCATCCGAACAGTCATAGGTCGCATCACAACCTGACAGAATTTAGAACTGAAGTATTCACTCAGAGATTGGTCTCCTATACGTCTACAAAGGTCATTGAAGTAAGGGCCACCCAAAAGACCATTTTGTAGGTTTCGTATCACAGCTCCACAAACATTCCAAAACCGCCAAATATCTTTGGGAGTCCCTTGGCTCATAAATTCCAAGGTAGCTTGAACGCGGCGATTATTATCTAGAGTCAATAGTTTATTGTTCTGAACTTGAGAAGAATTCAGCCCGAAAAATTCATAGGGATTGTTACCCATCGCTGCTGTAAACTCTCTAAAAAGACGGTAACTTCTACCAATATTTTTTCCACCCAATTGTACAGGTCGGTCTCCTAAGAGGAATGGGCGAATACGTCCACCAATGGCATCATCTTGCTCAATTAATTCAACATTAAAACCACGTTGACGTAGATAGTAAGTTACAGCAATACCAGTAGCACCGCTACCAACAACTGCATATGTATTCAAATTCATGATTAACCTCTGATTGTGTTTATGAGATATGACAGTTCTAAACGAGTTGCGAAATATTTGTCTTTTGGTTGTCAAAAGTCCTTCATAATCACAAGTCTTCCAAAACAGTAATAGTTACTTTGTGATAAGCTTGGTCTCGATATGGTAAAACTTCCAAGTAACGTGGATCTGTTAGCCATCCTCGTACATGGTCAACAGAAGGAAATTTTAAAACCCGGATAGATTCTTCTTCAAAAGAACCTAGCAATCGTTCTTTAGCCTGCATACGTAAAACTACTTCTGCTCCATATTCATCACGAATTGCTACAGCCCGTTTTTTATAATTCTCAGCAGCTTCCGATGCTTGAGGATTAGGTATTAATGTGACCAAGACGTGAACCATTAATCTTCCTCTACCATTTATTCGAGTAAAATGTATTTGCAACTATTAGATTGCTTGCAAAATTCTGTATATTAGACAAGTTGGAGGTCAAAAACTTGTTCTAATTCGACCAATGTCTCCTGCAAAGATTTAACATTCTCTACATTCAAAGTTACAGCAGACGGAACAATCTTTTTGATTAGCTTCGATAAAACTTGTCCTGGCCCAACTTCAACAAAAACTTCAATTCCTTTTTCGTAAATATAACGTATTGAAGCCTCCCAGCGAACAGCAGAAGTCATTTGTTGCTCTAATAACTGGCTCCATTCATAACCGCTGATTACTGGCTCGGCTGTCACATTTGAAATTACAGGTATACCAGCATCATTGAATTGAAAGTTACTAATTATATTAGCAAAATTTTGTGCAGCCTCTTGCATTAAAGGAGAATGAAATGCCCCAGAAACAGATAAAGGAATCGCTTTGAGATTATGGTCAAAGGCAAAAATAAGAGCTTCTTCTATAGAATCGACATCTCCAGATATTACAATTTGTTCTGGTGAGTTCAAGTTAGCAGGAACTAATACGCCACCTGGCTGGACATTTTGTCTGCATATTTTTTCTGCTTGCTCGAATGTAATTCCTTTGAGGGCTACCATACCACCCCCCTGAGCTTTTGACATTAAAGCTCCCCTAACTTGGAGCAAACTCATAGCATCTGTAAAAGATAAAACTCCAGCAGCCACTAACGCAGAATATTCTCCCGCACTATGTCCACAGATATATTTTGGTTTTCTCGAAAAATGCTCTTGAAAGACAGTGTATAGTGCTATATTTGTCGCTAATAAACAAGGTTGTGTGATGGAAGTTTCCATCAAATTTTCTTCATCGCCAAAAAAACAGAGATTGCGAATATCTAAGTTGCTAATTTGTTCAGCAGATTCAAAAATTTTTTCTGCTGATATGAACTCCTTAAAAATCTCTAGACCCATTCCCACATATTGAGAGCCTTGTCCTGGAAAAACTAAGGCATAATCACTTGTTCTTAATTTTTTCATGGTTGAAACAACACCTCTACATAGCAAAATTTTAGGTTTGGAATTTTGGATTTTAGATTAAAATTTAAATTTTATAGTTATCTGTTGGATTAGGATATCGAATCTAATGATTGTATATTCACTCTTTAAAAAGCAAGCTATCTGAAAAAATAAGAATTTTAAATTCTTGATTCCAGCCCCTACTTAAAAAGTGATAACAGACAACAGACAAGTATAGGATAAATCTAAAATCCAAAATTGTTTGATTGTCAGAGATTAAATGTATGCTACCTATTATTTAATGCTGATTCCAATAATTGATAAGCATTTTCTACTGTTTTGATTCTTCCTGCTTGAGTTGTAGATATCTTCACATGAAATTTTTGACGTATTAGCATCACAATTTTGACAATATCTACAGACGATATCCCTACATCATCTACCCAATAAGCATCAGGACGAAGTTTATTTGGATCTATGTTTAATCTTTGGGCAACAGCATTACAAAACTCATCAAAAGAAACTGCTTGTAGTTGAGTGGGTTTTTCATTGATAGCAACCATGTTTTTCTCCTTTGATGTTTAGAGGTTGTAATTTACATCTTATGCAATTTAATTTGCATAATTATTGGTCATGTTTGTCATTTGCCGATTATTTATTCTTAGGAACTAATGACTAATGACAAATAGAGCTAATTTAGTTATTAAACCAATCGATTGTTAGCTCAAACAATTCTTGCTGATGGAATGGAAAAGAATGATGCGCTCCCTCTATTATCTGTAATTTTGGTGGTTTTTTAGAAGTTATTTGCACTTGTTCTACTAATTGCTTAACTTCTTGCAAGGGAACTGTTGCATCTTCAGTTCCATGAATGATTAATAAAGGCTGATTGACTTGTTCAATCTCTTTGAACATATCAAGTTCAGAAGATTCCATGAGAATTGCCGGCCCGCATTTCATCAGTTCTCCGTGATAGATAAATTCTGATTCATCACCATCTTCTAAAACAGAAAATGAATCTTCACCTATCAATCGCATAACAGTACCCGCTAAATCAGTAAATGGTGCCCATGCGACAGTTTTATATATCCTTGAATTTCTCGCACTTTCTCGGATAACGGTGACTGCACCTAAACAATGTCCAACTAATCCAATGGCGTTTGGGTCAACACCATCTCTAGTGGAAATTAAATCAATTGCAGCTTCTAAATCTTCTAATTCTCTGTCTAAAGTCAGGTCTACTAAATCACCATCACTATCACCTGAACCTGCAAAATCAAACCGAAATATTGAGAAATTCTGTTTGATTGCATAGCGAGCAAATTCTACAAAACGGCGACTTCCACCAATCTTCGTACCTGCAAAACCGTGGCAAACAATTAAACAAGGTCTAGGCTCATTTCCCTGTCCGTGATGTAAAACACCTACAAGGTTTTGTCCCCGCTTATTTTGGAAAACAAATGCTTCCATTCTTGACATATTGTAACACCTTTTGAGTATTTACACCTTAATTTTTTAAGCAGATTGCAATTGCGATCGCCATTGCAAAATTATTGTCATGGCTAATACTTACATCCAAATGACTAGCGGAAATTTGTTGCCAAAATTGGAGAGCAGTTTCATGTAAAAAAACAATTGGTTTTCCAGAAACATCATGCAATATTTCTATATCAACCAGTTCAATTTGACTCATCCCCGCTTCCAAAACCTTAATAATTGCTTCTTTACAAGCAAATTTTCCTGCTAATCTTTGCAATCGATGATTTTCGTTGCCAAGAGCTAAAGCATCTTTCCACTCTCGCTCTGTCAGCCAGACTCCTATCGGTGCATCCACTAAATCTTTAATCTCTTCGATCGAAATAATATCTATTCCGGTCTTGACTTGAACTGCTGACTGAACAGAAGACGCACAAATTTTGTCTTCTATAAACATTTTGTTTTTGTAATATTTCAACGATTCTCTAGCAAACAAAGGATTTATCCCAGCGAATTAAACTGGCTCCACAAGTTAATCCTGCTCCAAATCCAACCATCATCACATAATCGCCTGGGACGATTTTTCCATCTTCAACAGCATCATATAAAGCTATTGGAATTGAAGCCGCAGAGGTATTTCCATATTTGTGAAGATTGCACATAAAACGCTCAATTGGAATTCCCAAATACACCGCTACTTCTTCAATAATGTGAATGTTAGCCTGATGGGGAATAATCAACTCAACATCTTCAATGGAAATCTCAGCTTTATTGCAAGTATCGGTGATGGCTTCGCAGACGATAGGTACTACCGCTTGAAATAGTTCTGGACCATTCATTTTCAGAAAATGTTGTCTGTTTTCCACAGTTTGAACTGAAGTCGGCTGTTTACTTCCGCCACCAGGCATATACAACAATTCCGTACCTGAACCATCAGCACGCAGTACAGAAGCTAGAAAACAATTTTCTTCTGCTGACTCCAGTAAAGCTGCTCCGGCACCATCTCCAAATAACACGCATGTAGAACGATCTTGCCAATCTATACATCTGGAAAGAACTTCTGCACCTATAACCAAGGCATTACAAACTGCACCGGCTTTGATGAAAGAAGCTGCTGTTTCGAGACCATAAACAAATCCAGAACAAGCCGCAGATATATCGAAAGCAAAGGCATTAAAAGCCCCAATATTATCTTGTACTTTACAAGCAACTGATGGAAATGGCATATCAGGCATCATAGTCGCCACTAGAATCATTTCTATGTCTAGTAAATCGATACCGCGCTTATCCAACACTTGTTTTGCAGCGGCTGTTGCTAAAGTAGATGTACTTTCTTCACTAGAAGCAATTCGCCGTTCAATTATTCCAGTTCTTGTACGAATCCACTCATCAGATGTATCCACAATTTTAGCTAGATCGTGGTTTGTCATCACCTGAGTTGGTAAATAAATTCCTAAGGCAGATAACTTTACAGGTATCAATTTGACCTCCCCCTTGACAATCGAATGTTAGGTTTACCATCTACTAAAGTTATTAAAAGACAGCACTTACCGCTAGTTTCAGAGTCCCAGCAATAAATTGGAATTCCCGAATGCTGTGAAAAGTTTTCTGTTACCTTTTCTAAATCGTCAAAAGTAACATTTTTCACTTTAACTACTTTGGTTCTTAAAACTGCTTCTGCAAGGATGAAGACTGAGCCAATTTCACTTAAATCTCTGCTTTTAAGGGAAATATTATTGCCACACTTGAGTTCATCCAATTCTTGTTCGGAAATTTCTAAACCAAGAATTTTAACTGCTTTTTGAATTTCGCAAGTTTCTAAATTCAGCTTTGTTTCCAGGATAGAGCTATTCATAATTTTTGTAAAGTGGTGTAACAATTTTAATTAAAGCTATGATTTGGTAGTCACTACCATCCAACGCAACTATAATAGTTACGTTCTCAATCAAGTCTAAATTGACTCGAATTTTCTTGAAATTTTGTGAATAGTTGTGGTACTTACTACCACAACTATTATCATCACAAACAAAGATTGCCTACATTTTAGAAAAGCTTAGAGTTTTAGCTTTTTAAAAAGTTCAACTGAGGTTAAACAAAAGAAAACTGGCTGGTATTATTGAGATTGAAACTTGTAGCTACTTGTCCTTCAATTACGCCAATTAGTTCGGGAAGAATGTTGGAACCGCCAGTAAATAATATAGATGTCCCGCTAGGAACATTACCAACAGATTGAATCAATAAATAATTGGATGCTGGTCCTTTGAGTTCGATGCGATCGCTACCTAATTGGAAGTCTTTAATCAGAGCGTAATCTTGATTTCCAACAGATGATGTATTGCCATCGTTGTAGTATACAGCGTTCTTATCACCTAGAACGAAAGTATCTGCTCCTTTACCACCCGTGAGAACGTCAATCTCACCCTTGCCAAAGCCAGAAGTGGTATTGACACCAACTAGTCTGTCTGTTCCTGCACCAGCATCTAAGATGTCGTTTCCAGCACCACCATTTAACAAGTCTGTGCCATCATTTCCAAAGAGTATGTCGTTACCAACATCGCCAAATAGTCGGTCATCTCCTCTACCACCAACTACGGTATCGTTACCGAGTTGACCATTGAGTATGTCGTTACCACCTTCGCCGGTAAAAAAGTCATCTCCAGCACCAGCAAAAACACTATCATTACCGTCACCGGCATCAACTAAGTCAAGGCCATCACCACCATAGATGATGTCATTGCCACCTTCGGCAAATACTACGTTCACTTCACCTGCAAGATAGATGATGTCGTTACCAGCACCACCAATGATAGTATCGTTGCCAGTACCAGATATGATGATATCGTTGCCAGGCCCGCCTCCAAGAAGGTCGTTACCCGCACCACCATCTATAAAATCGTTACCTTCTTGCCCAGGAACCAAATCGTTGCCATCACCTGCATAAATAGTATCGTCGCCTTCTCTAGTAGGAATAATGTCATCCCCACTACCTGCATAAATCAAGTCGTTGCCGCTTCCAGTAGAGATGATGTCATTACCTCCAAGGGCATTAACAGTGATATCATCCTCTGACGCGATCTGAATGATAAAGTCATCACCTTCAGTTCCGGTAATAAATAAGCTTGCCATTTTTGTTTTTACCTTTTATGGATTGTTGTTGGAATTCACACTAGAGTCAATGCACACATACTCGGAAATATGTGTAATATCAAGTCCGGTTGGATACTTATCATTAGGACTGACGCTGGGACGCCGAGAGATTTTAATCACAAGTAGCTACCCGAACTTGATATCAGTCTTAGGACAAACAGACGACGATTAGCCTAACTATTTGACGCAGATATCTCTGGTAGTGTTTGTGCAGTTAAGCGAACATCGTCAAAATTAACTACCAATCCTGGCCCTTCTATGAGATTGATCAATCGGATGCCTAAATTCTGACCTAAATAGGCGTTTGATTCGGTAGCAGTGAATTTGACTGTGGAGGTTTCAAAGGTTTTATCTTCAATGAATACGCTATTATTGTCAGCTGCGATAACTGTATCGCCTGCTAGCAATTCCACACGATATCCAGGGAAACCACTCAAGTCAATTCCGATATAAATGCCTCCGATATTACCTACTTCTACTTGTAAGGTATATTCGGTATTGGCTGTTAAAACAGCATCGAGTTCTTGGTACAAACCTAAAACACCACCACTTCCAGGTGGTTGAACTACATAAAGATCGGCAACGTTTTCACCTTCTGGTGCTTCATTAATGAAGTATTCGGTGTTGGGATCTAATACATCATAATTGGAAGTCTCGATTCCGTTGGGATTTTCAGGTATGTAGCCATTGGGGTCGTAAACTACCCAACCAGGTACATCTGCAATATTAAAGCTTCCATCTACCAATTCTGGTTCTTCAAAGCCAGCATTTTCAATGAATATGCTTGTGGATGAATCATTTGCAAAAGAGAACTGGTTGGTATTATTCAGATTGAAATTAGCTACTGGTTGTCCTTCAATTACCCCAATCAATTCACTAAGAATGTTTGAGCTATCAAAATAGTATATAGCTGTTCCACTTGGCAGATCCCCAAATGTAGCAACCAATGAGTAATTTGATGCTAAACCGTTCAGCTGGATAGTATCAACTCCAGATTCAAAATCTTTGATAACGGCGTAATCTTCAAATCCAAAAGATCCTGGCTTCCCATCACTGTAGTAAACAGTGTTTTTGTCACCCAGAACAAAAGTATCTGCGCTCAGACCACCTGTGAGAACATCAATATCGCCCTGTCCAAAGGTTGAATTAGTATCGGTATTGACGCCAATTAGTGTATCGTTTCCACTACCGCCTTGGAGTTCATCGTTACCATCACCACCAATCAGGGTGTCATTGTCTGTACCACCAGTTAACAAGTCATTTCCTTGGCCGCCATTGAGGACATCCTTCCCAGCATCACCACTCAAGGAATCTGCGCCATCATTGCCATAAATTACATCGTCACCTACATTTCCAGAAAGCTCGTCATCTCCGCTTCCACCTTCGATGAAATCATTACCACTTCCACCATTGAGGCGATCGCTACCACCTTCACCGGTTAAAAAGTCATCTCCTGCACCACCAAAAGCAAAGTCGTCACCGTCACCTGTATCAATGACATCTACACTATCACCACCAAAGATCTTGTCATTGCCAGCTTCAGCAAAAACTGTGTTTGATTCACCTGCAAGATAAATAATGTCGTCGCCAGAACCACCATTGATATTGTTATTGCCAGTTCCAGATCTGATGATATCGTTGCCAAGTCCACCTTCAATTAGGTCGTTTCCGGCCCCAGCATTTATAAAATCGTTACCTTCTTGTCCGTCAATTACGTCATCGCCGTCGCCTGCGTCGATAACGTCGTTCCCATCTCCAGAACTAACAACATCATTACCACTACCTGCATTAATAAAGTCATTCCCTAATCCAGTAAAGATTACGTCATCACCTGCCAAGGCAATAACATTATTATTATCTTGTGACGCTACCAGCAGGATAGAATCATTTTCTTGAGTTCCGACATTCAATTTTCTTGCCATTTTTGCCTTCTAGCTCTTATGAGTTGTGGTTGCAAATTATGAGAATAGACACATTGAAGCCACCAAAATGAGAGGCTTTTAATGCGTAAGCTGCGATAGAAACAGACAAGAACTACGCTACCCAAATTCCAATTAACGCAGATAAATTCAGTAGCCTTAGCAATACCTACAGGTATTACTTTACAAGAGCTAATAATTGAACATTACTAACCCTACAGCACTACAAAATTCACAAGTGCGGTCATGGACTTGAGCTATTTTGTTGAAAAAAACTTAAATCAGGAACAGTAGTGGCCAATGCTAACCATGTGATTTTGGCTTAACTATTGTTTAGCATTGTTTACTATTGCAAAATTAATCTTTACGAAAATACAATAACATAAGCAAAATGCCTGTTCAAGTAAGATTTGACCATTAGTAATCGCGCAGAAATAATTTACTTATTTTAGAAAGTCTTTAGGTTTTGAAAAAGATGTCAGATTGGGGATTTATAGAAATAGCAGTAGATTCCAATTTGGTTAGGATTGTCAAAAATGGTATTGACTGTTAAAGTAAGAGCTATGCAAACTTACATCAGATAAAATTCCAATCCAACTTCACAAACAGCGTTGGTAAATAATGGAATGATTAAGGCTGATGCTAAGAGGATGTTTTAAAAGTTTTGGGCACAGGTGCTACTACACAGGCTCTCGTCCGTCTGGGCGGACTAACCAAAAATAAAGGCTTTCAAAGCCACCTCCGTGGGTTTTGTCTGTATAGCCAAGCCAGTGCGTTGGGCGGCTCTGCCGACTTGTAGCAAGTGGTGGGCGATTTCTAATCGCCGGGGCAGGTATTAATTTAGACTTTTCAAACATCCTCTAAGACATACTAGTGGTCTATCGCATTAGTTCTGATAGGTAAATAAGTTTGTAGTTAGGACTTTAGTCCTTGATTTTTAAGCACTGAAGTGCTTACTACAAACTCATCAAAATTAATGCGATAGACCACTAGATATACCAGACACACAGATTCTCGTTCATGTAAATTCCAAAATCATCATGTAATTATGTAAGCCCCACAAAATATAGCTAGCTATTGAAGTAGCGTCTTTTGTTCAAATCAACGATAAAGTTGCATGACTAGTTATGTATAAATCAGAACAACTCATGCAACTATAACTAATTTCTAAGTGTATATTTTTTATTCTTTGTCTATCTCCAAGAGTGTGCTACCCATTTTCAATGGAGAGGAAAACTCCAAGGCATTTTGAGGTATAAATCGATAGTTCCAGTCATAATGGAATTTAGGCTTTTGCAGAAAGACTGTTGATAATTCCTTGTCAGTGATGCTTGCATCTATCTGAGACTTATTTTGTTCGTGTGGAGTTTTAATTATCAGTTGTTGATTGGTGGTAGGAGTACTGATTAGATTAATTATTACTTCTTTAATGGTTAGGGGTTTACCTTTCCAGTTTTCTGTAATCAGACAAAACATCCGATGTTCTATGTTGTTCCATTTGCTTGTGCCAGGAGGAAAATGTGCAACCTCAATGATAAGTCTAAATATGTCAGCGAGTCTTTGGAGTTGGGTCTTCCATGACCGTAAGCAATACTCGTCGGCTTCACTACAGTCTGCTATAATCAACAATTCTGTGGCGTTTTTATACATTTTTTTGCCCATATCTTGCCACCATCGATGAATTGATTCAACAGCGACCTCTGCGGTGTCTTGATTAATTCCCACATTTACCCACTCTTGGTTTGTGGTTAAGCTATAAGCTTCATATGGAACAAAATTTAAAAGTTCTGGGTGGGTGAAATAATCAGTTCCCTCCTTGAGAAATTGTTTTTGAGATTGCCATTCTTGTACATCGTTATTGTACTTGCCGATCGCTTCTTTTTTCTTGATGTCAAGTGAGACTATAAGTTGATCGCGGGCTTGGAAATTTAGCACTTGGTTATAAATATGTTGAAATTGAAAATCCCGGTCGGATGCAGAGTCTCCTTCTTTGGTTTTACGGTTGTTTTGTAGCCTGTAGCCAAGTTCAGACAATAAAGAAGCAACTTTTCTTGGGCTGATGACATGACCCTTAGTTCGCAATTTTTCAGCTATTTTTGTGGTGCTTTCAGAAGTCCAACGTAGAGGTGGTTCTGAATATTCACAGCTTAGTGGTTGAATTAATCCCTCCAGATCTGGAATTAAGGTTTGGTCAATTTCTAACAGACGTTTTCTACCGCCTCCCTTACATCTAATTTTCTCTGTCAATTGGGTATTTTTAATTCGAGTATCTGGCTTAATTTCTAGTTCGCGAATTCCGACCCGAATCGTTTTTGGTGAGAGACCTGTAGCTTGAGAAACTTGCGTAATCCCACCTCTGCCTAATGCAATAGCTTCTGCGGCAGCCCACAGGCGTATCGATCTCTCGTTCAGATGAGGGTAAAGCGAATCAAATTTAGATTTGAGAAAATCTCTTGCTGACATACAGCAATCCTAATATCCTAAACATCTATGAATTTATCAGAGAATGTTTAAGATTTTATGCATATTTATCCAGCAATAGGTTAAGAGTTTTTTAACAGCCACTGAAGCAGAAATATTCTTAATTATTTAATTAGTGTTAAAAAATAATTCCTAATAGGTTAAGAAGGGTTTATCCCCAGAGCAAGCATATCTAAAAATAGAGTATAATTGAGAATATATAATTAGTAAATAAAACAAGCTTCATAAGCTGTTTCAGATTTAACATGCATAATGGGGGGCGGCCAAGATGCCCATCTCAGAATAATTGTGCTGGATTTGGTTATACAAATTGAATATTTTTCGGGTTACCTGGGCTTGGGAAGAATTGTTGTGTACCTTACTTTAAAATCTGTTGTGTATTTCTCATTTAGCAATATGGTTTGAGCAATCAAATTATTGAGGCAAGCAGTTAGTGAGGAGTATAAACGTGGTTAATCCCGCCTCTACAGGTAAAAAAATCTGTATTTTTGACTTAAACCGAGAGTTGCTTCACCAATCACTGACCAGTCCTATCTACAGGATAACTTGTTAAAAATTAAGTGAGATTTTCAGGTTAATTCAATTATTAAATCAGATGATGGGATTCTTAATCAATAAAAGTTTGACCGATCCCATCTTTGCTAAGTAGAATTACCCAATATTGCCCAAAAATCGAAATTTTTTGCTCTCTAACTTTATTTAGGGAACTAGTACCATTGAATGTGCGCCGCGTGCAACTGGAATAGAATAACGAGTCTGTACTAACTGCGGTTGGGGATCGAGCGGGTCGCTACCGATTCGCCAAAAATCTATGGAACCACCTTTAATGCGATCGTCAAAATGGTCATAGGTCACAACCGCAAGGTATTGGCTAGAGGCATCAAAGGCAGCAGCTTCAGGTAAAATCCCATCATAAGGATAATCTGCCACTCGGTTGAGTTGCCCTGTCTGGGGATCTAGGGTCATCAATGTCAGTGACGAGAACCAAGTGATGCGATTGTCATTGTAGGGTAAGTAACTCCGCTCTAAATTAGTAGTGACGACATATCGACCATTGGGGCTAACTGTCAATCCTTCCGGACTGACACTTGTCATAGCTCGTGACACCAAAGCATGGCGCGGGGAACCATCGGTTTGTGTGCCGGCTTCTAGGCGAATACTCACCACACTACCACGTGGGGCTTCATTCCAAGTTCCCTGCACATCTGCTCCCCAAAAGAGATTATTCACAATCAAATGGCGGCCATCTGGTGTGAATCGTGCAATATAGGGAGCCTTTTCTATTTTGACTACATTTCCCCAAGACTCAAGCCCAAGATTACTACCCTCACCCACGACCTTGGCAAAAGAGATTTCGGCAGCGTTTGTATTAACGAGTGCTAATGTATTTTGAGTAGGATGCCAAGTTGTATGGATTAGTTCGTCTCCAGGTGGTAAGGAGGAAACCGGAGGGTAAATTGGTTGCCCCAGTCTGCCCTTGGTTAAAGGAATTAATGCCAGAGGAGTTTTTGCTCCAGCTCCTTTGGGATGAAAAGTCACTGATACAAGGGAACCATCACGATTAATGCTAACAGATGTAGGACGCTCAGCGATCGCTAATTCTTGCACTTGAGTTGGTCGAGTCGGGTTGCTCAAATCAAATACCAACAAACGCTTCCCATGCTTGAGATCTGCAAAGGTTTGCTTTTGCCAATCGCCCTGTGGTCTTTGCTCAAGGGTTTCAACCACCAACGCATAGCGACCATCAGGTGTAACCGCTACTGCCCCAGGTGGCCCAGCAACCGAATTACTCGCCTCTGCTTCGTAAGCACGTAAATCTCGGATATGTTTACCTGTCAGAGGAATTACACTAATAGCATCCCGCCCTTCACGAGGCCCAAGTTTACCATCGACGTAGGCAGAAGCCACCATATCTGCATCCGATATGGAAACAAGATAACGACCTTGAAATGCCAGAGGGGCAGCGCGATCGAAAGTCTGAGCGATTGTCTTTGCAGATATACCGACTAAAGTTGCTAACGTTAGGGCGAAGATTTTCAGGTTCATTGTCAGGGGAGTAGTAACTGTTGACTGTTGACTATTGCGTTTTCTTAAGCAACTAACTCTAGTCCAAACTTGGGGACAGGTACAGTGGTTTCAACGAAGCTTGGGCGCTTTGCCAATCGATCTAGCCAGGTTTTTAAGTGCGGACGGCTGTTAATTAGTTGTTCCCCCTCTGGGGCTAGTTTCATTGACAAAAGAACAGGCGCCATAAAAATATCTGCCAGAGTGATGGAATCACCAACCAAATAAGCTTGGGTGAGAGCTGTTTCTACCACATCAAGATGAGAAGCGATCGCAATTACGGCACGCTTAATTGTTCCCTCATCAGTCTGTCCGCCGTTTTCAGGGATGTAGACACGCTGCACAAAAATTTGTCCGATGGCAATTGGTTGAATATAACTGACTGTCACACTCATCCATTGGTGCATTCGTGCCCGGTCTAAAGGCGTTTTGGGTTGAAACGAGCTTCCGTCAAATGACTCATCGATGTAGTGCAAAATTGCCTGACTCTCGTAGATAATCTTGCGATCGTGTACTAATACCGGAACTCTGCGAAACGGATGCAGGCGAGTAAAATCATCCACTGTCAAATCTTGAAACGTCACTGTCTCAAAATGGTAATCAACCTTCTTCTCCAGTAACAAAATTCGCACAGCACGAACATAGTTGCTAAATGCCCAACCGTAAAGTTGAGGTCGATCCATATCAAAACTCCTTATGGAAAACAGGACTTGTACCAATTCGCACTTCGCAAGTCAGAATTCAGAAATTCAGATTTGATCTAGGTTCCAAGGGTTAAATCTGTTGTGGAATTTTAGAGAATTGGAATTAATTATGAGGGAGGACGACTTCCTCCGGGCGATCGCTCTTGAGCTTGGTAATTCAGCATCCATTGGGGATACTCCACAGGTAAACGACTGACTTCATCAATCGCAGTAAGTTCGTCATCTGTAAGTTTTAACTCAGCAGCTATCAGGTTATCACGTAATTGTTCTACAGATTTTGCACCAATGATGACACTTGTGACATAGTTACGGCTGAGTAACCATGCAAGGGAGATTCGAGCAAGGGAACAATTGTGGCTTTGGGCGATGGGTTGCAAAACATCGATAATATTGTATGTTCTTTCTAAATCAACGGGAGGAAAGTCAAAGGTAGTGCGTCTTGCACCTGTGGGATTGTCTTTCTGGCGTTGAAATTTACCACTTAATAAACCACCCGCTAAAGGACTCCAAGGTAAAATGCTCAACTGTTGGTCTTGAGCCAGGGGAATAATTTCGCGTTCTAGATCACGACCAGCTAAAGAATAGTATGCTTGTACCGACTCGAAGCGATGCCAGTGATATTTATCTGCGATCGCTAATGCTTTCATAATCTGCCAAGCAGAAAAGTTGCACAATCCAATATAGCGGACTTTACCAGCAGCGATTACATCATCGAGAGTACTTAAAGTTTCCTCAATTGGGGTCAGCGGATCGAAGCCATGAACCTGGTAAAGGTCAATATAGTCTACTTGGAGACGTTTCAAGCTGCGATCGATTCCATTTAAAATATGATGGCGAGATAATCCAACTTGATTTGGGGTGTTTCCTAATCTCTCGCGTACTTTTGTGGCAATCACCACTTCATCGCGAGGCAATCCCAACTCCACAAGTGCTTTTCCTAAAATAACCTCAGACTGCCCCTCTGAATAGACATCGGCTGTGTCAAAAAAATTCACGCCTCCATCGAAAGCAGTTTTGACGAGTTCTGTAGCTGCATCAATGTCCAACTCGCCAATCACTTTCCAAAAGCCAGCACCACCGAAGGTCATAGTACCAAGGCAGATTTCAGAGACGTATAAACCCGTTCGTCCCAGTAATCGATACTGCATTTGTGTATCCGGTTTGATTGCGTGGAAAAATACTTTATATGTGAAGGCAAGAGGCAAGAGGGAATGGCACTAAGAAAACGTGAAACGTCGTCAGGTCAGGGTGTAGGGTGTAGGGTGTAGGGTGTAGTGTTTTAAGGTATCTAATTTATTCCCAATACCTTGCTCCAACGGGGCAGGGTCAAACAAAATAACATCCAATTTATTCCCTACACCCCACACCCCACACCCTACACCCAAAGTCAGGAATATCAAGGCTTTACGCTTATCTTAGTGCCATTCAGGCAAGAGGCAAGAGGCAAGAGGCAATTAATCTTTCACTTTTCCCTGTTGCCTATTGCCCTCCTATAGACCTACACGTAGCGATGACCACCATCGATATGAATGACTTCGGCCGTAATTGAGGGATTGGTCATCAGAAAAATAACGGCACTGGCAACTTCTTCAGGTGTTACTAACCGCTTAGTGGGAATTTTGGAGGCAACGTCTTGAAAAGCTTCTTGCTTGGCTGGGCCAAAAATTCCATCCCACATGGGAGTATCAGTCCAACCAGGGGAAACAGCATTGACTCGAATCGGGGCTAATTCGACAGCCAAAGCACGGGACATTTGTTCAGCCGCAGCGGTCGCCACCGCAGTTGGCCAAGCACCGGGAACTGGGCGATCTGTGGATAATCCACCGGTGAGGGTAATAGAGCCGCCAGAAAGCATTTTTGGCACAGCTGCTCGAATGACATAAACGCTTCCCCAAACACGGCTTTCAATGGCAGGGCGAAATTGGTCAACAGAGCCATCGAGAATCTTACCACCAACAAAGCTTCCAGCTGAAATGTAAACGTGGTCAACCTGGCCTGTTGTGCTAAACAAACGCTCTACTGCTGCTTCATCGGTGATGTCTACTAGACCAGTGTAAACTTTTCCTAGACGCTCAGATGCTTCCTCTAATTTACTTGCTGAGCGACCAGCAATTGTTACTTCTGCACCTAAGTGTTTTGCCAATCGGGCAGTCTCATAGCCAATGCCCTGACTACCACCAACCACAACTACATGCTTTCCTTCTAACTGCATTGCTGGAACCCTCCTGGGGAATATATTCTTCTGGAAAAATTTTTGAATGAACACTCATTGACTGAGGGTATTTAATCAAAGCGAATTGATTGTTTAGAACTTTGCTCACGACAATGACAATGCCCTCATGTCATTGAGCGCCCATCTGTGTTATCTGAGGTGTTGATGATGGTGTGAATTTATTGAAAAGCCAATCATCATTTAAATCTGCGTTTCTCTAGCAATCTGAACTGTGCAACTTCAAAGCACATCTATATTTAACCTTGTGCTTTTCCTTCCAACAATCCCGCTAGAGTTTTCTGAAAACTCTCCCGCTGGCTGAGATTGTCTAACCACGCTGCTGTTTTGGGTCTAGCTTTAATCAGTGCCGATCCTTCTTTGGTCATGTTGACGTAGTACACCATTGACCCAGTTATGATATCAGCCAAGGTTAATGTATTACCTACAATAAATGATGTTGCCAGTTCTTTTTCCAGGACATCTAAATGGTGACTAGTAGTGTTTGCTGACTCTGCAACAACAACTTCATCAGGTATACCACCCATAATTGGACTCATAATTCGTTGCAAAAACAATTGCATCACACCGACTGTATACAAATAATTTGCCGCAATGCCAATCCATTTCCGCACTTGGGCGCGTGATTTAGCATCGGTAGGCTGCAAGGATGGACCGTCGAAAGCTTCATCAACGTAACCTAAAATGGCTGGAGTTTCGTACAGGATGAAATCTCCATGTTCCAATACAGGCATTTTCCGAAATGGGTTGAGCTTGGCGTATTCGTCTGTCCCCAGATAGTCAAACCCGATTTCGTTGAAGCGGTAGTCAATTCCTTTCTCGATTAAGACAATGCGAGCAGAACGAACATTAGGACTGACTGGAAAGCCGTGTACAACTAAGCTGGACATAAGGTTTACTCCTGAGGTGTTAGCAATGTTTTTTGAACGTTTATTCAATTTGAACACTCATTCAAGATAAAACTAAACAAAATGATTGTCAAGACCAAATCTTAAAATTCATTAAAGATGCTCTGATGACCGATGGCTGATGGCTGCTGACTGTTAACAGCCACGTGAAATTCATCCTTTTTAGGGGTGGGGAAGCCCATTCCTTCTGAGGATGGCATTACGCCTTTCTAGGCTGTTAACTGATGGGTATTAACCGTCAACTGTCAACAATCAACGTGAAACTTTTAGCGGTGAAATGAGTTTAACTGAAGCATTGTCCTTGCTCCTGCTGCAATACTGTTAAGGGTTGGAGCGTCGCGTCGGATTCGTGCAACAGCTAACATACCCACAACTAATCCCAGCAATGCTTTAGCATTAGTATCGATCGCGAATGATTTCGGCAAATCTCCGTCCTCAATTGCTTGAGCAAGATTGAGCCGAAAGAATGATTCAATTTCGTCTAAACGATCCTCAATAATCGCGATCGTGCTGGGTGAATGGGATTCGCGCTCTATGGCTGTGTTAATAATCAAACAACCCTTCTGTTTCGAGTCGTCGATCATCGCTTTAGCCAATAGATTAAACCATTGTTGAATACATTCCAAGGGTGGACAATGGCGTGGCATTGAAGCGCGAAAGAATTCTTGTGTGTATTTTTTGAATACTTGCTGAAATAACTTTTCTTTGTCGCCAAAGGCAGCATATAAGCTTCCAGGCTGGATTCCTGTGGCTTGCACGATGTCTTTCATGGAAGTGTTGGCATAACCACGCTGCCAGAACAAATCCATGATGATCGTTAAAACCTCGTCCTTATCAAACTCTCGTTGCCGAACCACGGGGTAATTAAAGTCTCCTCGTTATTGTGTGTATTTGTTAACTATACACATTTTTGAATGATTAATCAAGATTCAAGTTTTTGTATGTATTTTTACTATAGTATTAGTCATAAAAATTACTTTTTTGGTAAAAACATCAATGTTTTAATGCCAGTTGGAGTTGAATAGGATTGTTATGAGATGTTTCTTGATGAGGATTTGAGGAGCGATCGCCAATTTTAACCCGATTCTTTTCCTACACATCTTAATTTTGAACAAACGACCAAAAATATATGTTGTTCAATTCATCTAATATCAGGTTAGATGAAAGATTTATCATTTAGAAGTGATATCGTGTCCGGCTAATCACCTATGATTACGGCATCTTTAGCAAAATCCCAAAAACTTTTCCCCCTGCTAAGAGATGCCCTCTAAATGGTAAGTCTTTAAAAGGACATGATAAGTAGGTAGACATAATTAAATGTAAAATGCGAATCTCCAGAAACCAGATAGAATAAGCTTTTTCCTTCTGCCTTCTACTTATTACTCTTTTTACCACTTACTTACTTAAAACTAAATTGGCACAGTAATAATAAACTTCGTTCCCTTACCAGAGATTGACGAGCAGCTAATTTGTCCGTTGTGTTTATCTACAATAATTTAGTAGCTGATAGCTAATCCTAGCCCAGTTCCCTTACCCACGGGCTTAGTTGTAAAAGATGGCTCAAAAATTCTCGCTTGCACCTCAGGAGGCATACCAAGAGCATTATCTTCAATGCAAATTGTAACGGTTTTTTGCTGGCGATCGACCGATGTAGTAATTGCGATCGTGTTATCCTAAGCAGCTACGCTACGAAGAGAGCAATTAAAAAACTTATATGCAGCAAAGCTCTGGGACTTTACATTTGTATGAGATTTTTCGTGAAATGGTAAGTAGAAGGACTCAATTAAACTAAAGTTCGTAGTATGGGCTTGAGCGATTAAAACGTCTGTTAAGAGCGATAAATCGCTTACTACGAACAAAGCTCCAATCTTAGATTTAATTATGTCTACGTACTTATAACTCAATTAGCAGCGATGGGCAATGGCTTGAGAGTGAGTTTTTAAGCTCTCCCTGAAGGGGGGAGAGGTTTGGAGAGTGGTTCTTTGGAATCTGTCGAACTCAGATTAATATTTTACAGTTAATGCTGCCCATGAAAAACCAGCAGCACTACTAGCTAAAACCACAAGATTCCCTGGCTTTATTTTATTTGATTCTAGAGTTTTAGCCAAACCAAACATGGTATCTACAGCACCTAGATGACCATATTCCGGCAAAGAAATGAATGTCTGTTCATCTTTTAAATTTAAAGATTCTAGAATGCCTTTAGATAAGCTCTTTTTAACTTGATTGGTTAACAAAAAATCCACATCTTTTATCAAATAACCACTTTTTTCTAAAGACTTGCGAATGACCTTACCATAGTTTTCTAAATACAGAGCTGATAAGATTGTTTCTAGTCCTTGTGGGTCTTTAACTTTTAAATAATTCAGTTCATCGTTAATTTGTCCACCTCCAACAGGAAATCTAGTCCCTGCTGATTCTACCTTGAGACAATCTACCAATTTTGCATTTGTAATAGCGTGATAAGAGAGGATTTGATTGCTTGGTTCTTCTTTTTTCAATATTGCTGCTGCTGCACCATCAGCCATCATAAATGTTGATAAACTATTGACATCTGAATAATCTAGGAGCATAGACAATTTATCACTACAGACAACTAAGGCATAAGATAAATCATTATCTGCCAATAACATATTTCGACAAATATGTATTCCTAGATTACCGCTATTACAAAAATTTCTCACTTCAAATGCAAAAGCGTTGTCTGCGCCAATTGCTTCTTGAATTTTGGCAGCAGGAGACCAAAATCTGTAATCATAGTCTCCTGCTGCACAATAAGCAATCAGATCGATTTTACTCGGTATAATTTTTGCCTTATTTATAGCTTCTAATGCTGCTTTAATTCCCATATCACTGGGATGTTCGTCTCGATCTGCAATTGGTTTCTGTTTAATCCCAATCTTTTCAGTGAAAACAAACTCAGGTAGGTTGGCTAGTTGAGCCATTTCTTTACTGGTTAAAATTCCTTTAGGAATGTAATAACTAACAGACGCGATCCCAACAGTTGGTTCCATGATGCAGAATACTCTAATAAGTGAACGACAAGCTCTTGGCTATACTGATGTATTTACTAAACCACTTCTTTGTAACTTTAGGATTTATCCTATTGTGTTTAATGACAACAGCAATAATTCTTCAGTCTTGTCATTGGACAAAGTACAGAGTGGTACAAGGAATTAAGCGTTTTTCCGATCTCCCACTCTTATTTTCTCATCTAAAAATTTTAGCTGCTGGTATATACACCTAATCTGCGGTAGATCTACATTGGCCGCTTGCGCTTTCCGTAATGGATTCCCAAAAATTGCTTCTACTTCCAAAGGCCGCCTTTCGTCGTAGTCAATTTTCATGCTGGTACGATAAGGCTTCATCTTCACGGTGTAATCCAGCATTGTTTGAATGAAGCTATCGGGAATGATGCGTCCACAACTAAGTGACCCGGCTGCAACTTCATACATCAACTGTTCAACTAACTTCCGGGTGTGGACATAGGACATTAATTCATCTGTTCTCGCATTGAGAATTACAGACAGTCCATTATAGGGAATATTCCACACCAATTTTTTCCATCGCGCTAGTAATAAGTCTTGAGCTAATTCTATTAAGATACCAGCACTCTTGAAGTCATCGGCAATTTGCCGCATCTTATCTGTAATCCCGGTAGGATCGTAGCCAGAAGCATACCCACCGAAGGTAATATGTCCATAGTCGAGGTGGTGGATATGTCCTGCTCCGACTTTATTGGAACAGAGAAAACACAACCCACCAATAATACTGACATTGCTAACGATTTTGGCAACTTCTTCTTCCACCGCCAGTCCATTTTGCAATACCAACACTACTCCATCATCCTTGACAACAGGCGGTAACATCTGCGGCAATAAATGGTTTTGTGTCGTCTTTAGTGCTACGACTACCACATTGCATTGTGGCATTTTTTCTATATCATTGTAGGCATTGACTTGAGGAAGGCTGAAGTTACCATCTTTTGACTCAATAACCAAACCAAATTTAGTGACATATTCATAATCACTCTTGAGTAAAAAGTGAACATCTAAACCAGCTTTTTGCAGTTTGGCACCATAAAAGCCACCTAATGCACCAGTTCCTAGAATGGCATAACTACGCTTGGACATTTTGCTAACAAAGAGATTTTTCTATAACGATCGTAAGGCCAAGAGGTTGTATACATACAGCCAAAAACTGCTGATGTGTCATTACGTAGCGAACCACGATCATGTATAGGAGGCAACAGGCTAAGAAAGTCTTTTGGTGTCTCGGTTTTACGATAGGGTTATGCCCTAATTTATCTGGTAAATTCTATTGCGATCGCAGCGATTATCGCTTTATGCATTTACATCAGCTAGATGAATCTGTTAATTTGCCGATGCCTCCAAAAACAATTAACCAAACCACTACCACAACCCAGTGAATTAAAACTATTACCCACAACGAACCTGTCAGCGCATAGGCAACTGTGCATATTATTCCTAATAATGCAGCTAAACTCAGAAAAACCAAATTAAAAAATGTCGATAGTCCCTTTTTAAAAAAGGTCTTAGCATTCAAGGGATGATAAACAACAAATAATAATAAGCTGACAATTCCCCACAATCCCCACTTAAACCAATTGATAATTTCTGTTGGATGAGGAAGCAGAAAAACTCGAAAAACTAGTTCTTCTACAATTGCAGGCATAAATAAGCAACGTAATATCAGCAAGTTTTTATCAATCCAACTTGCAGACCAAACTTGTATTTGTAAAAACCTAAATTTGAAGCCAATAGGTATGGCGATCGCACTATAAATTATCAGTAGTAAAATAACAACTAACCAATCTTGGAAGCTGGGAATTACTAACGATGCTAAAAAACGATTTAAAAGAATTGATAGCGGTGAAATATTGGTAAAGGGAATCTCGATTTGTCCGAAAACTACTGTTGGGGCAATGGGTCTAATATCAGCTTGCCAACCGCCTACTTGATTGGTTCGCCATACTTGCATGATTGCACCGTGTTTTAAAAATGTTGCTGCGAGGTCATCCTGCGCTTGTCTTGGCATAATTGTTCGCCATGTTGTTAAACCAGCCCAAATACTCCCATCTTGAAATGGTTTGGTGGTTTTGCCGATTCCCGTACCTGCGAGTATAGTTGCTTGACTTTGCCAGTCAGCGCGGACTATCCCCAAAGGTGCTAATTGTTGTTCTAAAGCTTGACCTAATTGAATTAACCGTTGAAAGCGTAAGGTTTGGGGGTGATTCGGGTTGGCATTTAACCAAGTTTGAATTTGAGGATTTGCAGCAACTTGATTTTTAATTGCTAGTATCGCTGCATACAGCGCTTGGCTAGAGTCTTGAATACAGGAAGTTGCAGGTGATACCATTGCCCCACCAGTACCATCACCGACCCGATAACGGGCCATTGTCAACTGTAATTGTTGCTGGAACTGGTCTAAAGGCGAAAGTTTGACTCCATCAAAATCATAATCTTGGATTACAGGGTCAAATTTTATCAGAATATCTGATACCGGACGTGTCGCCAGCCAGCCACGTTGTAAGTTTCCCATATAATCAGCCCATGTATGCGTTGCAGCAATAATTCCATCCGGGTTATGGGCATAAATTTGGTGATATTTTGTCTCGAAGCGTAATTCGTTAGTAAACTCGTCCCGCACAACTTCTGCAATTCCAAAAGCAAAATGTCCGGTGACAGTATAAGGTACTCCCAGGGTTTCAGCTTTACGTCCCCCAATTCCACCGAACAGATGCAGTAAAATCGCTTTGTCGCCTTCTTGCCAGTTTGATATCAATTGATTGGCTGAACTGCCAGTTTCTAGGGGGTTTAACAAAACAGTATTGATTTTACCTTTATTTTTCTCCGTATTTTGCCAATTCAAAGTTTTGATGTAATTCAGCGCTGGTTCTTTGCCAGTAATGCTTTGATTGGGTTGAATGCGAAAGAGAGAACGAGGTGCGATCGCCTGTACAGTAAATACATCATTAATATCTTCAGCACCGTAAATATACCAACCTTCATTACCCGCAGGTGACTTTTCAATTTGCAGCGGACTTGAAGGGGCAAAATTTCGCGTATCTATAACTTGTTGGGGAATGCGAATAGTTTCTAAAACACCATCAAACTTCTTAGAAATAGGATTGTAATGCTGTACTAAAAAATAATCACTACCCTTTTGATTTTTGGTTGAGGAAAAAGTTGTGCGGCTGGGTTTAATGATTTTCACCAAACCATAAAATCTACCAGTCACCAAAACAGGTTCGCGTTCAATTTGTAAAAGGGGTTTTTCTTGACTTTCCGTAATAATTGTATGGGAATCTAAAGCAACAATTGTATTATCATCAGGATTTGCCCCAGCCAAAGAACGTAATGTCCCTACCTGACGAACTCCGTCGAGTCGAAAAGGATGAATATTTCCTTGTTTTTGGCTTTTAATTACTTCCGGAGTAAAGTTAACATCTCGCGTTACAGCTTGAACGTAAGTTAGTAAATCTTGATTTTTTTTCCACTCTAGGCGCACAATCTTTCCTACCAAATTTTGTGCTGTCGGTGGTGCATGTTGTACTTCCAACCATACCCAATCTAAATTATCTGCTAATTGCTGTTTTGTTGGTAAAATCAATCTTCCTACCCAGTCTGCAATAGGTTTATAAAGGTTTGCAGAGGGAATTTTTGTAACTGGGTAAAAACTAGGTTGATTAAAATCCTGTCGAATATGTATCGCATAATTACTTTTGCGTTCTACTAGCTGTGGTTGTCTTGGGGAATGTTGTAACACCACAACTAGTGCTATGAACAGTAGCAGTAAAAATATTGTTAACTTTAACGTGCTTTTTCGACTTAATCGAGGCCAAATCAAGGGAATATACCTAGTAGTTATTCGTAATTAATATATTACTCCCATTTTAAGAGTGAAAAAGATGGTGGGTGATGACTGTTAGAGGATGTCTGAGAAGTATTAAACATTGCTCTTAATCCCCCCTAGCCCCCCTTTTTAAGGGGGGAACCAGAGTCAAAGTCCCCCTTTTTTAGGGGGATTTAGGGGGATCTACAAGTCTTAAATACAACACCAAAAAGTTTTCAGACATCTTCTTAGGGCTAAGTGGGCTGATATCGTGTCTATATATGTAGCGGTTGCCAATTACATAAGGTACAAGGTAGGGCCATTGGTGTCAACTTAACGTGAAACCCGCTTTGTGAGGAGGTTTTGCCCTCACCCCCAGCCCCTCTCCCATTCGGGAGAGGGGAGCAAGAGATTTAATTCCCCTTCTCCTGTGGGAGAAGGGGTTAGGGGATGAGGGCGTGAGGGATGTGCAAAACGCCTGTCCGATATAGGTTTGAGCTTAAGTTGACACCAATAAAGGTAGGGCTGCCCCTACCTTGTACCTCACAAAAGCGAGAAATGCTATGAGGTTATTTGATAACCTCTATTTCATTATCCTAGTGTGTAAATATAAGCTTGTCTTAAACGCCGTACCATTTCTCGACGCACCTCATTTTGGACGCGGTTACCACGCCGCCAGTGTTCTAATTGAATATTATCAACGTAGAATCTTACAGAAAATTGCATAGCAGCGCCTTGGATATCAGTTAGTTGAACTTGTGGTTCTTTCCAGGCGGTATTAGATTCTTTAAAACTGTCATGCAACCATTCAACAAATTTTAATGAGTAATCATCTAATCTGGTTTCATCTACTCCAGGATTAGAAATTTTTTGAAAAATCTTATTCAGTTTTATTTTCAAAAGTTCAATTTTTTGTTCCCATTCGTCAGGTAAAATATTTTGGTCTTCAAATACTAAATCAGGGTCTTGAAGCCAAGTTTGATACCATTTACGAATCAAACTAATCAAAGTTGGTTTTCCAGTCTGTTGTTGTTCTTCTAGGCGCGATCGCACTCGTTTACCTTTACGTTCTGTAATCACCACCAGACCGACAATGTTCAATATTTCCAGATAGTTCTTCTGGATATTTCTCAATTCCTCTGTATTTAAGCCTCCCTTTTCTAGCTGTTTAATTTCGAGCGCAAAATATGCAAATGCTTGTTCAAGCTTTTGCAACTGTTCATTAACATCTTTCTCAACTAATAAACGCAGCCGTCCTGCTTCTTTTTTTGAGAGTTTATCACCCTCTGCTTCTCTTAATGCCGCAAAAGTGTCTAAACATTGCAGTTTTTCATCGATATCACCTAAAGTATCTGGATGCCCAATGATGATTTCTTGCAAAATTTTTGTTGCTACTACTGCATCAGCATCAACTCTGACTGAGACTTGAATTGTGTAAGCATAGTGGGTTGTAGGACGACTGAGATTGACTATATTTTGACCGCCCAATGATGTGTTTGGTACATAAGCCTCGCAATGCTCGTTAATCAAATATAGTTTCGTCACCCGGATACCAATTTGTTTGATAATTGCAATTGACCCATCTGGCATGGAGATAACATCTCCAAATTTAAAGGGTGTATCAACTAACAATACCAACCCGCTGAAAAAATCGCTTAAAATATCTTTGATTGCCAATCCCAAAACTACGGTAATGCTACCTATTGCTAAACCAATGCCACTTAAATCTACTCCAAGGGTGCTGAAAAACAGAGAGATGCCAATTATGTATGTGATTACTGGGATAAAGTTTTGCAGTAGTGGAATTAATACGTCATCCCATACAGCTTCAGTTTTGCGGGCGTAGTCTTTCAAATAAGAAACTGCTGCTTCTGTAAATAATAGACTTACCAAGTAGGTGAAAGCAGCAATTAGCAAAGCTGTCAGTCCTCGGTCAATCCAATCTATAATTCCTCCTGAACCTAATTGGAACAGCGAAATCTTGAGACTAGCAAATATAAAAATTGCGATCGCCGGAGTTTGTGAAATCGCAAGAATGAGGAGGGCTGCATCTTTTTCTGTACGCTTAAAAAACGCTCGCAGTATATAGAAGAGTAATACGTAGATGATAAAGAAAACAATTACAGATGCCCCAAATGTATATAAAAAAGCATTGATTTGTGCCCCTGTTGGCACAGTGGGCGGCACTATTGGTATCGGGGTTTTTGATGTAGATTCTGGCGCTTGGGCAATGAGCGTATAAATCATTTGGTGTTTACCTCAAATCTTAAGTAATTTCAAAGTTAGTTGCTGTTGAAGCATGATTTAGATTTTGGATTTTCCATTGCAGTAAAAATCCAAAATTCAAAATTAAATGACTCTGTAATTATTAGTAAATTAATCTTCTGTACTTGCAGCACCACTGGGAATAACAATTCCTTCACGCAATAGAGTATCTGTAAAAATCTTGCGAAGAATACGCTGGATTTGCAGATGTTTTCCCGGCTTGACTTTCGTCAATGTCCGCAGCAACAAGTTAGACTCACCAAGGCTTTCGATGCCATCCACTTGTGTACCTTCAAGTACATCTGGATAATCTGCTTTTAACTGCTGTCCTACCTCCTCAATTACTTTATAGACATGAGTTAAGTTGGAATCATAAGGAACGCCAACTTCTACTACTGCATAGATGTACTGTTTGGAGTAATTAGTAATTGAGCCAATATTCCCATTCTGAATAATCTGTAATTGACCATTGGGGTGTCTAACGCGGGTAGTCCTTAGTTCAATTGCCTCGACAATACCTTCGACAATTCTGTCTTCACTTTTTCCAGCCTCAATATAGTCACCGACTAAGTAGTAGTTTTCAAACAGAATAAAGAAGCCGCAAACAATATCGTTAATCAGCGTTTGTGCCCCTAAACCTACAGCTATACCAACAATACCCGCACCTGCAAGTATCGGAGTAGGATCGATATCCAGGGTATAAAGAATGGAAACAATCGCGCCGAAGTAAATGAAGTATTGTAAGAAACTACGTAACAGAGGAACGAGGGTCAGGCGTCTACTTCTTTGAATGTCATTTAGATTCTGGTTTTTAAACAGCACCTCTTCAACAAATAAGTAGACGACCTCAAACAATACACGACTAATAAAGATAATGGCGATGATTTTGATGATTCGCGGGCCAAAAGCTGCTATGTTGGCAATTAACTGCACTTGTTGAATTACCAATGTTGCCATGCAGACATAAATTACAAATTCTAGACACCGCTTTAAAAAGGGTATCAGGTGTCGGAGGCGATCGTAGAACCTCAGCAGGTTATCAGGGCTAGAGTATCTGAGGCTCAAAGCATCTAGGCTATCAACTAACGCTGCCACTGCTTTAAGTATCAGCAAACCGACGGCGATAATTAGATAAATCCGCAGTGCAATGTAGAGATATTGCGAAACTACTGGTGGTAATTTCAAAAACTCGGCACACAAAATCGCAGCCCACAGCCAAATTCCACCATTGACTCTTTGATTGAGGGCGTTGAATAAAGAATCAATACTTTGATCGTCAGCAGTACTTGTTTCTAATTTCTTGGCGCGGATGCCAGCTACCTTCAAGGAATAATTGACGAATTTCTCCGCGATCGCTGCTACAATCAATACGCCAATACTTTTAGCTATACCAATTCCTAAATCTATCCAAAATTCTAATGGAATACGGCGAATAATGGTTAGTGTGTATTCCTGTAGGTTTTCTCCACGATAAATTAAATAACCATTAGCACCTACAATCAGAATACACAATACCAAACAAGCAAGTAATAGTAACCCTGTGATGTTGCGTCGTAGGGTTTTGATACTTCTATCGTCACTTCTCAATATAGAGGATTTAATAGACAGCTTAAATGTTTTACTTACAAGCCAGTTGATAAGTAAGAACACAAATATTATAAGGCTGACTTCAGCGACAATAATTAATATGTTCATCTGTGACCATATAATTTGAATAATTTTAGACAACATCCAAATGGATAGATGTTAATTATTTCATATCATTATATTTTGTCAATCTTTTAATATTTAATAGAAGTTTATTCATTCGAGCTATGTAAATAGGCTTTGCTGTTACTAAATATCTTTTAAATATTTTATGTATGCAATTATTATTTAACTAAAATAATATCTTTTCTGCGGCAACTAAAGCAGAACTTTCAATATTTTTGTACTAATTATTTTGCATTGAGAGTATTATTAAATTAAACCAGAAATTAAGTAAAGAGAAAATTGTTGCCTAATTTTCGTCAAGATATGGCTGGAGCTACAAAAATTACCTACATTTTGTATCTTATAAATGTATAAACAAAATAATTATTTAGTATAAAAAATAAGATTATTCTGTTTATAAATTTCGCTTTTTGCTGTTAAAAGCAGCTTAATTGCTATATATTAATTCAATTATTATCATACAAAAATATAATTGTCAATACTTGCTTTGTAGGTTTTTGAACAAATATACTACTGTTAACTCTAAAACATAGCCGAATATTAACTACATTTTGGGTTGTCGGAGTTGCCTAGATCTCAATAAAGGTGAAAAGCTGCCTACGCATCTAGAAAATGAACATCGATCAAGTGCTACAAGTTCTCTCAGTCAGCCAAAAAAAACCTTTGACACCCCTGCAAGAATTAGTATTGCGCTCGTCCTGGGAAGGAAAAACTTACAACCACATGGCAGGTGAAGTTCACTATGGCGCACAAAGTATTAGAGAAGTAGCTTCCCAGTTGTGGCATGTACTTAGTAAAATTTTTGGAGAACCAATTAGCAAAGCTAACTTCCGCCACACCCTAGAGCTACGCCCCCTGACCAAAGCACAACAGCAACAGATTGAGAAACACGCCACCATTACCGTTACTACCCTAGAATTTCCCAGCGGTCCAGTAATGCTATCTTCCCGGTTTTATATCCCTCGTCCGCCAATTGAGGAATTTGCCTATAGAGAAATTACTGGGCCGGGATGTGTTATTCGCATCAAAGGCTCTAGCCAGATGGGAAAAAGCTCTCTGATGATACGCATTATTGATTACGCTGCATCCGTTGGCTATCGCAGCGTGAACTTGGATTTTCAGCAAGCAGACTCAACAGTATTTTGCAACCTTGATAAATTTTTACGTTGGTTTTGTGCCAACATCAGTAGTAAGTTAGAGCTAGAATCCAAACTCGATGAATATTGGGATGAAGATATCGGCAGCAAAGTTAGCTGCACCAATTATTTTCAAAGGTATTTGTTAGAACATCTTAGTTGTCCCTTGGTTTTGGCATTAAACGAAGTGAATCGGGTGTTTGAGTATCCAGCGATCGCTCAAGAGTTTTTACCCTTGTTGCGTTCTTGGCACGAGCAAGCTAAGCAAATAGAAATTTGGGAAAAACTCCGGCTGCTTGTGGCTTATTCAACAGAAATTTATATTCCTTTAAAGCTAAACCAATCACCGTTTAATATCGGATTACCGCTAAAGTTGCCCCCATTTACAATCAAGCAAGTGCAGGATTTAGCACAGCGTCATGGGCTAGATTGGAGAGATGGTAAAGAAGCCAAGCAACTGATGTCAATGGTAGGGGGACATCCCTATTTAGTGCGCCTAGCTTTGTATCACGTTTCTCAGGGAAAAGTTACCTTAAAGCAGCTATTACAACAAGCTCCCACGGAATCAGGAATTTATAACGACCATTTACGACGGCTGTTAACAGCACTCCAGGAGGAGCCAGAATTGGGTGGTGCCATTAAAAAGTTAATTGCTGCACAAGATATAAAATTAGAATCTATGCTTGCTTATAAATTAGAAAGTATTGGGCTGATAAAACTTGAGTGCGATCGCGCTAAATTTTCCTGTGAATTGTATCGTTTGTATTGTGAATCAGCAAATTTAGGTAGTTTTGAATAAAATACCAGGCAATTGCCATTTTTCTCACGACTCAGATGGAGGTATCAATGGTGCGATCGCTGATGCATCTAAGCCTGTGATGCTAACTACCTGTTCTACCGTCATACCACCCGCCAGTAAGTTGCGTACTGTTTGTAATAACTGGGACTCAGCCTTTTCGGCTCGTTGGCGTTCTTGTTCGGCTCGTTGGCGTTCTTGTTCGGCTCGTTGGCGTTCTTGTTCTTCAGGCGTTGGTAGTAATTCTCCCTCCAAAGTTGCCCAGCGTAGCCAAGTTGCATCAATTCCTTTGTAATTTCCCTGCCAGCGCTGCAAGGCTAACCCTAAGGATTCGCTCACCAATTGATGGCGATCGTTAACCACCAGTGGTTGGTAAACTCTTTGTTGGATAGAAAAACCCGCCCAATCATCTGGGTTAAACGGGTCATACCAGAAATATTCTGGCACGCGCATTTGATTTTGATAAATCAGCTTTTTCTGGTTTTTGTCTGCTGCGGCTGTACTTTCGGAAAGCAACTCAATGACAACATCCGGTGCTTTTCCTTCTTCCCAAACCACCCAACTTTTGCGTTCACCTTGAGGGACACCCAACACCACAAAAAAGTCCGGCCCTCTAAAGTCTTGGTTTCGCACCTGCGCCAGACTGTAGTAGACAAACATATTACCGCCGACAAATCCATCTTCTCGCTGTGACAGCCAAGGGATTAGGCCATCTATCAGCAAGTCCATTTGGACTTTGTGCCGTGCGCTTTCCATTGGGACACCATCATCATAAGGAAGTTCTGCTTGGGTGGGTGGAATTTCAATTAGAGGCGGAGGTAGGGTGGTTTCTGACATGGCTGTTCATCAGTAGGGTAGCCCGCAGCGAATATATCTATGGTATGGCAGGCAAAAGGCAAAAGGCAAAAGGCAACAGGTTTCAAAGTCTCTTGGTATCAGGATTTTACCATTAGTTTATGTCCTAACCTAACTGGCAACTGCTATTCTTGAAAGAATCTTCAAAGTAGCGAAGTTACAGGATTTTGGATTTTAGATTTCGGATTGAAATTAGGAAAATACAACGGTAGGTAAAAGCGATCGCCTCCATTAATTTGATAGGTTAGCGAGTGAGTATCAAGCTTTAACGGCACCCTTTGGGTTTGGGGCTTTCTCTACAAGAATATTGTGTAAAGTCTGCAATAACTCCTTGGTTGTGTATGGCTTAGGAATAAACTTTTTGACTCCAGGTATTTTAGTGAGTTTATCGTTAGCATTCAGACCGCTAACAGCTACAACCTTGACCTGGGAATTCATTTTTTGTAAGGTACTAATGGCAGTAGCACCATCCATTGATGGCATCATCATATCCATCAACACTAGGTTGATTTCGTCTTCGTGTCGAGCATAAAGGGCGATCGCTTCAATTCCATTACTCGCTGTCATGACTCTGTAGTTGTAAGTTTCGAGAGAAATTTTGGTTGTTTCTAAAATTTCGCTTTCATCATCAACTACTAAAATTAATTCTCCGTTACCTTTGAGCAATTCCAGGTCTTGTACTTGTGGTGTTTTTGCTACTTCCACTGCTGGCAAGTAAACTTTAAATTCAGTACCCCTAGCAACCTGACTAGCCACAGTTATAAAACCACCATGACTTTGGATGATACCCCTAACAGTGGACAGACCCAATCCTGTACCTTTGCCAATATCTTTAGTAGTAAAGAACGGCTCGAAGATTCTGTCAAGGATCTCTGAGGACATTCCTATGCCTGTATCTGCAACAGTAATCATAATGTAAGCACCAATACGGGCATCAAGATTCATGCGTGCATATTGTCGATCAATAAAGAGATTTTCCCCAGAGATTTTAATTTGACCACCTCTGGGCATAGCATCACGAGCATTAACTACTAAGTTCATCAGTAGCTGATGTAAGTGCGTTGGATCGCTAATTACAGCCCAAAGTCCTGGCTGAATATCTACTGTCAATTCAATGGATTTTGGAAAAGTTTCTTGGACAATTTGCTGAATTTCTGAGAACAGATGGTTCATTTGCACAATGGTACGCTGTCCTTCAACTCCTCGCGCAAACTGCAAGACTTGTTTGACCAAAGCAGCCCCACGTTTAGAATTATTTTCTATGGTCTGCAACATCTGTTGATTGCGCTCATTAGTATCAGACATTTTGAGTTGCAACAGTTGTGCTGCTGTCAAAATGGGGGTCAGTATATTGTTGAGGTCATGAGCGATGCCACTAGCTAGGGTGCCAATACTTTCTAAACGTTGCGCCCGCAGAATTTGATTTTCTAAATGTTTTTTTTCTGTAATATCAGTATTTACCGTTAAAATTGATTTTGGTTGACCGTTGCGATCGCGCATTAAAGTCCAACGACTAGCAACAATAATATCTTTTCCTTGTTTATTAACCTGATGCAATTCACCTTGCCAAAAACCAGATTCAGCGATAGTTGCAGAGATATTTTGGATTTGAGATAAGCTTTCTGGTGGATATAAAATCTGATTGACATTCATACCAATTACATCCGCAGCTTTCCAGCCATACAAATCCTCAGCCCCTTTGTTCCAAAAACGGATTTGATTGACAAAATCTTTGACAAGAATGGCATCGCTCGTTATATCTAACAAAGCAGCTTGTTCACGGATTTTTTCTTCCACTCGTAAGCGTTCAGCAATTTCGCTTTCCAAACGTAAATTTTGTTCTTGCAGTGTTTTTGTGAGAGTTCGCAGCTTGAGATGAAGTTGAATTCTGGCTAAAACTTCTTGGTGTTGGAGTGGTTTGGTAAGGTAATCGACTGCACCCAGTTCAAAGCCTCTAATTTTATCCACTGTTTCGGAAAGTGCAGTCATAAAAATAACAGGAATATCTTGTGTTAATTCGCTGCTTTTTAGGAGACGGCAAGTTTCAAAACCGTCCATTCCCGGCATGAGGATGTCTAACAAAATTAAGTCAGGTGGGGCATATTCGGCTCTGGCGATCGCACTTTCACCGTCTTCAGCAATCAAAACCGTAAATCCTGCTTGACCTAAAAAATCAAACAGCATTTCTAAATTGACGGGAGTGTCATCAACAATTAAGATGACACTCGATTTATTAACATCATTTTTCATACGCCCTCAAAATACTTTTGGAGAAATTCCAATATTTGTTTTCCTTTAAAACCTTTAGCCAGTTGATATAAATGAGTAGCAAAAGGCTGCAACTTCTCATCTATTTCTTCTAGTTTGACAGCTCGTTCAGCAATGCTTCTTAAATCACCCCGCATAGCCAAATCTAGCAAAATTGCCAGTTCGTTTGCTGAAGGAGGGACAATAAGAGTCTGAGATGTCAAGTGTAAAGTATTAGTAGGACTTTTGTTTTCGTCCTTCATCTTTCTTACCTTACCTTTATCTTCGTATACCCATTCCAATCCCAAGTGAACCTGTAACTTTTCTAAAAGTTCTGCTTTTTTAATTGGTTTTGCCAGAAAATCATCACACCCTACTTTACGACTTTCTTGCTGATCGAATTCAAAGACACTAGCGGAGACAGCAACCACTATCACTTCCTTAAAGTTTTGTAGCACCCTGAGGCGACGGGTAGCTTCAAATCCATCCAATTTTGCCATTACCAAATCCATAAAAATCAAGTTTGGCTGACATTCAGGAACTTTGCGAAGACAATCTAAACCGTCAGTTGCTTCTACAACTTCAAAACCTAGAGGTTCTAAGATATTGACCAACACAGACCGATTTTCCCATTTATCGTCTACCACCATAATTTTGCGTTTAGCGCCTAGAAAACCAATAATGTTAAGTTCATTAACATTATTTTTTGTGGGTTGAGCAACTTCTGGTAATTCTAAATCTAGCCAAAAAACGCTACCTTTACCTAATTCACTTGCAACATATAATTCACTCCCCATCATCTGAACCAATTGGCGGCTAATAGACAATCCTAATCCGGTTCCTTCTGTCTTGAGGCTATCTTCACCTACTTGCTTGAAAGGTAAAAATATTTCTTCTAATTGTTCTGTAGCAATGCCAATTCCTGTATCTTCAACTTGAAATCGAATTTTGGAATTTGATAATTGACCTGCAAGTTTATTTGTATTAGTTATCCACTCTCCATACTGATTTATATAGCCTACTTTAAAAGTAATGCTACCTTTTTTTGTAAACTTAACTGCATTACTTAATAAATTAATTAAAACTTGACGTAAGCGCTTATCATCGGCACAAATTAGACTAGGTAGTGGATATAAAGGTTGATAAATTAAGCTAATCCCTTTATGTTCAGCCCGAATGCGACAAATTTCTACTATTCCTTCTAAAAAAGCTGGGAAATGGAACTCTTGTAAATAAAGCTCCATTTTTCGAGCTTCTATTTTGGAGATGTCTAAAATATCATTAATTAGTGTTAGTAGATGTTCGCCACACTGATGTATAATGTTGATGCCATTTCTTTGTTGAGCAGTTAAAGATGTATCTGCCTGGAAAATTTGAGTATAACCCAAAATACCATTGAGTGGGGTTCGGAGTTCATGGCTCATGTTGGCGAGAAATTCACTCTTGGCACGGTTGGCAGATGCAGCTATTTCTTCAGCTTTTTGGCGATCGCTAATTTGTTGTTGTAATTGTAAATTTTTATCTTGTAATTCGAGAGTGCGCTCTTTAACTTTGATTTCTAATGTTCGATTATATTCTTCTAAATCATTATAAAGACGCGCATTTTCTAATGAAATTGCGGCTTGTGATGATAAAAGTTGCAAGACTTCTAATCGTTGTGGTGTAAAAGCCCCAGCAATCAATTTATTTTCTAAGTAAAGAATCCCAATCAGCTTACCTTGATGAATTATCGGGCTACATAAAATAGATTTTGGCTTTTGCTGAACAATATAGCGATCGCTGGTAAATCCACCCTCAGTGGTAGCATCATTAAGTACAATATTTTCCTGAGTACGATGTACATAATTAATAATATATAAAGGTAATTGCTCGCTCAATTCTACAGGTGTTGATTGATGGACATTAATTTCAGTTTTACCAAAACTACCTGAAGCTTCTATAAATAATTTACCCGACCTTTCTAAAATTAAAAATCCTGTTTCTGCACCAGCATTTTCTAACACAATATGCATCAATTTTGCTAGTAGTTTGTCAAAAATAATTTCACCAGAAAGCGCTTGTGAAGCTTTCATTACTGTTGCTAAGTCAAAAGATTCATTAATAGTTGGATTCAGTGAGTGGATGAGTTGTTTTTTTTCTGGGGTGTGGTTTTTTTGTTCCGACAGCCGAGCAAAAATCTGGGTATATTTTACTTCTAAATCTCTCAGCTTTGCTGTTGCTCCCCAGTTACTATATCCATAATAAGCATCAGTAAGATAAGTCTGAGCTACCTTGTCTCTACCGCACTCAAAATAAAACTTTGCTGCTAGTTCATTTGCAAGAGCCTCTTCCTGGATGTATCCTTGTTCTTTAGCTCCAGCAATTGCTCGGTCATAATATTCCATTGCTTGCCAATGTTGCCCTAAAACTCGCGATTTCTCTGCCTCTACAAGCTCATATTTATGCTGAAAATTCATTGGAGCATTGTTAGCCCAAGTTTGCATTTTTTCTTGGTTATGAATCACTTGATCCAAAAGATATTTTTGGCGATCGCTTGATGTAAATTGGTAAATTGCCAGTTGTGCTAAAGAATCATAGAAATGAAATACTGGCACATCTAAAAATGCGTTAACTCCATCTAGATATTGTTCTGCTTGTACCGCATTTTCCGCAGCTTGTTGATAGTCGCCAAATAAATAGCAAAGGATCAGTTTGTTTAAATAAAAGTAGTGAAGTCCAGTTCTAGCGTTAGCTGTTTCCAGTAGCGATAATGATTCATCTTCGTTGTATACTTCACCCACTAAACGACACTGATTTTCACCAGGTTGGAGTAAGTTCAAAACTGATTGATGAAAGATTGCATTCCAACTTAAGGCATTTTCCTGTTTAAGTTGAGCGAGAACTTCACTGATTCTTGCCATTTCTTTTTCCAATCTTGGCAATTCTTCTCCAATGAAATATAAATGCTGACATTTTTGTACCGCACCATAGCAACCATATTCAAACTGCCCATTTTCTAGTCCACTAGAGTAAGCATTTTCTAAAAGTGACAACGTTTCCCTAGCATGGACTTTTCCATGCATTGTACATGATGCAGCCACAAAAAATATGCTTGTTTTCAATTCTAAAATATTTAGCTTTTCCACTAAGTTTAATGCTAGTTTCCCAAATTTATAAGCTGAATCTATATCTTGAATAATGCTGTTTAAAATGACTCCATAACAAACATAACCATAAGCTGAAAATGATGTATTTCCATAATAGATAGATAAATTTACTTGTTCGCATATCACCAACGGAAACAATGCAGGAGCAGCTTGATAAGTAGATGAACCCATACAAGTTAGCATTCTGATAGCTGCTAACTTATCTATATCTATCATTAACGGTAGGTTAATTAGGTCTTCTATTTTTTTTGTAGCTAAATTAGTAGCTGTTTGATTGAGAGTTTCCTGAATGTCTGACAAGCTAGGCGAAGCTGGAAAATTAATACCTAACAATTCTAAGGCTTGTAAACCCATTTTCGATGCTTCAAGTGGTTTGAGTTGCGCCATACAAGCTTGAATTTTTACCTCATATACTTTCATTTTATGGAGTGGAATTTTTGCCTGCTGTAGAACAAGGTTCGCCCATTTCTCCATTTGGATAAAATCACCGTTGAGGTACGCTACTTCTACTGCTAACTCATAAATTGATAGTGTTAATTCGTATTGATTCTGCCAGCTATCTACTGTTAATAACCTCAAACCTTCTTTTAAATAGCGCATGGCAGACTCATAGGCCGCTGCTGCTTTCGCTTTCTGTCCTGCTATGAGATTGAGTTCGGCTAGCTCATATTTATCTGACTCTGAAGTTAATAAATCGATGCCATGATTTAAGTGATTTACTAAATAAAAGACATTTTCTTTTCGCTCTTCGAGCAAAGTGTCTTGAATAAGCAATTGCCCAATTTTCAGATGAGTTGCTTTTTTCTCAATGTCTGGAATCAAAGAATAAGATGCTTGCTGTACGCGATCGTGCAAAAATTTGTATGCAATTGTTTGCTGTTTTTCTAACTGTTCACTAACAACCAGAGGTATTTTATAAGATGAGTCTATGGGTAAAACTAAACCTGCTTGCAAAGCTTCCCATAGCTCTTTGGCTGTTTCTGACAAAGATTTTTGATTAACAATACTCAAAATATCTAAAGTAAATTTATCGCCAATACAAGCAGCTAATTTTAAAACTTTCTGTGTCGCTGGTAATAGCTTTTGAATTTGATTAAGCATTAATTCAACGACATTATCAGTAATATCAATGTCTTGAATCAGTTTAATATCCCACTCCCAACAACCCGTATCAAAATTAAAAAATAACAAGTTCTCTTGGTAAAGAGATTTCAGTAGCTGGGTTACAAAAAATGGATTACCTTGGGTTTTGTGCAATACTAAATCAGCTAGTTCTTGTGATTTCTCTAGACAAATATGGAGTGTATCGTTAACTAATTGTTTAATATGTGAAATATCCAAAGGCTGGAGAACGATATTATTAACCTTTGCAGCGGATTTTTGCAATTCTTCTAGAGTTGATATTAACGGATGACTCGGACTTACTTCGTTATCTCGATATGCTCCTATGATTAATAAATACTTACTCTCAGGATCGCTAATTAATATTTGAATTAACTTGAGGGAAGCTGCATCTGCCCACTGTAAGTCATCCAGAAAAATTACTAGTGGATGTTCGGCTTGAGAAAATACACGAATGAATTGTTGAAATAATCTATTAAAGCGGTTTTGAGCTTCATTAATTCCTAGTTGTGGTACTTCAGGCTGAGAGCCGATAATTCTGGCGACATCAGGAATAACGTCAATAATAACTTGACCATTGACACCAACCGCGTCTAATATTTTTGTTTTCCAGTTTGTTATTTTTTCAGCATTTTCTGTTAATAGCTGTCGCATTAATTCTTGAAAAGCTTGAATTAATGAAGCATAAGGTATATTGCGTTTATACTGGTCAAACTTTCCTGAAATAAAATAGCCGCGCTGGCGGATGATGGGCTTATGAACTTCATTTACTAAGGAAGATTTTCCAATGCCAGAATAACCGCTAACTAACATTAACTCGGTTGCAGCAGAACTAACTTGCTCAAAGGCATCGAGCAATTTTGCAACTTCTTGCTCTCGACCATAAAGTTTTTGGGGAATAAGAAATTGGCTATATAAATCAAGTTGGCCAACAACAAAATTTTCAATTTTACCAGTTGCTTGCAGTTGTGTTAAACATACTTCTAAATCAGCTTTGAGTCCTAAAGCATTTTGATATCTTTCCTCAGCAGTTTTAGCTAATAATTTCATGACAATATTAGAAACTGCTAGGGGGATTTTGGTATTTAATTCGTGAGGCGGAACTGGGATCTTAGCAATGTGTGAGTGAACTAATTCTAAAGGATCGTCTGCAACAAAGGGCAGCTTGTTAGTTAGCATTTCGTAAAGGGTCACGCCTAAGGAGTAAAAATCAGTTCGATAGTCTATTGAGCGGTTCATTCTCCCAGTTTGCTCAGGTGACATATAAGCTAGGTTACCTTGGAGCAAATTAATATCGTTAATTGCCTGATTTTCTCTAGATAAGCGTGATGCAATGCTAAAGTCGATAATTTTTATTTGATTTGTGTTGAAATTGATCAGAATATTATGAGGTTTAATATCTTTATGAATCAGATTATTTTGATGTAGTTGATATAGTGTTGTAGCTAATTGAATAGCAATTTGCAAAAAAATATTGAGTTCCAAATTGTGTGTGTTGATAATATCCTTGAGTGTTTCTCCCTCAAAATATTGCAAGATAAGTGCAACACCATTTTGTGTGCTTTCTAAGGCTAGAGGTTGAATAGCTCCTTCTATTTTCAACGATTGCAGTATTTGATACTCGTGTCTGATTTGGGCAATTTGTTCTATGGTGGGATATTCAGCTTTTAGAGTTTTGATAATTACTGAGGTTTGTTCTGATTCTTTAAAAGCACGGTAAATACAGGTATTTATGCCATCATCAATAACTTTGATGAGGTTGTAATCGTTAAGGATAATACTCATGTTTGTTTTGTTATTTGAGTGACATAAATTCTCAAATTAGCTAAAAAAAATTTATTCTGGCACTAAAAAGGATTATTTAAATAATTCCAAAATCATTTTGATAGGTTTTCGCTTGTTTGTTGTATGTTCGGGGGAAATAATCTTATTTAGCTACTTACTCCCCCCACTACTATTATTTTAAATTTTTGTGATGCAACCTGCCGATTTTTGATTGATATTCTATAAGTTTTATCTATGAGTTTTATCTCAATGTCCAATTCTACTGCGATTTAAATTGGAAATTGTCATTAATTTTTGACATATTAATAAGCGTAGATTTATTTATGCGATCGCAAGTAAAGGAAAGTAAAGCTTTGACGCGATAATGTGACAAGTGACGGTATGGTGTAGCCATACCGTCACTTGTGATTGGCTGTTCTCTGTTCCCTTTTTACTGATTAATGGCGATCGCTTTTGGTTCTGCTAATCGCAGTTTGCAGAGTATTATATCGAATTTTTTAAACTAGAAGCTGTTTTTTCTGGATTACCGGAAAATGGAAAAATTAAGATACTCTTAATGTTTGGATTATTAACTAAATTTCTTAAACGATTTAGCTGGCCATCTGTAATCGCCACTCCAGCATATTTTTGAGCATAGTTTAATTCTTCTTCAAAATTATTATCATTGTAAGCTTGAATAAATACGCGATCTACACCCCATTTTTCCCAGTCAGCCGCAAAATATCTTTTAGCCCAATAAGGATTATGATGGCAAATATCAAAACTTACTGATGAATTAGCTTTCTTCATAGAGCTTGTCATTTCTTGCACAAATTTAGTTAAATTTGCAGTTCTATCAACTTTCCCTGGTAATTCAGCGTGATATCCTAAATAATCGTCCCATTGAACGGCATCAATATTCGGATATTTTTTGACAAACTCGACTAAGATATTTTTAAATAAATTAGCAACTTGAGGATTCTCTACATCAAGTACATAATGATCGATTCCAGCGTAAGTTTTATCTACTCCTGGAACAATCCATTTTCGGGCAACTGCTAAATCAAAAATTGGACTATTTTGATCTATTTTAATTCCCTTCTCAAAATAAGCGTGAACTTGCATTCCTTGTTCATGTGCCTCATCAATCAACCAATTCAACCATTGTTCTTGAAACTGGTTTGGGCAACTATTATACCCTAGATTTTGCTGCATAACTTCACTTTTGTACATCGTACAACCATTTCCCCAAACACCGTGAATGATTGTATTAATTCCTTGAGCGCGATAGTAACGAACTCTTTGCCGAATCGTTTGTTCATCAGCGTTATTTGTAGCTTGATAGCGAGTTATATAAATTCCTCTAATTACTTTTTTCTCCCAAGGAGTAGCAGGTAATGGCGTTTTTAGATTTTGTATTTTTTTCCCTATAGTTTCCTTATTATTAACTGGTAAATTTGGGGTTGATAAAGTAGAAGCCGGAGTAGGAGAAACAGTTGGGATGGGAATTTTGGATGCAGTTGGAGCAGGCGTCACAATAGGAATAGTTATTCGTTCATTTTTTGGTAAAAATTTGCTGATATCTAAATTTCCTTTCTGGCTGAACCACCAGTAGCCACCACCTAAGACGGCTATAATTACAGAAAATGGAATATTTAAGCATCCACATCCATTTGGTTCTTTCTTTTTCTGCGACATGTTATCTAAAGGTTATGATTTAATCTCACTTTATATATACAGATTGCTACCATTTAAGATTTAGCTTTTCCAGATAAAATCTCTATAAAATAATGCCTGCGGTATTCTACTCTATCCTGCATAAAGGCTAAGAGCAAATAGAAACCTTTAACTATACTTGTCCTTGAATAATTTGAGTCAATTCAGTGCGACTGCGATTTGCTTCTAACCAAAAAGCTAGCGAGAAGATGACTAGCATCAGTATAGGCATCCCTACAAATATCGGAGCCATATGCTTAGGCATAGCACCTGTTAATGTTATGGGAGCGATCGCACCATACCACAAGAAAAACCAGAATCCTAAAAATGCCATAACCAAAGGATGTACACTCATTTCTATATGGATTATTGTCTGGTGCAATTCTACTTCAAAGCGCCCTCTAATAATTGGTAAGAAGGAGTTGCGGTAGTGAATTATACGGCTGATTTTAAAACCTTCTTCAGAAATACTTCCTTGATAAAGCGCGTGTTTTGTAGAAAATCTAAATGCTTTGATAGGTTCAACTTTTGCATTTAGGCGTTGCAGAACTACAGACAATGGTTCGGGTGTCGAAATCGTAAAGTTATTGTACGGTAATATTTTCATGTTGATTTAGTTTGCTAACTTATATCAAGTTTGGATAATCACTTATTATTAAAATCTCTCCGCTTCGCCGTGTCAGTCTTAACGATCAGTCTTCACCAGAACATGATATTACTACCATTCTACGTATAAAATATTATACATCCACGGCAGTTTGATAACTTGTATGCTCCAAGGAATTTTATCTAGTAAAATATCGTAAGTTTCATGTTCAACTTGTAGCAGCCAGCCATCATTATGAATTCTCAAAATCCCATTTCTGTGTAAAAAAGCTTTTCTAAATCCTTCGATAGATGTATTTTTCAAAATAGACCAATTTTGAATCACAGCAGATAACAAATTTTCACATTCTGCTTGTTCTTTGGTAGTGATTTCTAAATTTGTGTTTATAGGTTCTAATAAATCTATACCGCAAATAATTTTGTTTAGGGGAAAAGTATTTTCAGATGAATCTGTTGAAGCATCAACTAAATATTGAAGTAAAAGAGATGCTCGTTCAGCAGATAGCTTATTAATAAACAGATTATTTTCTACTAGCCCTATTTTGACAAAGAAACGATTCAGAAATGGCCATAGTAAAATTAATCCTGCATTGTAAATATAGATTTCATCAGATTGACTAAAGGTATTAATATAATTTTCAAGTGTAGATTGCTGAGAATTTGTCTCTTGTTGGATTTTGATTTTTAGAGTTTGAGCAATTTGTAAAAGTTGATTGAGGCGTTTTGTATGGTGACGTTGATTCTCTAGCGCAGCAGATTTTTTTATTTCATTTAGTAATCTTTTGAGTTCATTTATAACTTGATTTACTTCCTGTGCATATTGCGGTGATATCTGTCTATTTAGACTTAGTTGTTGCAATTCGCTTAATAGTAGATTTGCTTGTTTATCTTTTTTAAAAAACTGTGTCTCTTCGCTAGTAATTTGAATTTCTGTTAAGATTTGTGTAAGTGGAGTTTTGAAATGTTCACCTTCTCCACTTAAATAGTTAACTTTGGCAACAAGATAGTTTAATAATTCTGAATACTTAATTCCATTAATAGTACTAATATATAACAAGTTAGCTTGGATTAATTTAAGTTTATTCAGTTGAATATTGCTATCTAAAAAAAGACTGAAAAATATTCCTTGCCATTTATCCAATCTCAATTTCGCTTCCAGGATATTTTTAGTCTGCTTTAGCTGTTTAAAGATAAGCTTTGTGTCTGTATTATAGTCTGCAATAAACTTAACTAAATCGGTATCATTAGTAAATAATCCTACTATTTTCAGGAGTATTGAATCAGAAAATTGGTAAATAATACGCTGCAATTGGTTTGGATATTTCAAATTTTGCTCGACAAGAGATTTAATTTGATTTGGTGAATTTGCGATGAGGCGATCGCAACATTGTTCTAGTTCTTGTTTGCTGAATTTTTGACTCCACCAAGGTAACATACCTGTTTGGATAAAGTAGCTAAAAATATTTATTTCTGAGGCTTCTTTCTCCGCAATATCTAGTATCTCAATTCGATTTGATGAGCTTGTATACAAAGCCTTATCCACAGAGCTAACTTGATTCTCTTCTGTATTTTTAGCCCTAACTCTACCTGTTTCATCAGACAAAGATGCTATTCTAGGAAGCAATATCGAAGATTCATGTAAGTTAGTATCAGGTTGTGTTTTGACTGAACAACTAGACGTTGATACACCAATTTCTTTTAGTAATTGTTGTTCGAGTTTTTCTATAATTTTATCAATTAATTCATCTTCTAGATTATTAATATTAATATTTCCTAAATTAATTTCTAAGATATTAATCCGATATATGATGTCTGAACTGCTAAACTGGCTCAAGACGTTATCAATAATAGGAATAATTTTATGATGATATATTCTACTTAATTCATTTTGCAGTTCAAAAGCATCTGTCTGTGAATTCAAATTAATTTCTATAACTTGTTTTTTGATTAAATGTTGTTTTTGGTTCACTTGCAAAAAATTTAATCAACTTACTACAAAATCTGTGCCGATAGTCATATATCCCAGAAGACTAAATTCTCTAATATCAACACTAGCAATTTCCAAAGCTTTAATCAGGTTATTACTCGTACTTTTAAGATCCTCAGGTGTGGCATTTTTGTCCACAATTGTGTTCAGCCAGTGAGTGTAAGACCTTTCAAAATCTTGCATTTTTGATTTATCTAACCAGTGAAAGTAAGGAGTTATGTGTGCGGGAATCTCTGCACTGATAATTTTATAAATTAGCTTTCTAAAGTTTTCATTTTGAAACTGCCAGTCAGGGAATACAAAACTGAGTTGGAAAGAATAAGGATCTAGGGGTCTATCTAATTGTACCCATTGTCCTTCTTCTGATTTTACAAACCCAGTTTCTATTTCTATATCAAATGTATCTTGTTGAACATTAGTAACAAAATAAATTCCATTGTAATTATCTGTGTCAAATATTTGTATTTGTTCGTTTTCGGAAAGTCCGTGTTCCTGAGAAACACAAGTTACTATTTTGTTGGAAATTGTGCTGGACTGAAATTCCAAAATTTGATGACCAAAATTTAAGAAATTAGGGTTGCGATCGTAATTTTGGCTGCTGTAAGGACGAAGTAAAATATGTTCGATTATATGAAATCCTGCTGTTTCATTGGATTCATTGGAGAGAGCTAAAGTTTTTCGCTTGTAGGGGATGCCAATTAAACTGCAAATTCTTTGTTTTAGTCCTGATACATTGTCTGTATCCCAAACTTGACTGGAGTCAGTGTAATTAAATGCTTTACCTCTACCAGCACTAATTTGAGGATAGTTTTGTAAAAAATTAATTTTATTATTAATTAGTTTTTCTTCTAGAATTGAATTATATAACAGTAAAGAATAATCTGTAAATTTTTCACAGTACTGTGCTATTAAATAATTTAAAAACCGATTTTTTCTTTCTAAATCAATGTCGTTCCACTCATCTGCTAATGAATTATTATCAAAATTCAGAATTTCAGATGCACTTGGAATCCTAGAAATATCCTGAGAAAAGTAAGTTTTCTTGTTTTTATTTTGGAAAGAAAATAGCTGTTTAGTATGTTCTAATTGAGCGAAATAGTTAGCTAAAACTCGATCGAAAAACATTAAATAAGCTTGTAGCTGCTTTGCTTGAGCTTTGCGTTGAGGAGATGCAGAAGCCGGTAAACCTAATTCTCCAATACCGTAATTAGCAGGAAAATCATTTTGGATTGATTCATAGTCAGATAATTCGCGGTATTGTCCCAGCGGAATAGGGATATCTTTTATTTGTGTAGTTGATATTGATTTTGTGTTTTGCTGTTGTAAGAATTCTAGATGACTTTTAGCTTTAGCTAGGTTCAGGTTACAGGGAATCTGTCCTTTATAAAAACTAATATTACTAGTCAAACGATCTATATCTTTGAGTTGGGGTGTAAGATTAGGATCTAATGCTAATGCCCATTCTTCTAATTCAGATGACTTGTTGCTTGAAATAGTAATACTTCTAACTGTTTTTATCCCTGGAATTTCTAAAATAATTCTAATCAAATCAGAAGTGTGAAGTTCATCTTTCTTCGTGAATTTATCAAGTTGTTCGTTATCAATAAAGCCATGTTCAAGGGGAAAACCCTCAAAAATAATTTCAGTATTTTTACCTCGTTCTAGTAGTTCTTTTAAACTAAAAAATTGTAACGTAGGAGAAATAAAATTTTCTAAGCCAAAATATATCTTTGCCATTAATTCATTGACATCAAAGCCTTCTTCGACTTCTATCTCCGTTTTGATGCTAATTTCTTCAATCGGTAATATTTCAATGGAGGCAAAATCTTCACACAGATTCCGATATTGATTAAGTTTAGTCGTGATTTTTTCTATTAAACTAGCATCATTTGATATATTTTTTTCTTTCTCAATCATGACCCGATAAAGGCCATTTAAATTTACTTCTTCAGTAAAATCAGAAACTTTAAAAGTTAATGTATGAAGAATTGAATCGTAATAAATGGAGGGTTGTGAATTTTTAATGGGTTCTAACCAAGCATTCTTAACACCATTAATGTCAATTAATAGCTTGCGGTAATCATTAATAGTGACGGGATTAACAGTGAGAATTTCTCTGGCTGTGAAAAACTGTTTTCTGTTTTCTTCAGGAGAAGGTGCAAGCAAGTCTTTCATCTCAAAGTCAAGCCGATAGCTTAAATCGGTGATGGCATAACAGAGTTGTTCTAGAATAGTAATACCAGGATCGTGGGTGTTGTAATCTGTCCACAATTTACCTGCTAGGCGTTCAATGTGCTTTATACCTTCTTGTCGTAATAAGGCAAAATTCATCCCAGGATGTTCGGGAGGAGTGTTGGAGATAGTAAGGTGTTCAGTCATGATGGTTTTGTTTAGTGATTTAACTCCCTATTTACTCTGTTTCTAAAACCTCTAATTTTTCTGGTTCAGATACAACACCATTATTTTTAGCTAATTCTTCTTCTAATACCTGAATAGCACCTTGAATGCGGAGTAAAGTTTCTCGGACATTGATTTGTTTGGCTTCTAAATCTGCAAGGACTTTTTGTCCTGATGCAAATTCAGATTTGAGTTGTTGAAGGCGGTTTTCCAGTTGTTGTCTCATTGCTTTAAGTTTATTGTTGCTGGTATTAATTAAATACAGTTTAAGTAGAACAGGGTAAATAATTAAAGGTTTGTAGTGAGAACTTTAGTTCTCAAATAAGGACTAAAGTCCTTACTACGAACTCAATCTTAGTCTTTTTACATTACTTAACATAGTTCGGTTTTTTCAACTCGTTCTACTTAGTTAAGAGTAAAAATTAGAACTGGTGCTGCTTACAGAGCGTTGGCTGCTTCTGCTATGTCTTTATTAATAGCCATTAGCCAAACCGTCCAGTTTTCACCCTTGTTATGAGTCAAAAAATCTGCTCTAATATACCACCAGCCATCGGAGTTAGGATAAGTATAAACCTGAATAATGTCGCCCACAACTCCCTCATTTATATCACCCGATCCGCAGTAAAATCCGGCAATGCTACAAATCCATTGAGACGTGGGATAGTCAGTTTTGTAATTAATACTATCGCCAAGACTGCTATACTTTTTAACTGAAATTAGTTTTGTTGTGAGTTTTAGACTATTTGCTTTCAAACTGCCATTGACATCTAGCTTCGCACCTGGACTTGTTGTAGTACCAATACCCAAATTGCCGTCAGGACTAATGGTTATTGCATCTACAATAGCTGGTTTGCTATCACCTTTCTTTTGAGTTCTAATTCTTAAACCAATATCTCGATTAGATGAGTCGTCTCTAGCTTGAAAAAAAGCCAGGTTTTGTGTGCTATATTCTTTGAGTTGGACATGGCCTGATAAATCGATATTTACCGTACTGCCAGCAGATGCAGCAACAGATAAAGAATCAGTTACAGTTAGAGTTCCTGAGACAGTTAGGTTTTTTGTTTGAAAACTTTGATTAGGCGATCCTGCCAGAGACCAAACAGCTTTATTCCCTTCCGTCTGGTTATCATCATAAATAACTAAATTGCGATCGCTCTGCATTACCAAAGTATATTTGTTATCAGGTGATGTTAATCGATCGATCGCACCATAAATCTTACTTTTTACAGTTAGGTTATTTGCTTGAAAATCCTGACTAGAAGAACCCGCCAGAGGTGCTTTAGTATCTGCATAGGTTTTTATTGCTTTTTCTGTCGGGATGGCAAGGTCGCTATTCCCTGCCAGAGTTATATCATTAGAAATTTTATTGACTGTTACTCCCTGCTGTAGCTTGAGATTAGCATTTACAGTTAGGTTTTTTGTTTGAAAATCCTGGGTAGAAGAACCCGCCAGAAGTGCTTTAGTATCTGCATAGGTTTTTATTGCTTTCTCTGTTGGTATAGTAAGGTCGCTATTCCCTGCTAGAGTACTATCACTAGAGATTTGATTGACTGCTACTCCCTGTTGTAGCTTAATATTGCCATTGACTTCTAACTTTGTTCCTGGAGTTAGAGTTCCAATTCCCACATTACCATCTTTATTAATTACAAAAGGAGTCGTATCTTTTAACTCATCATCTATCCGCAAAGCATCTTCATTAGCTGTCTGCTGAATATGCAATTTCGCCGTTGGCTGGTCAATACTCAGTCCAACATTTCCATTACTGTTAGCAATAAAAAGCCTGCTACCTCCAGAATTAGATATATTGAAGCCTTGTTTATCTCCTGATTTTTGATTAAAACTCCAGGTTTTTGTTTCACCTGCATAAAAATCTATTAATTTCTCATCCGTACCCTGCGCCGTAATCTTCAACGGAGTATCTGCCCCAGACGGCTTTCCTATGCCATCATCTTTAATATTGAGGGTGGATTCAATGAAATCGGCAAAATCCTGTTGGGAAGGCTTCGTTCCTGTTTTGAATAATCCTTGCAGTTCGCTTCTACTTTTTTGAGTCACGAGATTTTCTCCTTTTAACTAACAATAAAATCAATACCAACAATCATGTAACCAATACCCTCAAAATCCTCTTCTTCGTAATTTTCTGTACCAATTAAGTCGATGATATGTTCAGGGGCAGAAACTAAAATCGAATCCGGGTGTTGCACTTGGGCAAGGTTAGACTGATTTACGCGATAATAAGTATCTGATTTGCCTTGAGAACCAGCTTTGATGCCGATTTGCTCAATTAATTTCAGATTTGCAACATAATCTACATAGGGTCTGTTCTCAATAAAATAGATGAGTGAAGAACTATGAATTGAACTTCCAAAGGTAATATCTGCTTGTTCTTCATACGCCCAGGGAGACAAAAAGCGTTTAATATCTTCATTGAGTTGGTTGAGATAGTAACCCTGTTCATATCCGTGGCGAAAACGAATACCCACTCTGTATTTAATGCGTTCGTAGCGGGGATTTTTAACTACAATTTGCACAAAAGGTGAGGTATATTTTTGCAGATATGCCTCAATTTCCTTGAGCAAATATAAAGGTGCTTTGGGTTCGAGAGGAAAGAATGGCGCAGTATTAGAAATATCGGGTATTACTACTATCGTCACCTTTGCAGCACCCGGATTATTTGAGCCAGCAGCAGAGGTAATACATTTAACTTTATAAATTTGGGGAAAATGTTCCAGTACCAGACGTTCGTAATCCCAAGGAGTTATTGCCCTTTGTTTATGGCGCAGTCTTTCACTCACCCGCATAGTAAAAGCGCGGTTATCTTCTTTGGGTTTACCACCAAATGATGTATATGGTTGTTGTACTGTTTTGATGGCAGGATCTCGCGCCACAAATCCTTGAATAGAATTAGCTGCTAGGGGTTTACTGAAATGTTCGGCTGCGTTACCTTGATTAACAAAAGTAGCTCTAACTGCCTGAGTTTTGATGTCTAAAGTATCAGGAATAGCGGTGGTATTTTCCTTAACAGTGGCTCGTAACCAATGCAATTCACTGGGTAATAATTGATGCTGATTGCTAGCTTTGTCTGGGATACTCAAGCGGATAATCCCCGGATCTACTAACCCGTTGGTACTATCGGAAAGTATCTCTGTGTCTTGAAATTCTCGCCAATTATTACCACTCAAGTAACTCCAGCGAATTTGTGGCGGAGTTAGTTCTCCATTGCCACTTCCCGCTATCATTTGGAAGAGCATGGAAATGTTTTGTGGTGGTTGCAGATTGCGGATACCTATGTATAAACTACCTTCTTCTTCATATTGAGGTAGCAGATAATATTGGTTATTTTTTGAGCTATCTCGATTAAGGTTTTGGATATCTGCATAGCCAAAGGGATGAAGATGGAAGATTTGGCTACATTCATGATTGCTTGAAGACTTTTGCAAGTCAACTTCCATTGAAGCTGTATAGTCAAGGAAGATAGCTTTAATTTCAGGGGTGTATGGAGGATAGACTGTCAGATTTTTCTTGTCATCCGTTGCCAAAGCAACCTTATTTAATACTATTGGATATAAATCATGTGCAAAATCAGGACTTTCTAATTCCAGCTTGAAGTATCTGCTTTGCTCAAAAGGATCGTCTGTAGCAATTTCTACATTAGAAGTATCCAAAACATAGCCAGAAATATTAAAGTTTTGATATTTGAGATGAATTGAACTACTTAAATTGTTTCCATCTTCAGAAAAAATAGGTTTAGAAGTTTCAATGTCTACCCAGCTTCTATGATTGAGAATTTTCAACCTGGCTTGAAAGCTATTATTCACAACTTTTGTAATAACCCCAGTATCTGCATAAGCTTTGTAGTATTCTCCAAAGTTTTTAGGAAGTCCCATCCATTCAATATTTATCGAAAGACTATCTAATTTTTTGTCACTAATTTCTCTATTAGCAAAGTAAAAACTAGAACCCGCTTTAGGACTATTACCAAAGGGTTGAAAAGGAGTTTTAGTATTGAGGACTGAGTTATCATTCCGCAATTGCAAAGTCTGAATATTCTCAACCTGAATTTTAATATTGAATTTTTTTAAAAGTACGGATTTAAATTGCTGGTAATGAATAACTTGTTCTTCAGGATTTTCTAATTCTGATATTTGATTCAACAGAATTTTTACCACAGGATAGGAACTAGTAAAAGAAGTTGATTCCTCTACCTTTGATGGTAAAATAGCAGGTAATGTGGCATCAATGGTTAAATTAAATTGTAAGCTGTTGAGATAAATAGCAGAAGTTTTATATAATTTAACTTTGTCACTACTAATAACTTCCTGGGGAAATATCCCCCGATCAATTTGCTGAATATTAGCTTGTTTATTATTGACTATTTCTGTAATTTCAAATATTTTACCGTCATTCCAGACAAGAAGTTGCCCGACATTGCTAGAATCAAATGTATCATTAGGAGCAGCCAAAGACACACTTGTAAAGATCCGATTTTCAGGAGCGATCGCACCTAAATTTATCTGCGAAATATTATAAGATTTAAGTGGTTCTTCTAGAATAAAATCGCCAATTTCATACTTAAACCATTTAGGTTGTATCCATTTGCCTTCACTACTCAAATAAATCTCAAAAGGTTGAACTTTACTACTTATCATTTTTTGGAAAGTATCTCGATTCAACGTCTTTCCAGAAGATGCGAAGGTAAGGGTAATAGTACGCGTACCTTCTGGCAAGAAAAATATAGGTGAAGTAACTGCAAAACCGAGAGAGTTTTGTACTGTTTGAGTAATATTTCCAAAAGTATTAAAACGCTGAAATTTAGCTTTATCTTTTACATCAACTGGAGAATTGGGATAAATATTTTTAATTTCCGTTCTCCCAATAGAAGGATAAATAAAATTTCTTTTTTTAGTTTGTGCTTTTTCAACCAAGCGATAAACTTCTTCCCAATTAGGATTTACTGTAGTAGCTTGGATTTCCATAATCTTTCGGAAATCTTCCATGCTCATATAAAGTTGTTCTTTGACATATCTAATAACTGACTCTTGGGTAAGATTATTGAATATGTCAGCAAGGGTTTTATAATTATTTGGCATTTCTGCTAAAGCATCACCAGGATTAGGACTACCAAGAGCCAACTTCATCATCTTCTCAAAGCCCGATTTTTCTCGTTCTTCCTTTAAAGTATTACGCCTGGTGAAAGTAATTTTTTTCCTGTAAGCTTTTTCTGCTATCTTATAAACCTCTTGCCATTCTAATTCTGTAGGCTTTTTGAGGTCTGGATTCTCCTCACTTATTTGGCGAGCGTGTATTTCAAAGCAATATTGAAAATTTTCTATTGCATCAAAAAATAAGCTACTTTCAATATATTTTTTTGCTTCTGGAGATATTTGCTTAGTGTTTTTAAGTGGTTGATATATATTTTTTTTGATATAATTAATATCAACTGCCTCACCATTAAAATCAGGTAATCTATCTCCTTGGTTTGGGCTACCAATTGCCCATCGCAGCATATTTTCAAAACCGCGATCGCTTCTGTTCTCTTGTTGATGAATGTCTTCTAAGGTAATGTATCTTTTTTCTAAAAATAAAGTTTTAACACTCGCTACAGTAGCTCGATTAACGATAATGTCTTCATCAGTAGCGTAATTAAGATTAATACCTTGACTATCTTCACCTGCATTCAGCAAAGTACCCTGTTTAATGAGATGTGTATCTTCTCCCTGCGCCAACTCAAAAATAACATTAATTTTGTCTGCGACTTCTGCTTTTGTCGTTAACTTCAGTACTTCTTGATAGTAAAAATAGAGATATCTTTGAGTCAGTGCTTTAAACTGTTGCTGCGGATAACGTAATAATTGTAAAAACGTAAATAATAAAACTAGATGAGGTTGAGATAATTGTCTGAGTGTCGATTCATCATCAGCAAAACTTTCCGGGTTATTAATGTAAGCAACCATTTGCTTTACATCTCCCGCGAAAAAACGCGACCAATCACCCTTTATAGTATTGGACTCATCATAATAGTTGAGTTTTGTGGCATATTCTTGCACAAAGGTGAGCAAATCTGATGTATCGCGCTCATCAACTGCAACATAATCTGGTTCCAGTTCTCTAAGTAAGCGATCGCGCTGACTAACACCATCCCGAAAAATCTGATCTTTAATTTGCTTATTTGTATTCATGACCATTTCTTTGCGTCTACAATTGCATCTGGCCCGTACAACCACCCTGCCACCTGGGTAGTATCGTCCTTATTCCCTTTATAGATGAGCTTCGTTTTTGCCAATGGAATAGTAGTGAAAAAGGTTGTTTCTCCAGACATATCACCACCAACCCCTTTCACTGCTATCACCGTCGCGTCTTCTACTGTGTCTGCATTGATTACCAACGTTGGTTTCATCTCTTTCGATTTTGTCAATGGCACTCCTAAAATTTCTTCAGTTATCTCAGAGCCAGGTATCTCTTTTAGACCATCTATTTTTATTTGCCTGACATATCGATCTCCCCCTACTCCATATCCCATACAGCCTTTATCATTACCAGTGGCTATTAAAGTTCTCTTTCCATTTAATGTTTCATTCTTTCTAATCCAGGCAACGTGTTCTGAAAATGGAATACCTCCTATCCCAAACCAACGGCGAACCTCGTCTTTTGCCTGCTTGACAGTCAACTGCTCACGGGCTGTATACCCTCCTCGGTCTGCTGCTTTATTGTCACTTTCCCCTCGGTAGTATGTTCCAAGCTCATTACCGGGATACTCTTTGTCATACCAAGCTTTATTCTCTCGTTTTATCTGCTCTTGTTCTTCTTGTTTTTTCTTTGCCTCCAGCGCCTCACGTGCCTTTGTGGCGCATTCTTCATCTGGCCACAAAGCCATAACAATTTCTTCATAGGTGCTGAACTTTGTTTGGTGTTCGCGAGCTTTCTTGAGCCATGATTCTAGTTCAGAGAACTTTAGTTTTTTATAGGGATCAATTCCATTTTTGAACTGTGCTTTATCTTTAGCTATGTTGCCAACAATTTCCCTTTGTACAGATTCCTGGTTTTGGCCTTCAATTGTCGAAATCTGAGTCGTCATAGAACTAACTTCTGACTGTCGCTGTACCGCTTCCCCATTCTGCTGCACTACATGGGTCAACTCATGGGCAATTAACTCCTGTCCCCCGCGACTTTCTGGCTCATAAGCCCCCTGCCGAAAAAATACATCCTGGCCTACCGTAAAGGCTTTCGCCTGAATCGATTGATTCAACTGGTCAGATTTGGGATCGGTGTGAACCTTCACCCCACTAAAATCGGCTCCCATCGTCTGCCCCATTGAACGTTGCAGTCCTGCTGACAAAGGTTGTCCACTTCCTTTGGCACTGTTAATGGCAGATGCCAACTCCGTTGATGCTTCACCACCACCTATGGCTTCCTGACGCTGCACCGTTGGCTGGGGCTTCTTCCTCAGTCCATGCCCTTCCTTTTCCTTTCCCTGCACCACCTCGCCTTGAGTCCCAGAAGGAAAATTTATTTGCCGTACCACCGATGTTGCAACCCTGTTCGCTTCCTGTTCATAACGGTCATTGGGTTTGCCTATGGTCAGCTTTGTTTGAACTACCCCATCCGTTGGTAAGCTGAATCTTGATGCTGCTTTTAGCTGGTTTGTAGGCGAAAAATTGGCTTCGCTATCTTGACGTTTTGGTGCTAATAATTGGTTATTATTTGCCAAGGTGGCGGTTGATGTAGAGTTTGGGGTTAAGTGCGATCGCATTACATTGGCTATCATTTCCCCTGACTCCGGTTCGTGGTAATCAGATAAATCGGTTGTAGCTGTTGGTGCTGTAACATTAGGCACAACCTCAGGAAATTTGCCTTGCTCAACAACGCTCTTTTTCTGAACTAATTTTGGTTTTTGCCTTGATGAGACTTGTTGCTTACCGAGATTTGCCATATATAATGCCTTTTTATTTTCAAGCCTGTTTTATCTAAAATTCCCCCGATTTATCGAGATAGCATCAAACCGTTTGAGCTTCATTAATGTAAAAAGGATAAACCAGATTAAATCGAGAATTAGTCACTCGCACGCGATAAATGACACTTATAAGCAATAAACCTTCTTCACTCTCATCAATATTAATTTCCTCCACATCAATACGTGGTTCATGGTACAAAAGAGCATCAGAAATCGTACCTTTAATAGCAGTAATTAAACCTTGAGTAATTTCTTCAAAGACAAACTGGCTTAATTCACAACCAAAATCAGGTTGCATAATCCTTTCTGCTGGACGAGTTGAGAGGATAATTTCTAAACTTTGAAAAATATCTTCCTCATCCGATACCATCTCCACTGTTCCACTATCCTGATTAAATGTGGGGGGAAAACTCCATCCCGTTCCTAAAAAAGAGTTATTTTCTTCCATATATTATATATTTTTGTCATCAATAAAATAATTAATTTATATTTATTTTTACACCTTTAATGGTTATATTTTTTCCTTCGATGGCAATGTCTTTAGTTGATTCAATCTTAAATCCCTTATCGTCCATAGTCATAGCATTACCATTTTCATCGACTAATTTAATACCTTTCTCCTTTTCAGATAACTTTAAAATATTGCCCTTCGGCGTACTAAGTTCAATTAACTTATTTTCATCATCCAAAAGTATTTTTAGTGCTTTTTTGGTGACAATCCCTTTTTTATTATTTTCCTCGGTTACTGCAAAACCAGGGGGTAAAGCATTTTTCTCACTATGGACTGCACCTAAAATTATGGCTTGTCTAGGATCGTCATTGATAAAGCCGAGAATCACTTCATCACCTAATTCTGGTCTAAAAAAAATACCTCTTTCATTACCAGCTTCTAAAGAAGCTAATCTAGCCCAAATAATACCATCTTTTTCAATTGACGGAATTCTGACTTTTACCCTAAACTGTTTATCGCGATCGTCTTCATATTTATCAACAATCCCAATTTGCAAACCATGAATTGCCGGAACTAATCCTGCTGCTGGGATATCAATAATATTATGATTTTGTTGAGCAAAAAAATCAGCAGATAAACCAAATTGTATGTCTGTCTGCCAACCTTGTTCATTAACTTGATGCCGAATCGCTGTCACTAATGTTTTGCCATTGAAGCGTTTACTTATACCAGCAATTTCCATCACCTCCCCTGGCTTAATATCAGCAAAACCTGTGACTTTGAGACGACCATTAAACATTGACAAACGACTTTTAAGTAACTTTGCGTCAGCCCAAATTTGTCTTTCTTGTTCGTCTATTTGTCCTGAGCCAATTAATTGATATTTGTCTGCACCAATAGTTTTTGCTAATTCTTCTCCTTTTAAATTACCCTGACTAAGAAAAACGTTTTTAGCTTTTTGAGGTGGTGATATACTTTGTGTTTTGACATCCCAAGCCGTACTTTCTACCGCTGCATATTGATGGCAAATATCAGCTGACATTTCAAATTCGTAAATATCGCTAATACCGTATTCAAAGGTATGTTTTGGTAAACCCTTGAGATTAGGCCCTTCTACAGTAATTTTACCATCATCAGCTAAAACCCAGTGACCATTTACATCCGCACGAGATACAATAAAATCCCAGTCAGTGCAGTAATATTGCACCATTTCTTTATGCTTTGGTTTAGTTGCAGCAATAGATGTAATTTCCAATCCCCAAGGCTCAATAATTGTGTTGATAATTTCGTTGTCTGTCATCTCTCGAAACACAGCACTTTTTCTTTGGTGAGTTAGTTTAATTGCTGCATCTTTTAAGTCAATAGTTAGCAAAGAACCATATAGATCTGATTGCAGAGAATGTCTAACTACAATCCCCTCAAAAACTGTAGCTTCGTGTTGGCGATCGCCTTCATAGCGCAGCTTGATCTCAATATTATTACCAGGTTTAAAAAAATCTGTATTACTAATAGCAAACTCCCGTTTGGTAGCGTCACCATCTAATAAAACTATTTGAGCTATGGGAATTTTGTTCACCTCTTTAATAATGTCAATTGACATGACGTTATATTCAGGATTCATTCTTGACCCATCATTCAAAATTGTTACTGTGACAACAGTACTCATTATTTTTATACTTCTTTAACTGGCGGTAATTTTATATTTGTTCCTGGTTTTAATTTTCTGAAGTTATTGAGATTATTAGCACGAGCAAGCTGAATGTAATAGGCAGAATTTCCGTATATTTCTTGAGCCATCACAGGTAATTTATCTCCACCTTTGATAGTTCTAGAGTGGGATAAATCTGGTGAGCTTTTATTTTCTTGTTTAATGCGCTTGGAATCTTGTATATCACCTATAAAAACTGTGTCTAACTCAGCCCTTATTGGTTGTCCACTGCGGTTGAAAAGAGTATAGTTAACATTGACTGATTGGAGACGGCAATCAAAAATTAAGTCTCCCCATTCAATTTTAAGAAATTTAGGTTCATGGCTTTTGCCATCCATATAAGTAGTTAACTCAAGAAAGCGATTTACTTGTTTGTAAATATCTTTCGTACCTTTGAGCTTGCCAAGGAATGCAGCCGCCGCAAATCCAGAAAGCCCATAATCTGCTACCCCTGTGTCATCTAAAATCAACTTGAGAGATAACTTCTGAGGTTTGCTCAGAGAATATTTAGCAGTGCGCCCACTAGTATTAATCCCTTGATAAGATTGATAAACATTTTCGTATGTTAAGGAATAAGATTCAGGATTAAACATAGCTTCAAAGGTTTCTTGTGGCAAACCAATCCGAAGTCTATTTCCATAAACACAAATTTTCAACTTTTCTAATTTAAAAGGGTTTTTAAGCATATATTTTACTTATCTTTCTCGCTTACGCTCCAATATTTTTAGTACCTGTGCCACACAAGCAGCAATGATTTCTTGTTTTTGGTCAGAATTGCCTTCAATTGTAGATTGATGATTAGTATCATTACTATCGACAATGTTGGCACGAATAATTAATTCTTTGATTTCTACAGGCATAGTTAAATACTCACACTTTGAAATCTTGCGTAGGCTAATTCCATCGTATCTATAACTAATGTATTGGCATTAGCATCTAGGTCAGATACTGTCCATTTCACGGGATAAGCTCTTTTAAATAGCCAGCTAGAAAGAGGAATACTATTTTCATTGAGCAACATAACTAAAACATTGCTGGGTGTGAATTTCATGGAACTCATGGCGATATTAAACTCTGCATTCAGAGGAGAAGCAACTACCATTCCTCTTTCTAAAACCAGATTATTATAAGTTACATGAGTAGGCAAACGGTGTCTGAATATATTCTCACCACCTTCACGGATGTCTGTTGTCTCTATTTGGGCAGAAATTCCCGATACTTTTTGAAAGCGAATATCTAACGGATTAGGCACAATTCCGGCAATGAAAAAGACCACCATAAAATAAAATCCAACAGGGGGATTTTCTGTCAAGGTAAGTTCCGGAATGGGAAATTTATCTGCCATTGCACTATAATTTTTGCAAAAGTCAACGGAAACAAAAAAAAAGAGTGATTATCCAGGATAGTCAATCTTAAGATCGTTAGCCATTAGATCTAAACTTTCAATAGCAACTTCATTACTAGTTGCATTAAATGACGGTGCATCTAATTTCTTAGGAAAAGCATTTATAGCTGTCCAAGAGACAACTGCTGTACCTGTCTCGTCTAATAAGTCTATGCGAATATCGCGCTTGGCGACAGTGTTCAATTTCACGGTACTAATCCAGCTAAATAAATAGCTGTCTTTTCTAACTATGCCTTTTTTTAGGCTTAAGTTAACGGGAGTGCTTAATCCTGGCATGTACTTTGCTCCATCTTTATAACTCATGCCATCTCTATAAGTTATAGTTTCATATTCAATGCTTAATCCCGATACTTCTGAAAAAGCGTGGGAATCATCTCCATCTATGGTAACTCGATAATAAAAGACAGGAATCGGATAATTATTTTTGATATCTTCTGCTGAGGTTGCCATGATTTATTTGTCCTTAATTTAAGTCTTATTAGTTTTTTTAGGGTAATTGGAGAACATAAATTATCAAATTTACTTAAGATAATCTTTTTCTTTCTTTCCCCTTCTCCCTGCTTCTTTTCCATCAAAGCAATGGAATTTTTTTATTGGTAATTACCCAATACAGTTCAGTTAAGCATTTCTATTCTTTCTTCTCTCTCTGTTCTCTGCGCCTGGAGCGGTTCGTAAAACAAGAGTTTTGGCCCTAAGTAAACCGTATTGGGTAATTACCTAATTTGGGCGTTGCTCCCATTGCGGGATAATCTATATCACGCAGAGGCGCAAAGACAAAGGAGAGAATAAGGAGTTTAGGATTGCAATACATCAAAATTCATCCCATAATTCAGCAACGCCCTAATTTTCTCCTATGCTTCCTGTAATTTATGGGAGAATTTTAGGATAATGAACTCAGCCGGACGAACTGCTGCAAGACCAGTTTCTACAATCATGCGTCCTTCTAAAATATCCTGTGTAGTCATGCTTTTACCGAGTCCTATATTGACAAAATAAGCCTGTTCTGGTGTAGTACCAGCCAGCGCACCTTGCCGCCATAATCCCTCTAAATAGCTTTCAATTAGAGATTTCACTTTTAGCCAAGTGATGGCATTATTGGACTCAAAAACAACAAATGCGGTGGCTTTTTGAATTGATTCTTCAATGAGATTGAACAGTCGGCGCACAGGTATATAGCGCCATTCATTGTCATTACCAGCTAAAGTTCTTGCACCCCAAATTAAGGTTCCTTTTCCAGTAAAACTGCGAATAGCATTGATGGATTTACCTGCGGTGGGATCTATGTTGAGATTCTCTTGTTCTTCATTGCTAATTTTGACAATAGGAGCAAGTACAGATGCCAAGCTAACATTAGCAGGTGCTTTCCAAACTCCCTTGTCCCTATCTACTCTGGCATATACTCCTGCGACAGCAGCACTTGGAGGTAATACAACTCGCTTTTTACCTATCTCTGTCTGAATTTTGTTGTAGAGATCGGTTCTTTGGGTTTTACTGTCAGTCAACTTTTCATCTTGTGCATCAGCAGTTTCTCCAACTCCCTTGATAGTTACAGAATCATCGGTGTAATAGTAATTAAGTGAGGTTTGCAAGTAGGGATAATAAGCTGCGCCATACTTTAATTCGTCTGTTTCTGTGCCAATAGCATCTCGGAATTTATTAACTCCCCCTGTCTTATCTTTTTTCTCTTGCAAAACATCGAAAATGGCAAATCTATCTTTTAACTTATTGCATTGCTTCAAAGCTTGCTGACAAAGCGCATAATAATCGATTTCGCTTAAATTGACTGCATCAGTCAGTAGTATTAAAGTAGGTTCATCTTCTTTTTCTAAAGCTGATAAACCTGCTTCAAAATCAGCTTTTTTCAAAGCTTCTGTGCCGTATTTACCCACAGAAACTATATAACAACTGCCCCCACCATTATCAAAATATAGCCGCAAGGCATAATACATTAAATATTTGAGTTCAGGAGTGCTAATGCTACTAATTACACCTGCATCAGTTCTCACCTCAAAATTAGATGGTTGAGCTTTTCCAAACAAAGTTTCATACTCAAGGAGCGAACTAATGCGAGTTGGCTTTTGAGTTAAATCTTCATCATCTTTTTGAGCTTTTTCTGTGTAACCGATAAAGGCAGGAATCGCTGTAGATACATCGGCGACTGAGGGGGGAAATATTGAAATTTCTTCAACATAAACGTTGGGAGTTTTATAAGTTACCATGTTTCAATCCTTGGGTTTGAATTTTTATAGATATTTGAGGGCATTAATTACTTGGATTCGATTATAATTAGGCGGGTTAGGTAAATGCTCTATCCACACGGTTGGATTGCTGCTTTCACTGTTTTTCTTTTTTAAAAGTTGAATATTTTTTATCCCTGCTTCCTGACAAGCAATTTCTGAGTCAGAGATAAAGAGATATTGTTGAGCTTGAGGAAATTGTTGCTTAAGAAGCGAAAATATAGGGTCTGTTTTTTCAGCTTCGTCGCTTGTAAATTTGGTAAATTTAATTTCTGTTTTCCTAGATGTATCTTTATCTTTAATTAAAAATTCATTGCCATTAGTTTCACTATCAGTGAGCAAGTAATAATACCACTGTTGTTTTTTGGCTTTAAAAGTAATTTTATATTCACTTCCCTGATTCAAAATTTGAGAGATGGATGAGTGATTATAAATATCGACAATGCCAAAAATATTCTCTCCTCTGAGCAATTTTCTGTCAGACAATTTAGTTTGAGTTATTTCTAAGTCTGATAATTCAATATTAGTATGATTTTTATTACTAAACTGATAAATCACATTATCAACAGGTTTCCAGTCAATTTCTGTGAAGTTTATAAATTCTTTATTTTTTAGTTTTAATATAAAACTAAATTGCAAATTTTCAGCAAATTCTATCCAGGGCTTACTTTCTGAATTGACTGATGCAATTACTACTATTCCGTTAACTTGATTTTTTACAATCAGACGATGGCCGCTAAGTATCTTCTGACATTCTCTTGTTGGTTCAATGCTGAAATCAGGACATATTTGATTTAGATAATATTCGTGAATAATCCTCAATTCAAATAGTTGTTTATAATGCATAATCTAGACGATATGTATTATTTTTTAGAAAAATTTAGATATTTGAAGTCAGAACTACGTTATCAGTTATATCAGAGCCAACTTCCACCGTATCCGCATCTGTAAAGACAACCATTCTGATTTTATAAATGGCTGAAGGCATGTAAGACATTCCCAAACCAGCCCAAACCTCTCTTTGTTCTGTAAAAGACAAATTCACAAGTTCAAGGGTCAATTTATCTATTTCAGAATTCAGCGTTGGAGAGTTGTGCTGATTGAATAAACGATGACTTTGAAAAAATTTGATAATTAGAGACAAAAATTGTAAAGATTGCCTGTAATCAGCAAAATTTGCAGCAAATAGAACATATAAATTGAGGTAGATATTAGGGCTTTTTGGTAGGTTTCCGCCATGATGAGGTATCCTTTCATAGGCTGCTCCAGAACGAAAAGTATAGTCTTCTTCTACATTGACTAACAAGGTAGTGATGGCATCATTTTGGAAGGAAACGTCTTTTTGATTTCGATCGCTAACAAATACGACTTCAAAGCCTTGCGCTCCGGTTTTGACTCGGATGTAGGTGTTGAGTTGTTCTTTGAGGAATGAAAGGACATGCTCTATCATAGGCAATAATAATTAATTTTTCCTATTCAAACCAACACATTATTCCTAGAACATGACAATTGTTAGCTACCAAAAACAGTTTTGATAACTAATCAGGAGTTAAAAGTCTATTTATAAAGTAAATATCAAGTACGCGAGGCAAGAGAGCGGAGGTTTCCTTCACTCACAATTGCCATTGTGTTATGGTTATGCGATGATTTTGCAGTTTAAGAAGGTAATAATTAAGTAGAAGGACTCAATTAAACTAAAGTTCGTAGTATGGGCTTGAGCCATTAAAACGTCTGTTAAGAGCGATAAATCGCTTACTACGAACAAAGCTCCAATCTTACATTTAATTATGTCTACCTACTTACCCGCTGAAGGCTATATTTATCGGTGTGTTAAGCTTTGCTATAACACACCATATAATTTAAGGTTTACTTTATAAATCAGCTCTAACTTAGCAATGGAAAGAACTCGTATTTTTTTGACTATTTACTACTGAAACAATAGTGCTGAGTATAACAACAACATTGTCTGTCAAGTTCAACACAAAATATATCTTTACATTTGATACTTGCTTAAAAATATATTTTGAAATTATTGACGTTTCTGAATTTAGGTATGAAAATGGTTAAGTGATTTGTGTGATTTAAAAAGTATTATTCTACACGCTTAAAATAGCGTATGTTTACACTAAAAATCATACATATAATCAAAAACCTCAAATTATTAATCTTAATTGTAGCGATCGCCAACTAAAAACCCAATGACTACATGGGAATCTATTATCTAAAATTGTGGCGTTCAAACTAGATCCATCCTTTAGTTTCTTCATCATTTAACAATCTTTTCAATTTGAGATATTCCCGTTGTGCAGCTTGCAGGATGTGTTTCATCATCACTGGTTCATCGGTATCGGCTGCGAGAAAAGCGGCATTCATCGCAATATTGCGGATATTACCGCCAGCAACCTTGAGTTGTCCTAATTTTTCGTAGTCTAAACCTTGGGTGGGTGTTTGAGATGGGAAAATGCGCTGCCAAATTTCACTACGTGAGGAGGTTTCTGGGAATGGAAAAGCAACCATAAAGCGGATACGGCGCAAAAACGCAGAATCTAAAGCATTTTTTAAATTTGTGGTTAAAATAGCCAAACCTTGATATACTTCTATACGCTGGAGTAAATAAGATACTTCTACATTTGCATGGCGATCGCGACTATCTTGAACTTCTGTACGTTTGCCAAATAGGGCATCTGCTTCATCAAATAGTAAAATTACTCCTCCGGTTTCCGCTGCTGTAAATATGCGCTCCAAATTCTTTTCTGTTTCACCGATATATTTACTCACTACAGCACTTAAGTCAATGCGGTAAAGATCGAGACGAAATTGATTTGCTAATACCTCTGCTGCCATAGTTTTACCAGTTCCGCTTTCCCCATGAAATAGGGCGCTAATTCCTAACCCCCGGCTAGCTTTACCAGCAAAACCCCATTCTTGGTAAACTTTCGCCCGTTGTCGCAGCTGAGTAGCTATATCTGCGAGTACCTGGCGTTGTTGTTCCGGTAACACTAAATCATCCCAAGTGGCGGATGTATCTATGCGTTGGGCTAAACCATCGATATCAGGGCGGGCTTGATGGCGGCAGAAATCCCATAAGTTGGCATGGGGAGTGTCAGAGGTATGGGGATGTGCCTTTTGAAGTTTGAATTGCAGACAAGCTGCTTGAATGGTGGCGTTGCTGAGGTTAAATTGAGATACTAACTTGGTAATCTCTCCATTCAATTGGTTGCTTTGGGTGCCAAGATGGGTTGCCCAAATTCCTGCTTGTTCTTGATAGCTGAGTTGGGGTACATCAAAGGTAATGAGATGATTGTGTTTAACCTGTAGTCGTTGCCCACTAGAAATAATCACAGGTGTTTGCAGATGTTCCACAAACTGGGAAACAGTGAAACCAGGTTTTAACTCGTTCGGGAAAATATCATCACACTCAAGTAACAGCAGACTATTATTTAATAACGCTTCCCTTTCCCAACGTTGTTTGATTTGGTAAATTTCGTTGGGTAATTGGGTAAGTGCCATCGCAGACATGACATGTAAATTGTAGCCAAGGCGAATAGATACAGCTTTGGCTATGGCATATTTAGCAGTTATTTCCCCACCACATAGTTGCAAGGTAGGAGAAGAGGAGGAAAGCTCAGACCAAATAGCAACTAATTGTTCTACAATCTGTTCCTGGGAGGGAGCTAAGGGTATTTGCTCAAGGTGAAGAGGAAGCGGATGGACAAAACCCATTAATTGCTCGTCAAAAGCTGGTTCTCCAACCAGATAACTAAGAATTCGTGGATTAATGCGGAGGGGGGCTTGGGTAAGGGTAAAGCCAGTACCAATTTCAATTAATTTCCAGGATTGTAAGGGATTTTGGGAAGAAAGCACAGACCAACTGGCTTGGGGAAAGGTGGTTAAAGCTAAGGCAAGAGTAGGATAATTTAGTTGCGGATTTCCCTGGAGTTTGGCACATAGTTGGGCAACGGTGGGGTCAATCTCCAGGGCAGTGCAGAGCAGGATGATATCCCGTTCAAATTCAGTGAGGTAGAAGAGGCGACATAAATTCGCCAAGGCAGATGTAGGTAATATTGTTTCGGCAGGGAGGGGCTGTGGGGCTTTATTTTCGAGCTTATTTTCTAGATATTGACGAATATAGCCAGTAGCTTGAATTAGTGTAGCAAGGTTTTCTTGATGCCAATGGGATATGGGGGATGTTTTCATAAGGCTAGAGCAACGACCCTGTAATATATGTTCGGATAATCGCCTATGATAAAGCCAGTGCCACCCAGTTCACAGGGCTGACACGGAGACGGGGAGACGCGGTGACGCGGGGATATATGATTGATGCAAATTCCAAAATCATCCCGCAATTATGCAACGCCAAAGATTTAATTGGATATTTTTAATTTGTCAGTCCCTTAGTTATCAATTAACCACACTGTATAAATCATTGTTGGGACTGAAACTTGCATATTACTAATTTTGCGATCGCTACCTCAAGCCTATACAACTAGCCCTTTTAACGTAGGTAAAATTTTATGAAAACAATTTCTCTTATCTCTGTGTTCTCTGCGGCTCTGCGGTTAAATCAAATACCTTTATAACGCTCCATAACCAGAGTAGAGACGTTATATTGCAACGTCTCTTAGCCCTTTTAACGTAGGTAAAATTTTATGAAAACAATTTCTCTTATCTCTGTGTTCTCTGCGGCTCTGCGGTTAAATCAAATACCTTTATAACGCTCCATAACCAGAGTAGAGACGTTATATTGCAACGTCTCTACAACGTCTCTACAAGGATTTTGATATCATGCTTTCAAGCCCTGAAAAAGCTAATCCTAGCTGATTTAAACGCTAGGTGTACTTAGTAACCTTTGGTTAGATCCAAAATACAAGTCACTCAATTCTTTTAATGAAACATCGGTCTGCGATTCTGGATTAAGGAAGTAGGGATGGATGGGAAGGAGTTCACCACGAGGGCGGGTGTCTGGCGAAGACACAATCTGCTCAAGCAAAGCCAGATAGTTTTCAGCAGTAGATTCCCACGTGTACTTTTTCAAAACCCTTTGCTGACCAGCTTGGGCAAAATACTCCCACTCGTTGGCATCACATAACAACCGTTCCAAGCCCCGCGCAATATCAGCAGGATCTTCTGGGTCAACGAGTACGCCATATTCTTTATTTCCCTGCTGGAAGCTTTCGCTAGGGCCGCCGTTTTTGGTTGCTACCACTGGCAAACCTGCCACTGCTGCTTCTAAGGGAGCAAGTCCAAAGGGTTCATAGAGTGCAGTCAGCGCGAATACCGAGCGGCGTTTAACCATAAATCGATATGCTGCTGCTAGTGATTCTTGAGACTGATCTGGCAAACCAAATGCACTGATTTTTCCCCACAGGTCGTTTTCTTTGACTACCTCCCGAATGGGGGCTAATACTTCTTCGGTCATGTCGTCGCTAGCCGCCTCTCGTAAAGGATCGTCCAGTCCCCCTGTGAGTAACATCAAGTTAGCTCGTTCTTGGAGTGTTGGACTCATAGCGAAGGCTTGCACCAGGCCTAATATATTTTTTTTCAGTTCTAATCGACTGGATGCGACAATCGCTGGCAAATCTCGACGTGAATCGGCAATATCTCGCGCCAATCGTTCCTGAATGAATTCTTGGGTAGCCTCCTCATTTTCAGAACGCGCTTTTGCACCGAAAATCGAAAAATCTGCTCCTGGTGGAATCACTGCAAAGCGATCGTCGTTGTCTACATCCACTGCACCACGATAGACTCCATGAGAGTACTGTTCAAAGCGTTCCTGTCGCGTACTGGTAATATTGATAGCCGAGCGATTCATACTCAAGCGTTCGGCTAAGATGCGATATTTGAAGTGGAATTGCTCGTTTATTTCTGTGAGATTCTCCGGGGTGACCTCTAGTTTGTCCATCTTTTGAGCGCCGAGAGAATGAGCAGTAAAGGTAAAAGGTATGCCTGCCTCTTCCTCAATTAAAACACCACACAGTCCTCCATCACCGTAGTGGGCAGTCATGGCATCGGGTAAGCCACCCTCTTGTTGATAGAATTGCAGGATGTTGGGTATCCAATCTTTAATTAGATGAGACCACAATAACTCCTTAGGCAAAAATTCTTTTGGGCCGGCTGGTAACCTGATAATGCGGACGTTATCGACCCCTGGATAGGTATCAATTACTTCAGCAAACTCTGGCCACTCCGGGTCAATGATTTGACGGGTGAGAATATCAACTTTGTGTCCCTGCTGAGCTATGGCAATAGCGACTTGCTTAACGTAAATCAGCTGACCCCCGAAATCTGGGTGTTTCGTTATGTGACTATTGCCAGAATCAAAATTGCCTTGAGGGTTGAGAAATCCAATATGCATCGCCCACTTCCTAACTACAGGTTGATTTCTACTAGAGATTTTTGCCAAAGATGGCAGCAGAACACCTTAGTGAGCTTGTTAAAACTCCCAAGACTGAAAAATACAAGCAGCCAGGTTGTACATCAATTCGGATCGAGAATTAAGCCAAAGGGTTTTTATTGGTTCCCTTCAACTTAGACCCAACCAATTCGCACATTTTCCTAATGTTTAAGTTAATCGCTACTGTACCTCCCGTACATATACCGGATGGCATAAATCGCATGGAGATCGCTAACTCATACCATTTTGGATTTTGATTGAAAATCTCTTTCTATATCTTCTTTTTTCAAATTGGTATCAGGACGCATTGTCAGGAAAATTTGAGATTTATTGAAGTCCTTGAACGTAATCACCAGACAATCGCTTGTATATATACAATAAAGTGTTTGTAAAAATCTCAAAATTATGCTTAACAGAGTCTTCAAAGATGTCATTCAATTTTTAGGACTAATGTGTTTATTAGGAATTGGAACATTTGGTTTCTACATAGCAATGGCAGCCTATCAATTATGTCAACTTGAAAGGGATTGTCCCCTATACCGATTTCAGGAACCACATATCTCAAGGACTAGCAAAATTACCACAAACAACACAGAATAAACTGATAAAAAAGCAAGCTTTTTATAAAGTTAACTAACAGAATTTTTGAGAGGGAACAGGCAATACACTTCGGTTAAGATCCTCCACCAACAGGTTCATGAGTTAGCAGCACTGTTGAATCAAAGACCATTTATAAAGTAAATCTTAAGTAGTGGCGTGACAAGGCTAAAATGTTGCAATAGATTAGCGCTAAAAACATTGAATTTAAAAGTTCAAAGCCCATTCCCTAATCCACTATTTTAGCCTTGCCAGTCCAGTAGGGTGCGTTACGGCTTTAGCCATAACGCACCGTCTTGTGACGATGAGTGCTTTGTTTATCAACAAAGGCTCCAGGGCAGAAGGCTTGTAAATGAACTAAATATCAGAAATCAGACGGAATTACTATATGTAATTAAAATTACATTTATTTATGTAAGCATCACGGTATTCATTCGGATATGGAAAATTAAGTTAATCAGATTTCAAATTTGGGAACAATAAAGTCTGGTGAGATTACGCAAGCGTCTGTAATTCATAAAATGAGGCTTTAACCCCTATGAGTTCTGATTTTCAACCCCCGCCTAAAAGCTTGTCCATCCTGGCTTCCGTTGGAGGAGTGGTGACTGCTGTCGTCGCGATCGCTGGTTTTAATTTTTGGTCAAAACAAATTTCTCCAACTTCTGTTGAAAAACTTGAAATATCAACATCCCAAACTGCTTCACAAGTAAAGGAACCCGTACACACTCCTTTTACTGCTCAAGAAGCTGAAACAATTGCCAAGCTTGATGCTACATCTGTAGTTTTACCAGGTGAACCCATTCCTCCCAATCAATTAACAATAGCCATTACTCCTTATGTTGCTCCTGGTGCGGGATCGTTAACAAAAGAGGAAATGGCAACTGCTCATCAGGCTTGGTCATACTTCCAACGTAACTGGAATGACGAAACTGGCTTGGTTAATTCCGTCGATGGCTTTGCCTCCGTGACTATGTGGGATCAGGCAGCAGCGATCGCCGCCTTAGTCAGCGCTAGAGAACTCAATATCGTGCCTGCGGCTGAATTTGATGCCAAAATGACCAAAATGTTGAAAACACTAGCATCTCTGCCCTTATACAAAGAAGAACTACCCAACAAAGTCTACAATGCAAAAACCCTCATACCCGTTAATTATGGCGAACTAGAAAAACGAGAAGAAATTGGTTGGTCTGCCATTGATTTGGGGCGGATGGCAATCTGGCTGAAGATTGTTGGTGCAAAGTATCCCGAAATGCGATCGCTTTCCAAGGACGTTTGGAAACATTGGCAAGTCAAGCGCCTCACCAAAAATGGGCGAATGTACGGTACTAGCGTCATCAAAGGTAGAGAACAGTACAACCAAGAAGGTCGCTTGGGCTACGAGAACTATGCTGCCTATGGTCTGAATCTTTGGGGCTTGGATGTTAATAAAGCCTTAGATTATCAGTCCCATACTGCCTTCGTAAATCTTTACGGACAAGGAATTCCTTACGACCGACGTGACTATAAAAAATCTGAAGCTAATAACTATGTTTTAAGCGAACCCTATATATTAGATGGTATTGAAACTGGGTTTCAAGCTTTACCCAAAGCCTACGCCGATAGAATTTTAGCTGCTCAAGAATCTCGCTATCAAGCGACAAAACAATTAACTGCCGTCACCGAAGACAACTTAGATCGTCCTCCTTACTTTGTTTACAGCAGTTTGTTTGTTAACGGACAACCTTGGGCTACCATCACAGACACTCGCCAACAGCGTAATGATTTGCGCTTTTTAAGCGCTAAAGCATCAGTAGGCTGGCATATACTTTATAACACTGCTTACACACGCCGGTTATTTGATTTTGTCCAAGCTAACCTCAAGTCAAAAGATGGTTGGTATAACGGTTTTTATGAATCTCTACGTCAGCCGAATAAAACTCTGACAGCCAATAATAATGGCGTAATTTTAGAAAGTCTACTGTACAAAAAAGTCGGACAACCGCTTACTGTTTGGGCAGGAGTTAAGAGAAGTAGCAAGTTGTCAAAGTAGGGATTGCAAAATGGTGGTAGGAGTTTGGCAGACACTGTTGGCTGGGCCAAACTCCATCCGAATAACAAGCAGCTAGATTTGACCAAATAATTATGAATTATGAATTAGTTTGACACTGCCACAGCTTTTTCTTCCACGCGATTGTAACACCTTAATTTCATTATTTTTGGGTACTTTTTTGCTTTCAGAAAGCTTTGAATCGGGTTTAGAGCCTTACTGATTTGATGTTCAGTAAAGCGAAGTGTAGAATTAGCTATTTCTGCCTCATGTTCTCGATAATATAGTAGACAACTACCTAACTTAGGTATAGGGTCTTCAACCTGTTTAATTGGGATTTGTTTTGGGTTCTCAATCAGGTATGAATAAAACTTCAGATGTATATAGTTTAGCGAGGAAGATTCATTCATAAAAATAACTTCCTTAGGATTTCGATCTACAGCAGCTTGGAGAGACTCTTTAAAATTCAAACTTTCCATAGCTTTGGCGCTGTTAGGTGGGTAGAATATGAAATAATTGAACTGATAGCCAATTATTTCAAATATCAGAAAGATTATTATGCAGGTAATTAGACCTTGCTTTCGATAATAATTTTTAATTGATAGGATAAATTGGATACCATAGCAAGAGATCAATAAAATATAATAACTTATCAACAAACTTCTCAACGCATGAGGAGAAATTCCCGATGTGAATGCAGCGCCCACAGGTGATAAAAATAAGTTAATCAAAATAAAGATATTAAATTTATTGAGAATTAGCTTTTTGCTAATCAAAATATTTATTAAACCTAGCAAAAAGAGAAACCAAGTTATGCTATAAATCACTCCTCCATACCCAGTTGCATGTCGTAAATTTGTATCTCCACTTCGGATCAAAAAATCTGGCGACCAATACTTAATATAATTATTAATAAATATGAGTATTTTATCGAAAATAGGTATAGGTTGATAAATGTAAGAAATTTTACTAAATCTTGCTGTTAAACCGCCTGGGTTATTAACTAAAAATAGGATATATGGAATCAAACAAATAAGGAATGTTAATGTGATACCTATTAGCTTCTTGATATTATTTCGTTCACAATAAACAATCCATAATAAAATCAACATCAAGAATGACAAGATACGAGCAGTAGGATATGTATATACAGAAGTACCCAAAGCTAACCCGCAAAGCAACACCTTAAAGTAATTAAACTTTCCTTCTTTAGGTTCATGAAATATCATCCACACCAAAAGTGCAGTCACAGAAATGGTAGCTAATTGGGAAATTACTTCAAAACCAATCCTAGATACTGTAAAGAAGTGTGGTAGAAATCCAAAGGATATAAGAGTATAAAGCAAAATAATTTTGCTGCTTTCAAATATCTTATAAATCAGAATCAGCATCAAAATTAAAGACAGAATGTAAAAAGTAAAGCTAGTGAATCTCAGGCTGAATTCTGATATTCCAAATAACTTAAATATCAAAGTAACAGCGTATATATAAATAGGAGCCTTGTAATCATTAAAGCTTCTAAAGTATGTGGGAAAGTAAATGCCGTGTTCATCCATTCCCGTTTGACCAATTAGAGCAGCGTTGTAACCGATAGCAGATTCATCAATAAATAAACCAGTTGGTATATTATCTAACTGATAGAGGTGAGCAATTAAAACGGCGATGAATAATAGTGCAACTACAAAATTGTAGCTTATGTTTCCGTATGCTCTAGAAATGAAAAAATTTCTAGCGTTCTCCCAATTCATATTTAAAATCCTCATATTTACCCCTTATTGAGCGATGTTTTTACACGCGACCTCCCCAGCCAAAAATAGGAACTTTTACGCACTACTGTAATCTTAAAGCGTAATGATAAAACTCTTCATCCTTGATATATCCTTGTGATTTATAAAGTTTTTGGGCATTTGTGTTAGAAATATGAGTCGCTAATATTACTCTAATTGCTCCACTAGCTTTTGCATACTCTTGTGCAGTATTCATCAATAACCTTGCAACTCCTTTGTGGCGATGTGATTCTTTCACATACAAATCGTTCAATATCCATACTCGCTTCATCGACACTGAAGAAAAAGTCGGATAAAGCTGAGTAAAACCGATGATTTCTCCGTTGTCGTTAGCTGCAAATATTCTTGAATCATTATTCTGAAAACGCTCTTTAATAAAATCTTTTGCAGCCTCAATATCTGATGTTTGATTATAAAAAATGCGGTATTTATCAAACAGTATCGACACAGTTTCAAGATGATTAATATCAGCTAAAAAAACTTCCATCTGAGTTTTCCTTTCCTGCTCCTAAGAGGTTGTTTCAAAAGTGTTGTGCTGTGATTTGGAACACGTTAAGATCCCCCCTAACCCCCCTTAAAAAGGGGGTAACCGGAATCCAAGTCCCCCAATTTATCGGGGGATTTAGGGGAATCTAGAACGTTTTGCTACCGACAAGAGGACTTTTCAAACATCCTCTAAGCAAATTTTTCATTTCATCTGAATTCAGATTAGCTCAAAAAGCGTTCTTGAAGTGTTCTCAAGGCGATCTAGTGGTGTGTCAAGTGACTTTGAGAAGTAAAAAAACGAACTACAGAGGCGCAGAGAGCACAGAGTAAAAATTGCTGCGATCGCACTTTAGATTCTAGACTGAATCGCACTCAGAAAAGAGCAAATGTCTACTGGAAATCGGGCGATCGCGCTTAGCCTCATCGCAGACATCACTAACTTCATATCTTGTACTGTACGTAAGTATGTTATTATATTTATGCTTATCTCAGTATTGACGTTGAGAAAGACAATTGGAGTCAAGATAAGCTACTTCATGGACTTGGAAGAACTTATGAGTACAGATATGTTTGATTACAGCTTGGATCACATCTTTTCCTACAGCACAACCCTCAAAAACCCCCCTGAGATCATTGGGCCTGTTCCAGAAGGAATTCGAGTTAATTTCTACATGGCTGGAGGAGATGTGAAAGGTACAAAGCTTAATGGCAAGGTTCTTCCCGTCGGCGGTGATTGGCTAACTATTCGTCCTGACGGCGTAGGTATACTAGATGTGCGTAGCACCTTTGAAACCAACGATGGAGCTTTAATTTATACCAGTTTCTCAGGAGTGCTTGATTTAGGTGAAGATGGATACCAAAAGTTCTTGAACCAAGAGTTACCTGAGTACATTCAACTACGCATTGCTCCTCGTTATCATACAGCCCATCCAAAATATCAATGGCTCAACCGTATACAGTGTTTAGGAATCGGTCAATCAGATTTGAAAAATTCGCAGGTTCACTACAACATCTATTCAATTCAATAGCTAATAAAAATAACGAAGAGCGTTTTCAGAAAAGCATTATGTATTTCGACTATCATTTTTACAATATTTGTCACCAATTGAGTTGAAATTATAGGTTTTTAGGATAATTTTATATGCTTTAATAAGCATACAAATCATTTGTTAAGGGCGCACAGCTATTTGTGCGCCCTTACGATATACTTATTAGTATCAGAGTTTTTGTGAAATGGTATTAAAGGCAAAAAACAAAACTATAGTATGTAACGTCTAGGATTTAACTTTAATTGTTCTAGACAATTATTTGTTACATACTTATCAAGTCTTTCACGGACTCACTTAGCTTGCGAGAATTATATCAGAGTAGGCAAAAGACCAAACCGGGCGCATTTTAAAAAACTCTTGAAAGGAAATTTTCAAATCTTTATTTTCATCATATTTTTTCATGTATTCTTCAACTTCATTAGAAGGTAATCCCCATTCTAGCAATAGTGTCTTTAGCTCAAATTCATCAATGTAACCAGTCCGATCTATATCTATTTGATCGAAAATTATTTTGCACTTTTCTTGATTGCTAATATTTTTACCCTTGCTTAAACATTCTAATTTCAGGGTTTCTCTTTGAAGTCGTTCTTTGACACCTTTAATTTGCCAGATTTGTTCATAAAAATTAGTGAAATTAAATTCATTTAAATCTGTGTGTCGAGCCAGAAAAGTATTGATAAAAGAATCTGGAACTTGCCACTCTTGCCAAAGGGTTTTCAATTCGTCTTTATCTAAAGTTCCAGTTTTATTTGTATCCAATTGAGCAAAAACTGCTGCTGCTACTGCTCGATCGTCAAGTTCATCAGAATTAATTGATAAATTATTATTCACCCATAGTTCTTTCGCATCTTCATCAATTAATGTTTGTCTTTGATATTCTTTTGTCCAACTTATCCATTCTGCTGGTGTGGGATTCATAATTAACTTATAGAGAGCATTATATACAAGCACAAAAATTATAAAAGACAAGTTGCCAGCAACACCTAATACAGAAGGGAATATCAATACACCTGCTGCGAGAATCGAAGCAGAATAAAGATTATCTTTAAAAAGCCCAAAAGTAGTAAATACAAAGTAAAATACTCGACACCAAACGTAGATACTTAGAACTAAAAATGTGTTGATTAACCATAAATTTGAATTTGGTTCTAAGAGCAGATGAATAGCACTATAAAGATGTAAACCAACACAGAATATATACCCTGGAATCATTGCACTCTTAGCGCCAAAAACAATCGGTGTTTGGTAAAAAGATGAAGTTACATGACCGATTATGGCTGATAGTGCCATAATTGTGGCAGGGATTTCTGGATTGCTACTAAAAAATGCAATCACACCAAAAACAATCTCTATACTTCCAGAAATTACGTGAGTTCTGATTGATAATTTCCGCTTGGGTAACATGAGAAATTTTGGGTGTGGTGGGTTGGTGTAATGGTAGTACAAAACGTAAAAATTGCTAAGAATTGATGCCGCACACAAAATTAGTTTTTGATAATATTCTGTTTCTTCTCCTGTAAAAGTGGTACTAAAATAAAAGTAAGCCAGGGCATAAATGCTTAAAGGTAAAATTAACAATGTTTGTTTTAACAACATCACCATATTCACTATCCTTGTTTTATTGATTAGATGATTTCAGTTGAGTTATCAAGTAGATCCTTGTGGAGGTTACTTGTTTGCTGATTCACTTTAACTGTTATTAGCAGTATTTGTGCAAAGACTTGTATTAACAATTGATAAGCTTTAGATCGACTTTTTCATAATCTTGTACATACAGCGTTTGTGAGATAAGTGAGGTACACCAATTTTAGAGATGCTTTTTAAAGTTTGAATTTGATTTAGTCACTGTACATCATAAACATCGAATCTGCTGTCTAGTTAAGGTTATTTTTATCATTGTTTTTTTTTGAATTGATTCTTTGGTTCATAATAATAGTAATAATAAGAAACTTTTACAAGGACAGTTAAGACAGTTAAGGAAATAATCTATAAGACAGTTAAGACAGTTAAGACAGTAATGAGCAAGTGAGTGTTGTTTGGGTTACACAAACTTGCTCGTGTAACGCAAGCCACTGGCTTTTTCTTACAAAGGAGCTAAAAACTGCCTAATAGCTTGATGTACAAGGTCAAAGACATATACTCTGTCACAGATGGAAGCAAATTTATTGAAATAATAGAGCAAATGTGAGTACTCGCAAGAAAGCAAATACGTCCTTGTTTCAATCCTCTAGTTTTAACTGTGGGATGCCAGTCATCACCACTGAAAAAGAGTGCTAGCGTTAACTCAACTGTTTAACAGGTGTAGAAATGAACAAGTTTTCATGCCCTGTTTGCTTCCTAAATCAGGACTTGCGTTTGCACATTGTTTGTGAAATACTACTTTTTAAATACGGTAAATCGGTAAAGATTAAGTATTTTACTGGATTTACCAAAGAAGATCCCTACCTCAGAGCAATTGGAAGCTAATCTCAAACGATGACAAACACAGAAATTCGCACTAGTCAGGTTAAAGTCCCCAACGGTGATTTACAAATTGATGCTTACTTAGCGGAACCGGCACAAAAAGGAACTTTCCCAGCGGTGATTGTGATTCAGGAAATCTTTGGGGTAAACATACACATTCGGGAAGTTGCCGAGAAATTTGCTAAACAAGGGTATGTAGCGATCGCTCCGACTTTGTTTCAACGCACTGCTCCAGGTTTTGAGGCTGGATACAATCCTGAAGATATCCAAAAGGGGAGACAATATAAGGAGCAAACCAAAGCAGAGGAAATATTGAGCGATATTCAGGCTGCGATCGCTTATTTGAGAACTTTACCAAATGTGCAAGGGGATGCCATCGGTTCCATTGGTTTCTGCTTTGGTGGTCACGTCGTTTACTTAGCTGCCACATTACCAGATATTAAAGTTACAGCTTCCTTTTATGGTGGTGGAATTACAAACTCAACTCCTGGCGGTGGAGAACCAACCATCACACGCACTCCCGATATTAAAGGCCCCATCTATGCATTCTTTGGTTTGGAAGACCAAGGAATTCCTTTAGAACATACACAACAGATTGAAGCTGAATTAAAGAAATATCAAATTCCCCATACAATCTTCCGCTACGAGGGAGCAGGACATGGTTTTTTCTGCAACCATCGCGCTAGCTATAATCCCGAAGCTGCTGCTGATGCTTGGAAAAACGTTGTAGAACTGTTCCAAAAGAATCTCCAGCTGCAAACTGTCTAAAAATCAATATACCGTACACCGTAGGGGCGCACAGCTGTGCGCTCCTACCACTGAACATAACCAATAAAAATCAAGTATCACACCTATGATTACCGCTTTCAAACAGCCACGAGTGAAAATTTTTCAAAAGTTTTCGCTATTCGTATTACCTGGATTATTAACAATCTCAACGACCTTAGTTAGTTGCTCAGTCGAAACCCCCAAAGCAGAAAATAAAACTACTGGTATCCAAGCCAAAGTTGTTCGCATGGGATATCAAAGTTCTGGCGATATTGTCAGACTCAAAGGATTGATTGAAAAGCGTTTACAACCTTTAGGTGTTTCTGTTGAATGGGCGCAATTTGCCGCCGGGCCACAACTGATGGAAGCGATGAATGTGGGTAGAGTTGATATTGGTTCTGTAGGGGAAACTCCACCAATATTTGCTCAAGCTGCTGGTACATCTTTAGTTTATATTGCTAGCAATCAACCCAGTACTGGTAAAGGAAGCGGTATTATAGTTCAAAATAATTCACCGATTCGTACTTTAGCCGACCTCAAAGGTAAAAAAATAGTTTTTCAAAAAGGTTCTGCGTCACATTATTTATTAGTAAAAGCCTTAGAAGAAGCTGGTTTGAAATATAGCGATATTCAAGCCCTGAGTCTACCTCCTTCAGAAGCTCACGATGCATTTATTCAAGGAAAAATTGACGCCTGGGTAACTTGGGACCCTTATTTAGCAGTGGCACAAAAAAAGGCAAACGCCCGTGTTTTGAGAGATGCTAGCGGCATTTCAACTCAAGGCGGATATTACATGGCAGCACGAAAGTTTGCTACAGAAAATCCCAAGTTAGTACGATTAATCCTTGAGGAAGTAGATAACACAGGCCAATGGGCTGACAAAAATCGAGCCGAAGCTGTAAAACTGATTGCTCCTCATCTGAAAATTGATGAAGATATTTTAACAACAATGGTCTCAAGACGAAATTACGGTTTAAGACCAATTACTCCAGAAATCATGGAGAATCAACAGAAAATTGCCGATTTATTTGCTAAGGAAAAAATAATTCCTAAATCTATCAATATTCAGGAAGCGATGCTGACTACTGAACAATATGCAGCTATCACACCGGAAACTATAACTCAAAGCAGCATTAAATAGTGACTGGGGATTGGGGACTGGGGAAGATGAGGGAGATGGGGGAGACGCGGAGAATAATCAATGACCAATGACCAATGACAAATGACTAAATTTGAAACAGAGGGATTATGGAAGTTTTTTGGTATTTACCTACACAGGGAGATGAGCGTTATTTAGGCACTACAATTGGCAGGCGTCCAGCGACTTATTCTTATATGCAGCAAATTGCCCAAGCTGTTGATAAATTGGGTTACGGTGGCATGTTAATTGGTACTGGACAAAAACAGGATACCTGGATTGTAGCTAGTTCTTTGATTTCAGTTACCGAACGTTTGCGGTTTCTTGTGGCTTTTCGTCCGGCAATTATGTCGCCTTCTTTAGCTGTGAGGATGGCTGCTACTTTTGATCAGATTTCTAATGGTCGAATTATTCTTAATGTGGTGACTGGCGGCGATACGAAAGAACTAGCTAAAGATGGAATTTTTCTAGAGCATGACCAGCGTTATGAACTGACTGATGAATTTTTAACAATTTGGCGATCGCTAATGCAAGGTGATGAAGTAACCTTCAATGGTCGTCATCTCAAAGTTGAAGGTGCAAAACTGCAATTTACTCCGGTACAAAAGCCTTATCCGACTTTATATTTTGGCGGTTCTTCTGATGCTGCTTTGCAAGTTGCTGCAAAACATATTGATGTGTATTTAACTTGGGGCGAACCACCAAATCAAGTTGCCGAAAAGATTGCCAAGGTACGCCGATTAGCCGCAGAACAAGGTAGAACGGTGCGTTTTGGGATTCGGATGCATGTCATAGTCCGGGAAACTACGCAACAGGCTTGGGATGCAGCTAACGAATTAATTCAGTATGTGGATGATGAAACCATTGCTGCTGCATATCGGCGCTTTGCTCAATCGGAATCAGAAGGACAACGCCGCATGGCACAACTACATAATGGTAGTCGCCGAAACTTAGAAATTAGTCCCAATTTATGGGCAGGTGTTGGCTTAGTACGTGGTGGTGCTGGAACTACCTTGGTAGGAGATCCAGAGACAGTTGCAGCACGGATGCTGGAATATACCGATTTAGGTATTGATACCTTTGTATTTTCAGGGTATCCCCATCTAGAAGAAGCCTATCGAGTTGCAGAATTATTGTTTCCCCGCTTACCAGTGCAAACGCCGGCGATCGCATTACCACAACAAGTTGCAAGTACATTCAGTGAATTTGTCACCAAAACAGATTTACTCAAACCACAGCCTGTGTAAAGAGTATTAGTAGATTGGGTTGAGTAACTTAGCAAGATCCCGTAGGGTAACCTAACATTTGTGTCGCTTTGTTGGGTTACCTTACAGGAATGCCAGAGAGCGATCGCTCAAATCAATCTACGTTTCTAGTGTTTTTCTGAAACAGAATACAAGTCAAAGTATTCTATTGAAGTTAATGCCTTCTAATTCAGTAGATACTACATTAAAAAATGTCTGAGTAAAATGGAAGTAACGTATTGTAGTACTCAACTATTTCTCCAAACCTTGTCGCATTATCAGAATTGTTACTGTTGTTAGTGCTAGCAGAAAGCCACAAATAGTAATTAGTATTTCCTGCTAGTGGTTGGATACGTACATAGTAAGTTCCTGGAGACAATTGAATGTTTTTAGATGTATCGCCTACAAGACTAATATCAGAATTGAATACGGCGGGACTTCTAGAACTTAAAACATTCCCTGTACTATCAAGTATTTGCTCAAGTACACTTCTAGAATAGCTATAGTTAAATATTCTAAGAGTACTAGTTTGATTCAAATCAAATCGATAGTAATCAAAAGGATCGGATGAGCCGACGTTTTCAATTACGCTAGTATAATTTGAACCTATCGGCAGTTGGCGAACAGTGCTGAATGTGTTTCCTGCATAGTCATTAGCAGCTTGGCGTCCTTCAAATGCACCACTAAAATCAAAGTGTTCTACTAAGTTAATGCCTTGCAAAGAAGCTAAATCTGGATTGTTGGCTTTATAGTATCCAGCATCAAAAGAGGGTGAAGATTTACGTCCCTCATTGATCCCAGAAATTTGAAAATGCTGTAACAACTGCTTGTTACTAAAATTAGTCAAGTCTGAGTTGTTAGCACGATAGTAATTGAAATCAAAAAATGGTGAAAAGTGACGACCTTCATTTATGCCATTGATTTCAAAATGATTCAATAGCTGAGAGTTACTTAAGGAAGTGAGGTCAGAATTATAGGATTTATATAAACCAAAAGTAAAAAGTGAGGAAAAGTAACGCCCTTCTGAAATACCAGAGCCTTTCAAATGAATAAATAATTGTTCATTGTTAAAGCTTATGAGGTCACTATTGTTAGCACGATAGTAGTTTAGACTAACGTTGGGCGAAAAACTACGTCCCTCAGCTACTCCATGATTCACCAAATGATTTAATAGTTGGCTGTTGTTCAAGTTTGCTAGATCAGAACTACTAGCTCGGTAGAAACTCAAATTAATCAGGGGTGAAAATGAACGACCTTCATTTAGACCATAGCTTTGGAAGTGGGACAAAGCTTGAGTATCATTAAGAGCAGCTAAGTCTTGATTCGCAGCACGATAGAAACCAGCGTCAAACACATTTGAGATAGTTAGAGCCATATTATTAATATCCGAAAGCTACCTTTGAAAATGGGTTATACAGGACTACGTTGTAGTATAGTGTATGAAAAAATATCTCTTGATACTAAAAAATAAATTTAATGATTTAAATTGCTGAATTGTAACGTTGGGGTCTGTTCTACACAAAGTTATGAAGCACGAACCTTGCGTGAGAATCTTGGTTTACCTCGTCCAGTAAATCAGTTTAGCAAAATTGCCGATCGCCTAACTTTTGATAAAGCGATTTTTGCAGCAAAAAGGCTCAAGCATTCCTGCCTGAGCCATAATTAAACTCAATTTAAAGATTAGCTAAAAGAGCCATAACAGTTAAACCATAGTTTAGGACATAAACATGAAAAATTAAAAAAAGCATACAAGCCCCTGAGTTAATTTAGGCGTATGCTAATTTTTAATTCTTAATTCTTAATTCCCTGAACGGTTTGCCTGTTGGCTATTCCCTGTTCCCTGGTAGAAATCTTGAAATTTTAGTAACGATTGCGGAAGTTATTATTTCCCCGGTTTCCACCAAAAGAGCTTCTGTTTTCTTTGGGCTTAGCCTTATTTACTTTGAGGTCACGCCCCATCCACTCAGCACCATCAAGAGCATCAATGGCAGCTGTTTCTTCAGCATCTGTGCCCATTTCCACAAAACCAAAGCCACGCACACGACCTGTTTCGCGATCGGTAGGTAGCTGAACCCGCCTTACAGCACCATATTCTGCAAACACGGCATTTAAACTTTCTTCTGTAACTTCATAAGAAAGATTGCCTACATAAATTGACATAAATTGTCTCCAAAATCATAGAGGTGTAGAGACTTAGATTTCGGAGAAAAGTCTGTGAATACCAAAGGAAAAAAGCCTGTTAATAATAAAAACAAACGAGGTCGCCGAATTAATTCTCACTTTTCATTCTGACATAGCAGGCAAGCATTTAGGGAGACTTTATAAAACTGTTACGAAAAGTAACCTAAGCAATTTATAGCTAAGTAAGTGCAAATAAATAATTAAATATAAAATGATTTATTTTTAGAATTTTGATGCGTTATCGTAACCTATACATACTAAAATAATTTAAGCAAGTCACTCAAGCTAGATATTTGAGCATCTGGAATTTTGTGGACTAGCTCACAGGTTGCCAAGAATGCTGCCTCTACAGCTGCCACCTCTACAATTAGCGTATCGTCCAAATCGAAAATGATGATTTTCATATTGCCTAATTTCTTCATATCTATCAACATGGCAATCTTATTTAAATTGAGAAAATTCAAAGTAATAGATACCCGACTTTTAAGTAGGTAGACATAATTAAATGTAAGATTGGAGCTTTGTTCGTAGTAAGCGATTTATCGCTCTTAACATAAAACGATATTTGCTGGATATTTCTACCATAATGCACTAGGAGTTGTTGAATGTTGTTGTTTTTTCAGCACCAAATGTTTACGCTTTGACGTAATGGCAATTGGCTGAAAAATTATATGAAAGTTGTAGCTGATTAATTAAATTAAGCAGCTTTGCAAATGTCGAATAATCCAGTTCGGCTTTTATTTACGGTAAGTCGGTAGGATTGCAGTATTTTTTAGTTGCACGGATATTATCATAGACTCTTTCAAGAATCAAGCAGCAGATTTAAGCGCAACACTAATTGGACTAAAAATTAATCAAACTAACTCAACATACTCAATAATTGTTCCATCAGGATGCATGGCTCGCATATTAACTCCAGTGGGGACTTTGTTGGGTTCGGTCAGAATTATTGCACCTTGCTGAGTCAGTGCTTCTCGAAAATCATTAAGTGAGTCAACGAGAAATGTTGCGTGTGTACTTTTGAAGGGAGAGAGTGCTTCGGCTGAACCGGCAATTAGAAGAATAGAACCAACGCCAGCCAGTTCCAACTCGGTTTCGGAATATTGAAACCACAACCAGCATTTTTCTGTAAACAGGTTTTCATAGAAAGCGATCGCCTCATCCAAGTCTATGGGACTAAGATAGACTCTAGTTAGTACTTTAAGAATTTGCATTGCGACCTGTCTATTAGGTAGCTATTGTATTCGATGATGCTAGGAAATTCGGGTATTGACCACCCAAAGGACTACCTTGGAAACCTTTCCAACGCAGTGGCCGCTTTTGAGTGCTGAATTGTTACGCCATCACTCAAAATTCATTTCATTTCTACACCTTTAGCCCTGCCTCAGTCATCTGTATGGTTATTACGAATATATATACATGATTAAGTATCAGTACCTAATTTCATGAGTGTGTAATATCATATTGGGTTGAAGATTTTATAGTTAGACGGCAATAGATAATAGGCAATAAGCAATAGTAAATATAACTTTGCCCGAATAATTCGATACAGAGCAATTACCTTTTATTCAATAGCTTAATAAATTTATCTAAAGTTGTTTGATATTTGTCTCCAGCTTCCCATAATAAATCATTATGACTAGCCTGCTCAACCCAGAAATAAAGTTTTGGTGATGATGCAGCAGCAAACAATTTTTCTCCATGATAAAAAGGAATAATTTCATCCACTTTTCCATGTACTACTAAGACAGGACATTTAATATTTTTAATTTTATCAATATTAGAAAATTTATCAAAAGGTAAAATCGGAAATGGTACTATTACTTGAAATGCTGAAATAAAAGTACTTTCAATGATTAAACCTGCTACTGGTCTTTGGGATGCTAAATTGACAGCAGAACCACCCCCAACAGAACGTCCCCATACTATAATTTTTTGTGGTGATATTTTTAAGTCTTTTGTCAAATAGTTATAAGCGCTATCAATATCGTGATAAGCATTCTTTTCTGTGGGGAGACCTTCACTTGTCCCATAGCTGCGATAATCATAAGATAAAACGCTAAAACCCCAAGCGTATAATTGCTCTAAAGTTTGTTTAATGTTACCTAAATCTTCTGCATTACCGTGAGCATAAAGAATAGTATAATCAGCTTTAGGGTTATACAAATATCTAGCAGAAATTTTTGTATTATCAATAGTTATTAACTTGATAATTTCCTGATTATCTTCATAACTAGACGGTTGGGGAAGAAAAATCATGCTGTCTGCTCTGAAATAGACATAGACACCAAAAAATACATAAATAGCAATTAGAGATTTCATCAATCTCTGCCAAGTCAAATCCCCGATTATGATCTTTAGTAATTGCTTTTGATTCATATTTAATTTTACCTAAAAGATGTCTTTCATTAACGGTCGAATAGCTGAATATACTTTGGGAGAAAACTCATATAGGAATCAAATCCTTCTTCTATATATATTTGCTAATCACAAAAGAAATAAATTCGCTCAAATTATCCTCTACAAGAGGGCTGATAATTTCTTATTTACATCTTTCCCCATTGTTGAGTCAGGCTAACAGATGTGGTGTAAAATAATGATTCAGGTAAGCTAGACGATCGCACTCAACAAGAAGCATCGGAATGTTATTGGCGATCGCGTTGGCTCAAGGATGCACAAAGCCCTGTTTAGAGTAGTGCAAGCAAGGCATCCAAGAAGATGTTACTGATTTTGCCACGTAATTGAGAAAAACATTAGTCTGCTTGTATTCAACGTAGGCGCTCACCTCATCGATCTGCATTTGAAACATAAAACTTAAAATATGTTTATTATCCTTTAAAATCATTTGCAGAGATTTAGGTACCAAATATGGCTGATATTGTTGATATTGCTGTTAATGCTGAGTCTTTCAAAACACTAGTAGCGGCTGTACAAGCTGCTGGTTTAGTAGAAACATTAAAAAGTCCTGGACCCTTCACCGTCTTTGCTCCCAATGACGATGCTTTTGCCAAGTTACCACCCGGAACGATTCAAACTCTGTTACAAAATATTCCCCAGCTAACACGGATCTTAAAATATCATGTCGTTTCTGGAAAACTCTTTGAGACAGATTTGGCACAACTCGGTATCGTGAATTCTGTAGAAGGTTCACCAATTAAAATTAGTTCTTCTGATGGTTTTGAAGTTAAAAATGCCACAGTTTTGGCAGCAAATATCGAAGCTGATAATGGTGTAATTCACGTTATCGATACAGTGATCTTGCCCGGTTAATTCAGTCAGGGTGGGCGTTTCCCACCCTAATTATGCAAAATTTTTAGGATTCATTAGCATTAACTATTGTTACTATAAGAGCTTAATTGAATTATTTAAATAATGTTAACATTTGAACTTTCTTCCTCTCTATCTATGCTAAGGTAGATTTCAACATATAGAAATAAGTTACATTAAATTATAGGTTTCTAACATTATCCCCAGGATCTTGATGTTCGATTTCAACACCCTAGCTGAGTTATCTCGCGCCAACTGCGTCACCATTTGTTCATTTCTTGTACCAGCAAATTTGTTGGTGACAATTTTGACAATGGTTCTGACGGCACTACGTCGCCCATCACATCAAATCTGGCAGTCTGCGGCAATTGCTAGTTTTTTCGCTTCCGTGATGATCTTGCACGTATACACTTGGTTTATAATTGGCGTGGTGATGGCTCCTACTTATATCTTGATGTCTTTAGCGATCGCCTGTTTGCTAACAAATTCGGCAGCAATTCTTTTTCACAGACGCTACGCTAACAGCCCTAGTCTTTCCAATAACGCATGACATTTTTTGTCATTAGTCATTTGTTCTTTGTCCTTAGTTTAGAGACTGACAAATACAAAAATATGGAATTATTTCTTGAAAATCCCTTATTTACTAATGACCAATGACCAATGACTAATGACTAATAACTAATGACTAAACCAATTATTTGGGTACATGGAGACTGTCTGAGTCCATATAATCCCGCCCTACAAGAATACCCTGATGCTCCTGCTATTTGGGTTTGGGACGAAGCTTTGATAGAGGAATGGCAACTTAGTCTCAAACGCTTGACGTTTATTTACGAATGTTTGCTAGAGTTACCTGTTGTCATTCGTCGTGGTGATGTTGTACAAGAAATTTTGGCTTTTACTCAAGAACAAAAAGCAGACTTAGTGGTGACAGTAGAGAGTCCGAGTCCCCGGTTTGATGATATCTGCAATCAAATTGAGCGTTCCATAAAAGTTGAAGTGTTAGAGGTGGAACCATTCTTTGATTATGATGGGTATATTGATTTAAAACGGTTTTCGCGCTATTGGAAAGTGGCTCAAAATTATGTTTTTGAGTAGGGGTAATTCATGTAGACGCGGAGCGGCTTCCCGCAGGGTATTACCCCTACTTTCGTTATCTTTTGCCTAAGTCCTGGTAAAATCGTAATGTTTAGCGATCGCTAAAATTATGACTTACGCATTGACGGTAAATACAAAATATGAAGTGCTTGAAAAAAGCACATCTGTCGTAGGGGCACAGCAATGCTGTGCCCCTACAGTGCGGGTTTACGTATTATCAAGAAACGTCTATGAAAGGCTAAAACGACCTATTTTCGTCAATACCTACGATGATTAATTTGTACAGTGCGTAAGTCCTAAAAATGTTAAAAGTTGGGAAATTTTTTGTTTAATTACAAGACTGCTTCAAACTTTTGTAATCTTCTGGATGATTGAGAAAATAATCTTGAAGCCATTGACATCCTCGTGGGAGTAAATCATCTAATTGCCAACTCCATAAAATTACTTTATCGTCCTTACTAGCAGAGGCAATAATTTTACCATCAGCGCTGAAATTGACACTGGTTACTGAACCTTTATGGTCAAGCAATGTAGTGATAGGAACTCCATCTTTTTTCCAAAGTTTGATAGTTTGGTCATCACTCCCAGAAGCTATAATTTCTCCATCAGGGCTGAAACTGACACTGGTTACTGAACTACTATGTCCAGTTAGTGTAGCAATTAAAGTTCCATCTAGCTGCCAAAGTTTAACAGTTTGATCCTTACTTCCCGAAGCTATAATTTTACCATCAGGACTAAAACCAGTACTATTAATACCGTTTCTATGTCCAGTTAGGGTACTAATTAAAGTTCCATCTAGCCGCCGAAGTTCAATAGTTCCATTATCATCACCACCAGAAGCAATAGTTTTACCATCAGGGCTGAAGCTGACACTTGTTACCCAATTTTTATGCCCAGTGAAGAATTTAGTCCAGGGTTTAATTAAAGTTCCGTCCCACTTCCAAAGTTCAATAAATCCTTCATCAGTACCAAAAGCAATTATTTTTTGATTGGGGCTGAAGCTAAGGCTTGTTACATTTTTATGCTCACTCAGAGGATAAATTCGAGTTCCATCTTGCTGCCATAGTTTAGCAATTAATTGATTCGTAGCAACGGCAATAGTTTTATTATCGGGGCTGAAACTGATACTATTCACCCAATCTTGATTTCCTGTGACATTAGCAATTGACGTTCCATTTCGTTGCCATAATTTCACAGTACCATCGTTACCACCAGAAGCTATTATTTTACCATCACGGCTGAAATTTAGACTAGTGATACCGCCTTGATGCCCAGTTAATGTAGTCATCATATCTGCGTTGAGCTTCCAGAGTTTCACAATTCCGTCTTCGCTACCAGAAGCAATGATGTTGTTATCTTGACTCCAACTCACACTAGCCACCGAATCACTATGCCCAATGAAGGTATTAATTAGAGTACCATCTCGTCCCCAGATTTTTACAGTTTGGTCGCTACTACCAGAAGCGATTACTTTACCATCTCGGCTGAAACTAACACTATTTATCCTACCTGTATGTCCCTCGAAATGTGTAATTGAGTTATCATTTACTTTCCAAATTTTAACAGTTTGGTCATCACCACCAGAAGCAATATTTTTTCCATCAGGGCTGAAACTAATACTTGTGACCCAACCTTCATGCACATGAATATTTTTGATGAAAGTACCATCAATTTTGTATAATTCAATATTTCCTTCTTCATTCCCAACAGCAATAATTTCAGTTTTGGAACTAATATTACTGCTGGTAATTGCATTAATTTTGAGGAAGATATTTTTAATCAGAGTACCATCTTGCTGCCAAAATTTTACAATGCCATCTTTGCCAATAGAGACAAGAGTGTTATCAGAAATAAAAATAGCATTAATTACCCAATTTTGATGTCCAGATAAAGTTTTAATTAGAGTACCATCTCGTTTCCAGAGTTTAATATTTCCGTCTTGACTAGCTGAGGCAATGATTTGATTATTGGGACTAAAACTAATACTTGTTACTTTCTTTTTATGGCTATAAAGAGTAGCGATCGCAGTTCCATTATTATGCCATAATTTAATAGTTCCATCATCGCCACCAGAAGCAATTATTTTACCATCAGGGCTGAAAGTTAGATTGTTCAGTGTTGTTTGTTTGCTATCAAATTGATTATATTCATGAATATTAGTAAGAATATTCAGTAAAGCAGACAAAGGAGTAATTGTTTGATATTCTCCCAAAGACTGGTTTTTCACAAGATATTTTAAATCTTGTCCAGCCTTCATCGCTAAAAGTAAAGCTTCCAGTTGTTTAGATTGAAATTGTTGTGTAGCATTATAGCCAACTTGTGTAAGTCTTGCAGCTTCCTGAGCAGTGTGTAGTTGATGTAGTTGATTTTGAACCACAATTACACTGATTAAAATCAGGAGAGTTGCGATAGTTCCCCCAACCCAAACTATATATTTTGCTTTTTTATTCGCCTTAGCTAGTTTTTCTTTAGCGATTTGATTAGCTTTGGTTAATTGTTGACTAGCTTGGGCTAGTTGTTGGTTAACTTCGATTTGTAATTCTGTAGCGACTTTTTGACTTTCTTGTAAAAACTCATAATCTAAATTACTCAAACTTTTGCCAGCCGCCCATGCTAAAGCTTCATCCAAAGCTTTTCCTCGTAGTAGCCAAGATGAATCTTGTTGAGAATTCAACCAGTTATTAATTGCTTCACTATAAGGACGAAGTTTATCTAATTCTTGCCTGAGCCAGACTTGATTAAAAATTGCTTGGTAAATAGGATTATATACTTTTAAATAACCGTCTTGCTTGACTACTAAACCTGATAGCCTTAATTCTGTTTGTTCGTGACTACTGTCTACTAAAACGTTCTTGCTTGAGTGTAAAACTTGCTGATATAATCCGAGTAATCTGCTAGCTTTTTGTTCATTTCGTAAAAGGCGATCGCGGATTGTTCTTAAATGCTCTGGTTCATCTTGAGCTTCCCAATTGTCGATGATATAATTTTGAACTAATTCATTAACATTCAGATATTTATTTTCGGTTTCTTGCACAATTAAATTACATAATTTCTGAGTTAAAAATGGTTGTCCAGCAGTCCATTTTAACACATTTTCTAACACCGTTTCTGGATGCTCTACCTTATCTGCTAACCCTGGAATTAATGCATCTTTCGCTTCTGCAAAGCTAAACCCAGTTAATTCTATAGAACTACCAATATTAAACGGCGTGCGTTCTCTTTCCTGAATCAAATCTCCTGGTGTAGCAACTCCCAGCAGACAAAAAGTTAAACGCTCATATTTTGGAGATTCAGCCCGGAGATTATAGCAAGCGCGAATTAAAGCAAAAAAATCATCTTTAAATTTAGTTTTGATTAAACTATCAATTTCATCAATAAAAATGATAATATCAGAACTAAACTTATTTAACACCAACGACTCTAAAAGTAAATTTAATCTCTGGATCTCCGTCCAAGAGTCATGCTGTAACCACCAGCTATTAAAATCAACATCATCTATTTCAAAACTAGATAATAACTGATTTGCAAAACCTTTATACCATTTTTCTGCACTAGTATGACTACCAAGAATAGTTAAATCAATAGAAGCACATTTAATTCCTATCGCCTTAAATTTTTTGATTGCTTGAACTCGCAAACTAGATTTACCCATCTGACGCGAGTTAAATACAAAACAATATTCCCCACCTTTGAGCAACTCAAAAACTTGCCCATCTGCCTTCCTAACCACATAAGTTCGATGATTAGCATTTAAACTCCCACCAACCTTATAATAATTACTAAACTCCATTCCTCCTCTCTGCGCCTCTGCGTCTCTGCGTGAAATTAATCTTTCAATAAAAACTACTTACAAATAACTACCAAAATATTCCTGATACAATCTACACCGTGCCCTCACACAATTATTCCAAAACTTAATCACCCCCATACTATCCAACTGATAAATTTGCCGATTTTTTCGCTCTACTTTAATTCCTTCACTATTACTAACTATCTCTTTAAATACCCTCCCTAACTCTGGATTTTCTTGAAAAGTCTCCAAATATCGGCGTAAATGTTCAGTAAAAATCCCTGCATCAGTAGCGGCCTCTTGCAGCAATTCCCCAATAGTTGCACCCTGACATACCAAATAATAAAGTGCTAACCGCACCAAATAAGGATGTCCCCCCACCAAAGACATAATCGGCAGAATATTGTTACTATCTAATCCATGTCGGATAGCTAAACTTTTCACCTGTTCTTCAGTAAACTCTTCTAATTTAATTGGTAATCCCACATTAAAAGGGGATTGATTAATATCTAAGCGTCCATAATCTTCCGTAGAATGTGCTACTAATAGTCGCAACTTTTCCCATGTCTCTGATTCATTAGCATTTTCATTCCAATTACGTAACATTGGAAAAAAGTTTTGATAAATTTCTGGGTATTCAAATAATTTATCTACCTCATCCAAAGCTAAAACTAAAACACCATCCAACTGTTTAAGCAGACTTTGAAACGTCCGAGTGCAGCTTACCATACTGGGAATATCTGTATCCCAAACTGTTAACGGAGGTGCCCAAGGTAATTGATTAACCACATAAGCATAAAAACTGCGAAGAAAATCATTAGCATTACTAAATTTATTTGTTTCGATTAAACTAAAATTCAAATAAACCGTACTATAACCACTTTTCTTCGCCTCAGCCATAATTCTCTTCAACAGAGAAGTTTTCCCCATCTGCTTAGGTGCTTTAATTCTAACTAGTGCCCCAGCTTCTTTAATAGCAGCATAACAACGAGATTCAACCGGAGAACGTTCTTGATAAAAAGCAGAATTTAATGGTTCCGAACCTTCTGGAAAGCGGATATTTTGGATAATATGCCCACATTTTTCTAAAGCTTTAACACTAACTAACTCCGGCTTATATTTAGCAAACATCTCAATCAAATTACAACGATAATCTGGTTCAGTCTCAGGAGGAAAGCCAAATCTAGTAGATATATTTCTCAACTGGTGGCTAGCTGTAGAACGATGAGTAGCACCAAGTTCTTTAGCAATTTGTTCATCCGTTTGTCCAGCTAAAAATAAAGGTAATACTTTCTTTTGTTTGGGAGTTAATTCATATTGATATATTTTTTCAAATTTTTCTTGACTTATCAGCATTTTTCTATTTAATAATAAATTCTTCAATCTTGTGGGGTGGGCATCTTGCCCGCCCATGATTACGGGCGGGCGAGACGCCCACCCCACAAAAAATAGTCATAAACGTAGGTTGGGTTGTAGCTTGCTTCCCGTAGGGTACGAAGTGAAACCCAACACTCCAATCATTATTTGGGTTTCGCGTTGCTCAACCCAACCTACACTAATGCAACGTTTTAGTCTTGCCACACCACTACATTGTTAGTCATCATAAAAAAAATTAATATTTACGTGTTGAATTACGTTGTAACTTTTAGTTTATCAAGTTTTTGCTACACACAAAAAATGGTGAAGAAAACTTCACCTCAATAGCTGTGTCAATCAAATAGGTGAATTTTTGCTCAAATATGGAGTTACATATAAATCTGATTTTAAGATGAATCTCAACAATCAAATTAGATTTTTTCTATACCAATTGTGCTGGGTTAGAGACAATATCTGATGGCTAATTATTCCCAAAACCCTGTTTTTTAGAACTCAATGACAAAAATTATGCAACTCAAACCAATTATTCCTCTATTAACTGGCTGCGCTTTGACTGCTGTTTGCATCACTTCTATAGTTAGTCAAGCCAAAGCTGATGAGCAAGTTCGTTTTATTTGTGCTTTGGGTTACGACCAAACAACTAATCTACGATTTCCTACTACTTACGCTTGGACATCAGATGGTAAAAGACCAGTTATCCGTTGGAAATATGCCTGGTTTAATAGTAACACTGTTACCCCACAAGTGCGGTGCGAACAAGTATCTTCTCGATTTCAGACTGCTTACAACAAACAAAGTCTAGCTTATATTACTAACAGTATAGTCAAGAATCAAGAAGTGATTTGCACAGCTAAAGAAGTAGATGCACCTTGCGATACAATACTCCTAACTCTACGACCTGAAGACGATGCTTTAGAGATTCTTTATGAACTCAAAGAAATTCTTCGAGGGCGAGCTACTAAACCGATAGAACATAGTTCTAATCAACAACAAGTTTATTACAAAATTGATATTAAAAAATTTCTGCAAACAGTCCCTGTTGAAAAAGAATAATATCAATTTCGTCTCTGCGTCAACTCTGCGCTGACCTTTGGGTTCCTCTGCATTTCAAATGGCGTTGCTGGTTGATGAAAAAATCACGCAGAGGCGCAGAGACGCAAAGAATAACTTCTTAAATAACTCCTGAATTTTATCCAACTGCAAAAATGAACAAACTGAATTCGTTGATACTCGCCATATTAACTTCTTCTTTAGTACTCCCTACCGTCTACGCTGCGACATTCCAGCAAGTATCTAATCAACCTACTTCTATACTTGCAAATAATACCCTATCATCCGAACAAATCCGTCAATTAGCTCAAGCTGTTACTGTAAAAGTTTTGAGTCAAAAAAAAGGTGGTAGTGGAGTATTAATTAGCAAGCAAGGAAAAACTTACACTATTCTCACCAACGCCCATGTTACTAGTAAGAAAGGAAGCCATAGCATTCAAACATTTGATGGCAAAATCCATACAGCTACAGTTATTAATCGTGGAGATTCTTTAACTGGTAATGATTTAGCTGTGTTGCAGTTTGAATCTCAAGATAACTACCAAATTGTTTCTTTAGCAAGCACTTCTAATTTATCAGAAAATCAAGAGGTATTCACTGCTGGGTTTCCTGATGATAGTAAAGAACTAGTCATCACCAATGGCAAAATATCTCTGTTATCTGAACAACCATTAATTGGGGGTTATCAGATTGGTTATACCAACAAAATTAGACCAGGAATGAGTGGGGGAGCGCTCTTAAATCAAGAAGGTAAATTAATTGGGGTGAATGGATTATTGAACAATGCTATTTTAAATGAGGCTTATTTTTATCAGGATGGAACTCAACCCAATGCAGAACAACTTCAGCAGTTGAAAAAATTTAGTTTTGCTGTTCCCATTGAAACTTTAGCAAAAATTAGTCCTAACTTAGCAATTATTCCTCCAGAATGGCGCAATCAGCAACAAGCGCAAAAACCGTCAGTGGGGAATACATTTGTTGATCAAGTCAATAACATTGCTCAACAGATTACTGTGCGAATTGACTCGAAAAATAGCGGGAATGGTTCAGGAGTTATTATTGCTAAACAAGGGCAGACATACTATGTAGCTACAGCACGCCATGTACTACAAAATCCAGATAATTACGAAATTATTACCCCAGATGGTAAACAATACGCAGTGCAACCAGAAAATATTGTTAAGCCAGAGGGATTAGATGCAGCAATTGTTAAGTTTACCAGTAATGAAACTTACTCTGTCGCCACAATCTCTAAATATATTCATTCCATAGGAGACGTAATTTCTAAATATAATGGCTCAAGTTTCAAGGGTATAGAAAAATCCTGGGTATTTATATCTGGATTCCCCCAAGCAGATAGGGGGAAGAGAAAATTAGCTCCTGGATACCTTTCATTTGGAGAAAAATTAGTTTTCAATGCAGAAAGTAATCCTTTGTTCGAGGCTTTTATGGAAGGAGGCTATAGACTATTATATTCCAATTTGTCACTACCTGGAATGAGTGGTGGGCCGGTGCTAGATGTTAGAGGAGAAGTAATTGGGATTAATGCAGGTATTCAAAATACAAAAATAAGGCAAACTGAAATAGGTTTTGCTTATGGAGTACCTAGTAGTAGTATTTTGAGCTTAGCTACACAAGCAGGAGTGAAAAAAGAATCATTAAAAGTTGTTAGCAATAAGCCACTAAGTAGGAAGGATTCCGAAATTACTTTGTTGGAGAACCATCCATTATTTGGTATTAAAAAACCATCAGCAAATGCTAGTGAAAAAGATTGGTTTGAATATGCTAATCAAATGTGGCGTATTGAGAAGATGTCAGAAACAATATCTGTTTTGCAAGAGGTTATTAAACGTAAACCAGACTTTTATCAAGCTTATTATGTACTTGGTGCAGCGCTACGATATGAAGGTAATGATCCTAAAAAAGCTTTAGCTGCTCTTGATAAAGCAACTATGCTGAAACCTGATTATTATGAAGCTTGGGTGGAAACAAGTCTCCTATTATCAGACTACAAACAATATTCCCTTGCTTTAGCAGCTATTGACAAGGCTATTGAATATAATGACAACGATGGTAGCCTTTATTTTTTTCGTAGTTCAATATTCTTTAACTTACAACGCTATCCAGAGGCGCTAGCAGCAATTGATAAGGCAATTGAGATTCAGCCGTATTATTTTAGCTACTTAATGCGCTGTAGTATTCGCTTTACATCCCAAGATTATCAGGGTGCGCTAGCTGATATTAATCAAGTGATTAAACTCCAACCTGATTTTACTGTTGCTTATGCCTTCCGGGGTATTATCCGCTTTCAGTTGAAAGATACTCAAGGCGCAATAGCTGATACCAATCAAGCAATACAAATCGAACCTAATAATTCACTATTCTATCTAGTACGGGGTGGTATTTATGAGGAGTTGAAAGACAATGAAAAGGCACTGGCTGATTACACCAAAGCCATTGCAGTTAATCCTGAATATGCCCAAGCTTACAATCAGCGGGGCGATTTTTACTATAAGCATAAAAAATGGGATTTAGCACTAGCTGATTATGGTCAAGGTATTAAATTTGAGCCTGATAATGCTAATGTCTATTTTGCACGGGGTAATGTTTATATTCAATTGAAAAATTACCAAGCAGTATTAGCAGATTACAATCAAGGAATTAAACTTCAGCCTGATTATGCCAACGCTTATTTTGTACGTGGCGCTGTTTACGCTGAATTAAAAAATTACCAATTAGCATTAGTAGATTACAATCAAGTGATTAAACTTCAGCCTGATAATGCCAATGTCTATTTTGAACGGGGTGTTATCTACCAGAAGCAAGGAAATAATAACGCCGCCCTATCAGATTACAATCAAGCGCTTGCTAAAGATGCAAAATTAGCACCAGCTATTATCAACATTGGCTACATAAAATATGAAAAAGGAGATGTAGAAGGGGCAATACAGCAGTGGCAAAAAGCAGTGGAAATCAATGGTAAATTAGCAGAACCACAAATGGCATTAGCCGTAGCTTTATATGCCAAAGGCGAGCAACAAAAAGCCCTAAATATGGCACAAGCAGCCTTGGGTTTAGATAAAAGCTTTGCTGATGTTGAGGTTCTGCAACAAAATCTTTGGGGGACGCGCTTGGTTGACGAGGCGCGAAAACTGTTGACAACTCCTAGTATTCAAGCTTTTATCAAGCAGTAACTTAGGTTGAGCAGTAATTCAAAATTTACTAGAGATTAAATATCTACTTTTTAGTATGAATCATTATCAAAAAATTATCATCTCCATTTTAACTAGCCTGTTCATATTCCCTAGCGCCTACGTTGCAAAATCCCAGCCAGTACCTAATAAAGCTACTTCTGTATTAGCAAATAACTCTCTATCCCTAGAACAAATTCGTCAAATAGCCCAAGCTGTTACTGTAAAGGTATTGAGTAATAACAAAGGTGGGAGTGGAGTATTAATAAGCAAACAAGGGCAAATTTACACTATCCTCACCAATGCCCATGTTATCAGTAGTAAAGGAACCTACCGTATTCAAACACCCGACGGTAAAACCTATACAGCTAGAGTTATCGCTCAAGGTAATTCTTTAAAAGGTAATGATTTAGCTGTATTACAATTTCAATCTCAAGCAAACTATCAAATCATACCTTTAGCTAGCAACGCCAATTTAGCAGAAAATCAAGAAGTATTGGCTGCTGGCTTCCCTGATGATAGCAAAGAATTACTTATAACCGAGGGCAAAATATCTCTATTATCTCAACAGCCATTAGTTGGAGGTTATCAAATTGGTTATACCAACGAAATTCGACAAGGAATGAGTGGAGGCGCACTTTTAAATCAGTCAGGAAAATTAATTGGGGTGAATGGATTAACAAACAATGCTATTTTAAATGAGGCTTATTTTTATCAAGATGGAACTCAACCCAATGCAGAAAAACTTCAGCAGTTGAAAAAATTTAGTTTTGCAGTTCCCATTCAAACTTTAGCAAAAGTTGCACCTAATTTAGCAATTATTCCTCCACAATGGCGTAATCATGAACAAGCGCAAAAACCGTCAGTGGGGAATACATTTGTTGATAAAGTTAATAATATTGCTGAACAGATTACCGTGCGAATTGACTCAAAAAATAACGGTAATGGTTCGGGAGTCATTATTGCTAAACAAGGGCAAACTTACTATGTAGTCACCGCGGCTCATGTACTAAAAAATCCTGACAATTACCAAATTATTGCTCCGGATGGAAAGCGTTATGCAGTGCTACCAGAGAATATTTTTAAGTCAGAGGGATTAGATTTAGGACTTGTTAAATTTAACAGCAATCAAACATACTCGGTTGCAACGATCGCCAAATATAACTTATATTCATCAGTCGAAAAACCGTGGATATTTTTATCTGGTTTTCCAGCAAAAGAACATGAAAAACGAAAATTGACAGCAGGATTGCTTAGTCCCAAAGCAGTAGTATTTATGCGTAGCGAAAGTCTGGAATTATTGGATAATGTGATTAATTTAGGTTACGAGATGACCTACTCAAATCTGACACAACCCGGAATGAGTGGGGGAGCAGTACTAGATACAAAAGGACAAGTAATTGGAATTAATACGGCTATTGAGGATAAAGGAACTAGTCAAGTTGAACTAGGATTAGGTTTAGGAGTACCAAGTTATAGCATTTTGGGTCTAGCCAAAAAATCGGGGCTGAAGCCAGAACTATTAAAAATAGCGACTATAACACCCCCAAAACTTACAAAAGCAGAAGTCAATTTAGTCCAAAGTCATCCGTTGTTTACTGCCCAAAAGCCAATCCCTAATGCTAGTGAATACGATTTGGTCAATTATGGTAATCAACTATGGCGATTAAACAAATATTCAGAAGCAGTTGCATCTATTCAACAAGCAATTAAGCTCAAACCAGATTTTTATCAAGCTTATTATGTACTTGGTGTAGCACTAGCTTCCCAAAAGAAACATCCAGAAGCCATAGTAGCTTTTGAGCAAGCAATCAAAATTAAACCAGACAGCGATGATGTTTGGGCATTTAAATCTATTTCGCTACTTCAATTAAACAAATACTCAGAGGCGCTAGCAGCAATTGAAAAGGCAATTCAATACAACGATAGTAATGTTTACTTTTATGTATTACGCAGTCTGTCACTGTCCAACTTAAAACGCTATCCAGAGGCTCTAGTGGCGGTAACTAAAGCTATTGAGATGAAGCCACTATCTAACTACTACGCATCGCGGGGTAATATCCGCTATATATCAGATGACTATCAGGGAGCATTGGCTGATTATAATCAAGCTATTGAACTCCAGCCTGACTCTGCTGAAAATTACTTTTGGCGGGCCAATCTCCGCTCTCAATTAAAAGATTATCAGGGAGCATTAGCTGATTGCAATCAAGCTATTAAATTTCAGCCGGATAATGGTGATGGCTATAGTTGTCGAGGTAGCGTCCGTTCTTATTTGAAAGATTATCAGGGGGCGTTAGATGATTTAGATCGAGCTATCAAAATCAATCCTGATGATATTACTTACTACTTCGATAGAGGTAAAGTACGCAGGGTTTTGCAAGATTATAAAGCGGCATTGGCTGATTACAATCAAGCGATTAAAATTGAACCAGAATTGGCTTTTGTCTACAATAATCGAGGGCAATTTTACATTAATTTGAAAGATTATCATAGAGCATTAGCTGATTTTGAACAAGCAATTAAACTCGACCCTGAAAATGTTTTAGCTTACAGCAATAGGGGTTTGGTCTATGGTGAGATGAAAGATTATCAAAAGGCGCTAGCAGATTTAGCTCATGCTATTAAACTTAAACCTACATTGAAAGGAGCCTTTTTCATTTACTTAACCAGAAGTGATATTTACAAGGAATTAAAAGATTATCAAGCAGCACTAGCAGATGCAAATCAATTGATTAAACTTCAGCCTAATGATGGAAGTGGCTACTTTACCCGAAGTGATATCTACAGTGAGTTGAAAGATTATCAAGCAGCACTAGCGGATGCAAATCAATGGATTCAACTTGAGCCAAAGGATGCAAATGCTTACTTATTCCGAAGTAATATCTACAGCGACTTGAAAGATTATCAAGCAGCACTAGCGGATGCAAATCAAGCGATTAAAATCCAATCTAACTTGGCACAAGGCTACTCAGTCCGAAGTGGTATTTACCAGAATTTAAAAGATTACCAAGCAGCAGTAGAAGATTTAGATCGAGTTATTAAACTCCAGCCAAACGATGCAATATCTTACGCTATCCGAGGTATTCTTCAGTATCAGTTAAAAAATTACCAGAAGGCACTTGCAGATTTAGATCGTGCAATAATACTCCAGCCAAATGAGATAAGAGCCTATTTAGTGCGGGGAGATTTTCACAAGGATTTGAAAGATTATCAAGCAGCATTGGCAGATTATAATCAAGTCATAAAAATCCAGCCTGATAACGTGAGAGCCTACCTAAAGCGGGCTGGTATTCACTCTCAATTAAAAGATTATCAAACAGCATTAGCAGATTATAGTCAAGTTATTAAACTTCAGCCTGATAATGCCAATGCCTACTTTGGGCGGGGTGTTATCTACCAGAAGCAAGGAAATAATAACGCCGCACTATCAGATTACAATCAGGCGCTTGTCAAAGATACGAAATTTTTACCTGCTACGATCAACATTGGCTACATCAAATATGAAAAAGGAGATGTAGAAGGGGCAATACAGCAGTGGCAAAAAGCAGTGCAAATTAATGGTAAATTAGCTGAACCACAAATGGCATTAGCAGTTGCTTTATATGCCAAAGGCGAGCAACAAAAAGCCCTAAATATGGCACAAGCAGCCTTGGGTTTAGATAAAAGCTTTGCTGATGTTGAGGTTCTGCAACAAAATCTTTGGGGGACGCGCTTGGTTGATGAGGCGCGAAAACTCTTGGCAAGTCCTAGTATTCAGGCTTTCGTCAAGCAGTAGGAGAGATTTTCATGTTGAGAAAAATTTCACCTAAATAGTGATTTTTTTGATGTTGAAGAATTTATTCTCAAATTCGGAGTTGGTTTGGTGAATTAGAATAAGATGCTTATTAGTTTAATATTTAATGTCTCACGCAAAGGCGCAGAGGCGCAAAGAAGAGATTAGCGGATTTGTATTGTTAGTCTGGTTATTGTATTTATTAAGGATGGTTGGATAATGAAGAGAAAATTTTTAACAACTGCGATCGCGGGAATTTTTATTAGTACTTTATTTGGTTGTCAACTAACTGCTACTGCTAATAAATCTGAGATAACTGAGAAAAATTTGCTAGGTGAAAACACTCACAAAATCAAATCAAGTGTTATTATAGCAGACAATTCGGAAGAACAAAAACGAATTCAGCTATATGAAAAATCGAGTAAATCTGTAGTTGCGATCGCCACTGGTTTCGGACATGGTAGTGGTTTTATTGTCAGCCCAAATGGTCTGGTTTTAACTAATGCTCACGTTGTTCAAGATAGTTCTAAAACTGTTGCAATAGTATTGGCTGATGGTACACAAGTCGTCGCTGATGTGGTTGGTTTTGCACCTGAGGGTTTAGATTTAGCTGCACTCAAGATTCGCAATCAAAAAAATCTACCATACCTGCGTTTGGCTTCACCCGGTTCAGCACGAGTCGGTCAATCTGTCTACGCTATTGGTACTCCCTTGAGTCTGGAATTACAAAATACTTTAACCTATGGAATTATCAGTCGCATTGATACAAAATCTGGCTTAATTCAACATGATGCAGCCGTGAATCCTGGCAATTCTGGAGGTCCACTGCTCAATTCTAATGGGCAAGTAATTGGTGTGAATAGTGCTATTTTGAATGATACCGAAGTGAAAAGATTTATTGGTATTAGTTTGGCAATTCCGACAGAATTAATCCAGCCTTTTTTAATAGCTGTAGAAAAAGGTAATGCTCAGTTAGCAAGTGAGCGTCAACAACCTCTTAAGAGTCAAGAGACAGATTTACCTTTGAATGGTCAAGTTTTACAAGCAAGTTTAAAAAATGGCGATCGCACTTTACCAAACAACAGCTATTTTCACACTTATGTGTTTGAAGGTAAAGCAGGTCAACAAATAACTATTGAGATGGATAGTCAGCAAATAGACCCTCATTTGTACTTGCTACTTCCCGCTAAAGAAAAGCTAATAGCCGCAAATGATGATATTTCCCCAAAGGATTTTAACGCTCGATTGACTGTTACTTTACCAGAAGATGGTGTCTATTATCTCTTGGCTAACACTTTTGAAGCCGGAGAATCGGGTACTTACAGCTTACGAGCCGCCATATCCAATAGCCGAATTCAGAATTCAGGAGTCAGAATTCAAAATTAGAATAGTCTCTGTGCCTAGTGGTTTATCGCATTAATTTTGATGAGTTTGTAGTAAGCACTTCAGTGCTTAAAAATCAAGGACTAAAGTCATAACTACAAACTTATTTACCTATCATAACTAATGCGATAGACCACTAGCTACCTTTGAAAAGCAGCTTTTGTGACTCCTCTTTAATTCCGTGAAACAACTCGCCCTCACTTCAAAAATACCGATTCCCTATTCCTTACTCCCTACCCACACAAATCAGGTTGATGCAAAATATGAAGTCTTCAACTTACTAACCGCATTCTCATGCTAAATTACTAAAACTTGAAGTTGGGAAACTCCGGTGGAATTCCGGGACTGTGCCGCAACTGTAATGGGATCGCCTAAGTCAGAATGCCAACTCTCAAGGTGTCCTCAGGACATACTCACCGTCTACTCCCTGCGTTGCACGGGGAAGGAGTTCTCAGTTTGGTTTCTGGATTTGCCACTTGTCCTGGGTTGTTTTACGCTACACCCGCCGAAGATGGTATACTATCTCGCATGAGAATCCCAGGCGGGATTATTAATAGCGAACAGTGCCGCGCGATCGCAGATATAGCAGACCAGTATGGCGGCGGTTATGTGGATGTGACTAATCGAGCTAACCTCCAAATCCGCGAAATCCGCACTCAGATCGATTCTCAAGTTCTCAGCTACCTACAGCATATTGGACTCGGTTCTGGTAATAGCGTTGTAGACCACATCCGAAATATTATGACCAGCCCAACAGCTGGTATCGATCCCCAAGAATTAATTGACACTCGTCCTTTTGTTCGAGCTTGGGATAACTATATTGCTGCACATCCGGCGTTATCGGCACTTTCGGCAAAATTTAGCGTTTGCTTTGATGGTGGTGGGATAGTTCAAGTGAGCGATCGCCTAAATGATATCCTATTTGCCGCTGTCTTAATTGATGGTAATGTTTACTTTCGCCTTCATTTGTGTACAGGCGCAAAGGGACAACCACCAAGCGATACGAAAATTTTGTTAACACCAGATGATTGTTTAGCCGTCTTAGCAGCTTTAGCAGATGTTTATCTAAATCATACTGATATTAATAATCAGCGTCGGCTACGTTTGAGAGATTTATTAAATACTTTGGGTTATGAAAATTATCTTCACCAAGTTCAGCAACGTCTACCTTTTCCCCTTTCTCATATTGAAACATACCCAATTGCACAAAAAATAGATCCTAACTTTCAGCATATTGGCGCCCATCCCCAACGCCAAAAAGGATTATTTTACATTGGTGTTGTCTTACCTCTTGGACGCTTAGAGAGTAGGCAAATGCGGGGTTTAGCAGATTTAGCAGCAAAATACGGCAGTGGAATTCTCAGGCTAACCCCCTGGCAAAATTTACTCCTGACAGATATTCCTCAACAAACGCTTACCGATGTTCAAAATCAAATTACTCTGTTAGGATTAGATTCCTCAGCGACCAACATCAAGAGTTCATTAATTGCTTGTTCTGGTAATAAAGGTTGTGCCGCTTCTGCCACCGACACCAAAAGTCATGCATTGGCATTGGCAGAATATCTTGAAAATCGCGTCACTCTCGAACACCCAATTAATATCCACTTTACTGGCTGCCAAAAATCCTGCGCCCAACATAGCCAAAGTGACATCACCCTACTCGGTGTCAACTTTGAGGCAGGCAATCAAATAGTCGAAGCCTATCACGTTTATCTAGCTGACACCAACAGCAGCCACAAATTCGGCCGCGAACTATACCGATATGTCACCTTCCCCGAACTTCCTCCATTAATAGAGCAAATCTTACAAATGTATAAAATTCAACAGCAAAACTCCCCAATCCATTAACGCACCTCAACCGCATCTAAACCTCTAACTCTCTGTGCGCTTCTGCGTGAAAAAAATATTCATTACCCCCACCAATCCAAAATCCAAAATTGAATGCCCGACTACATCCGAGACGCCAACGAAATTTACCGCAATTCCTTTGCCATCATCCGGTCAGAAGCCAACCTAGATGTGCTGCCGCCAGATGTAGCGAAAGTTGCAGTACGTCTCATCCATGCCTGTGGAATGACGGATATTGTCACCGACTTGGGATATTCACCCACAGCAGTGCAATCCGCAAGGGCAGCACTAGCCGCAGGAGCAACCATTCTCTGCGATTGCCGCATGGTCGCTGAAGGTGTAACCAGGCGGCGCTTATCTGCAAGCAATGAAGTTATCTGTACCCTCAACTATCCCCAAGTGCCAGATATTGCCAAAAGTCTGGATACTACAAGGTCGGCAGCAGCTTTAGAGTTATGGCGATCGCACCTTGAAGGGTCAGTAGTAGCAATTGGCAACGCCCCCACCGCCCTATTCAGATTATTAGAAATGCTTGATGAAGGAGCGCCAAAGCCTGCTATAATATTAGGCTTTCCTGTGGGTTTTGTCGGTGCAGCTGAATCAAAAGCCGCATTGGCAGCAGACAGCAGAAATGTACCATTTTTAACATTACATGGTCGGCGCGGTGGTAGTGCGATCGCCGCCGCCGCAGTTAACGCCTTGGCAACGGAGGAAGAATAATGAATACTAAAGGTCGTCTTTATGGAATTGGTGTCGGCCCTGGCGATCCAGAATTATTGACCCTCAAGGCGCTGCGGCTATTACGTGCGGCTCCTGTGGTAGCTTATCAATCAGCTACAGATCGTGAGAGTATTGCTAGAGGAATCGTGGCGCAGTATCTCACCGGGGATCAAATCGAAGTGTTATTCCACCTTCCCCGCGCCTTAGAACCAGAAAAAGCCAAGTGTATTTACGACAAAGAAGTTGAACCAATCGCCGCTCATTTAGCAGCTGGTCGGGATGTTGTGGTGCTGTGTGAGGGCGACCCCTTTTTCTATGGTTCCTTCATGTACCTGTTCACCCGATTATGTGACGAGTACCAAACAGAAGTTGTCCCCGGAGTTTCCTCACTGATGGCTTGCCCAGTAGCTTTGGGCGTACCTTTTACCTACTACAATGATATTCTTACAGTCCTGCCTGCCCCACTGCCAGCAGAAGAACTGACCACACAATTGTTAATGACCGATGCAGCGGCAATTATGAAACTAGGCCGTCATTTTACCAAAGTGCGGGACGTTCTGCATAAATTAGGTCTAGCATCAAGGGCTAGATATATTGAGCGGGCAACAATGACAGAGCAACGTATTATACCCTTGGATGAAGTAGATCCCGCACAAGTACCGTATTTTGCAATGATTGTAATCCCAACCAAAAATCGACTATAGAGGAATCGCATAACCTCCTGGTAGCTGGAACCAGGAGTGTTGGAAACATAAATCATCTTTACAAGCGTTGTAGCAAATTCAAGCCGTGGGTATCAGTACCACAGGTATTGAAAAGAAGATATTTATCAGCCAACTTTTGCACTTGTTCTGATTCCACAGCGCTGGGTTTCCAAGGATTGGGGTTATTGTAAGCATAGAAAGCTTCCACGCCATCGATACCCTTTTCGGCCGCAGCTGGAATTAAATCAAAATGCGATCGCTTGTAACGCGCAGGATGAGCTAAAACTGCCAACCCCCCGGCTTCATGAATAGCAGAAATCACGTTATTTGCTTGATATTCTTTGCCTGTAGTCGGTCTTCTTTGCAAATAGGGTTTGATGCTGGGGTGTTCTAACTCAAAAGCGTAAGCCAAAATGTGAACTTCTATGTCTAATAGGTTGGCATTGATTTCGACACCACTCCACAATATAGGAGTGCTTGCACCAGGATTATTCCACTTCCAATCCTCTAACCAAGCTTGTGCCGCTAGATAGCCGCCAATACCATGATGATCGGTAATCGCCAACCCTTTTAACCCAATAGCGATCGCCTGTTCCATCAATCCACTTGGCTGCAACCTGCCATCGGAATGGACAGTGTGCATGTGAAAGTTGAATAATGTGGGACAACTATGTGCATCAATGTTCTGGAATACTTGCCTCAACAGTTCTGTGGAAGCAGTAGTGCGGGCCAAATTTATAACCATAACCCCCTCTAAACAAAAATATATATTCCTAACACACTAAAACGCCACACCTACAGATGAGAAATACTCAGAACTGTAAATTAGTGCCAAGAGCTGATTTCTCAGCTTTATTAGCAAATTTTTCGATATGTTAAGACTACGTTAGCAAATCTCAACGTCTGTAGTCATGGTTAGTTTAAATAACCTCAAAAATTTAGTAGTAGTAAATATTGCATATTCAATTCGTTCCTATGGCTAAACAAGCTGTCATAAGTACCTTAGACAGTCAATACTTGTCGGGTTTTGGGGGAAAGGGGAAAGAAAAAACCTTTAACCTTTACCCTTTAACCTTTTCCCCAAATTCAATTCCGAGTTAAAAATCCAAAACCCAAGCAGTATTGCTTAGACGGTAATTCATTAGTAGAGAAAGGAACTCTACTAAGGTAAAAATGAATGGTAAAAATAAATTTTATCAAGAAAGGCAGAGGGCAGGAGGCAGGAGGCTTTTATGGAATTCTGGTTCCTGTCCTGGAGCCCGTGACGCCTTGGGAACAAGGGTTTAAGACCCCCACTGAACTCTTGTTCAGTGGCTCTCCTTCAGGAGGGGTTTGAATCCCCTTCTGACTTGATCCTTCTGCCCTCTGCCATCTGCCATCTGCCTTCTTCAAATTCTGTATAAAAAATATCTATCACAATGGTAATCCCACTAATTCTCCTGAACCAGTAATGACTTCACCGATGGCCAAAGCTGGAATTTCATGCGAGTGAAAATGGCTAATTGTCTGCTCAACTTCATCAGGTGACACCAGCAATACAAATCCAATACCCATGTTAAATGTGTTGTACATAGCTTGGGGACTGACTTCTCCTACTTCAGCCAGCCACTGAAATACAGGGGGAACATTCCAACTGCTGCTGTCAATTTTGATTGCTTGACCTTCTTTCAAACATCTGGGCAAATTTTCTGGTAAACCACCACCTGTGATGTGAGCCATACCATGAATTGACAAACCTGCTTTGAGTGCTGCTAAAACTGGTTTGACATAAATGCGCGTGGGTTTAAGGAAAGTTTCGCCGATAGTTTCACCACCTAACAATTCTGGAATATCGCTCCAAGCAAAGTTGCCATCGCCAACGATCTTTCGTACTAAACTAAACCCATTACTGTGTACACCTGTACTACTAAGGGCGATCGCCACATCTCCTACTTTTACTTGAGAGCCGTCCAACATCTGACTTTTTTCGACAATTCCCACGCAAAACCCAGCCAAGTCATACTCACCCACCTGGTAGAAACCAGGCATTTCTGCCGTTTCTCCCCCCAATAAAGCACAACCAGCTTGCTTACATCCAGAAGCGATACCCGCAACCACATCAGTTAATTGCTCTTTGTCCAACTTCCCGGTTGCTACATAATCTAAAAAAAACAGCGGTTCTGCACCAGATGTCAGCACATCATTAACGCACATCGCCACCAAATCAATCCCGACAGTATCATGGCGGTTGAGAATGTGAGCAATTTTCAGCTTTGTCCCCACACCATCTGTCCCAGAAACCAAAACCGGTTCCTTAAAACCCCCCGGTAGTTGAAAACAGCCACCAAAGCCACCCAATCCACCAATGACTTCCGGTCTGAAAGTACTGTGAACCAAGTTGCGAATTTGGTTTACAAAGCCTCGACCAGCTTCAACATCAACCCCTGCATCCCGATAATCCATTCCTGACTACACCCTTATGAATTTCAGTTAGAAGTGAAGAATTATAGCAGTTGAAGCATAGCTTAGGACATAAAGCGATCGTCAAACTCCAACATTAATAGACTTTCTTTGCCTATTCCCTATTGCCTGCTATAAAAAATTCCCAACTCCTAACTTTAAAATACTTCATCTTCAATACCGTGCCACCATTCACCCAAATTCATCAAATCTTGGAAAATATCTTCTAATTCTTTGTTGTAGGCATCATCTGTTAACGTAGCTCGACGCTCTTGGAGTTTTTTCAGGCGCAGTTGAACCAATAGCCAGGGTTTACTGATGCCATTTGTTGCTTCGATATATTGCGCTAATTCTTTACTATCCATATACTTTAAAATCTTACTCTTTTTAAGATACAGGAGGCAGTACCCTTCTAGCTAGCTAAAGTCAGGGTTAACAATTCAAAATAGTTTTGTTTCTCGCAAAATTAAATTCTCAGTTGTCAGTTCAGGAAAATTATTGAAAGCAGTGCTGAAGTTTTGCACATTAGTAAATGAGATAGACATAGTTATAGAAGTTGTAGAGAATTTGTGAAATTTTGCATATATAGGACTACTATTTGATTGCGTGAAAATATACGTAGTAGCGTGTCAAGGCTAAAATAGTGCATTAGCTTTCCTCTTGTGGGATGGGCGTCTCGCCCGTCCAGTGCAGGCAAGAGACCCACACCACAAGAAAATTTTTTGCAACCTTTTAGTCTTGTCACGCCACTACAGTACTAATTTTGTTCAAAAATCAAACATGATTTCTATAGTCAATAGTCAACACTCCCCCTCACCCAGCAAATCAAAAACAGCCACGATACAAGATCGTGACTGCTGGTAATTTATTGATAACTGTTAAAAGCCACATTCACAGCCAGTTAAAAACTGGTTGTTGACTATGCTTTAGCAAAGTTTTCAGCAGCGAAGTCCCAGTTAACTAAGTTATCTAGGAAATTCTTGATGAACGCGGGACGGGCGTTTCTGTAGTCAATGTAGTAGGCGTGTTCCCAAACATCCAAGGTTAAGAGTGCTTTTTGACCATGAGCTAGAGGGTTCTCAGCATTTGGTGTCTTAATCACCTTCAGGGTACCACCATCATCAATCAGCCAAGACCATCCACTACCGAATTGAGTTGCGGCTGCGTTAGAGAACTCTTCTTTGAATTTGTCGAAGCTACCGAAATCTTTCTCAATCTTGGTTGCGAGGTCACCGGTAGGTGTGCCACCACCTGCTGGTTTTAAGGAATTCCAAAAGAAGGTATGGTTCCAAACTTGGGCAGCGTTGTTAAAGATTCCGGTTTTAGAGGAGTCTTTGAAGGAAATTTGGATTACCTCTTCCAGAGACTTATCAGCAAGTTCTGTACCTTCAGTCAGCTTGTTGAGGTTATCTACATAGGCTTTGTGATGCTTGCCATAGTGATACTCGAAAGTTTCAGCCTTCATGCCGTATGGCTCTAGAGCATTAATCTCGAAGGGTAGGGGGGGCTGTACAAATGCCATTGTGTGAAATCCTCTCTTTAGCGGTTTCCAGTTTTAAGCTATTACAGAAGCTTAGAAAATTAGCAGCTTTTATTTTTGGCAGTTTTATGTATTTTCGGATGAAACATAAAACTTAACATCGTCATTCTACTACCAAAGTGAAGAGAAAAACAAAGAACTTCTCTAAGTAAGTAAAATAAGTCAAATCGCTAGGGAATAATGGCTATAAATAAAAATGGCTAATATTTCATAGCTAAAAGCCAGTATTGCAATCTGATTTGAAACACATCAATCGCAAGGCTTATATTTCCGAATTCCCTAAGAAGTCACAGACTTCTTTGTTCAGGAATAATTCAGGATTGCTATAACAATTGGTATTAAGTAATTAAAAATAGCAATTAAAGCTTTGAAACTTCTACCTTTAGTTAGATGAATTGCTATCTAAATAATCAGTCGAAAGCTGGATGAATTAATTCTTAAAATAAGTTATCTTTTTGAAAAATTTTGCACAAAATTAAATTTATCAAGAAAAATATCTAATATTTATCTCAATTTTGGCATTGTCTCTGGGTGTAGGAAATCTAGAGTCAGAGAGGTAGTACAGGGCATCCGCTCGTATCAATAAGGTTATTTCGTTATCAATAAACTCCAAAAGCACCTCTTTAATCTCTGCTTATTGAAAAAGATTTTAGAGATTGCCTTGAGGTTTACAAAATTAAATCAAACAGTAAATGCTGATGCTGATTTTTTCGTTGATTCTTAACCTTGGTTATGAGAAGTCTAATTTAGATGCGTTTGCCTTAGAGTCTGCCTCCTTACAAAGCACAAAAAGAAACTAATGAGACACTTTACCCTGTTTACTTTCCTGTATCTAGTAGCGGGAGTTTGCCTAAGTGCGATCGCACTTGGGCATCCTGACATAGCTCAAAACCATAAAACAACCCTGCTAGTTAATGCTGGACTGTTATACCTTGTCGCTGTCCTCAGTACCTTTGCATTTTGGCGACAAGGCTTAATACGCAGGCAAGCAAGACTGCGCGATAAACCTGCTTGGGATCGAAATTTTTTCAAGATCTTACTTTTGCTCGTCATTGGATTGACGCTTTTTACAGCGATCCCTGACTTGGTGAATCACAACTGGGCGATGGAGGCGATCGCGAGAGCATCTGCCGCGCCACTGCTCATTCTGGGAAGTGTAGAACAACTCTTTGTCAGAAGCCAAATTCGGCAATAATCCTGATTACTAGACAGGCAGCATAGAACCAGACAAACGCATCTTTGCTAACTAATCATTAGTAACCAGAAGAGTATAACAGAAGCGGCAGACAAGGTGACAGTAGCAGAGATTGATTAAATGGTTGTTCTCCTGTCTCCTTGTCCTGTTCGGTGGCTACCACTCAGATAAACGTTGCTGGTAGTAGTTAACAATTTGTGCCGTGACTTCAGACACGTCTAAACCATCTGTTTGCAGTTCGATCGCATCTGCCGCTTTTTGCAAAGGAGAAATTTTACGCGTACTATCTTTGGTGTCGCGTTCGGCAATGTCGCGTTCGAGTTGTTCTAAACTCACTTGGGGTTGACCAAGTTTTTGAAAATCTTGCAGACGACGACGTGCGCGTTCGCTAACAGAAGCGGTTAAGAAAATTTTCACTTCGGCATCGGGAAAGACATGAGTACCAATGTCCCGGCCTTCGGCTACTAAACCGCCTTTTTTACCCCAGGTTTGCTGTTGTTTAACCAGTGCTTGACGTACAGCGCTTTGTGCAGCGATCGCCGATACTTGAGATGTAACCTCAACCGTGCGAATTGCCTGGGTAACATCACTACCGTTAATCCAAACCCGCACGGGAAATTGTAAATCCTGGGTGGGAGTAAGTTCAATTTGACATCGGCTGGCTAATTCGGCGATGGCACACTCATCATTAATAGCAATACCCTTTTGCAGTACCAACCAAGTTACAGCGCGGTACATTGCTCCTGAATCCAAATACACTAAATTCAGCTTTGCTGCCACTTGACGCGCCACTGTAGATTTTCCAGCACCGGCTGGGCCATCAATGGCGATGATGGGTTGACGATCGCGCAAAATAATATTATCAATCAAACGTGTAGAACCCAAACGTGCTGCGATCGCCAGCATTCCTTCCTCCTGAACTTTATCTAAAGACATCAACGTAGTCGGTTCAACCAATTCAATATATTCCACTGAAAGCGTGCTGACCATTGTCAGTTCTTGCTGTACTATAGCTATCAACTTGCTGCGATCGCGAAGGCCTGCCCGAAACGCAGCTTCAGCCTTTTGCAAGCCACGATACAGCACCGCTGCTTGCTCTTTTTCTGTTGCAGTCAAATAATGATTACGAGAACTCAAGGCAAGACCCGATGCTTCCCGTACTGTTGGACAAGCAACAATTTCCACTGGCAAATTTAAATCAGCTACTAGCCGCTTAATAATTGCCAGTTGCTGACCATCTTTTTGACCGAAGTAGGCTCGGTCAGGCTGTACCAAGTTGAAAAGCTTGGTCACAATCGTAGCGACACCCTGAAAGTGACCCAGCCGAGAACGACCACACAAGCCTGTTATCATAGCAGATGGGGGGATAACTTGTGTAACCTTTGATTCTTGTATATTTTTCTGGGGTACTGTCATCTCTTCCGGAGTCGGCGCAAAAATCGCATCTACCCCAAATTGTTCGCAAAGCTGTTGGTCTTGCTCTAAAGTGCGCGGATAACGTTGATAATCCTCATTGGGGCCAAATTGCAAGGGATTGACGAAAATACTCACAATCACCGTGGAATTTTCTTGCCGCGCCCGTTGAATCAAGCTTAAATGACCTTGATGCAAATTCCCCATTGTTGGTACCAGACCGACTACCGTCTGATGCCAGCCACTCATCTCATCTAGTGCCAGATTTTCTGGAACCGCAATCAGCTTGTTTTCCAAGCAGCGTTTAGTTAAATAGCAGCGTAAAGCCGCAACTGTTGTCAACAGGCGCACAAAAATACCCCTAGTTCTCTCATCCCTCCCCCGTTAGTTTATATCTGAAATAGAGGAGATGGTTGAACTAGGGATTAGAGATTGGGTATGGGGCACTTGTACTGACCGTAGCCGTTGGCGCAGCCTCTCGCAGAGAAGTATGGGGCATTGGAGATTAGGTACTGGGTCTTAGCAGTTAAAAGAATTATTTCCCAGTCGCCAGCGATGCACTGAAGCTCAACGTTCGCGGAGCGTGTCGTAGAGAAGTGTCCCCAGTCCCTAGCCCCCAGCCCCTCTATCTTCCCAAAACTTCAATACGCACTGGTGCAAGGCCACTACCCATCATTCCTAAAACTCGCGCTGCACCAACAGACACGTCAATAACTCGACCCCGAATGAATGGCCCACGGTCATTAATCCGCACCACGACAGAACGACCATTGCGGGTGTTGGTTACACGGACTTTTGTCCCAAAGGGTAGGCTACGGTGGGCAGCGGTCATTCCTTCTGGATTGAACCTCTGACCGCTAGCAGTACGATTACCAGAAAAATCATAGCCATAGTAAGAAGCTATACCTCTCAAGGTGGCTCGCACTGAGCCGACGGCAATCTGTTGGGGTAGTTTAGTTATTGATACTGGCTGACGCGCTGGCATGTTCGCAACTTCGCTTAAGGGTGATGCATTGCCTAGTAGTCTCCGCAAGCGATTGGTTGCTTGCAATGCATCTTGCGCCAGGTTGTTGGTGGTATCTGCTAGCCGCGTGCCTTGATTGATTTCTACTAATTCTTCGCCGTTAACTTTGATTGTATAGCGATCGCCAGATCCCGCTTCTACAGGGAGGCTCTTGCTTTGGGGAAGATTTGCAACTTTAGATTCGCCCGCTGCTTTCCAACTTACAGTAATCTGACTCGCGTCTACATTTTCGCGGTTCAACTGGTTAATTTTAGCTGCTATTACTCCAGCTATCTCAACCGGATCGTTGTCAACAGAATTAATCTGATTATTTGCTCCGGCTACATTTCCTATACTCGCCGTTTTTGGTGAGTTGCTAGCAATAAGGGCGTATGATTGTACGCCCTCAGTTTCGTTTATTGCACCAACTTTTTTAGTCTCAACACTTGTATCTGATACAGAACTCAAAAAGGTGAGAACGGGAATATTTTTGATATAAAGAGTTGCCGCCTTACGTCCTCCAATGTTGTAAGGATGAATTCGTGTAATCACAGCATCCGAGGTTTGTTCCCCTGCTCCTGTTTTGTACTCTCCCACTTTCACCACATCAGATGCAGGCGATTTTTGGGAAGCTAGCGCATTTCCCTTGGTGGTTTGAGTACAACCGACTGAGGGTATTCCCAAAACAGTCACAGACAGAGCAACAATTGTCCAGAAATGTCTTTGATTCATGCGTCCAATTTTAAAGCGACTGTAGAACTTAAGAGAACTTAAGTCTTATAATTTTTGGGATTTTCACTAGTAAATACGTGAATTCCCTTCCTAAAAACTCGAACTCGTTCCGCTTTCACTTTTTATTTTGTAACTGCAACAGACTAGCATGAACCTTTTGGCTTGGGGATCAGGGTTTTACCGTAATTCTTGACAACTTTATCCAAAATAAATTGGTATTTTCAAGGTGAAACCTTGCTCAAATGCGGTTTTTGACTATGTAACGTTTTTTTCGGCAAGTCAAATTTTTCTTAACAAAACTTTACATTTTTTGGGTGCTCAACTCATAACACCTTGTTCACATCGGTTTCTAAGTCTCACAACCATGTATGTATTCTATATAACATCAATTTCTACAGTTTTGTTGAGAAAGCTAATATAACTTTAATTAAATGGCATCAGCATAAATACTCAAAATTGATTATTTTATTAAATCTTTAGATTTTGCTACAAATATTCTGCCATAAGAGTTAGAGATAAAATAATCATGCAAATCAGTTGAAGTTTACTATCTTTTTTTTCAATTTTTTTCTAACTCAATTACTCATAACTTGTATTATCTATAACTAGACTTATTTGAGTAATTTATATCACTTCGCTTAACAGTATTGCTGTGTATAAAAAAAAGAATAATACGTAAGCTAACCTTTTTTGCAATTCCTGATAAAAAAATTGGGAAAACTTGGCGATCGCTTCTAGATAATTTTAAGTTTGTAATAAAAAGCACAATGGATATGTTTAGCTCTAAGTAGGTTTCGAGAATAGTGAATAGGCAATGGGCAGTAGAGTAAGATAAATTGCTTCTCTGTTAAGGTATACATTATTTTTTCACGCAACCAGCTCGAATTGCTATATGTGTAGCAGCTATTTCGTAAAATGCTATCAGCCTTATAGCAAACCAACTAAATTCAGGAGATTTAGAAATAGACTCGTCATTATTATTAACTGTTCTCAACGACTTGCATTCCCAGTACAAGTCATTGAATGAGGGTGCAGTAGCGAAGTACATTCCAGAACTGGCAAAGATAAACCCGGACTTGTTTAGTATTTGCATTGCCACCGTAGATGGTCAGGTTCACAAAGTTGGGGACTGGGAGCAGTTCTTTACCATTCAGTCGATTTCCAAAGTATTTGCTTATGGACTTGCCTTAGAAGATCATGGGCGGGATTACATTTTGACGAGAGTTGGCGTCGAACCCACGGGGGATGCATTCAACGCCATTATTTTGGATGAGCAATCGAAGCGACCTTATAACCCAATGGTAAACGCTGGAGCGATCGCCACCACTAGTTTAATCAAAGGATCTGGCCCCACCGAACGCCTCAACCGGATGCTGGAGATGTTCCGGCGATATATTGGCCGGGATGTGTTCGTTGATATGTCAGTTTTTACCTCAGAACGCAGTACCGGACATCGCAACCGTGCAATGGCACACTTAATGCTCAACTTTGGGATGATAGACCAAAACATTGAAGAAGCGCTGGATCTTTATTTTCAGCAGTGTGCTGTGCTGGTGAATTGTCAAGACTTAGCAGTGATGGCTGCCACTCTCGCTAACAAAGGTATCAACCCCGTCACCAAAGAACGGGCGGTAGATAAGCCTTACATCAAAGATATTTTGAGTGTGATGTATACCTGTGGGATGTACAACTTTGCAGGCGAGTGGGCTTACAAAATTGGTATTCCAGCAAAAAGTGGAATTTGTGGCGGCATTATTGCTGTTGTACCGAATAAGATAGGCATTGGCGTGTTTTCGCCACCGCTGGATGCGCGTGGTAATAGCGTGCGGGGAGTCAAAGTGTGTGAAGAACTTTCCCAACGTTTGGGTTTACATTTATTTGATTGTTCAAATGAAAACGGGAAATTTGAATGAATTTTGTTTGAATATAGCATTTCCCGATAAGCGTGAGGTACAAGGTAGGGGCGAAAAGCTTTGCGCCCCTACAAATTTCTTTACCTCATTTGATTGCCAAGCGCTATATCTATTTACAATTCTTCTGCTTGGGGAAGTGGGAAGATTTCACCGGCTAAGTAAGCCTGAAAGTGTTTTTGGAAGTACAACCAAGAAGTCATATCTTCACCTTCGGTAAAGGCTTTTGGCGCTTGTTTATATAAAGGAATCCGGTTATTAATTTCGTCTTGCAGGAATGGGGGGAGTTCAGTTATACCATTGACTTTGCACCCCATAGCACTGTAGATCAGTTGACCGGGGCGATCGCCCATTTTCATCCAGGGGAGCCATTGACCAATTCTATCCCAACTCAGTTTCAGTTCCGAAACTGAGGAGAGTGCTGGATTGAATAAATCTGCCGTTGGCACAGTTAATTTAAATAATTCTGCTGCTTGATAAATTGGATGTGGGCTGTATTCGGCAAATTTGGGATCGTCTGCTAAGGGATTGGGGTAATAGGGAAATATATCAAAAATGAAGGTTGTACTGTCTCCATCCACTTGTGCGGGAAAATTTCCCTTAAATATGCCCTGCACGGGATTATTCGCAACGTGGATAACTGGAACTGTCTCCCCTGTCCAAGGATTTTCCCATTTGGTTAAAACTTCCTCTGTTTGTGGATTTAGATAGTAAGTCAGTTCCCTGGAAGTAAAGTCCCAGCTACCTTCCTCTGTGGGAATACACCTGCTAACACTCAATCCGAATATTTTAAACAAAAGTTGTCTTTTCTCACCGGGGATCAGAGCGTAAATTTTACCTTTCCAGATTAGAAAAGTCGATTCACTAGGGTCGAGGGAAGAACGAGTTTTCACCCAGTGTTGCGCTTCAAGTTCTTGGATTTGAGCAACCATCTAAAACATCCTTTGCATCTGAATAACAAAAGGATAAGCGAAATTGTCATTAGTCATTGGGTATTGGGTATGGGGCATTGGAGGCAGGAGGCAGAAGTTCTTTAATGCAAGAATTTTGAATTGATTTGTCTCCCTTGTCCCCAGTCCCCAGTCCCCAATCACCAGTCCCCGATCCCTGAATCAAGTTGCTTATCCAGACTGCGAAACAAATACACCCAAAGAGGTAAAGAACTGTTAATCGCAATTAGTCGTACTAAATGACCAGTTGTGACGATTTCGACATTATGATTTAGTGCTAGGGAGACTAGAATCATTTCTGCTGAGCCTCCTGGTGCTGTCACTAAAAGACAGGTTAACCAGTCCCAAGAGGTTAATTGCATGGCAAGTATAGCAGCGATCGCTCCAGTTGCGAGGGTCATTGTCACAGATATCAAAGCGTAGCCGACAGTCCGCTTGGTAAAGTTGGGTTTATCTCCCCAATACTCACCAATAGTGATTCCCAGCAGCATTTGACCGAATAAGTTAACTAAAGGCGGTGGACTAAAGCTAATATCACTCACAAAAGGTAGAGAATTGAGTAAAGGATTAAACCCGATACCAATTAACAATGCACTAAAAAAATCGCCAGCAGGAATTTTGAAAAATATAGCCGGATAAACTACTAATGCAGTAATTACAAGTAGTAATAAGAGTAATCCTAGTTGAGATGGATCGAAATTGAGCAAAGCACTTTTGACGGGTAGTGTTTGCATCCAGGAATTACCAACTAATGTTCTAGCGATGAAGGGAAACAGGAAAACTACTGAGGTAACGCGAATTGCTTGAACTAAAGCAACCAAGCTCACATCTTTATTGTAATCAGCAGCGATCGCTGCCATAATTCCCACACCACCTGGAACCGTAGCCAGCATTGCTGTCAATATGTTGGTTTTGCTGAGACGGGAGTAAATATAACCAATGCAACTGCCACTCAGCAACAGAAACAAGGTAAGAAAAATAAAGATGGGAATACCAGAACCAATATTACCTAAATTAGCGTGAGCATTGGAAGCGCCGACAGTTAAGCCTACAAGTGCCATTCCCACTTTTCTGGCAGTGCGGTTAGGTTTGGGAGAATATTCATAGAAAATTCGATATCCTTGGAGAACCACTGTACCAGCTGCAATCCCAGCAAATATCCAAGCAATCCCACCAATGTGAAACTTTGCTAGACCTATACCCACAGGCAATGCTAAAAGTATTTCTAGGAGGAGAACAATTGATTGTTTTACAAATAATTGTTGCTTAGTAACAGCAGGATTTTTATGAGTGTGTTCTTCTAGGTTGGGAGCAACACTAAGGCTTTGATTCATCGATATAAGCTTTTTTATTAATTTAATCTAATTTAGAAAAATAATGCGACGTATGGTAGATGTCAGATTAGTTATCATTTGTCAGCTTAAGCTCAAAGCTTATCAGACAGGCGTTTTGCACATCCCTGGCGCCCTCATCCCCTAACCCCTTCTCCCACAGGAGAAGGGGAATTAAATCTCTGGCTCCCCTCTCACGAAGGGGAGAGCAAGGTTGTTTCATTCTTGCCAGAGAAAATTCAAAGCCCTTATTTCTTCGTCTGTTCTCTATCAACATCTTGGGAAAGCATAACGAAATAAAGAAGCTTCTAGATTATTCTCTCGTTGTATGAAACCACCCTGCCTCTCACGAAGGGGAGAGGGACTGGGGGTGAGGGCAAAACCTTGTTACAAAGCGGGTTTCACCTTAATTTGACACCAATGGTAGCCGATTGTGAATTCTGCTTTAATCTTCATCAAGTGCCGGGAAGACTTCCTCAAATTGCCACAATCTATCTTTATTTTCAACGAACCAAATACGAGTTTCTGGAGTTAACTTACTCCAAATCTCTTCAGCAGGAACATGAGGAGATGCATATTGGTATTGCTGACCAAGTGATTTGAGATTATCCGCTACATCACTAGGAATACCGAATTGTTCCCAGTCAATTTTTATATTTCTGCCCGAAACTCCTGCTGTGGGATCAAAAATCAGTTGTGCAGATCTGACTAAATCAGCAAAGTGTTTCGGTTTGAGTTTGGTGATTTCCTGAAGGAGTGATTCGTTATGTTCTGGAGACATTTTACTAGCAGTGGTGAAGAGTAGTAGTGTATTAAATCAGTGAACAGTTGAATAGTTTTTCACGAAATGGTAAAACTGTTCGCGAATAACTGTTGTTCATTCTTCGATCGCTGTAACTGATTTTTGAACTTACTGCCAGAGATTTTTATCCCAATGTTTCTAGCTTAGCGCTTTTATTAATTAAATCTTGCAGCTTTTACCTCAGCTAATCATTTTCGATCAGAACTGTAACAGCTGCGATCGCAATCAACATTTCGTCATTTCGATCGTTGAGTTCGGGAATTGCTCGCCCTTGAACTACCATCCCCCCAGATTCTACTGTCAGGGTTTTTTGACCAAATGGTAATACGGCTAATACTTCCTCTTGCCGAACTTTTTCTGGGTATGGTACTGCTACTTGCACTTGGACAATCATTTCATTGGGATGACTCAAACCAGCGACTTCCCAAACACCGGGTAAAGCATTATGAGCGATCGCATTGCGTACTGCCCTAGATGCTGCTACCGTCGGTTCTTGCCCATGCTGATCTACTCCCATCCCCATTTCAATTATCAACCGTTTACGCACCATTGCAACCTCCAGCAAATTTTTCACCTTGCCTCAAAAAGAGGCAGAGGAGCAGAGGGGAAAATTCCTAACTCCCCACATTCCCCCACCCAGAAAGTACTTAGAGCATATGCAATAACTTACTCAGACGCTCTGAGTAACTTTTCATCACCTTGATGGCAAACATCGGTGTTTCTTGAACGGCAAACAGAAATGCTTTTTCATCAAGGAAAGCAAGTTTGCAGTCCGTTTTGGCAATGGCCGTGTAAGTTCTATTTTTTACCCCTACAAGTATGCCTACACCAAAAACTTCACCTGTATCAATAGTTTCTACAACCTTACCATTGACTGATATATCTACTTGCCCCTCCAAAATGCCGTACATGCTATCACCAGTTTGTCCTTCTTCAAAGATGACTTCGCCTGGTGAAAATACTTTAGGATTGGGTTGTTTTTGAAATATACCGACTGTGACTACAGGATTTAGCATTAGAGCAACACCAAAATTCTTAGTTTTTGAATGAAACCTTTAGATAGGCATCATGAGAACCCAGAAAAGTATACTACTTTCTGTTTGGTTAGCTCCAATTTCCGCAATATTTTTGATTGATTAAGGAATGGTTAACGACTCTTAAAGGTGGATTAATCCAGTTCAAATACCGATCGATCAAAATCGCAGGTGAATTCATTCAGTTGAAATACTCGTCAACAAGGATGCATTTCGGAATGTTGAAAAGGTCATGTTACTGCACTCCAACTTCAAAATTCGCTCATTTAAAATTCACGCATTAATAATCAACATAGATAAATTTAGAGGCTTGTAATAATGACGTAGTATTTCTCGGAATCTGTGTTTTTTCATACATTTTTCTGTTATCCATAAATAAATTGCGAATTGTGTTAGCCTTCACGTAGCGTCTCGTAGAGAAGGATATGGTAATTGCTGCTAAAATTAATACTCTACTATGGAAAATTCAAAATCAGATCGATTTTAATTGATGAATCAATATAGTTAGGTTAACTGGAAAATATAACTATGGAAAAACAACCGATACAAGTAATTGGAGGTGGATTAGCTGGGACAGAAGCAGCTTGGCAAATAGCCCAAGCTGGAGTGCCGGTGATTTTATATGAAATGCGTCCAAAACGGTTTAGTCCTGCTCACCACACAGAACATGTAGCAGAATTAGTGTGTAGTAATTCCTTTGGGGCAATGGCAAGCGATCGCGCCGCCGGATTGTTGCACGAAGAATTACGTCAGCTTGGTTCTATCGTCATTCAAAAAGCTGATGAACACGCCGTTCCTGCTGGTGGGGCGCTAGCTGTAGACAGGGGACAATTTGGCCAAGACTTGACTCAAACTCTATCCACTCATCCTTTAATTGAATTCCGTCGGGGTGAAGTGCAAGCTATTCCCGAAGGAATTGTGGTTTTGGCAACCGGGCCTTTAACCAGTCCTGATTTGGCAGAAGATTTACGCCGCTTTACAGGCATGGAATACCTCAGCTTTTTTGATGCCGCTAGCCCGATTATCGTCGGAGACTCCATCAACCGTGACATTGCCTTTATGGCATCGCGTTATGACAAAGGTGAAGCTGCTTATCTCAACTGTCCAATGAATAAAGAGCAGTATTTGAGGTTCCGAGAAGAACTCTGCAAAGCCGAACAAACAGAACTCAAAGATTTTGAACGGGAAACAGCGAAATTTTTTGAAGCCTGTCTACCCATTGAAGAACTAGCACAGCGGGGAGAAGACACGATGCGCTATGGCCCGCTTAAACCAGTGGGTTTATCGGATAGTCGCACCGACGAACGCCCCTATGCTGTGGTGCAATTGCGTCAAGAAGATAAAGCCGGTCAACTTTGGAACATGGTAGGATTCCAAACTAATTTGCGCTGGGGCGAACAAAAGCGGATATTCCAGCTAATTCCTGGTTTAGAAAAAGCCGAATTTGTGCGGTTGGGAGTGATGCACCGCAATACCTTTATTAATGCTCCTCAGTTGATGTATCCTACTTTGCAATTTAAAGCGCGTCCGACTTTGTTGGCAGCTGGACAGTTAATTGGTACAGAGGGCTACACCGCAGCCGCAGCCGGTGGTTGCTTGGCGGGAATTAATGCAGCACGGCTGGCTTTGGGTAAAGAACCGTTGACTTTACCAGCAACAACAATGATGGGGGCGCTATTTGAATTTATTAGTTCTGCTTCACCCAAACATTTCCAACCAATGCCGCCTAACTTTGGGATTTTTCCCGAACTGGGTGTGAAAATCAAAAATAAGCAAGAGCGTTATGGACGTTATCGCGATCGCTCTTTAGCTGACTTAGCAAATTGGAAAGCTGATAGTGTTGAGTGTTGAGTGAGGAGTTATTATTCTCTTCTCTACTCCTCCATTGTATGTAACTCAGCATTATTTATAGGAATGGCGAATGGGCAATAGCAATTAGTTTAATTGCCTATTGCCTCTTGCCTCAAAGCTTTAGTTTGCGTCAGATTTAAGTAGAAGGACTCAATTAAACTAAAGTTCGTAGTATGGACTTTAGTCCTTAAAACGTCTGTTAAGAGCGATAAATCGCTGACTACGAACAAAGCTCCAATCTTAAATTTAATTATGTCTACCTACTTAAAACTATCGAAACTAGCCATGAAAAAATAATTCATCATTCGTGAATTATGAATTATGAATTATGAATTATAAATTATTTGCTGATAGGTAAAATTGGAATTGTTGCTAATCGATAGACCCGATAAAAAATGCGAGACAGCATATTTTGGATCTGAATCGCGTTGAAAACAGTTTTACAAACCTCGTGTCGGTAATTGGCATATAAATGCAGCAAATAACAGTGCATTTATCCTCAAAAAGGAGAATATTATGACATCTCAAATCTTTGACCAAACCAAAGCAGAAGCATTTGCAATGAGGATGCTGGATATTATCAATAACGGCGGATTGGCGCTGATGATTTCTATTGGGCATCGCACCAAACTGTTTGATACTTTAGCAGAACTTTCACCCTCTACAAGTCAACAAATTGCTGATGTAGCAGGCTTAAACGAACGCTATGTGCGGGAATGGCTGGGGGCAATGGTGACTGGGAATTTTATTGAATATAATCCACAAGAAAAAACTTATTACTTGCCTAGAGAACATGCTGCATTCTTAACACGATTAGCCTCTGGGGATAATATAGCTCCCTTTACTCAATTTATATCGGTGTTAGGAACAGTTGAAGACCAGATTGTAGATTGTTTCCACAAAGGCGGAGGCGTACCTTACTCACAATATAAACGTTTCCATGAAGTGATGGCGGAAGATAGCGGGCAAACTGTGGTGGCTGCTTTAGAGGAACATATTTTGCCGCTGATTTCTGGTTTAACAGAAGCCCTACAACAAGGAATTGATGTGCTAGATGTAGGTTGCGGTAGTGGTCGTGCCCTCAACAAGCTAGCACAGCTGTTTCCCAACAGTCGTTTTACAGGATATGATTTGTCCCAAGAAGCGATCGCCACTGCCTCTACTGAAGCCCAGCAACGAGGACTCACCAATATTCAATTTCAAGTTAAGGACGCTGCTACATTCGACGAAGTAGAGCAATACGACTTGATTACTACCTTTGATGCGGTACATGACCAAGCAAGACCCGATCTTGTATTGCGAAACATTCATAATGCCCTGCGTCCCAATGGTACTTATTTGATGCAAGACATCAAAGCCTCAACTGATGTGAATAGCAATATGGAACATCCTGTTGCTCCTTTTCTGTACACCATCTCTTGTATGCATTGTATGACGGTATCCCTAGCAGCTGGCGGTATGGGACTGGGAGCTATGTGGGGACGAGAAAAAGCAGTGGAAATGCTGAGTGAAGCTGGCTTCACTAGCGTGGAAATCAAGCAGCCGGCTCACGATTTATTCAATGACTACTACATTACCAATAAAAAGTAAACCAATGTGTCAACTTTGTAATGTGCTGAATCGATTAGGCGATCGCACCAAGAATTATCCGTCTTTAGCTACTACCAGTCAATTCTCTGCTGCCGTGAAAATTGAGCGCTTACCCCAAACAGTATCTGATGACTCTCAGCCAAACAACACAGTAATCGTTAATCCCCAAGCCCAGTAATTATACGGTAGTTGTGCTGTGAGTGGATATTCAGTGCGATCGCAGCACAACAAGCCTGTAGTATGCTCGTTATCTGTCGCAGATCGAATTCCTATTCCGGCAAAAATCTGGCAGTATAGAAGTCGCCAGCTAAGTTACGACATAAATTGATGGTGCGATCGTCAAACCCCAACACCACCAAACTTTTAACCCTGTTGTCTATTGCCTGTTTCTTGCTATACAACAACTATTTTTCTTTATATAAAAATTAAATAAGTAAAAACCGCAGCTTTTTAATGTTAAAGAGTGTAACTTCACGAAAGCTTTAACTTGTTAAAGGTATATTTACGGTTATTTAAGTATTTTTAACCAGAAATTAATTCCTTTTTGTCTTGTAATATGCGAGTATTACAATGAGCGAGTCTATTCGCTCCATCAAACCCAAAAGGTATATATTATGGCGACTATTGCTGGTACTCCCAACAATGATTTTTTGTCGGGCACTATTGGTGACGATCAGATTTTTGGTGTTGGGGGTAACGATAACATCTCTGGTGGTCAGGGAAATGACCTCATCGATGGTGGACAAGGTAATGACACACTGTTTGGTAATGGCGGTAACGACATATTTCGAGCTAGTCAAGGAAATGACAGCATTGATGGTGGTGATGGTTTTGACGTAGCAGATTATAGTTACTTGAATAGAAGCATCACACTCTCAGGTGTGGGCACAATTACCAAGTCTGGAGGATTTGGTACAGACCAAGTATTTAAGGTAGAAACAGTTATTGCTGATGCCGATGTTGCCAACAACACCATAGATGCATCTGGCTCTTTGCCTGGAGTATCTGCCACTGCTGACCTAGAAGCCCAAACTATCTCTGCCAACAACGTTCCTGGTTTGGGGACATTAACGTTTAATGTAGTCAACTTTGACAATGTTATCGGCACAAATGTCGCTGACAGCATTAAAGGCGATGGACAAGCTAACCAATTATTTGGTAAGGCCGGCAATGACACCATTGATGGTAGAGGTGGTAACGACCTCATTGATGGTGGAGACGGTAATGACGACCTAGCAGGTGGCACCGGCAATGACACCTTCAAAGGCGGCCAGGGTAACGACAGCATCAATGGTGGCGATGGCATTGATACCGCAGATTACAGCAAGTTGGGTAAAACCATCACTCTCTCAGGTGTCGGCACAATTACAAAAGCTGGCGCACTCGGACAAGACCAAGTATTTAAAGTAGAAACAGTTATTGCTGATGCTAGTGTTGCCAACAACACCATAGATGCATCTGGCTCTTTGCCTGGAGTATCTGCCACTGCTGACCTGCAAGCGCAAACTATCTCTGCTAATAACGTTCCTGGTTTGGGGACATTAACATTTAATGTAGTTAACTTTGATAATGTCATCGGTACAAACGTCGCTGACAGCATTAAAGGCGATGGACAAAAGAATCAATTATTTGGCAACGCCGGCAATGACACCATTGATGGTAGAGGTGGTAACGACCTAATTGATGGTGGAGACGGCAATGACGACCTAGCAGGCGGCACCGGCAATGACAACTTCAAAGGCGGCCAGGGTAATGACAGCATTGATGGTGGCGATGGTACTGACACCGTAGACTACGGCAAGCTAGGTCAAAGCATTACCCTCTCAGGTGTTGGCACAGTTACAAAAGCTGGCGGACTCGGACAAGACGAACTCTTTAAAGTGGAAAAGGTTATTGCGGATGCTAGTGTTGCTAACAACACCATAGATGCATCTGGCTCTTTACCTGGCGTATTTATCAACGTTAACCTGCAAGCCCAAAGTATCTCTGCTAATAACGTTCCCGGTTTAGGGACATTAACTTTTAATGTAGTCAACTTTGATAATGTCATCGGCACGAATGCCAGTGACATCATTGCTGGTGACAACCAAAGTAACCAATTGTCCGGCAATGGCGGTAACGACATATTTAAGGGTAGCCGTGGTAACGACAGCATTGATGGCGGTGATGGTTTTGATACCGCAGACTACAGCAAGCTAGGTAAAACCATTACCCTCTCAGGTGTTGGTACAGTTACAAAAGCTGGTGGATTTGGTACAGACCAAGTATTTAAGGTAGAAACAGTTATTGCTGATGCTAGTGTTGCCAACAACACCATAGATGCATCTGCATCTTTGCCTGGAGTATCCGCCACTGCTGACCTAGAAGCTCAAACTATCTCTGCCAATAACGTTCCTGGTTTGGGGACATTAACATTTAATGTGGTCAACTTTGACAATGTTAAAGGCACAAATATTGCTGACAGCATTAAAGGCGATGGACAAGCTAACCAATTATTTGGTAACGCTGGTAATGACACCATTGATGGTAGAGGTGGTGACGACTTAATTGATGGTGGAAGTGGTAGTGACAACTTAACAGGTGGTGCAGGCGATGACACCTTCAGGGGCAGCCAGGGTAATGACGCCATCAATGGTGGTGATGGCATTGACACCGCAGATTACAGCAAGCTAGGTAAAAGCATTACCCTCTCAGGTGTTGGCACAATTACAAAAGCTGGCGGATTCGGACAAGACGAACTCTTTCAAGTCGAAACCATTGTTGCAAGTGCTAGTGTTGCCAACAACACCATAGACGCATCTGCATCTTTACCTGGGGTATCTATCACTGTTGACCTCCAAAATCAAAGTTTGGCTGCCAATAACGTTCCTGGTTTAGGGACATTGCCATTTACTGTAATCAACTTTGACAATGTTAGAGGCACAAACGCAAGTGATAGCATTGCTGGCGATGGACAAAATAACCAATTGTTCGGCAATGACGGCAATGATACTATCTCCGGTGGCTTTGGTAATGACACTCTCTCTGGTGGAAAAGGTAACGATAGCCTCGTAGGTGGCTTTGGTGCAGATAAGTTTTTCTTTGCCAGCATCAGTGACGGTCTTGATACAATCAAAGATTACAACTTTGGTCAGAGCGACAAAATCCAAATTTCTAAAGTAGGGTTTGGTACTAATAGCCTTGCTGACTTTTTCTACGATACCTCTAGTGGTAATTTGTCTTTCCTGGGAACTCAATTCGCCTTCTTGGAAAATCTTTCATCCAATATCAGTATTGAGTTGGTCTAAAAAGTGATATCGTTGGCTCGGCGATCGCAAGTTAAAGCTTTTTGTTGTAGAAGTACTGGTTAGTACTTTATCAATATCAAATTCAGAGTCCTACAAACACGAGTAATCGTGTTTGTATTCCAGGCTAAAAGTTGTGTTGCAAAAAAGACGCTTGGCTAGAAAGTATGAATTGTCTCAACTTTCATCAGCCAAGTTCAAAAAGTTTTTGCAACACAATTACTTAGTATTGCTGGTCACAATTTCCCCAGCTTTCACCTGTTTACAGATTCAAGCAAATACAGATGTGATGACATCTGTATAAAGTGGTGTAGTTGAATTAGTTAAAAAAATCTCTAATCTTTACAAATCAATGCAAGAAAATTGCACGGCAGTTATCACGCTGCACTCAAATATGCAGATTAGGTAACGCTGATATACTTTATCAACCTCTTATTTGCTGTAACTTTTGATATTATATAAAACTTCAATATTTTCACTATATCCTGTAAGATAAATTCATTACTATAAATCAGAATTTTGTGTATATTAAAAAACAAGTCTAAATTAGAGACAATACTGTTTTGTTCATTTTAATATCAAAAATTGAGGAGTCAGCTTGGTGGCAGTTAAGTTCAATCAATTATTAAAGTTTTCAGTCAAATATTTACCAGCAATTACAGCTTTAATAACTCTTTTTTCATTACCAGTTAAAGCCGCTACATTTTTAGTAACCGATCGCACTACTTTTGGAGGTAATGATGAAGTTGATTGGGTAAGTTTAGGTAAAGTATTCAATCCCGTCAGTCCTGATTTTTCTACTTTTTTACCTAACTCCTTTTCAGCAACATCCCAAGGCGGTTTAGGGTTGGATGTAAATATAGCTCCAACTAATAATCCTTTAATTACCCAACCATTTGTCTTTCAAACTTTACCTCCTCCTGGTATTCGGACTAACTTCGCCAACGGTGACTATATTCTCTTCGGAGGTATAGACGTAACAGGTTTTGGGCCTAATCCTTCTTTTCCCACCGACGGTAACGGCGGGCCTTTCACAATTACTTTTGACAAGCCTGTTTTTGGTGCTGGAACTCAGATAGCTGTAGACGATCGCTTTACATTCGATGCATTTGTTTCAGCTTATGATATTAACAATAATCTTTTAGGTACTTTCTCAGCCCAAGGCACTTCCTCACTGCTGTTAGATAACTCCGCACTTTTCTTAGGGGTTCGTAGTGATGAGGCAAACATCTCACGACTCGTTTTTAGTAGTTCCTTTCCCCAGCAAGGTTTGGCTATCAATAAGGTCAGCATTATTGGAGTTCCTGAACCAACTTATACCTTGGCAATATTAATTTTTGGTCTTTCCGGTGGCGTTTTGAAACTACGCCAACGCATTAAAGTTTCTACAGCATCTAAATAGCTTTAATAAAAAGCTTAGGAACTTCCAAATAAAAAATATCGAACTATTGCTTGTAGGGTGGGCGTCTTGCCCATCGGTGTCAACTTAAGCCTAAAGCTATATGGGACAGGCGTTTTGCAAATCCCTCACGCCCTCATCCCCTAACCCCTTCTCCCACAGGAGAAGGGGAATTTAATTTCTGGCTCCCCTCTCACTTAGGGAGAGGGGCTGGGGGTGAGGGCAAAACCTTATCGCAAAGCGGGTTTTACCTTACAGCTATTTTCAGGTAAATAGACCACACGGTAGGGGCACAGCAATGCTGTGCCCCTACGACAGATGTGGTTCAAATACATGAAAACTGCTGTAAGTTGACACCAATGCGTCTCGCCTGCCCTTAATCATGGGCGGACAACATACGCACAAGATTAGATAATTTATAACAACAGAGATTTTCAAAGGTGTTGCCTATTGCCTGCTATATTACGTCTTGACAGGTAAACGAGAAATTGTCCATAAAAACAGCATAAATATGAAGTAAATTACACCAAGTAACCCAAACTCAATTAAAGGAATATAGGTTACTTCGTAAATTCTGCCTAAGCCTCGTTCACTCAATCCATAAACGGCCAGTACACTCACTAAAAAAGCTGCATAGATAATGCGTTTAGTCCAGATACCCACAGGTAAACCGTGGAGTTGGGTAATTACCAAAATGCCAATAAAACCAAAAAGAAATGTTGGCCATTTAGTCTGTCCCAGCATCCAAGACACAACTACACTATGTAAAAGCACCATAATTTCCAAACTAAATGTCCACCAACGGTTGACATGGGCGCGGTTAAAAATCAACGATGATTGAAGCAGCAGCAAAAACATATAGAGAAAACCAATTAAGTGCCCCGAAGTCGCTTCCATTGGATGGTACCAAAAGGTATAAATAGCGGCGAAGGAGAAAAAGTAGCCGTGGTACAGCTTGATAATTTGCAAAAACTGTTGATGAAATGGGACAGCATTGCCAAAAAACAAACCGCGTCGAGGCGTTTCTAAAATCAGTACCAAGACTAATAGAAGTACGACTGCGCCTTGGGAAGCCCAAATTGAAGTATCCTGAGCCAGAGCATCGTACCAAATATATGTTTGGAGAAAATGCAAAGCTATAAACGTAAGATTAATACCAAGCATCAAGTAATTAATTGGGTGCAAAGCTGATTTGTATTTCAGCTGCGTTTGCTGTGCCCACCAGATACACCCCCAGATGCTAAACTGATGCCCAAGATACATACCCCAAGCCGTGACTCGGCTCCAAAAAGTTGGGTTGGGAAGTTTCCAGTAGTACCAATTTAATCCTTGGTCAGGAAGTTTGGTGATGCTTGCAGGAATGCTCCCACCCAGCCAAATTCCGTAAGTGATGAGAATACTGACAAAGATGCCTATAAACAATACTCGGCGAGCAGTCATACTAATTTTAGATTTTAGATTTTAGATTTTAGATTTGGGATTAAAAGACTTCAGTACCAGACTGTTGGCAATAATTTTTTCAGAATTCAGAATTCTGAATTCTGAATTCTTACCTAGCGACACGTTCTACTTTTGGTTCAGATGCACTTTTACTTAGGCGCAAACTCAAAGTTAAAGCTAACAGAATTACTAATGACCCACTCAAGAAAGGAGCAGAACTCCCAAATTTCATAAAGCTAGCCCCTGCCCAGGTCGGGCCGCCGATGCGGGCTAATGCAGAGGAAGAATTGGCAATTCCTAATATTTGTCCTTGTTCTTCTGGGGCTGTCATCTGAGAGATCAAGCTGGTCAATATTGGTTGGCTGATACTAATTCCCCATGCCACAAGTGCGGTAGCAATTAACAATAAAATTAAGCTCTGTGAGAATCCTATTAGTAGTAATCCTAAACCTAATCCAAATATCCCCAAGAAAAGTAACTTGATCTCACCAAAATATTTTCTGAGAGATCCAATGAGTCCTCCTTGAATGATTGTACTTACAATCCCCATGAAGGCAAAAAGATAGCTAGTTTGTTGAGGGCCCCAATTCAATTCTTGTTTAGACCATAAAGCCAATGTAGAGTCCATAGCTGCAACAGCAAAGGTCACTAAAAAGTAGATACCAATGAGGATACACAACTGTGGACGCCTGGCAAGTTGTAGCCAGTTCAACTTTGGTTGATGGTGTTGATGAGCTTGGATTTTAGCTTTGATCTCAGAATTTAGGGATTCTGGAAGTAACACCAAAGCAGAAACTAATGCCAATAAAGATAATCCACCTGCGAACAAGGACGGGAGATAGAAATTAGCATTGTTGGGATCAGACCCTGTGAGAATACCTCCAATCGCTGGGCCGAGGATAAAGCCAAGACCAAAAGCCACTCCGATTATGGCCATACCACGAGCTCGATTTGCTGGAGTGGTAATATCTGCTATGTAGGCTTGAGCAGTGGCAATATTCCCTGCCATCATCCCGGCAAATCCACGAGCAATAAACAACATCCATAATGAGTTGGCAATGCCTAACCCTATGTATGCAATTACAGAACCTGATAAAGTTAGTAATAAAATCGGACGGCGACCGTAGCGATCGCTAAAACCACCCCATAATGATGCAAATAAGAACTGCATTAAAGAATAAATAGCTACAAGTAGAGTGGCTTCATTTGGATTTGCGCCAAATTCTTGAGCATACAAAGGCAGTATCGGCAGGATAATTCCAAAGCCAAGTAAGTCTATAAATACAGTCAAAAATAAGACAAATATAGCTCTGCCATTATTTTTATTCTCCATAGGTGCAATTCCCTTTGATAAAAATATCTGTAACTTTAATTAGTTTTCTCGACATCAGGGAACGCTTGTTAATCAAGACTCATTCAAGCCAACCGATAATCAATTCAACCAAATTTGTCGAATCTGAACGTGGTTGAGCCAAATTGCGTGGAACAAACCTACTATAAAAATCAAACCAATAATACTACTAATGCAAGCAACTATTATCTCGTGCTTCCGTATAGCTTTTTGTATTTTCGCGTCTATGATGTCTTCTAAATCTTTGTATGTCATTTAGTTTAATTTGGCTTAAAGTAAGAATGATGTTTGGACTTATGTATTTATATTAAGCTGGAGGATATACGAAACCTCTAACTTATCTGCCTAATTAGCAACAAGCTATTAGAGCTTATTACCAATTAAGCTTATTACCAATTCTTCAAGAAAGGTATACAGATAAATGAAAATAAGAATGAGGAAAGGCGTGAATTATATGGGAAGTTTATACAAAATAGTATTTTAAGATAGTTTGACACAACTGAAACAATATTAGACTAACAGAAAACATAACCAGGAAAATAATACAAATTAATTTCAACTAAAAATTTTGGCATTTAAAATGCCTAGAACCTTATTGCTTGACGCAAGGTTCCTACTATTACAGGACGCTTTACCTGTAAAATTTATAAGCTACGAAGTAATAATAATACATTTTGCAAAATCTAGATAGTAGGTTTGTGATTTTTTTTATTCATAATCGTTAACCGATGTAATCTAAACTACAATCTGTAACATAAGTGTTGTTGCTTAATACATATTGAATGACTGGAAAAGTTTTTTATCAAAGAATAATCAATAGCAATAATCTCTTGAAAGAGATTAGCTGGCGCTATGGCTAATCATCAAAAGAGCTTTTTCAGTTACAGGATACCTACATACAGATTCAATAAATTGATAATTTGGGTTAACAGCTTGTTATAGAAACAATAACATCCAGCACAATTAGTGAATTCAAGCTTTTCAGGGCATCAGCCGAGGGAAGTCAGAATTCAAACAGGCTTTATCCCTGACTTTGAGACTTATTTTGTGTACTTCACTTTCTGGGAAATCGGTTGTTTATTTAAGCTTTCGTTAAGCGGTTTTTATGGGCTGGCCTTTTTTCAGATCGTCCGAAACAACTGATAGTTATAAAACTCCCCGACTTTTTATTTGAGCGTTTGAGAGACTTTACTGTTTACCTGGCTTAATTAAATCAAAAATGGATAAAGCCAAGCTAAGAGGATGTTTTAAAAATAGTGCCTGAGGCTTCCAAAGCTTTAAATTCCTGCCACTCTCCTCGTTGTTTGAGAAAGCCCAAACTGTGAGTTTTCGCCACAGATATGATTAAAAGTAGCAGGTACAATCGAATGTAATAATACGTATTACAAGGTTCTGACTTTAGATATGGGGTTGTTCCCTTGCCTGCTTGTCCTGTTCGCTGATGATTCGGAACTAGCCAAACAAGCATGACAAACAGTAAGATTTAAGGGCACAACATGTTGTGCCCCTACGATTATTTGTACTTTTCTTAATTTCAACGAGCGCGGAGGGATTTGAACCCCCGACCCACAGAACCGGAATCTGTTGCTCTATCCACTGAGCCACGCGCCCTTAGTCTCCTGCATTATAGCACAGATGCGATCGCCTTTGCTCTCGTATTAAAGATAATCGGCTGGATTGACGGGCGAACCATTGCGGCGTACTTCAAAGTGGAGGTGGGGCCCAGTCGATAAACCTGTGGAACCAACAGCAGCGATCGCTTGTCCTCGTTCAACTCCTTGTCCATCGCTAACATACAACTCGCTGGAATGCCCGTACAGTGTGGTAATGCCTTTACCGTGGTCGATGATTACAGCTCTGCCATAACCGCCATACCACCCAGCAAAAATTACTGTTCCCGAATCAGCTGCCCGAATTGTACTGCCATAACTAGCGGCAAAATCCATCCCTGCGTGAAAACGACGATAGCCGAGAACTGGGTGTACCCGCCAGCCAAAAGGACTGCTAGTAGCAGCATCGCTGGGATAGGCAAACATCCCAGTTCCTTGAATGATGATGCTTGTGCGGCTATTGGTTTTTGCTTGCGCTGCTGCTACCTTTTGCTGAATTAGGACTTCCAAATCTTTGGATTCTCTTTCTAGCTGATTTTGCGCTGCTTCCAAAGCGAGGCGATCGCTATTGAGGCGTTGAATCAATTCTGATTGTGATTGGGCCTGGGTTTGAAAATCGGCTTTTTGTGCTAATAGTTGTTCGCGAATCAAAGCAATTTCGTTTTTTTGCTCCTCTACTTCGGTTTTTTGTTGATTTATAGAGTTTGCTTGGGCGTTGAGTTTGACCAAAATTTGTTGGTCTGCTTGATAAACTAACTTCAATTGATGACGGCGGCTGATAAAGTCGCTGATATTTTGACTTTGGAGTAAAACAGCCCATCCTTGACTAGCTGGCGATCGCTGGAGATAGCGCAATCGTGCTACTGTTGCTACTTGACGAGTTTCATAGGAACGTTGAGCTACAGCTAAATCATTTTCCAACTGTTGCAAACGTTGGCTAGCCAATTGCAATCGCGCTTCACTCTCTTGAATATAGCTATCGGTGGTTTGGAGATTTTGCTTTAAACCAGTCAGGTTTTGTTGCACTTGTTGTTGAAGATTTGTTAAGCGATCGCGTTCGTTAACCACACTCCGATGCTGCTGGTTCATTTGTTGCTGTTGTTGGCGTAACGTATCAATAGACTGTGTAGAGTTTGCCTGTACTGGAATTAAAGTCAAACAAACCCAACAAATACAGCCAAATACAACAAATAAACTCCAAAAAATCTGCTTTTTTTCTAGAAACCGCACTCTCATAGTGTGAGACTAACCAAAACGATGCTTTCATACACTATGAGGATTATTCCCAAAATCTGATTAATTCACTCTACTAGGGCGATCATTAGTTAATACTGAGGCTAGATCGGCAGGACGAGATAAGTGTGGGCAATGTCCTCCAGCCAGTTCTATGGCATCAACTCCCAAGCGCTTGCGTGCAGCGTAGCGTGACCATGCAGGAGAGATTATCAAATCGTCAGTACAAAAAATATATTTATAATCTACATTTGGTAAAGCCTTCAAAGGATTAACTTCATAAATATATGCCATTGATTGCTGCGAACGTCTTTTTGAGAGTGCCCAACGCATTACATCCGGTTGACAATCTTGATAAAAAACTTCCATCAATACTGCATCATCCGCAAAGTTTTTACCAGCAGAAACTGGATTAAACATATAAGGTTCATCATTGAATTGTTCGAGTTGAGGTAACTCTTTTGGTTCGTAATTTAATGATTTGAGGCTATCAGAATCGAGATGATGAGAAAATTGGTCAATGGTACTGGTTCCTGGGCATGGAATAAGCGCGGTAAGGAATACCAATTCACGTACTTGATGGGCTTCTGCCACAAGGGGAATCACCGTACCAGCCATTGAGTGACCAACCAGCACAATATCATCATCAGTTTTTGGAAGCGTTTGCAATACTACATCTGCGAACTGCGATAAACTTGCAGATGCATCTTCAATCGGCAAATCCATTGCTACTGTTTTGTGACCTTGCGCTTCTAAGTAAGGAATTAACAAATCCCAACACCAAGCGCCTTGGAAAGCACCGTGAACTAGACAAAAAAGGCTCATAGCGATTTCAGGTAAGTTTTATAATGTGTGCTTATCTTCTACCTTACATCACCATAAAAAGTTATCAACAACTAAAATCTCATGACTAATGAAATAACTAAAATTTTAAAACAATCTTCTGCTGATTTGTTAATGATGAGTGAGTCAGACTACGCTTTTGAGGTTGTTTTCTGGACTGGCCCAGTTGATAGCCTGACAACTAAAAAACTACTCCAATTAACAAACCATCCCCAAGATTCCCAGGTTGAGGAAGTAGATTTAGATTATTTCTTTCGGAATTGCGCCTACGAGAAAGAATGGCACGACGAACAACAGAAACAGAATGTCAAAAAATTTCAAACCCTTGTCCAGACACTTAAAAATAACCTTAATGCAATCAAAGTTTATCGCATAGGTACGATAAATATTGATGTCTACATTGTTGGCAAAACATCATCTGGAGATTTAGCAGGTCTTTCGACTAAAGTTGTAGAAACATAGCAGTTAATTGTTAATTAGTAATACTTGTCTGTGGCGAGTATTACTAATTAACAATTATGTTAAAGCTGTATAGTTTTAGTTTTGATTTAACTACAGATTGTCAACTCTAGATTCAATAGTAGATTGAACAGATGTGGACACATTAGATAAAAAATTGTAGCCTGTTTTGAGTTCAATTGAATCAACAGAAACTCTATATGTTCTCCAATCGTTGTTTCTTATGCCTTGGGTATTGGGCATATCAACACTAATAACCCTCGTGCTAGTCGTAATCCCAGATGGCCCAGTACCAGGGTTAACGACTACAGCAATCTTCCAAACTCTATTTGGAACTTGAACTTTCCCATCGACAATTGTATTTCTTGTGCCATTCGAGCCAGTTCCACCAATACCGTAGGGGCCAGAAATAATATATAGTTCTTTGCCCTGACTAACTAAGCTTCTCAAATAGTTTTCTAATGAAGCCCACGGTCCCTGATTATTATCTGGCGACTGTGGCACCATATTTGTCATCAAGAAGGTTGCAGAGTTATCGGTTATTGTTCTTGTTCTGTCAGCGGAAGGTGCCATGTGTCCTCTATCAAACCCGCTACCAGAATAATCAGAGCCACTTACTCGATACCATCCTGTAGGGAGGCTGGTATCAGCGCGGAAGTCGTCTTGTCTTGGTGCTGAACCAAGCCACGACGAGTTTAATTGCCAAGACACCCAATTTGGAATCCCTCTGTCACGGCTGTAACTAAGTGCATACTGGGGTTTTAATAATAAATAGTTGTTTGGAATTGAGACGCTTGTTGTTGCATTACTTGGATTGCCCAAGGTTAAATGCACGCTCGATGATTGTGCTTTCGTTGGACGTAAATATGCAATCAGCGCTATGGGTAGGGCTACAGCTACACAAGGCAGCAGAAATTTAAAAAGCCTAGTTTTCCTCATACTTTTAGTATTGAAAGACACAATTAGTCTCTTAGGCTTATGTTCTAAAATCAAGTATTCAGGGATACAAAAAGTATAAAAACTGTAAATTATTAAGCTGATTTGAGAATATGGGCACAAATCCATAGTTTGTAGCAACATCTATCTTCTTAGTTGAGAAGCCAAGATGCACTTTTTCCTCACCACTACCAACCGTTTGATTTTCAAGGTAGGTCTATTATTTAATAGAAATAAGTAAGTATATTAATATATTTTGACAAAAAATAATATTTTAAAAAGATAAAATTTTATTTTCAACATAAGTAAATTGCAACTTTTATTTATAAATAAAATTGTATTTCAAGACCGTAAATAACTTACTTAGGTAAAAATAATTATAGTTTAGCTATTATTGCAATAGACATATATCTTAAATTGATGTTTGGTGTATGGTTGCGTAGGTATAGGCTGTATTAAACCCAGCAGCTATAGCAAAGTTGAGCATTCATTTACCCGATCGCAAAGACACAAATATTTAGTTTACTTACCTAATTTAGATCTGATTGTTGGCGCTGTTACAACCCGTAATTTCAAAAACGTTTACTATCACCATAAGTACTTTAATAAAACCAAAGTAGTTCACTAGTAACACAAAACTCTGATTCATTAGAAAGTTTTGTTATTCTCTTATCTGGCTAAATCAGCTTATCTCAGTAAAATTCCAAAAATTTTCAATTTTCTTAAGGATTTAACAGTGATAAATTAACAATTCTAAATTTTGATTTTTCAATTCTGGCTTCTTCAAATTGTTATTTTTTCTGCGCCACTAGTTAAGAGGTAATCTATGGTGCGAAACTCAAAGCTAGGGTACACAACGTCCCCTAAGTCTATTCTGCGTCCATCCGTTGCTATAGGTATAATTGCATCTTTATTGGTTGGCGGAATAAGTTTTTATACAGTAAAACTCTGGCAAAATTCTGTCACTCAAGAATCACAAGTGCCAGCAAAACAATTGCCGCAGTTAAAAACAGTAACAGCCTTAGGAAGAATCGAACCACAGGGTGAAGTAATTAAATTATCTGCTGCGGTGTCTGGGGAAGGAAGCCGAGTAGAAAAATTGTTAGTAAAGGAAGGCGATAGGGTAAAAGCAGGACAAGTAATTGCAATTTTGAGCAGCTACGATCGCCTACAAGCAGCATTAAAAGAGGCGCAAGAACAAGTCAAAGTAGCCCAGGCCAACCTAAACCGTACTCAAGCAGGTGCCAAACGCGGTGAAATTACCGCCCAAAAAGCAGCGATCGCCAGACTCAAAGCAGAACGCCAAGGCGATATTGACGCCCAAGCCGCGACAATTGCCAAATTCCAAGCCGAACTGCAAAACGCCCAAGCAGAAAACGAACGCTATGAGCAACTATATCAACAAGGAGCAATTTCCGCTTCCCAACGGGACAGCAAGCGTTTAAATTTGGAAACAGCCCAAAAAAACTTACAACAAGCCCAAGCGCAGTTAAATCGCACCCAATCGACTAGCCAGCAACAAATTAAAGAAGCCACAGCAACACTCGATCGCATCAGCGAAGTCCGAGGAGTAGATGTAGCAGCTGCCCAAGCAGAAGTCAATCGTGCCCTAGCAGCCATGAATCTAGCGGAAGTTAACCTCAAACAAGCCGAAGTGCGATCGCCCCAAAACGGACAGATATTCAACATCCACACTCATCCCGGCGAATTAGTATCAAATGATGGCATTGCTGATATCGGGCAAACCAGCCAGATGTACGTCATCGCCGAAGTTTACGAAAGCGATATCGGCAAAGTACATCCAGGGCAAAAAGTACGAATCTTTGGTGATTTTCTATCCATCGAACTCCAAGGAATCGTAGACCGCAAAGGCTTGCAAGTGCGGCGGCAAAATGTCATCGACACCGATCCTGCCACCAATATTGACAACAGAGTAGTAGAAGTCCATATCCAACTAGATAAAGCCTCCAGCCAAAAAGCCGCCAACCTAACCAATATGCAAGTTAAAGCAGTAATTGAAATTAGTCATTAGTCATTAGTCATTGGTCATTAGTCATTGGTCATTAGTCATTAGTCATTAGTCATTAGTCATTAGTCATTGGTCATTGGTCATTGGTCATTGGTCGTTAGTCATTAGTCATTGGTCATTAGTCATTCTTTCTTCTCTGCTTCCCCTACCCCCCTGCCCCCCTCTCCACTCACTCCAAACTATGGGATTAATTGAACAACTGCGACGCCGAACCCCTCTAGGATGGCTGCAACTAAGTCATGAAAAAAGTCGTCTATTAGTGGCTTTGTTAGGCATTGCCTTTGCCGATCTTCTGATGTTTATGCAGCTGGGCTTTCAGACTGCGCTGTATGACAGTAACACCAGACTACATCGCAGTTTGCAAGCAGACATTGTTTTAATTAGTCCCCAAGCCCGTAACTTGCCAAGCTTATCTACCTTTTCTCGGCGGCGACTTTACCAAGCAATGGATATACCGGGGGTGAAGTCAGCAGAACCGATGTATCTTAACAACACAATTTGGAAAAATCCTGTAACACACCGAGAGACTGGGGTGTTAGTTATCGGCTTTAATCCAGACAAGCCAGCCTTTGACTTGCCAGATGTTAACCAGCAATTGCAGGCAATTAAACTCTCAGGTGCGGCCTTGTTCGATCGCGGCGCTAGAGGAGATTATCAAAAAGCGATCGCCCAAATTGAGGAAGGTAAACTCGTAACTGCGGAAATAGAACGCCGCACAGTTATCATTAGCGGTTTATTCCAAGTCGGGGCTTCCTTCGGCGCTGAAGGTAACTTAATTACCAGCGATCGAGATTTTTTGCGGCTATTTTCTGGGCGACAGTCTAGCAGCGTCAGTCTAGGTTTGATTAAGGTAAAACCAGGCTATGACCCGAAAAAAGTGGCAGCAATGCTCAAAGCCTACCTCAGAGATGATGTCAGAGTCCTAACCCACGCAGAATTTATTGAATTTGAAAATAACTTTTGGAGAACAAACTCCCCAATTGGGTTTATTTTCAATCTGGGTGTATCGATGGGTTTTGTGGTGGGCGTAATCATTGTTTATCAAGTCCTCTCCACTGACGTTAATGCCCACGTTCGGGAATATGCCACCTTCAAAGCAATGGGATATCGCAATTACTACCTGCTAGGTGTGGTGTTTGAAGAGTCTTTAATATTAGCAGCACTAGGTTTCTTTCCCGGATTGGGAGTATCCTTAGCACTTTACCAACTGACTCGCAAAGCTACAAATTTGCCCATGTACATAACACTGATTAGGGCATTACAAGTATTAGTGCTGACTATAATTATGTGTGCAATTTCAGGTGCGATCGCCACCCGCAAACTCCAAGCCACCGACCCCGCTGATATGTTTTAAAAATTGTCATTTGTCATTGGTCATTGGTCATTTGCAAAGGACAAAACACAAATGACCAATGACGATCGTCACGAGTAATCGATCTATTTATGACTAGTCAACCCGTCATCTCTATTAAAAATCTCGACCACTACTTTGGTCACGGCTCACTCCGCAAGCAAGTTTTATGTAATATCAATTTGGAGATTAACGCTGGTGAAATTGTAATCATGACCGGGCCATCTGGTTCTGGAAAAAGTACTCTGCTGACCTTAGTGGGTGGGTTGCGTTCTACGCAATCTGGTAGTTTGCGGGTGTTGGGACGAGAACTTTGTGGTGCTAACGCCCAAGAACTAGTCCAGGTGCGACGCCATAACGGCTACATTTTCCAAGCACATAATTTGCATGGTAGTTTGACAGCGTTGCAAAACGTCAAAATAGCTTTGGAATTACATAAACGTATTAGTTTAAAAAATATGCGAACTCGGTCAGCCCAGATGCTAGAGCAGGTAGGATTAGGCAACCACTTGCATTATTATCCTGATGAACTGTCTGGGGGACAAAAACAAAGAGTAGCGATCGCCCGCGCCTTAGTCAGTCATCCCCAAATTATCCTAGCCGATGAACCTACCGCCGCCCTTGACAGTCAAACGGGACGAGATGTGGTCAACCTCATGCAAAAACTGGCAAAAGAACAAGGCTGTACCATTTTGATGGTTACTCATGACAACCGTATCCTAGACATTGCCGATCGCATCCTTCACATGGAAGATGGTAAGCTCAATTCAAAACTAAAACTATCAGCCTGGAGCTAATCATTGGTCATTATTAGGACTTACGCAAAAAACCTCTCAAACTCTTATTTCTCCGCGATCTCTGCGCCTCTGTGGTTCGATTTTCCGTAGCCTGTGCGTAAGTCCTGATTATAAGCCGTACAGACAAGGTTTAATCGCGTCTACCTACTATCCAGTAGACAAATAAGTTCAAAAATCAAAGCAAATTCCTATAAATTCGATAAATTAGGGAAATTTTATTTTTCAGATCGATTATTCCAGTTGATAAGTCGAAATTTCAAGCATTAATCTCGATTCTTAAAGACTCTTAGTCCACAGGGAAAATAATTAAGTAAAATTACTGAAATTTTTTATATTTTACCAACACACAAAAAATCTGTTATTACTATGTAGATGGAGATTAGGAATTACATACTAAATTGAACTAGCTTTGTGTAAAATCCTAACGGGGTGAAATTTTTGGGTTATTTCTGGTACTTCCCCTCTGATTTAGCAGATTTAGCAGATTTGCTTAGACCAACTTTGACCTTAAAGTGTGGTATTGATGTCCAGTTGAAGAAGTGTCCAGTTGATTCCCAGATTTTATTCAAGTACCATTATGTAGTGACTTTAACCATAAAAAGTTTCTTTTGTTGCTTAACAAGCGATCCCTATGGCAAGCCACTAAACCGGTTTTACCATCAATCAAGTGAAATTTGACGAACAATCACAATGCCATACACCTTAGTTATTAGAGTTAATAGAAATTTACAAATTAAGCTTACAAATCATTCTCCATTAGTAACTGTTCGCTGTTGACTTAATTTTCATAAGTGCCTAGAGCATTGGGCAAACAAAATTTATGGCTTTCAACAACATCTGCTGTCAAAAGAAAATCCTACTAGTAATAAACTAGTCTATTTTCCAACACAAGCAAGGGATTTATGGTAGCTCTATGATTAATGAGAATCGCACTAGCAATTCAAATAAAAACTTGCTCGGCTTGAATGTCAAAAAGTTGACAGCTAATGGTCATGCAATCAATTTGTTAAAGGGAATGTTTGCTGTTATTTCCATTACCTGGGCATTGCCTGTAGATGCTTTGCAAGTAAAAGTGACTCCAACTAATCCTCAATTAGGGGATACACTTTCGGTGGAAATTAATTTAGAAAATCAGGATAACAGTACAAATCCAACAGTAGCTATTGGTAAAAATACATACCCAGCATTTGAAATTGCGCCCAATCAGTATCGAGCTTTAATTCCTACAACTCCCTTGGAAAAAGCTGGAACTAGATCGCTTCAAGTTACAGGAGATGGTCAGGTACAAAACTTGGCAGTGAAAGTGCAAAATCGCAAATTCCCTGTACAACGCATTACTTTACCACCAGGTAAAGCTGGAGTGAATGCCACAGAGTATGAACTCAAGCGCGTAGCAGCTTTCAAAGCTCTACAAACACCAGAAAAATACTGGAATGGAGTATTTCTGAGACCAAATGCAGGGCGAATGAGTACAACCTATGGTGTACGTCGCTACTATAATGGTAAATTTGCAGAGGACTACTATCATCGTGGCCTTGACTACGCTGGTGCTACCGGTTCAGCCGTAATTGCTCCAGCCGCTGGACGAGTTGCTTTGGTAGGTAGGGTATCCCAAGGATTTAGGGTTCACGGTAACGTAGTTGGCATTGACCACGGTCAGGGAGTGAGCAGTATTTTCATGCACCTGAGTCGTATTAACGTTAAAGAAGGCGATTTTGTCAAAGCTGGTCAACTCATCGGCGCAGTAGGTTCAACAGGTGCCTCCACTGGGCCGCATTTGCACTGGGGTCTATATGTCAATGGGCTGTCTGTCGATCCAACACCTTGGCGAACTAAGGTTGTGAAATAGTAGAGGCGGAATCGATCGCGTCTGTGTATAATTTGGATATTTTTGCCCAAAGTAAGCAAAATCAATTGAATTGATACCGTCCCTACCTTCCTTGGCTAACATAAATGATGATAAGCGTTATGAGTATCGAAAAAATTGTAGAACAAGCTCTCCAGGATGGTTATTTGACACCAGCAATGGAAGCAGAAGTCGGTAGAATCTGTGACAACGCTTCGGAACTCTCTATTGAAGAGTATATGGCGCTCGATCGTCTAATGGGTGCGCTATTGACTGGTGAGGTAGTGGCGGTACCTCGAAAACAATTCATTAACGTTATGGAAGAATTGGTACTCACAGAAGCGATCGCCAGAGTCGCCGAAATTGAGGCCACTAGCGAAAGTTCTCTGGATGTTGGTGACATTGCAGCCTACGCTCTCAATCGGCTACCACCCTTGTATGCAACTACAGAAGAAGGTGCTAACTACCAGCGCCAACGCGCTCAAGTAGAACTGCAAGAACTAATTTCCCAGCAAGTAAATGAAGCGATCGGTCGTTACCTAGATCGACCTAATTTCTTCCCAGAACGACAAGCCTTGGGCAAAAGCACTGGCAATGAAGCTCTCGTGCAAATTGGTGCTTTACTTAAGGCATATGCGCCTAATTTTGAGCAAAAATTATGATTTAAGAGTCATTAGTTATTAGTCATCAGTTATTTGTTCCCTTTTACAAAGTCTGAGCGTCAAAAGCCGACACTCAGACTTTGAGTTTTATAATTTGTGCTTTTTCCTTTACTAATGACCAATGACTAATGACCAATGACCCTTTATTCAATCACGCACTAACACAGTTGTTCCTAAACTTACTTGCTCGTACAACAATCTGACATCAGAATTACGCATTCTTAAGCAACCGTGAGATACAGCCGTTCCCAACAGGTCAATATCCGGTGTGCCATGAAAGCCAATTTCATTCCGTCCATCTGACCAAAAGCCAATCCATCTGTCTCCCAAAGGACTATCTGTACCCGCCTCAAATATTTTGCCTGTAATTGGGTGACGCCAGACTGGAAAGTGTCGCATGTGCATTACTTGGAAAGAACCCGTCGGTGTTTCCCAACCTTTCTTACCTATAGCTATTGGGTAGCTAGCTATTACATCCTCTCCTGCGTATACGTAGGTGCGGCGATCGCTTAAATCAACCACAACTTTTGTTTTACCAGATACTAGTTTATTAGACGGTATTTGTTGGGCTGAAGCTTGAGGCCATAGAGCTTTTGGCCAACTGTCCACAATCGGATTTTGTTTTTCTGCTTGTGCCACTAGCCGTGTCTGAGTTGGCGGTTCTACTGGATTAGCTATATTTTTCTTAATTGTCTGGGGCTTAGTTTCAGGCTTCACAGTAGAAGACTTGAACTTAGAAGCTTTTGGCTGAGTTACTTTAGCTAGATTTTTCTCAATTTTTTTCGACTTAGTTTCAGCCGTAAGTCTTCTAGACTTACGAACTGTTGCTTTAGCTACATTCTTTTTAATTTTTTTCGACTGAGAACTAGACTTAACCGCTGAAGACTTTGATGTTAACTTCCTCTCAACAGTTGAGCCTTGGGTGTTTTCAACAGGAGGCATAGATGCACCCAGCGCAACTTGCCCTAAACTCACCTGTGAGAAATTCTTATAGGCTTCCTCTGGACGGCTTCCTTGAGGGTTGTTTAGGTTAGAGCCTTGCCGCATCGCAGATGCAGACTTTTCAAATTGCCGTTGTGCTGTAGTAATGCGCCAATGCACAGCTAAAGACAAAAATGCTGTGCCAAAACAAAGCAACATTACCATACGCCCTACAGATTCATTCTTTACCATTGCTATTGCCTATTGTTTATCCCTGACGTATCCAACTGAAGAATTAGATGGCTTCATCATCCGATCGCTAAAAATTTATCAATACTTATCACTTCTGATATAAATCTGCCAATAGCTCTGGGCAAACTAAGGCTATATGCGTCCCAACAGAAAAAATCCAAGCGAGGAATCTCATTCCTCCAAAATTCAGGAGGTCGTAAGCCTCTACTCAGACTTTCTAGTGCAACTTTGGAAATGCAGCAATCAATTCTTAATGGTGGGGGTGGGAGAAAAACTATGTTTGAAAAACTATTGCTAGCAGTCACGATTACATTTTCCCTCAATTTCTTTTTTCAAGTTCACTTACCAGAACAAAATAACACTGGTGCCAGTTACGGGGTACAACCAGAACAATCAGCAACTATTCTGGTAAGAAAATCAAAAAAATAAACCACCATCATCGCCACCAGAGCAGCCCAACTTCTAAAAATTATTGCCTAAATTTTAAAGGTATCAAGAAGTTAGAATTACAAAATTTTCATCTTCATCCTTATAACCAAATTTAATTATCTCGATCAAGCGTATATACCCAGTTGCTAAAAGTAACAAAATGTGCATATTTAATATGCCTTTGTTAGCTCATGGGAAAACAGAAACATCCAGGTAGTATAAGGAGAAACAGGCTCTTTTTACTGCTATAAATTTAGCCAAACTTGTGTGCCTCAGTGTTCCAGTCATAAATCCGTCACCTTAGCAAGGAACTTGTGTCGTATTAGCAGGTCTAATAGAAAGGGATGATTTAGAGCCAGTACGATCTATGAGTCAGTCGATTACTGTATCCTGGTCAACGGTTGATGCAAAGTATCCAGAAGCATCAGTGCAAGTTGACAAACTTCCTAACCACGATTTAATTTTGCGTTGTCAAGCCGGACTACGCCCCGATCGTGCTGCGTTTGCGGAACTATTGCGCCGCTATCAAACCCAAGTAGATAGGGTTTTATACCATTTAGCTCCAGATTGGCCTGACAGAGCTGATTTGGCTCAAGAAGTTTGGATTCGAGTATATCGGAATATTAACCGCTTACAAGAGCCGGCTAAATTCCGGGGCTGGTTAAGCCGCATTGCGACCAACTTATTTTACGATGAGTTGCGGAAACGCAAGCGGATTGTGAGTCCCTTATCACTCGATGCTCCCCGCTCAGTAGAGGATGGCGAGATGGATTGGGAAATTGCTGGTGATACCCCAGGACCTGAAGAAGAACTGACAACCAGAGAATTTTACGAACAACTACGGGAAGCGATCGCGGATTTACCAGAGGTATTTCGTACTACTATCGTCCTGAGAGAAATTGAAGGCATGGCATACGAAGAAATTGCTGAAATTACTGGAGTTTCCTTGGGAACTGTCAAATCAAGAATCGCCAGAGCTAGATCCAGGTTGCAAGCTCAGTTGCAAAACTATCTAGACTCCTAATTTACAGTATTTTGCCTCTGTCCAATGGGAGAATTTAAGCATTGATTAAGAATTACCAGAAAGACGTAGATTACTTCTGCCGTTAGGAGGAAAATTGACTAATTCTTCCAAAATTTCGGTTTACTTTACCCGTGTATGAATTGGTAATAATGTTAAGATGACTACTGATTCTCAGTTTGATGATCGTTCCCACTTACAACTTCCTGAAGATTTGTCAGATGGAATGGTTGAGTATACCAATGAATCAACGGGTTTTATGGATATGGTGAAGCGCGATCGCTTCGAGTTATTAAGTGCTTATCTCGATGGTGAAGTCACAGCTGCCGAACGCAGGCAAGTGGAAGAATGGCTGGACAATGATGCCTCAGTTCAATGCTTGTATGCCCGACTGTTAAAGCTACGGCAAGGCTTACGCACTCTTCCAGTGCCGACAGCCCAACATTCGCCGGAAGCAACAGCCGAGCAAGTATTGACACGTTTGCGCCGCCGTTCTCGCTTCAACTGGATGGTTGGAAGCGCCGCCGCCGCAGCTTGTCTAATTGGTGCAGTATCTGGCTTAGTACCTGGTAGTGGTTCGAGAACACCACAACTGGCACAACGACCACAAATAAAGCCAGTACAAACGTCGTCAGCGTCTGTAGTACCTCCTTCCTCGCTAATGGTGGGACTAAATAACCCGGTAATTGAAATCCCAAAGGCAGCAGTAGCCTCTCCAGAAAATTCAACTTATCAGCTACCGCCGCAACGCCGGGACTCCAGAGACGACATAAATTAATTAATCACAAAGTTAACAGATAATAACTTTACCTTGGAGTTAGACCAGAGCCACTCCACCAACCCTCACATTGGTGGACGCCTCCTAACTGGTCAACTCGCTCTAAGCTCATTAAGTAAACCCAAGCCCAACCCAGAGAAAGCGACTCTCCTTGATAAACCTCGATAGTTTTTCGGCTATAAAGGTTTTCTGACACTTCTCTAGCGGGGTGGTAATCTTCCAGCACATCTAGCTGACTTAAAATTGCTGGGTTGGCAAAAGAAAGTAAATATCCGTGGACTTGGCTATCTCCTGCCGTCATCGCTGGGTAGCCCATCGGCAAAGCAAACAATTTGCCTTGTACAAAAGCTTTTTTGGCATCTACTACTTTGTCAGCACAAAATCTTTTATAGTTAGCTTCACCTGGTTTGAGAGTGCCGTAAACAAAAACCTGCACCAAATCAGAAAATTTTATATTTGATTCAAACATCGTCTATTTTAACTAAGTAGAAGGACTCAATTAAACTAAAGTTCGTAGTATGGGCTTGAGCCATTAAAACATCTGTTAAGAGAGATAAATCGCTTAGTACGAACAAAGCTCCAATCTTACATTTAATTATGTCTACCTACTTATCTGATTTCTTTGCGTACCACAGAGGTGAGTATTGTAAATGTGTGCTGTGAGCATAGCAAGAAAGGGACTTAATCTTATTACAGAGACACAAAAAGAATATAGAGAAGAATATGGAAAGTTTCACCAATAATCCCCTTCTCACAGAATACATAGAAAACTTAGGTATAATAAGTAGCTAGACTGCAATATTGATTTGGGCAACTTAAGAGAATAGTTAGATCTACCTTAAGGCTTCTGTATGATCGTTTCTAGCCCAAAGGAATCACAGATAAAGTTTAGATTTTTTGATGATATTTACAAACCCAAAATAGAAAAACTTCCACTTCTTGTCAATGTCGATATAGATCATGGTAGGAAAGTACTCAATACAGAAGCGGAATGTGATAAGTATATTGCTCTCTACGGCGGACACCACTTTCACAAGCTCTATGCAGCATTTCCTTCAACGAACTTTCAGTACACGGAAGGTAAAAGCATAGAAATTATCGACTGGGGGTGTGGACAGGCGTTTGCAACTTGCGTTTTAATGGACTATTTCATTGAAAAATGCATCAGCCCTAAAATAGAATTAATCACACTTATAGAACCATCTTCAATTGCACTATGGCGAGGGTATAACTTTGTTCGCCAGATGTTACAGCCTGCTTTCTCTAATAACTCTTTAATCACAACAGTCAACAAGTGTATAGATAACTTAAATTCTAGCGATCTTGTTTCAAGAAGTTCTAGCAATATTAAGATTCATCTATTTTCAAATATCCTAGATGTTGAAAATTTCGATTTAAATAAATTATATCAGCTAATAATCAGTAGCGTTTCAGGATTTAATCGTATTATTTGTACAAGTCCGTATAATAATGCAAGAAACTACAGAATAGATAGGTTTTATAACCTATTCAACGAGTATGGTATGGTTAAAAATTCATTTTATTCAGATGAAGCGATTTATCAAGAAATTTTTTATAATAAAATAAAAAAATTTAAGATTAGCAAAATCCAAAGGTATGAAAGGCAGTTCACTATAAAACTTTAAGTAAAATTTATGAAAAAGAGACCAATTACTAATGTAATTCAGGGAGACTTATTTTCTGGATTTGACTCTGTTGTAGATAAATCAATAGAGAGTATAGATAAAGAAGTTTTATCTATGCAAGATGCAGACGTTACTTTCTATCGCAATTTTTTTAATCAGCAAGACAGTGATGATATTTTTCAAACTTTGCTTAACCAAATAAAGTGGCGGCAAGACAAAATGAAGATTTATGGTAAGGAGGTAAATTTACCAAGAAAAACTGCTTGGTATGGAGATAGAAATATGTCATATAAATTCTCAGGTATTCATCTCGATCCAGAACCTTGGATACCTACATTACTACAAGTAAAAAAGAAAGTTGAGGAAATTGCAAAAGTTAATTTTAACAGTGTTTTACTGAATCTTTACCGAGATGGGAATGATGGAATATCCTGGCATACTGATGCTGAACCAGAGCTAGGTCAAAATCCTGTAATTGCTTCTGTTAGCTTTGGCGGAACAAGAAGGTTTATGTTTAGACATAAACACAATCAGGATTTGAAAGCAGAAATTGAGCTAGTACATGGTAGCTTCCTTCTTATGGCCGGTGTAACACAGCATTTTTGGCAGCATCAAATCCCCAAAACATCGAAGCAGGTTCAACCAAGAATCAATTTAACTTTCCGGGTAATTAATAGTTAAACAATTAAGTGTAAGTGCTATTTTGCTTTTTTCTCATCTAGCGCTTTCTGAATCGCTTCTCTACAGAATTCAGCAGGATCATCTTGTGCTTTCACCTCTTCCTTCATCTTTTCAGTAGCACGGAAACTAATAGTAGTCGTTAATGGTTCTTCTCTGTCTGTGGTGAAATTTTTAAATTTTCTGGACTACCCTTAGGATTAGGCATTGTTGAGAGATGTAAATATAGCTTGAACTGCGTGCAAACGAGCAATTAGAGTTTTAAATCGGTGGTGTTCTCACCTGACAAATGGCTAAGATGAGGCTTGAACAGTTAATAGCACAGTTAATAGCACTGGTGAGTCAGTAGTCCAGACTTTACAGCAATCTTACCGTACTCCTCAATAATGGGGAGTTTCTTTATTTTTCTCTATGTGTTCAGATCGCAACTTCAAATCAAGACTGTCCCTGATAGTCTAAGAACTCTAGCGATATAAGATAGATAGAAATAAGGAATACAGGAGATTTAGAAATTGATTTTAGAATTTAATTTAAAAAATTACTAGATACATAACTCATTAAATAGTTCAAAAGTACTACATAGTAGCTAAATACTTAGGATTAGTAGCAATAAAGTGTAATAGGCATGAAACCATTGGAAAGACGTTATTCAGTTGATTCTCGATACAACCCCGCAGCAATTGAAGAAAAATGGCAAAAAACATGGGCAGAACTTGGCTTAGATCGAACACCTACAGCTAGAAATAAGCCAAAATTCTACGCTTTGTCCATGTTTCCCTATCCATCGGGCAGCTTACATATGGGTCACGTCCGTAATTATACTATTACTGACGTGATTGCCCGCCTCAAGCGAATGCAAGGGTATCGGGTAATACACCCAATGGGTTGGGATGCTTTTGGTTTGCCTGCAGAAAACGCTGCCATTGACCGTGGTGTACCGCCAGCAAAGTGGACTGATCAGAATATTACCCAGATGCGTCAACAATTGCAGCGTCTTGGTTTGTCCATTGACTGGGAATGCGAACTCGCTACCTGTTCGCCAGATTATTACAAGTGGACGCAATGGATTTTCTTGCAGTTTTGGCAAGCGGGTTTAGCTTACCAAAAAGAAGCGGCGGTAAACTGGGATCCCATTGACCAAACTGTACTGGCAAACGAACAAGTCGATAATGAAGGACGTTCGTGGCGCAGTGGGGCAATAGTTGAGCGCAAATTGTTGCGGCAGTGGTTTTTTAAAATTACTGACTATGCCGAAGAATTACTCAGTGACTTGGATAAGTTGACGGGTTGGCCGGAACGCGTCAAATTAATGCAAGCAAACTGGATTGGCAAATCTACAGGTGCTTACTTAGAATTTCCAATTATTGGCATAGACGAAAAAATTGCTGTCTACACCACACGCCCAGATACGGTTTTTGGCGTGAGTTACGTGGTGTTAGCACCAGAACATCCGCTAACAAAGCGTGTCACTAACAAAGAACAACAAGCGACGGTAGAAGCGTTTATTAAAGAGATTTCTAATCAAAGCGAGTTGGAACGTACCGCTGAAGATAAACCTAAGCGGGGTGTCCCCACTGGTGGTAAGGCAATTAACCCATTTACAGGTGAAGAAGTACCCATTTGGATTGCTGACTACGTACTGTATGAGTATGGTACTGGGGCAGTCATGGGCGTACCGGCACACGATGTCCGAGATTTTAAGTTTACCCGGACTTATGATTTGCCGATTGATTTTGTCATCGCTTCCCCAGATGATGTTGCAGGTTTTGACTTAACTCCAACATCGGAGACGGATGAAGTCACACAACTGGTGCAAATTGAATACAACCAGGCTTACACTGAACCAGGGATTTTAATTAATTCCGGTGCTTTTACTGGGATGAATTCCACAGATGCGAAAAAGGCGATCGTGGAGTATGCCGAACAACAAGGTTTTGGTAAAATGCGGGTGCAATATCGGTTGCGAGATTGGTTGATTTCTCGGCAGCGGTACTGGGGCGCACCGATACCCATAATTCACTGTCCTAATTGTGGGATAGTACCAGTGCCCGATAAAGATTTGCCAGTACAGTTACCGGAAGAGGTGGAATTTACTGGACGTGGTGGTTCTCCTTTGACTCAGTTAGAAAGCTGGGTAAATGTACCTTGTCCGAGTTGTGGAACTCCGGCGAAGCGGGAAACTGACACGATGGATACTTTTATTGATTCCTCGTGGTATTTCTTGCGTTTTCCAGACGCTAAGAACGAACAACAGGTTTTTGATTCCAGTAAAATCAATGACTGGATGCCAGTGGATCAGTACGTAGGTGGAATTGAACACGCAATTTTACATTTGTTGTATTCGCGCTTTTTTACCAAGGTACTGCGGGATAGAGGCTTGTTGAATTTTGACGAACCCTTTCAACGCCTGTTAACTCAAGGTATGGTGCAGGGTTTAACTTACATGAATCCCAACAAGGGCGGCAAAGATAAGTGGATTCCTTCTAATTTAGTGAATGCTGCTGACCCCCGCGACCCTCAGACGGGCGAACCGCTGCAACGTCTATATGCCACCATGTCTAAATCCAAGGGTAACGGTGTAGCACCAGAAGATGTAATTTCCAAGTACGGTGTAGACACAGCGCGGATGTTCATTTTGTTCAAAGCGCCGCCAGAAAAAGATTTGGAATGGGATGAAGCCGATGTCGAAGGACAATTCCGCTTTTTAAATCGGGTTTGGCGTTTGGTGACAGATTATGTTGCTGCTGGGGTATCCGATAACAAAGCCGAAGTTTCTGATTTAAGTAAGCCAGAAAAGGAATTGCGGCGGGCAATTCACACTGCTATTCAAGCTGTGACGGAAGACGTAGAAGATGAATATCAATTCAACACAGCTGTTTCAGAATTGATGAAGTTGAGTAATGCCTTAACTGATGCCAGCTGCAAAAATTCACCAATTTATGCAGAAGGTATTCGGACTTTGGTGGTATTGCTAGCGCCTTTTGCACCACACATTGCCGATGAATTATGGCAGTTGTTGGGTGAAAGCGATTCAGTTCACACGCAAACCTGGCCATCATTTGACCCGGCTGCTTTGGTAGCTGATGAAATTACTTTAGTGATTCAAATTATGGGCAAAACTCGTGGCGCGATTCAAGTACCAGCACAAGCTGATAAAGCTGCGTTAGAGAAATACGCCCGTGAATCTGAAGTTGCCCAACGTTACATCGAAGGCAAAGAAATTAAAAAGGTAATTGTGGTGCCTGGGAAGTTGGTAAATTTTGTAGTCAGCTAAAAGTGCAGGGAGTGGGGAGTGGGGAGACAAGGGAGGCAGAGGGGCAGGGGAGGAGATCCTCCCGTCTGCTCCCCTGCCTCTTCCCATGCCCAATGCCCAATCCCCCATACCGGACTCTTTACTTCTGGCTCAAAACTGTTGCAGTTGCCAATGCTTCCACTAAGCCACGGACAGCAGCAATCATCGCTACCTCGCTGTTGAGTTGGTTGATGGCGGAACCAACACCAACACCAGCAGCACCAGCGGCGATCGCTAATGGTGCGGTAACGCTAGAAATGCCTGAAGCACAAAGTACTGGTACTGTTACAGCACGAGAAATTTCATAAGCTGCTGCCAAGGTGGGGGCAGCTTTTTCAATTAATCCTAAAGTTCCAGGGTGAACTGGGTTACTGCTAGTACCGCCTTCGGTTTGGATAATGTCTGCTCCAGCTTTCACCAGTTCCTCTGCTAGTTGTACTTGTCGATCTAGTTCGAGGATGTGGGGAACGGTGACAGATAAGGTAATTTCTGGCAGGAGAGTGCGGGTTTGCTTAGTCAAGGCTAGTACTTCCTCAGCCTCGAAACGGCGTCCTTGAGCATAGAATGAATCGAAATTCCCGATTTCAATCAAATCAGCACCAGCAGCCACAGCTTGAACAAATTTCTCTGGTTCTACTGCTGATACACAAACTGGTAAATTGGTCAAATTCTTAGCTAGCTGGACTAAGCTGGAATCGGCAGCGATATCGATAAAAGTAGCACCACCAAATTCAGCAGCTTTGACAGTAGCGGCAACGCTAGCGGCATCGAAGTTATTTAAGCCGCTGATTACTTTGAGAACGCGGCGGTTAGTAAATGCACGTTGGAGTGTGGAATGCATCGTCATGGTTCGGCTTTGAAGCTACGAAAATTAGGTATATTCTACCGTTCCTTAGTTGATAAAGAGCCTAAATTACTATGACAATTGTCAAATTTTGATAGATCGATCGCAAAGTGGATTGTAAGCGATCGCCTAAATTACCACTGAATATACTGCAACAATACGTATTTTTTTACACATTAATTAAATAGTAACCCTATATATCTAAAAAAATAAATTTTTTAGATATATCAGAGGGGACAAGGGTAAATGATGGAATATTTTTTTGAATTACTAGATAAACATCATCATATTCATTGCTTTCTTGAAAGAACCTTACTACTTCATTTTTCTTCCAGCCTTGAATATAAAATATAAAATTATTCTTTTCATTTTTAACTTCGAGTAAGTCTATAGTTTTGGTCGGATTAATTTTTAAAATTTTACTTAATTTCTGACGTTGAAGTTGAGTATCTGTAATTAGCGATGTTTTTAAAGGTTTAACCTGAACTTTACTAGATAAAAGTTGCATTTCTAGCACTACAGGGATTGAATCAGCAACCACAAAAATTCGCTGGTCTCTAGATGGTAAATCTTGGAGATTCTTGGCAAGTCTTTTGTTGTCTTCGGTTTGAGTTTGCCAATAGGGATAAGGAACTGAATAAGAACCTCTGTAACTCAAAAAAATTATACCAATCAAAACTAAAGCCAAGCTAATGCCTATGATTTTTTTGTTTCGGTAAAAAGGAAGTAATTTTTTAGAGACAGCATACAACAATACTGCATTACCAATTGCTAAAACTGGAGAGATATAGATGAAATGACGGGCTGGATAATAGTTTGGTAGCCAAAAAATATAATTGACAAGTAGCGTAGGAAAGATGAATAACAGGGTTAGATAGTCGCGTTTGATCCAAAGGTAAACCAAACTAATAAAGAAAAAGAGAATATATAGTGGATTACAGGCTGCAATAAAGGCTTTAGTTCCTGATTTTAAATTTTTAATTGCCACATCAGGGCTATGATAAAAAATTAAATCTTCTAAGATATTATCACTCTCTATATTAATTTGTGGAAGTTGTGATTTCACTGCAAAAAATATAAGCATAGCGAAAAAAATATATAAGCTAGAATAAGAAATAACTTTTGTTAAAGAATATCGCTCAAGAAGAAAGCAGCCTGGAATAAGCAAAAACATCAGGACTGCATCCAACCTAAACATTAAGCATAGAGAAAAGGCAACAATTATCAGTATATCTAGTATGATTAATTTCAGTAACCCAGCATTTGAAGATTTGACCTCTGAACGATATGCAATTAAGGCTAAACCTATCAACATGAAGAATACTGCTTGGATCATTGGATGTCCATACAGACTTGTACTCCACCAAACTGGAATTATTATTAGTAGTAAATTTGCTAATACTGCCGTGGTTATTCCCCAATATCTTTTAGCAAGATAAAAAACGGGAATAACTATTAAAATTGAACTCAAAGAACTTATATAATTAGTAATTGGAATAATTATAGTCAAGTTTTTTTGAAAAATCGGTCTAAAAATATCTATTAGTGCATAGTAACCAAAAGAGATGTTGCGACCATAAAGCAATGGGCTACCTAATGGTTTTCTAGATGTCACTGAATCAATTATTCCCATGACCATTCTGAAACCATCCCTCTCGCCTGGTGTATCTCTGTAAGTAAAAGGTAGATAGGAGATACTGGCTATAATTAACAGCAAAACTACTGTTAAGGTAAGGTCTCGTCTGAATTGCATAATGATAATCTCAGTTTTTTATTGTCAATCTAGTTCAGTTAAGAATAATTGCCGTTTGTATTGGAACCCAGTAAATACCTTGGTTAAAAAAATGATAAGTTACTATGCATTTAAATTCTATATTTTGCGCTGAGGTTGTCAAGAGTCTAAAGTGAAGTTACCCTTTGGACTCTTAAAAGAGAAGAGGCATCCATCACATAAATATTTACGCAAATTAATATTACGTATTTTATGGTTTGAAAGTTTAAGCAAAAATCTTGATTTCAGAATAAAAATTAATTATATAATCGCAGACATGAATAAATTAAAAAAGTCAGAAATCGGACACTTGAAGAGATACAAATTTGCCCCAGCTTGTGAAAACGAGCAAGTAGTTTTTGGTGCTGCCCGGCCTGGATATACTAATCAAATGGTTGAAGATTGGATAGAATTCATGAAAAGCCAAGGTATCAAACGAGTTTGTTGCCTCCTTCCCGATGAACAATTAGCTTCCTACTCCGATCTTCTGGAGACATACAAACAGCAATTTGGTCGTCAACTAGTTTGTTGGGCACCGATCGCAGATTTTAATTTAGCTGATTTAGAAACCCTTACACAACAAATAATTCCTTTTTTAAGAGAAGCAGATAAACAAAATCAAAAAGTTGTTGTACACTGCTCTGGTGGAATTGGACGTACTGGACATGTGTTAGCGGCATGGCTAGTTAGTGTCCGGGGATTATCAAATGAAGCTGCAATTAAGGCTGTGAAAAAAACAGGAAGAAATCCTTATGAAGCGGCGATAGCTGCTATATTCAAAGGTAAAAATCCTTTTAAAGTTGCAAAAGATATCGACATACTTTTAAATAATTGCCGCCTATTACTGCGTGGTGACTAGTAGATAATCGTATGATTCTAACCAAAGCTAAAGTTATTTTATTAATATGTATCTTAATGACGAATTGACAATTAGGAATTAGTATAATCAATCTAGTTACGAGGCAAACTCTATGGTTATGGTTTTAGATAAAGTAGTTCCTTTTGGAAGGTCAATGGATGAATATATCAAAATATTCAATTTAACAAAGGCAGATTTGAATAAAAGAATTATTGGGGTTGGGGATGGCCCAGCAAGCTTTAATGCTGAAATGGCACGACAGGGTAAAAATGTAGTTTCTATCGATCCCCTGTACCAATTTTCTGGCGATCAAATCCTGCAAAGATTTAATGAAGTAGTAGATAACATTATTAATCAAGTCAAGGCTACACCGAACGATTGGGTATGGAGCTATCATAAATCTCCAGATGACTTGCGACAAAATCGAGTGAAAGTAATTCAAGAATTTCTAGCTGATTATGATAGTGGTAAAAAGACCAACAGATACATATTTGGCGAATTGCCCAACTTGGCATATGATAATCAAGAATTTGACATAGCCCTTTGTTCGCATTTATTGTTTTTATATTCAGACCAACTAGATTATGATTTTCACTTAAATTCAGTCGGTGAAATGCTGCGTATTGCTCAAGAAATCAGAATATTTCCTCTGATAGATTTAATGTTAAAGCCTTCACCACATTTAGAAAAACTAATTAAATATTATACCGATCAAGGTTACAAAATAAATATTGAAAAAGTTGAATATGAACTACAACCTGGTGGGAATAAAATGTTGAAGATAACCAAAGATGTAAATAGAATTTAGAGTTAATAAAATTTGAAAATTCTACTCATAAAAATATAAAATTGTAATAATTAATAATGTTAAAACTGCCTTTAATTGACGATTCGGCTGGATTGTAAACTAATATCCATCAAAGAATCAGACCCCAATTCATGCTGACTCCTGAGTTCTGAATTATTCTTAAGAAAGATACAATGGCATTCAGTGTTGGTACTATTTTTCGCCCTATGCTACCAGTCATCTATTCCGACGAATTTTTAAATCACAAGACTGGAAAATACCATCCGGAAAAACCAGAACGGTTGATAGCGATCGCTAATGCCCTAAAAGCAGCTACGTTTGCAGATAAAATTGTATGGCAAAAGCCCACACCAGCACCAGAACAGCCAGAGTTGATGTCTTTGTTAGTTAAGGCTCATAGCCCAGCCTACATCAAAAAACTCTCTTTTATCGCCTCCAGTGGCGGCGGCCCTTTGGATGGAGATACACCAGTTTCGCCGCGCAGTTATGATGTGGCATTGTTGGCGGTGAGTGCTTGGTTAGATGGAGTTATAGCTGTATTAGAATCCGGTAATCCGGCTTTTGTATTGGCACGTCCACCAGGACACCACGCCGAAAGTGATGCTGGTATGGGCTTTTGCCTATTTTCTAACGCCGCGATCGCCGCTTTTTTTGCCCTAGAACAACCCGGAATTAACCGCGTCGCCATCCTCGATTGGGATGTACATCACGGTAATGGTACTCAGGCGATCGTCGAAACTCATCAACAAATTGCCTACTGTTCTCTACATCAGTATCCATGCTATCCCGGTACTGGAAGAGCAACAGAACGCGGCTTTTATAATAATGTCTTGAATTTGCCAGTACCCCCTGGTAGTGATATTACGGTCTATCAGCCATTATTTGAAAAAAAGGTAGTACCGTTTTTAACTAACTTTGAACCAGATTTATTGATTGTCAGTGCTGGCTATGATGCCAATGAAGCAGATCCTTTGGCAAGTATCAACTTGCAATCAGAAGATTATGGTTTGTTCACCGATTATTGTCTGGCGCTAACTCGTAAAATTCTTTTCGGCTTAGAAGGTGGCTATGATTTTGATGCACTTTCTCAATCGGTTGTAGCAACCATTGAACGTTGTTTACTTTAACCTTGCCTCAAAAATCGTAATATTTCTTTACATTTTTTTTTCGGGCGATCGCCCCTCAGCAGCTTTCATCAGTCTGGGAAAAAATAACGTCTTTTTATTTAAAAATTTTTTAGGGTTTGTTTTTTCTCAGTAGAATCTTGGGATCGTCGATGGTTCTGCTTTTGTATATGCACTGAGATAGATGCACGTGACTAGGAATTTTGTCAGTAAATTCTCTAGAATATCTTCTCGATATTTCAGAAAATAGTCTGGAAAAATAAGCTTTTTGTAGATATTTAGTTTATTGACTATTTGTAACTGAATTGACGAATTCCAGAATAATATTTACGGAAGTTTAAGGTGTCATAACTTTTGTTGGGACTTCTGTCTCAGTAATTTCTTTTACAAATACTCTCTAAAGTTCATCAAATCTTCAGAAATAAAAAGTTTGAGCAGTGTTCATAAACAGCTAAAGTTTTGTTAAGATGCAATTGCTAGCACTTTTTCAGCGAAATTCACCTATCACCATGTGGAGAAATAAAAAGTACTAGCGGCACAAAGTTTAGAAGGTGAAGCAATGACCACCTATATTTTTTTCGACGAAGCCCTACAAATGCTGACAAACGCTTTTTTGATATCAGCAATACTGTTAATAGCAGCTTCTGGTATAGGTTTGGCTGTAATTGAAACAATAGAAAAGACAGGAGAACGCTAAGTTTGTAGATAGCAGTGTAATTATTGCTAAAAACCATTGGGTGCAAGTGTTCGCTGTGAAATAATCCTGGGAACACTAAGCTATAAAAGTCTCACAGCGTTGCAGTCTCACCTGGAAGTCCAGCAAATGCACAGGTAACTGTATCGCTATTGAGACCTTAACCAAGGAGCTACTACAATGGGTCTACTCGATGCTGTGTTGGTTGCAGGAAGCCAAAAACCAGTACTGAATTCAGCGGAAGCTTTTGCTGTTATAGTTTTGATGGCAACAGCAAAAGACGGTTACCTTTCCGTCGAGCAAGCAAACTCTATCACTTGTGGGCTGTCTCGGATGAAACTTTTTAAAAGTTATCCCCATGAAATGATGAAGAGTCTGTTCGATAAAATTTTATCTCTTTTACAAGGGGATCATTTTAATACTTTATTTAATGCTGCCAAAGATTCTCTGTCTCAAGACTTGCGGGAATCAGCTTTTGCAGTAGCCACCGATTTAGTATTGGCTGAAGGTATAGTAGCTGAAGAAGAAAAAAACTTTTTGAATGATTTATATCAAGCTTTAGGCGTTTCCAGTGAGATAGCAATACAAATTATCCAAGTAATCTTAATTAAAAACCGAGTATAGGGTAATACAAAATAACAGCAATTTAAATTATATGAATAGCTGATAAATAAAGTAAGCCAAATTTGATTCCCTAAAAAAATACTATACACTACAAAGCAAGCGGCAGTAAGCGAAAGGTACTTAATCTTTCCCTATTGCCTATATTATCAAAAACTATTAAGCTCACGAATTGGTTGTTACTTCATACAGTATTATCTAACAGCCGAGCGTGGATGATTTTGAGTTGCTCCTGAGTCTTAATTGGCGCTCGTGGTGTTGGTAATTCAGTATTAGGCCAGTTCAATAAATCGTTGCAGGGGCACAGCAAAGCCGGCATCCCAAGGTTTCGTGCAGCGACTGGCATTGTGCAGCGACAGCAAGGTAGCATCTCCCATGCCGATGTCAACAGTTCGGCAATGGTTTCGTGTGTACCTTCCAGATGACAGTTGGCAGATTCTTTGGAGAGAATCTGCTCCCAGCATTCCTCAAATTCTTTACTATAGCGATCGCCATCTAGCACGGATTTTGGCAAAATGCTTGCCTTGCCGTTGCCAACGATCACTTTCTTACCCAGTTGAAACCAGTAGGCGAGATATGCCTTAACTTCTTGTTTAGTAGCCATACCATAATTGTAAATTTTAATGAGGATATTTCGGAGGTTAAATGTTTAATTTTGAATTAATTCTTTGACGTTGGTAATGGCGAACCAAGAAGAGTGAGATTGAGAGCATAGCCACCAGTGATTAGATAAACAGCATCACACAGCGAACTTAGCTGGCGTACCAAAGAACCCAGGCGATCGCGGAACGTCCTACCAATAGGGTAAGCTGGCACAATACCCCAACCCACTTCTTCTGCCACAAACAACATATCAGCAGCCACCAAATCCACCGTCTCTAAAAACTCTGCAACCAGATTTTCCCAGGTTTCGTCATCTTGTTCTAGAAGATTAGCTACCCAAGTTCCCAAAGAATCAACCAAAAGACAGGTATGGGGTTTCGCATCAGCAAGGGTAGCACACAGTTCCACAGGTACAGACAGAGTTTCCCAGTCTTGGGGACGACGTTTTTGGTGTTCTAAAATGCGTTTGTGCCATTCTTCATCGTCTGGGTTATCAGTGGCTGTTGCTATGTAAATAACTGCTTTGCCCGACTCTATGGCCAGAGTTTCTGCCCACTCACTTTTACCACATCGAGCTGGGCCTGTTACTAAGATGACTTTACCCAAAGTTTTTTCCTGAGTATCTTCACAATATGGCTACGTTTGCAGTTTATCATCACAGCAGTGTCGAGTAGAAAGTGGGGAGATGAGGGAGACAAGGGAGACAAGGGAGACAAGGGAGACAAGGAGAATAATTCTTTAAGTACAGACAAGGGTTAATTGTATCTTTACCCCTAACTCCTAACTCTTAACTCTTAACTCCTAATTCCTAACTCAACATCAGCACTCTTTATTTGCCCAAATTTTTATTTCACAGGTAAGATTTTTGATTTTAAATAACTTTTAAGAGATAAAATTAGCACCAGCATCATTGGAAATTAATAATTACAGTAGATTGCAAGTTGGTGAAGTAAATAAATTTAAGTCTGGTAGACAGGCATAAAACCTGTTTGACTTCTGACTAGGATAATTCACCAATTCTGCTGTATGTTTCAAGTCGGGATTGAAAACCCGCCAACAACTCGACAGCAAACTATAGGGTATGTTTATGAAACCAGGCTTAAAACGTATTGAAGCAACTCTACATGATTTAGGGACTCGTGGGACTGATGCCGCTGAACCAGGAGATTCAACAAAGCGGCCTTTCTCCTTTAGAATCAGTGTCGGAGCTAACGAACCCACAAAAAGCACAAAGACTTCAACATCCTCAGAAGATGAAGTCAACATACAAGAACAAGCAGCTGGCATTGGCGTCGATACGGAACAAAATTTATTTCGCCAGCACGACTCTGTACAAACGTTTCAAGCAGAAGAAAACGGTGGTAAAACACCCAGTCTACCCAAGTTTAAAACTCCTAACATCAGTAGCCATCGTCACGGAGCAAATCCAGGCTTGGCGATGAACTTACTGCTAGAAATTCAGGAAAGTGTTGCTGGTTGGCAAATAGAACTACAAAATATTTTGCAGGAAATTCAGGATATTTACTTAGAAGGGCCAATTGTTAATGGCTGGTTAGAATCGAATTCCACCGAACCAGAACCAGGTGGAACTGCAACACTCCGCCATGCAGAAATTGACAGACTTATGAACTATGTCGAAGAAATTTGTGCTAATGGTGGGAAAGTGTCCTATCAATCGTCTGCCACTAGCTATCGCCTCTGTGGTGTGGATGATTCTGGTAAAGTTTGGTCGCGCCCATGTCCAGCAGATCAGGTTCCTACCGTTAGTATAGCGATCGCTCGTTACCAAAAGTTACGTCAGTTATTGGGACGTAAGCAAACTTTAGAAACTCGTTTGGCTCAACTTGCTCAAAGTCTTGTAGTTTTACATAGCCATATTCAGCAAACGTGAAGTTTTAAAGATTTTTTCCGAAAAAACTCGGTTGGTGGGCAGATAAAATTTGGTTTAGATTAACTAAGACAAAATGTGCATTAGATTTAAGATTTTAATCAAAAATCCCAAATCTGTCTTAGAAAGTTCTAATGCCTTCTCTACGATACGCTACGCGAACGGCAAGTTGGCGTACCCTGCGGGAAGCCGCAGATGCGTCTACAGACTTTCCGCAAAATCCCAAATTAAATCTATGCCAGATATCCAAATCTCTGCCATTATCTGTACCCACAATCGAGATGCCTACTTAGGTGCTGCAATTGATAGTCTTTTAGCGCAGGATTTTGCTGCTAATTTTGAAGTTGTAGTAGTTGATAATGGGTCTAGCGATCGCACCCGTGAAGTAGTAGAACAAAGAGCTGACGATCCTCGCCTAAAGTATATCTTTGAACCCACCATCGGTTTATCTGTCGCCCGCAACACGGGTGCAAAAGTGGCTAGTGCTGATATTCTGGCTTATCTAGATGACGATGCTGTTGCGAGCAAGGGCTGGCTGCAAGTTTTATATTCTGCCTATTACAATAACTCTAAACTAGCGATCGCAGGTGGCAAAGTCACTCTCATCTGGCCTGAAGGAGTGCAACAACCACGGTGGCTATCTCCAGGGTTAGCAGGAAATCTAGGTGCATACGACTTGGGTGACAATATCATCTACATTCAGCAACCTGGCTCAACACCGAGAGGCTTAAATTACTCCATCCGTCGTAGTTTCTTAGAAGAAATTGGAGGTTTCGATCCTCATCTTGGTCGAGTAGGGAAAAATCTATTATCTAACGAAGAACTACAAATGACCGAATTTGCCCTACAACGTGGTTGGCAAGTCGCTTATCTTCCAGAAGCACTAGTCGCTCACAATGTTGCTCCAGAACGCCTGCAACGTTCTTGGTTTTTAAATCGAGGCTGGTGGCAAGGTATCAGCGAGTGCTATCGAGAACAACTCGCTGGCAGAGCTGGCATCGCTCAATTACGGCGAGGCGGCGAACGATTTTTGCGCGGTTTGTACAAGGCATTACAATATTTCTCTGACCCAGCAGAACGATTTGATAAACTTGTGTATGCTTACGGTCAAATTGGCTACTTAAATGCAGCTATTCAAGGTCTTTTATCCACATCAAATAAGAAGTCATCAATATCATAAATTATACTGATTATGTCAACTAAAATACCAGTTTCCGTATTAATTCCCGCGAAAAACGAACAAGCCAATTTGCCAGCTTGTCTGACTAGTCTCAGCAGAGCAGATGAAATATTTGTAGTCGATTCTCAAAGTAACGATAATAGTGTTGAAATTGCTAAAAGTTATGGTGCAAATGTCGTTCAATTTAAATTCAATGGACATTGGCCTAAAAAGAAAAATTGGTCTTTAGATAATCTACCTTTTCGTAATGAATGGGTATTAATTGTAGATTGTGATGAACGTATTACTCCCGAACTTTGGGAAGAAATTGAGCAGGTAATTAATCAGGATGAATACACTGGTTATTATCTCAATCGCCGGGTATTTTTCTTAGGAAAATGGATTCGCTATGGCGGAAAATACCCCGATTGGAATCTGCGCTTATTTCAGCATAAAAAAGGGCGTTACGAAAACCTACATACAGAAGATATTCCCAACACTGGTGACAACGAAGTTCACGAACATGTAATTTTACAGGGTAAAGTTGGGTATCTGAAAAATGATATGCTCCACGAAGATTTTCGCGACCTTTATCACTGGTTAGAACGGCACAACCGCTATTCAAATTGGGAAGCCCGCGTTTATTATAATATTCTTACAGGTCAAGATGATAGCGGCACTATTGGTGCAAATTTATTTGGTGATGCAGTGCAACGCAAACGCTTTTTGAAAAAAGTATGGGTACACTTGCCATTCAAACCCTTTTTGCGATTTGTATTGTTTTATATAATCCAACGCGGTTTTTTAGATGGTAAAGCAGGATATATATATGGACGTTTGCTGAGTCAATATGAATATCAAATTGGGGTTAAACTTTACGAATTACGGAATTGTGGTGGCCATCTAAATACTGCAACTACACCAAAGCAGGAAGTTATTGAGCAGGGAAGCAGAGGTTCGGAAGGAAAGCTATTGACAATTGACTCCTAACTCTAGCAATTTTAGATTTTGAATTTTGGATTGAAGGAGAAATTTAAAATCTAAAATCTTAAAATCTAAAATCTCAAATCCAAAATTGAATGACTAATGACAAACCTTTCGTAGATTTACGCAAATATGACCAATCTTGCTTCGATCGCGGGCGTCCAGGTTGGTATATTTTATTATGGTGGTTTGTACAAGCGATCGCCTTTCCTCTGACCCCTCAACCGTTAAATATTTTACGTTGTATTCTACTACGACTATTTGGCGCTCGTATCGGCAAAGGCGTATTGATTCGCCCCACCGCCCGTTTTACTTACCCCTGGAAAATTACCATAGGTAATTACAGTTGGATTGGAGATAACGTAGTTTTATATAGCCTCGATGAAATTAACATCGGCGAACACTGCGTAATTTCCCAGAAAAGTTACCTCTGTACCGGTACTCATGATACCCAAGACCCTGCCTTTGGCTTGAAAACAGCCAGTATCACCATTGAAAATGGCGCATGGGTAGCAACAGATTGTTTCATTGGGCCAGGAGTAAAAATTGGGGCTAATGCTGTAATTGGCGCTCGTAGTAGTGTTTTTACCAGTATGCCTTCTGGACAAGTTTGTTGGGGAAGCCCCTGTCGTCCGAATAAAGCCCGGATAAAACTCGATCCTGTCACAACTCCATGATTTATTAGATAAAGTCTCTGGGGTAGCACAACTAGGTGTGCTACCCTAGATTTTTCATATTTATAATTTAATCATCTCCAATTGCCTATTGATACCAATCCTCAGTCAAATAACAGTGTTTTAATTTATAAATTTTGTGCTTTTTACACAGATACAAAGAGTTTTAATTTGGTTGAGTACGCCAAGTAAATTTCAAAACTAAGCACAAAACCTGCTTTAATTAACGATTCTGGCTTTAAAAAATATTTTTGTTAATGGATGTATTTTATACAAAGACTCATTGGCAGGTGTAGGCATTTTTTGGAGATAGTTTACTTTTAATTAAATCTTTTAACTTTCAAGTACACAATTCGTGCGTATCTCAAAAATTTGGCAGAAGATGTGGTATCTCAAATCAACCAGGAGATGGTGTTGTAATTTATGAGGTGAGAACAGCTAAACTAGGAGATTGCCTAGTTGTTGATAGAAATATGGGAGTGGTGATGCGTAGTATTTACTCTTAAGCAAGGTAGCAACAGCGTTTCGCTCCAGAAAACATCGTTCAATTAGCCAATTAAACCGGAATTAGTGAATTGAGAAGTAAAACCAAAGATACTCCGCCTCAGAATTCAGGAGTAAAAGTTTCTTTGCGTCAGAGCATCAACTCTTTAAGCAGAAATGAGATCAAAAACGATTTCACAGCTATTGTTGAGCAAACTACAAAACTGAAATGTGAAAATCTGTGTTCGTCAACTTGACTAAGTTTTTCAAGGCGAAGAAATTCCAGAGTTAAAAAAAATAACAATGATTAAGTATGAATTTTAATAAAGATGAGAATAATACTATTTTAATAGTCGATAATATTCGTAGTAATTTAATAAATCTGGGCGATTTTTTTAAAAATTTTGGTTTTGAAGTTTTAGTAGCCGAAGACGGAGAAAGTGCAGTTAAAATTGCAGAATATGCCTTACCTGACTTAATATTATTGGATGTAATACTACCAGGAATTGACGGTTTTGAAACTTGCCAAATTTTAAAAAATAATCTAGCTACTCAAGATATCCCCTTAATATTTATAAGTACCCTTACTGATAAGATAAGTACAATCAAAGGTTTAAATATTGGTGCAGTAGATTACATCACAAAACCTTTAGAAAATCAAGAATTATTAGCTAGGGTAAACATCCATTTACGCCAACATAACCTCACAAAAAAACTCACAAAGCAAAATGAGCGTTTGGAGATAGAAATTTTTTATCGCCAGCAAATAGAGGAGAAACTGCTATCTCATTCAGCCGCATTAGGTGAATCCAACAATCGTTATCAAGAACTAATTCAAGCCAGCGGTCAAATTTTCTACGACTGGAACCTGCATACAAATGATATTAAATATGGAGGAAATGTAGAGCGAATATTGGGTTATTCCATTGCTGAGATTTTGGGAGGTTTCAACCGTTGGTTAGAATTAGTTCATCCTGAGGATAGAAACCTATTCAACGAAGAGATTGAACGCGTTTTATCTACAAAAGACCCATTCCACCTAGAATTTCGTCTATGTCGCAAAGATGGTACTTACATCACAGTTGAAAACAACGGATATATCTTTTTAGACTTCACAGGCAAAGTTGCTAGTATGGCAGGCTTTGTGATTGACATTAGCGAACAGCAAGCTGCGCTGTGGAAACGCAAGCAAGCAGAACAGAAAATACGCGAACAAGCTGCTTTACTTAATATCACCACAGACGCGATTCTCGTTCAAGATTTGAGTAGCCAAGTTCAATTTTGGAATAAAGGAGCTGAACATCTTTACGGTTGGATGGCAGAAGAAGTTTTGGGTAAAAATTCTAATCAGCTTTTGTATCGTAAACAAAACTGCTGCCAACTGAAAAATATTCAGAAAACTTTAGCCGAGAGTGGTTCGTGGCAAGGTGAGTTACATCAAGTCACAAAACAAGGTCAAGAAATGATAGTTGCTAGCCGTTGGACACTCGTAAATGATGAAGAAGGGCAAGCCAAATCTATCCTTATTGTCAACTCCGACATTACAGAAAAAAAACAACTTGAAGCCCAATTTCTCCGCGCTCAGCGGATGGAAAGTCTTGGCACATTAGCAAGTGGTATCGCCCACGATCTCAATAATGCACTGACACCAATCATGATGACAATGCAACTTCTAGGAGCCAAACTTCCTGATGAGAAAAGTCATCAATGGCTAGCAATTATGGAAACAAATGTTAAACGTGCAGCAGATTTAGTTAAACAAGTAATGTGGTTTTCACGCGGTTATGTAGGTAATTTTAAAACATTACAGGTGCGTGATTTAATTTCAGAAATAGAAAATATTATCAAACAAACATTTTCCAGAGCTATTGAAATTCGTATCGATGTTCCTACACAAAACCTGTGGAATATCTTTGGTGATAATACTCAGCTACACCAAGTGTTGATGAACCTCTGTATTAATGCTCGTGATGCTATGCCTACTGGTGGGATCTTAAAGATTTCAGCAAAGAATTTCTGGGTTGATAGCCACTATGCCAGGATGAATATTGATGCTAAGGTGGGTTCATACATAATGATTAGCGTCGCTGATACAGGTACAGGAATCCCCAGAGAGATAGTAGATAGAATTTTTGAACCGTTTTTCACAACCAAAGAAGTGGGTAAAGGTACAGGGCTTGGTCTTTCAACGGTGCTTGGTATCATCAAAAGCCACGGCGGTTTTGTAAATGTAGTTACTGAAGTTAGCAAGGGCGCAGAATTTCAAGTTTGCTTACCCGTAACTCAAACAATTGAAACAGATAGTAAATTATGTGGAGATAGTGAATTACCTTCAGGACATGGAGAATTGATTCTAGTTGTTGATGATGAAGATTCAATTCGAGAAATTACTAAAACCTGGTTGGAACAAAATGGCTATAAAGCTATAGTGGCTAATGATGGTATTGATGCGATCGCACTTTATACAAAACATCAACAAGAAATTAGTGCGCTGCTAATTGATATGATGATGCCAGACATGGATGGGCAAACAACTATCAATGTATTGAAAAAAATTAATCCAGATATCAAAATTATTGGTATTAGTGGGCTAGCCTCCAACCATGAAATGATTAAAACCCTTGGTAACAACGTCAAAACCTTTTTGTCCAAGCCCTACACTTCGTGTGACTTGTTAAGAAATTTACAAATGGTGCTGAATACAAAGTAGATTGGGCATCGGGCATCGGGCATCGGGCATCGGGCATCGGGCAAAGGGCAAAGGGGAAAAGAAAGATCCCTCCTTTTACTTTTTCCCTTTTACCTTTCCCCAAGGCGTTGCCACCTCCCAATCCCGATCCCCAAAGAGTGGTAATATGTTCTCATGGCTGCTCTAATCCTTGGTATTGATGAACAAATTATTGGATGAAACGCTGTCAATCGAAATTGCTCAACGCATAAAAAGTAGAGCTAGTACTCCCTTTGACAATGCTTACAAAGCAGCATTGTCCACTGAGGGAGCAAAATATGTTCAAGGATTTTTAACTTTTGTTGGAAAACCATATAGACCAATTGAACACAGTTGGATTGAGTTAGGTGATACTTCCAGCGATGACTCCCTTATACGCATTGTCGATCCAACATTACCGCACCTGAAAAAAAATCCTCAAGAACTTTGGTATTTTGCTGCACAAAAACTGACAGTAAAAAAACTGAAAGCCATTATTGAAGAATCAAAAGAAGATTATCCAGAAGACGATCCTTTACCTATCTATGGTGAACCACCTTATGAATATTACGGTGATGTAATGTTAGGTGGTCAAGAATATTTAGCAGCTTATCAAGCAGCAGAAGCTAAATGTAAAGAAATCAACCAACTTAATCCTGAGAGAAACTAATACAATTTTAGATTTTAGATTTTTGTTTTCAGCTTAGCCACTACTCTGTGCTAGTTACTTTCCAAACCAAAGCGATTTCTAAATTCTGAATTCTGTTTTAATACGATTTTCCATCACTACCAAAATATTCTCGATAGCCACAAATTTTGTCTCCACGCACATCAAAGGAAACTGCTACTCGATTTTTGTAAGGTTGTCCGAATAAAAGCCCTTCATCACGAAATTCAAAGACAGCGGTTGTTTCATTGCTGGTAACACGGTCTAGACCAGTTAGCTGCAAGGCAGGGGCGAAGGATTGAGAAACATACTCGAAAAATTCTCTAGCCCGGTCTTTTCCCACATTCAAACCGTGAAATTTTCCCATAGGAAACCAAAGGGTAAAATCTTCTGAGAGCATATCTAACAATGCTTCCCACTCGCCTGTTACCATCCCGTGTGTAAGATTCTCAAATGCCTGCTGAGCAACTTTTAAAGTATTTTCTGAATTTTGTGTCATTGTAGCTCTCCTTTGATATCTAAACTTTTAGAGATTTTTAGTTTTTAGGTTTTAAAATTACTAGCAGTAATTACTTGAAATAGTAAGATATGTTGCATAATTTACACATATTTTCATGAATTGTAAAGCTAGTTATATTGTTGAGGCTCGGTGGCGATCGCATTAATAAATAGTAATACTTTTCAAAATTATACACAGCTAGATTAGAACAGCTATGTTACCCTACGAGTATCTATTAGTAAATTATTTTTCCATGTAACATATTCATGTGCAAACATCTGTATACAGCAGAATTCAGAATTTAGGAGTAAAACAAGCTTGATGGTTGACTTTTAGACTGAGGTTGCGTACTTCATTTTCCTTGTAATCCGCTGTATTTAATTTTAAGAGTTCTAATTTTTAGATTTTTATTTTAAATTACAACTCAAGGCTAATTTATTCAGCAAGTTTAATAATTATCCTGTAATTACTAAATTAGTAAAAACTGGCAATATATATGGTTAAAGGACATCAAGATAATCAAAGCTCAAATTCCATCCATAATAACGTTGAAATTCAAATGAACAAGAACATCTTTACAGGGCGCAAACATGTAGAAACTGAAGAGTCACTCAACTCAGTTCTCAACTTTCCACAAGTGCCTTTTGACGTAAAAAACTTTGTTATTGGAGAAGATGCTACTGCCCAAGTTCTATCCATTAACGAAAGTACAGGTGAATCTACACAGCGAGTAGTCTTGAAAAAAGGTTGGAGCGCACCTGTTGGTCATTTTACTACCAACGTGGAAATTTTTGTCTTAACAGGCGCACTTTCCCAGGGTGGGTTTATACTACGCAATCTCAGTTACTCTTTTATCCCTGCTGGTATACCTACTGGCCCTTGGAAAACAGAAGAAGACACCATTCTATTGTGGATGCCAGATGCTACACCTACGTATATCACAGAAGACTACGCAGATCTGCCGCAAATCCCGGAAACTTCTGTATATCACGCAAATATGCAGACCCATGAACGCATGACTGAGTATATTCCATTGCAAGAACTCCACGCAATGAAATGGGAAAGTACAACCTTTTTGCCTGCTGGTTCAGCCCGTAAAAGTCTGTATACCAATAAAAAAACTGGACGCGCTACGTGGATTCTCGGTTTAGTACCTATGTGGATTGAAGGCAATTTCTATGCTGGTCATCCTACTACGGAGGAGGCGTATGTGATTTCTGGCGATGTCCTTGGACATTGGTCTATGAGCGACGATCCTTTTAATAGACGCTATGCAGCAATGTGCAAAGATGGCTATTACTGGCGACCCGCACACATTCCACACGGGCCGTTTTGGACAGAAAGTGGGGCACTACTTTTGTTTCGCACTAATGACCGCCTAGATTGTTATTGGATACTACATAACCCAGATATTACTCAGCAAGATCGGGCACGTCTGGAGGCTGAAATTAATAAGGACAAGTAAAGTTTCAGTACGATCGCACTTCTGCCAGCCCAAACAGCAAAGCAAATAACCTTATCCACAAGGATTTTACAATGACGGACGCCTTAGGATGGCGAAAAAAATTCGGGGTGCTTGCCCCCAGTACGAACACCATCGTCGAACCAGATTTTCACGCGATGGCTGTACCGGGCGTTACGTCTCACATGTCCCGGATTCATATTCGAGACCAGGATTTAAGTAGCGATGAAAAAATGGTGCGTATTCTAGAGGAAATCGACAACGAAATTTTTTTCGCAGTCGATCGCGTCATGACTGCGGCTATCGACTATCTAATTATGGGAATGAGTGCCGAGACTTTTTGGGGAGGAATCGAGGGGAATCGAGCTTTCATCAAACGACTTGAAGACTATACTGGCGTGCAAGTCGCTACCGGCGCTTCGGCATGTCACGCAGCTGTGGAAGCCTTCAAACTAAACAAAATTGCAGTCATCACCCCTTATCAGGCTGTGGCTGACGATAAGTTACGCCGCTTCTTTAGTGACATCGACGTGGAAGTCGTGCGCCTGAAAGGATTGCGTTGCCCCACAGCAATAGCGATCGCCGAAGTCTCTGAAGATACTCTTCGCAACTGCCTTCAGGAAATCGATGGTGATGATATAGATGGGATCGTCCAAATGGGTACTAATTTGAGTATGCTCCGGCTTGCTGACGAAGCAGAGCGATGGCTCAAAAAGCCGATCGTTGCCATCAATGGAGCAACTTGGTGGTATGCCTTACGACAAAACGATATTAGCGATCGAGTCTACGGGTGTGGCAGACTCCTGAGAGAATTTTGAATTACCAACTACGAAGTTTTAAAGCTCGTTGTTTGTAACGGACTATGCACAGTAGAACAATTAGCAATATAAAGGCTTTCATCGTAGATGGCTCCACTACCTTCTTGACTTCCGTCGCGGGAGTTTGAGGAGTAACACTACATGGAATTTCAATAATTTGTGTAGTATCGGAACCGTTATTATTTGGAGTTAAATCGCATTCTCCTTTGTTGGTGAGAGACAAAGGTGGATTTGTGGGAGAAGAAATTGTGGGAGAAGAAATCAATGGCTGTCCTGAAGAACCCGAAGAACTACCATCATCCAGTAGTAGAAGCAGAATTAAACCAAGACCGCCAACTCCAATTATTGGCCAGAGTGGGAAAGAATCAGAACTGTCTTGTACTAGGACATCTCCCGCAGAACCAGGGAAAGTATCGAGACTGATTGCTTCTCCCTCGAATGGAACTGGATTGTCAGCCAGCAAAATATCTCCTGGTATATCTTCTCCCAAGAGTTGATTGAATTCTTGTGGAATTGCATTATTGGGGCGTCCGAATTCCCCACCATCTTCAGAGTATGGAAAGGATAGTACTTCAAAAATCCTGTTTTCTAATTGGTTTGGATCTCCAGAATTTAGTGCATTCAAGCCTCTAGAGATTTTATCTACATAAAAATTTGTCATTTCTGGCGATAAGCCTAGAGACTGAATCTGCTCTTTGATGTTGGAAATTTTTGAGGCTTCTTCAAACAACAGCCGTCCGTATGACAATTTCAAGTTTAGTAATCCATTACGGAGGCTCAGCGAGTCATTGCTTCCTGAATATGGCGCCCAGTAGAACTGCTTGGTTACAAGTCCCAGTCCTTCTACTGGGTTACGACCAAAAGATTGTCCCAGGACGTATTGAGATCCATCCATGATTGTGGAGGATTCTTTTCTCCAAAATGAAGCAAAAGGTACTGTAGAGAGATTGCGATTGTTACCGTAAAAGCTAGCGAAATTCTGAAAATTTTTCTCCCCACCAGCCGCTCTTATCAGTAGATTTTGATAGTTAGTCCCGCCGTTTAGCTCAATTAATCGCTGGATTACCGTTCCAGTTTTATTGCAAGTCAAACCAAATCCCACATCACATCCAGGAATTACTCTCATCTGACTGAGATTTTGGTTATTGACTTGATACTGGAGATATTCATACTCCAATCCTCGTTGGATACCATAACGGCCAATATTTAACTGTGCAAAAGCAGACTGCCACGTAGTGAGTACTACTGCAACAGATGAGAATGCGATAGTCGCCCAGCGAACCGCCTTCGGCATAGCAATTCTTTGAATAGTTGATTTAGGCAAGATGTACCTCCGATAGATAGGGATTGGGGATTGGGCATTGGGCATTGGGGATTGGGCATTGGTTATGAATTATTCTCTTTGTCTCCCTTGTCTCCCCAGTCCCCAGCCCCGACTTCAACTCTTAGGTAAATCAATATTGATCGTGATTCCGGTACCTTTGAGATTTCCTGATGAGAGTGTGTGATATATGACTAATGCTCGGTTTGGTTGGTCAAAAAGGAATCCGCGAGGTGTAGGTTTGATCTTCCCTTGTTTGACTAGGGAAACGAAAGCTTCTAAATATCTACGTATACCTTGGCGGTTCTCTTGATTAGTATTCGTATGATGCTCAATCAGCATCATAAAAAAGTCCAAGCTACGATTTTCTTGACCCTCTATCAGACTTCCTTCATCTAAGAAAGAACTTGCTATGAGTCGGTTATCAACTTGTTTGACTTTAAAAAGAGTAAAGTAACGTCCTTCTTTTTTAGGATCGTTCGCATAACAAACCCACGAACCTTCTTGATTCTGTGTAAAACCTTGGTCAGCAAGGTAGGAAAGCAAAGAATTGCTTGCTTTGGTTTGTAGTGGAGGTAATAAATCTTCAATGGGATCTAAAGAGCAAATCCTTTGGGTTGTTGTCTTTTGAGGAACAGCAGGAGTCTCTTGGGTATAGACGCCGATAGGCTTGTCTTCAGACATTGCAATGTTAGACATCGCAGCCAACGCACAGACTTGGAAGAAAAATACTCCAAATAAACGAACAATAATATTCATGTTTTTCCTGTTACTTTTGCTTACATTGTCAAAAATTAACTTGTTACTAGATCGGCATTGATTTAGTAGTCTTAAATTATTTGCTAAATTGAAGTATTTCCCTGATTTGACCAACTTTAGGCTGTATTCTTGGGAGTAAGATATGACTATTCGATATAGATAATCCAGCACAAATAGGCATAAATATTATTTAAATATAATGCCTAATTTCAAAGTTTTATTGGCAATATAAAACTTGCTTTTCGATATTTTTGCATATACGAAAAACAGCTGATGCTATGCCAATTTTTTGTATTCAAATTCAGTTTTTCACTATTTTCAGAAGGTTTTGTGATATACCTTTCTGTCTGTAGTGATTACTAAAAAGTGGCTTTATTAGCTATTTGATAGCTTATATAACCAGAATTATAAAAGCTCTGTGCTTTGAACAGTAAGCTTTTTACTGATTCTGATGGTAGATTAAATAATGTTTTGTTTTTTTGGAGGTAGCACACCTAACTAGCTGTTTCAGCATTTTTTTATTTGATGTATAAATAATATCTCTTGACAGTAAAATAATATTACCATGAGCTTGAGATGTGCAACGCTTTTGTGGACAGTTATCAAAGCTGTACACACTGAATTAGAACTATCTCTTGATTAAATGTTATGGCAAATACCTGACACTAAAAGTCGATTGACTTACACGCGCCTAGTATTTTAAAATCTAATACTATTATTTTTGGTGTTAGTAGTTAAATGTTTTAAATATAACAAATATTTAAATTAACTACGGAGAATTGATATATTATGATTGTTGGATAAGCCTGATTGTCTGAGTTTTAGGCTACAGGCGATCGCATGAAGTAAAGTTAAATTAGATTACAGCTATATAACTATTATTTAGCAGAGTATTGTCATCGACCTTAATCAGGCTGAATCTTTTTATTTACCAATGGTTCGAGCATTGCTAAATATTGTTATGAGTAAACAATATGTAGTTATGTTTGCTCTGTAGATAGAGAAATATCATGAGCAAAATGAGTAAAATGCTCTCATAGCGATCGCTATTCTTGACCAGAATCAAAAGATGAACTTGGTGCTTTGATAAGTTTTGGCTGTATGAATGCGGAATTTTTTTATAGTATTCCTTTGATGCCTTTAGTATTACTCTGGCTGGCTTATGCTTTCTTGGGGTGGTATCTTGCTGCTAATCATATTATTTGGTTAGTGGGAGCTTTTGTCGCTGCTATGGTTATAGCTGTAATACGCAAGAGTATTTCTTGGTTAGAACGTTTAGTTGAATTTGGCTCTAAAGTCTTAGTTGTCATTTTATTTTTAAGCATATCAATTGCTTTAGTCGCAACTTGGTCGTTATTATTTAGTCTATTTCTCATACCATTAGCAACTACGCTTTTAGCTGATTTGGAAATGCGTTTTGCTGGTTTCAACAAAATAGATTCATTTTGGATATTAACAATCCTAGCAATATTAGGTTTGGTAGTAGGTGAAGTAATAGATATTCTATTTTTTCCCAGTAGCAGATATTAAAACAGAATTCAGAATGGGCTACGCCAAGCTGCGCTAAAAGAATTTAGCAATGCTTGAAGTGGGAGATTTAGCAAAAAGAAAATTTCCTTTGTTTATCTGATTTTATCGTCGTTTCGTGGAAGGATTTGGAGATGGAGCCAAATTTTGGGTTGTTGGTTGCTTGGCTGCGTTTAATTCTTCTTGCAACATTTTCTGATAAATTTTAGGCAAAGAACTACTAATAGAGTTAGTTTCTATGCCATATCCCAAGCTTGTCCAAGTGGGAGAAAGTAGCCGCAAAACTTCATTTAATTTTCCCTGACGCAAGAGTTGAGAAATATCAGTTCTCCAAACTTTTGAATCATTTAGCCAACGATAAACTACTATGTCTTGATATTCTGCTTCAAAACTATAATTCACCCAAAACATCAACCGCATTGGGTTTGGGTGATAGCGAGGGGCTATATTATACCAGGTAGTATTGATAATTTGATATCTACCTGCGGCAGTGGAACAATTACCTGTGTTGGGGCCGGTGATAATTGTGACGCATATCTCAGGATGTCGGCTGAGGTCGTTGACTTGCTGTCCACCATACAACAGAGAATAGGGACGGTTACCGTTTGCCTCACTTGCTGAGATGGTTCGCATTAAAGCGCGAATATAAGGGTCGCCATCTTTCATCACCAAAGGTGGCTGTCTAACTTCAAAGATCGGATCGGAAGGCGATCGCAATTCTCCTTGAATATACCACTGCAACAAACACACAAAGCCCAAAAGCGCCGCTATTGGGCCAATCAGTTTTTCAACACCTTTGAATTCAAAGCCTTTCAGAATTTGACTCCTTAAAATTTGCTTTTTTCGCTAACGAAAATTATCGACGAACTCATTGTGACAAAGTTCGCGTTTGTTGTCATACAGTAGGCAATAGGCAATGGGCAATAGGCAATAAGCTTAAAAGTCTCTTGCTGGCAGGCTTTTATCAGTTTATGTCCTAACCTAGCTGGCAACTGCTATATCAAATCTGTTCGCTGATTTTTTTTTGACTAGAGAAAGTGAGGAGTAAAGAAGAAAGATGTTTGTTTCATTTATAACTAGTGAAGTACACATATGCATTTTCCACTGAAATCTATCTGTAATTGAAATACTGACTAAAGTATATAAATTCTGACTTCTTGTGCCGAAAAGTGTATCTTGAGAAAGATATTGTGAAATTAACTATTATGTTTAAATTAGCACACAGTTATATGTACTTCACTAGTAGTTGCTATACAAGGGAAACAGATGTCCGAAACCACATCAAATTCAGAAATGGTATATCGAGTTCTCGGTAGTACAAATGAGAAAGTTTCTGCCATCGGACTCGGTGGTTGGCATATTGGCTTGAAGCACGTTCATGAGCAACTCGCGATCCGAATTGTTCGCACGGCGATCGATCGCGGCATTACTTTTATGGATAATAGTTGGGATTACAATGGTGGAGTTAGCGAGATTCGCATGGGAAAAGCACTGCGCGATCGCTACCGTGACAAAGTGTTCCTGATGACGAAAATTGATGGTCGCTCGAAGAAAGCAGCAGCAAAACAACTAGACGAATCACTTCAACGTTTGCAAGTTGATTATATCGATCTCGTTCAGCACCACGAAATTCTTCGCCATGAAGATCCATATCGAGTTTTTGACCCAGAAGGCGCCAACGCTGCTTTGATTGAAGCGCGAGAAGCTGGTAAGCTGCGATACATTGGTTTCACTGGACACAAAGACCCCTACGTGCATCTGCACATGCTGGAAGTTGCAGCCAGTCATCAATTTAAATTTGATGCAGTGCAGATGCCGCTGAATGTGATGGATGCACATTATCGGAGCTTTGAAAAACTGGTTTTGCCAGAACTAGTCAAACAAAACATCGGCGTTCTTGGTATGAAAAGCCTAGCAAACGGTATACTTTTACGCTCAAATACTGTAGAGCCAATCGAGTGTTTACACTATGCTCTGAATCTGCTGACATCGGTTGTAATTACTGGAATTGATAGTATGGAGATTCTCGAACAAGCCTTGACAGCGGTGCAGACATTCCAGCCAATGGATGAACAACAAGTGCGATCGCTCCTAGCAAAAACCGCAAAAGCAGCATCAAGCGGCGAGTTTGAACCATTCAAAACTTCATCAATTTTTGACAGCACCGCCCAAAATCTAGATTGGCTAGGAGATGAACCACAACGCATCCAACAATTGATGCCAGGTTAAAGAAGAATACAGAATACAGAATTCAGAATTCAGAATTCAGAATTAAAGATGGGTATGAAACTATTGCCTATTGCCTATTGCCTATTGCCTGTTCCCTGTTCTCTTCTACATATCATTGTTAGAAGCATTCAGAGCATAATCAGCTGCTGCTTGGGCGCGACGGCGGCTCATTTTTTGTTCGTGAGCATCGTAGGCAATACAGATCCAAATTAAAGCCGAATAATTCGTCGTACCAAATGGGTAGTAAATCTGCTAACGTACAAGCCAGTTCAATGCCAGCCGGCCCTTGCCCCAATGATGGCGACACTCAGCAGTAGCCGACGACGTTGCGAGTCTTGAGTTTGAATTGCCTCATGCAGCCTGTGTCGCAAGTGTTTTCGTAAAGCGGATCGCCTCTTCCCCAGAGGTAAAGGGTATGGCATGTTCCGCTGCACCGGAAGTATCGAAGTAGGTTGTTTTACTGCCCAGTGCTAATACTAAGTTGCCATACTCAAAAACCTTTCCAGAGGCGAGGATAACTCTGCGTTGATGTGGGTGAATCGATTCCACTGTGTCCTGCATAAAAGTGACACTACTATCAGCTAAAAGCTCTTTGTAGCGGGGATAAACTTGTGTGCTGTGTAATTCGCCGCTTAATAATTCATATAATAGGGGTTTGAAACTAAAGCGATCGCGTTGCTCAATTAAAATAAAGGATGCGAGTAATTTTGATGGCTTAAGTGCAGAGCTGTAAACAGTCCAGCAAAGCCACCACCCAGAATAACTGTGGGATAAGATGCTTGCTGCATAGGTGTAAGAGTTGCTGTGAGTGAACTGCTCTTAGTATGCCGACACTTAGCAACTCTTAAGTGATGAAAAAATAAAGCTTAACTGAAAAATTCCAGGGAATTTATAACATAGTTTTCACTATTTTCTCAGCAGTAATTCATAATATCAATTCTATTTGAGTTGTGAAAAATATCAGTGATGGCTGTTGACTGCTGACGATTAACAGTCAACACAAAAAGATTTGCAAATTAAATGCTTTTGGCAGCTTATTATTTTTCGGTATAACGGCGCGGCGTATAAACCCAAACATTACCATTGCCGCGCTTGATAATTCGGGTTTTTGTGGAACCGACAAGAATAACAGTTCGCATATCGGCAGTAGTTGGTGCTAATTCCTCAAGTGTTATCACCTTCACAGTCTGTCCTGGTCTGCCGAGATTCCGTCCTAAGACTACTGGTGTATCCGGTGTTCGGTGTTGCAACAAAATATTTCTTGCTTCTGCCAGTTGCCAAGTACGGTCTTTGGAAACAGGGTTGTAGAAAGCAATTACGAAATCAGCTTCGGCAGCAGCGGCAATTCGTTGGGCGATCGCTGACCAAGGCTTTAAGATGTCAGAAAGGGAAATTGCACAGAAGTCATGCCCCAGAGGCGCACCAATGGCGGCAGCTGCCGCTTGCATCGCTGAGATACCTGGTGCCACATGAATATCGATAGTTTCCCATTCCGGCTTAGCATAGCGATCGCATACTTCAAAAACCGCTGTTGCCATTGCATAGATACCAGGGTCGCCAGATGAAACCACGGCTACATATCGCCCAGATGCAGCTAAATCCAGCGCCATCTTTGCCCGTGCTTCTTCTTCGCGGTTATCGGATTCATGCCGTTGCTTGCCGTCTCCGAGAGAACCGATTAAGTCTAAGTAGGTTTTATAACCTACCAAATCAGTTGCCGACTTGAGTATTTCCTTGACTTCCCCAGACATCCACTCTTGACCACCGGGGCCTGTGCCAATAATCGCTAACCGTCCGCGTGGCTGACCAATGGTGTTGGGGTCGATGGGCTGCTGGGCAATGGCGATCGCAATATGAGCAGCAGAAGATATAGGAGATGCCCCTGTGGCGGCGATCGCTATGGCTTGGACGGGGCTATAACCTTGTGAAAGTAACTTTTCTAGCTGATTTGAGGTAAAAAAGCGAACAGGCACTTTTAAGGCTTTAGTTACCGCGTGTATCGCAGGATCGGCAGCGGTGGTGATGGGTGCAAATATGCCAGCGATTGATGCTTTTTCAAGTGCGGCATCAGCTAATAGTTGATGTACCAGAGCTAGTGTTTGGTCTGTATAATTAACAGTGGCATCAATGGCGATCGCTATAGTTGCAGGGTGGTAGACAAGGCAGTTGGGCGCAGGAGTCACTAAACGTTCTGTAACCTGAATTGTCAAATCTCCATTTGCATTGATGGGCAGTTTGCTATCACTCAACCAAGGTGCTACGCCTTCTACTTTGACTTGCGCCCCAGCAAGTAAATCTGAGATAAATTTTTTGGCATCGTCTGGGTTTGCTAAATGGTATCCGGGGGGAGGAGACAACAGCGCTGTGCCCAAACGTAAATCCCCCGTAGTGGTTATTGCAGGTTTGACATCAAGGGCTTGGGCAATGCGGCGTGCCAAATCATTTACCCCAGCAAGTCCACCCAAAAGGGGGACAACAGCACTACCATCTTCAGCCACAGCTAGCACTGGTGGTTCCTGTCGTTTGTCAGAGAGCATCGGAGCTAGCGTCCTAATCAAAATACCAGCAGCACAAATGCCAATCACCGGCGTTCCTTGAGTAAATAACTCGCGCAGCGTCTCGCCAAAATTCCTGAAGCTGACATCAACCCCAGACGTGCGACCCTCTAAACCATATAATGTTGTTCCTGGTAGGACGCTGATTATTTTGCGTGCTACTGCCACGCTATTTTGACCTAATACTATAATGGCGGGTGCAACGTTCATCATTAATGAATTACAAATTACGAATTCTTCAATTAGTACTTTAAATTCATATAAGACTCATATTTGATTTTTGAAATATACGTAGTGGCGTGACAAGGCTAAAATAGTGTATTAGGTAGGTTGGGTTGAGCAAAGCGAAACCCAACTTGGATATCGGTGTTGGGTTTCGCAGAGCCTCAACCCAACCTACAATTTTTGCATCAATTTAGGCTTGCCACGCTACTACACATACTTAAATTTTTTCAATAATCAAATCGGATTCCTATAGCTGACTAAATATTTAAACAATGAGGCAGACAAGCGGGACATGGCTTCGCTAAGGGAAAAGGGTAAAGGTTAAAGGGAAAAGAGAAATCTTTCCTTTCCCCCTTCCCCTTTGCCCCTTCCCCCATGCCCCATACCCAATGCCCAATATCAATTAGCTTTACGCTCTTTGAGTACCCGATCTAGCAAGTCTCTTGCAGGTTGCGCTTTAGCTAAGGCTGCTTGATGGTCACTATGAGCGCGAACAAGGCGAAAAAGACTGCTCATACCTGTTTTGAGTTGCTCAAGTTCTTCGCCAGTAACCAATTCTCCATCGAGCATCCGTCCAATCAAGGGTTTGATGTCCCCCACTTCTTGGCGGACTTTTTGGAGCTTTTCTACAGAACTCAGTAAGGTTTTTAGCGAATTCAATATATCATCAATATCCTGGCCACCCTCCACTGACTCAAATTCTTCTTCACTTGTTACAGTATCTTTGTCTGAAATTGTAGGCAATTCCTGTATAGAAGTTTCACTTTTAACCCCGTTTGCCCGTGCCATTAACGTTTCCTCAAGGAATTTTTCTTAGTGTATCGCTTATTCTAAGTTTCTCAAGATAATATCGTCATAATTCGTTAAATAAATACTGATAAATTTCTAAATAAAAATTGATGCATAATATTTTATATTTATCATCTCTTGGGTGTCTCAGTATCTGAGTGGTTCATTAGATTAAACACAGCGATCGCATCTTCTTTGCTACTAATAGAATTCCGAAGTTAAACAGTATTTATACCTGGCTGAGTTTGACGGTAAGTTTATGTACTTTTATGGGATTGGGAATAAAAGACGCAAGCAAAAAAAGTTTCCCTTGTCTTCTGATTCCCAATCCCCTCTACAACTTTAAATCGCTCTGGAAAAGCCACTAAATGCTCGATCGCGAAGATAGCGATCGAATACAGCAGCGATATTGCAGATGAGTAACCGTCCGGCAGGCGTAACTTCGATGTAATTGGGAGAAAATCTAATCAAGCCGTCGGTTTCTAACTGTCGCAGTTGAAATTATTCTTGGGAAAAATATTTTGCAAAATCACAATCAAAGCTCAGATGATATTTTTCTTGAATCTCATCTAGTGATACTTGAAACTGACACATCAATTCCATAATCACTGTGCGGCAAATGATGTCATCGCTATCGAGTATGACTCCCCTTTTAATTGGCAATTCACCGCTATCTATCGCCCGAAAATAATTTTTCAAAGATTTATGATTCTGCACGTATACATCATCCAAATAAATCAGACTCCGGTTTAGTGGTGTATCCTTGAAAGTTGCGGTGCAGTTGTCCGTTACGCTGAGCGATCGCCAACTCATCATTCGCCTTAGCGAAACGATCCATACCAAGAGGCGCAATAGGCTGAAACTGGGGAATGGTGAATACCTCATTGCTGAAAAATGTTGTTATTTTTAGGCAAAAGTCTCATTCAACCAATCGTGAGGCTGGAGAAACATTTCGCTAAGTCTTGCTTCTGGTGTACCTGGTTCTGGCTCGTAGCAATATTCCCACCGTGCTAGAGGTGGTAGAGACATGAGAATAGATTCTGTCCGTCCCTGAGTTTGCAGACCAAAAACTGTCCCTCTGTCATAGACGAGATTAAACTCTGCGTAACGACCCCGACGGTATAGTTGAAATTGGCGCTGGCGATCGCTATACTCTGTGTGCTGCCGCCGTTCCACAATGGGCACGTAAGCAGGTAAAAATGCTAGACCGCATTGATGCACAAACTTGAAAATGTCTTCCCAACTCCGAGATACTTTTCCTACTTTTTGACTGTAGAGTGCTGCCGGACTATCTGTGTGCGGGTCAACATAAAGTTTTCCACTTGCATCTTGATAGTCAAAAAATATGCCACCAATGCCTCGTTGTTCCTGGCGATGCTGCAAGTAAAAATATTCATCGCACCAGTGTTTGAAGACTGGATAATACTCTGGATGATAGGCATCACAAGCACGTTTTAGGGAAGAATGAAAGTGAATAGCATCTTCTACAAAGGGATAGTATGGCGTTAAATCAGCCCCTCCACCAAACCACCAAACGGAGCCAGCTTCAAAGTACCGGTAGTTCAGGTGTACAGTTGGCACGTAGGGATTGCGAGGATGCAGTACTAACGAGGTTCCGGTGGCAAAAAAATCATGTCCGGTTGCTTCTTTTCGTTGACTGAGAATCGCAGGAGGCAAACTATCACCCCAAACTTCTGAAAAGTTAACACCACCTTGTTCAAATACCCGCCCTTCCCGAATCACGCGGGTACGTCCTTCACCACCTTCTGGTCGTTCCCAATGGTCTTCTCGAAAGCGGGCTTTGCCGTCGAGCTGCTCTAGCGCAGTACAAATTCGATCCTGTAAGCTCTGCATAAATTGTTTTACGCGCTGGCGTGAATCCACAGGAAGTGTATTGTCTAAAGGTGTAAGTAATTGTGCTTGATTCTCTGAATGACGACCCATAATCGATACCTCTTAACGTCTATCGTTAAATCACTTTATAGTTATTAAATAAATAGAACTCAAAAATTTTCAAAACTTAATAAACTGCTTTTTTTAGCTTTTCCTTGTAAGACAAGATTTGTAGCTGATAAATGTGAACTTTGCTGAAGAAATTTAGAAATTTTGCTCGTGGGTCTAGTCAAAAAACTCTAATTATCATAACTTTATAGTTATATAAAGCAATAGCTTAGCAACAGCGCAATCATGGTTAATACCCTACCTCAGTCTGCCCCCAAGCAACCAAAAGCCGGAATCAAAGAGCCAAGCCAAGAAACTATACTGACTCCCCGGTTTTACACCACAGACTTTGAAACTGCTGCCAATCTGGATTTGTCTGCTCAAGAAACTGAGTTAACAGCCATGCTCGAAGAAATGCGAGCAGACTACAACCGTCACCATTTTGTTCGGGATGAGGCCTTTGAGCAGTCGTGGGAACATATTGGTGGAGAATCGCGCCGCGCCTTTATTGAATATCTAGAACGTTCGTGTATTTCGGAGTTTTCTGGGTTTTTGCTGTTTAAAGAACTATCCCGAAAACTCAAAGGCCGCAATCCGCTTTTGGCGGAAATCTTTCAGTTGATGGCGCGTGATGAAGCTCGCCACGCGGGATTTCTCAACAAAGCAATGGGGGACTTCAAAGTTTCCCTCGACTTAGCGACTGTGACGAAAACTCGCACTTATACGTTTTTTCCCCTTGAGTGGGTGATTTATACAGTCTACCTCTCAGAAAAAATCGGTTACTGGCGTTACATTATTATTTACCGCCATTTACAAAAGCATCCAGAAAACCAGTTTTATCCTATCTTCCGTAAATTTGAAAGTTGGTGTCAGGACGAAAACCGTCACGGGGATATATTCAAGGCACTTTTACGTTCTCAACCGCAACTATGGAAAACCTGGAAAGCTAGGCTATGGAGTCGCTTTTTCCTGTTATCAGTATTTGCCACCCACACACTAACAGTTCACGAACGGGCTAGTTTTTACCATTCTCTCGGACTCGAAGCAACGGAATTCGATCGCCAAGTAGTTCGCAAGACTAACGAAACTGCCGGACGGGCTTTTCCTGTAATGTTAAATACCGAACATCCCCAGTTTTTCCCACGTCTGCAAAAATGCTCGGACTACAACTTGAAAATTGCAGAGATTGAGCGCAGTTCTGCACCAAAATTGGTGAAGCTGATTCGCAAACTACCATTGATTGCAGCAATTGTTTGGAATCTGCTGTTACTTTACCTGATCGAACCCATTGATGCTGAAGCTTTGCGGGAAACCGTGCGTTAGATTTTTGAGGCGATCGCTCATATCATGTTCCCACCTGTGGGCGTATGATAGACGTTATTGGAAAAAATAAGTTTTCATTGCCGTTATTGTACTCTGATTATTATTTGATAATCGAGTCGCATAAATGTCTGTTACTATCGCTGACATTGGGGTTATTCTGTAAATAACCACGCACGCGAACGCAATTACGTGCCAGTAAGCGATCGAGATCCAAATTCCACAAATCGTCAGTCAAATTCCACAAAATTATCGTTTTATCATCACTAGCAGAAGCTAGCTTTTGTCCATCAGGACTGAAACTGACACTTATGACCGAACTGTTATGCTCAGTGAAAGTGTTGAGTAGTTGACCTGTAGCAACGTCCCAGAGTTTGATGGTCTTGTCATCACTAGCAGAAGCTAGCTTTTGTCCATTGGGACTGAAACTAAGGTCATGAACCGAATCAGTATGATCGGTAAAAGTATTGAGTTCTTTACCTGTGCCAATATCCCAGAGTTTGATAGTTTTGTCTCGACTAGCAGAAGCCAGTAATCGCCCATCAGGACTGAAGCTGAGACTAAGAACTCCGTTGTTATGCCCAATAAAAGTACGAATTTCTTTGCCTGTACTAACATCCCAGAGTTTAATAGTCTTGTCACCACTAGCAGAAGCTAGCTTTTGTCCATCAGGACTGAAAATGGTGCTGTTAACCCCATCGTTGTGCCCTGTAAAAGTTTTAAGCGATTTACCTGTGGCGACATCCCAGAGTTTAATGGTTTTATCACCACTAGCAGAAGCCAGCTTTTGCCCATCGGGACTGAAACTAACATGATTCACCGAATCACTATGACCACTAAGGGTTTTGAAAAGTTGACCTGTAGCAATATCCCAGAGTTTTATAATGTTGTCACTACTAGCAGCAGAAGCTAGGAGTTGCCCATTGGGGCTGAAACTGACGCTATAGACCGAATCACGATGTCCGGTAAGGGTTTTGAGAAGTTGACCTGTAGCAACATCCCAAAGTTTGATGGTGTTGTCAACACTAGCAGAAGCTAGCTTTTGTCCATCGGGAGTGAAACTGATGCTTTTGACTCCATCAGTATGCCCAGTGAGGGTTTTTAGTGACTTAATTGTGGTGACATCCCAGAGTTTGATAGTTTTGTCACCACTAGCAGAGGCTAGTTTTTGCCCATCAGGGCTGAAACTGATGCTCCAGATAAAACTGCTATGCCCAGCAAGGGTATAGATTTCTTTACCTGTGGCGACATCCCAGAGTTTGATGGTTTTATCATCACTAGCAGAAGCTAGCAACTGCCCATCAGGAGAGAAACTGATGCTTTTGACTCCATCAGTATGCCCAGTGAGGGTTTTGAGAAGTTGACCTGTAGTGATATTCCAGAGCTTAATGGTTTTATCACGACTAGCAGAAGCTAGCAAATGCCCATTGGGAGTTAAACTCAAGCTCTTTACCCAATCGCTATGTCCAGTAAGAGTTTTTATTAGTTGACCTGTGGTGACATCCCAAATTTTGATTGTCTTGTCAGCACTAGCAGAAGCTAATAACTTTCCATCAGAACTAAATCTGACGCTATTGACCCAATCACGGTGTCCAGAGAGTGTCCTGATTGCTTTACCTGTGGTGACATCCCAAATTTTTATCGTCTTGTCATTGCTAGTAGAAGCTAACAACCGTCCATTGGGACTGAATCTGACACTGTAAACCCAATCGTGGTGTCCAGAGAGTGTCCTGATTGCTTTACCTGTGGTGACATCCCAAAGTTTGATCGTTTTGTCCGCACTGGCGCAAGCTAGTTTTTGACTATCAGGACTGAAACTGACACTAAAGACATTATTACTATGCCCAGAGAGTGTCCTGATTGCTTTACCTGTGGTGACATCCCAAAGTTTGATCGTCTTGTCCCCACTGGCGGAAGCCAGCAATCGCCCATCGGGACTAAAACTAACACTATAGACTGTATTGGTATGCCCTTCTAGACGGTTTTGCTCCCTAATTTCATAAATTGCGCGTCTAAGTTCGCCAACAACCTCAGTTCTGGTTATAGCTTCTGTCCAAAAGATCCGTTTTAATAGTTTCCCTGCTTTTAAAGTTGTTATTACTGCATCCAACTGTTGATTCGAGGCAAATAAATTTTTTGAAGATTGAGTCAGGATATTAAGTTGAGCTATTTCTGATTGCTGCCATTGCCAGCCCGCAAATCCAGCCAAACTCAAGGCGACAGCAGAGAAACTAGTAAGCCCGAACATGGTAAGTCGCTTTCTGCGATCCCGTTCTTTCTTCTCCTTGTCCCGGAGCACCAAACTCATTTGAATAAAATTCTGCTCCCCTTGACTTAAATCTTCTGGGCGCTTGTGCAACCAATTTTCTGCCTCCACCAGTGGTACACCGCGTAACAATGCGCCATCATCTTGGTTCGCTTCTTCCCATTGATGCATTGCTGCCCGCAAGCGATCTTGCCAAGCTCGAAAGTGGTGGTCTGCTTTCATCCATTGCCGCAATTGATTCCAATTCTGAATCAAAGCCTCATGAACAACCTCCACTGTCTCTTGATTTACAGCATTCCGACTCGTGACCACTAATCGCGCATCAGCCAGTTGTTTTACCAAAGACCATTTTGCTTCGCCTAGTTCCGCTTTCGTCGCTAGTCGCCGTGTATCCTGTGTACCTTCACCAGGATGAACTAGTTGGATAAAAATTCGCCGTACTTGTTCCCTTTCTTCAGGACTGATGTGCTGATAATTTTCATCTGCATAGCTAGCTAAAGCGCCTTTTACCTCACCAATAGCCTCATAAGCTGTATGAGTTAATTGTTTACCCGTTCGCCGTTCCCACAACAACGTTAAAGCAAACTCTAGCAAAGGTAAATTTCCTGGCTCATGCTCTACATCATTCAGAATGCGCTTCACTAGTCCAGCTTCAAAGTTAACCCCTAATTTTACAGCAGGCTTTTCAATTACCTGGGAAAGTTCTTCGCGATTCATGCTTCCCAGCTTGATATCAGCATTTTGCAACATATCTGCAAATGGGCGATATGAGAGCGCATTCCCCAAAAAATCAGCCCGCATAGTTGCAACTAACACAGTGGAAGGTGGGGATTTATTTGTAGGAGATTGAAAGCTAGTTAATAATTTATCGAGGAAACTACGGCGCATCTCTTCATCACCACAGAGTGTATAAAGTTCCTCAAACTGATCGGCAATTAGCAGTACTCGATCATTGGGGTGTTGTTGTTGAATCTGAGCAAAAATATCAGACACAGGAAGATCATCACGAAAATAGCCAGCTAATTTACGTGCGCGAGCTATCCGGTCAGTAACATCAAGGTTTGGCTCGTAAAGGGGAACAAGTGCCAAAGACAATGCATGGAAAGGATCTGAACCTGGACGGAAATGAGTAAATTTCCAATGACCTTCTTTTTGCAATTGGGGTACTAGTCCGGCAAATACTACTGAAGATTTACCACTCCCTGATGCACCCAGTACAAGAATAAAGTTACGGGTTTGAGTTGCCCTAAAAAGTTCTGCAACAAACACATCACGTCCAAAGAAAAACTCAGCGTCCTCTGGATTAAAGTGAAACAGCCCACGATAAGGACATGAGAGATTATCATCAACAGAAATATCAACAGACTGAACACACGCAGCTTGAGAATTTTCTCGATAATAGTAGTTAGTGATTGTAATAATCGCATCACCAGTTGCGGAGGTAGCAGCGTATTCTGCCTCTTGAACAATTTGCTTGATATCGAGTTGCTCAGGCACGTCAGCCTCCTGTCTCTTCACCCATCAAACCTTCATCTCAATTATTCTTAGATTCTTCTTGTTCTGTGATGCTACCAATGCTCGCAGTACCAGTACCAGAAGTAGCAGCATATTTTACGTTACTGATAGCTTGATTGATCGATTCTTGTCCACCGGGCTGTTCTTTGATTTGAGCAAGTAAATCTTGAGCTAATTTCACAAGCTCAGGGTAATCATTGACCTTATTGTTTTCAACTTCTTCTTTCAATACAACTTTATAACCTTCAGAGTTGGGTTTATTTTCTAATGCATTGACTGTAATTATCAGGTCACTTTGCTCACCAAATTTTCTCCTTAATGCATTTTTAAAAGCTTTATAACAGTCTTTGACAGTATGATTAGCAAGAGCAGTCACAATAGCTGTGGTAATCGTATCCATAGTTCATATAAACCCTTGTTAGTAATAATAAATTGTCATATTTACCAAAAGTAATAATTATATTTACCCCCTAATTAAATCAACCATATTAGATAGTAATGACTAACTCAAAATTCAGGTATTTGAACACATTAGTATATCATCTATTCTCAATTTTAATTCCGGCGGTAGATTCAAGCAATTCAAACTCTAAAAGAATAAATTGTTCTGGCAAAAAAATGATATTATTTACAATTTTAATATAACGTTATTTAATATATTTATCTCTCTAATAAGACATAAAACTTATCTTACTTACGATAGATTTTATTCTATTTATAAAAGGTTAATAGCTGGATAAATAGGAACTAAAAAAGTATTACTACTAATAGTTGAATAAGTCAAAATTTTTCTATACTTTTAGTAATTTATTGGAAAAATTACTAAAAAACCCTGCCAGTAGTGAGCTAGGGTTTTCTGTCTGCTTCTAAAGAGTCTGTCTAGAGGTCGGTACTGTTGATACCCTGCGGGTTCCGCGTTAGCGGTACAAGTCGGCAGAGCCGCCCAACGCAGTGGCTCCCCATGAGCGACTGGCGGGCAAAGGCGCAAAGAAGTTTGCAAAGTTTTGATCGTAACTAATTAGACGAACCTGATATGATACCGACAACTAAAGTTTTTAATCAATTTTGAATTTTGAATTGTTTTGTCAGCTTTGCGATCGCTCATTCTCAATCATGAACCGTACCATCGGGCATAATCGCTCCGTGAAAATCAACATCAGTGAGAATGGCTCCTGTTAAGTCTGCTCCTTGCAGATTAGCATTTCGCAGAATTGCACCATTGAGATCTGCATAGCTCAAGTCTGCTTTTTGCAAACTCGCTTGACTGAGATCTGTTGCCAAATCTCCCCACAGTGTTGTGTGGCTCAAATTTGCCCGACACAATTTTGCTCCATCTAAGTTGGCGTGATGCAATGAAACTGCTCTCAAGTCAGCGTAGCTCAAGTCTGCCCCAGTCAAAACCGCGTATCCTAAATCTGTGCGTTGATTGGAACTAGGACGAAAGTCTGCTTGAATTAACAGACATCCAGAGAGCTTTGCACCATTCAAATTCGCACCACCTAAACTAGCTTTGATTAAGTTGGCTTTGTCTAGGCATGTCTGAACCAGCTTTGCACCAGTCAAATCAGCCTCACGCAGAATGGCGCCATACAAGTCGGCTTCACTTAAGTCTATTCCCCAGAGGATCGCTTCACTCAGGTTTGCTTCCCGCAGACATGCTTGGTTGAAGTTAGTTTTACCCAGCCGTGTCTGACGTAAATCGGCATTGCTAAAATCTGCACCTCTGAGGTTGGCATTGGTTAACTCTGCTTCTTGGAGATTTACTCGCTGAAAGCTTCGTTCTCCAGCGTTATAGCGTTTGAGAATTTCATCCACGTCCATAATTATTACAACCTTTAATTTACGTGAAGCGGGTTTTTCTTCTGGACAACAACGTTCGACACCCTCAACCGATCGCCCTTGTAGCTCCTGTAATTAGCTAACTTTTGACTTAATAGCTCATAACCCTACTACCACCCTCATTTTGAGAGTGTTTTCTCGTTCAAAAAATTGCTGTTTTGCCGCGCAGAGTTTTTAGGCTTTCCGCCTGCTGTTGGACGCGTTCGCTAATGCGATCGCACGCTAGCTCACAAAGCTCAAAAATCATCGGATCGACAATCTCGTAATAGGCACTGGTGCCTTTAGGCTGACGAGATAAAATCCCTGCTTGAGTTAACACTTTTAAATGCTTAGATAGATTTGCCTGTCCTAAGCCAGTAGCCTCGGCAATTTCCATCACATTCATAGCACCTGACTTGAGACAGGTCAAAATTTGTAAGCGACTTGCTTCTGATAAAACCTTGAAGTAGTCAGCAACCGCCACGAGAACAACTGGATCGGCCTTGGGTGGCTTAGTTTTTGGCATAGGATGATTTAGCGATCGGCACAATAGTTATTTAATAGTTTATTAGTAATATAGCTAATTGCTAATTAAATTTAATAAAACCCTCAACGGGCAACGTCAAATCCCATCCCTTTGATGAAATACCTGTTAGATCGCTCTCCACCGACTCTAAAGGTCAACAAAAATTACAATTTGGTCGCTAGTGGTTCGTCGCATTAGTTATGATGGGTAAACTTCTTCTTAATTTTTCTTTCTTTGCGCTCTTTGCGTTCTTTGCGGTAGCCTGCGGCAAGCCGCTCCGCGTCTACGTTTATTAACCAATCAAAATTAATGCGATAGACCACTAGTGGTTCGTCGCATTAGTTATGAGGGGTTATAATCGAAAGTGAGACTGGGAGCAATCGCTATATGTCCAAAAAGCACATAGTCAAAAGTTTGTGTGGATTGGCGCTTTCGTACAGAAGACGCTAGAGTTAAGCTTTCAAAGATTTACCCAACCCCTCATAACTAATGCGATAAACCACTAGTGGTCTGTCGCATTAGTTATGAGGGGTTATAATCGAAAGTGAGACTGGGAGCGATCGCAAATCATAGTATATGCCCAAAAAGCACATAGTCAAGCTGACACAAGAACAACATCAAGAATTGCTAGAAATAGTAAAGAAAGGAAAAGCAACGGCTAGAACGATTCGCCGAGCGCACACTTTGCTAATGGCTTCTTCAGGTAAAACAGATGAAGAGATAGCGAAAATTCTACACATAAGTGTAGCAACAGTGGAAAGAACTCGGAAACAGTTTGTGCAAGAAAATTTGAACAATACTTTAACAGAGCGATCGCGTCCCGGAAAACCACGTAAGCTAATAGGAAAAGTAGAAGCATTTCTGATTGCTACCACTTGCAGTCAGCCACCAACAGGACACCAGCGATGGACATTACAATTGTTAGCTGACAAGCTAATTAGCGTAGAAATGGTAGATAGTATCAGTGCAGATACAGTAGGACGCGCATTAAAAAAAACGAACTTAAACCTTGGCTCAAAGAACAATGATGCATACCGCAAGTAAGTGCAGAATTTGTCTGCTGTATGGAAGATGTACTTGATTTATATGCTCAACCAATTGATGCAAAACGCCCATTAGTTTGCTTCGATGAAAGATTGTGTCAATTAATTGGGGATGTTCATCAACCCATAGCACCAACAGCGAAAACAGAAGAAAAAAGAGGAATAGTGAAAAAAGTTGATTATGAATATGAACGCAATGGCAGTTGTAATTTATTCGCTTTTTTTGCCCCATATTTAGGATGGAGACATATTAAAGTTACGCAACGAAGAACTAAAGTTGATTTTGCTCATTGTATGAAGGAATTGGTTGATATTCATTTTCCAGATGCACAAATAATTCGATTAGTAATGGATAACTTAAATACGCATACAATCAGTGCTTTATATCAAGCATTTACCCCAGAAGAAGCAAGGCGAATTGCCAAAAAATTAGAGATTCATCATACACCGAAACATGGCAGTTGGTGAGCCAGTGCGTTGGGCGGGTTAAGAGACTTGAAGCAACTGGCGAACCCGAAGGGTTAAACATGGTTGAATGTGAGTTATCTGTACTTGTGCGCCAATGTCTTCAAAGAAGAATTCCCGATAGCAAAACTTTAGAAAAAGAGGTTTCAAGTTGGGAATGTGAACGTAATAGGAATAAAGTTTGTGTGGATTGGCGCTTTCGTACAGAAGACGCTAGAGTTAAGCTTTCAAAGATTTACCCAACCCAGCAAAATTAATGCGATAGACCACTAGCTCGGCAGTTAAATAAGTATTTGTACTAATTTTTGCTTGTACATTATTTACAGTGTTTTTGAAGAAGAGATGTAGCTAGTTCAAAACTATTAGGCTGAGTTTGCACCGCATAAGCTTCTCTTTCTAAATCTTGCCTGTGGATATCGCTATAGTGCATAAAAAACGGTCGAGCATAATTGATAGGCTGAATATTCAAACCTAAAGTTTTTATTTTTCCTTTCCCCGCACATACTTGTGCGGCATGAACAGCTTCGTGAATTATGGTTTGAGTACCGATTTGTAGGTCAAATACTACTGGATTAATCCAAATTTTTTTGCTAGCTTCCTGTAATAATCCATAAGCACCCCGCTTAGGCGGTAGCTGAATTATTACCTGAAACCCAAATTTTTCTAATTGATTTTTCAAATCGATAAATTTTCGTTCAGGGGTGGTTGCTTGAGAAAGTAATAATAAAGAATTTAACACTACAGTTTCTATCATTAAATTTTATAGTTATTAAGATATTTTGATCATTCATTATGATATAACAATCCTAAGTAATTCGTGAGAGGCAAGATACCCGACTTTTTAAAGAAGTCGGATATCTGTGACTTTTGGCGATCGCAAATTATTTCACTAAATCCTTCACCTTGTTCATAATACTCACTGGGTCAATCCCTTGATGTGGAAATTGCTCCCACAAACCGCCACAGCCTTCTTTATGAGTACCAAGATAAGCATATTTGGGAGTAAACCCACGCTCTAATAACCAACTACCAAAACGGCTGCCTAATCCAGTTCGACGATTAAAGGACTCGACCACAAGTAAAAAGGGAGCATTACCAATTTTTGCCATCATCTCTTCGTCAATAACGTTTAAAGTTGGTTTGTTGATTAAACCTATATCTAAACCTTCTTGTTTGAGACGCTCAACTGCATCGAGGGCACGATATAGAGCATCACCAAAGCTAATAATGTAGCCTTGGGTTCCTTCTCGAATTACTTCATCTTTACCAGGAACAAATTTATAGTCCCTACCAAAAAATTCATGACCATTATTGTCGAGAATTAATGGTACTTTAGAACGGGTGGAGAAAATAAACCGCAGCCCAGGCTCAAAGAACGCAGATTCTACACAGGCTTTCATCTGATTAGCATCAGAGGGAAAATAAAGACGTGTTTGATAGCCATCATCTAAACCATTGTCAGCGAACATATTATTTAAACCGAAGTGGCAGGTGTTATCTGCCATATCATCGATACCTGCATGAGAAAAGTGACAAAGTACATTCGAGTAGTTCAACCGCGCCATCGTAATCTCTGAAATACACATTTCTAAGAAAGCGCTAAAGGTTGCAAAAATACCTTGTTTTCCCGATTCCATTCCAAATCCAGCAGCAGCAGAAAAATTACCCCGCTCCATAATGCCAGAGGAGATAAAAATTTCTGGGTATGCATCGTGAATTTTCTTCAGGCCGCACGAACCTTCAAGATCGCTATCGATGACTCTGACGTTTTCCTTGCGCTCTACTTCACTGAGGCGACTTAAAACAGCAACCATCGCATCGCCGAACACGTTGCGATTAGCATCCCATTTATTACTGGAACCAAGAAAAGTGTAGGTTTGTTTCGGTTTTTGAATACTCTTGATGTACTCGACAGCAGCAGTTTGTCCCCGTGATTCGAGATATTGAATTGCCAAATCTACAGAAATCACATCATGACCGTGAGTAGAGCCTTCTAACCCTGCAATACCAGGACACATGGGTCGTTTATTGACGATCGCAATTGGCCCTGGAGTATTTACAGCCTCGTAAATCCGATGGTATAGGTCGTCTATGTCTTCCCCATCTCCTTCGAGTATCCTCAATCCATGTCCTTGTAAGGTTTTGGCGACACTGTAACCACCTAGATATTTTGAAGGATGTCCGGCGATCGTCACATCGTTATCATCAATGATGAGTTTGACGTTAAGATGTTGAGCGACAGCCAAGCGAGCAGCTTCAGCATCGTTGCCTTCTTGCTGGGAACCATCGGAACCAAGACAGAAAACTACTTTACCTGGATTTGCCATTGCCACACCATTGACGTAAGGCCACATGTGTCCTAGTCGTCCAGAACTAAACTTGACGCCGGGAGTTAGCCCTAATTCTGGATGTCCTGGTAAGCCGGAGTGTGCTTGGCGATAGTATAGGAGTTGATCATTTGGTAAGTGGCCGTGCAAAGCTGCCATTAGATACTGAGTTGCGACTCGATGTCCAGCCTCATCAAAGAAAATCGGCACAAACTTATCGGGTACTGAATTAAACAAGGCATCAAGTACGATCGCCTCTGGTACTGTGTCATAAGGCCCTCCAGTATGGCCGCCTACCCCTCTAGCAGCTCCGGTGGCTGTAAAAAACACGATCGCATCACGGCACAGTTGAATATTTGCTTTTAGACTCTCTCGTTGCTCCAAGGTAAGAGTTGCATTTGCCACATCGAGAACCACTGGCTTGTAAGCATTCAAATCAATGGGAAATTGAACGTTAGTAACAGTCATAATTTATTCCTGGAATTTTAAAGGGATTGGGCATAGGGCATAGGGCATAGGGCATTGGGCATTGGGCATGGGACAGTGAACAGTAAACAGATAACTGATAACTGTCATCTCCCAATCCCAAAGCAGCGTTTATTGACTATCAACAAGCTAAGATTGTTAAATCTTGCTTGCACGAATGTGCTTGAATTCATGTAAAGTTCGTAGGAAACATGCACTAACCTGCATACCTATGAGTATAAACTCACAAACGTGCAATTTCAAGATTAAATATGCAATTTCCGGAAAATCAATTATGCTAACTGCGGAGCGACGACAATTTATCCTAGAGATTCTGCGGCGTGACAAAAAGGTGCTGTCATCGGAATTGAGTGCGGTTTTAAAGGTTTCGGAGGATACGATTCGCCGGGATTTGCGGGAATTAGCGGAATCAGGTTTATTGCAACGCGTTCATGGGGGGGCACTTTTGATTTCGCCAGCGATCGCTTCTTATGCCGATCGCCAAAAGCAAGCGCCCAAAGAAAAAGAAGCGATCGCCCGTGCAGCTGCCAAACTAGTCTCTACAGGGCAGGTGGTAATTTTAGATGGAGGCACCACAACTCTCCAAGTAGCCCGTCATTTGCCTTTGGAATTGCAGGCGACAATTGTTACAAATAGTCCTCCGATTGCTGTTGCTTTAGCAGAACATCCCCATATAGAAGTTGTAATGTTAGGCGGAAAACTCTACAAAAAAGCTTTGGTAAATGTCGGTGCTACTACAGTTGAGGCATTACGGATGATTCGTGCAGATTTGTGCATGTTGGGGGTGTGCAGCGTACATCCAGAATTTGGAATTAGCGTACAGAACTTGGACGAAGCGCATGTCAAACGAGCGATGATTGCTGGAGCTGCCGAGGTAGTTGGATTAGCCACAGAGGAGAAGTTAGATACTGCTGCTCCTTATGTTGTGGAATCGATTCATGCCTTGACTTACCTGGTAACAGCACCAACTGTATCAGATCGGATACTAAGTTCTTACAAAGCTTTGGGTTTGGCGATCGTTCGTGACTAAATAAGGGAACTGGAAAAAATAGACCTCTTGCATAAATAATTTTTTGTCTCACGCAAAGGCAAGGCAGCGCCGTCTTGGGGGTTTCCACGCCAGTTGCTTCTCCTGTGGTCGCCGCTGCGCGAACAAGTCGGGCATTGCCCGCCCAACGCACTGGCTCCCCATGAGCGACTGCCGCGCAAAGAAGAGGAGGAAAAGAAAGACTTTTGCAAGAAGTCTAATAAGTAATAGGTTTAGGTGGTTGACTGTTGACTGTTGACTGTTAATTGAGAAGTTATTCTCCTTGTCTCCCCATCTCCCTAGTCCCCAATCCCCAGTCCCCAGTTCACGGTTTGAGTACAACTTTGATACAGTTGTCTTTCCTTTGATTGAAAATTTCGTAGCCGTGCGGTGCTTGCTCTAAGGGCAGAGTATGGGTAATCACAAAAGATGGGTCTATTTTTCCGCCTTGGATGTAATCGAGTAATTTGGGTAAGTACTTATGAACGTGGGTTTGCCCCATTTTGAATGTTAAGGCTTTGTTCATGGCAGCACCCATTGGCACTTTGTCTATGAAACCGACGTAAGCGCCAGGAATTGAGAGGTGACCGCCTTTGCGACTGGCAACCATCATTTGTCTAAGCACAATTGGTCGGTCTGTTTCTAAACGTACTGCTTGCTTCGCTTGGTCGTACAAATATTGCAAATCCATACTGTGTGCTTCCATTCCCACAGCATCAATAGAAGCATCCGGCCCGCGACCGCCCGTCATTTCTTTGAGGGCTTCTCCGACATCGATTTTTTCATAGTTCAGCGTCTCGGCATTGCTGTATTTCTCGGCTAGCTGTAGGCGTTCGGGAATTCGGTCGATGGCAATGACACGTTCAGCACCAAGAAGATAAGCACTTTGAATGGCGAATTGTCCCACCGGGCCACAGCCCCAGATGGCGACGGTATCACCAGGCTCAATATTGCAGTTTTCTGCTGCCATGTAGCCTGTAGGGAAAATATCTGTAAGAAATAGTACTTGTTCGTCTGTGAGCGTGTCAGGAATTTTAAACAAACCGACATCAGCAAAGGGAACGCGGGCGTATTCGGCTTGACCTCCTGCGTAACCGCCCAGCATGTGGGAGTAGCCAAAAAGACCAGACGGAGAATAACCCATCAATTTTTCTGCTAACCAAGCATTGGGGTTAGAATTATCGCACAGCGACCAGAGGTCTTGTTGACAGAAATTGCAGTGACCGCAGGAAATGGGAAATGGTACGATGACGCGATCGCCTTTTTTCAAATTTTTAACACCACTGCCCAATTCAATGACTTCGCCCATGAATTCATGACCCATGATATCCCCCTTTTCCATTGTGGGGACGTAGCCATTGTAAATGTGCAAGTCAGAACCGCAAATTGCAGTTGTGGTGATTTTAACAATCGCATCACGCGGATTGAGAATTTTTGGATCGGGTACTGTTTCGACCCGCATATCGTTAGCACCGTTCCAGCAAACTGCTTTCATTATTTTTCCTCTTTTGTATTAGTCATTAGTCATTAGTCATTCGTCCTTTGCAATTGACTAATGACAAAGGACAATAAATAGCGCAATATGTAAGCGCATTAGCCTAGTTAATTCAAGGCTGCAATCTGACTTTTTCCCCCATAAATTCGTGACCGATAATGTCACCTGGTTCCATCGTTGGGATGTAGCCATCATAGATGTGCAAGTCAGAACCGCAGATAGTTGCTGATGTCACTTTGAGAATAGCATCACGGGGATTAAGAATTTTTGGATCTGGCACTGTTTCCACTCGCACATCGTTAGCGCCATACCAACAAACAGCTTTCATAGTTTATACCAATTTCCTAAAAGTTTGAAACAAATCCAAATTCAGAAACCTTTATCAAATAAGGATTTATCAATTTTTAATTTTTAATTTTTAATTTTTAATTGGTATTACCCTTTACCTCTTGGTTGACCTTCTGTGGTGGCAATTTCGCCTGCTTCCATCAGCATTTTGAAATGACGTAAATCTTCTGTAAGGTTGTGTTTTGGGTCTTCACCAAAGAGTTTGGCCAACACATTTCCAATCACACCACCAGGCGGGTTAAATTCCCTGACTACTTTCACCTCAGTACCACGATTACCTGGGGCTGGCTTAAACTGAACTACACCTGAGTTTTGAACTTCTGCACTTTGAACTGAAGCCCAGGCAATTACTTCGTTTTCTCTGTCTTCAACAATGACTGCATCCCATTCTAGGGTTCTATCTAAGAGTCCTTCAGCAATCCAGTGGGTTTTCTTCTCGTCGTACACCTTTACTTCTTTGAGATGCTTGATGAAGCGCGGTAAATTTTGAAAGTTACGCCAAAATCGGTAAAGTTCTTCTGCTGGTTTGTTAATGGTTACAGTCTTTTCAACTTTTACTTTTTGGTTCGTCATCATTCCCTCTTGTGCTTGCTGGTTATATATTCTTTTGTGGTTTTGTATAAAACTTTAAACAAATTGATTTATCTACACTTCTATATTTTTTAAACTTTTATTTGGCAATTAATTGTCTTTCAATAGTCTTAGTTTTTCCAGATTTCGCTACTACAAAAGTAGTAATTAAATTTTGAATACATACTTAGTTTTTTTTCTGCTCAAATTTATTTTAAAGTTTGAGTTAGGGAAATTACAGTAAGTCTTTTTTATCTACCCCTTGACAGCCCAATTACTCTAATTTGACGTGAATTCGATGTGTAGGATTTTGACCTCACCCCCAGCCCCTCTCCTTCAAGAAGAGGGGAGCAAAAAGCTTAATTTTTCCTTACTCCTCCCTCTCGTGGTAGGAGAGGGAGGCCGGGTGGGTGAGGTCTGCCGAATTCACGTTAATTTGCTAACACTAATTTCAGCAAATAGTAATTGATAAATAGTCTACCTAAAAAACTGAAAAATCACCTCAACCGTAGGGTAGGGTGTCTGGACTGTATTCTGCTCTTTATTAGTATCCTAAAATTATCAATAATCAACCTTTAGGGTGATTTAATCCTCAGAATATGGTGAAAATAATGCTTTTATATTTTGATTGTTTATAGCGATATCTGAGACAAGCTTGACTACATACTTGGGAAATTAGGGGTGCGATCGCAAGACAATAAAATTTCCGGTTGATTCTAAATGCTATTTGGTTTGAAACAAAAATTTAGAATGGAAAATCCAAAATCCAAAATCTAAAATCCAAAATTACTAGGTTGTTGTAATCTGCCGAAGAAAGTCTATATTTAAATCTAGCTTATTACCTAGCCATAGGGAGCGATCGGTGTGGTCTGCCACATCATCGCCTGTTTCAGGATGAACAAGAATATCCAAGCCTTGACGATTAAGCATTAACCAGGGGACAACTTTATCAAACTGATTTGGTAAGAAAGCAACTTGATACATGCCTTTTGGGTGTGGGCCAATGGGGTTGTCAAACCAGCGTCCAAGCTTTACATCAAATCTAGCCCCCAATCCTTCACGCACACGGGCAGCGACATCACGAGTTGCGCTATCAAAGTAGACATGAGCATGAAAACCAACGATCTCTGTAGTATCTTCTTTCATTGTTTCTAGCTCCACCTTTTGCTCTCAAATCTAATTTTTTGTCACTCAAAAAGCGTTGGCATTGTCCCAATTTTATCTAGTAGCGTGCAGTTAGCGATCGCTTGCATAATAATTATTTCTAAAAATCTTTGTAACACACAAATTAATTGTAAGGGCGTACAGCTGTACGCCCCTACAAATGTTGTATGTCTATATCAACTATTTCTTAAACTCATCTCGCCTCAAAAAGGTGATGCATTTTACTGAACTGTTAACCGTTAACCATCAACAGTCATCCATAACTTATGTAGTTTAATACTTAGTTAACGCTTGAAGCACTTGTAGTTTCTTTAACAAGTTCATCTTTTTTAGCGGTAACAGAAAGATGCACAATATGTACTGAACAAGGAGCATGATGAAGGACGTAGTTACTCACACTACCTAAAAATAATTCGGTCAGCCCAGAACGACCGCGACGCCCCATTACAATTAAGTCAGCGCCATAACTACGGGCTAAGTCACAAATAAGGCGACCAGGATTTCCTAGATTTTGTGTAAATTCCGTAGTAATGCCTGCTGTATTAGCTTGGGCGCAGAAAGATTGTAACATATGGATACCTTGGGTTTTAAAGGTCTCCCACTGCTTTTGGTATAACTCGAAGCTTTGACTGTTCAATCCCGGATAGTAGTCAAAATTAGATACCATAGGTACGTAAGGACTACCTTCTTCTTCTGGTGATAGCACATGCAGCAGCATTAAGCTAGATTGTGTTAACTTTGCTAAACTTAACGCTTGGTCAAAAACCTTTTGCCCTACTTCCGACCTATCTAATGCAACTAAAATCTTTTTAAACATATAGACCCCCTGTTCTATTGGTAATTAATTGGTCTTTACGATTTGGGATTTGCAGATGCTGGATTGTTATAAATGAGCAAATCATCTGCTATGTTTGCTGACATTTTGAAGTATTTTGAATAACCATGCAGTGCTGACACTACAAGAATTGCAGTCAAACAATCGGTACGGGGTGTCAGTTTAGCAATTTTTGAATTTTAAATTCCTGAAACTTTTTAGTTTGATAGTTATATTTATAGCAAAAGAATTTGAGGTAGTTGTGAAGAAAGCAAACGCATTTAACATTTAATCTTTCTTCAAACAGCCCCAGTGCCAAATTGAGTTTGAGGCTGGGGTGTATTTATTTAGACGCTAAAATCTGCTTTACAAAAGTTAATTGCTAATACAGCAGATTGCAGCTTGATGAGGTACAAATTATCGTAATGGCCTAACAATGTTGTGCCCCTACTCGTGTACTTTATTTACCTGAAACACGTTGTAACTTTGTAGAGTCGATGGCAATGATTATACCAATACGCAATTAAGAAACACATCCTTGGTCAAGACGCGATGAATTGCGTCTCTACAAGTGTTGGTATTAGATACAGCAAGACGTTCCAGATTTAGATCTGTTGCCTGATTTTGGAGGATTGGGATTAGTTTTACTTATTTATTCTGGATTCTGAATTCTGAATTGTGAGCTTACTTCTTCACTAAAAAATATGCTGTAGCATAATCAGGTAATTGGCTGACATACTGCCCAAATTCTTTTTGATTCTTAAAAATGCCTGCCAAAAAATCGAGCTGATAAAGATTGGGTAAAAATGCTCCGCCTGTATCAGCCATTACTCCCATTTGCAGATGTTTGCGCCCTCCCCTAGTCTGCTCAATTACAATCACTTTACCTAAACCAACATTCAGAACATCTCCAGCAAAGGTAACTCCTGGTTTGATGGAAATTTTGGCATCTATTTTGTACCCATAGCCTTTAATGGCATTAACTTCTCTAAAGTACCAATAACGCTTTTGTGCTGTTGGTTTTAATCCACGGATATAAGCCATACCATTATTTCTGTCTACATTAAAAAATGCCTTATAACCATCTGTAAAATTAATCAAAACTGTTCCCTGCATCAGGGCTTCTTCTAAGCCAGTTCTGGTTAGATAAGCAAGACTTTGAACTTTGCCAAATTCTCTACCGCCTGGTTCATAAATACCTGACAAAACATCTTGTTTTGTGTATTTAGTGTAGAATTTATCGGTATTAGAGTTGTCTTTTAGGCTATAAATTCCTGTATTGAAAGTAGAAGTTTTCTTCCGAGAACCAGTATGAGTAAAAACCGCGTATTTAGTAATTCTTAATTGTTTTTGTTGTTTATTTTTGGGGTTGTAGGCAGTCCATTTAATAACTCGAAAATTAGCATTGATAAATTTAGGGTCTTGTAACCTAGTGGCTCGACCATTAGAAATATCTTCTTTTAAGATAGCACTCATGAAGTCCAAGGTTTTGAGGACATCTTGGACAGTAACTCCTTGAGTAGCAAGCACTCCTGTACGCTGAATATCTGGGTCTTGGGAAGCGTAGTCTTGAAAATATTTTCTAGTATTGACGAGAACAGTTAATAAATCTTTCTGATTAAAGTTAACCTTATTACTTGGCAGTTTGACTGAGGAAAAAACTTGACTACCTTTAACGCTATATTTATATTTTTTAAACTCATCAACAACTGGATAGGGTGTAGATGAAGGAGCATTTTGTTTGTCTGTTTTTTGTTCAGCTACAAAAGAATTTTGAAACTTGGAGGTGAGTGTATAAGGAGTTTGATTTGATGCAAAAGAAATATTTGGTTGAAGTAAGGCAGAATTTTCTTGTTGAGTAAAGCCTTGTTCTTGTGGGGTTAGTTGTTTAGTTTTTGATTGACTATATAGATAGCTACTGGCTAAACTGGCAAGTATTAAACCAGCACAACCTAGTGTAAGCCGGAATTTTTGGTTAAATAATACCATTTGGGGTTTGAGATTTTAAATTTTGAATTATGGCAGGCAACAGGCAATAGGCAATTTTTATTGTTTGTTATTATTTTCAACTTTTAATTTTGAATTGTTTACGTTTCTACCACCTCACGCACTAACTGTGCCAATTTTTCAGCACTATCGGGAACTGCGATCGCCTTTGCTTTTTCCCCCATCTTGGCTAACTCTTGGGGCGATCGCAATAAATTCAACACATTACTTTGCAATTCTTGTGCTGTCAACTGCGATTGCTTGAGGGTTAACGCCGCACCAGCTTTGGTGAATACTTCTGCATTGTAGGATTGATGGTCTTCTGCGGCAAAGGGATAAGGAATCAAAATCGCTGGGGTTCCACACACTGCCAATTCTGTCAAGCTACCGGCACCAGAACGACTAATGGCAATAGTAGCTCGTCGCAACAATGCCGCCATATTGTTGTAGAAAGGTAAGGCAATGTATTGTGGATGTTTGAGGCTATCTGCATCGGGATCGCGATCGCCAGTTAAGTGTACTACATAAGCGCCAGCATCAAACCAAGCATTTGCACATTCGCGCACTAATTTATTAATACCGACTGCCCCCTGGCTGCCACCAAAGACGACAATTAAAGGAACGTTTTCGGGGATCGCTAAATCTAGTGGTGCATTGATTCCATCATCGAGGAATTGCGCTCTCACAGGAGTGCCAACGCAGACATTTTTGGCACGGGGTAAATACTTAGCGGCGACTTCAAATCCCAAAGCTACCACACTACACCAAGGGCCAAAAAAGCGAGTTACTTTACCTGGTAAAGCGTTAGATTCGTGGAAAATCACAGGTAAACCAACCGAACGCGCCGCAATTACCGCAGGGCCGGCAATATAACCACCTGTGGTAAACACTCCTTGAAAATTTCCCTGTTTGAGAATTCGCCTGACTTGGAAAATCGAACCCGCGAGTCTAGCTAAAGTGCGAAGCGAAGCAATGCTAAACCCTTGCTGAAACCCTTCAACTGCAATAGTATTCAAGGGATACTCTTTAGGGACAAGTTCAGTTTCTAGGCGATTGGGTACTCCCAGCCATTCTATTTGATAATCTGGCAGTTTTTCGGCTAGTGCGATCGCTGGAAACAAATGTCCACCAGTTCCACTGGCAGCTATTAATAATTTGATTGGTGCGTTTGCCATCAAACCTCTACCGTTTAGCGTCTAAGTTAACTAAGATAAAGCAATTTCCTTACCTTCTCTAATCAAATCAGTAAACTCTTACCAATGAGTAACATTTTAGTGAAACGCAAACTTAGATTATCAACCAGCATCGGGCTGATTTCATTCCTGGTGACACTTGGTTTAACAAATGCTTGGCAAGCCACTCAAGCCAGTACACCACAGCAATTAGTCCAAACAACTACAGCCCAAAATGCACCAGCCGAACTGAAAAACTTGTTGACACAAGTTGATGCTGCTGCAAGCAAAGGCGATGCCAAAGGCGTGTTACAGTTTTACGCCCCCAATTTCACTCATGGAGATGGGTTAAATCTCCAAACCTTGGAAAAGTCTCTGGTTTCACTTTGGCAACGATATCCTAAATTGCAATATAGTACTAAACTGCTGTCTGCAAAATCTGAGGGTAACGCCATTATCGCCGAAATAGAAACTAAAATAATCGGCTCACCCTCCGCTAACAGTAAGAATTTGGCTCTTAATGCCACAATTAAATCGCGTCAGCGCGTCGTTGGTGGCAAAATTGTCCGCCAAGAGATTTTATCAGAACGCACGCAACTTACCTCTGGAGCCAACCCACCGCAAGTTGAGATTAAATTGCCAGAGCAAGTGAAAGTCGGACAGAAGTATAATTTTGATGCGATCGTTCAAGAACCACTTGGTGATGATTTTCTCTTAGGAACGGCACTACAGGAACCGATTCGACCAGATAAATATCTCAGCCCAACATCCGTGGATTTACAATTGCTTACATCTGGTGGAGTGTTTAAAGAAGGACAAGCGCCATCTATTCCTGGGAACCAATGGGTTTCTGCCGTGATCCTACGGGGTAATGGAATGACGATGGTAACTCAGCGCCTGCAAGTGGTGAAGAAGTAGAGACGCGATTCATCGCCCTTGTAGAGACGCGATTCATAGCGTCTGTTAAAAATTAGTGCGCTAGACTACTAGCGTACTAAAAATATCGATCTCGGTTACTTTGAATCCATTGCTATTACGTTCATTAAAGCCTTTTACGAGTAGCGATCGCTCTTTGATTCTCGGTTATTGCCTGTTCTCTACTATACCTAAGGCTGTAACAATGTAACAATAGCGATCGCAACCCAACAAATCATAATCACCAGTGAACGCACCTACCAACGTCTCCGCGCAAACTCAAAATCGCAAAGCAGATCACATCCGCATTTGCTTAGAAGAAGATGTCCAGTGTCACGAAGTCACCAACGGACTCGAACGCTATCGCTTCACCCATTGTTGCTTACCGGAACTAGACTATAGTGACATTGACATCAGTACAAATTTTTTGGGTAAACACCTCGGCGCACCTTTGTTAATTTCTTCCATGACTGGAGGAACCGAACAAGCAGGAACGATTAATCAACGCTTGGCCCAAGTCGCCCAACACTACAAAATTGCAATGGGTGTCGGTTCCCAGCGAGTAGCGGTGGAAAAACCCCAGGTAGCCGATACTTTTGCTGTCCGCAAGTATGCACCGGATGTTTTACTATTTGCCAACTTGGGGGCTGTGCAACTTAACTATAAATATGGCTTAGATGAATGTCTGCGGGTAGTCGATATCCTAGAAGCGGATGCGTTGATTTTACACATTAACCCCCTACAAGAGTGCATTCAACCAAAAGGTGATATTAATTTTAAAGGTTTAATTGACAATATTTCTAAAGTATGCTCTAAAATGCCAGTACCAGTAATTGCTAAGGAAGTGGGTAATGGCATTTCAGCTGCGATCGCCAAGAAACTCTTAGATGCTGGAGTCACAGCCATTGATGTCGCTGGCGCGGGTGGTACTTCCTGGGCGAAGGTAGAAAGCGAACGGGCTGAAAATGCCTTGCAACGTCGCTTGGGGAGGACATTTGCCGATTGGGGTTTACCGACAGCAGAGTGCATTACGAGTATTCGAGCGATCGCGCCAGATGTGCCATTAATTGCTTCGGGTGGATTGCGTCATGGCTTAGATGCAGCAATGGCGATCGCTTTAGGAGCAGACATCGCCGGTTTTGCAATGCCCTTCCTGAAAGCAGCAGCAGTTTCACAAACAGCAGTTGCGGAACTTGCGGAAGTACTAATTGCCGAAATCAACACAGTATTATTTTGCACAGGCAATGCCACCTTGTCTGAGTTAAAACACTCTGACAGTTTACAGCGCATAAAATAATTGGTAATTCGTAATTCGTAATTATGACTTACGCATTATACAAATTGGCTATGATGTGCATAATGGTTGGTTCACAACAGAAGATAGACAATTTGTACAGTGCGTAAGTCCTAGAATTATGTTTTTTATCTCCATCAATAAAGAAGGGCTTGTACCATTAATTACGAATTAGAAACTTGTGCTGAGCGACGCCGTTGGCGGAGCCTCTCGTAGAGAAGCATTACGAATTACGATTTTTATTTAGCCACACACCAAATCCCACAACAAATCAATTCCATTTCCTACATATTTTGAATTCTGGTGTTCCTTAATCCATTGGGCAAGAGTAGTCACCAAACTAGAAGTTTTTTTGCCGATTTTACCCAGCGCATCTGTGGCACTAGAACGAACAGAAGAGTTTGGGTCTTCTATGAGTTTAATTAAGTCTTGAATTACCGCTTCTGAAGCGATTTTACCTAGCGCATCTACGGCATTAGAACGCACATAATAGTTTGGGTCTTCTATGAGTTTAATTAAGCCAGGAATTGCTGCTTCTGAGCCGATTTGACCAAGTGCGTCCGCGGCACTAGAACGCATAGAATAGTCTGGGTTTTGTGTAAGTTTAATTAACTCAGGAATTGCTACTTCTAAACCAATTTTACCGAGTGCATTTGCCGCATCAAAACGCACAGATGTATCCGGGTCTTCTATGAGTTTAATTAAGCCAGGAATTACCGCTTCTAAAGCGATTTGACCGAACGCATCTGCGGCGCGAGAACGTACAAAAGAGTCTGGGTCTTGTGTGAGTTTAATTAAGCCAGGAATTGCTGCTTCTGAGCCAATTTGACCAAACGCATTTGCCGCACTAGAACGGACAGAAGAGTTTGGGTCTTCTATGAGTTTAATTAATCCAGGAATTACTGCTTCTGAACCAATTTGACCGAACGCATTTGCCGCACTAGAACGGACAGAAGAGTTTGGGTCTTCTATAAGTTTAATTAAACCAGGAATTGCTGCTTCTGAACCAATTTTACCAAGCGCATCTGCGGCACGAGAACGTACAGAAGAGTCTGGGTCTTGTGTGAGTTTAATTAAGCTAGGAATTACTGCTTCTAAACCAATTTTACCAAGCGCATCTGCGGCGCTATAACGCACAGAAGAGTCTGGGTCTTCTATGAGTTTCATTAAACCGGGAATTGCTGCTTCTAAACCGATTTGACCAAGCGCATCTGCGGCACTAGAACGCACAGAATAGTTTGGATCTTGTATGAGTTTAATTAATTCAGGAATTACGGCTTCTGAACCGATTTGTCCCAGTGCATCCGCGGCACGAGAACGTACAGAAGAGTCTGGGTCTTCTATGAGTTTAATTAAGCCAGGAATTGCCGCCTCTGAGCCGATTCTACCAAGTGCATCTGCGGCACTGGAACGCACAGAAGAGTCTGGGTCTTCTATGAGTTTAATTAATCCAGGAATTGCAGTTTCTGAACCAATTTTGCCAAGGGTATCTGCGGTACTAGAACGCACAGATGAATCTGGATATTTTATGAGTTTAATTAAACCAGGAATTGCTGTTTTTGAACCGATTTTACCAAGTGTATCTCCGGCAATATAACTTAAATAAAATTCTGAGTTTTTTATGAGTTTAATTAAGCCAGGAATTGCAATTTCTGAACCGATTTTACCAAGTGCATCTGCGGCACTAGAACTTACAGATAAATCTTGATTTTCTATGAGTTTAAGTAAGCCAGGAATTGCCGCTTCTGAACCGAGTTTACTAAGCACATCTACCGCACTAGAACGTACAGAAAAGTCTGAATTATCTATGAGTTTAAGTAAGCAAGGAATTGTCGCTTCTCTCTCTCCCAAAGCTGTTCGATATTCTTGAAACCGTACTCGTTCTATTTGTTCTTTTTTATCTTTTAATAATTGCAAGGTTTGAGTTTCAAAAGCTGTTTCATTCAGACTACAAAGAGTTTGAAAAACTTGTGATTTAATCTTAGAACTGATTTGTGGTGAATCGCTTATTTCCAGTTCTACTAAAGCCTGTAAAATTTCATCTGCCAGTTGATTATCTGCAACTTTCAAGTCTTTGGGATTTTCGGCAAGGCAATTGCCAGCAAAAAACAAATCGCGGTGTAGCCATTCCTCATATTCGCTGTGCTGCTTTAAAATTGCCTGAATCGCTTTGGCCGCTGGTTTTGGTTTTTGTTGAGCAATTAGCAGTAACAATACTTCTCGCCAATGAGCATCGTGAAGATGGCCTTTGATATGCTTTAGAATAATGCCGAAATCATCCTCATTGTAACGCTGGTAGATAATTTCTTGGCTGCAAAGATATTCTTGAAAAGTTTTATGCACAAAGGCGTAGCAGTCTTGTCCTTGTTCGTTTAGCAACCCTGTGCGCTCTCTAATAAATTTTACAAAGCGTTCTGCTTCTTCTTTAGCTTCATCACTTGCAATTTGTTTTAGTGTTTCTATATGTCTGGTTAATTGATATATTAGCTCATCGCGATCTATTAGTGTACCGCCTTCTTTATCTCCTGTATTTCCTTGGGTATGAATCCAGTAAGCTAGACTTTCTAACAAACGACGCAAATCATCTAGCGATAAATATTTAAAGACCAAATGATTGGTAAATTCTTTGTTTGAATCCCAAGAAGTTAATAAAGTTTCTACTGCTTTTTCATATAGCTTATGGCGCTCTTTTGGCAAAATAGCTTCGTAGCGATGAATTAAAGCAATAATCGTTAATAGTAACGGATTTGTTGCTAATAGCTTAATCCGGTCATTATCAGAAAGCGCTTTTTTCAGACTATCTTTGCGTCGTTGCGCCTCTAGTGAATCTACAATGCGGCTATCATACCAACGTTTAATAAACTCTTCTATCTTAGGATCGTCAAATGGCTGGAGTTGATAGTGAGGAAAATCTTCTGTGTGGAAAAAGTCACGTCTGTAGCCAGCAGGACGAGAAGTAATAATTGCTTGATTTTGAGGAAATTGTCCTAAAAATTCTTCAATCTGCCTAACAACTTCATACCGCTTTAGTGAATCTGCAACTTCATCCAAACCATCTAATAAAATTAAAGCTTGTCCATTTTTGAGCCAATGCTTAAAAAAATTAGGTGGTAGCTGTTTTCTAAGTAAATTGCGCTGAGTAAACTGATTTACATACTCTAAAATGCTGCTATTCTCTTGTCTTGCAAAGTCACGAACTTTTACCAAAATTGGCAGTAAATCTGTACCTTCTTTTAGTCCAAGTTTTTCTTGTTTATCTTGAGCCAGCATCACAGCAAAATAACTCATCAAAGTAGTTTTACCCGAACCTGGTGCCCCCAATAAAACTAATTTCCGAGAAGAAGTTTCGCTTAATAGCTGTTGTGCAGAAAACTTTTTTCCGGTCTGATTTTCTAATTGTGCTAGTTGACGTTGCTGGCGGATTAATTCTAGCTGACGCTTGCTTGATAATTCATTAGGTACAGATAAATCAATATCCGTTTGAGAATCTATTTGTTTGTGACTAGTTTTTATTTCCTCCACTACATCAGGCATGACAAAAATCTGGCTAGATTTCGCAGATTTATCCACCTCTTGACCAGTAACCGCAATCCCAGCAAATTTAATATCATCAAACCACTGTGCCAGCTGCCTACAATATTCTTCTTTAGTATCTTGAAATATTTGTATATTCATGCTGCCCTTATTCACCTATTGTAGACTGTATTCTGACTCATCATTAGAGAATGTTTGAAAAGTCCTCTTGTTGGTATCAAAAGTTTTAGATCCCTCTAAATATCCCTTAAAAAGGGAGACTTTGATTCCGGTTACCCCCTTTTTAAGGGGGGGTGACTTTGATTCAGGTTCCCCCCCTTAAAAAGGGGGGTTAGGGGGGATCTAAAAGTGCCTAAAGTCACAGCAAAACCCTTTTGAAACAACCTCTTAGTGGGAGTATTAAACTTTTGATTTTTCCAGTTTATTTCGATATTGCTGCATTCTCGCTTCATCTATACGATCTTGATTTTCTGCCAAAACTTCAAGTGCTGATTTTGCGAATTCTGTTTGACTCAAATTACAAAAGGTTGAAAATACCTGTGAGCGAATTTTTTCATCCAAATCAGGATTTATTTCTAGCTTTACTAATTCACTCAAAATATGTAACGATGGGTCATTGTCTGCTGTTTTTAAATTATTTGGATCTTCAGTTAAACAACTACCAGCAAACAATAAATTATGATAATACAATTGTTCATTCTCTTTATCCTGCTCCAGAATAGCCCAAATGGCTTTAGCGATGGGTTTGGGTTTTTGGATCTCAATCAACAGTAATAATACTTCTCGCCAGTGAGGATTATAGAGATGTTCTTTGATATGATGTAAGACTATTTCTTCATAACTACCTTCGCCGTTTTGATAACGATAATCTATTTCTTTAGCGCACAGATATTCCTGAAATGTTTTATGTACAAATGCATAGCAGTTTTTTCCTTGTTCATTTAGTAAACCAGAACGAGCAGAAATATAGTCGATAAAGTTTTCTGCTTCTTGCTTAGCCTCATAAAGTTCAATTTTTTTGAGATGTTGAATATCTTTACTTAATTGCTGAATAATTTCATCTCGTTCAACTATTGTACTGGAATTCTTATCTTCTGCTGCAATTTGCTGGCAATGAATCCAATATGCCAATTTTTCCATTAATCGTTGCAAGTTTGTAAATTTTATATGTTCTAGTTTTTTATAAATAGGTGCTTGTTTTTCTTCAAATCGAATCATTTCCCAATTTAAGAGTAGGGTTTCTATTGCTGTTTCATAAAGTTTGTCACGCTTTTGAGGTAAACGCACTGCATCATATCGGTGTATTAAACAAACAAGTGTTAATAGTAGCGGATTTTCTACCAAGATTTTAATGCGTTCCTGCTTGTTTAATAGCTCTTTTAGGCTAGATTGCCGACGCTGTGATTCTTCTGAGTCTGAAAAACGAGTATTATACCATCTATCGATAAATAGATTAATCTTAGACTCGTCAAATGGCAGTATAAAATAGTGGGGAAATTTTGGAGTCTCAAAGAAATCTCGCTTATATTCCGCAGGACGAGATGTGATAATAACTCTGTTTTGAACATACTTATTATTTGTGACAAAATAAGAAAGATGTCGTGCAACTTCTCTTTGCTTATTCTGATCAGCAATTTCGTCCAAACCATCAAGTAATATTACTGCTTTTCCTTGTTTGAGCCAATAATCAAAAAATCCTTCTGGTATATTATCTAAACTGTATTTGCGAGGAATACGCTCTTGTAAATATGTCAAAATATTAATTTCTGGCTGATTTGCTAAATCGCGAATCCGAATTAAAATTGGTAATAAATTTTCTGGCAATCCTAACTCTGCGAACTTCTTCTGTGCGACATTAGCAGCAAAATATTGCATTAAAGTACTTTTACCGGAACCAGGATCGCCCAAAATGACTATTTGTTGTGGGAGACTAGAATTCAACAATTTATTTGCTGAAATCATATCTTTGGAATTTAATGAAACTCTATTAGCTTTTTGTTCCTTATTAATTACATCTGGAATTACAAAAATTTTTTCTAAAGGTTCGGGAATATCCCAGTCCTGTCCTTTCATTTTAATTCCAGCAAAATGTATTTTTTCAGAATCTTTAATTATTTGCTTTAAATAATTATCTTTAGCAGCCTGATATCTTCCATAAACTGGAAGTTCTTGAAAATATATATTTATAAATGTTCGTACCCAAGGTTCAATATCGGGTTCATTTAGTTTAATTTTTTGTTCTTGCGCTACCTGCTTAAATGCCTCAATGAGATTCTGTATATCTGGAAATTTATCTTTTAGCGCGTTCTCTAATTCTGTCTGAACTCCTGAATATTCAAATACTTTTGCAAGGAATGTATCAATTTGCCTATCATCACAAGCAAACAAAAGCCCTTTTTGTTTATTTTTATCTGCATCCTGAGCAGCTTTTATCCCTGTTTTAATAGCTTTCTCTAACTCTGTTGGATTTAATTGACTTTGAGCTTTTTTAATAATTTCTTTTACAACCGTGGGTAAAACAGCTTTGAGTGCAGTTGTGGTAAAACCCAAAATATCTATCATATTATTCTTTTGCTAAAGTAATATAACTGTTTTTGACTTCATAATAAATAGTACTACAATCTCCTTTGATTTGTATTACAAAATAGACACGGTTATTCTTCATAATTTGTAAACATGTGGCTTCAAGTAAAAGCTAGCAAAGTTCAGAGTATGACTAGATTTGCACTCTTTCAGGCTGCGATCGCAAATATCTATTAAGCCTAAAATTCACCGCAACTATCTCTTAACGTTTATCAAAATTAGCACTATCTAAAATTAAGATAATCTTAAGAAGATGCTTTTAGAAATCCTCAGAGCAGTTTACTTTGCTTAGCTACTCTTGTTTAATGAATTAAATTATTATGTAAAATTCTGCATTACTACTGCGATCGCAACGTAGTTGATGCTGAGTGTCCTGATTTGCGATCGCCAGACAAGACAAGCTGCAACTTAAATGCTACTTATAAGACAATGAATAAACCAGTAGAACATAGATTTACGAGATATGACAAACTTTATTAAACAAACTGTTGCTAGTTTAATTGGCACCGTACTGGGGCTAATTGTTTTCTGCGGTCTGGGAACCACTGGACTGTTCTTGCTGCTGTTGGCTGCTACTTCCACCAAAGACACTGGGCCGGAAGTCAAAGATAAGTCAGTGCTGGTTTTTGACTTGTCGATGAAAATTACTGATGGCGAACCTAATTCTGGCGAATTCTTTCAAAATGCACTCTCCGGTGCAGCTGAGGAGAGAATGACACTGCGTAAAGTTGTGGAAACCTTGGAAAAAGCGCGGCGCGATCCGCGAATTGTGGGTATCTATCTCGATGCTAGCCGCGCCAGCGAAACTAGTGATGTTGGCTATGCTTCTCTCAAAGAAATCCGCAAATCCTTAGAGGAATTCCGCACTAGCGGCAAAAAAGTTGTCGCTTATGGCAGCAATTGGAGCGAAAAAGAATATTATGTCAGTTCAGCGGCAAATTCCATCGTCCTTAATCCCTTGGGATTGATGGAAGTCAACGGTTTGAGTTCGCAACTAATGTTCTTAACGGGAGCATTGCAGAAGTATGGTGTTGGTGTTCAAGTCGTGCGGGTGGGAAAATTTAAGGGAGCTGTTGAACCGTTGATTCTGACAAAGCTGAGTCCAGAAAACCGCGAACAAACTCAAAAATTATTGGATGATGTTTGGGGAGAATGGCGTGATGCTGTTGGTAGCAGTCGGAAAATTCAACCTGAACAGCTACAGGCGATCGCAGATAATCAAGCATTGTTAGAAGCAACACAAGCGAAAGATAGCGGTTTGGTAGACCAAGTAGCATATGTTGATGAAGTGGTAAGCGACCTGAAAAAGCTTACAGGAAGCGACAAAGACGACAAAACATTCCGGCAAATTAACTTGAATGATTACGCACAAGTTTCCGGTAAATCTTTAGGTGTAGAACGCGACTCAAAAAATAAAATTGCCGTTGTTTATGCTGAAGGTGAGATTGTCGATGGTATAGGTGAAGATGGACAAGTAGGAGGCGATCGCTTTGCTAAAATCTTCAATAAACTGCGACAAGATAAAGATGTAAAAGCAGTTGTGCTGCGAATTAATAGCCCCGGTGGTAGCGCCACCGCCGCCGAAGTTATGCAGCGAGAAGTGAAATTAACTCGCCAAGAAAAACCAGTTGTAGTATCGATGGGCGATACCGCCGCCTCCGGTGGTTATTGGATTGCTAGCGACTCTAACCGGATTTTTGCCGAACCAAATACAATTACAGGCTCAATTGGCGTGTTTGGGATATTACTGAATGGCCAAAAGTTGGCAAATGACAACGGTATCACCTGGGATTCAGTAAAAACCGGACTCTATGCTGATTCTCAAACAGCCTCTCGCCCGAAATCACCCCAAGAGTTAGCGCTTTATCAGCGCAGCGTTGACCGAATTTACAACATGTTTCTCAATAAAGTTTCCCAAGGTCGGAAACTCCCAGGACAAAAAGTAGCAGAAATCGCCCAAGGACGGGTTTGGTCGGGTGTAGCCGCCAAGGAAATTGGTTTAGTAGATGAAATTGGCGGTTTGAATAGTGCGATCGCTTATGCTGCTAAGGAAGCGAAACTAGGAGAAGATTGGGAATTACAAGAATATCCCCGTTTTAGTACATTTGGAGAACGCTTTTTTGGCAAAGCAACTCAAGAGGTGCAGGACAGTTTAGGAATTGAGCCAACGCAAGTCCAAAAATCTAACCCCCTCACCGCCGAATTCCAAAAACTGCAACAAGAAATCCAAATTCTGCAAAAAATGAACGACCCACAGGGAGTTTATGCCCGCTTACCTTTCAACTTGAAAATTGAGTAAATGAGCATGGGGCATGGGGCATGGGGCAAAGGGCAAGGGGCAAAGGGCAATGGGGAAAACAAAGATCTCTCCTTTTACCTTTTCCCTTTTACCTTTCCCCAAGGCGTTGCCATCTCCCCCCAAGACACCCTGTCAAAGATTTTTTAATTATGTGGAGAATACCGAGAAGGCATTACTTAGTGTAAATTACATTAAAGTCTTAAATGGAGATTGTCGATGCAACTTCTCGAATGTCCTCGTGTTGCAGTCATCGCCGGAGAAAATGCGGTTCAGGTTTCTCAACTACCCGCTATATGGCAAGAGATTGCGAGAGGAACCACGAGTGTGGGACTTTCCCAACCCCAAAGTTATGTTGAGATGGCACAGTTATTTCTATACAAATTAGAGCATGGTGACGTTGATTTGTTTAGCGATCGCCCCCAACTAGCTCACTTAATACCGTCCTTCTCCCAAATCTTTGCACAACTGGCATGGGAAACCCTGGAATTTTTTGGACAAGACTTTAAAAAACACAGCTATCCGAATTTTGCAGAAATTCTCCAGGATGTCCAATCAAAGGGAGTCGAGTATGCCGAGCAAGTAAAAGTAGCTCGTATTGGTATAGATTTATTCAATGAATTTGGTTATGAACTGCCTGCCAGCTTCTATCATGTACATTTAGCACCAATTTACCGGGATCATGTTTTTGAAGAACGCGCCTTACGATTCGATCCCCGTGATATAGAACATAAGCGTTCTTGGGATGCCATACTCCATGCAGGCAAGGTATTTGCAATCCAGATGAAGGTGCAAAGTATTGCCTCAAAATACGGTTTTACTTATCAACATGGCTGCGGTTGCAACTCTCACCTCTCTTCCATCGATCCTGCACATGGCGCATTTGAGTATGAATTGAGTCCAGAAAAGCGCCAGCGATGGATTCGCAGTTTCATTTGGACTACTTGGTATGAGTATGCTTTCTTTGCGATCGTACCGAATACGAGTTACTTAGTATAAGAGGGACTGGGGAGATAGGGAGATGGGGAGATGGGGAGATGAGGGGACAAGGAGAATAATTCTTAACTCCTAACTCCTAACTCCCCACTCCTAACTCCCCACCCCCTTTTACCCATTCTCATCCAAAATTGTCCCTTCTATATTGGCTCCCTCTAAATTTGCTCCGCTTAAATTTGCTTGGTTTAAGTCTGCTTCACTAAGATTTGCCTGGGACAAGTCGGCTACCGTTAAATCTGCACCACTCAAATCGGCTCCATTTAAATTTGCAGCAATTAAGCTTGCTTGCTGTAATTCTGCCTCAGTTAAGTTAGTTTCAATCAGCTTGGCAACTGTCAAATCAGCCTGACTCAAATTAGCTCCATCTAATGTTGCTCCATCCAAGATGGCTCCATCTAGAATCGCTCCAGTTAAGTTGCTACCAGTGAGGTTGGCATCACTCAAATCTGCTCCGTTCAAGTCTGCACCAACAAAACTAGTTTGTGCTAAATTTGCGTGACTCAAATTAGCTCCGTCTAAGATGGCTTTATCTAAAATTGCGCCTTTGAGGTTAGCTTCCCTAAGGTTGGCTTCACTCAAGTTAACACCAGTAAAATCTCTTATGCCTGCTGCATAATTTTTTAGGAGTTGTTCTGCTTTCATATCTGTTTTGCGTCTGTTGCTGTGGTAATGAACGTTGAATTGAAGCTACCCAGACAGGCAGAAATCCCCGGAAAGCGCTACATGAGGATCTATTGGTCGAGTGAAAGTGAATAACATTTATCTAGTTTAGCCATTCTCAACAGCCAGTGCTACTACCTAGAGTGATGAAATACTTTCATACTTGAGAGAGATGTTTAGGAATTATTTAAGCATTAAGGCAAAGCGATCGCTATACTCTATTGTGGTATTCGTATGGCACAGGTTATGGCAAAACCAATTCGTATTCTTTTGCAGACTACGATTCCTACAACTGAAGATGATTGGAGCATTTTTCGTTTCTCAATGTTGCAAGATTACTTAGCATCAATTAAAGATGAAGCGGGAAATTCTTTATTTGAAGTTACGGGACGCGATTACGAGCCTAATGGAGTTGGTGACCCAGTATTAAGTACACTTGATAAATCAGATTTTGATGAACTTTGGCTATTTGCTTTAGATGTCGGTGATGGTTTAACCGAAAAGGACATTGCCGGAATTAATGCTTTTCGGCAACGCGGTGGTGGTATTCTGACAACACGCGATCATCAAGATATGGGCTGTTCGATGTGCGGTTTAATTGACATTGGTGATGTCCATTATTTCAACACAAAAAACCCCGATCCTGATGAATCTCGCTGGAGCCGAGATGACTCATATACAACTTATATTTCTTGGCCTAACTATCATTCTGGGGCTAACGGTGATTATCAAAAAATTACCATTGTTGAACCCATTCACGAAGTTTTGAAAAATCCCAATTCAGCTTCGGGATATATCGAGTTTTTTCCCGCGCATCCCCACGAAGGTGGCATTGGTGCGCCTTTAGGCAATGAAAATGCGCGAGTAATTGCCTTAGGAAAAAGTTTAGTTACCGGCCGTAAGTTCAATCTACTTGTAGTAATCGATCATCATCAAGATGCACAAGGAAATAGATTAGGACGAGCAGTAGCTAATTCCAGCTTCCACCATTTAGTAGATTACAACTGGGACATTGAAAAAGGCTGTCCTACTTTTGTAGATGAAGCACCGGGAGATGCTATGAAAAAAGAACCACGCGCTTTGGAAGATATCAAAACCTATGTGCGTAATGTGGCTTTCTGGCTAGCAAATTAAACAAAAATTTTACTGGTCAAATTTTGGATTTGAGATTTTGAATTTTCGATTGAAGATTCAAAATCCAAAATTTTAAATGTAGGGTGTGTTGTCGCGCAGCGCAACGCACCTTAAATTCTACAGACCACTAGAAGGTGCGTTAGCCTACGGCATAACACACCCTACAGACTAGTGGTTCGTCGCATTAATTTTGAGGGATAAATACGTTTGTAGTAAGGACTTTAGTCCTTGATTTTTAAGCACTAAAGTGCTTACTACGAACCTTTCAGAACTAATGCGATAGACCACTAGCCTATTGGTAATCTTGAAAAGAGAGATTTTTATTATAGACAATTTTTAAGCGATCGCTCTATTTTATCAACAGTTAATTAAACTGATATTTTGTAACTCCAATATCTAATCTTCAATCCCTTTGACACACTCAATACCAATTATGGGTACGCAGTCAATAAAATCCTGCCAAAACTCTTGACCAAATTCTTCCACACCTTCAGGAGAAACTATTGGTTTTTGCCAGCGAATCTCTTGGAAACCAACACTCCGAAATGCCCATTCATAAGTTTCTGTGCTGAGATAATAGTTATCAAAGCTAAATTCCTGCCCATTACCATAAATTGTATATGTTATCGGCGTGCCTTCTATTAATGGCGAGTTGATACTTTTAATAAGTCCATATTTTTTAGTTGCAAGATAAGATGTAGGCGGTTGAGAAGCATTATTATTCATGGTCACAAAACGACCACCTGGTTGCAGATTGATAAATATGGTCTGACACATTTTGAGTAATTCTTCTTTCGTTTGAGCATAATTTAATAAAAAAGAAGCCGCCACCAAATCAAAGTTGCCAATTTTGCCGAGTTCGAGTACATCCGCAAGAATATATTCAATATCTTGGGGTTGCGTAGCTTCTTCCTGCTTTGCGAGTTCAATCATTTTTTCAGAAATTTCTACTCCTACCACCTTTGCTGCACTTTGGAGTTTGAATTGTCTGGTATAGAATCCTTCGCCGCAAGCCAAATCAAGGATTGATTTGTCAACTAAATCCCCAAGCAAATTAAAGTATGTATATGCCTCAATATGTAAGCGAAAGGGCAATTGTTTGGATTTTTTATACTGCTCGGCTATAGAGTCATAATAGGCTGTCATTGGTATCTGCTCAGGTTATAAAATGTTTGTATCAATTTACTTTATCGCTTTTGTTTAAGTATACAAAAAAGTAATTTATATTTACTTTTTACAACACAACTTTAGCTAATTAGTAATTAGTAATTATTTTAAATTGCGTCCTCTTCCGTGTTGTTATAGTGAGTTTAACTATGCAATTTAAAAACGCATCAGCTTCTTAACTACCAACCCAATGCTTCGCTGATTTGTCCTGCCAGTTTCAGGGGACGAAAAGGTTTGGCAAAGACAGCAGCTACATCTAAGCCTGTAAAGCTATCTCGATCTGAATCTTGGACTTTAGCAGTTAGTAAAATTACTGGAATTGACTGAGTGACAGGGTTAGCCTTGAGTTGTTGCAGAGTGGCACGCCCATCCATATCAGGCATCATCATATCTAATAAAATAACATCAAGTTTAAAGTTGGCGGCTACGTTCAACGCTTCCCGTCCAGAACAAGCAGTCAACACGTTCCAACCAGCACCCATTTCTAATCCCAATTTTGCGATCGCCTGCACATCTTCTTCATCATCAACAATTAAAATACTTCTGTTCATAGTGTCACTTTCGCATGATATGTGATGCTGGTTAGCTTGATTTTTCTGGAATTATTCTAAAATGGGATCGGGGAAAAGTAGGGTAAAACTTTTGTTCTTTGCCATTCATAAATCAGCTAGTTAAGGGTAACAGCACATAAAATGTACTGCCTTGCCCTAAAATACTCTGAACCCAGATTTTACCGTTATGTTGCTGCACAATATTCCGACAAATCGCAAGTCCTAAACCCGTTCCTCCCTTGTTGCGGGAATCAGATGCATCTACCTGCTGAAAACGCTCGAAGATAATTTGTAATTTATCTTCAGGAATTCCTCGTCCTTCATCTTGAATGGTAATCAAAACATAGTTGGCTGAAGAAGTAAGGGAATTCTGGCTTTCTTGAGACTCAATGGTTTTAGATTCTGAGAGAATCGCATTAATCCACACGCGATCGCCTGGTTCTGAAAATTTGATAGCATTACTGAGTAGATTTGTCAATGTTTGTAGTAGGCGATCGCTATCTGCCCAAAGTTCAATTGTTAAAGGATTGACAATTAGTTGGACTTGTAATTTATCTGCCATTGCTTGCATTGCCTCCGTTGCCGTAATTAGCAATTCGGCAACATTGCATTTGGCCTTTCGCGTGAAGATTTTGCCCGATTTCATCCGTTCTAAATCGAGAATATCGTTCACCAAGCGCATCAGGCGTTCAGTATTAGTTGTGGCAATGCTGAGGACTTTTTGTCCTTGTGGGGTGAGAGTTCCTAGTTGTCCTGCACCTAACAAATCTAATGCTCCCATTGTGGAAGTTAGAGGTGTACGCAATTCATGACTGACCAAAGAGATAAACTCGTTTTCTAGACGTTTGCGTTCGGTGATGTCATTGGCAATTAATAAAGCACAGGGTACTCCGGCGAGGTCAATCAATTCGATAGATATTAGTATAGTTTTAACTTCGCCACATTTAGTAGAAAATTCAAATTCTTGATTGTAAAGTGAGCCAGTTTTAGGCAGAAGTTGGATTTTTTGGGCCAATGCTAGTGTATTTTTACCCAAATCAAGTTCAGTTGCGGTGTGTCCGATTACTTCCTCTAGAGAATAGCCGCTGATCCTTAAGAAACTGGGATTAGTGTCAAGAAAACGAGCTTCGGAAACTGTAGCGATGGCGATTGGATTGGGACTAGAGCGAAAAACTATAGCAAACTTTTCTTCTGCTTTAGTGCGATCGTGGATTTCCTGCTGCAACTGCTGATTTTGGGCTTGGAGTTGTTGTTGCAATTGCCGAATCGTCAAATGATTTTCAATGCGTGCTAAAACCTCTTCTAGTTGAAAAGGCTTAGTGATGTAGTCTACTCCGCCAACTGCAAAAGCTTTTATTTTATCTAGAACATCACCTAAAGCACTGATAAAAATTACTGGGATATCGCGAGTGCGATCGTTTGCCTTCAAATTTTGACAGACTTCATAGCCATTCATTTCAGGCATATTCACATCCAACAAAATCAAGTCTGGAGGAACTGCATTTGCACCCCGCAAACCCGTAGAACCTTTAGTAACACTCCTTACTTTATATCCCTGCTCCGTCAGCATGGCAGATAGGAGGTTAAGGTTTTCTGGTGTGTCATCAATTACTAAAATGTCAGCTTTGGGGAATTTGAGCGACTGATTAAGCATCACAATATCGACTTTCGCCAGAATAGGTTACTCATTATTTCTAGAAATTTTGACGTTAGTTCAGTTTCTTAATAATCAGTTACAAAAAAAATATCAATTACCCAATTGTCTCCCCTAGTTCTACCCGATTCCTTACTAATCTAATAAACATCAAAGCAAATTTGTAGCTTATATCTACTAAATTACACAACAAGGAATAGCTTATATGCAAACTTCAACCATGCGTAAACCAATTGTTCTGACACCAGGAGAAGGTAATCAATTTTCAGTTCTTGGCGCACAATTTACAACCAAAGCAACCGGCGAAGAAACAAATGGAACTTGGGCAGTTTATGAAATTACAGATACACAAGAAAATGGCCCGCCATTGCACACTCACCCTTGGGAAGAAGCATTTTATATTCTAGAAGGTGAAATAGATATTCAAATTGGTACAGAAACAATTTTTGCATCACCAGGCTGTTTCGTTAACATTCCTCACAATGCACCACACGCCTTCAAAGTTCGTTCTGCTACTACTAAATTTTTGGTTTTAATTGCACCCAAGGGAGCGAAAAAGTTTTATGAAGAAATGGGTGAAGTAGCAGATAGTCCACTAGTAAATATGGAAAAAGTACAGCCTGTTTTCAACAAATACGGATTGCAGTTTGCTGGATAAATTGCAAACTACATCAAGTAAACACAAAATATACAGCAGAATTCTGAATTCTTGTTGATAAATGTATTGCTAAAAAGCCATATCTAATCACTAACAAATAAGCAACTTAATTCTATGTCAAAAGCTACTCGTTTCTTTGCTGCTAGTGCCCTCGGCTTGAGTCTTGGTGCCAGTTTTATTCTTTACCCAACCACCAGCCAAGCTCAAAATGATGGTGGAGTGCCTACCGAACTTCAAGGCGAATGGCGCTACGGTCGAATTTCAACCATCCAATACCAAGACAGCTACACAGGACGCCCAGCAGCCCCAAACGGTTCTAGCGATCAATTTGAACTTGCTTCTAACGGTAACTACCAGCGAAGAAGACTAATTCAAATCACCACCTACAACTGCACGTCTAACTTATTCATAGAGGAAAAAGGCAAAGTCAAAGTTGAAGCTGGCCGTTTGATTTTTCAACCTAGCGATAGCACATCCCAAGGCCAAATCTGTAATAGTGGACGCACCTACTCCAGCCGCAATTCAGCAAAGCCTGAAACCTACCAATGGTCAATTCAAACCAATGACTACGGACAGCAAGTTCTAGTGCTTGAAACTACAGACGGTCAAGGTAAAGCTCATTACGGGCGACCTCAATAAGAGGATCGCAAGCAGAGGGGAAAAAGTTTTTGCAAATTATCTTTTGCTCCCCTAGTTTTCCCCGATTGTTTCCTAATCTACAAGATATCGAACTGAGATTATTCTTATGATTCACCATATTTCCATTGCTGTTAGAAACCCCAACCATGTTGCCCAAGTTCTTGCAGAAATTTTAAAAGCACAAGCTGTTCCTTTTCCTCCTAACCCAGGCAGTTACATGGTTATACCTTTTGATGAACACGGTACAGCCATTGAACTTTATCCTTTAGGTTCTCAAATAGAGCCTGGTGAAGGTGATGAGGAATGTGTATTTGTACATACTGCCATTAGTTCAAGATTTACAGATATTCATGCGGCTATTTCTGTACCAAGTAGCCAGGAAGAAATTGAACAAATTGGTCGCCGTGAAGGCTGGCGGGTAGTGCGTTGTAACCGCGATTCTTTCTTTGATGTGATTGAATTTTGGGTAGAAAACAGATTAATGATTGAATTTCTCACATCGGAAATGGCGTCTGTGTATTTGAAATTTGCCACTGACAAAGAAAATTTGAAATATTTTTTAGCAGAACCAGCATTAGCAACAGTTGGATAAATATCTATAGCTATTTTCTTTTATTTAGATCCCTAGCTTTTCAAGGAAGTCGGGGATTTAGTTATGCAACTTGTCAAATACCCACACCAAAGCATCATCAATATTAGTAACGTAATTTCCTGGTGGTATAGCTGGACGATTCACCATTACAACTTTCACCTCAAGTTCTCGCGCCGCAATGATTTTGGCGTAGGTTGCATCACCACCACTATTTTTACTGACTATGGTATCGATGTTGTGGTGAGTCAGGATTTCCCTTTCATTATTGAGGGTAAAGGGGCCGCGATCGCACAATAACATCCCCGGTGGTACTAAAGCATCAGGCGTAGGAGGGTCAATCATCCGCATTAAAAACCAAATATCTTTGAGGTGAGCGAAAGCGGCGAGTTCTTGCCTACCAACTGTCAAAAATACTCGCTGCGCTTGGTTTTGCAAGACTGTTGCTGCGGCTGCAACGCTGTCAACTTCAATCCAGCGATCGCCACTGACCTTTTGCCAAGGCGGACGAATTAACATTAGATGGGGTACTCCGACTTTGGTTGCAGCATCTACAGCATTCCAAGAAATCTGGGTAGCAAAAGGATGGGTTGCATCAATTAACAAGTCAATTTGCATTGCTTCCAGATAACTAACCAATCCAGCTACACCACCGAAGCCTCCAACCCGCAAATCTCCCAAAGGAACTAATGGTTCGCGGGTGCGACCAGCTAGAGATGTGATTGCTTCTACCCCTTGGATAGTCGCCAGCCTAGCAGCTAATTCTGCTGCATCTCCCGTTCCACCCAAAATTAAAACACGCATCATACAGGTGGAATTTTTGCCAAAATGCCATTTTTCAGTGCTTTTGGACGCTCTGACCAAGGCAGTAAACCATCTGGCTTGGCATAGTATTGGCTAGCACACTCTAGTACCGCAGATGCACTGCCATCAACAGCTAGATCGCCAAATAAATAAGTTAATTTGCCTTTGGCAGCAAAGGCGACTACACAAGAACGATTGCAAGCACTCATGCATTCAACCTCTTGAATTGGGAATCGATCTCGCAAGTCCCAATCTTGCGCTAGGTGCTGAAGTTGCTGTAGTAGTTGTTCGCCGCCACTTCCAGGTAAACGTTTTCCATCTTGCCAAACGCTGGCACAGGTTTTGCAAACAAATAAAGTGTGGTCGGGAACATCTAAACAGTCAGTTGTGGAAATATTTGCAGTCGCAGTCATCTGTACCTCGCAGAAATATGGAACTGATAAATTTACTTCGGCGGGCATTCTGACTTACTCAATTTAGAATTTGCGATTACCCAGGCAAGCTAATCTCAAATCTTAAATCAGTTCACAGTTGCTCCCAAGCGCCGGATTTACACCGAACTTTCCCCCTTACCTCTGGTAGCTAACCCCCACCAGAATCGAATAGCCTTAACGATCATACACTAGGGTCTAATGTTACTGAAATCATCTGGATTCTTTATCTTGCTTTTTGAGAAATATATGTGTTAATATTGATAATCGTGTGGCTAAGGACGTATAGCTCAGTTGGTTAGAGCGCTACGTTGACATCGTAGAGGTCACTGGTTCGAATCCAGTTACGTCCATTTTTGTTGTTGTACAGTGACTAATTATTTGTCGTCGGTGACAGATTAATGTCCTCAGAGACAAATTATTGTCATCAAGCAAATTAAATGGCTGTTAAAGTAGCGATGACAAATTATTGTCATTATCCTGAAGGGGCGTTGCATAATAGACGATGAATTGAGGTCATCTACTGTGCAATGTCCATAGTGTGGGTCTACGGAAATTAGAAAGAATAGAAAGCAAAGAGGTAAACTGTGGGCACATGTGTACTAACTGCGATGTGCGTTCCGCCCCGCTTGTCTACGAGACGCTACGCAAACGCTATCGATTCATCCCTCCATTCAGCAACGCCACCCAGCCTTCAGATGGACTGGCTTTTATCTCATACTGCTTAACCCGAACTCAGGTTAGTTAGGTTGTGGGGTGGGTGTTGCAATAGTAGCCATACTATGTCTATTCTCTGTATGGGGAAGTTCAAGAAAATTTTGATCTCAACAAACTTGAGATTAGAAGTTCCCAGAGTTAGAAGGAGGTAGAGCGATCGCTCACTACACTTTAAAAGCTACTAAGGATACGGTGCATTTGGGTGGTTTCTCTCATCTGCTAAATCCAGCACTCACTATTGATTCCGGCGATACAGTTGATGTAGAAACTTATACTGGTTATTACGTTTATGAGAAAGCACCACCAGAGTTTCTCACACCAGAATTTCTCGACATCTGCCAAAATCTTTTACCAGAACGCAAAATTGCTGGAGGGCCGCATTTACTCACAGGGCCGATTTACATACGGGATGCTCAACCAGGGGATGTTTTAGAAGTAAAATTAGAAGCGATCGCACCTCGTTTACCTGTAGGCTTTAATGCAATTCGTACAGGTTGGGGAGCTTTACCACATCAGTTTTCTCAACCCGCCTTAAGATTCATTCCTTTGGATTTAGCAAACAATATCGCTGAATTTCCACCCGGTACTGGAATTAAAATTCCCCTCAAACCTTTTTTTGGAATTCTTGGTGTTGCTACCCCAGAAACCTCTCGAACATCCGTCCCACCAGGCTATTACGGCGGTAATATCGATAACCGCGAACTCCAAGCAGGTTCTCGTTTATTTTTGCCGATTTTTGTCCCAGGTGCGTTATTTTCTATTGGTGATGGGCATTCTGCACAGGGAGATGGCGAAGTCAATGTAACCGCTATTGAGACTTCCATGAACGGTAGAATTACACTCAAACTCCGCAAGGATTTAAAATTAACAACACCAATAGCCGAAACTCCAACTGATATTATCACAATGGGTTTTGCTCAAACCTTAGATGAAGCATTAGAACTGGCTTTAAAAAATACGATTGATTTTCTGGAACGCTTCGCCAATTTATCGCCAGAAGACGCTTATGTATTGTGTAGTTTAGCTGTGAATTTTCGCATCACTCAAGTTGTGAATAGTCCCCAAAAAGGCGTACATGGAATGTTGCCAAAATCAATTTTATCTAAGAGTATTAATTTATAACAAAGAAAGGTAAAAAGTAAAAATAAATGTTGACTTAATCTTTACTTTTGCCTTTTGCCTTTTGCCTTTTGCCTTTTGCCTTTTGCCTTTTACCTTTTACCTTTTGCCTTTTGCCTTTTGCCTTTTGCCTTCTTCAGTCAAAAGCTTAATTAAGTTTCAGCAATATTTTTGTTAAACCCTCGCCTAACTTTTCAATAGATTCTTGCTGTTTGGAATTTTTTAACTTGCCATCATCATTGAAGGCTTCATAAGCTTTGGATACGGCTATTTGGTCGGGAAGTACCAAAACTTTGATGTTTCCCAAAATAGAACGCAGGTGAACTAACCCCCGCAAACCACCAAGGCCGCCTGGAGAAGCGCTCATAATTGTAGCAACCTTACCCGCAAAGGCAGTCAAAGCCAAGGGAGATTCGTTTGGATATGGACGCGATGCCCAATCGATCGCATTTTTCAAAACTGCTGTGAGGGAACTGTTATATTCAGGTGAAGCAATGAGAAATCCCTGATGAGAAATCATCAAATCTTTCAATGTGCGGGCGTTGGCAGGCATTCCTTCTTGAGCTTCCAAATCTTCATCATACAAAGGTAAGGGCAAATCCCGTAGGTCTAAATATGTAACTTCTGCGCCTGCTGCCTTGGCACTAGCCGCCGCAATTTTTACTAATTTTTTGTTGTAAGAATCTATACGGGTACTGCCAGCAAAAGCTAAGATTTTCGGTGTAGATGTCATAGTTTTAGGTTGAGTGTAAGGGATTGGCTAACTCAGCTGCATTATCCTGTTTTCAGGCGATCGCTTTTTCTTACCTTTAGTTTTTCTTTATAAATCTAATTTCAAATTATCCAAATTCCTTGGACTAAGCTGCAACTAAATTTATTTCATAAAAAAGAATTATTTTGACCAGAAATTAGCCACACAAAAATAAGGTATTTCTATTCAAGTCCCCTCCTTTTAAGGATGAGATATCGAAGTGTTACCTGTTGCCTGTTGCCCGTTCCCTTTTAACTAGAACCTGCTATTGCTTCACAAAAACAGGCTCAAAAGTAGTAACCAAGCGAGTTTACAGTCAAGTCATACTGCTATGCTACTTGAGTTTTGTCAGCCAACCAGCTACGTTAGGTGTATGGGAAGCTTTCAAAACAATGTCAACCTTACTATATTTTGTAATTGCTGTTCTTCTGGTTTTAGTGATAGGAATCGGGGTTTATTTCCTGACTCCTCGGAAATATCAATCTTCTGCCACAGTCGCCAATTCCTACGATGAATGGACTGATGACGGCATCCTAGAGTTTTATTGGGGAGAACACATTCACCTCGGTCACTACGGTTCGCCGCCAGGTCGCAAGGATTTTTTAGTTGCTAAATCTGACTTTGTACATGAAATGGTTAAATGGGGTGGTTTAGATAAATTACCCCCTGGTACCACCGTCTTGGATGTCGGCTGCGGTATCGGCGGCAGTAGTCGGATTTTAGCGCGAGATTATGGGTTTGCTGTCACAGGAATTACCATCAGTCCACAGCAGGTGAAACGCGCCCAGGAGTTAACGCCCCCAGGAGTCAATGCCCAGTTTGCGGTGGATGATGCAATGGCATTGTCATTTCCAGATGCTAGTTTTGATGTAGTCTGGTCGATTGAAGCAGGCCCCCACATGCCTGATAAAGCCGTTTTTGCTAGAGAATTAATGCGGGTGGTAAAGCCTGGTGGAGTTTTGGTTGTAGCTGACTGGAATCAGAGGGATGACCGCCAAAAGCCGCTAAATTTCTGGGAGAAACCAGTGATGAAACAACTCCTCGAACAGTGGTCTCATCCAGCTTTTTCCAGCATAGAAGGGTTTAGCGAACTTTTAGCAGAGACGAAATTAGTCGAGGGGGAGGTGATTACGGCAGACTGGACGAAACAAACGCTTCCTTCTTGGTTAGATTCCATCTGGCAAGGGATAGCCAGACCTGAGGGATTAGTGCGTTTTGGGCTGTCTGGTTTTATCAAGTCTGTCCGCGAAGTGCCGACTTTATTGCTGATGCGTTTGGCTTTTGGTACAGGACTGTGCCGATTTGGAATGTTCCGCGCTGTGCGGGGGAACTCACCCACAGAATTAACGGGCAAAAATTTTGCTAAGCAAACTCAAATAATTGGTAAGTAGAAGGCAGAAGGAAGAAGGCAGATGGCAGAAGGAAAAAGGCTTATCCTATCTAGTTTCTGGAGTTCGACATTTTATCGTGAAAGGCAAAGGGCAGGAGGCAGAAGGCAGAAGGTATTTATCCCTTCACCTGAGTGCCCGAACAAAGAAGCGTGACGGTCGGTCGCAAGGGTTTAAGACCCCCACCAAATTTCAAGAAAGGTGGCTCCTTTTCAGGAGGGGTTTGAATCCCTTGGAGAAAAGAACCTTCTGCCCTCTGCCTCCTGCCTTCTGCCTTCTTCAATCTTTTGTTTGGTAGCTTCCAGCAGCTTAACGCTGGCGTAAAGAGCATCAATATGAGGTGTGGGAATTTGCGTAAGTTTACCCAATTCTGCCACCGCGCCGACAATGGCATCTATTTCTGTGGGGCGTCCGGCTTCAATATCTTGTAGCATTGAGGTTTTGTGGGCGCCAACATTCTCTGCACCATTAATTCGCTGTTCTAAGCTAATGCCAAATTTTATACCCAAATTTTCGGCGATCGCCTGGGCTTCTGTCATCATTTGCCGCGCTAATTCGCGGGTGAGGGGATAGCGGCAAATATCCTCTAAAGTCGCACCAGTCAAGGCGCTGATGGGATTAAACGCCACATTACCCCATAATTTGATCCAGATTTCCGTGCGAATTTGATTGCGGATTGGTGCTTTGAATCCTGCTTGTTTGAGAGTTTGGGCTAATAATTGAATGCGATCGCTTTTACTACCGTCAATTTCACCGAGAGTAAAGCGATCGCCTTCAATATGCTTAATTACACCTGGTTCAATTATCTCAGTTGCCGGGTAAACAACACAACCGATAACGCGGTCAACACCGATACCAGCTTCAACAATTCCATCTGGGTCAACAGATTGAATGCGTGTTTCTTCATACTCGCCGCCGTGATGATGAAAGTACCACCAAGGAATACCATTTTGGGCTGTGATAACTGTTGTGTCAGGATTGTAGAGTGTAGAAAGGAAGGGGGCGATCGCTGGAACGCTGTGAGCTTTTAAAGTTAAAATTACTACATCTTGTTGTTCCGCTTCCTGAATATTACTAGTTGCCAAAGCCGGACGAACAACTTGGCTAGAACCGTCCGTCATAACTAGTTTTAGCCCATCTTTTTTAATTGCTTCCAAATGGGAACCACGAGCGATGAGCGTCACTGTTTCACCAGCCAGTGCTAATTTTGCTCCTAAATATCCACCGATGGCACCCGCGCCAACAATACAGATTTTCATTTTTTCATTGGTTAAAGGTTCAACTTTTGAGTTCAAAGGCTTAATGTTCAAACAACAAGGCTTAATGTTCAAACAACAAGGCTTAATGTTCAAACAACAAGGCTTAATGTTCAAACAACAAGGCTTAATGTTCAAGCAATAAGGCTTAATGTTCAAGCAATAAGGCTTAATGTTCAAACAACAAGGCTTAATGTTCAAACAACAAGGCTTAATGTTCAAGCAATAAGGCTCAACTTTCCCATTCCCTAATGCCTACTCCCCAATACTAAGTAACTTCGCCATCGCCAACCGTTGTAATTTGCCAGTGGCACCACGGGGTAGTTGATCTAAAATGTGAATTTGCTTAGGTACTTTAAAGTTTGCCAGCATAGTTGAACAGTGAGCTAAAAGTTCTTTTTCGCTAGCTTCTGCTTTCAGGACAACAGCTGCATGAATATCTTCTCCTAAAGATTTGTGGGGAACGGCAAATGCTAAGGCTTCAGCAACGGCGGGATGACGCAGCAAAATATCATCTACTTCTAAGGGAGAAATTTTTTCCCCGCCCCGGTTAATTAATTCTTTTATCCGTCCAGTCAGGCGCAGATAGCCATCTTCATCGATTGTGCCTTGATCCCCTGTGCGGAACCAACTATTTACAAAAGCAGTGGCGTTGGCTTCTGGGTTATTTTCGTAGCCGTCAATGACATTTGGTGCTTTTACCACCACCTCGCCTAAATTTCCTTGGGGTAGCAAATTACCTTCCGAGTCCATAATGCCGACTTCCACGCCGAAGCCATAACCAACAGTACCGGGTTTGCGGACTTTTGGTGGTAAAGGATTGGTAGTCATTAAGTGGGATGCTTCAGTCATACTGTAAGATTCCACCACAGGAGCATCGAGAGTTGCTTCTAGTTGTTCAATGATAATGGGGGGCAAAGAAGCACTACTAGAGCGAATAAAACGGAAGGGATTTGCTTTAACAATTTCTGTGTTGCGGCTAGCCCGTGCCAAAATTGTCTGGTGCATAGTTGGTGCTGCGGAGTACCAGGTAGGTTTGTAAGTATCTACAAGTTTCCAAAATTCTAGGGCATTAAAACCATTGGGACAAACTAGTGTACCCCCAGATCCCAGAGTTGCCAACAAACAGCCCACCAACCCATGAACGTGGAATAAGGGCATTAAACAAAGTGTAGTGTCAGCTGCGGTGAGTGAGTAAGCACCAATGATGTTTTTGGCAGAAGCAATGAGGTTGCGATGACGAATTGGCACTCGCTTGGGACGACTGGTGGTGCCACTGGTGTGGAGAATCATCGCTACATCGTTAGCATTGGGGGCTGAGGAATTTGACGATTCTCTTAGTTTTGAGCCTGTTTTGATTAATTCAAAACTCAAAGTACCGTCACAATTCACCTTGGCATTAATCAGCATCATGTCAGGTGTGAGAGCAGCAATGGCCGCTTTTGGTTCCTCAGACAGGGTAATCAGTGCTTTTGCCTGGGTATCTGCGTAGTAGAAAGCAAATTCATCTTGCTTGTATTTAGGATTCAAAGGTGCAGCGGTGCCAGATAAAGCAGCAGCCAGAAAAGTAATTGCCATTGGCGAACCATTATTCATGGCAATGGCAATGCGTTCTCCCGGTTTAAGTCCAAAGCTGTGGAGTTGAGATACCAGCCCAGCAACATTTTCGCGCAATTGCTTGTAAGTTAGCGATCGCCCCTCAGGCGAAACCAAGGCTAAATGATTGTCTTCCCCTGCTAAAAGCTCAAATAAATTCATTTCAAAACCTCCAAAAGGAATTGGGCATTGGGGAGCCAGAGATTTAATTCCCCTTCTCCTGTGGGAGAAGGGGTTAGGGGATGAGGGCGCCAGGGATGGGCAAAACCCCTGTCTAATATAGCTTTGAGCTTAAGTTGACACCAATGCCCCGCGTCTCCCTCATCTCTCCACTCCCCAAGGTAAAATTAAGTAAATGTTGTGTCTGTCGCTACTAAAAATCAGAAAAAACTTTTTCAGCAGTTCAACCAATATCAATAAATATGGATCGTCGGAAATTTCTCAACTATGTTACTTTAGCAGGATCTAGCTTTGCCTTAACTAGTTGTATTCAAGGCAGAAATTCCAATTCATCAGGTGAAGTCTCTCCTTTAGCATCACCTGTGGTAGGAAATGAACCTCTGAAAGTGGGATTTGTTTATATAGGCCCTGTGGGTGATTTTGGCTGGACTTATGCTCATGATTTAGGTCGCAGACACATGGAAGCCAATCTTCAAGATAAGGTTAAAACTACCTTTGTGGAAAATGTGAACGAAGGTGCTGATGCTGAAAGAGTAATTCGCCAATTAGCCTTAGATGGTAACAAATTAATTTTCACAACTTCTTTTGGCTACATGAACCCAACAATTAAAGTTGCCAAAGAGTTTCCCGATCTTTTCTTTGAACACTGTACCGGTTACAAACGTGCTGCTAATGTTGGCACTTATTTAGGACGTTTTGAAGAACCGCGTTATTTAACCGGCATGATTGCTGGCAAAATGACAAAATCAAATGTAATTGGTTTTATTGGCGCATACCCAATTCCGGAAGTAATTCGTGGAATCAGCGCATTTGCTCAAGGAATGCGGTTAACAAATGCCCAGGCAAAAGTTAAGGTACTTTGGGCACAAACTTGGTACGATCCAGCTAAAGAGAGAGAAGCGGCGCAAGCATTGTTTAATTTAGGTGCGGATGTACTGACCCAGCATACCGATTCTGGTGCTGTTGTACAATTTGCCCAGGAAAAAGGTATTTATGCTTTTGGCTATAACACCGATATGAGCAAGTTTGGTCAAGAAGCTCACCTGACATCAGCTATTAATAAATGGGGCAAATTCTATACAGATAAAGCTTTGGCTGTAATGACGAATACTTGGAAATCTCAAGAAGTTTGGGATGGTATTGGTCAAGGAATGGTGGATATTTCTCCGATGAATCAAGCGATTCCGGCTGATGTGCAACAATTAATAAATGCCAAGCGTGATGAATTTATTCAAGGTACTGCACATCCTTTTGACGGCCCGGTGAAAGACCAAAAAGGTGTAGTGCGAGTACCAAAAGGTAAGGTATTAGATGATAAGCAACAACTGGCAATGGATTGGTATGTTGAAGGAATTGAAGGGTCAATTCCTAAACAAAAATCCGATAATAATCCGATTTGATTACTGAAATTATTTGCGTAGCATAGGCAAGAGGTAAAAGCCATAACGCACGATTATACAAGACAGTGCGTTAGGCGCTCATCTCATATTTTTCGTGACAAGTAAGTAAGTCGATGAGAATAAATCAAAGTATGTTAACTAATATAACGTTAGCTAAACTTAGCTCGTAGTAAGGGCTTTAGCCCTTTCCTTCGGACTAAAGTCCTTACTACAAACATTGAATTTTTCACAACGTTCTACTTAAGTTTTCATACTACTCTCCAAGCCATTCAACCACCAACTTGCCAGGGGATGCTTATTTTTTCTCGGCGCAACCTTCTAAAACCTTATTTCCCAAGATAAAAATTGCCGAGTAGGGATACTCTCGATCTGACATACCATCACTACAAGCATCAACTTTTTTGAGGATTAAGATGTTGTTGCCTTTGCCCTGAAGTCGGTAGACTCGCACCAAATCTGCGGGACGCGCCTCTGCTTTTAAGGGTGCAACATAGGAGAAGGTTTGCTTTTGCACATCTGGCGAAGAATAGACAATTCCCCTCTTGCTGACAATAACACTCCAAAACGGTTCTGTACCCCTAGCGATAAATTCTTCACTTTTAACAGTTTGGGCAATTTCTCTGTTAATCAAGAATTCATTAGCAATACTGGGGCTGTTAGCCAGTAAGTTAACACTAAATCCAAGCAGAGCAACACAACAAATAAAAGTTTTCATAGATCGAGAATTTATGCCTACTAAGTGGAACAGTTTTGCGTTATTTAAATTATAAATTTTTGCAACTAATACAAATAGAGAAACCGATTAAAATTAATTTTTTTAAAATCAAAGTAAATTTTTACAAACTTTTGTATAAAACAGTTTTCACTAACCACACAAATAAAAATAAGTGCAAGTTCTTTCCTGGCTTGGAGATAGCCAAAATTTTCCCAAAAGTGTTTAGTTTGATGTCTAATTTTGTTGATTTATATATTAATTTTTATTAAACACATTTAAATACATTTGTTAACTCAATAATGTATTAATTCTACGATAAAAAAATTTATTTTCCCAATAATATGGTCGTTAATACTTAGCAATTACTGTTAGTTAAATTATGGTTAACAACTATATTTCTGAGGAACAAAACTCTGAAATTATGCTATTGCTAGAAAATGAGTTGCAACTGACCAAGTTTCTCAAGGATCGTGCCGCAGATGCAGTATTTTGGGTTAAGCCAAATGCCAAAATTATCTACGTTAACAATGCGGCATGTAATTTGCTTGGGTATTCTCGTGAAGAATTACTTTCTATGAATATTCAAGACCTAAACTTAGAATTTTTGCTCGAAGTTTGGTCAAAGCATAGTAAAAATATACAACTAAAGGGTTTTCAGCACTTTGAATCTATATGTTGGACTAACAAAGGTCAGAGTCTATCTTTGGAAATCACTATTACCTATATTGAATACGAAACTAAGGAGTATAGCTGTATTTCAATCTGCAATATCAACAAATGTCAAGAGTTTTCATTTCCTTTACAGAAGGTGAATAAAGTGCTAAAGTGCAAAACCCAAGAGCTATTGACTAAAGAGAAGCATATCTATGAGCAATTATCCCGCGAAATCATTGAGCGCAATTGGGTAGAAACAGAATTACAAAATTCCCTTTCTTTACTACAAGCGACTTTAGAATCCAGTCCTGATGGGGTTATTGCTGTCAGAAGTAACGGAGATATTGTTACCTTAAATCAAAAATTTGTCAAAATGTGGCAAGTTCCAGATTCTATTGTTATTTCACGTAATTATAAGCAATATCTAAATTTTTATACAAACCAACTTAAAGAGCCAGAATCTTTTTGTAGAAATATCGAGCAACTTGAAATTGACACTCAAAGAGACTTTAAAGGCTCTAAGATTTTGGAATTAAAAGATGGAAGGATTTTCGAGCAGTATAGGGAACCTCTGCGGCTTGGCGAACAAAAAATTGGTATGGTATATAGTTTTCGAGATATCACCCAACGCCAACAAGCACAAGCAGAAGTTTGCCAGATTTTAAAACAAGAAAAACAAGTTGCAGTCCCAGCTGCATCTGAAATCGCAAAATCGCTAAATCTTGAATTGATATTTCCTGCTGACTCTTACCTCAATCAAGTCTTTAAATACATTGAAGCAAATTATCATCAACCAATTAGCTTGCAGGATGTTGCAGTTGCAGTTGGTTATTGTCCAGCTTACTTAACTGACTTAGTGCGTCGTCATACAGGACAAACAGTGAATCATTGGATTGTCGAACGTCGAATGGTAGCAGCACGTAGCTTACTCTTAGAAGGGAATCTCTGCGTGAATCAGATTGCTGAAATAGTCGGCTATCAACATGAAGGCCATTTTTTCCGCCAGTTTCGCCAGCATCACGGAACTACTCCCCAAGCTTGGAGAAAAGCACAGCGCATTCAACATAATTCGTAAAACCTAAAAAACTGCGAGTCTTCTACTAAAGATCGTGCATTGAAGTCATTGTCAGCCTTTCCTAAGCTGCTAAATATCAATAAGTAGAAGGACTCAATTAAACTAAAGTTCGTAGTATGGGCTTGAGCCATTAAAACATCTGTTAAGAGCGATAAATCGCTTACTACGAACAAAGCTCCAATCTTACATTTAATTATGTCTACCTACTTAACAGCAGCGATCGCAATTCGTAATTAACAAACACGAACGAACTTGTATAGCAGTTGAACCATAGTTTTGGACATAAACTGACTGTAAAACACAGACAACAACAAACTTTCTTTGCCTGTTCCCTGCTATATAACCTGCGCGAGCATCTTTAACATGAAGCACAAACATCGGTTCTTTTATCCACCAGCTTGGCGGATGGCTGCCAAAATTTCGGTAGCCTTAGTTTGTGCTTTTTTGATCCCGATGATTTTCACTGCTTATTACAACTTACAACAGAGCTTAAACACTCTAGAAGCTGGCGAATACAGCAAAATGGAATTGTTAGCCAGCAGTCTTGCTAGTCGCTTCGACCAGTTAATTATCGATCGCCATCGCGTTGTCACTCAAGTTAGCAGCGATCGCCACGTGGTAGATTTTCTCACTGCTAGCACACCCGAACAGCAAGAAGCCCAAGGTGACAACCTACAACAAACAATACAAAACTTGTTTCGCTCTCATCCAGACATTGAAGCTGTTTTGTTGATGGATAAAAACGGTCAATGTCTGCTGGCGACAGATCCAAAATTCATTGGACAGAACTATTCCCACATCCAAGGTAGATTTTACGGTTCTAGCATCTTGTTAGGTGAAACAAGCAAAGGTCTAGGAATATTCTTCTCCCAACCCGTGCGATCGCCTAATGGTGAGATTGTCGGAGCCACTCTACTTAAAATTGGGCAAAATGATATCTGGATGACTATTAACGCCTTACATCTGGGCTTGGAAAGCTACGCATTTTTGATAGACCAGCAGGGGATAATCATCAGCCATTCCCATGGTTCCTCAGCAATGCATAAACCAGTTACTCTGTCAACTAAAAACTTCAACCAGGTTGTGGACAATAAACCCACCTTGGACATTTCTGATTTAAAGATGATGGTGGGAGCCAAACAGCCAGGCCACACCACCTATGAATTGCGATCGCACATGCCCCAGACAGTGAGCTTTGCACCCTTAGCGACCTTACCTTGGGTATTGGGAGTTAGTCAACCGAAAGCAGAATTTATCGCTCCTTTGAATCGGCTGATTTGGTTACATAGCAGTAGCGTCATGGTTGTGGGAGGAATTACAGCAATCATCGCCGTGCTGTTGGCGTTGAGTATTTCTCGACCGATTCACGCCCTCACTGCTGCGGCCCAAGCTCTAGAGGATGACAATTTTGATGCAAATGTACTGGAACTACATGAAAACTTGGCGAAATTAGGTCATAGCCAAGATGATATCGGTCAATTAGTGCGTGTTTTCCTAGAGATGGCTGAAGAAGTGAGGATGCGAGATCAGAAATTAAAAATGCAAGTTCAGCAACTCTACATCGATATTGATGAAAGCAAAAGAGCCATCCAGGTTGCAGAAATCACTGAAAATGAACGCTTTCAGCAGTTACAAAAAAAAATCGAAAAACTCAAACAAACCAAAATAAATGCTAATGAAACAGAGACAGAATACTACCAGAGATTACAAACTCAAGTGCAGTCTTTGAAAGAGCGATCGCTCAGTGTTGAAGCATTAAATTTAATAGATAACAAATAATACCAATTTGAAAAAAGAATGCAACAGATGGATTTTTCCCAAACCACACACATCAAAGCAATTTACAATCTAAAATCTAAAATTCAAAATAGTATAACTTATGGCACAAATTATTGCTGTTCACTCATTCCGTGGCGGTACTGGCAAATCAAATCTAATTGCCAATATAGCCACTATTATGACGTTGCAAGGGCAACGTGTAGGTGTTATCGATGCTGATATGCAATCACCAGGAATTCATATTATTTTTGGCTTTAAAGAAGACAACATACAACTTACTCTTAATGACTATTTATGGGGACGCTGTGATATCCAAGATAGCGCCTACGATGTTACCGACACTCTGATTGCAGAATCGGGGAATACAGCTAAATTTAAGGGTAAGCTGTATCTAATTCCTTCTAGTATTAAGGCTGCTGAAATCGCCAGAGTTTTACGTGAGGGGTATGATGTAGTGCGGCTAAACGATGGTTTTCAAGAACTCACCCGCAGGCTAAAACTAGACTATTTGTTAATTGACACTCATCCTGGACTAAATGAAGAAACCTTACTTTCCATTGGTATCTCTAATATTCTATTAATTATCCTCCGTCCAGATAACCAAGACTTCCAAGGAACTGCTGTAACCGTAGATGTAGCTCGCAAATTGAAGATAGCGAAAATGTTGTTGGTAATCAATAAAGCCTTACCAACCTTAAATTTTACTGACTTAAAACAACAGGTTGAAAAGATTTACAACGTTTCAGTAGCTGGAATTTTGCCGCTTTCAGAAGATATGGTGCAGCTAGCCAGCAAAGGAGTTTTTTGTTTGCGTTATTCTGCACATCCTATTACTCGGACAATCAAAGAGATTACTGAGCAAATTGCTGGTGTAGTTGTGAGTTAGCAGTTAAAAATTATCCCCTTGCTTCCTCATATTTCTAATCGTCTATGATTGATTATTTATGACAGAAGTTTTACTAAAAGAATTAACGAACAGCGATATTGATTGGATGATTGCTACAGGTCATCGTCGAGAAATAGCTGCTGGTAGCCTACTTATTCCAGAAGAAAAACTGGGTGATTCTTTAGATATCTTACTAGATGGTATCTTAACAGTTAATATCTCTCAAGCAGACAACAATCCTTTGACTCGTGCCTTTGCAACAATTGAAGGAAATGAAATCTTAGGTCGTGAAATTGCCAGATTATCTAGTGGTGAGATAGTGGGGGAAATTCCCTTACTAAATATTTCCTCAAGAGCCACTATTATTCAGGCTGTAGAAAAATCGTTAATAATGTCAATTCCTCAACAGAAATTGGCAGTAAAATTGCAGCAAGATGTTGGCTTTGCATCGCGTTTTTATCGAGCGATCGCCATTATGCTTTTCGATAGAATCCAAAGCACCATTAATCAGCTTGGACGTAACAAAATCGCCCAAGGTCAACCAATTAGAGATGTACTATTTGTGCTAGGAGAATTACACGATAGCGACATCGATTGGATGATGGCTTCTGGGACGCCACAAAAAATTCCTGCTAATACCGTACTTATCCATGAAAAAAGTCCTGTGGATGGACTATATATTCTTTTAGATGGAACTATGTCTTTGTCTATTTCTGTTGATGAGCGCAATCCTTTAACTCGTGCTTTTGCTGCTATCGAAGAAACTGAAATTTCTGGTAGAGAAATAGCAAGATTATCTAAAGGCGAAATCATCGGTGAAACACCTTTTATTGATGGTCGCCTACCCTTAGCAACAGTTAAGACAATAGAAGACTCAATTGTGTTGCCAATTGAGCGGCAAAAAATGGCAGCAAAATTACAGCAAGATGTAGGATTTGCCTCTCGTTTTTATCGAGCGATCGCTACTTTACTTGCTCAGAGATTGCAAGGAATGTTAAATCAGCTTGGTTATGGTAGGCGAGTTTATAGCAAAGGTCTACCGTTGGCTGAAAATGTTGAATATGAAGATGAACTGAATTATAACATTTTAGATAGTGTGGCGATCGCAGGGAAAAGGTTTGATTGGATGTTGGGGCAGATAAGAGTAAGTAGACGCGGTTTCTAACCGCCCCTTTCGCTAATACTTGAATTTTAAAAAGCCTTAAACTGCCATTAAATTGCACTAAGTGAAAGTTAAATAAAATTTAATATATTTAAACAATCTAAAAAAAAGTGAGTCTGATTCAAAAATTATGCATTGTTATTTAATTTTTATAATTATTTAATTAATACTAACTATAGTCATCAAATGGAGTCTTAAATGTCTACAAAGATGAATAAACAAGAAATTGAAGCAAAACTAACTAATTTGGTTCAACAAAATGAGTCTTTCAAGCATAATTTAATGAAAAATCCTAGAGTTACTCTTGAAGAAATTGGATTAGGTTTTCTTCCTTCTGACGTACAAATTATTGTTGCAGAATCTGGTAATGAACAAGAGTTATCTGACAAAGAATTAGAAAGTGTATCCGGAGGAGCAGAAATAAGCGTTGGTATTACAATTACAATCAAAATTTAGCGATTAATTAATCAGCAAATCTTCTGTGTAGTAAGCATAGTTTATTCTCCTTAAGTATGTTCTTCGGACTAAGTTAAGTCTTGGATATACTAAACTTTGTATACAACAAGAACATTACTTAAGGATTACGAGGTTATCTAATGTGTTAATTCTGATTTATTTATCTCAGATTAGTTATAATCTGAGCTAATATTTATTTTTTTAATGTTTAGCAGTACGAAATTTAGTTTATTTATAGCGTTATATCGTGATATCTAATTATATAATCTTTTTTTGTTTTGGTTACGATAAAAATTTGAATGACTGCGGCAGCTGACTATAAACTTTAACGAAAAAAATTATAGTCTTACCTAAAAAATGTGCATTGTGTTTAAAATTAGCTAGCTTTATCTTAGGTTTTGAGAGAGCGATCGCTACTTTGCTTTCTCATAGATTGGAAGGAATGCTCAGTCAACTTGGTTATGGTAGGCGAGTTTATAGCCAAGGTTTCTCATTGGCTGAGAGTGCAGAATATAAGGATGAGTTGAATGATAGCATTTTAGATAGTGTGGCGATCGCAGGGAAAAAATTTGATTGGATGTTGGGGCTGTTGAGAGTTGGTTAACAATTCATAAGTTTGTGCGTAAAATGTGGTATTTGATAATGCTGTAGCAGGTTATTGTTGCCGTCAATTTTATTAAGTTTAGTAATAGTGAATTTGTGATCGAAAATAAGGAAAACTAAAAAAAGTGAAGTCTTTTTTAAAAATTGTGCATTTTTTTTATTAACTTCACTGTTTATTCTCATAACAGGATTTAAAAGTTAGTCACTCACTGAAAAACAAGCTTGTCATTCGCATCAGCGAAATTGCTTCATTTTTATGGTTAAAAAAGTAACATTTATTGACTATAAAATTAAGATTTTTCGTTATTTTGTGTAGATAATTGTTTGAGTATTATAACTCTGATAAATCTCAGCTTAACTAACAAATAAGGAGTAGATTATGTCAAATACAAATGAAGATATCCAACCTAAACAACCAAAAGACCTTGTAAATATCGATGAAACAGGAAAAGTAATAATTAATAGTATGGAGTTAGCAAAGATGACCGATGAATTAAACTTGGAAGAATTAGAGGCAATATCTGGAGGATTAGAAGTTGATGTTTATTGTCCCAGCACCAATCCGGGCTGTAACCTTGTTGCAGGATGTGGGGGCAAGTCACCTACAGTTGAGTTTGCACAGCAGTAATAAAGAAAATAATTTCTGCAACCTCAAAAATACGGTTTTCTTAGAAAAGATGAATACTCAAATCTTGCATCAACAATAAACTAAGATTGTTCTAGATCTTAGTTTTTAGGATTGCTGTTAAGAGCCAGAAAGCTAAATTATTTTAAACTTTCTGGCTGTTAGTAATTGAAACTTTTATATTCGGTAATTTTTTCACACATTAACAAGGATAATTCAATGACTGCGGTAATTTCTCAATTCACCAAAACTGATTATGACAATTTGCGCCGAGTTGGACTGATATCAAACCGTTATTTACAACTGATAGTTATGCCAACAGAAAAGTGTAACTTTCGTTGTACATACTGTTATGAAGATTTTGCTGTAGGACGCATGAAACAAGAAACGATTCGGGGAATTCAATCATTAATTGATAGGCGCTGTACTGATTTGGAACATTTACAAATATCATGGTTTGGTGGAGAACCTTTAACTGCTAAAGACATTGTGTTTGAAATTTCTGAATATGTTATGGCACTAGTCCGTAAGTATCCCCAATTACGTTACGAAGGGGATATGACAACAAATGCATATTTTCTAGATTACAATACAACCGTAGCCCTAGCAGATGTAGGAGTTCGCTCTTACCAAATATCTCTTGATGGACCCCGCGAAGTACATAACAAAAGCCGAATTCGTGCGGATGGTAGCGGCACTTATGACAAAATTTGGGATAATTTACTGGCAATCCGTGATAGCTCATTACCAGTTTCTATTCTGCTTCGTATTCACTTTACTGTCGATACTCTTAAACTGCTTGATCCGTTAATTGAGGATATCAGAAGAGAATTTATTCATGACTCTAGATTTTCTGTGTTATTTAAGGCTATTGAGCGTTTAGGTGGTTCTAACGATGAATCCATAAAAATCTTATCTGAAGCAGAAAAAGAAGAGGCAATTCAATCACTAAAATTCAAGCTAATTGGTGAAGATACACCATCATCACAAGGTTTATTTTCACAGCCACATATCTGTTATGCCTCACGACCAAACTCTTTGGTAATTCGCTCAAATGGTGATGTAGCAAAGTGTACAGTAGCTCTCTACGATGAACGAAATAAGATTGCTTCTTTACAACCGGATGGAATGCTAAAGCTAATACCAGGTCGTCTTACTCCCTGGATTCGTGGGGTTGAAACACTTGACCCAGAGACACTCGCGTGTCCCCTTGTTAATCTAACCTAAAGCAATAGCGATCTGAATGTTCTCTTCCAAAAGTTTTTAAGTGCCAAAATCTATCAGAGACTGACCTGAAATGAATGTTACACCAAAAACGTACTATATTCCGCAAAGAATCCTTAGAGCGTCTATCTTCGCCTGAAAGACTAGACGAACTGATGCAGGTAGTCAGCCCCAGAAGTTGGCTACCTCTTGCCGCTTTGGGTTCTGTTGTGGGAGTAGCTGTTATCTGGAGTATTTACGGTCGCATTCCCATCACCGTTGAGGGTCGAGGAGTACTTATTTACCCCAGCAATGTTGTGCCGTTGCAATCAAAAAGTGCTGGGCAATTAATGGCGCTCAATGTCAAAGTTGGGGATGTAATTAAAAAGGGGCAAGTATTGGCAACTATTGACCAAGCTGAACTCCGCAAGCAACTGCAACAACAGCGGACTAAGCTGACAGAATTTCAGTCACAAGACCAAGCAGTTGGTTCGCTACAAGGGCAGAGGTTCCAACAAGAACAAAGGTCGCAACACCAACAACGCTTGTATCTCCAGCAACGGATACTGGAACTACAAGCCATAAACCCTTTGCTGAAAGTTAAAGGCAACACCTCAATTAGGCAGCAACGCCGAGGTCTAGAACAACGCTTGCGCCAAGCCGAAGCTTTGACCCCTGTTTTCCTCCAGAGAATGAAAATTCGCAGACAGCTATTCAAAAAAGAAGGGGCGATTTCTGGTGATGAAGCTCTCACGGCTGAACAAGAATATTTGCAAAACCTGGAAAAAATTGCTGACATCCAAGCCCAATTAAAGGAACTGGATGTCAAGGAAACGGAAACTGAACAAAACTATCGTCAAAACCTGAGTACAATTTCTGACTTGCAAGCTCAACTCAAGGAATTGGACAGCAAACAGGCTTCTGTGGCTCAACAAGACCTGGAAAGCGTAACTACCCGCAAAAAAGAGATTCAAGAAGTTAAGCGGGAAATTGGACAACTGGAACTGCAACTAGGTGATAACAGCCAGATTGTTAGCCAATACTCTGGACGCATTTTAGAAATCACTTTGACACCAGGACAAGTCGTCAACGCTGGAACTCGCTTAGCAACCATTGAGGTGGAGAATTCCAAATACAAGCTAGTTGGCGTTACTTATTTTTCCGTTGCTGAAGGAAAGAAGATTCAGCCGGGGATGACAATTCAAATTACTCCTCAAACTGTGAAGCGGGAACGTTTTGGTGGCATTGTGGGTAATGTCACCAGCATTTCACGTTTTCCCATTACCAAAGAAGCAGCCGCTAATGAAGTGGGGAATGCAGAAGTGGTAGAAGGTCTAGTGTCTCAACAACAAGGACTGATACAAGTATTTTCTGACATAGAGCCAGATGCCACAACCCCAAGTGGTTACAAGTGGTCTTCTTCTGGAGGGCCACACCTGAAAATTTCTTCTGGAACTACCACTTTTGTGCGAGTCAAGGTGGAAGAACGCGCTCCCATCACTTTTGTTTTACCCATCTTGAGGTCTGCCAGTGGTATCTACTAAATCTACTTTAGTAACACCGATTAATCTTTGGCAGTACTTACAAAAATTATTGTCACGTGGAAAGTTGCGGGTAAAAACGCCTACTCTTTTACAAATGGAAGCAGTGGAATGTGGGGCGGCTGCTTTGGGAATTATTCTTGGTTACTACGATCGCATTGTACCATTGCCACAACTGCGCCGAGATTGCGGGGTTTCCCGCGATGGCAGCAAGGCATCTAACATGGTGAAAGCTGCCAAAAACTATGGACTCGAAGCTAAAGGTTTTAAAAAAGAACTCAAGCAACTATGGGAACTGCGTCCGCCATATATTGTCTTTTGGAACTTTAACCATTTCCTTGTGGTAGAGGGATGGAGTAAACAGCGAGTTTATCTCAATGACCCTGCAACCGGGCCGCGTTATGTATCCTTAGAGGAATTTGACGAGGGGTATACGGGAGTTGTGCTGGTAATGGAACCAGGCGCTCAGTTTACTAAAGGTGGTAGCAAACCCAGCATGATTTTATCTTTGTGGTCGCGGCTACAGGGTGTTGGGGATGCCTTAATTTACTCCATAGTCGCGGGATTTTTGTTAACTGTCGTCGGGTTGGTAATACCCGTATTCAGCCAGGTGTTTGTTGATGACATTTTGGTGCAGGGACGACAATTATGGTTGCGTCCTTTGCTATTGGCAATGGCGATCGCTGCTATACTCCAAGGATCGCTCACACTATTACGGTTGCGATATCTGCGCCGATTGAAAATTAAACTAGCTGTGGGTATGTCCAGCCGTTTTCTCTGGTATATCTTGCGGCTACCTGTTAGCTTTTACGCTCAACGATTTGCTGGAGAGATTAGTAACCGCACTACTCTCAATGACCAAGTTGCCGATGTTCTGGCAGGAAAATTAGCCACTACCATCATTGATACACTCATGGTGGTGTTTTATGCCTTAGTCATGGCGCAATACGACTGGGTATTGACATTAATTGCAGTCAGTTTTGCCGCCGTCAACGTCTTAATGTTACAGTGGATTTCCCGACAACGTGTAGACGCTAATCAAAGATTGATACAAGAATACGGTAAAGCCGCTGGGGCTTCCATTGCTGCACTCCAAAGTATTGAAACCCTGAAAGCATCAGGCTTAGAGTCAGATTTCTTTTCGCGGTGGTCGGGTTATTACACCAAAGCTCTCAATTCTCAGCAGGAATTAGGAGTAGCAAACCAGACATTTTCAGTATTACCCACGCTTTTATCTACCCTTTCTTCAATGTTGTTGTTGGTAGTCGGTGGTTTGCGGGTAATGGATGGACATCTCAGCATTGGAATGCTCATCGCCTTTCAAGGTTTAATGCTCGGTTTTCAGCAACCCGTAAACAATCTTGTCAACTTTGGCACCACTCTCCAAGAACTAGAGGGGAATTTGATTCGGCTGGATGATGTGCTGGATAATTCCGTGGGGGAGGGACTGGTGACTGGGGACTGGGGACTAGGGACTAGGGAAGCAGGGGAAGTAAATTCTTCTTCATCTCCCCATGTTTCCAAGTTGGAGGGATATGTGGAGTTGCGGAATATTACGTTTGGCTATAGCCGTTTAGAATTGCCACTAGTTGAAAACTTTAATTTGTCGATTAAACCAGGACAAAGGATAGCTTTGGTGGGTGGAAGTGGTTCTGGAAAGTCTACTATAGCCAAATTGGTGAGCGGACTTTATCAACCTTGGGCTGGTGAAGTTTGCTTTGATGGTCAACCCAGCAAGGAGATTCCCCAACTACTGCTGACTAACTCCGTTGCAATGGTGGAGCAGGACATTTTGCTGTTTGGCGGTACGGTTCGGGACAATTTAACACTGTGGGATAGTACTATACCAGATAAAAACTTGATGCGGGCTTGCCAAGATGCGGCGATCGCTGATGTAATTCTTTCTATGTCCGGTGGATTTGATGCCGAACTCATAGAAGGTGGTGCTAATTTAAGCGGCGGTCAACGACAACGCTTAGAAATTGCTCGTGCTTTAGTGAATAACCCTTCGATACTCATCATGGATGAAGCCACCAGCGCCTTAGATGCAGAAACAGAACAAATCATTGACCAAAATCTCCGTCGCCGGGGATGTACTTGCATAATTGTCGCCCATCGATTAAGCACAATCCGAGATTGCGATCGAATTATTGTTCTAGAACGCGGCAAGGTCATACAACAAGGCACTCATCAAGAATTGTGGGAAGTTGAGGGTGTATATTCGCAGTTAATTCGTAATTCGTAATTATAGCAGGAGGCAGGGGGCAGGGGGCAGGAGGCAGGGGGCAGGGGGCAGGGGGCAGGGGGCAGGGGGCAGGAGGTAAAAGTATTACTATTCCTGGCATTCAAGCTTTTAAAATGTCTTAACCTATGTGACTACGGCTATAAATCACGAACCTCAGATATTCAACGACAAAGCTCAGATATTCAACGACAAACCTCAGAGGTTGAAAAGTTTTATTCTTATCTCTCCCATCTCCCCCTGCTTCCCCTACTCCCCAGTCCCCAATATGGTAATACACGGTCAAACTTACATAATTAATGGCAACGAACCAATTCTACTCAATGACCCTTCTAGGGTTTGGGTAGTTCAGTCTGGCTCTATGGTTTTGTTTGCCGTCAAAGTTGAAAATGGCGTTATTGAAGGAACTCGCCGTTATTTATGCAGTATTAATCAAAATGAAGCTCTTTTTGGAACTGCTAATCAACGAGATCAAATTTTAGCAGTTCCCATTGGGGAAGCTAAGCTACTACATTTACATCGAGAATGTTTTCAAGAATTAGTAGTTAATGCAGATGCAAGGTTGTTTACTTGGCTAGAAACTTGGTTGTTGCACCTTGGTGGGATATTCTCTCAAGTTACAATGCCAAAAATTCAGGTGAAGGCTTCTGAAGAAGCACGATTTTCGTTAAACAATGGTCAGACTTTCCAGCCAGAAGCAGGTGTCACTTGTTGGGTAAAGCTTCAACAGGGAACTGTGCGTTTTCTGGGGTTTGAGGAAGTCACCTGCACCACAAGCACTGCAACTTTTCCTCTCACTGAGAAAATGTGGTTGTCAGCTGTGGAGGGAGTTCAACTTACAACTAACGCTACTGGGGAATTTCAACCAGATATACTACTGGCTGGTTTATCTCAATTGCATACTCAACTCTTGCAATGCATCAATATTATAGATGAACAAGAAGCACAAGCAGAAATAATCCGGTTGGGCGATCGCCAACGCTTAAATCGTCAAGTTACGGCGGAGGCTTTAGGCGAACTAGCATCAACTTTGAATTCCCAAGACGGGGATTTTTTCAATGAAGGTACTCCTTTGTTGGTGGCGGCTGGTGCGGTAGGTAGAGCGATGGGTATAAAAATTCGTCCCCCTTCTGGTTCGGAAAACTTGAAGCGGCTCAAGGAACCTTTGTCAGCAATTGTTCGCGCTTCCCGAATTCGGATGCGGCGGGTGTTGTTGCGAGGTAATTGGTGGGAAAAGGATTGCGGTTCTTTAGTAGCTTACACCCAAGACAATCGCCCAGTGGCGCTACTTTCTATTTCAGCAACTCGTTATCAAATGTTTGACCCGGTTGAAGGCACCCGCGTGAAAGTGGATGAACATATAGCTGCAACTCTGGCTCCTGTTGCTTATATGTTTTACCGCTCTTTGCCAGATAAAGCACTCCAAGCTGTTGATATAGTTAAGTTTGCACTGCAAGGACGCAGCCAGGAATTATTAGTAATTGTATTTAGTGGCATTGCGGTGACGCTGTTGGGAATGATTACGCCTTATGCCACGTCAATTATTATAGACAATGCAATTCCCGATAGCGATCGCTCTTTATTATTACAAATCGGATTGGGTTTACTGGTTGCAGCTTTGGGTACAGCTTTATTTGGGCTAGCACAGGGGTTTGCTTTGTTGCGAATGGAATCGACTTCCGATGCTTCCACCCAGGCTGGTGTTTGGGATCGGTTGCTGAATTTGCCTGTGTCATTTTTTCGACAATACACAACTGGGGATTTGCTTTCTCGCATTTCATCGGTGAGTACAATTCGTCGCCAACTCAGTGGCAGAACTTTAATTAACCTGATTACCAGTTTGTTTGCGCTGTTTTACTTGGGACAGTTATTTTATTACAACTACACATTAGCGTTGATTGCTGTTGCAGGGTCGATTGTGGCCATCGCCTTCACCACGCTTTGTGGTATGCTGCTGGTGTCTAAGGTGCGTCCACTCCTGGAAATCCGGGGTCGGATTTTTGGACAGACAGTGCAGTTAATCAATGGTATTTCTAAACTGCATATTGCCGGGGCACAAGAAGGCGCTTTTGCTGCTTGGAGTAAAGACTACACTCGCCAAATCAAGTTGGAACTGAGTACGCAACGTGTGGAAGATGCCGTTGTCCTGTTCAATACACTCATGCCTATACTCAGTTCTGGAATACTCTTCTGGTTCACAATTAAACTGCTGGAAGCTCCTCAAACTTCAGAAAAAATCGAATTATCTCTTGGCACTTTTCTGGCTTTCAACACAGCTTTTGGCAACTTTACCAGAGGTGCCACCAACCTGAGCAATACAGTTACAGAAATTTTGCAAGTCATTCCCCAATGGGAACGCACACAGCCAATTTTGGCAACCATCCCAGAGGTAGACCTGTCCAAAGCCGATCCTGGTAGACTTATTGGTAAAATTACTGTAGACCATGTAACATTCTCTTATCGTCATGATGGGCTTTTAACGTTGGATGATATAAATATCTCTGCGGAACCCGGAGAATTTATTGCTTTGGTGGGTGCTTCTGGCAGTGGTAAATCAACATTACTGCGATTACTACTGGGATTTGAGACACCGCGATCGGGTAGTATTTACTACGATGGTCAAGATTTGTCAGGTTTGGATGTGGATGCAGTACGCCGACAATTGGGTGTGGTTTTACAAAACGGTAAGCTCAGTTCCACTTCCATTTTTGAGAATATTGCAGGTGGCGCACAAATGACTTTAGATGAAGCTTGGGAAGCGGCGCGGATGTCTGGGTTTGCTGACGATATCACCGCCATGCCTATGCAAATGCATACTGTAATCACTGAAGGGGGTACTAATCTTTCCGGAGGACAACGCCAAAGATTGTTGATTGCTCGTGCTTTGGCGTTAAAACCCCGGATTTTATTTTTTGATGAAGCTACTAGTGCCTTGGATAATAAAACCCAAGCCATTGTGAGTGAAAGTTTAGATAAATTACAGGTTACCAGAATAGCGATCGCTCACCGACTTAGCACTATCCGTAACGCTCACCGAATCTATGTACTGCAAACAGGCCGGGTTGTACAACAGGGAACTTTCGATCAGTTGGTAGCGATGAACGGATTGTTTTCTCAGTTAATGGCTCGACAAATGGTATAGGGAATCACAAATGAATAAGTCTGTTTTTCGGTTAGAAGTTAGAAATATTAGTAAATCCTATTCTGGTTGTGTGGCAAATCATCAGGTAAACTTAGCAATTCAGCCGGGAGAAATTCGTGGGCTTTTGGGGGAAAATGGTGCAGGTAAGAGTACTTTAATGAAAATTATCTATGGGTTAGTGCGTCCCGATGCTGGCGAAATTTTTTGGGAAGGGCGACAGGTTAATATTAATAGTCCAGAATCAGCGATATCTCTGTTAATTGGAATGGTATTTCAGCACTTTAATTTATTTGAAACGCTGACGGTTACAGAAAATATTGCTCTGACGCTGCCTCGTAGTGAAAAATGGGATTTATCGCGAGTAGCTAAAAGAATTATCACTCTCTCAGCAGTATACGAACTAAATATAGACTGCGATCGCCCTGTTCATACTCTTTGTGTTGGTGAAAAACAGCGCCTAGAAATTCTCCGGTGTTTATACCACCGTGCAAAATTGCTGATTTTGGATGAACCAACAGCGGTTCTCACTCCTCAAGAAACAGAAAAACTCTTCGCTACTTTAAGGCAAATCGCCTCTGATGGTTGCAGTATTTTATTCAGCAGTCACAAGTTATTAGAGGTGCAATCTCTGTGCAGCCATGCGACAGTCCTGCGTCAAGGCCAAGTCGTTGCCAATTGTAACCCCAAAGCAGAAACACCAGCGAATCTAGTCAGGATGATGATTGGTGCTGATATGCAAAAGGCTGGAGACTCGGAAGATAGCGAGAAAGAAGAATTATTTTCTGCCTCATCTTCTGATGTCCATTTAATAGATAGTAAAAAACGCAAACAGCAACCACCAGGGCCAGTTTGCTTGCTAGTTAAGGATTTACATCTTAAACCCCAAAATCCTTACGGTACAACCTTGCACAACATTAATCTGGAAATTCACACTGGTGAAATCGTTGGTATTGCCGGAGTAGCAGGGAACGGACAGACACAATTACTATCAGCTTTGAGTGGTGAAATCATCTCTCCTCAGGCAGAAATGATTATGCTAGGTGAAATGCCCATAGGCAAAAGTAATGTTACTCAACGTCGCCGTTTGGGATTGGGATATGTTCCAGAAGAACGTTTAGAAAAAAGTGTAGTGCCGAGTTTAAGTTTACTAGAAAATGCTTTGTTGACAGCCCACGGGCAAGGGTTATTACGTCGGGGGATGATTCGCTTTGGCAAGTTAAAAACCTGGACTCAACGAATTTGTGATGCTTTCAATGTCAATCCACCAGGCGTAAATTCCGTTGCTGCGAATTTATCGGGGGGTAACTTGCAAAAGTTTATCATGGGGCGGGAGATATCCCAAAATCCAGCAGTATTGATTGCAGCGCATCCAAGTTGGGGCACAGATGCGATCGCCACTGCTAAAATTCATGAAGCATTGATTGAAATGCGAGATACGAGTGCAGCAGTGCTAGTAATTTCTGAGGATTTGGATGAATTGTTTGCATTGTGCGATCGCATTGGTGCAATCTATAAAGGACAAGTTTCTCCTCTCAAGCCAATTGCACATACTAACCGCGATGAAATTGGTAGTTGGATGGGAGGAGTTGGCTTTAATTGAGAATAAAGAAGGCTGGAGGCAGAAGGCTGGAGGCTGGAGGCTGGAGGCTGGAGGCTGGAGGCTGGAGGAAAAAGCTTTTCAAGCAACTTTACTTTTCGTTATATATTTTGGTTTTTTTTGCACCATGTTACTTAACTCGAAGCACTCGTATAAAACCGCAACGCAAACCGCCAAAACCAAGTAGAAACAAAAAATAATACCAGTGCCAATCCTCCTGCACCTATCAACCAGGTTATTTCACCTCGACCTAGCATCGCTTGGGCTGGTATTGTTGTTAAAAAACTGACTGGTACTACAAAGGTGAAGAAAAAGCGGTAAACAGTAGGAAAAGCTGTGATTGGATATTTTCCTGCTTCTAATAAACTACGCAATACTTCAGTAACATTGTATATTTTCACGAACCAAATAGTCATTGACCCAAGTATAAACCACAAGCTATATAGAATTACCAAGCCCAACGACAACGGCACTACACTGAGTAAATATTTATCTATTCCTATACTCAGGCGTTGACCTGCGTAGCCAATGATGATGCACCCAAAAATTAAATCTGGTACTCCCCAAGGTGAAATTGTGTGGGTGGAAAGCCAAAATTGACTGCGAATAGGTTTCAATAATATAAAGTCAAGAGTGCCTTCTTGCACATGGTGGACAATGCGATTTAAGTTCGGCGCGAGAAAAGTAGCGGAAAACCCTTGCAATAAAGTAAAAATTCCTAGAACTACTAAAGCTGCTTCCCATGACCAGCCAGCAAAAGTGTAGCCAGTGCGGTAAAACAGGAACAGTCCAAAGAGGTTACCGACAAGATTTCCCACGCTGCTGAGGGTAGCTATGACAAAATTGATGCGATACTCTAACTCGGATGCGATCGCTGCGCTCCAAAATAATCTTAGTACTTTCAGATATCTTTGCATTTTGCACCCCTGAGGTGATATTGACTTTAAAAATAACAAAAGAACTTTACATAAATTTAATATTACTTTTTATTCAATAAAATTGCACAACGTTAAGATGTTCTGGATATATGTATTCAAAGCTGAGAAATTTAGGATTAATTTTCGGTGAATCATGGCTAAACTATCTAACGAATTGCAACGCTATTTTTTTGAAGAAGAACGACCTGCAACTGTAACTTTGGCAGATATCCTCCTATTAGCAAAAGAAAGAATTTTTGGATTTTTGCTAGTTATTTTGTCTTTACCTTCGGCATTACCAGTTCCAGCACCAGGATACTCGACTCCTTTTGGGATTTTAATTTTTTTACTCGCGATACAGCTGATTGCTGGTGCTAAAACACCCTGGCTACCTAAGAAAATGATGAATCATGCCATCAAACTAGAAACAGTTCAGGGTTTTTTGAAAGCAGGGATTCCTTGGTTAAAAAGGATTGAAGCGATCGCTCGTCCTCGTTTGAGCTATATTTGTACTACTTTACCTGGTAGAGTCACCATTGGTAGTGCGATCGCTTTAATGGCAATTTCGATGATGATTCCAATTCCCGGAACTAATACCCTACCAGCAATGGGAATTTTCGTCACTAGTTTTGGCTTAACAGAAGATGATGGTGCTATTAGCCTCGGTGGTTTAGTTATGTGTTTGATGGGGGCAATTTTAACTACTTCAATTCTGTTAGCATTGATTTGGGGTGGTTCCAGTCTACTTGATATCATCAAAGGTTGGCTGGGTCGTTAAAGAAAAATTCAAGAGTCAACATAATTCATAATTGATAATTAATAATTCATAATTGCAATTAGTGGGCGCATTACCCCGTACACTAATTGTTTTGCACGCTCATTAAAAATTTAGTGGGGACATCAAGCCATTTATAGCGGTTTTCAATTGAATGGAATACACCTATGAAAATCAAATCATTGTAGGGGCGCCAAGCTTAGCGCCCCTACTGTAGTCTATTCAACTGCAAATTGCTATAATTATGAATTATGAATGATGAATTAATAATTATTCGGTCAGGAGTTAGAAGTTAGAAATCACAATTAAATTATAAAGTAGTTTGGGTTTTTAGACTAGTGGCAAGATTTTATGGTTTCCTTAAACATTAATCTCTATCTATTTCTAAAAAACCCAATTTTTTTCGTAATTGCTAAACTTTTTATTGTCGTTATAAACTGGTACTGGAAAAACACCAAAATCTACACTTTGGCTTTACCGTTTACCATCTGGTATAAAATTTTCTTTGGCTCGGTGCAAGTATTAGGAATACTAGCGCCATTATTAGTAATGTTATTGTGGGGTGTATGGTGGAGCGATGTCTACGACGGGCTACGTCTACGCACTGTTTTAGCTGTATTTAGTTCGTATTTTATCGCATTAGGGTTACAAATCATTACCGAGAGGGTTGCCTACAAAGACTTGCAAAATGTAATGTGGGCGATGGTTCCATATATATACTTACCGTACCGTTTCTGCCAGTTATATTAGAGTTTAACAATTTTAGATTCTGAAAGTAACTCACTGTCAATGTGATATTTATTAATTTTTCAATTGGTGCAGTGGATTGTCAATTACCCTATAAATGTATCACCATTGCCTTGGCTGTTTCCCTGGGAAGTCGAACAAGAATAGATGGGGAGAATAATAACTCCTCACTCACCAGTCAACAGTCAACACTTCCTGTTTGCCCAATGCCCTATTCTTCTGGACGTTAGAGTTTGAAAAAGCGTTATAATTATTGGCTACTGCTACCTTATATCCGACCCCAGTGGCGAACCATCACTAAGGGATTTATTGGCATTTTCGGATATGTTCTGGCGACATTAGTGTTAATCAATCTTGCCGGGAAATTGGCAATTCCCTTCGGACAAGGTAACGTAGTAGCGATCGTCCAAATAACTGGAATTTGTGCCTTAATCTTTCTTGTGAGATCCTTGTTCCAGTCTATACAAGATATGTACATGGCGAAAGCTGCTTTAAAAGTTGCTTTTCATCTCCGTCAACAATTATACTCACATCTTCAGAAGCTAAATCTCAGCTATTTTGAAACGACAAAAGCAGGTGATTTATCTTACCGCCTCACTGATGATGTTGACCGAGTTGGTGAACTGGTAAATAAAATATTTCACGAGTTTATTCCCTGGATTTTGCAGTTGGTGGCAATTCCGATTTACATGATTTATTTGAATTGGCAATTGACACTAGTAGCGGTGATAGTTGCACCACTAATTGCTATTTTTATCAGCTGGTTTGGCAAACACTTAGGCAATTATTCTGTCAAAAGTCACAATCGGGTGTCGGGTTTATCTGCTATTATCTCGGAAGTTTTTAACGGTATCCGTTTGGTACAAGCTTTTGCGGCAGAAAATTACGAAATTGCCCGTTTTGGTTCGGAAGCAGAACGCAGTCTAAAAGCAAAATATTCAGCCCAACGCTTAAAAGCAATGAAAATTCCCATTGTGGGATTTTTAGAAACCTCAATTGTCTTATCTTTATTGATAGTGGGGGCGTGGCAAATTTCCCAAGACAATTTGACAATAGCTAATTTTTTTAGTTATCTAGCAGCTGGGGCACTGTTAATCGATCCCATCAGTCAAATTACTAAAAACTACAATAAATTTCAGCAGTTTCAAGCATCTATTGACCGGGTTTTTGAGTTGATGGCAATTCAACCAACAGCGATGGAAAAGCCAAATGCGATCGCTTTACCTCCAGTCAAAGGGCAAGTAGAATATCGTCATGTTTCTTTTGGCTATCAACCAGGCGAACGTGTATTAAAGGATATCAGTTTTTTGGTATCGCCAGGTGAAGCGATCGCCATTGTGAGTACTTCTGCTGCTAGTAAAACGACATTTGTAAATCTCTTGCCCCGTTTTTACGATCCCCAAGTTGGTCAAATCTTAATTGACGGTATTGATATTCGGGATATCAAGTTACATAGTCTGCGGCGAAAAATTGGCATTGTTCCCCAACAAACCATCATTTTTTCTGGAACAATTGCCCAGAATATCGCTTTCGGGCAAGACTTTTTTGATATGCAAGAAGTAACAGCAGCAGCCAAAATTGCTAACATTCATGAATTTATTAGCGAATTACCAGAAGGTTATCGTACTTGGGTGGGCAAAGATGGGGTAAATTTATCACTAGGGCAAAGACAAAGAATTGCCATCGCTCGTGCTGTTCACCTCAACCCGCAAATTTTGATTCTCCATGAACCCACATCTGCATTAGATTCCGAGTCAGAAGCTTTGGTGCAGGAAGCCTTAGAAAGGCTGATGGAAAACCGGACTGTGTTTATTATTGCCCATCGTTTCTCAACAGTTAAAAGGTGCGATCGTATTTTAGTTCTCGAACAAGGAAAAATTATCGAATCAGGAACTCATGAAGAATTATTAGCCATAAAGGGTCGCTATGCCCAATTTTATGGCCAAGAATTTAGTTAAGCTACGGAAAACGTTCTGAAATAAATCATCAGACAGATAAATCTGCGTTACTTGCCTTAATTTATCTATAACGTGAATTTGATGTACAGGATTTTGACCTCACCCCCAGCCCCTCTCCTTGAAGGAGAGGGGAGCAAAAAGACTAATTTTTCGTTACTCCTCCCTCTCCTACTAGGAAAGGGAGGCTGGGTGGGTTTGTCTTGTCGAATTCACGTTATCTATACAATTTAGTTCATAATTATTTGTAGAGACGTTGCATTGCAACGTCTCTGATGAGATTATTAGCGCTGTCGAAACAGTTATCTAGCTATGAAGAAAATAACTGTGATTTAACTATTGTCGAGATTGAATTTGTTTAACTAAATCATAAAAAGGTTGCCAATTATCTTCTTGAACAATTGGTTCCCAAATGGATTCAATCACGGGTCTTAACAATGCTGTTTTGGGATTATGAAAAGCTAGAGTCTGGGCGATTACGGGTAGGCGATCGCTATCTAAATCATTCAATATTTTATGGTATAATATACACCAATCATCAAAAATTCCTGATGCTCCGGGTACTGGGACAATATCAGAACTATTCATCACAAAGCCTGGTTCATCTCGCCATTTAGGCGAAAAGGTACGAGCCATCTCATAAAAAAATTCGTGATAACCAACTTTGCTATTGGTCAAAAATTCAATCGTTAAATTCAAAAGCTCTTTTGCCTGTGGATGTGGCAACTCTACAAACCCCAACTTTTTCAGCATTAAAGAACTGTATTCTGCTTGATAATACTCATCAAACTTTGCTAATCCAAACTTTAAATCGTCTTTATCAATAATCGCCTTGAAAGGTTCCTGGAGCATTTCTAAATTTAACTGGCAAACGCTTGGCTGATGAATGTAACAATAGCGTCCATAATAGTCAAAATATGCCGCGATAAAGTATGGATTATAGTGAGGAATAAATGCATAAGGCCCATAATCAAAACTCTCTCCGGTAATTGACATATTGTCAGTATTAAGAACTGCATGGCAAAAACCAGCAGCCATCCACTGCGCTGCTAATTCTGCAACTCTTTTAACTAATTCGGCGTAAAATAAGGCATATTTATTTTCTTGGGCGTCCAAGTCTTGATAATATTCCTTAATTACGTGGTCTAATAGCTTGTGAGTTAAATCTGGACGTTGCAAATAGTGTAAGCGCTCAAAATTACCAAAGCGAATATGAGAATTACTCATCCTCACCATTACAGACGAACGAGTCGGTGAAGGTTCATCCCCCCGCCACAGTGATAAACCTGTTTCAATCATGCTGAGACACCGCGAAGTCCGCACACCCAGGTGGTGCAGTGCTTCCGCAGCCAGAACTTCCCGCACTCCACCCTTAAGCGTCAGTAAACCATCGCCACCACGGGAGTAAGGCGTTCTTCCAGAACCTTTCGTGCCAAAATCGTATAATTGCCCATCAGTACCGCGTACTTGTCCGTAGAGAAAGCCTCTGCCATCACCCAATAATGGGTTATATTCACCAAATTGATAGCCGTGGTAACGCATTGCCAAAAAGGGTTTGCGCCCCTCGAATTTGCCAAAAGCTGTGATGAAATCCTCATCTTTAACTACTTGGGGATCGAGACCTAAACGCGGTAACAGTCCATTATTACGCCAACGCAAGATGTGTTGGGGAAATTCTTCTGCTGCAACCTCATCATAGTAGTCATCGCCTAAAGATTCCAAGGCGCTGTCGTAGTTAAGGGAGAGAAAAGGATTGCTAGAATTTTTGTTGTTTGGGGTTTGGGCCAGAGTCATTACAAAGAAAACTTAATTCATTCTTTCTCTTAATACTACCTCTGGCTTCAGCATTAGCATCGACATATTCTCAATTACGAATTATTTTAAGATTTGGGTACTTGCCAATTAGGATTGGTCAAACTTGTCAAAATATGATCTTCCCACTGCCCATTGATTAATAAATAGTCTCTAGCATATCCTTCAATGACAAAACCGAGCCTTTTGAGAACATTGCCACTACGTCGATTGTGAGGCATATAATTAGCCATGATGCGGTGAAGATTTAATTCTTGAAAGACATATTGAGTCGCTGCTTGTAACCCTTCTGTCATATATCCTTTGCCTTGCTTTGTTTCGGCGAGGCTATATCCCACGTAACAAAAATGAGCAACTCCGCGAACAAAATTACTAAAATTGATAGTTCCAATAATTACAGTTGGATTTTTTTTAGTAAAAATAAATAGCTTTAAAGACTGACCATTGACAAATTCCAAAAAATTGTTCTCTATTTGATACTGCCAATATTCTTCAGTGAAAAAACCATCAGCCCAAAGAGGGTAGAATGGAGTCAAATAAGTTTTGTTATCAGTAAAGTATTTAATAATTTGGGGTATATCCTCTTGAACCGGCGATCGCAATAACAAGCGATCGCTTCTAATTAATGGCAATTCTAATTTCATTGTCATTTGTCATTTGTCATTAGTCATTAGTCATTGGTCATTGGTCATTGGTCATTGGTCATTGGTCATTGGTCATTTGTCATTTGTCATTATTTTTTCCCCGCGTCCCCGCGTCTCCCCGTCTCCCCATCTCCCCATCTCCCCATCTCCCCACCTCCCTTCAAAAAATAGAATCTGCCAATCAACCAAAATATTGATAAGCTGATGTCTAAATATCTAGGCGCAAGGATTGAGAGCTAATGGGTGATTAATAACTTCAATATCCCTTTGCCCAAACCCTGTACCAGAGGAAATTTAACCAAAAGACAGCCTTGATAAACCTAGTCTACAGGAAGGATAGTGACGGTGGGAATACGCTACGATTGGCAGGAATTAGAGATTAGGGCGATATATAACACGCCTTTGCTAGAGCTGATTTATCAAGCTGCTAGCGTGCATCGCCAATATCATGACCCAACAAAAATCCAAGTTTGTAAGCTCATATCTATTAAAACCGGAGGTTGCCCAGAAGATTGTAGCTACTGTGCCCAATCTTCGCGCTATCAAACAGAGGTAAAGCCGCAAGCACTCCTAGAAAAGGAAACGGTAGTTAATATTGCCCAAAAAGCAAAAGAAACTGGTGTTAGTCGCATCTGCATGGGTGCTGCTTGGCGTCAAGTGCGGGATAACTCACAATTTGAGGAAGTCCTGGATATGGTTAAGGATGTGACGGCAATGGGTTTGGAAGTATGCTGCACTCTGGGAATGTTGACACCAAATCAAGCCAAGCGATTAGAAGAAGCGGGACTTTACGCCTATAACCATAACTTGGATACCTCCGAAGAATATTACAGCACAATTATTACCACAAGAACTTATGGCGATCGCCTCAATACAATTGAGAATGTTCGTCAAACAAACGTCACTGTATGTTCCGGCGGTATCCTGGGTTTGGGCGAAACTGTGGATGACCGTATTGCTATGTTGCAAACTCTAGCAAGCTTACAACCGCATCCAGAATCTGTACCAATTAATATTCTTTCTCAAGTACCAGGCACACCCCTAGAAAATCAGCCTGATGTCCCCATTTGGGATATCGTGCGGATGATTGCCACAGCCAGAATTGTCATGCCAAATTCCGATGTGCGTCTGAGTGCTGGTAGGGCGAGACTTTCTCAAGTCGAACAAGCTTTGTGCTTTATGGCAGGAGCCAATTCTATCTTTTCTAGCGACGACAACAAAATGTTGACCGTGACCACCCCTTGTCCAGATTATGATAGCGATCGCCAAATGCTGAATTTACTCGGTTTACAAATGCGTCCGCCTTCCCAAAGAGAGGAGAAAGTTATAAGGGAAGCTGTAGTGGGATGAATAAGAGGGGCAGGGGGCAGGAGGCAGGGGGACATGAGGAGATGGGGAGAGATTTTCACCCTACCACCCCACCTTTCCCATGCCCAATGCCCCATGCCCCATGCCCAATGCCCAATGCCCAATGCCCCATGCCCCATGCCCAATGCCCAATGCCCCATCAACGCGAATCCTCAAATGATGTCAAGAGCTTTCTTAACAACACAACAAGTAACTCCTGCTCTGATTGCGGCAAAACACTGAGGATGCGATGCTCATTGGCAACATGAGCTTCTACGGCTTTCTCAATTAAGTTGAAACCTTCTGGTGTCAATGTAATTAAAGTGCCACGCCGATCGCTCGGATCGGGAATTCGTTTTACCAAGCCAGCTTTCTCTAGTTGGTCAATGCGATGGGTCATTGTGCCCGATGAAACCATTAAAGTGTTAAACAATGCCGTTGGTGAAAGCTGGTAAGGTTCGCCAGAGCGACGTAAGGTGGCTAACACATCAAATTCCCCAACATTGAGTCCAAACTGAGAAAACGTGTCTTGGATTGCATGTTCAAAATGCTTAGCTAGCTTTCCCATACGCCCAATCACTCCCATTGGCGAAACGTCCAAATCCGGGCGCTCGCGTTGCCATTGCCCCAAAATCCTATCGACTGCATCCAAAGTCATTGTGGTGATTGCTTATCCAGGTCTCTCGAACTCAAATATCTTAACATCAAGATAAATGCTAAAATCTCGATATCAAGATACTTGATATCGAGATAAATTTATGAAAAGAAAGACTACTGGAAAGTTAGATATTTGGTTGACAGCCTTAGCACCAGCAACTTGGGGAACTACGTACATAGTGGCAACGGAACTTTTGCCACCGAATCACCCGTTATTAGTTGCAGCGTTGCGATCGCTACCCATTGGTATTTTGTTAACCGCAAGTTTGCGAGAACTTCCCAAGGGTATTTGGTGGTGGCGAATTTTGGTGCTGGGAGGGTTGAATATTGGTATTTTCCAAGCCTTGCTGTTTGTAGCAGCCTATCGTCTTCCCGGAGGAGTAGCAGCAACAGCGGGAGCAATTCAACCGTTGTTAGTAGTGATATTTTCTTGGCTATTACTGGGCGAACAACCATCAAAACGCTCAATTATGGCAGCCATTGTCGGATTTATTGGCGTTGGTTTATTGGTTCTGAGTCCGGCGGCTCGTTTGGATTGGATTGGAATTGCCGCTGCGATCGCTGGAGCAGTAACAATGGGATTGGGAACAACATTAACCAAACGCTGGAAACGTCCAGTCTCGCTGCTAGTGTTTACAGCATGGCAATTGGCCATCGGTGGGATGATTCTTTTACCTATTGCCTTAGTTGTTGAAAAACCTTTGACTGAACTAAGTTGGACAAACTTATTGGGATTTATCTATTTGGGCTTAGTGGGAACTGGGTTAGCTTATATGCTTTGGTTTCGCGGAATCGAGCGATTAAAAGCAACAGCTGTTTCTTGCTTGGGATTGATGAGTCCTGTGGTTGCAACACTGATGGGATATGTTGTCTTGCATCAAAGCCTAACGCCAATTCAACTGCTTGGAGGAGCGATGGTATTGGTGAGTGTTGTAGCGGGACAACAAAGTAATAGATTTGGCGATAGTTCCACCACCCGCCTGAAAGTATTGCCTTAAAAAGAACTTTAGATGCTCATGGTATTTTTAAGTGCAACTTGTTGTCCATTGAAGGACAGGCAAAGTACCCGTCCTTCAAAATTCATGGGTTGACAGGTTAAATGTGTCTCTCGATTAAATTATCTTGGCAGTCCGCAGACCGAAAAACAGACCAAGAGCTATACCAAAGAATAAACCCAAAAAGCCGATGTAAGCTACAATCGCAAACATTTATTTTTCTCCACAATACTTCCTAAATCTATTGAATCATTAGATGTTGGATATTGGGCATACGGCAAAACCCTTCGGGTAGGGAAAAGGGAAAAGGTGAAAGGGAAAAGGAGGGATCTTTGGTTTGCCCCTTGCCCCTTGCCCCTTACCCTTTGCCCCCCTGCCCCCTGCCCTATGCCCTTTCCCCAGATTGCGATAGAATACACCCCACGGGCGCTTGTTTGGGGTTGGGCAATGACTTCTGTAATTAATGTGAATTTACCAGGGCAGTCTTATGAGATTGCGATCGCGCCTTCAAGCCTAGATCGACTCGGCCAAGATATGGCCAATCTGAAGCTAGGTAAGAAGGTACTGCTGGTTTCTAATCCAACGATTTTTAAGCATTTTGGGGAAAAAGCCATTGCATCGCTGACATCTGCTGGCTTTGATGTTGCTAGCTGCACCCTACCACCTGGGGAACGCTATAAAACCCTCAATTCCATCCAAAAACTCTACGATGTCGCTTTGGAAAACCGCCTAGAACGTTCTTCTACTATGGTGGCTTTGGGAGGAGGCGTAATTGGTGATATGACTGGTTTTGCTGCTGCAACTTGGCTGCGGGGCATTAATGTCGTGCAAGTGCCTACCTCTCTGTTGGCAATGGTAGATTCGGCAATTGGGGGCAAAACTGGCGTCAATCATCCCCACGGTAAAAACTTAATTGGGGCATTCCATCAACCACGCTTGGTTTTGATTGACCCAGAAGTGTTGAAAACTCTCCCGATGCGCGAGTTTCGGGCAGGGATGGCAGAAGTGATAAAGTACGGCGTGATTTGGGATGCCGAATTATTTGCCGAGTTGGAAGCCAGTAAACGCCTCGACCAACTCCGCTATGTAAAACCTGAATTGATAAGCAGCATATTAACGCGCTCTTGTCAAGCAAAAGCTGATGTTGTTAGCAAAGATGAAAAAGAAGGTGGATTAAGGGCGATTCTCAACTATGGACATACCATCGGTCATGCAGTGGAAAGTTTGACTGGTTATCGGCTAGTGAATCACGGTGAAGCAGTGGCGATCGGTATGGTAGCGGCTGGAAAAATTGCTGTGGAACTAGGAATGTGGCAAAAGGAAGACAGTGAACGTCAAAATGCTTTAATTCAAAAAGCAGGTTTACCAACTCAGTTACCAGTTGGGGTGGATATTGAAGCACTTATTGAAGCATTGCAGTTAGATAAAAAAGTCAAAGACGGGAAAGTCCGGTTTATTTTGCCAACGCAAATTGGTGTAGTGGCAATTACTGATGAAGTGCCATCAGATGTTATTCGCCAAGTGCTGCGGGAGATTTGATAAAAATCGGTAATTACTGAAATAAATGAATAAAAAAGTATAAAATTAACTATAAAACTCTTATCAGATTAAAACAGAATTCAGCAATCTTTTTAGTGGGGGATTTAGACCCGCCACTCTATTACTTACAAAGTTCTATACCCTGCGGCATCCCGCAGGGTACAGAACTTTGTGCTAATTGTAAACCACCAAATTAAAAATTTGCTGGGGACTTAAACCCAGTTATTCATCCGCCAGTCATACAGAATACCTTTCCTGTATTCTGACGACTGACGCCTTTATTCTTTATATAAACAAGCTGAAGCTGCACTCAAAGAAAGCGAACAGAAATTTCGCTTATTTACAGAAAATATTAAAAGTACATTTTGGATAACTGATATTAGAAGAAATATTCGCCAAATTATCTATGTAAGTCCTGCTTTTGAAGAAATTTGGGGACGTTCTACAGAAGAAGTTTATACATCATCTGATACATTTTTAGAAACGATTCATCCAAGCGATCGCCAGCGGTTCATTATGGATACGCCAAAACGAACTGAGGGCGAATATGATGAAGAATACCGAATTATTTGGCCAGATGGAGGGATACGTTGGATTCGTAGCCGTGCCTTCCCCATCAAAAATGACGAGGGAGAAGTGTATCGCATCACCGGCATTGCTAAAGATACCTTCAGTTAGGGACTTCCAACTAAAATAAATATTCCATCCTTGCGGGACGCCACGCGAACGCATTTAGGGCAGGGGGGAGGAACAGTCGTGTTGAGTCAGAAATTCGGATATAAGAATTATTCACTGCAAGTTTACACAAAATTGCTATAGGGAAATCTAATATGTTATCGATAAATAATTTTGGGAAAAATAAACTATCAGAACTCCATCAACAAAATGAGTATTTAAGTAAAAGTATGAATAAAAAAATATTAGTAGTTGAAGACGAAATCCAAGTTTGCTCAAATATTCAACAGATTCAGGACTTACACACTCAGATCCCCCAACCCCCGATCCTTGGGGGACTAGGGGGGATCTAGGTTTGAGGCTTTAGCGCGTAAAGTAAAAGAAGCATTTTGCAGTATTAAACTATGAGATAATTACCAATTTTGAATATAAATAGGATTGAAATATTATATTAGATGAACACCATTTTAATCATAGAAGATGAAGAACAAATTCGGGAAAATATTGAAGAGATATTACAACTTTCTGACTTTAAAACTTTGATAGCTCCAAATGGTAAAATTGGATTAGAAATTGCTAAAACAAAATTACCTGATTTGATTATCTGCGACATCATGATGCCAGAGTTAGACGGCTATAGTGTACTGGCTGCTCTGCGTAAAAATGAAGCAACAATGAATATTCCTTTGATATTTGTCACAGCTAAAGCTGAACGTTCAGATTTTCGTCAGGGTATGGAAATTGGAGCCGATGATTATTTAACAAAACCATTTACAACGGAAGAATTATTAAAAGCGATCGCTACTCGTCTGCATAAACAATCTGTAGTTCAACGTCAATCTCAAGCTAAGCTAGATGAACTCAGAATCAATATTGCTCATTCATTGCCTCATGAACTCAATACTCCTTTAAACGGGATTCTTGGAATGTCACAATTGTTAGTTGACAATTGTAGCATGATGCGTGAATCTGAAGAAATCGAAATTGCAGAGTTAATTTATACCTCAGCTAACCGACTAAATCGATTAACTCAACGCTTTTTACTCTACTCTAATTTAGAACTAATCACACGAGATAGCGAAAAAATTCGAGAACTTCAAGAAACTTCAGAACGATGTGTTACTAAAACAGTTATTAGTGATGTTTGTCTTCAAAGAGCTAAAGAATTTTCTCGAACCAAAGATCTAACTCTAGAACTTACAGAATCAATTGTGCAAATGCCAGAAGATAAATTGAGTATTGTCATTGAAGAATTGATAGACAATGCTTTTAAATTTTCTTTACCTGGTAGCAAAGTGAGAGTTATTAGCAATATTTATCGTAATAAATTTAGTTTACATTTAGTTGATAATGGCAAAGGAATGACAATTCAAGAAATTGAAAGAATTGGAGCATTTATTCAATTTAATCGCAAGTTACATGAACAACAAGGCTCTGGACTGGGGCTGAGTATTGTTCAGCATATAATCAAATTATATGGTGGGGAATTGATAATCAATAGTATTCCCGAACAACAAACTATTGTCAGCGTTATTTTACCTTACCAAATTAGCCAAAAATAAAAAGGTAAGATAATAATTCCGGAATCATGAATCAGAATGTAAAATGATTAAAAAATAAAAGTACTATAGCTTGTTAGTTTTATTTAAATTAACGTGAATTCGGCAGACCTCACCCACCCAGCCTCCCTCTCCTACCAGGAGAGGGAGGAGTAACGAAAAATTAGGCTTTTTGCTACCCTCTCCTATTAGGAGAGGGGCTGGGGGTGAGGTCAAAATCCTATACATTGAATTCACGTTAAATTATTAAGCTTGCTTCTCAAAGTCTTCTTAATCTTGACAGATGTTTATTTTAATGGTTTGGGTAACTTTGATACAACCTACATCCGTAACCAATTTATCCAGGATTTGAGAGATAGGGGATATAATTCAGCAAATCTTCCCCAAGGCTGGCCTAGTCAAATCAACCTGAATTCTCTGATTGGTAAACTCAAAAACCAATGTTTCTAAGTATAGGGAAAAGGCAAGAGGCAATAAGTTTTGTTTCAGGCTTATTTAGAATTGCAATAACAGGAATTTCATTTGGGCTTGGGAATTAAGTCACAATAATAATAGGCAATCATAGAGGATGGTACTATGCTTCCCTTAACTCAAATTATTCGCAATTTCTTCCTTCGTTTGGAAGGTTTTTTGTCTGTTGTTTTCAAACCTTTGTTGAATTTTGTCAAAAATTTCTTTGCCTTTTTTACTAGGGTGTTCGGATTGACTAGCTCTAATTATTTCTTGGAATCCGATCGGGAGCAAAGTATAAATAAAGAGCCGATTCAAACGTTTCAGAATACCACTCCTGAAACTCCCGCCACTACCCGCCGTCGTGCCAATACCAAAAAAATTGATGATTACTATATCAATATGGCGCGTGACGTGAATCCCCAGTGAGTTACTTGCGCCAGATACAGCCTAATTCCTGCAATTAAGTCCTTGCACTTAAGCATTTCAGACTTTTACTGATAATTTTTGTATAACTGGCGGTTAATCCCCACATGAAAACAAAAATTAAAGTTGGAACAATCCACTTAGAAGGCTCTTGTTTTAAATGCGGCAAGTACTCCAACTTCAAACTTTTAGGCAGAGACTTGCTTTGTTCAGTCTGCTACAAAAACTTTCAGTTACCCTGAATCCCCAGTGACTAAAACTTGTCGTCGCGGATTTGGAATCCAGAATTTTTATTTAAGAATCCAACAATCTGCTTGACCCAGTTCGCGAGCCGGTATTCTACAAAAAGCTTCTTTTCTTTGTATTCCACGAGGTGGACATCTAACTTTTTCTCTACCTTGTAAAGCCTGCATAGTATCAATTTTCTGTCAATGCGTAAGTTCTAATGATTTTACTATTGTGGGTGAAAAGTGACACTAATTATTTAAAACTGGAATTTACCGAACTAGAGCATGGCTCTAATTCCAAAGGACTCAAAAAATCGAGTTACTGGACACTAATTCTTTAAAACTGACAAATAATTCTTTAATGGACAATGGGTGTCAAGCATGGGTTGAGGAACTGGTCGGTTTGATTCGCAATAAGCAGGCATATTATCAGCGAGGTTTAAGAGCTATGAAGATTATACAGCAAGCACTTTAGCCCTCTTGTCGCTCCTTGAACTTGTAGTCTTTAGGTGGGTTAATAAATACGCGCTCACCTGCTTTTACTCCCTCTAAAATCTGAGTTTGGTCTTTGATTTGTGCGCCAACTGTGACTTCCCGGAATTGAGGTTTATTATCTGCATCTGGTACAAGTACGCCAGTTCTACCTTTTTCGGTGACGATGGAAACTGTTGGTAATACTAAGGCATTATTCACGCGATCGCCTAAAAAAGTCAGATCCACATTTAAGCCAGAACGCAGCTCATCTATGCCAGTATCCAAAGCAACGCGCACTTGGAAGGATGTCACACCTTGTTCTACTACTGCTTCGGGAGCAATCAAGCGGACGCGTCCTTTAAAAACTTGGTCTGGATAAGCATCGGCGACAATTTCCACTTGCTGTCCTGGTTTGATTCTGCCAATCTCGGCTTCGGGAACTTGAGCTAATATTTCTAAACCGCGTGCTACGGCGACAATTGAACTGGAAGTTGCTGAAGCGCTGGTAGAAGCAGAAGTTGTGGGGGTGACAAAAGCACCAACGTTCGCATACTTTTGGGTGACAATTCCCGAAAAGGGAGCGCGAATAATTGTATCTTCTAGCTGCACTTGCACGCCTTTTAACTGAGCTTCAGCGGATGCGACAGCTGC
>LWTK01000021.1 GCA_003326205.1 Nostoc sp. ATCC 43529
CTGGGTTGGCTCTTTCCTGCCTATATATTCAGCAGGTAGTATACTGGGTTGCCCCATTCGGACATCTCCGGCTCTAAGTTTGCTTCCAACTCCCCGGAGCATTTCGTCGGTAACCACGTCCTTCTTCGCCTCTGTGTGCCTAGGTATCCACCGTCAGCTCTTATTAGCTTGACCACTTTTAAAGCATACACTGACAACAATTAATGTCTGTGTCTGCCTGCTTCGCATTCCTATGCAGTTTTCAAGGTTCTGGCTGGATAATTAACCCAGCAGTCTGGCTAACAGCCGTGTTGCTGAATTTTTCGGGGTTTTTAACTAAATTGTATATTTACTGAACCACTAATACTTTGAAAGCTATTTACCAATCTCGACCGACCTAGGAATGACCATCTTGATATCTATTAACCGTCTGTCCTCGATATTCAAGTTGGGTAGGTCTCCCTAAAAAGGAGGTGATCCAGCCACACCTTCCGGTACGGCTACCTTGTTACGACTTCACCCCAGTCACCAGCACTGCCTTAGGCATCCTCCCCCCGAGGGTTGGAGTAATGACTTCGGGCGTTGCCAGCTTCCATGGTGTGACGGGCGGTGTGTACAAGGCCCGGGAACGAATTCACTGCAGTATGCTGACCTGCAATTACTAGCGATTCCTCCTTCACGAAGGCGA
>LWTK01000022.1 GCA_003326205.1 Nostoc sp. ATCC 43529
TGGTTTACTGTCGAGTCGCCGACTCACTGATGGCCGACGTTTAAGACGCTTGCATAAACGTGGTCAACAAGTTCATTTGCAAGGTTTCAATTTCCCTGTTTGGGTGTCTTGGTTCTACCTCAAACGTCATGACGGCAAGCTTGAAAAGCGTTTTGTTCTGTCTACAAGACAACTCAAAGCCAGCACTATTAATTGGTGGGGTAAACGTCGATGGCAGATTGAGGGCTGGTTCAAAACCGCAAAGCACCGTTTTGGACTTCACCGTTTTGGTCAAGCAACCCTGTTAGGCATTTACCGTTGGTTAGTTCTTTCCTTCTTAACCTTCATCTTGGCACATTGGGCTTATTTATCTACCAACCCTAAAGATTTACCTGACTGGGGACAAGCGGCACACACTGCCCTTGAGTTTATCTTTCCACAAATTGTTGTGTCTTCTTTTTTACTTTACCTTAAACAGATGATTCCTCTTGCACGTAGTTGTGGATTTGACATCCTTATTTCCAGGTGCAAGATATAAGATAAATAAATGTAGCTAAGAAGAGAAATTGAGACTGAAATATTTACGGGAGTTAAAGTATGACTAAGACAACAATTTCAATTGTATTGAGCGATGCTGAAATCAAAGCACTCTCAGCAATGCAAATTTCCGAAAATGAATCA
>LWTK01000023.1 GCA_003326205.1 Nostoc sp. ATCC 43529
GCGTTACGCTCGTGCATTACTTCCATACCCAAGTTAGCGCGGTTGATGATGTCAGCCCAGGTGTTGATTACACGACCTTGAGAGTCGATGATGGACTGGTTGAAGTTGAAACCGTTCAGGTTGAACGCCATTGTGCTTACACCCAAGGCGGTGAACCAGATGCCGATTACAGGCCATGCAGCTAGGAAGAAGTGCAAGGAACGGCTGTTGTTGAAGGAAGCGTATTGGAAGATCAAGCGACCGAAGTAACCGTGTGCTGCAACGATGTTGTAGGTTTCTTCTTCTTGACCGAATTTGTAGCCGTAGTTTTGAGATTCGCTTTCGGTGGTCTCACGAACTAAGGAAGAAGTAACTAGTGAACCGTGCATTGCRGAGAACAAGCTTCCGCCGAATACACCAGCCACACCTAACATGTGGAAGGGGTGCATCAGGATGTTGTGTTCTGCTTGGAACACGATCATGAAGTTGAAGGTTCCGGAAATACCCAAGGGCATACCATCACTGAAGGAACCTTGTCCGATGGGGTAGATCAAGAATACTGCGGTTGCTGCTGCTACTGGCGCAGAGAACGCTAGGCAGATCCAAGGACGCATTCCCAAGCGGTAAGATAGTTCCCACTCACGACCTAAGTAGCAGAATACGCCAATCAGGA
>LWTK01000024.1 GCA_003326205.1 Nostoc sp. ATCC 43529
ACTAGCTTAATTCAGGTCATTGGTGGAGTTGTCACACTGGTAACTATTGCAGTAATTTTGCTGGTGATGAACTGGGAACTAGCACTGATTACCCTAACAGCAGTGCCCATATCAGCATGGTTGATGGCAAGATTTGTCGGTCGGAATAACAAACTTTTTCGCCAAGTACAAGAACAATTAAGCGACCTCAATGCCGTATTGCAAGAGAACTTGTTAGGAATACGGGTAGTGAAAGCCTTTGTCCGGGAATCAGCCGAAAGGTCGCGTTACACAACCCTAAATGATGGTCTAGTTAGGGCAAACATGAAGACCATTAGCGCCATCCATAATACCTTCCCCTTTATCTTTTTGCTGAGTAACTTTGTCACACTGGCAGTTTTCGGCTATGGGGGAGCGCAGGTAATTGGGCGTAGATTTTCTATTGGCGAACTGGTGGCGTTTAACTCCTATTTGGCGTTGATTCTCCAACCAATTTTGTTGATTGGATTTGCTGCACCTGCGATCGCTCAATCAGCCGCTTCTGCTGAACGAGTCTATGAAGTTGTCGATGCAGAAGTAGAAATTCGCGATCGCCCCGGTGCTGTTCCATTCGACACCTGCGTTGGTAGAATCACCTTTGAAAATGTTTC
>LWTK01000025.1 GCA_003326205.1 Nostoc sp. ATCC 43529
CGCTCATTGGTGCAGATACCTTCTCGGCGCGTTGGACAGGTCAGGTAGAAGCTAAGTACAGCGAGACTTACAACTTCTACACCAGAAGTGATGATGGTGTGCGGTTGTGGGTGAATAATCAATTGCTGATTGATAAGTTTGTCAATCAATCAACCACAGAATATAGTGGTTCCATCGCCTTAGTTGCAGGTCAAAAGTACGATATTAAACTTGAGTACTTCGACAATACTTACTCTGCCGTTTCTCAACTATCTTGGTCAAGCAACTCTCAAGCCAAAGAAATTATTCCTCAGTCTCAACTTTACACTCAGGTGAGTGCACCTCTTGGTAATGGCAACGGACTCAAAGCAGAATACTTCGACAATGCTGATTTTACGAACCTGAAGCTAACTCGCACAGATAGTACAGTGAACTTTTTGTGGGGTAGTAGTTCTCCAGATCCGCTCATTGGTGCAGATACCTTCTCGGCGCGTTGGACAGGTCAGGTAGAAGCTAAGTACAGCGAGACTTACAACTTCTACACCAGAAGTGATGATGGTGTGCGGTTGTGGGTGAATAATCAATTGCTGATTGATAAGTTTGTCAATCAATCAACCACAGAATATAGTGGTTCCATCGCCTTAGT
>LWTK01000026.1 GCA_003326205.1 Nostoc sp. ATCC 43529
TTTTAGAATTGAAAAATATCAATGAATGGAATGGACAAATTGTTAAAGAAAGAGAAGAAGAAATTAGACAGGCTGCGTTAATCTTAGCAGGTCAATGTATTGCAATATTTATTTATAATCTTTCTCAAGCTGACTCGGCTCATCATACAGCAGTTATTCAAACTCAAGTGTGGCAGTATCCCAAAACACAAAAACACGGTTATACCAAGCGACAAATACTAACAATTGGTAATGTTTTATTTCCTCTCTCTTTACCATACATGGTAACAAAAATAGAAAACAACAAGAAGAAAAATGAATCTCCAAATCAGGGATTTTGTCCATTTTTAAAATGGTTAGGTATGTCTGAAGGTATTACTCCTTTAGTCTGGTCAACAATTGCTGAGTATGGTGCGATAGCCAGTTCGTTTGATGCAGCACGTTCGACGCTAAAAGATTGGGGAATAAATGTTAGTTTAAAACGAATTGAACGCCTAACTTACCTTTTTGGTAAAATTGGCATTAATCTTCGTCAATCAAAGATACTAAACCTGGAGATGGCAAACTTATCTAATAGTAATGTTCTCAAAGCTCAACGAGTTGTCATTGCTGTGGATGGTGGAAGAACTAAAATTAGG
>LWTK01000027.1 GCA_003326205.1 Nostoc sp. ATCC 43529
TTCTGTTCTGAAAAAACTCCGTACATCTGGAGAGACAGAAAATCAAAGGCAGTGTTTCGGATAAACCAATCAAACATCCACTTTAAATGAGATAATGTTGGAATTAAAGCACAAAAACGTCTAACCCAGGTTTTTGCTTGTAACCAAATATCTTCTATAGGATTTTGTGATGGACAATGAGGAGCAAAGCGGACACAGTGAATTTTCCATTGCTCTTGAGATAAACCTTGATTGATTTCATCTAAAAAGTTTTGAATCAGATGTGAGCGATGGTAAGAAGCACCATCCCAAAACAGAAGTAATCSTTGGTTGGGAGACTGGTCTAATAAATAACGTAAATAATCAATTGTATTACCAGAATTACCAGCGTTGTAAGCTTTAAGAAGTAACTTGCCATTGAGATAATCAACTGCCCCGTAGTATGTCTGTTTATCTCGTTCGTTAACGAACCCAACTGCTATTTCTTGGTCAGTTTTTCCCCAAACATAACCAGTTAAGTCTCCCCACAGCAGATGACACTCATCTATTARTACTACTCTCAGCCTTCCTGCTTCTATTTCCTCTCTGTTGCTTGCCAACAATGTTTCAATCTGTTTTTTTTTGCAGCGAC
>LWTK01000028.1 GCA_003326205.1 Nostoc sp. ATCC 43529
ATCAGCTAGTTTCTGAGAAACATATCCGCGATCGCCAAAAATTTTGCCAAACAATTCACTTAGCAAATCAGGCACTGGTTGGCGGTCATCAATGTTACCAGGAGTGAGAGTGACATTTAAGAGTTGTCCCAGCTCGTTGACGACAATGTGAAGCTTGAAACCAAAAAACCAATCCACGGAAGTTTTGCCACGCGCCGCTAAACCTTTAAATACTTTATGTCTAGAAATCCGACGATTATGACAGACTTTGAGACTCGTTGAATCAATAAAACCGATACCCGTACACTTGCCAAAGCAATGCTTGAGATAGACGCATAAAGGTATCAAGGTTGATGGTATCCATTCAATAAATCGTTGATAACTTGGTAGCTCTGGAAACGCATCACTCCATTGTTGCTTCACTTGATTCAAATAAAAATACTTGAAATTCCGATAGTTAGTCTGATGAAAAGCAACAAGAATCGTGATTATCTCGCTCAAACATAGACTTCTTTTCCGATTACGTCTATTTACTCCATTGCACAACAGCTTTTTGCGCCATTGCATTTCAAATACCTGGCACAAATCGTCTACATGGCAGAATAATGCTTCTAAACTAAACATA
>LWTK01000029.1 GCA_003326205.1 Nostoc sp. ATCC 43529
GAAAATTTCAGTCTGAAAAAGGTGGCTGATTCTTATACAAACATCTACTACCGTGCTTTAGGATTACCGCATTTAGAGCAACATCAATTAAACAAATTTAGAAATGAAGTCAACTATTTATAGAGTTAGGAAAATTTTATGTATAGCGAAGTTGAAGCCATTCGCCAGCGTTATGCTCGATTTAAGCAACTTCCAGAATACTTGTTATATGAGCCTTTGAATCCATATAGTTACATGACTTATGAAGAAAAACGGCGAGCTTTTATTCGCTGGATTCATTGGGCTGGTTTAGCACCTGTTCGAGATAAACGGGTATTAGAGATTGGCTGTGGTTTTGGAGATAATTTACTTCAGTTGATCTCCTTAGGTTTTCAACCAGAAAATTTGATTGGAAATGAACTTTTAGAAGAACGCGCGCTGCGGGCACGATACTTACTCCCAAAAGACTCTCAGGTTTTGCTTGGAGATGCTTCAACACTAAAATTAGAGAAAAATTCATTTGATGTCATTTTACAAGCAACAGTTTTTACTTCAATCTTAGATGATAATTTTCAGCAAAATTTAGCAAATCATATATGGTCATTAATTAAACCAAATGGAGG
>LWTK01000030.1 GCA_003326205.1 Nostoc sp. ATCC 43529
CCTTCAGCAAGATAGCCGATTTCAGCTATGTAGTCGCGATCGCTTGCGGGAATTTCCACACTCTTGTTGAGTAATTCTTCACTGTCGTACTGCTGTATAAGTTGGGGAGTTTGATAACTCAAATCAATGCCAGTTGCATCATACAGCCGCACTAGCAACTGATAAACACCTTGTTGCCGCAGCGCTAATTTTTGGCTTTCGGAAATTTCCCAACAAATATCAGCAGATGTATAACTGCGCGGTGTCAGGACAATAGTAATTTCTTGTGCATCAACTGTTTCTTCCACTAGGGGTGAATCWTCGACGATGGGATCTGGCTCAACAGCACTGAAGAAACGCACAATTGCTGAATGGGCTATGGGGAACCAACGATCGCCTTCAGCAAGATAGCCGATTTCAGCTATGTAGTCGCGATCGCTTGCGGGAATCTCCATACTCTTGTTGAGTAATTCTTCGCTTTCGTACTGCTCTACAAAGTCCGGAATTTGATAACTCAGGTCAATGCCAGTCACATCATAAAGCCGCACAAGCAACTGAGAAACGCCCTGTTGCCGCAGGGCTGACTTTTCGCTTTCGGAAATTTCCCAACAGACATCAGCCAATCTATGAGTACGGGGTGTTAGGAAAATACGGCTTTCTGGTTCCGCATATACAGCACTAGTTGTCTGGGCTGTTATTGGTGCATCGTCAACCGTACCAGCCCAGGCTCCAATTCCTGCCCCAGTTGCCAGGGCGGCAGCACCAGTCAAGTCTGGCGATTCTTCCTCTAGTAAATCTACAGGGGGTTCAGCTGCATCTGCTACCACATTTAACGCATCTTCTGGCAATTCTGGTAGTTCATCTGTCACCACCTCGCCGGACTCTGATAAGGCTATATCTTCAGTTGAGGTAATACTTTCTAGCCATTCTAATTCTGCTTTGAGTTCTTCTTGGATTTCTTCTTCGCTAACTTCTGTGTCCCAATACTCAAAATCTGAAGTTGCTTTGGGCACATCTGCTAATTCCGACGCTGGGGTTGTTACCTCAGATAAAGGTAGTTCTTCATCAGATGTTTCTTCTGGAATATTAGCCAGCTGAGGATATGAAGTATTGACAACAGCTGCTGGGGCTTCTATATCCCATGCAACTTCGCCAGATTCAGGAGGATTTTTTTCGGTATTATTTTCTTGAATTGTATCTTGGGTTGGGTTATTTTCTTTGCTAGTAAAGGTAGACCAAGTAGCCGCGCCGATTCCGGTTGCTAGAGCAGCACCACCCATTAAACCTGCGGCTCCCAAGTTGTTATTCTCTGATTGAGCTAGGCTTGGGGTTGTGCCATTAGTTGTCTGTTGTTGAGTACCATTCTCTGTAAGATCGGATGATGTTTGACTATAAATTTGAAAAGGAGTGCTTTCCTCTTTTGGCAGCTGAAGGGTAGTGTCAGGACTGAGGGCAGTTTCGCCATCATCTGTGTTTGCTGGATCGGGATTTGGTTGTAGTGAGTTGTCTGTTTTCTCAGGCAGAGATGGCCGTCTGCCAAAAAACCACCAGAGTAAGCCTCCACCTAGAGTGGTAACCAATAAAGGTAAGAGCAACCAAAATGGTGTTTGTTTATTAACAATTGGAGCTTTTTCTGGAGCGGCGGGAGCGACAAAGGGTTGTTCGCCAAATACAGAAGTAGTTGCACTGGGAGAAGCTGTAGCAGTTGGTGTGGCTTCTGTACTGGGGGAAGTTGTGGCAGCAGGTTGCAAGACACTAGTGGCGATCGCTTCAGCTTCAGTGACTCTCGCTTCTTCTATAGCCTGTTGTCCTGCTGGTGCAAGGGTAAAACCGAGAAAACCTGCTACACCCAAGCTGGGATTTTTTTTGTAGACGTAAACTAATGGTTGCGAGAAGGGATATTTGGCATCGTCTGGCAAGGTTTGATGTAATTGCAGAACTCGCACACCTTCTAACTTGGAAATCTGATTGGCTAGTACATAGCTGATACCGTCTTTGCCGAGTTGTTTGACGATTTCGGCAGTATTATCGTCAGTTAGTTGGGTAGCATTGGAGCCTGTAGCAAATTTCGCAGTTTTGAAAGCTGGGTAATCACGAAAAGTATCGCGAGTATCGCTCGTTTCGGGGCGATCGATGACGCGAATCTTAGCGTCAGGGCCGCCTAATTGCGACCAATTTGTAATTTGTCCCCGAAAAATGCGGGCGAATTGCCTACTAGTCAAACTTTGCTTGAAAGGGTTCTCTGCACCAACCACGATCGCAATTTTTTCACGGCGCAAGCGGACTTGTTCGAGTCCTAGTGCTTTTTCTGCTGGCGTTAAACCACGGCCGATTGCTGCTATGTCGATTTTGCCATCTAGCAAATCTCTCAGTGCCCGATCGGTTCCATTGGCAGCAATTTCAACTTTTGTGCCCGAAAACTGCTTTTCAAAATTATTTTTAAGACTTTGGTTGGTTGGAGTTAAGCTACTTGAACCATCTATTCGCACTGTCGTTCCATTTTCCACTGTTTGCGGCGGTGGGAAAGACGGTGTTGGGGATGCAGATTGCGCCAGTATGGGTGCCGAAACAATCATACTTGCCATCGGAGTTGTAGCCAAAGCAACCCATAATACCAGCTTCACTATTGAAGTATCTTTTTTTTGTTGTTTCCACATATGCCCCTTATTAAGGTAAATAATACAAACCTTACCAGCCTTAATCCTTATCTTTTTATGGATTATGCAGGAGACCCGCTAATTATACATCTCTGTTATATTTCTTATCAGTTATTGTAAATATTTGTGTCCATATATACTTAGTTTGACTTGAAGTATGTTGTGCTTTGTCGAGCAAAATTTTAGTTAAATACAATTAGCATCAAGTTAGTTAGGTTTTATACATCACTTAAGTATGGCTGAATAATTGCCATACTTGTAAAATTAGCTAAATACTAAAGATAGTATAAACACGTATTAAAGATATCGTATGTTGTTCAATTAAAGTTTTGTTTAGGTAGTACAAGAGTTATAAAGTTTAGGTTTTTTTTGCCAGATGTTGAAATTACCAAGTATGAACCAAAAAAATTTTTTACACAACAAATGGGCATTGAACAGTACGGGCTGGCTAGTGGTAGAAATCATAGCAGTCTTAGCATTACTGTGCCTGAGAAATTTGTTGTCTGATATCATGGGCAGAAACGATATTGATGCTCTGCCTTTAGCAAGACAGTTTGCTGACCCTAACTGGGTTCCAAGAGATTGGTCTGTTAATCAACCACCTGTTTATCGCGTATTGTTTCAAAGCTTATTTGGCTCGCTCATAGCACATTGGGGATTTTTAGTTAGTTCTCTAATCGGAAGGTTTTTTTGCTACACCTTGATAGCTTGGGGACTAGTACTTATAGGCAGAAAACTAGGATTGAATTTGCCTTTGCAGATGTTAGCGGTTGCAATGTTTTTGATAGGAAATCAAGGTGTTGCTGCTGGAGAAAGAATTGTCGGAGTATTAGAAACGAAGATATTTGCTTATGCTATGGTCATGTTGGCGATCGCCTTCATGCTGAAGAAACGTTATCGCCTGACGGCTTTTTTGTTGGGACTAGCAACTTCATTCCATGTTTTGGTAGGCGGTTATACAACTTTATTTGTAATAGTGTGGGTGATTTTAAAACGAAAAATCTATTTTCCTAGTATGCGGGAATTTGGATTTATTATTCCCTTATACCTGATAACAAGTGTATTCGGTCTCAAAGCGGTGATCGAACAATTGTCTAGCCCAACACCTACAAGTCCGATATCCATTTCTTATATATATGTTTTTCTCAGGATGCCCCACCACCTCAATCCTTTATCTTGGCCTGCAAATTGGTGGATAATTCCTACATTTTACTTGTTGATGCTTGTGAGCAGCGCTGGCGTCCTTTGGTTCAATCGTCCAACTCAAGCACTACCTGAACGGTTGGAAGAATACCAAGCTCAAATCGGACTTTTTGAGTTTACATTGATCAGTCTAGTTCCTTATGTATTAGGATTAGTTATCGCTCCATTCGACTCTCAAGGAACCTTACTACAGTATTATCTTTTCCGCGTTGGTGATGTTATGTTGCACCTTAACGCCTGCTTCTTGTTTGCTTGTACTTTAGATCGAATCTTCACAAGTAGAAAACAACAAAAACTGCTGGTACTGTTATGTACTATCGCACTGAGTATAAGCATTGTTAAAGGATTTCATAACTTTCAAAAAGAGTTTCAGTCCACGCTTAATTTTCCTGACGAAACCCAGGAGGTAGATCCTCAGTGGAAAGATATGGTTAACTGGGTGCGAAAAAATACGTCAAAAAATGATATATTTGTATCCCCTCCGGTTAAATTTGCCAACTTCATTTGGCTGACAGAGCGCCCAACCATTGCTAAATATAAGCTTATGGCTCAGACTAAAGCGGGAACATTAGAGTGGTTTTCCCGTATGCGAGACTTGAGCGGTAATTTTAACAGCGTCGATCCATTGACTAACTTTAGCGAGAAACTGCTTACAGAAGGCTACAACAACTTGACAACTGACCAGGCTAAGGCACTTATGGTTAAATATGACGCTACCTATTTCGTAACTCGCATTCAACATCAGTTAGATCTGCCAATCGCTTACCGTAATAAATTTTACGTTCTCTATAAAAAATAAGCTAAAAAGGGAAGACGCAATAGGTAATAGGTAATAGGAAAATAAAGTTTATTGTAGGGCTTTAACAATCAATTTATGCCCTAAACTATGCTTGAACTGCTTTATATTCCAACTTATGAATTACAGTTAAATGGCTCAATGGTGGAGGGAATGAACCAAGTTAATAGCAATTATCTAAAATTCGGCAACAGATTCAAACTTTCAGAGAATATCTGTTGTGGATTGACTGAGATAACAATGACAATGTGGTTTATCAATTAGTGATTCCACCAAAGCATTCAGGGCAGTTGCAGCTAAGGCACCACCTCCCAAAGTTCCTTCAACTGTAATAAAAGGTATTCTTTGTTGCATCAGTTGTCGCTTAGCGGCGGGAGCGTGGCTAAAGCCGATGGGCATTGCAATTACGAGTGCAGGCTGAATTTTTTGATTGGCGATTGCTACAGAAATTTCTAGCAGCACCGAGGGAGCATAACCAACTACGAGTATGCAACCTGGAGTTACTTGTTGCAATTTTTGGCGCCATTCTTGCTGCTGCCAAAACGCGAGTTCCGCCTCTGTGGCAGTAGTAATGTGGGGATTATCAATTAAAGTTTCAATGCGACATCCCAAGTGAAATAATCGAGTTTCATCCAAAGCAGCAGCAACAGTTTGGGTATCAACAACAATTTGACAGCGGTCAGATAAAGCTTCTCGACTAGCTGCGATCGCATCTCGACTCAACTTGACAAAAGATACCAAACTCACGTCGCCACAAGCCAAAACCAACTGAGAAATTAAGTGTTGTTCAATTTCCGAACGATCGGATAAATCGGGTAATAAATGTTGTAGCGATTCGCCAAAAGCCTCTGAGTGTGTATGAATTTCGGCATCCAAACCACTCCACAATTTTTCTAATCCCCCCAATCCGGCTTGGGTTTCCACGTCGAGTAACTTCAGTTGTGCTAACACTTCCGCCTGCATAATCTGACAATGGCGATCGCGTCCCAATAATCCTTCTAGCGCCGATGCTGTTTGGCGGAGTTGGGAAATTTGTTGCATCACGGCTCGATATTGCCGTTGCAGTTGCACCATCAAATTTTGATTTGTATCCGCCTCTGGTTCCACCTCCAAAATGTGGCGGATATGATTTAGCTGAAACCCTTGTTGCTTAAGTGCCACAATCCGTTGCAACCTCAGGACATCTTTTTGGGTGTAGAGACGATAATTGCTAGGCGATCGTACTGGTTGCGGCAGCAATCCCAATTGATGATAATGTCGCACCATCCGCGGAGTCAAACCGCCACCAACTGCTTCGGTAAGTTCTTTAATAGTTAAACAACCAGCATTCATAATTTACTCCAACAACGGCAAAATTCTTTGTAATTCTCCCTCCCACAACACAGATAAACATCGAACTTTGCGTACCTTTGCGTTTCAAACTCATTATAAGCCTTGACATTAACATTAATGTCAAGGTTTAGCCTGAGAAAGTCCCTCTTAATTCACCTCTCATGCTTTACCCACAGCGCTTTACCCAATTCACCAGAGAACACGCAGACATCTTAGCAGCCCTAGTTTGTGGCTTGTTGTTATTTCTGGGATGGTTCGCCTTGCATCTCGGCGCTTTGGAATTAGCGCTGCTGCTGCTACCTGCTGCTTACGTCATTGGTGGTTACGAAAGTGCGCGGGAGGGACTAACTACCCTTTTCAAAGAAAAAGAACTCGATGTTGATTTGCTGATGATTGTCGCCGCCATTGGTGCTGCTAGTTTGGGCTTATGGCGAAGAGAATATCATTTAATTATTGATGGGGCAATTTTGATTCTCATCTTTGCCATCAGTGGCGCACTTGAAGGCTATGCCATGCAGCGAACTGAACGGAGTATTCGGAGTTTGATGAGTTTGACACCAGACACCGCAAGGGTTTTGCTTCAGGGAAGGGAAGAGGAAGTTTCTATCAGTCAGCTAAAAGTTGGTGATGAAATTGTTGTCAAACCCGGAGAGTTAATTCCCACAGATGGAATTATCGTGTCTGGTTACAGCACTCTCAATCAAGCCGCAATTACAGGCGAGTCTTTACCTGTAGAGAAAACAGTGGGTGCAGAAGTTTTTGCCGGTACACTCAACGGCTATGGTGCATTGCAGATTAAAGTCCACAAACCAGCCCAAAGTAGCTTGATTGTGCGGGTGATTCGTTTGGTGGAACAAGCAAAGACAGAAGCACCCCCTTCGCAAGAATTTATTGATCGCTTTGAAAAAGGATATGCCAAAGTTATTGTAATAGCCGGGATATTACTGGCAACTTTACCGCCATTCCTCTGGGGTTGGGATTGGGAAACTACCATTTATCGCGCCCTCACTTTCTTAGTGGTGGCTTCTCCCTGCGCGTTGATGGCTGCAATTATGCCTACCCTGCTTTCCGGAATTGCCAACGGTGCAAGACAAGGGATTTTATTTAAGAATGGCGCACAGTTAGAGAAGATTGGCAAAGTTCGAGCGATCGCATTTGATAAAACTGGTACCCTCACAACAGGACAAGTGCAGGTATTCCAAGTCATCGCAAGTAGTGAATACACACAAAATGATGTCTTAAAAGCTGCTGCCAGTGTGGAATCATCTTCTGAACACCCCATCGGTAAGGCAATTGTACAAGCCGCTGCTGATTTGAATTGGGTTGGCGCAATCCAAGTACAAGCCATACCTGGACAGGGAATTGTGGGAATTGTCAAAGAACAACAGGTAATGGTTGGCAATGCCACATTTGTGCAGCAGTATGTCACAAATTTGCCCGAAGAATTACGACAAATAGCTCAATATTTGGAGCAAGAAGGTAAAACAGTGGTTTGGGTAGCAGGAGAAGAGGACGCAAAGACACGGGGACACGGGGACGCGGGGAACTTATCACAAACACTCTCCGCGTCCCCGCGTCTCCCTGTCCCCGCGTCTTATCAAGTCATGGGTATTATTGCCATTGCAGATGAGGTGAGAGTGCAAGCAGCAGCGACTATTAGCCGATTAAAGAAACTGGGAGTTGAACGAATTGTCATGTTGACTGGGGATAATGAGGAAACTGCTAATAGTGTCGCCAAAGCAGTAGGAATTGAGCAAGTGTATGCTCAACTTTTGCCAGAAGATAAGCTGAATGTGATTCGTCGTTTACAGCAAAAGTATCAAACTGTGGCAATGGTGGGTGATGGCATTAATGATGCACCAGCTTTAGCACAAGCATCTGTGGGTATAGCGATGGGAGGTGCGGGTAGCGATGTAGCATTGGAAACCGCAGATATAGTTTTGATGGCAGACAAGTTAGAAAAAATTGCTGTGGCCATACATTTAGGTAGGCGATCGCAACTCATAGTCAAACAAAATATAGTCATAGCCTTGGGTTTTATTGTCTTGCTTTTAGTAGGCAACTTTCTGGGAAATATTAACTTACCCATCGGCGTCATTGGCCATGAAGGTTCCACAGTTTTAGTTACCCTCAGCGGTCTAAGATTGCTAAAGTAAGGACTAGAAGGGCAAAGCCTGGATCACGTTCGGGACTTGCTAAAGCATTAAAAACTGTCACTCTTAAGTACGACGGCTTGTGGAATCGCCCATTTCCTTACTTAATGGCTTGGTTTGGTGCGCCAACGGACGGTTTACCCCATCCAGAAGCGCATTTACATACCCAGTTTTACCCACCATATCGGACAAGCGAAAGGCTGAAATATCTGGCGGTAACCGAACTCAGGGATGTTTGCCAATGATGCTTTACCGGAGGAAAAAGCCAAGGAACTACAAGCTATGATGGTAAATATTGAAGAGCCAATTTCGGCATAAATCATAAGCTATTCACCTCTAAGCAGTAAGCATAATAAAGCGATCGCTTCCAGGCTTGGGAAATAAGTAGGTAGACATAATTAAATGTAAGATTGGAGCTTTGTTCGTAGTCAGCGATTTATCGCTCTTAACAAACGTTTTAATGGCTCAAGCCCATACTACGAACTTTAGTTTAATTGAGTCCTTCTACTTAAATCAAACCAGAAATATTAATTTTTTCATTAGCTCTTAATCTTGTTTGCCATTGAGAGTACTTTAGATGCGTTCGCCCTGGTGCGTGTAGTGAACTCGCTTGAAGGCTTAGTACCTTGGGGGAATGGCACGCTTGTAAACGTGAAACATAGTCAGGGCAGGGTGTAGGGGGTAGGGTGTCGGGTGTAGGGAAAAATCAAGAAAATTAAAAACAAGTGCGAACATTAATAAACTTCTTTGCTACGCAACGCTGGCGCGAACGCCACTACACCCCACACCCTACACCCCACACCCAAAAGCCTTATGAATATTGGATTTGCCGATATCTTAGTGCCATTCGTACCTTGGGGTATGTTTGGTATGGGTGAATTAGCTGTTGTTTGTAGCCTGGGCGTATTTTTGCCTGTACGCTGGTTTTCAGGCGAGTAACCGGAAATTTAGTAATTTGATAAGTGTTTAAACGTACATGATATTACTAAGAATTAGGCTTTTTTGATTTTCGTGGTGACTTTGGTGGCGTTCGGTGTGCGCCAAAATATTTTTCACTGCGGTAACGCAACCACACCCGCAACTCTTGGGGAATTTGTTCTTTTTGTTCTTTGCTGAGGGTGTTGTAAAGGGCTAAGGCGCGATCGCGTTCGCCCCTACAAGCAGCATTGTTATGAGCATCCCAATAGCTGCGGGCTACTCGAATCCGCCGACAGACTTCTTTAATCAGATCATCTCCCGTAAGTGGAGTATCTTGCTTGCTCATAGGAATTAATTTAGAGCGTATCGCACTCTTACCAAAGTATAAATGTGCAAAATATACCACAATTTCCCAGTACCCAGTCACTTTAACTGACAAAACTTTCAAATCTTCACAAGTTTCTCAACTTCTTCTTTTAGTGTCAAATGTAGATCCATCTTAGTCATTGCCAGGGCTGAGAGATTTTTACAGGTGTCAGAAGATGAACAAGAGAACCTTTGCAACCATAGATGGGAATGAGGCTGTTGCTCAAGTTGTCTATCAACTCAATGAAGTTATTGCGATTTACCCAATTACTCCTTCTTCGCCGATGGCTGAATGGGCAGATGCTTGGGCAAGTGAAGGAAAATGTAATATTTGGGGTACTGTTCCCTCGGTGGTACAGATGCAAAGTGAAGGTGGTGTAGCTGGTGCCGTACATGGTGCTTTGCAAACTGGTTCGCTAACAACCACATTCACAGCATCCCAGGGATTATTGTTGATGATCCCCAATATGTACAAAATTGCCGGAGAACTCACACCTACAGTTTTTCATATTGCGGCGCGATCGCTAGCTGCACAAGCCCTCTCCATTTTCGGAGACCACAGCGATGTCATGGCAGCACGTGGCACTGGTTTTGCGATGTTGTGTTCCGCATCAGTGCAAGAAGCACAGGATTTTGCTTTAATCGCAACACGGGCAACCCTAGAATCACGAATACCATTTCTGCACTTTTTTGATGGCTTCCGTACTTCCCACGAAATTAACAAAATAGAAACTTTAACAGGCGATAACTTGCGAGAATTCATTCCTGATGAATTCGTATTCGCCCATCGTTCACGCGCCCTCACCCCCGACAAACCAGTTTTACGCGGTACAACACAAAACCCCGATGTCTACTTCCAAGCCAGAGAAACTGTCAATCCTTACTATTTAGCTTGTGCAGACATCAGCCAGAAAGTCATGGATGAATTTGCCCAAATGACTGGGCGACAATACCAACTATTTGAATACCACGGCGACCCAGCAGCCGAAAGAGTCATTGTACTGATGGGTTCTGGTTGTGAGGCTGTACATGAAACAGTAGATTACCTCAACGCCAGTGGCGAGAAAGTCGGCGTTTTGAAAGTACGACTATATCGCCCATTTGATGCAGTGCGTTTTGTCGCCGCCTTGCCAACAACTACTCGTGCCATTGCCGTTTTAGACCGCACCAAAGAACCCGGCGCATCTGGCGAACCATTGTATTTGGATGTAGTCGCTGCTACTCACGAAGTTAATCCAAAATCTAAAATCCAAAATCTAAAATTCATTATTGGTGGTCGTTACGGTTTATCTTCTAAAGAATTCACGCCAGCAATGATTAAAGCTGTCTTTGATAACCTGGCTGTGGTAGATCCAAAAAATCATTTTACTATCGGCATTAACGATGATGTCAGCCACACCAGCTTGAATTATGACCCTGACTTTAGCATTGAACCAGACAATATAATCAGAGCTATTTTTTATGGTTTGGGTGCAGATGGTACAGTAGGCGGTAATAAAAATTCAATTAAAATTATTGGTGAAAAAACAAACAATTACGCTCAAGGTTATTTTGTATATGACTCTAAAAAATCAGGGTCAGTTACAGTTTCTCATCTGCGTTTTGGCTCACAATTAATTCGTTCCACCTATTTAATTAGTAAAGCTAACTTTGTTGCCTGCCACCAATGGGAATTTATCGAAAAATTTCCTATCCTCCAAGATATCGTTCCCGGTGGAATATTCTTAGTTAATTCTCCTTATGAAAACGATGAAGTTTGGCATCGTCTGACGCCATCAATACAAGAGCAAATTATTCAAAAGCACCTGAAATTTTATGTAATTAATGCCTATAAAGTCGCCCGTCAAGCAGGTATGGCTGGCAGAATTAACACAGTTATGCAAGTTTGTTTCTTCGCCTTATCGGGTGTATTGCCGCGAGAAGAAGCCATCGCCAAAATCAAAAACTCCATCTCCAAGACTTACGGCAAAAAAGGCGACGAAATCGTACAAATGAACCTCAACGCCGTAGATACCACATTAGAAAACCTCTACCCAGTGCCCAGTTCCCAATCCCCACTCCGTACAGACGCGATTAATCGCGTCTCTACCCATTCCCCATTCCCCATCCTAAATAAAATCTTTACTCGCCAAGGTGATGAACTACCAGTTAGCGCTTTACCAGCAGACGGTACTTATCCCACTGGTACTGCAAAATGGGAAAAGCGTAACATTGCTCAGGAAATACCTGTTTGGGATACAGATGTCTGCATTCAGTGTGGTAAATGCGTTATGGTGTGCCCCCACAGTGTCATCCGTAGTAAAGTTTACGAACCGCAGCAGTTAGAAAATGCACCGCCGACATTTAAAAGCGCCAATGCTAAAGACCACGATTGGCAGGGTTTAAAATACACTATCCAAGTGGCAGCAGAAGATTGTACGGGTTGCGGTATTTGCGTAGATGTTTGTCCAGCAAAGAATAAATCAGAACTACGTCGCAAAGCCATTAATATGGCACCGCAAAGACCATTACGGGAACAAGAACGGGAAAATTGGGATTTCTTTTTGAATATTCCCAATCCAGATAGAAGCCATCTGAAGCTGACTCATATTAACCAACAGCAAATGCAAGAACCATTGTTTGAATTTTCTGGGGCTTGTGCTGGTTGTGGCGAGACACCTTATATTAAATTAGCAACGCAATTGTTTGGCGATCGCATGATTGTTGCTAACGCCACCGGTTGTTCTTCTATCTATGGCGGCAATTTACCCACTACCCCCTGGACGTACAATAGCGAAGGCCGCGGCCCTGCTTGGTCAAATTCCTTATTTGAAGATAACGCCGAATTTGGACTTGGTTTTCGGATTTCCATTGATAAACAAGCACAATTCGCCGCTGAATTGCTCAAACAACTAACAACAGATGTAGGCGAAGAACTGGTAAATAGTATCCTCAATGCCGAACAAAAAGACGAAGCTGATATTTGGGAACAACGAGAAAAAGTAGCGCTTTTAAAACAAAAGTTAGATGAAATATTGACTTTGAAAATAGAGCCAAATCTCAAATCTCAAATCCAAAATCTCAAAGCGATCGCTGATTATTTAGTGAAAAAAAGTGTCTGGATTATTGGTGGTGATGGCTGGGGTTATGATATCGGTTTTGGAGGAATAGATCACGTTTTAGCTAGTGGACGCAACGTTAATATTTTGATTCTCGATACTGAAGTTTATTCCAATACAGGCGGACAAATGTCTAAAGCCACACCCAAAGCTGCTGTAGCCAAATTTGCGGCTGGAGGTAAAGCTGCACCTAAAAAAGATTTGGGTTTAATGGCGATGACTTACGGCAATGTCTATATTGCAAGTGTAGCAATGGGCGCCCGCGACGAACACACCCTCAAAGCATTTTTGGAAGCTGAAGCTTATGAAGGCACATCATTAATTATTGCCTACAGTCATTGTATTGCCCACGGAATCAACATGAGTACAGCAATGCAAAATCAAAAAGCTGCTGTTGATTCAGGTCAATGGTTACTATATCGATTTAATCCAGATCGTATTAAACAAGGAGAAAATCCACTCCAAATTGATTCGCGCACGCCAAAGTTACCTCTAGAGCAATATATGTATTTAGAAAACCGCTTCAAAATGTTAACTAAGAGTAACCCAGAAGTAGCACAAAAGTTACTTACAGAAGCTCAAACAGATGTAAAAACCCGTTGGCAAATGTATCAATATTTGGCTGCAAGAAATTATTAAACGTTTAGTAATATAGTTGAGTTGACTGTTATGGATCTTACTACAACTTATATGGGGCTGAAACTGCGATCGCCTCTTGTTCCCTCTGCATCTCCTCTATCTGAGGATATTGATAACATCCGACGCATGGAAGATGCTGGTGCAGCAGCAGTAGTCATGCATTCACTATTTGAAGAACAATTGCGCCTAGAAAGTTATGAACTTCACCATCACCTCACCGAAGGAACTGAAAGTTTTTCTGAAGCCTTAACTTATTTTCCTGATTCAACGAATTTTCGGGTAGGCCCAGAAACTTATTTAGAGCATATTTATAAAGCCAAACAAAAGGTAAAGATTCCAATTATTGCCAGCCTCAATGGCTCATCCGTTGGTGGATGGACAAACTATGCTAAACAAATTCAGCAAGCAGGAGCAGACGCACTAGAATTAAATATTTACTATGTTCCTACTGATATGGAGCTAACAAGTAATGAAATTGAACAGACTTATATTGATATTCTTCGTGCAGTCAAAGCAGTAGTAACTATCCCCATAGCAGTGAAACTTAGCCCATACTTCACCAATATGGCAAATATGGCAAAACTTTTGGATAAAACCGAGGCTAATGCTTTAGTTCTGTTTAACCGTTTTTATCAACCGGATATTAATCTCAATCTTCTGGAGGTTGAACCAAATGTGCTATTAAGTACACCACAATCAATGCGGTTACCTCTGCGATGGATTGCGATTCTCTATGGTCGCATTCATGCTGATTTGGCAGCAACAAGCGGTATTCATAGAGGCGAAGATGTGTTAAAAATGCTCTTGGCTGGTGCCAAAATTACGATGCTTTGCTCGGTATTGCTGCGACATGGAATCAACCACATTCGAGTTATTGAGCAGGAAATACGCGAATGGATGCAAAAACACGAATACGAATCAGTAGAGCAAATGCAGGGGAGTATGAGCCAAAAGCATTGTCCAAATCCCAGCGCTTTTGAACGTGCCCAATATATGCGTTCTCTTAGCACCTATAAACCTGAATGGACAGCCGCTCACGACACATCTTATTACTTTGGTTAAAAATTTTATAGCGATTTCTACATAGATAATATGTAGAAGATGTCCTGTTAAAAACTTATCAATTAGAGGGCAAGGGAGCAATCATAGATCTAGGAATTTCCTTCTGCCTTCTGCCTCCTGCCCTCTGCCTTTCTTCGATAAAAACTAACTATTTTCTTGCCTAAATAATTCCACTAAACCAACGGTACCTACAAAAAAAGTATAAATACCATATTGAAATGGCAGTTTATTTTTTGGCCTGGCATAAATAGCTGCTACTATTCCTTCAAATAGATGAGCTATTAATGCAAACCTGGCTATGCCAAAAATGGGAGTGAAATTATTAGGAATTTCATTAGTATTTAATAAACCAAAAATTTTGCCTAATTCTAACCCTATTGCACCAGTGATTAAAACGATAGATACAATTTTTATAAACCCAGCTATCTTTTGTCCGATCTCACTTAGATTCATGCTCAAATTCAGATAATTTTTGGTTGACTCGATTTTAGATTGTAACTGAAGATAATCCATAACCGAACAGGAGAGGAAGACAAGGGGACAAGGAGAATAACTTCTAAGTAGGTAGACATAATTAAATGTAAAATTGGAGCTTTGTTCGTAGTCAGCGATTTATCGCTGTTAACAGGGGTTTTAATGGCTCAAGCCCATACTACTTGAATTTAATTCAGTCCTTCTACTTAACTCTTGACTCTTGTACAGAGGCGGTTAATCGCGTCTCTACTCCTAACTCAGCACTCAGCAGCAATCGCAGTTGTGATGGGAATGCAACAGGTAGTTGGTAGTACAGCTAGCTGTGCTATCGTACTGAACGCAATTAAAAACTGAAATAGCAAAAATGTGTACTATCATACAATAAATCAGAAAAAACTGTTATAGGCTTGTAAAGCCCTTTACTTTTTTACTTTTGGCGAAACTTCACCGCCAAAAAAGCACCAGAGCGATAGGGAATTATCTGTGACCGAGGTCGATTGATACCCATCAAACGTAAACCTTGTCAAGTTGAACAAATTCCTGTCAGCAGCATAGGTGGCTTCCTACGCCCTGGTTATTTACTAATTTTTAAGATTTCAGCCTAACTCGATCGCACTTAAGATATCGCCAAACTCAGGCCAATACCATCCAGAACCTTAATGTTACTTTTTCCCTCGAATTGGGATTAATAGGGTGATAATTTTCTTGTATTACCCAAAACTATGCAGTATCCTCTGGAACTCACCTTCAAATTCTGGGCATTAGCACCACAAATATCTGTTGCTGATGGTCAAGGGAATTTGGCTTTCTATGTCAAACAGAAACTCTTCAAGCTCAAGGAAGCAATTACAATCTTTGCTGATACTGAGCAAACTCGTCCCCTATACTACATCAAAGCAGATCGCATTATTGACTTCTCGGCACGCTATGACTTTACCCATAGCAACGGTAATTACATTGGTTCAGTAAAACGACGGGGGTTAAAATCTCTTTGGCGTGCGCGTTATGACATCTTTGATGGCGACACCACTACTTTGAACATCCAGGAGAAAAATCCGTGGGTGAAAATTGCTGATGCCCTCTTTGCAGAAATCCCAATTGTGGGTATCTTCACTGGTTATGTTTTTAATCCAGTCTACTTGGTCAGCCGAGATGATGGCACGGTTGTGATGCGTTTGGAGAAAATCCCCGCTTTCCTCTCTAGAAAATTTATCATCAAAGCTGTGGATAAACTTAGCGATCGCGAAGAACAGCAAATTTTGTTAAGTTTGATGATGATGCTACTGCTAGAACGAAATCGTGGCTAATCCGATTCAAAGCTGAAGCATTAAGTATGAAGTATGAACTACAAAGCATCAAGTCTTATTTGTTTTTCATTTCCATTGATAGCCTTCTATCTGCTGTCTTCATTCTTCATACTTTACACTTCAAACAGCTTTAATCTAACCAATCAATTTCTGCCAACTAGCAGGCCCAACAATACCATCGTCTTCTAAACCATTTTGCCTTTGAAAGTTCTTGATTGCAGCTTCAGTTTGTGGCCCGTAAACGCCATCAACTTCAACACCTACACGGTATTGCAAGTATCTGACAACTGCACCTCCAGCATGGTTTACTCGGATGATTCGTTTTGCCAAAATTACATTTATGGCATTCCATGTAGTTGCATCAGCAATTCCAGTCGGCTGCACCCCAATAATACTCTGAAATTTTTCTGTGGCAGATTTGGTGTTAGCGCCGTTTATACCATCTTCCACTAACGTCTTACCATTTCTATCAGTTATTTTGAGCCGATTTAAGTTTTGTTGCAGTCTCTTAATAGTGGTATCTATATTGTCTTCTTCGTCTGGAACTGGTGTAACTGGGGTACTTGGTAATTTACCTGTTAAACCTTTGACGATCGCATTTGCCATTGTTTCGGGATTAAATATATTCATATCTTTTGCCGAATCAATGAAGCAACACTCTACAAGAATCGCTGGCATATTTGTATTTTTGAGAACATACAAGTGGGAACCACTCTTAACGCCGCGATTAAAAAATCCCAATTTGACGATTTCATCTAATACGGGTTTTGCAATTTTTCTTCCATTGTCGCTAGCTGCAAATACTTCTGTGCCATTAGCTTGCCGGTTAAAAGCATTAAAATGAATTGAGACAAAAACCTCTACTCTACTCGCATTAGCTGTAGCACATCTTTTTGAAAGTGATTCAGTTACTGTGTTCGCGCTACTTGGTTTACAGACTACGACTTCGTGTCCTAAAGCCCTTAACTTGCTTATCACTCTATTACTGACATCTAAAGTTAAATTATCCTCAATTTTGATTCCTCTGGCTCCCGTGTCTGGTGGACAATTGTGCCCGCTATCAATTCCAAATTTCATGATTTCATCCTCAATTGACTTCTTTTTACACTAGTCAAAACTCTTAAAATTATAAAGAAAAATTTTTATTAATACTTGTTTTTAAAGTATTTTTCGGCAGCGATCGCATTATTTAAAGCATTAGTACACTGGCAGCAAAATATTTTTTTGCCAAGCATAACAAAATACTTTTTGTGGTACAATGCACTGATTATAGAAACATTTTCGCAAAAAAACACAACCCTCATAATTTATCAAAATCGAGAATAACCCAGTAATTCTTGCAATAAAATGAAATGCAGCAATTACCCCCATTATTCAGATAATAACGCTTGGTAAAAGTAGAAAGCCATGACAAATGTACCTAGTTGAATCATGCTGTCAACAGGCAACACGAAAAGATGTGCGGCCTTAGATGCAAATGCGGCTGACTTCACTTTACCCTCAGCTTTGTGTTAACCCTGAGCAGCTTAACACATAACCCTTAATAGTATTAAGGAATACCTGATAAATTTTATACTTTTGTAACTTTTGATAGGAGAGGCTAGGCAAAAGCCTAGATTTTTGCGGGAATTAGGTTATTTAACGCTTTTGCCAGAATTCTAGTAACCTGAACCTGTCGGTAGATATTTAACAATCAGCTTGAAAGCACGTTTAAAATTTAAGTGAAGAAATATTTCGTAACTTACGGGCATGAAACGCATCGTCTTGGTTGCTGGGTTTGAATCGTTTAACGCTGACTTGTACAGAAAAGCGGCTTCTTTGGCTAACTCTGGCTGTCCACAGTTGGATATTCGGGTATTTAGCGATCGTGATCTTACAGCCAAACGCCAACAAGTAGAAGCAGCACTCGATGGCGCGGATGTGTTTTTCGGCAGCTTACTATTTGATTATGACCAAGTTGTGTGGTTGCGCGATCGCATTGCCCAAATTCCCATTCGGCTGGTGTTTGAGTCAGCCTTGGAATTGATGAGTTTAACGAAGCTGGGTGATTTTGCCATTGGCGATAAACCCAAAGGAATGCCCAAACCAGTTAAATTCATTCTCGACAAATTCAGCAACGGACGGGAAGAAGACAAACTCGCAGGTTACATCAGTTTCTTAAAAATTGGCCCGAAACTCCTCAAATACGTGCCAGTACAAAAAGTCCAAGACTTACGCAACTGGTTAATTATCTATGGTTACTGGAATGCTGGCGGTTCCGAAAACGTCGCTTCATTATTCTGGACACTGGCAGAAAAATACTTAGGTTTAAAAGTCGGCGACATTCCACCGCCAGTAGAAACGCCGAATATGGGGTTACTTCATCCCGATTATTCAGGGTTTTTTGTATCGCCGCGTGAATATTTGGAATGGTATCTTGTGGGGCAGGCGTCTCGCCTGCCATTGTCGAAGGGCGGGCAAGATGCCCACCCCACAAAGCCTGTTATCGGAATTTTACTTTATCGCAAACACGTCGTTACCAAACAACCTTATATTCCGCAACTGATTCGGCGTTTTGAAGCAGCTGGATTAATTCCTTTGCCGATTTTCATCAACGGCGTGGAAGGACACGTGGCGGTAAGAGATTGGATGACGACTGACTACGAAATTGGGCAACGAAAATTAGGTAATATAGAGACTTCCTCACTTTCAACTGAAGCAGTGAAGGTGGATGCGATCGTTTCTACAATTGGCTTTCCTCTGGTGGGCGGGCCGGCTGGTTCAATGGAAGCTGGGCGTCAGGTGGAAGTAGCAAAGCGCATTCTCACTGCGAAGAATGTACCTTATATTGTTGCAGCGCCACTATTAATTCAAGATATTCACTCCTGGACGCGTCAAGGTATCGGCGGCTTGCAAAGCGTCGTATTGTATGCTTTACCAGAATTGGATGGCGCAATTGATACCGTTCCCCTCGGCGGTTTAGTGGGCGAAAATATTTATCTAGTTCCCGAACGGGTGCAGCGATTAATTGGTAGAGTCAAAAGTTGGGTGGCTTTGCGGCAAAAACCTGCATCGGAACGCAAGATTGCGATTATTTTATATGGCTTTCCCCCAGGTTACGGTGCTGTGGGCACAGCTGCATTATTAAATGTTCCCCGTAGTCTTTTGAAATTTCTTTCTGCACTCAAAGACCAAGGTTACAACATCGGAGATTTACCAGAAGATGGAGAAGAATTAATTCGCTGGGTGAAAGAAGCAGACGAAACTAATCTTCTTGTGGGGCAGTCGTCTCGCCTGCCCCTAGACAATGGCGGGCAAGATGCCCACCCCACAAATAATGTCAACGTCCGCACATTAGAAAAATGGCTGGGATATCTGCGAACATCTCGCATCGAAAAACAATGGAAATCTCTCACGGGAACTGGTATTAAAACCCATGGTGATGAATTTCAAATTGGTGGTGTGCAATTAGGAAATGTATGGATAGGCGTACAACCACCTTTGGGAATACAAGGCGATCCTATGCGTTTAATGTTTGAACGGGATTTAACGCCGCATCCCCAATATGCTGCTTACTATAAATGGTTGCAAAATGAGTTTCAAGCTGATGCTATAGTTCACTTTGGAATGCATGGTACGGTGGAATGGTTGCCTGGTTCTCCTTTGGGGAATACGGGTTATTCTTGGTCGGATATTTTGTTAGGAGATTTGCCTAATCTCTATATATATGCGGCGAATAATCCTTCTGAGTCTATTTTGGCAAAACGTCGCGGTTATGGTGTGTTGATTTCTCATAATGTACCGCCTTATGGACGTGCAGGTTTGTATAAGGAATTAATAGGATTGCGAGATTTAATTTCGGAATATCGGGAAGATCCACAAAAGAATTATGCGCTGAAGGAAGCGATTTGTAAAAAAATTGTGGATACGGGTTTGGATGCAGATTGTCCGTTTGAGGATGCGAAAAAGTTGGGGATTTCGTTTACTCCGGAGAATATTCGGATGTTTAGTGGTCATGCTTTTGAGCATTATTTGGTGGTGTTGTATGAGTATTTGCAAGTTTTAGAAAATCGGTTGTTTTCTTCGGGGTTGCATATTTTGGGGGAAAGGCCGAGTGAGGAGGAGTTGGATTCGTATTTGGAGGCTTATTTTGGGGAGGAGGAAGGAAGAAACGAACCGCAGAGGCGCAGAGAACACAGAGAAGAAGAGGAAAGATTAATAAGGGATTTGTTGATGCAATCTACGGATGAGTTAACGAATTTGTTGAGGGGGTTGAATGGGGAATATATTCCGCCGGCACCTGGTGGTGATTTGTTGCGGGATGGGGTTGGTGTGTTACCAACTGGGAGAAATATTCATGCTTTAGATCCTTATAGAATGCCTTCAGCTGGGGCTTATGAAAGGGGACGGGAAATTGGTAGAAAGATTATTGCCCAGCATTTGGAAGAATATGGAAAATATCCGGAAACTGTGGCGGTGATGTTATGGGGATTGGATGCAATTAAAACTAAGGGTGAATCTTTGGGGATTCTTTTGGAATTGGTGGGGGCTGAACCTGTTAAGGAAGGAACGGGGCGAATTGTTCGTTATGAATTAAAACCTTTGGCGGAGGTTGGACATCCTCGGATTGATGTGTTGGGAAATTTATCAGGAATTTTCCGCGATAGTTTTGTGAATATTATTGAGTTGTTGGATGATTTGTTTCAACGGGCGGCTGATGTTGATGAACCAGAAGAGCAAAATTTTATTAGAAAACATGCTTTGGTTTTGAAGGCGCAAGGTGTAGAAAATGCATCGGCGAGATTGTTTTCTAATCCGGCGGGTGATTTTGGTTCTTTGGTAAATGATAAAGTGGTTGATGGTAACTGGGAATCTGGCGAAGAGTTGGGTAATACTTGGCAAAGTCGGAATGTTTTTAGCTATGGTAGAAATGATAAAGGTCAAGCTAGACCCGAAGTTTTGAATACGTTGTTAAAAACAAGCGATCGCATTGTTCAAGAAATCGATTCGGTAGAATATGGTTTAACTGATATTCAAGAATATTATGCTAATACTGGCGGGTTGAAAAAGGCCGCAGAAAAACAACGCGGTCAGAAAGTTACAACCAGTTTTGTAGAAAGTTTCTCGAAAGATACTACGCCTCGCAATTTAGATGATTTACTCAGAATTGAATATCGCAGCAAATTAGTAAATCCCAAATGGGCCGAAGCAATGGCGAATCAAGGTTCGGGTGGTGCATTTGAAATTTCCCAACGGATGACGGCGTTAATTGGTTGGGGCGGTACTGCCGATTTTACTGATAATTGGGTTTATGACCAAGCGGCTGATACTTATGCTTTAGACGCAGAAATGGCAGAGAAATTACGCAAGGCAAATCCTGAAGCTTTCCGCAATATTGTAGGCAGAATGTTGGAGGCGCATGGACGCGGTTTCTGGGAAGCTGATAACGACAAGTTAGATAAGTTGCGCCAATTGTATGAGTTGACAGATGAGGAATTAGAAGGGGTGACAGTGTAGAAAATCACATGTTAATAACAAGATAATATTTCATAACCGAGCGCATTTTCTTGAATGAGGTTGAGTGATGTTAAAAATCGCTTAATGTTGTTAGATACATTCCTGTTATACCATTTCACAAAAAATTTGATGCAGATGTAGGTTGGGTTGAGGAACGAAACCCAACACCTCAAAGTCTTACCTTTGTTGGGTTTCACTCCGTACCCCTACTCTTAAGCAAGCTACAACCCAACCTACGTATCTCTTATCAACACTTCAAGTAGTTATGAGTCGATTAAAAGTTTCCATACTTGATGCATCAAAATCTTCTGTTAACACAAGAAATTCTTGACCTATTTTACCTATAAGAGAGTCAATTAGGTTATTAACACCAGTTCTGACTCCTTGCGAAAATAACTCTAAATTGTTGGTGTGGTTAACGTTTCCAATGATTGTATTGTCACTATCTACTAGCCAATTACCATTACCAATAATTATATTTCCACTAGTAGAAACCCAGTTACCATTCCCAATAATTATGTTATTACTACCCAAATCCCAATTGCCGTTTCCAATGGTTGCGTTTTCACTACCGAAGTGCCAATTACCATTTCCTAGTGTTGCATTATCACTACCGAAGTGCCAATTACCATTTCCTAATGTTGCATTATCACTTCCGTCATCCCAATACCAGTTGCCGTTACCAAGGGTTGTGTTGTCGCTTCCAAATAACCAGTTACCATTGCCAATGGTTGTGTTGTCGTTATTAAAGTTCCAGTTACCATTGCCGATGGTGGCGCTATTATCGCCATAATCAGAGTTAAAATTACCAATAGTTGCGTTATTATCGCCAAAGTTTCTATTGCCATTACCAACAGGTGCGTTATGCTTATTAAACGGTGGACTAGCAGTATTAGATGTATTTCCACTGTTACTAAAAGGTATATTATCACCAAGAACTTCGCTTAAAGGATCGAAAGGCGATCGCTCAAGGGGATTTCCACCATCTAAAATGGGATTGCCACCGCTTGCAAACGGGTTAGTACCTCCTGCCAATATGTTGTCAATGTCCTCGAAAAAATTTTCACCCAAAATCAACTTCAAGCGATCGAAAATTAATTGCTGAAGCTTACTGCCGGCATCGCCAGCAAAAGGGTTGATACCGCCGCCTGGAATAGTTCCCCCACCATTACCTACAAACGGATTGTTACCACTGGTAAATAGGCTATCTTTAGAATCCAAACTGCCATTAGCAGGAAAGGAACTACTGTTATACAGGTTGCTACCACCACCTGCACTAAAGGTATTAACCCCATTATTTATTAAATCCATACCACATGTTTCCATTGGCATTTATTCTCCTATTTGCTATGCGGAGTATCAGTTTATTCAAACAAAAATTTATTTGAATAAAGGCTTTTTGATTATCAAATCGGCAGAAAATTTTGCCTAAAGCTTTTCATAGTAAAAAGTTTCAGTGCATAATATTGCTGGTTAGCATAGTATGTACTGAAAAAAATCATTCTTGTTTATTTCCTTGTGTTGATGTACTGATTGACTCAAGGATTATAATTACTGCCTTTATTAAGCAAATGGAATTTGTCCACCGCCAAATGATGGGATTTGTCCGCCACCGAACGATGGAATTTGTCCACCACCGAATAATGGGATTTGTCCGCCATTTCCACCGCCAAATGATGGGATTTGTCCACCATTACCACCACCGAATGATGGGATTTGTCCGCCATTTCCACCGCCAAATGATGGGATTTGGCTAGGATCAAATGATGGGATTTCACCATCACCTAGTTCTTCGTCCAACCTTGAATTAATCAGGTTGTCAATAGTAACTCTCAAATTAAAACCGTCTGGTATTTCAGTTGTGCTGATATTAGTACTTTGACTGCCAGCGCCTGTCAAAGGATCGCGGTTACCGCCTCCAGCAGATGGATTTACACCCCCTGCAAAAATATTCCAAAAGTTGTCACCAGCAAAAGGATTACCATTATAAGGTAAATTATCGCCCCCACCACCCAAGGGATTACCGCTATTCTCTCCATTACCAACACCACTGAATAGATTGGATAATTCTTCATCACTCAGAACTTCACTCAGGCGACCGAAGGGTGAATTTCTTAATGGATTGTCTCCAGCACTAGAGGAGTTACCGCTACCACTATTAATTGAATCTGCCATCAGGGCTAATCCTCCTAATTTTTTGCATAAAAATTTCACTAGCATATAGGAATATGCCTTAATTTTTGCCAGTTATTATAAGAATAAAAACTTGCTCTGCTAAGTTTTTATTCAACTTGGATTTTGAAAAAACCAATTAAATTCCTATAGCTATATCCAAAGACAAAATTATGTCTGTTGTATAAGTTATGTTGGCAAAATAGTTAGTAGCTATGGAATAGTTTGTTTATCTTTTAGAGTTTAGATAATCAATATTTAACCAAGGCTACTTACATATACAATGTATGTCATTCAACTGACAAGGACAATGGAAAATGTTTTGATATATTTATCAAACTTGTAGGTATTTTTATAGGATAAATAAGAAAAATTAACTAAAATATTTGGAGAAAAAATTAACTTTTGGTTAAATATGATATCGGTATAAACAATATTTTGATAAATTTGCCAAATTTTTAGATATTTATTGTCAAATTTTTAGATTCGTAATTCAATACGATTCACTTAAGGGCTAATGGTGTAGATAATTGGTCTAGAGAAGACGCGATTTATTGCGTCTCTACATGAGGGTTTTGGGCTTATCTGAAACGTATTGATTCGTAATTAATCTGCGCTTATTCGACTTTCCACCGCCAAACCGATCGCAATAAATAGCACTGCCAATCCCTGAATCGCGTAAACTACAGTTACTGGCACACCTGCGCTACGTTGCATGACATTAGCGCCACTGCGAAGTGCAGCGAAAAATAGGGAAGTTAACAGTACACCGAAAACACTACCACGGCTTAAAAAAGCGATCGCAATTGCATCAAATCCATAACCTGGCGAAACTTGTTCAAATAGCCGGAATTTCAACCCCATTACCTCAGTTCCACCCGCTAACCCAGCTAAACCACCCGCTAACGCCATCACTAGCATAATAGTGCGCTGTACGGAAATACCAGCATAACGAGCAGCATTCGGGTTAAATCCCACAGCCGCAATTTGGTATCCTAAAGGTGATCGCACTAACAATACCCACAATATCCCTGCCGCAATTAACGCCAGCAAAATCCCCGCATGAGCAAGACTCCCCGATAAAATAATCGGTAACTGAGCAGATTTAGCAATCAGTGGCGAATAAGGGCTAGGTGCTGCTGGTGCTTTGAGAGGATTTTGCACCAAATAGCTAACTAAATTCACTGCAATATAATTCAACAACAACGTAGTGATTACCTCATTCACTCCCCGCACTGCTTTCAGGTAACCAGGAATCCAACCCCAAACCGCACCCAGGAAAAATCCTGCTAACAACGACAGCGGAATGTGAATCAAACTGGGTAATCCTTGCACATATAACCCAATTAAAGTACTTCCCAAAGCACCTAGATAAATTTGTCCTTCACCACCGATATTAAATTGACCGGCACGCAGCGCCACCAATACCCCTAAACTAGCGAACAATAGCGGCGTCATTTTGGTAAGAGTATTACCCAATCCAAAGTAGGTAGAAAGGGATTCTTGAAATAAAGCTGTGTATGCAACGATGGGATTTGCCCTAGCGCACAAGATGAGAATTGCGCCAATGAGTAGGGCAGATGCCAGGGCAATCAATGGCGATAAGATTGGTAACAAGCGTTTAACGCGATTCCTATTAATCATGATGCGTGTTTGCCAACCTCATACCTTGACTGAGAACCATTACAAGATTATCGCGGAGATTTAAAACTGAAAGTTGAAGCTTAGAGGCTCAACGTTCGAGTTCAAAACCTCAACGTTTCAGTTCAAAACCTCAACGTTTCAGTTCAAAACCTCAACGTTCAAGTTCAAAACCTCAACGTTTCAGTTCAAAACCTCAACGTTCAAGTTCAAAACCTCAACGTTTCAGTTCAAAACCTCAACGTTTTAGTTCAAAACCTCAACGTTTCAGTTCAAAACCTCAACGTTCAAGTTCAAAACCTCAACGCTCAAACTTATTTCCCAATGCCCCATGCCCCAATACGGTTCAGTTAAGGCTAAAACTCTTGGTCAAATGCAATTTTTTTTACGTAGACGCGCAGCGGCTTGCCGCAGGCTACCGCAAAGGACGCAAAGGACGCAAAGAGAAGAAAGAAATGCTTAACTGAACTGTATTGCCCCATGCCCAATGCCCTATGCCCCATGCCCCAACTCTTCGGGAAAACCAAGCATAATATTGAGATTTTGGACTGCGGCGCCGGATGCGCCTTTGCCTAAGTTGTCAAGACGAGCAACTAGCAGCGCTTCTTTGGTAGCGTCATTGGCGAAGACAAAAATCTGAACAAAGTTGGTGCCGTTCATTGCTTTGGCATCTAGAAACGTTCCGTCTCTAAGAAGTGTTGGTTCTTTGAATGGAGCAACTTGGACAAACTTTTCACTTTGGTAGTAATCAGCGATCGCTTCATAGATTACCTCACCTGATGGCGGATTATCCAAAATCCACAACGGCAAAGGCACTTGTACTAACATCCCCTGTTCAAAATCGCCCACTGACGGTACAAACAGCGGTGGCGATGCTAACCCAGAAAAGTACTGCATTTCCTTAACGTGCTTATGCCCAAACTGCAAACCGTAGATGCCATAGGGATAAAGCGATTCTCCCCCGGCTTGCTGTTGGTGGAAAGCATCATACTTTTGAATCAGATTTTTCCCGCCACCAGAATAACCTGACACTGCATTCACGGTGATGGGAAAGTCAGCCTTTAAAATTCCTTTGGCAATCAAGGGACGGATACAAGCCAAAAACCCCGTTGGATAACAACCGGGATTGCTCACAAACTGGGCGCTGGCAATTTTTTCTCGCTGTCCTGGATTTAGTTCGGGAAAGCCATATACCCAACCCTGTGCTGTACGATGGGCAGTACTGGCATCAAGAATTTTAACGCTAGTATTAGTAACTAAGCTCACAGCTTCGCGGGCGGCGTCATCAGGCAGGCAGAGAATGACAACATCCACGGCATTAAGCAGTTTAGCTCGCTCAGTGGCATCTTTTCGTTTAGATGCATCAATGCTAACTATCTCGATATCATTCCGTTGGTTGAGGCGTGAGTAAATTTGTAAGCCTGTGGTTCCTGATTCTCCATCAATGAAAATCTTCGGTTTAGTAGTCATGCGATCGCAATCTTAACTTTATATATTAAGTGGTATTTTAAAACAGTTATAGTAATCCGCTTTGATTTTTGAACTTAGTTGGCTTAGCAGGCAATAGGGAAGAGGCAAGAGGCAATAGGCAATAGGCAATAGGGAAGAAGATTTTTTTAGTTGAAGGCGAATTGTATCAAAAATCAGATGGGATTGCTATAGCAGTTATTAAATTTTAAGACGGTAATTTAGACCAAAATCAAACTTACCATGCAATCGGGAAACTCTGATTTCCAACTATTTACTCTTCATTTTTTCAACAATCTTTAAAAGGCTTTAAATCTCTCTTGCTCTTTCCATAATTTTGCGTCATTGCAATTGAGAGTATTTATTCCTAGTTAATTGGGCGTAAATTGCCAAAAATATTGCAGACAAATAACTTGGATTTTTTTGAGAAAAATATTCTCTGAATGTGATTTAAGTGCAGCATCTGGGAACAATTTATGAGATTCAGGTTTTTGCTCAGTACTTAGCACTTACTAAGTGCCTAAAAAGTACATAAACCTGTTGAAAATGCTGCCCATGTTTCTGCAATTTAAAAATGCTTAATTCTGAAATTCAAAAAGACCTTCGTTATAATTTTGCTGTTAATGTTGTTGAAAGTGGATTTTTTGGCTTAGGAAGCGGTTTTGCTTCATATATCGCGATTATTCCTCTATTTGTTAGTGGTTTTACCAGTTCTGCATTGCTCATCGGTTTGATACCGGCTATTCCTCGTTTAGGTTACCAATTACCTCAGCTATTAACCGCTGATAAAATTGCTCGACTACAATATTACAAATCGACTGTAATGCTGTTAACAATTCACCAGAAACTTCCTTTTCTGGGATTAGCACTGGTCGCTTTGTTAGACTTGAAACTCAATAACCAAACTATCTTAGAACTAACATTTGCCGTACTCATTTGGCAGGGACTAGGCAACGGATTTAGCGCTCCTGCTTGGCAAAGTATGGTTGCTAAAATTGTTCCCTCTGGAAAGCTTGGTATTTTTCACGGTTCCTTAACTGCGTCTGCTAATCTAATGAGCGTTTGTGGTGCTGTGATAGCTGGTTTATTGCTTAAGCAAATTGCCGAACCATTTAACTTTGCTCTGTGTTTTTTGTGTGCGAGTTTTGCGATGGCTCTATCTTGGTTTTTTATGTCGAGGACGCGGGAGCCGGTAAGCAACTCATCATCTCCCATTGAGAGTAAACGTGAATTTTGGAACAGTCTTAGTGTGATTCTCCGATGCGATCGCAATTTCCGTTACTTTACGATCGCACGTCTGATTTCACAATTAGCACTGATGCCACTCCCCTTCTATACACTCTATGCCATACACCAATATGGGATGGGAGAAGAATCTGTTGGGTTAATTACTTGTTTGCTGATGCTAACGCAAACTATTTCTGGATTGGTTTTAGGTTGGATGGGCGATCGCTGGGGTAACAAGTTAGCTTTGGAGGCTGGTTGTATTGCCTGTGCTATCAGTTCGGCTCTAGCTGGGCTAGCACCAAATTTAAACTGGTTTTACTTGGTGTTTATAGGAGCAGGAATAGGTGCGATCGCTCTCCAAAATATTGCTGCGATAATGACTTTAGAGTTTGGTAACCAGCGCCAACGACCAGCCTATATTGGTCTGGGTAATACCCTTGTCGCCCCTGCCACCATCATTGCTCCCATACTAGGCGGATTGATAGCAGACAATATTAACTATCAAACTACCTTCTGGGTGGCAGCTATCGGTGGATTACTTACAGCACTGCTTTTGCATCTAGAAGTACGCGATCCACGCTATGTGGAACAAAATTTGATTGACAATTGAGTGATGGAGGCAATAGGCAATAGGCAATAGGCAATAGGCAATAGGCAATAGGCAACATCTAATCCATCCACCCAAGAGTGCGTTTGACTGCCTTTTGCCAAGTAGTAAAATTCGATAAATTGCTATTTGGCTCGAATACACACTCAATCTGACGCTGCTGCACCAATGCTTCATAGTTCTCCCAAAATCCCACGGCTAAACCTGCTGCGAATGCTGCACCCTGAACGGTAATATCGCGCATTATCGGACGTTCAACTGGAATACCTAAGACATCAGCTTGAAATTGCATCAAAAAATTGTTCTCGCAAGCACCACCATCTACGGTTAATCGCCCAACCGATGTACTACTAGATGCATTTATCGCCTGCACTACTTCCACAACTTGGTAAGCGATCGCCTCTAACACGGCGCGTACTAAATGCTCTGGTTGTGCGCTGGCGGTAATCCCGAAAAATGCTCCCCTGGCGCTCATATCCCAGTAGGGTGCGCCCAGTCCACTAAATGCAGGTACAAAATATACGCCGCCATTATCTGTAACTCGATTTGCCATTGCTTCAGTTTCAGCCGCAGTTTGAATCAACTTCAAGCTATCCCGCAACCATTGGATACAAGCACCACTAGTAAACATACTGCCCTCTAAGGCATAGCCAACATCCAAAACCCCGCTGGGATTTCTTTGTGTCCATGCCACTGTAGAAATGAGTTTTTCGGGCGATCGCACAATTTGAGAGCCAGTGTGAGCTACTAAAAAGCTACCAGTACCATAAGTACATTTAATTAAACCAGGGCGATGGCAACCATGACCAAATAAAGCAGCTTGCTGATCCCCCAAAATTGCACTAATGGGAATTTCTGCACCCAATAAGGTAGCATCGGTAACTCCAAATACCCCTAAACTAGGCTGAATCTGGGGTAGAATTTCAGCCGGAATGTCGAATAACTTGAGGAGAATGTCATCCCATTCACAGGTTTTGAGATTCATTAACATTGTGCGACTGGCGTTGCTGTGGTCGGTAGCATGGACTTTTCCGCCTGTGAGTTTCCATAGCACCCAAGTATCAATAGTTCCTGCTAAGACATTGTTCAGATCCACATCTGTAAACTTGTCTAATAGCCATCTGAGTTTAGTGGCAGAGAAGTAAGCATCGATAATTAATCCGGTGCGATCGTAAATTTCTGGAGCATAGCCTTCCTGTTGTAACTTCTGGCACAATGGAGCAGTGCGCCGATCTTGCCAAACGATCGCTTTATGGAGTGGTTTCCCTGTAGTTTTGTCCCAAATCAAACAGGTTTCACGTTGCACAGTCAATCCAAAAGCTGCGATCGCTGATGGGGAAATTTTGGCGTTGGCGATCGCCGTTTCCATCACCCAGCAAGTATCCTGCCAGATTTGTTCGGGGTCGTGTTCTAGCCATCCTGGCTGCGGATAATACTGAGTCAATTCTTTGTATGCCTGCCCAACAATTTTACCTTGTGCATTAAACACAAAAGCGCGGTTGCCGGTAGTACCTAAGTCTAGTGCCAAGATGTAGCCCGATGATGGAGTTGTGCTGCCAACTGTATCCATAGTCGCTTTTAATGATGCTTGTCGATATCCGTCTCAGATATACATTATTTTGCGTCCAGCTAACCAAAGAACTTAATCTACACAGATACCGAATTCACCTTCCCCGACTTTCGTCGATATTAAATAGAAAAAGTTGAATTCCCAATCAAAAAAATATGGAAATGCAAACCAACCAGCGAATTTATGGTTTCTGTGGATTCTCTTCACCTAACGATCTAAATTCTCTTTGGTTTGCAGTTGAGCAAGGTGAAACACCTCCCCAATCGATATATATCATTTTAAAAGATAGAAAAACTAACAAAGAATATCGTTCTAACCTAGTGTCATTAACATCTGAGACACAAGCAGTTAAAGAAGACTGTATTGCTTTTAATCCTAAGAATATTAGTGTTAACCAAGTTAGCGATCGCTGGAAAATAATCAATCTGAAGCAACAACATCATTAGCGATTATCAAAAAATATAACTTTACCCATTCTTGCTTCGTTGGTAGACCCGATCCCAATTTTAGTTACCTACGCCGATAAAATTAGATTCTAGGTTGAGATAAATTCAAAAACCTTATGTAGAAACACAATCAATTGTGTTTCCCGTATTTAAAAGTTTTCTCTTGTAGGGTGGGCGTCTCGCCCGCCCGTAATTATTGATAGATAAGATACCGAACTTACAATAAATAGTTGGATATTTTTTATTTATCAAGACATTAATAATTAATCTAAATTTTTCAAAATCATGTGTTTTTTTACATCAAAATCAATTACGCCTTCTTCTTGTAATTTACCTATCAATCGTGTAATTGTCACCCTCGTAGTACAACAAGCACTAGCAATATCTTCATGAGTTAAACGAACACTTAAACGAGTTCCCTCCGGTACAGTTTCACCGATTTCCCGTTTTAAAAGTTGTAATAGATATTGTAAGCGCTCCTGTATCCGTCGCCTTCCAGAAATAACTAAAAAAGATTCTGTTTGCTGTAATCGCTGATTAATTTTTGGTAAAAGAGTATGGCTCAAAGTTGGAGAATTAGCTACTTCTGCTGTGTAAATTGACACCAATTCAACATCAGAAAGGGCTACTGCTTGGTAAACATTTAGAGAAGTTAAACTACTACCAAAAACCATTTCTGCTGTTGCCAATCCTAATAGTATTTCTTCGCCTGTTTCACAGTAAGTACTTAGCTTGACCAAACCTTGACAAACATACCAAATTACCAATGGATTGAGAGGAATCGTTTCTCCTTTAGAATATTTCTGCACGGGATGACCAGGAAACAAGTCGCTGCCATTATTCTTAACTACTGCTAATTCTAAAGGCTGACGTTGAGAAATATTACGTAGCATCCAGCGCAAATAAGTTGCTTTTCCTTGGGAATTACGAACAACAAGCACTGTCAAAGCTGCATCAAATAATTCGCCATGATTTTGTTGCAAACGTATTAATAACTCTTTACCTCTAAGTGATTGTGATAGTTCGATAAGTTCATTGCGAACCTGTTGACGTTCTTCTAGAGGGACAAAATTAATCATTGGTTTGCCCACCAGAAAATGTTTTGAAACATTAAGTAACTTAGCTGCTGTGTGATTGGCTTCTTGAATGATACCTTCTGTATTAGTTACTAAATAGCCATCTGGTGCTAACTCGAATAAATCTTGATAGTGCTGACGTTCTGCTTCTAGCCAATTGCGTGTTTGTATTAGTTCTTCATTTTGTTGATGCAGTTCCTCTGCCGCTAACTGCACTATCTTTGAGGTGTTATATAGTTCCTTAAAAGCCTGTGGCAGAAGATCTGGTGGAATCCAAGGTAAGACGCTAGCAGTTTGATATAAATCTGCTAAACGCTTGTGCAATACTTCTGCGCGTTGGATAAATTTTTCTATGTTCACCTTAAATTCCCGCTACTTGCTTGCAGAGGTTGAGCTAAAAAAATCTACTAGCTAAAGATTTGGAAAATTGCAGCATTTATGATTTTGTTGAGTAATATATTTAAGTTTTATGCAGCTGCAATTGTTGTTCAATTTTATTGATGGAAAAACCTTTATTGAGGGTTTTCAACAATTTATGCCTCAAAATGCTACAGCCAAGTCAGTTTTTTCAATGACACATATCACAATTAGATCTAGACATTCAATATAAATTGAATCTCAAAATTGCTTAGTAAACATTAAATATTTTTGCCAAGCAGAAAGTTTTAAATGTATAGCTTATAGTATTTTATTAAGTATTACTTCTACCTTTGGTAGGAAAATTCTGTAAACTCAGTTAAATACTAATTCGTGAATAAACTGATTAGCCTGTCAAAATTCTGACTAAAAGATAAACTAGAACGACAAAACATCTGAAAAATTGGGGATTTCAACCTTAAGCGATCGCTCTTGTTGAATGCGCCGTATTACTCCTTTCATTATTGAACCTTAATGATAATTGTTTCCATTATTACCAATCTTCCATCACAAGAACCATGCCACTACTACCAAAGATATATAATCCTAGTTAAGTTTGTTTGTATTCACAGATACGTTGAATCTTAATAAATTATCAATAGATATCGCTGTTATACAGGGAAATCAAGACTACTGAGAACAAGCAATAGTCAAACTACTATATCTTCAATGGTAAAAGAGATTTTCTAACTTTATAAAAAAATGTATAGAATAACACATGCAATTTTAACAAATATTCGCTTCTTTAGTTAGAAGATAAATGAACTACTAAACTGGTGTAATTTAACAATGCGTAACAGCTTATCAACGCGCAAGTTATTAGGAGTGATGGATGAGATGTAAATAATATCAAATCTCGTCACTCCTTTTTATCTTTTTATTTAGGGGTTACTAATTACGGAAACTTTGTGATATTGTGTCGTTTTGGACATTTTAAGCACACAAGTTCAATGATTTATCGCCGTAAATTACCGAAATATCTAGCATTTTCATTTTTATCAGTAGTATTAGCTGCTGATTTACCCATTACTCCAGTTATTGCCCAAACTACTACACAGCCACTGTCATCTATTGGTAAAGGCGTGACTTTTACATGCAATGACACTGAGACAACTATCAAAAATAAAAATGGCCCCAGAGTGACTTTTGGGCAAACAAACATCTATATTGGTTATCAACAAGTATCATCTCTAAACAAAGACCCTCGCATCATCAGTTTTCAAAATGGTGTGAAAAAATGGTGTCGAAGTGATTACGAAACAACTAATGATGATGGTACAGGATACGGACTATTTTGGGATGGAGGAAACGTTTTGTACGGCGTTTTTTCATCCACCGGTAGCCAGCCTGGTAATGATTTTCGACGTTTTGCTACTGGTCGTTGGCTAACTAGTTATGGAAGTGGCGGCGGCCCTAAGGTGGCAATCATAGCAAAAATTAATCCTGAAAATGGTAGCGTTTACTATGCGACATTTTTGACTGCGAAAAAGGCTAATGATGGCAAAACTAACTCTTTAGTTGTCACCGGATTATCTTGGAATGGTAGCAATTTGACTGTGAACGCAGATTCGTGGTGGACTCCCCGTCGGGCTAATACAAATCCTATGACTTGTTCTGGTTCATCACCTTATAAATATACAGCCATATTCACTGGAGATTTAACAAAGGTAAACTCAGCTTCAGCAGTTAACTGTAGTTAAAATATAGGACTATGATTTGATTTTTGAAATTGTTTGCGTGTGTAGGGAATGCGGAGTAGCTAATCAACCTTTTGAAGTTGAGGGCGAGTTTTTTTCATCAAATCATAGTCCTATAGGAATCCGATTTGATTATTGAAAAAATTTAAGTATGTGTAGGGTGCGTTATGCTTCGCAATAACGCACGAAAGTCCTTAAGAATGGTGCGTTAGCCTTGTCACGCCACTACTGGTCTGTGTCATTAGTTCTGATAGGTAAATAAGTTTGTAGTTAGGACTTTAGTCCTTGATTTTTAAGCACTGAAGTGCTTACTACAAACTCATCAAAATTAATGGCACAGACCATTACTGGTTCGTCGCATTAGTTCTGAGGGGTGAACTTCTTCTTAATTTTTCTTTCTTTGCGCTCTTTGCGTCCTTTGCGGTAGCCTGCGGCAAGCCGCTCCGCGTCTACGTTTATTAACCCAGCAAAATTAATGCGATAGACCACTACGTATATTTCAAAAATCAAATATGAGTCCTATATAATTAAAATAACTTTTGGGCGATCGCACTTCACAACACTTGTATAAAATTTTATAATTTAGCAACCAGCTTGATGTTTGGTAGGTAAAAAGGCAATTATGGAAATACGAACCGCTAAGAACGCAAAGTACACAAAGGAATAAGATTTTTAGAAAGTTCTTGTGTAACTTCTAACTAGTTTTCTGGAATTCGCAATCTCGGCGTTGTAGTAGTTATTAGAACAACGAACGACTAATATATAACTTCTATAACTAACCTTGGGGTCATATAGCCCACCGAAAACCCGGTCATAACGACTGGGTTTTTGTGTTTGAGATGCTTTGCTGTTGTTTGAAAACCCAATTCCCAGTCCTCAGACTTTTTTGTGGCGATAAATAAAGACGGGCTGCAACCCGTCTAAATAGCTTGAAAGTGCAAATACACCTTGTATAGTATTGAAGTTAACACAATTATTCTTGTAATAGTTGCCAATTTGCCAAGCTATAAACAGAAAGAATGTTCAATTACCGCTTGTTAAGCTTTCTATCATAAATTCTCGTGTCAAGTTAACGGAAACCTAAAATTTCAGAAATCGCAGCTATTATATCAAGATAAAAGTTTCCTTTCACGGCTCGAAATAATTCAAATTTCGAGTCAGGCGCACCAAAAAACGGTCTGAAAAACCATCCTAATTGCATCCCAACAAAAGCATAAAGCAATAACCAAAATCTTAAAATAGTGGTGCGGGTTGTTTTGCCTACTTCATCTTGTTGAGAAAGTAATTGTATTCCCTCATAAAGAAATTTCACGCCAAAGATACCTGTGATGCCAAATATTGATACATTCAATAGTTTGAAAAATTGGTAAGAATCGGGGGTAGTGATGAGAAAAAATAGTGTGACTGGTGCGAAGCTGAATAAAAGTACACTAATCACTGCTACAGATGTAAGCAACACAACGAAATGCTGTTGAATACTACTCCGCGAACCAAATAAAACATTAAAAAAGAACAAAGTTGGAAAACAAATTATCAGTGTTAATAAATAAAATGCGGGAAGTTTGATAGCACTGGATAATGCTTGTGCCCAACCGTGGGATGCACCAATAATTGCGCCATAGATGGCAAAGCAAATAGAACTAGCGACAAACAAAGAACTGATTTTATTTTCTAATCTGATTCCCAGGCGAATTTCTTCTAAAAATGATTGGCGATCGCGTAGTAAATTCACCAATACATTAAATTGCTTAACACTGCGAGATTGTTTTTCCAACATAATGCTTTTCTGGTTTATATTTCAATACGGTTGAGTTAAGAAATTTACTCTATGGAGATAAGAGAACAAGGAAAAAAAACAGGTTTATCTGAACTCTATTAGTCGGTATTTGGTATAGTTACTAATGTTTAGACTATTCTGAATTCTAACTCCTAAATTCTGAATTGTTACTAACGAATTCCCAACAAGTAGCTAATAGCTTGAATCACGCTGAGATAAAAATTACCTTCTCTTTCCCGGAACAATTGAAATACAGAATCTGGTGTACCAAAAAATGGTCTGAGAGTCCATCCTAGTTGGCTACCGACGAAAGCATAAAGAAATAGCCAAAATTGTAAAATCTTCTGGCGGGTTTTGCTACCTTCATTATCTTGTTCTAAAACTAAATTCGTGGCTTGATATAACGAAGAAATACCAATAAATCCAGTCAGTGCAAAAACAAAGACATTTAACAAAATTAAAAATTGGTAATTATTGGTAGTAATTAAGAAAAAGAGGGTAATGGGCGCAAAACTAAATAAAAGTACGCTAGTCACTGAAACCGCAGTCAATACTAATGCTAAATGCTGTCCAAATGTCCGCTTGGAACCGAAAATCACGTTAGCAAAATACAACGTCGGGATACAAATCAGCAGTGTAATTAAATAAAGGGCTGGGAGTTTGATGGCGGAGGATAGAGCTTGCATCCAGCTATGATATGCACCAATGATTCCGCCATAGACGGCGAGGAATAACGAACTACAAACTAGTAAAGAAATGATTTTATTTGGTAATCTTGTACCTTGACGAACTTCCTCTAAAAACCCTTGGCGATCGCGCAGAAAACCAATCAGTACTGCAAAGTATTTGATTCCCACAGATTTCCGTTCAATCATATTATCCTCACACAGATATTATCTAAGTTTCATCTGAGTAGTCACCACCAGAGCCGTACTTCCAAGCATCAATCAAACGATGCCAATAATATTGTTGTTCTTTTGATTGATTCTTCATCCATGTTTCTAACATTGGACTGAACTTAAATAAGGCAGTATAAACACCTAAATTAACGTAATGCACCATCCAATCTAACAAACTTGGTAAACCTACTTGGGGAATTATTTGAATAACTAATTCTGGATGAGAGAAATTAGTTTTTAACAGTGTTTGCGTCAGTGCCCAAAATTGTACTATATCTTGTAAAAATGGCTTCAGTACTGGCGTACCTAACTGTTGCATTTCTTCAAACACTGCTGAGAGTAGTTGGTTAATTCGATCTGGGGGAATTTTTTGATTTACACCAACACTCATGGCTTTTTGAAATAACCAAGTAGCAGTCAAACTTGGCTGATACGGTTGCAGCAGTGACAGCGCTTTTGCTGATAATTGTTCAGTTTGGAGTGCTTCGTCAATGCCAAATGTTAAACGCTTCAGGTGACGCACCATCGCACCAAAACCACCAAAACTCAAGGGGGATTGGTTACCACTGCTATCTCCCACTGGTAGAATGCGATTCCAAGGAGTTTTGAGGGGACTTTGGCGATAGCTGGGGAAGAAGCCAAACAACGCCCGTTGAAATTTCAGCTGACTCAATTCCACACCCTGATATTCTGGTAGCAGACGCAGATATTCCTCAAAGAAGGTTGCCAAGCTGAAACGTTCGGGGTGTGCATCCATGTAGGTAAACAAGTAAGTAGTTCTACCGTCTCTAGCTGGGAATGCTTCCCAGAAGTACTGACACTGATTGTGCAAAGATGTAAATGATAACAACAAATCGCCTGAGTTATTTTCCGGAAAACCTTGGGCGCAAGTTCCTACAACTAAGCAAAGGGCGTCTGGTTTTTTTCCTTGACGTGCTTGTTGGGTAATGGGAGAAAAATGTCCCATCGCATCGATTAACAACCTAGTTTTAAATTGGTTATTTACCATCACTCCATCTGGATGCACCACCGCTTCTTTAAAAGGCGTGTTTTCTAGCAGCTTTCCACCAGCATTGAGAAATCGCGTTTTTAATGTAGCCAGTAAATATACTGGATCTACGCCGATATTCAAAACATCTTCTACCCAAATTTCTGTACCACCGTGAAAGCCTACTCGTGCTGGGTTATATTGAGTGGCGATCGCAGTTTCTAATTCCTCCTCTGTCAATAAGTTCAGTTCCACAAACACATCTAATTCTTTACGAGAAATATTCCACTCTTGTTCCCTCCCGCGCAGAATTCCCCGTTCCATCAACGCCACCCGCAGCCCTTTCACAGCTAAAGCCGCACCAATTAAAATGCCCAAGGTACCACCGCAGATAAGCACATCGGTATCTGCAACGCCCAAAGGCTGCTGACTTTCTGTAACTAATGTTGGTATAGGTGCAGTGTTTTCTCTGAGGGATGTTAAAATGCGATCGCTCTGACGTAACGCGCCTAAAACATCGCCCGGTAGTTGGGAAAGAATTTCTTCAGTTAAAGACATTTTGAAAAACTAAACTCTATATTCCCAAGCTACCTGAGAATGAAGAAAGTAGATATAATCATGGCCAGCTAATGTACAAAATTACTATAAATAATCGCGATCGCTCTTGGTAGTAGATTGGCTTTTAAATAACGCTAACTGAGTAGGCGCGGATTTGTGCATCCACTGTTGCAATAGTTAAGCTGTGATGCAAAGCTTGGCAGATAAGCATTCTATCAAAAGGGTCATTATGCAATAATGGTAAGTTTGTAAGTTGAGTAACACTGCCTTCATCAAGGTTAAGATTAGTAATTTGATGGCGATCGCGTTGTTTAGGAAGATAAATTTCAGGAGACTCTGGTAATGGTAGTTTCCCTAATTTATATTTAACAATACACTCCCATATTGAGACAACACTAAGATAAATTTCGTTATCTGGATTGCGAATAATATCTCGAATATTTGTTGATAGCTGATTATCACCACTGATAAACCATAAAAATATATGGGTGTCTAAGAGAATTTTCATCCGCCCTCAAATGAATTCATAATCTCTTCAGGCAAAGGTGCATCAAAATCATCAGGCACCATAAATTCTCCTGCACACAAACCAAATGGGCGTTGCTGTTTGTTGGTAGTTGTAATTGGTTTTAATTCAGCAATTAATTTATCTGCTTGGACAATGACAAAGCTTTCACCTGCCTCAACTTGATTCAGGTATTTCAAAGGATCTCGTTGGATCTCATCAACTGTGACTTTTTGCATCTGAGTATTTCAGCGTGATGTATGGGAATAGTACATTGCTTGACTCTATTGTAGTGCGATATCTGAGGACAAGTTGCTTTATCGGAGGTTTGAATTTTATTTGCTATGTTGGGAAAATTCAACTAATGAAATTAATTTATTATAGATAGGAAAATTATAAATCAATACGGTTCAGTTAATGACTAATTATAAAAATTGTGGGTTTTAGAGACGCGATAAATCGCCGTCTCTACAAGTGTTTTGGTCTTATCTGAACTGTATTGAATTATAAATTTAAAATCTAGGAAAAAATAAATGGTAGGTTAATAATATAAATAACCTACCATTTGATTAAGATTTTCAAGGCAGGCATCTTGCCTGCCCTACAAGAAATTAACCCAACCCAGTAATTAACTCAGATTTTGCCTGTGCCAAAGCCTCTGGCAACTTACTCGCATCTCTACCGCCGGCTTGGGCTAAGTTTGGTCTACCGCCGCCGCCGCCGCCGCAGATTTTAGCGATCGCTCCCACAAATTTACCAGCTTGCAGTCCTTTTTTGTTAACTTCTGGACTAAAGGCCGCAACTATACTGACTTTTCCAGCTTCGGGAACAGAACCCAGCACCACCGCACCATTACTGATTTTTTGCAATAAGCGTTCGGCTGCGGTTTTCAATGATTCTGGGTCAACGTCTTCTAATTGGGCGACGATAACTTTAAAATCGCCGACAGTTTCCGCTGTTTGTAGCAAGCTGTCAGATTTAGCGATCGCTAACTGTCCTTTCAAAGATTCTAGTTGCTTTTCGGCTGTTCGCAGTTCGGTTTGCAGACTTGTAATTCTATCCGGTAATTCTTCGGGTTTAACTTTAAAGCGATCGCTCAAATCTTTAACTACTTTATCCCGGACGTTGAGATAATCCAACACGGCAGGCCCAGAAACAGCTTCAATGCGTCGCACCCCAGAAGCAACTCCAGCTTCGGAAATTATCTTAAAGACCCCTATCTCAGCAGTATTACTTACATGCGTACCACCGCACAGTTCCATTGATACGCTGGGAAAGTCAATTACTCGCACTTCTTCTCCGTATTTTTCGCCGAACATGGCAACGGCACCCCTAGCTTTGGCTTCGGCTAAAGGTAATACCTCTACTTTGGCAGTGTGGGCCTGGGCAATCCAAGTGTTTACTTGTTCTTCAATTTGTTGGACTTCCTCTGCTGTCAAGGCACGGGGACAGTTGAAGTCAAAGCGCAATCTGTCAAAGGAAACAAGGGAACCTGCTTGGGAGATGCCATCATCGACAATTTTCTTTAACGCCGCTTGTAGTAGGTGGGTTGCGGTATGGTTAGCTTGGGCGCGACGGCGACAAGCTGCATCGATTTGGGCAGTTACAGCATCTCCTACACGGAGTGTACCGCGTTCGATGCGTCCGAAGTGAACGAAGAAATCAGATTCTTTCTTCACGTCTTCTACACGAATCACGATGCCATCACCGGAGATATAACCGCGATCGCCGATTTGTCCCCCAGACTCAGCATAAAATGGCGTTTTGTCAAGCACAATTTGTACCGATGTTCCGGCTTCTGCTTCTTCTTGGGAAACGCCTTCTACCAAAATCGCTTCGACTTTCGCCGTCGCCGCAGATTGGCTGTAGCCTAAGAACTCGGTGGCGTGGATATGTTCTGCTAATTTGTCGAGGGAACCTTGGACAGTTAAATCGATGGTTTCGTGTGCTGCTTTGGCGCGTTCCACCTGCTTTTGCATTTCGGCATCAAAACCCACTTCATCCACCTTCAGATGATTTTCTTCGGCGATTTCCTGTGTAAGTTCTAGGGGAAAACCGTAGGTGTCATATAAAGTAAAGGCACTTTCACCACTAATAGAGGTTTTGCCTTGCTGTTTTACTTCTTGGATAATTTCTTCTAGCAGTTTTTCCCCTCTATCCAGAGTTTTGAGGAAATTAGATTCTTCGCGTTGCAACTCAGCTTTAATTGCTGCTTCTCGTTGCCGCACGTTGGGGTAAGCTGATTCTGAAAGAGCGATCGCAGTTTGGGCAACTTGGGTAGTAAATTCACCACTAATCCCAATCAATCGCCCATGACGCACCACACGCCGAATTAATCGCCGCAATACATAACCCCGGCCGACGTTGGAGGCGCGGATTTCATCGGCAATCATGTGGACAACGGAACGAATGTGATCCCCAATAACTTTTAGGGAAACTTTGGTTTTCTCGTCACTTTTGTGGTAATCAGTGCCAGCAATTTTGGCTGCTGTTTCGATAATTGGGAAAATCAGGTCAGTTTCGTAGTTATTCGGCACGTTTTGGAGAATTTGCGCTATTCTTTCCAAACCCATGCCGGTGTCGATGTTCTTGTTTTGCAGTGGCGTTAAATTACCAGAAGCATCCCGGTTATATTGCATGAAGACGAGGTTATAAAACTCGATAAACCGGGTATCGTCTTCTAAATCTATATTTTCGTCGCCGCGTTCCGGGTGGAAGTCGTAATAAATCTCAGAACAAGGGCCACAAGGGCCAGTGGGGCCAGATGCCCAAAAGTTATCATCTTCGCCCAAGCGTTTAATTCTCGCTTCTGGCACACCGATTCGATCCCGCCAGATAGCAAAGGCTTCATCATCATCTTGAAAAACGCTGACGACAAGATTTTTTGGGGATAAGCCAAAGACTTGCGTAGAAATTTCCCAACCCCAAGCGATCGCTTGTTCTTTAAAATAATCACCAAAGCTGAAATTACCCAGCATTTCAAAGAACGTGTGATGGCGTTTGGTGCGTCCCACGTTTTCGATATCGTTGGTGCGGATACACTTTTGGGAAGTCGTAGCCCGCTTAAATTCTGGCGTGCGCTGTCCCAGGAATATCGGCTTAAATGGTAGCATCCCCGCGATCGTCAGCAGCACGGTTGGGTCTTCTGGCACGAGGGAGGCACTTGGCAGAATTTGGTGACCCCGTTGGGCATAGAAGTCTAGAAATGTTTTGCGAATTTCGTTACCGCTGAGGCGTTGGGGATTTGAAGACATGGGAGTTTTTAACTAGCTTTCTTTGAACTTTTAACTTATGCTTACCTGCATTAGTACAGCATGGCGGAAATACAGTAGCCATACCCTACTCTAAGCGGCTACGTGGCTACAAAATCCATCATAAGCCTGTCCTACAAACTTATTGACTTTTGCCTTTTGCCTTTTGCCTTTTGCCTTTTTGCACTAGGTGTATTTCCATAACCAGCTTTATATATTTTTGCATTTTGTTCCATATTGCTGCCAGCCATCTGTGTGAGCTAGGAAGATTAATGCAGCTATTGTGATGGTTTTAGGCGATTTCCTGACTCTGGTAGGATGTGCGATCGCTAGATGCTGGTTTATTCTAATTCTTAAGAAATAATTTAAAAAACCCATATTGAGGTAAAAAATGGCACTAAAACTGAAAGTATCAAATATTGCTTGTGAAGGATGTGCAGAAACAATTACTGAATCAATCCATGTTATGGAACCTGATGCCAAGGTGGATGTCGATGTTAACGCTAAAACCGTTACCGTGGAATCCGCAGCATCTGAAGAATCAATCAAGCAGGTAATTGTTGCTGCTGGTTATACCGTTGAAGGTTACTAAATTCGATTCTCGCTTGTTACAAAAGTTGACATTTTAATATTTTAGGCTACGCTAACAAAATCTTTTTTTTTAAATTTCCGCTTCTATTCAGGAGTGGAATTCAATTAATTTCCCCAAATTAGGGGTAAATTTTGACATCTCGTTTTTTTATTTAGTCTTTTTGTACATCGATAGTATTTCTCGCAAATAAAAAATGTGAATTAAGTAAACCAACACGAAAAACCTAAGTAGAAAAATTTTTCTGCTGCTAACACGAGCTAAATACTGAATTTATTTCCCTACGAGTCCGCTCTGTAATTTTAGGGTACATCAGCATCTGCAAAGCTACCTCCTCTAGGAGTAAGTTTCGCAGTATTTGATTAACCTTTTTTCTAACAGGTGGTGAAAGGCTAGTCTCTAAGGGAAAAGACTCAGATGCTAGAAAAGTAAATAAGTCAACCCGAACAAATATAAAACAAAACAGATCTAAACTCCAAAGCTACCTACTGAAGCTTTCAGAGCGAGTAGAAGCCTCTTTTGTTAGATGAGTCGCGTTTAAACAGAGGGATGACATTCAATTTGCTGAAGCTAGTTAGTATTTTTCATATTTATAAAACTTCGGTTTTTACGGTTAATTAAAAAAATTATAAAAATTTTATTTTTTAATTTGTCAGCAATTTTGCTGGCATAATTACTGATGATTAAAAATTCTTTATTCTGGTAATTACCCCAGGTAAATAACATCCAAGAAACTACAGCAATGCTTTATATACGGCCGTAAAATATTCAGTATTTATACTGTTTGAAAAATATTCTGTAAATAAGACATTAGTGATTATAAATGTCACTTTCAGCAATGGTACTAATAACTAGAAAGTCTTAAGAGGAGATTAAAAATGAGAGGTATTTTTAAATTTAGCGTTAAAAAATCATATAGCAAGAAACATAAGTGAGCCGAAAGGATTATTAAAAGTAAAAAGCTCAAATTAAAAACAAAATTACCTGAAATAAAGTTATGGTCTGGGAACCATTATTACTTCTTCTTTTTTTGGTTTTTAAATTTTTACTTTCGCCAAATTCGGTAAATTTATTATTAGGTAACAAGAGCAACAAGTTTTACTTTAATTAATCTCCTGAAAGTTGAAACCCCGTAAAAAAGCAATGAATATTTCCATTTTGGTTTTTGGAAATAATAACTTTCGCAACACACTTCCAGATCAGATACGTTATGCGATCGCTTTTAATGTAGAAGTTATCGATAATCTAAATCAGGCGGTGTCGCACATCCAAATGACACCTCCAGATATCATACTTGTACAGGCTAGCCTAGATGGCAGTATGGAATTGTGCAATTGGTTGAAAGACCAGACAAAGCTATCGTGGATCTACTGTATTCTCTTTGAAGATCGCCCCCAACAGCTAACTGAAAGAAAAAAATATGGTTGGCACAAAGAATTAGAAATGACTGCCGCCATGTTAAAGCAAGGAGCTGATGCTTATATTTGGCATCTAATTGATGAAACAACAGAGGATCATTTGGCAGAATTAACCGCCAATCATGGGCTAATACTTTCTCAATTGAGCGTTGGCTTGCGGAAAGCGCATAAATACCGAGATTTGATTCGGACGAATGATTTATTATCAGCGATCGCTTTAGCTGATTCATTAACAGAATTAAATAATCGCCGTGCTTTAGAATGGGATTTACCCAGGCAGATTAAAAAAGCGAGAACTCAGAAAACATCGTTAAGTTTGATTATTTTGGATGTAGATCATTTCAAAAAAGTTAACGATACTTATGGGCATTTAGTTGGCGATCGCCTTTTGCAGCTATTGTGTCAGCGTTTACGACACAACCTGCGTTTTCAAGACACTGCATTTCGCTATGGTGGTGAAGAATTTGTAATTCTTCTGGCTAACACTACTGATGAGGAAGCGGTAATTGTAGCCAACCGTCTCAATCGTGTAGTCAGCAAAGAACCATTTGCACTCAGTAATAAACTTACAATTAATATCACCATTAGTTTAGGCACAGCCTGTTTAGAAGCCGACGATGACGAGCAAGGAGAAAGTCTCCTCAATCGTGCCGATCAATGCTTACTACACGCTAAAACTACTGGCCGTAATCGCGTTATTGGCTCCAAGTATTTATCTCATGTTCCACATTTAAAAGCTGTTTCTTCATAAAACTGGGAATAGGGCATGGGGCAAAGGGCATGGGGCATAGGGCAAGGGGCAAGGGGCAAAGGGCAAGGGGGAAAAGAAAGATCCCTCTTTTTACCTTTTCCCTTTCCCTAAGGCGTTGCCATCTCCCACACTCCTCATCTCCCCCATGCCCCATGCCCCATGCCCTATGCCCCATTCCCTACTGTCAACTTTTCCCGACAATCTTCTACTGAACTGCGTTGTCGCATGGCATTAACTAAAGCTTCATAGTTAGACCAATTTTCTTGTAGTAGGGTTTTTGCTTGCAGGGCATGAAACCGCATTTTTTGTTGATTAACTGATTCAGAAAAACCTAAAATTGTCAAGACTTGTATTAACTTATTTTTATCATCCGCTCCACCCTCAGCATTATTAAAAACTAAGGTTTCCGCAGCAATACCCGCCATCCAAACAGTGCAGTAGCGGTCTAGCATCTGGGCAGTGATTTTACCTACTTCTAGTTGAGATGCTAATTCACTATCATCAAAGGTAACGCCGCCTTGTCCACCTTGCCCTTGCTTCCAGGCTTCCCAAGCACTGAGGGTGTAGCCGGTCACAGGAATACCCAACAGGTGAGCAACTAAGAAATGTCCTGCTTCGTGGTGGATAATGCGATCGCGGTGTTCGCTAGAAAAACCAGCAATCCAATCTAAAAAGATAGTACCGCCCTTACCTTGTAAGCTAAAGCTGTCAAAAGTCGCTATTCCCAAAATAGCGAAGGTAGCAAGCGCCGGTACTGTTGGCGATAAGTTGAAGAATGGCCCCAACAGTGCCGATAGTGTCATGAGAAAGATAGATATTGCAACTAAATTTAGGCTAGTCTTGCTCATTGAAGGTTTTCTGAGAATCTGCTTAATCTTTCTTCATTATGCGCCATGTCTACCACCGGCTACAGTTCGGCTTTGGGATTGGGGACGGAGGGCAGGGGGAAAATAACTATTAAATCAACAGTCAACAGTCACTTTTACATTTTTTTCAGACCAGAATTTAAATATAAAGTGAAGAATTTTTACAAAAAATAGATACTCTGCATAAAAACAATCAATAACCCTGATTCATCATTAGCAGTTTCAAACTATAGATTTTGCAGTTTGCAGACAGATCTTAATGAACACTGTTAATGATGTAATAATTAATAATTCAGGAGATGAACTTTGCCACCACGCAATTAAGTTAACAAATTACAACATATTACTATATTAAGCTAGATTTTCCAATCATTCTGACTCCTAAATTCTGTTAGCGCAGCGGGGCGTAGCGCATTCTGAATTATTACAATTTTATTAACTTTTCAGTATTGTATCAAAGTTTCATCAGATGATTTACGACATAGTTATCCTTTAAAAATAATCGGATGAGTACTTTTAAAGGGCAATAACAGTTTATCAAATTCAATAACAAGTTTGCTGAGTTAGTTAACTAGGTTTTGGCTAGTTAGCTTACTTATTATTTTGCTGATTTTAAACTTCATCAAAATTTATGAATCCATACCTTCCTCAAAATGATCCTGACCCAACAAAACGCAAGTTTTCTTTAGAGCGTAAGCTAGAAGAATACGAATTCGATTACAACTTTTTACCGCCGATGGCGATGCTTAAAGATGTACCTGCCGTGGAAAATTTTTCTACCAAGTATATTGCTGAACGTGCAGTAGAAACGGCAGAACTTCCTCTCAACATGTTGGCTGTTAAAACCCGTAGTTTATGGGACCCTTTGGATGAATTGCAAGACTATGAAGATTATTTTCCAGTCTTGCCTAAACCTGATGTCATCAAAACATACCAAACTGATGACTCGTTTTGCGAGCAACGGTTGTGTGGGGCAAATCCTATGGCTTTACGCCAAATTAAAGAGATGCCTTTAGGCTTTGAGTTTACTATTCAAGAATTGCAAGAAAAGTTTGGGGAATCTATCAATTTGGCAGAAAAACTTGCCAATGGAAATTTATATATAACTGATTATAGACCACTTTCATTTGTTAAAGGAGGCACTTACGAAAGAGGTAAAAAGTATTTACCAACACCGTTAGCTTTTTTCTGTTGGCGTAGTTCTGGTTTTAGCGATCGCGGTCAACTTGTACCTATTGCCATTCAACTCAATCCCGCACTCGGCAAACAAAGTCAATTAATCACACCTTTTGACGATCCTTTGACTTGGTTTCATGCTAAACTATGCGTTCAAATCGCTGATGCTAACCATCATGAAATGAGTAGCCATCTTTGTCGAACTCACTTTGTTATGGAACCTTTCGCCATTGTTACAGCTCGGCAATTAGCTGATAATCACCCTCTTAACATATTACTAAAACCCCACTTCCGTTTCATGTTGGCTAATAATGACTTGGGTCGCAAGCGCTTAGTTAATAGGGGCGGTCCTGTTGATGAATTGCTAGCTGGAACTCTGCAAGAATCATTACAAATTGTTGTCAATGCCTATAAAGAATGGAGTTTAGATCAATTTGCCTTACCCACGGAAATCAAAAATCGTGGTGTGGATAATCCAGACAACTTGCCTCACTATCCCTATCGAGATGATGGGATGCTCTTGTGGAATGCCATTAAAAAGTTCGTGTCTGAATATTTGAAGTTATACTACAAAACTCCCGAAGATTTGACAGCAGACTTTGAATTGCAAGCTTGGGCACAGGAACTAGTTTCTCAATCAGGCGGACGAGTTAAAGGCGTTCCTTCGCGCATTGAAAAATTAGAACAATTAGTTGACATTACTACTGCGGTAATTTTCACTTGTGGGCCGCAACACGCTGCTGTTAACTATCCACAATATGAATATATGACCTTCATGCCGAATATGCCCCTTGCTGGTTATAAACAAATGACATCAGAAGGCACTATTCCTGACCGCAAAAGCCTATTATCATTTCTGCCACCCCCTAAGCAAACTGCTGACCAATTGTCAATTTTATTCATCCTCTCAGCTTACCGTTATGACAGATTAGGCTATTATGACGATAAATTTGCAGACTCAGAAGCTGAGCAAATTTTAGTTACATTCCACCAAGATTTGACCGAGGTAGAGCGAGAAATTGAATTGAATAACAAGAGCCGTTTAATCAAGTATGACTATCTCAAACCAAGGCTTGTAACCAATAGCATCAGCATCTAAATTTAATACCATTTCGGTTTATTCAACATCTGCAAAACCAGCTACCCAAAGGCTTGAAAATTTTTGCAGATGTTTTTATTTAGTAATTGGCTATCCCTCTTACCTAGCCAAAAGATATAACTTAACAACAGATGTTTTATCTATCACTAGAATGATGGCTGCTTTTCAAATTGCAGACAGAATGTAACGAGAGTAAGTATAAAACATCAAACAAGAGATGATTATGTCTGAGGAATTTAAAAAAGGCGATCGCGTTGAATGGAAAACTTCACAAGGCGAGACAACTGGCAAAGTAGTGAAGAAAGTTACCTCACCAACAGATATTAAAAAGCACCATGTCGCTGCTAGTGAAGATAACCCCCAGTACATAGTCGAAAGCGATAAGACAGGAAAAGAGGCTGCTCACAAGCCTGATGCTCTGAAAAAAGTAGAAGAGTAATTCTTAGCCATGAGTAAAGATACTAAATCAGTCATTGATGAATTTCATCAAGCTGTCAATATGACACCAAATGAACTAGAGGCTTGGCTAGATACAGATGAGTCACAAAGTGTCGGACAAAAAGATGGCGACGACGAGTCGATTGGTCATAAATCCGGGCGGCGGATTATCGAATTGTTAGAGAAAAAAGATAACTATAATGACGACGACCTCTCACACATGAAGAAAGTTGTTAGTTACGTTCACCGTCATAGCGCACAGCAACCATCAGGCGATGTCAAACATACGCGTTGGTACTACTCTTTAAAGAATTGGGGACACGACCCACTCAAGTGAAGTAGATCATAAACGGCCGCAAACAGCACCTTGGTTATACCAATTTGAAAAAAGAATGTGACAGACGTATCGTAGGGGCGCAAAGCTTTGCGCCCCTACAGATTTTTGATGTGTTGCAAAGATTTTTTGAAATAGTATTATTTTTACGATAAACCAAGGGCGAACAGAACTTTACTTTGGGTTTTATCTGTAAGGAAGACCATTAAACAATAGCGGATTTACTGAGAATAACTTCCAATCTATTCTGTATCTGCTCAAGTTCTTGACACTTTTGGTCAATCCAGGCTTTTTCAGCCTCACGTTGTTCCAACGTTTCGTTGTGGGCTTTTTCCTGCTGTTCGAGCAGATTTTCATAAAGTGCGATCGCTTGTGCGATTACTCGACTAGCTGATTCAACTCGTTTGTCAAAGACTGAACCAACAATTTCATTTAATTTATCAGAGAATTTCTCCATTGATTCATCAAATTTTTGAAATCCTAATTCAAAAATTTTTCCCTTTATTTGGTCTTTTAGTCCATCAAAATCTAGCATTCCAAAACCAAACGAACCCGCAATTGCAGCAGCTAAACTTGCAACAATTACGGCAATAAAACCGACTCCTGTAAATACTATTAATCCAGCAGCTAAAGCACCACCTATTCCAACACCACCGCCAATTCCTCCCAGACCCATAAAGTCATCATTTATACCATTTATTGAAAGTTGAAGCTGTTGACTGAGATTTGTTTGTATATGTTCGTCAAGGCTTTTAAATTGACCTTGGATTGCATCTAGCTCATACGCAATACTAGTATCTAAATACTTAAGATTTTTTTGTAAAATTACATCTTTAAGTTTCGTATTTCCCCATTCGTCTATTTCCTTTGACAAGTCTCTAATAAATTGATTTGTGTAATCATGAATGAGTTTGTCTTGGCTCCAAACAGGGCTGTGTTCAGAATACCAGTGTTGGCTTTTTTCAGCCATGCGATCGCCTAATCCTTCATACCATTGATCCCAAGATTCAGCAGCTTCTTCAAATACTGTGCCTATCGCTTGAGATGCCAATAGTCGAATCTTGACATCACGTCCACTAGCTTCTCCTATTTTTTCTAAAATTTTTTGCTTTTCTGCTTCAGAAATTTGAATTTTTCCATCTAAAGTATTCTGCGATTGATATAGCCCATCTAAACCTTTTTCGATGACTTGATTTATTTGACTGATAGAATGTTTAATTTTTACTATTCCACTATCAAACGTCAAAAACTTTTCAATAGACTCGGTAAACTTTTGAAAGCCTTTTAAATACTCATCTTCAGTTCCTTGTAAAATTGCATCTAGCGCAGCTTGAGCAGATATAAAATGAACCCGATTTTCACCTGTAATTATAGGCTTTTGACCTTGTACAAATCTTTCGATCCTCTGTTGTACTTGCTCACGTCCCTTTTCACTACGAACTAAATCTATGAAATTTCCTACTATAAAAATATTATTAGCAGGTACGTTTTCTTTACCATGATTTAATTGAATTCTCACATCATGGAGTAAATCGCGTTCTACCTGAGTTATCGGACGCGAAGCATTAGTTAGAAATATCACTGCATCAGTATCCTTCAGCAGTTTTTGAGTAATGGCAGTGCGGTCAGGGTGTTCGTTTAATCCTGGAGAATCTACAATTTCTACCCCACTACTACATAACTCTAAATCAGGATGCTCAAAAACAATTTCATCAATTTCATCATGTGCTAATTCCTCACTCAGGCATCCAAGTGCTGCATCTTCTGAAATTGTCGCTTTTAGTTGATAATCCTCAAAAGGAATTTCTTCTTCCCGCCCATCTTTATATCAGACCTAACTATTGCTAATCTTTTTCACTACTTCAATATTAGAGATGAATCGGAGGATGAAACAGAAATAGATTCAGATAACTAAAACACTAAGTCAATCTTGTAAATAATTATTTCTCTCAAGTCCGCAAATGCGGACTTTATTGTATAATGAAAATTAGTTTTGCTCAAATGCAAAATCACTCAAATACTACTGTCCTATTTCCATAGACTAAGACACGATTTTGTAAATGCGATCGCACTGCTCTTGCTAATACAACTCGCTCTAAATCTTTGCCCTTTCTCACCAAATCTTCCACTTCATCGCGGTGACTGACTCGCACCACATCCTGTTCGATAATTGGCCCTGCATCTAAATCAGGAGTGGCATAATGGGCAGTCGCACCAATAATTTTTACACCCCTTTCAAAAGCTCGGTGATAAGGGTTTGCTCCTACAAAAGCTGGTAAAAATGAGTGATGAATATTGATAATTTGCGGAAATTGTTTAATAAAATCTGCACTTACAATCTGCATGTATTTCGCTAATACAACTAAATCGATTTTGTATTGGCGGAGTAATTCTAGTTGTTGAATTTCTTGTTCGAGTTTGCTTTCTTTAGTAATGGGAATATGTTTGTAGTCAATACCAAATTGGTCTGCTACAACTTTTAAACTAGAATGATTGCTGATAATTAAAGGAATTTCAGCGATAAATTCTTTAGCACGTTGTCGCCAAATCAAGTCAAATAAACAATGGTCTTGGCGACTTACCCAAATAGCAATTCGGGGTACAGTATCAGAAAAATGTAGTTCCCATTTAGCCTCTAAAGGTTGAGCGATCGCATTAAAAGCCGGTGCAATAAACTCTCGTGGTAAATTGAACCCATCTAACTGCCATTCAATGCGGGTGAGGAATAACCCAGCAGCAAAATCTGTGTGCTGATCTGCATGGATAATATTACCACCATTAGAATAGATAAAATTGGCAAATTTGGCCACTAGTCCCCGTTGATCGGGGCACGAAATTAGCAATGTTGCTGTCGGATTGGTCATACAGTTTTATATTTTAAATTTTAGATTATAGATCAATATGGTTCAGATAAGCCCAAAACCCTCATGTAGAGAGGCGATAAATCGCGTCTTCTCTAGACCAATTAAGTAGGTAGACATAATTAAATGTAAGATTGGAGCTTTGTTCGTAGTCAGCGATTTATCGCTCTTAACAGATGTTTTAAGGACTAAAGTCCATACTACGAACTTTAGTTTAATTGAGTCCTTCTACTTATCTTTTTTCAAATTTGTATAACTTAAAAAAAATAGCCATATTTGAAGTAGGGGCTAACACGTGTTAGCCCCTATTGAAGGTTATATTAACAGACAGGAGAACTCTATGATTGCCTATTTGGCATTTGTCGGAATCGGTAGAGGCAGATTGCTTGGCAAAGGTGTTGATTTAACATTACTTTCGGATTGTTTCCACTCGGATAATTCGCGATTTACGGCCTTTTCAAAATCTATAGGTACCAATAGCACATTTACATTGCCATCAGGTTTTGTAGGCGAGTCAGTTTGAGCATATAAAAAAACCGCGTTAAAGTTATGTTTTCCTAAAATTAATTGATGCCTTTGCTGATTTTTCAGGGTAATATTAATAGTTGCTTGTGGTTGATCTAAAGCGAATTGTCCAAGTTGATTTGCTGGAGTTGGCAAAGTGCGTAGTTTACCGCCGTAGGCATCGCTCTTACCTTTAACCAACAAATCCATCAAATAAGAAACAATAGCGTCATTTGCTGGTTCTGATATCGGAGATTTAATTAGCCATTTGGGGTTATTAGATTGATTGTTACGTTCCAAATTCAGAGTGAGTTTTTTTGTCTTTACTGTTAAAGCCTGCACATCATCTTCAGCAAAAGAGAAAATTTGCTGCTTTTGCTCTTTAATTTCTTGTCGCTGAGTGGCACCTTTAATTTCATAGAAGTAAACAAAACTGCCTAAACCCAGCGCTAGTAATACCAAAATTAAAGTTGTTCGTGGCAATTTCATTTTTTTGTCATTAGTCATTAGTCATTGGTCATTAGTCATTGGTCATTTCTCTCCATCTCCCCACTCCTTTTTTACCTTCGTTTCCACCAGAGAATAACTGCTGCCGCAAATCCGCTGAGGGGTAAAAGTAATAAAGATGACAGTGTTAAAACATTGGCTTGGGTACTTGTTAGAGTTATCCGGCGATTTTTCGGTTCTTTGGGGCGAATAGAAAGGGGCTGCTTATCTTGTTGATTCAGCCAAGTAACTGAGTTGAGAAATACATCTCCATTTAGTTGCCTATCAAACAACCCATCGGTGGCAAAGTTAGAATTTCCGAAAACGACCAACCTTGACTCGGTGGGTGTTTGAGATGAAGGAGATGGGGAAGTGGGGGAAGTTTTGTTTTGGGTGGTTGGTGATGGTAGTGGTGTAGGCGTGGGGGAAGTTTTGTTTTGGGTGGTTGGTGATGGTAGTGGTGTAGGCGTAGGTGTAGGGGAAGTAGATTTGGGTGTTTGTTTTCTTGTTAAGGCAACGCCTAAAATCAGAGGCCCTCTAAGGTCTTTATCTGGATTAAATTCCAATTTATCGCTTTCTAGGTCGCTTTCTGCCCAGCTAAGGGGATATTGTTTGGTTCGCAGTAGAGGAGTGGCTTCGATACCGGGTACAGATGTAATTTCCAGAGGTCGGGCAATGGGATAAAAAGAAATATCGTTGCGGAAATCTTTGGTAATGGGATGTTGTCCGTATTCTGTCACCAAGGGTGCAGCAGGGCCAAGTCCCACGACGTTTTCACTTGAAACATCCACTGCTAAACGATTATCCAAACGAACGCCCCACTCTTTTAGTAAGCTGTCAAGTTTAGGATCGGTATTAGGATCGATCATCAGCAGCAAGTTACCACCTCGATTCAGATATTCTTGCAATGCTTTGACTTCGGCTTCAAACAGTCCTCGCTTGGGGCTAGAGACTATGACCACAGCTGCATCTTGAGGAACTTTTGAGTTTTCTACTAGACTCAGCGGTTCTGTTATGTAATTTTTGTCTTTTAATCCTTCAATTGCTTGTGATATTGCACCTTTAGCTGGTGAAAGTTGGCTTTCGCCGTGACCTTGGAGTAAGTAAATTTTGGTTGATGTTGAACTTGTTAGTTTTTGTAGCCGACTAGTTAATCTGATTTCTGAAAGCCGTTCATTTTGATTGAGTGTTTGTACTAATTCTCTTTTATCCCCATATTCTAAATAAACTTCGCCATAATCTTTAGCACCAATTTTTTCTGCCACTCCTGGTCTAGCTTGGGGATCGACATATTCAAAATTAAACTTTGAACTTTGTCGGCGATAATTTTCTAATAATTGCAAGTCTTGGGGATTCTGGTTAATATCAAACACCCAGATTTTAACTGGCTGTGGCAGGGCTTTCACCAATTCCCGCGACTGAGGTGCAAGGGTGAATAATTGAGTTTCTGTTAAATCTGCCCGCAAGTGATAGCGAGTTCCCAAAAAGTTAATTAATCCCAAAATTGTTAAGACTGCTAAAGTTGCCACCAAGGCATTAGTTCCAGCTTGGGTAGAACGGCGCTTCCATAAATTAGTTTGGTAGCTTTGCCATATTATCCACGATGCAATAATGGCAATTCCCGCAATCAAGAATGCTAGTGAAATTAATCCCCACTGTTCAGAGACTAACCCTACTGTTAACCCCACAGTAACTAAGAATGGGCCTAGCCAAAACAGATATTTCCACAGTTTTTTCTTTGCAACTATCTTCATAATGATTTGTCATTTGTCATTTGTCATTTGTCATTTGTCATTTGTCATTTGTCATTTGTCATTGGTCATTGGGCATTGGGCATTGGTCATTGGGCATTGGTGCTTGGTCATTTGTTGTTTGGTATATGGCCAATTGAGTTTAGGTAGGAGTTTAATTTTGGTGCTAGTTCGTTAATGATTGTTTTTATTGTATTTATCTGTTCGCTTGTTAAAAGGTTACGAGTGTAAGCCCTTCTTAACCAATGTTGAGTTTCATTCAAAGAACCTCTCGCTATCTTGATAAAACGTCTATTTTCTGGAAAACTTCCTCTTCCTGCACCTTCCGCTATATTGGCACCTATACTATCTGCTGCACGGACAATTTGTTTACCAATCGTATCTTTGGCAAAAAAATCCCACCCTTCAACAATTTTCCAAATGTCATCTGCTAATTGTTCTGATAGTTGATACACCTGCAATTCTTGGAAACGCTTTGTTGCCATTTATTCATTTGTCTTGCTAATTTTTCGTCCATCAATTCTCCTTTATATATTTTTCATTGTCACTATTTTTACCAAATATCCAAGGACAAATAACCAATGACAAAGGACAAATGACTAATGACTAATGACTACTGTCTTTGAAAGCGCAGTGCATCAATTGATTGAGCTGTGAGAAAGATGCCCAAAAAAATGTAACTGGCAAATAAAATCAAAGCGCTGGTATCGAAAATGCCTTGAATGAGGGTGTTGTAATGTTTCAGCAACGACAGATAACCTAAGGCTTCACCTACAGAACCAGGAATATTTTTGGCGATTGTATCAAAAAATAACAGTAATAATATTACCGCAAAGGTGAGAACCGCAGACAGAATTGTGCTGTCTGTTAATGAAGAAATAAACATTCCTAAAGATAAAATTGCCCCTGCTAGCAAGATTAAGCCAAAATGACCCACTAAGGGAATTGAGGGCGTTATTGGTGGATTTGCTCCACTGATGGCAAATGCTTCTAACACTAGCACTGGCACAAGCATTGTGATAAAAAATGTTAGCACGCCTAATAATTTACCTACAGCTACTGCCCAATTGGTGATTGGTGACGTGGCTAATAGTTCTAAAGTGCCGCGTTTACGTTCTTCGGCATAAAGTCCCATTGAGAGAATTGGCAGGATAAATAACAGCAAACCACCCATTGAATCCAAAAATGCTCGCACAAATTCGTAGGCGAAATCTATTGTTGGTATTGGTAAACCTTGTTGGGCTTGTGCATCGATTGTCGCTGCTGCTGCAAAAATCCCATTTGGACCTACTAAAATCATCACGAAAAATAATCCAGCGACGAACCAAAATACACTGGCGATCGCATAGGCCAAAGGTGATACAAAATAACTCTGTAACTCTCGGCGATAAATGGCAAGAATATTACCCAGTACTACACCCATTTATGCGGCTTCTCCTTGTGTGGCTGCTTCTAAATTCTTTTCTTCTGTGGTCAGTTGCAAGAACACATCTTCTAAGGTAGCGTTAACTCGCCGCAATTCATGTAAACCGAATCCTGCGCGTACTAATGTTGTGGCAATATCCTTTCCTGGTTCTTTCCCCGGTTGGGATATCACCCGCAAGTAAGCCCGATTTGCCTGGGGTTGATGACCTCCCGCTGTCGGAATTGATTCTACCAAACTCACGCCCGCAATATTTTGCAATACCTGTTTCGCTAGGGCGGCTTCTCCTTCTATTTCAATTTCATACCCTGAGCCACCTGTCAACTGGGTCATCAAATTTTCTGGTGTATTTGTTGCGACTACTTTACCGCGATTAATGATGGCAACGCGGCTGCAAGTCATACTCACTTCTGGGAGAATGTGTGTAGAAAGAATAATTGTGTGAGTACCAGCGAGACTTTTAATTAAATTCCGCACTTCAATTATTTGTCTTGGATCTAGTCCCACGGTAGGTTCATCAAGGATGATTGCTGGAGGATCGTGGACGATCGCTTGAGCAATTCCCACCCGTTGGCGATATCCTTTAGAAAGTTTGCGAATAATTACCCGCCGCTTATCTTCTAAATTACAACGTTCGATCGCCGCTGTTACCTTCTGATTGCGATCGCCTGCTGGAACTCCTTTAATTTGTGCTACAAAATGCAAAAATGCCTCCACCGTCATTTCTGGATATAACGGCGGTGTTTCTGGTAAATAACCAATTTTTTGGCGCACAGCCAGGGAATTTTCATGGACATCATAACCAGCAATGCGGGCATTACCATTGGTTGCTGGTAAATAACCAGCTAGAATTCGCATGGTTGTTGTTTTACCAGCGCCATTCGGCCCCAACAACCCTAAAATTTCCCCTGGTTCCACGTTAAAAGTGACATCAGTAATCGCTGGGGTAGAACCGTATATTTTACTCAGATGCTCAACTTCAATCATCAGTTTAGTGGCGTTAGTGGCGATCTAAGATTATAGGATACCTAAATAATCTGCGATCGCCATATTGGGTATGGAGGATTAAACATCTGGCGTGGCAAGCTTAAAATAGTGCATTAGGAGTAGTAACCCAACATTGATCCGGGTGTTGGGTAACGCATTGCCTCAACCCAACCTACAATTTTTGCATCAATTTAGGCTTGCCAGACCACTACATATACTTATATTTTTTCAGAAATAAAATAGGATTGCTATATAAATACATATTGTTTTTGAACTCGTTGAACACAAGCGGAACATCTCACAAAACTGCTGCGTCGAAACATCGTGTATTCTAATTTTTAGAAAAGATTTCAATTAGTTGAAATCTTATTTTTTCACATTTCACTAAAAAATTAACGTTAACGAATGATTGGTATGCGTTTACCCATTACTATTGCTGCAATCTTAGTATCATGTTTAAGTTTAAATGCTCCAGCATTATCTATACCTCCTGCCCAAGTGGTACAAAGTCCAAAATTCAATAATTTGAGCTTAAAACAATTAAGAATTTATCAGCTATTATGGAATGGTCGGAAGATATACAACTACCGCTATACACTAACTAATAACTGCTTTTGCGTTCCTGAAGTTAGAGGGCCATTAAACATTGAGGTACGTAATGGTATTACAACTTCTATCACGAATGCTCAAACTGGTGAGCCTGTAAATTCTGAGCTATTAACTTCATACAGTACAATTCCTAAACTTTTTAATCTGATTAGGGATGCTATTAATCGTGGAGAATCGGAACTTAGTGTGACGTACAAGCCACAACAGAGTTATCCCACTCAGATTAATATTGGTAATCTTGCTGCTGATGCTGGAGTTTTCACTACAATTAGCAATTTTCAAGAACTTCCTGAAGGTTCATCATCTGAATCGATAAAACCATAATACTAATTCAAAATTCAAAACTTGTACTGAGCTTGTCGAAGTATTCAAAATTCAAAATTTTAGTGAATTGAAAGTATTTATAAAAATGAATTAGGAATTGCCAATTAAATTAACGATCGCATTAGCTAAATCGATTGGTTCTACAGGTTTTGGTAGGTGTTTTTGAAACCCGGCTGCTAGTGCTTGATTATAATTAATTTCTCCAGCATAAGCAGTCAAAGCGATGGCCGGAATCTCTCCACCTTGTTCTGGTGGCAATTTTCTCACTTGACGCAGCAGCATGTAGCCATCCATCAAGGGCATTCCAATATCGCTTAACAAGATATCTGGCTTTGACTCGGCTAGTGTTTCTAATGCTTCAGTTGCCGATGCAACTGCGGTTACAGTTGCTCCATACTGTTCTAAGGCAAAGCTAAAAAAGTCGCGTACATCTTCTTGGTCATCCACAAGCAGAATTTGGACTCCCAAAAGTAATGATTCTTCGGTATTGAGTTCCAAGTCAGAAGATTCCGGGCTGGGAACTCGTAAATCAGAACTTTTGAGCAAAGGTAGTTTAACTGTAAAGGTTGCCCCTTGTCCTTCTCCTGGACTGTCTGCCTCAACTGTACCCCCGTGAAGTTCAACTAAATGGCGCACAATTGCTAATCCTAATCCCAGTCCGCCAAATATTCTGGTTGTCTTGGCATCTGCTTGGCGGAAGTAGTCAAAGACATGAGGCAAAAACTCTGGACTGATTCCCTTACCTGTATCAATCACTTGGATTTGAACATAGCCAGGGGAAGAAGACGCGGTGACGGGGAGACGCGGCGACGCGGAGAGTATTTTCCCCGCGTCCCCGTGTCCCCGCGTAAGAGCGTCCTCTTCTCTCACTTCCTCCAAGCGTACTTCTACTCGCCCTTCTATCGGTGTAAATTTAACAGCATTGGAGAGTAAATTCCACATGATTTGTTGCAAGCGATCGCCATCGCCTAAAACTTTGCCGACATCATTTAGCACTGTTTCAATTTGAATTGATTTGGCTTCTGCGGCTAAACGCACGGTTTCTTGAGCAGCAGCGATCGCAACTTTCAAATCCACTGCATGAAGATTTAAACTCAATTTGCCTTGTAAAATCCGCGACACGTCCAGCAGGTCTTCGATTAGTTGGGTTTGTAACTTGGCGTTGCGTTCAATTGTTTCTAAGGCACGAATTTTAGTTGCTTCGTCGAAGTTGCGAGTTCTGAGTAACTTTGACCAACCTAAAATCGGATTTAGGGGAGTTCTCAATTCATGAGAAAGAACTGCCAGGAATTCATCTTTAATTCGGTTGGCAGTTTCAGCTTGTGCCCGTGCAGTTTTTTCTGCTTCGTAAAGTTGAGCGCGGGCGATGGCTTGTCCGCATTGCTGCCCCAATGTCAACATAAATCTCTGGTCTTCTTCGTTAAATGCTTGGGCAGTAGCAAAGCTAAATCCTAGTGCGCCAATGGCTTTACCCTCTGCTATCAATGGTATGGAAGCCCAGGCATTATTACCAGTCAAAGCCACAGCGTCAATTAAGTTAGAATAATTTGCCTCCAAAGCTGCCATATTTTCTAAAAAAATCGGCTTCTTAGTTCTGACTGTTTCTGCAATTGGAGTAGGAGCAGTAATGGGAAAACTTTCCCAGGTTTCTATAACTGATTGTGGATAGCCAGTTGCTTGCAGAACTTTTAAAGTAGTATTTCCCTGAGTCAGTAAAACAACGGAACCAGCAGCGGCTCCCAAGGCAGGAATTCCTCGGTTCATCACCACGTCAGCTACTTCTTTGGAAGTCAGGGCTTCTGAGAGGGCAGCGGTGATGCTTTGTAAAAGTACGGTACGATTGACGGATAGCTCAGCTGCTTGCTTTGCCTGTTGAGTTTCTTGGTAGAGTCTGGCATTGTCAATGGCTGTAGCAGCACGACGAGCAATATCTTCTGCTAAAGCTAAGTCTGCTGGTTGGTAGCGCCGACCTGACTCGGCTGTAAAAAAAGAAATTGCGCCAAATAATTGCCCGCGGGAACGCACTGGAATCACCATTAAAGAATGCATACCCAGGCTTTGTAGTAATTGCAGATGCTCCTTGTCTTGAGCCATCTGTAAAAGATGAGAGTTCGAGAATTCGGGATAAAAGACAGATATTCCCAGCTGTAGCTGCTGTACGAGCTGTTGTGCCCCACTTTTGGGTGGATAACGTCGTTGGATTTTCTCTAGGATATCTCGTTTTGTTGGGTCGGCAATGGCGATCGCAATTTGTTTACTCGACCAATCTTCCTGAAAAACATCTACAATACACCAATCAGCTAGGGTAGGAACTGCTAAATTAGCCACGTTGTTAATGGTGACTTCATAATCCAATGAAGCAGCCAGCAAGGTACTGGCTTCCACTAAAAACTGTTGGGTGGCTTCAACTCGTTTGCGTTCGCTAATATCCTCGATAATGCCTAACGCATATTTGAGTTGTCCTTTACTATTCCAAACTGCTGAAGAAGTTAGGTTTACCCAAACAATGGAACCATCTTTGCAAAGGTAGCGTTTTTCTAGGGAATAACCGTTAATTTCTTGCGCCAAAACTCGCCCAGCATTTTGCCTATCAATTTCTAAGTCGTCAGGATGAGTAATTTGCTGGAAGTTCATCTGTATTAACTCTTCATGGCTGTATCCAGTAATTTCGCACAGTGCCGGATTAACCTGAAGAAATCGTCCATCCAAGGCTACCAGAGTAATGCCGACAACAGCTTGGTTGAACATTGCCCGGAATCTTTCTTCACTTTCTCGCAAGGCAACTTCTGTTTGTTTGGCTGCTGTCACATCTGCCATTATCATCCCAATTCCCACAGTTTCGCCCATGCGATTGTTCACTGGATAATAGTTGCCCAGCCAGTGTTCGTAACTTTCAGGTCGCTTTGGTGTGTGGGTGCTAATTTCGACATTCAGCACTGGTTCTCCAGTCTCCAACACTCGCTGTAACTGCACTTCCAACTCAGCCGCCATCTCTGGCAGGACTTCTTGAAATTTGCGCCCTAAATGTTCTTCTATGGTTAAACCGTTAATGTCAGCGAATACTTGATTAATGCGGATATATCGCAGTTCTCGATCCAAAAAGCATACAGCAACGGGAGCGGCTGCTAGTAGGGCATCTAGAAGAGAGAGAGATTCGGCGTAATGTATTAGAGCTTGGTGGATATCGCGATAAAGTTGGGCATTTTCCACTGCTAAGGCAGCACGATAGGCCACATCTGTTGCTAAAGTCAAGTCAGAGCGATCATAGCGACGCCCTGATTCGGCGGTGATAAAGCTGATGCTGCCGAGTACTCGCCCTCTGGCGATTAACGGCACAATCATCACAGACTTCATCCCCAATTGCCGAACAAGTTCTAAGTGTTCTTGATCTTGAGTATTTGCTACTAACACTGAGTCAGATACTTCGGGGATGAGTTCGCTTTGCCCAGTTTGCAGTACTTTAGTAACTGCAATTACACCCTTGTAATCTTGAGCGTACTGCTGAAGTTGACGCGCTAATTCGGCTTTGGATGGGTCTGCATGGGCAATTGGTAGGCGACGAATGGAACCATCTTCATTAACAATATCGACGCTACACCAATCTGCTAGTTGGGGAACTGAAATTTTGGCGATTTGTTCTAAGGTCTGCTCGTAATCTAGGGAAGTAGAGAGTAGACTACTAACTTGGGCAATGTAGCGGAGTCTTTCTTCAGCTTGCTTGCGCTCTGTAATATCCAGAACAAAGAAAGCTCCTCGTTCGAGAGTCCCTTCAAAATGGCTACCACCTATCAAAATTGGCAAACGCGAGCCGTCTTTACGGATATATTCTTTTTCATAGGGGGTGCAAAAGGGGCTGTTTTGTAGTTGAATCAGTCCTTGCTCATCGAGTGGCAAGTACTCTGCTGGAGTCAGGTTTTGCCAGTTCAGTTTCCCAGAAACTAATTCTGCACGAGAGTAACCCAACATATTTAACAAGGCATCATTCGCTTCTGTGATTTTGCCGTCTTTCTCCCAAAAGCCAATGCCAATCATATTTGACTCGACTACGCTACGAAACTTGGCTTCGCTTTCCCGTAATGTTTGCTCAGATTGCTTTTGTTGGGTGATGTCAATGGATGTAATCCCTACTCCTAGCAACTGCCCATCCGCTAAACACACCGGATAATAGTTGACAATACCGTAACGATAGACCCCTGGCGGATATGTTTCACCGCTGATTTCCTGGTTAAGTAGGGGCTGCCTGGTTGCCATCACTTGTTCAAACACAGGCTCTATTTGCTCTGCCCATTCCGGTAGCACTTCCCGAAAGGTGCGACCAATATGTTGGCTCAGTGGTACACCATTGGTGGCTGCTAGAGCTTCATTAGCGTAAACGTAGCGAAGTTCAGTATTAAGGAAAGCCAGCGCCACTGGTGAAGTACTCAGCCAAGCATTAAGCAATGCTAAAGATTCATCTTTTTGCTGAACGGCTTGCTGAAGTTCTCTTTGCAATCTCGTCTTTTCTAGTTCTGCTTGCTGGCGTTGGGTAATATTCACGGCCACACAAGTAATACCATGAATGCTATTATCTGCATCCTTTAGCGGTTCAATCAGCAAATCATAGTAACGGTTTTCTCCACACAGTGGCAAACAAACCTCTTCACGGGTGGAAACACCAGTTTTTAATACTCTTTCCTTAATTGCCGTTAATTGCTCTGCTATTGAGGCGGGAAATAATTCAGCATCAGATTTACCCAGGAATTTTAGTGCCGTGTCTCCACCTTGAGGATTATGAATCCACTGATATCGCAAATTGCGATCGTGCTGAAATATCATAATATCTGAACTGCTCAAGGCTAGGCGAAATCTTTCTTCAGAGACTTTGAGCTTTTGTAAATTTACCTCAGCCCCTCTTTTAGAAGTTTTTAATGCCTCATATAAGACACTAAAAAGCAAACCCTGCAATGCAAAGAACCCAATTCGCACAGAATTGGATAGGTCAAAACTCAGCTGATAAATTGGTGGTAGGAAGAAGTAATTGCTCAGTAGTACAGATAAGAAGGTTGCTAACAGCCCTGATTTCAAACCACCATACCAGGCACTCACCATTACAGCACTAAAAAATAGTAGAAAAGGAGTTCCACTCATGCTTAGCCAGGGGTCTAGCATCAGCATTAACACTAGCGCAAGTGCGACATTTAATACGGCGACGCCATAACGCTGTAATTGGGAATAATGAATATGGAGCATGAAAATATTAGGGAATAACCAATACTTATTGCACAGGCTGTATACACCCTAAGCTAGTTTGCAAATTTTAGGAAGTTATCTCTAGATAGATTTTTGTTGAATGGGAAAAACTTCTTTTTCTAGAAGATAATTATCGGATTATGTTGTATGTTTAGCCTAAATTTATAATTAATCTTCTCAAACCATAACATTTATTTGCTGAGATAAATACTAAACTTACACAAATTAGTTACTAAAATTAATCTTAAAAATTAGGAAATAAAATCTATTAAGTCAGTCGCAATGTGGAACTTTTATTTAATTGAAAAAACTTCTCACCTTCAAAAGGCTGATTAGCTATTCTCGTAAAGACACCATTGTACCAATTCAAAATTCAAAATTCAAAATTAAGAAATTCAGAATTAGTAAGGCTTTGGTGGGTTTGTATCTGTCTCTTTATTTTAGTGAATTGGTACCATCACGTTTTTACTCCCTAGTCCCTGAAGGTAGCAAATAAGTGGAACGGTGTAAATAATTAAAGGTTTGTAGTAAGGACTTTAGTCCTTATTAGAGGACTAAAGTCCTTACTACGAACCAAATGCTAAGCTTTTTACATTACTTCACATAGTTTGGTTTTTTCAAATCGTTCTACTTAAGTACAAAAATCAAATCCGATCGCGATAGTTAGAGAATAAGTATAAAGTATTACTTGCCAGAAGTGCTTCTGCTGTTTGGCGATCGAGAGGTTGAGAGAATAAGTAACCTTGACCAAATTCGCATCCTAGCTGCTGTAACCATTGAAGTTGTTGTGGGGTTTCAATACCTTCGGCAACAGTGCGTAATCCAAGTTGATTGCTCAAAGCAATGATGGTACTGACAACTTGGTAATTACGGTTTCCTTCTTGCATCTGACTTACAAAGGAGCGATCGATTTTTAAATTATCGGTGGGTAAGCGATGGAGATAATTGAGTGATGAATAACCAGTACCAAAATCATCAATGCTAATCTGAATTTTTCTAGCTTTTAACTCAGTTAATAGATTAATTGTCTTACTAATATTTTCAATGAGCATACTCTCGGTAATTTCTAAGGCTATAGAATCACCTGTTAAATTTGTTTGGGCTAGGATGCGATCGATGTCTTCAATTAAACTGGGTTGGCGAATATCTTGAGCAGAAAGGTTAATACTAATCTTTAGCGGCAAATGATTAATAAACTTTTTTTTCCAGTTTGCCAGTTGTTGACAAGCTGTGTAAAGCATCCAGCGATCGATTTGCACAATTAGCCCGGTTTCTTCGGCGATCGCCATAATTTCCCTCGGCAAAACAAACCCGCGAGTCGGGTGTTGCCAGCGCACCAATGCTTCAAATCCAATCAGCCGCCCTGCTTGGGGTTGGTTTTGTCTGTCGTAGCGATCGCCCAGGATATCAACAATCGGCTGGTAGTAGATCGCAAACTCTTCTCGTTCTAAAGCTTTGCGAATATCGGTTTCTAAAGTCAGCCGATTTACGGCTTGAGTATGCATTTTGACATCAAAAATTTTGTAGGAACTTCTTTCATGAGCTTTGGCTCGATACATGGCAATATCAGCATCTCGAAGTAAATCGGAGGCTTGACAATAATCATGTGTTCCTAAAACAATCCCGATGCTTGTACTAATAACTACCTCAGCATCACTGAGTATCAACGGTGTTTGAAAATCTTTGAGGATACGCTCAGTAATTTGAATGGCTTTTTCAATACCAGGAATATCTTCTAGCAAAATTACGAATTCATCACCACCAATGCGAGCGACTAAATCAACTTCCCGTAAATGAGCTTTTAGCTTTTGAGCAATATCCTTAAGTAGTCTATCTCCAGCTAAGTGTCCTAAACTGTCGTTAATGACTTTGAATCGGTCTAAATCCAAAAACAAAACGGCGTAAAGATAACTTTCTACTCGTTTAGCTCGGTTAATGGCTAGTTCTAGCCGCTCCACCAAAAGTGTCCGATTTGGTAAATCTGTTAATGGATCGTGCAAAGCATTGTGGATAATTAACTCTTGTGCTTGTTTTTTCTCAGTCACATCCAATAAAACACCATACCAAACAATATCCTCATTCTCTCGACACTCTGGACGAGCATTTGTCTGTACCCACTTGAGTTTGCCAGAAGGTGTAACTAATCGCCATTCGTAAGAAAATGGTTTTAAAGTTTGAGCGCTTTCTTTGGCAGCTGTATAAAATTCTGCACGGTCATCAATATGAATTTGTTCAAAGCAAAGAGAAGCATTTTCTAAAACTCGATCTGGCGTTAACTCTAAAAGATCCAAACAGCCTAAACTGATATACTCAAAGGCAGTGGAACCATCACAATGGTGTACAAAGCTGTAAATCATTCCGGGTATATTAGATGCTAATGTTTGTAACAGCTTTTGGGCTTGTTTGCGCTCTGCTCTTACCTGTGCATCCCGAAGTTCTCGACGCACTGCCTCTGGCAATCGATTTAAGTTATCCTTCATCACATAATCATGAGCGCCAGCTTTCATCATTTCCACAGCTAATACTTCGCCAATTGTGCCGGAAACTAAAATGAAAGGAATATCTTTTTGACTTTGCTTGGCTATTTCCAAAGCCGCAGGAGCACTGAATCCTGGCAATCGGTAATCGGAAATCATCACATCCCAGCTAGTGCTATTGAGAGCTGCAAGTAGCTCTGAGGCTGTTTGGACACGCTGCCAGATTAGATTGAAACCACCACGACGTAATTCACTGAGAACTAACATAGCATCAGTCTCGGAATCTTCAACAATCAGGACGTTCAAGGTTTCACTCATCCTACAATCTCCTTGGTAACCCATTGACTAATCCGCCAATATTTTCTTTTCAATTTTTATTAAAATTCCTCCAGTATCGATAAATGAGTTAATTGGGTTTGGTTATTGTATAATCGGCTTTGTGATTGGATTATTTTTGAATTTTAGATTGCCGATTTAAGATTTTTTTAGGTTTTGGGATTTGAGATTTGTTCTCGTATTTAAATTCTCTGGCTCTGAAACTATTTATAAATTTTAGATTGAGAATTATTCTATGGAAAATCTAAAATTCAAAATCTAAAATTTAGTCAACCCGGCTTTGTCCTTCTGTGTAATAGTTGCAGGCGGTTAAGCTATGCTGGAAATTCCTGAATATCAAATTCGGACAAAAATCCATGAAAGTGCTAATTCACAGGTTTATAGAGGAATTCATGAACCGGATGGATTGCCTGTAATCTTCAAGGTTTTGAAGAAAGACTACCCCACCCCAGAAGAAATCACGCGCTATAAGCTCGAATACGAAATTACACGCAGCTTATCATTGGAAGGTGTCATTCAGGCTTATAATTTTCAACAATATCAGAATACTTTTTTACTCCTTTTAGAGGATTTTGGAGGAGAATCTTTAGCAAAATTTATAACTACCAAAAAATTTACTCTAACACAGTTTTTGAAGTTAGCGATTAAGATAACTCAGAGTTTATCCGAAATTCATAGTGCAAATATTATTCATAAAGATATTAATCCCTCGAATATTGTTTTCAATCCCAAAACACAAGAACTGAAAATTATTGATTTTGGAATTTCAACTGACTTATCGCGTGAGACTTTAACTATCAATAATCCCACAGTAATAGAGGGAACACTAGCTTACATATCTCCAGAGCAAACAGCCAGAATGAACCGTTCTCTGGACTATCGAAGTGATTTTTACTCTCTAGGTGCTACTTTCTATCAACTGTTAACTAATCGGTTGCCTTTTGAATCCAGTGATGCCCTGGAGTTAATTCACTATCACCTGGCTTTAGAACCTATTCCACCCCATTTTATCGATTCAGAAATTCCAGTGATGGTTTCAGAAATTGTCTTGAAACTGTTAGCTAAGACAGCAGAAGAACGGTATCAAAGTGCTTGGGGAATAAAAACTGATTTAGAAGAGTGTCTCAAGCAGCTACAACACAGCGGACGAATTGAGTCTTTTTTGTTAGGGAAACAAGATATTTCTGATAAATTTCAGATACCAGAAAAGCTCTATGGCAGACAAAGGGAGGTGGAGACATTATTAGAGGCATTTCAAAGAGTGGCAGGTCGCGCGGGGATGGGGGGACTTGTACTGAGCAAAGCCGTTGGCGCAGCCTCTCGTAGAGAAGTATGGGGAGATGGGGAGACTTGTACTGAGCAAAGCCGATGTATGGGGAGATGGGGGGACGCGTCCTATGGCCAAGTTGAACTGATGCTAATAGGGGGATATTCCGGTATTGGGAAGTCAGTTTTGGTGCAGGAAATTTATAAGCCGATTACAGAACAAAGAGGTTACTTTATTGCGGGTAAATTTGACCAGTATCAGCGGAATATTCCTTATTATGCGATCGCTCAAGCTTTTGAGTCACTAATCAAACAATTACTGACTGAAGACAAAGCGCAGCTGTGTCGGTGGCGAAAGCATCTGTTGGCTGCCCTTGGTGCTAACGGTAAAGTTATTACTCAGGTAATTCCAGCATTGGAGTTGATTGTCGGTAGTCAACCAGACGTACCTGTTTTACCACCAATGGAAGCCCAAAATCGCTTTCACCAAGTTTTCCAAAATTTCATCAGCGTCTTTACCCATTCACAACATCCCCTAGTTATGTTTTTGGACGATCTTCAATGGGTAGATAATGCCTCCTTGAAACTAATCGAATTGCTAGCCACTGCAACCATTGGGCAATCTTTATTGTTAATTGGCGCATATCGAGATAACGAGGTAAATCCCAGCCATCCCCTGATGCAGATGGTGAAGGAAATCCGCCAAAGTACAGGAGTGGTAAATCAAATTTCTTTGTCACCGTTAAGTTTAGCTGACATCAATCAGTTAATTGCCGATACATTGCACTGTCAGCTAGGGGATTCTCTGTTATTAGCAGAACTAGTACAACTAAAAACTGGTGGCAATCCCTTTTTCATGAATGAATTTTTGAAATCTCTCTACACTGAAGGGTTATTAAAATTCCATCGCCAAACTAAAAAATGGCAATGGTCAATGGAGCAAATTCACCACCGTGAAATTACAGACAATGTTGTAGATTTGATGGCAGCAAAAATTCAAAAGCTGAACAAACAGACACAGCAAGTTTTACAGCTAGCTGCTTGCATTGGCAACTGTTTCGATCTGCAAACTCTGGCATTTGCCGCCCAATTATCCCAGAAAGAAGTTGCCCAGGCTTTAGAAATAGCGATCGCCCAAGGGTTAATTCTACCTTTGAGCAATGCCCACAAATCAGTAATCTTAGATGTACCACTAACAGCCGACCTGACTCCAGTAAAATACAAATTTGCCCACGATCGCATCCAGCAAGCTGCCTATTCCCTGATTCCCCAAGCCCAACAAAGCAACATCCATTGGCAACTGGGACAGTGCTTATTACAAATAACTCCCGCACAACAGTTAGAAAACAAAATTTTTGATATCACCAACCAACTAAACCTGGGCAGAAAACTGATCGAAAATCAATCCCAGCAAAATAATTTGTCTCGGTTAAACCTCATGGCAGGAGAAAAAGCCAAAGCATCAGCCGCTTATGACGCTGCTTGGGGATATTTGCAAATTGGTTTGGATCTCCTGACAACCGATAGCTGGCAAACAGATTATGAGTTTACCCTGACCCTGTATAATGCAACCACAGAAGCAGCTTATCTGAGCGGCAATTTCGAGCAAGTGGAGCCACTATTTCAACAAGTACTCGATGGCGCAACAACCCTACTAGGCAGCTTAAAAGTTTACGATGTCAAAATTCAGACTTGTGTGGCTGAAAATAAATTACTAGAAGCGATTCAAATAGCTTTAAAATTACTTCAGCAATTAGGCATTCACCTCCCCATCAGCCCAAGCTTTGAGGATGTTCAGCAAGCACTTGCGGCAACTGCCTCTCAATTAGCAAACAGACGCATTGAAGATTTGGTTCACCTGCCAATCATGTCCCACCCAGAGATGCTAGGGGCAATGCAACTTTTGGTAAGCATGTGTGCATCAGCTTATTTGGCAGTACCTCCTTTATTCTTGCTGATTGTACTCAAGATGGTGGATTTGCTGGTTGAGTACGGAAATATGCCGTTGGCTCCCTTTGCCTATGCTGCCTATGGAATTATTCTTTGTGGAGTTGTCTTAGACATTGAAGCAGGGTATCAATTTGGTCAACTGGCTTTAAGTCTACTTGGGCCAGATACCAAACCCATTCAAGCCAGAACCCTATTCGCGGTTACCAATCAGATTAACGTTTGGAAGACACACCTGAAAAACAGCCTCAAGCCCCTCCAGGATTGCTATCAAATTGGTATTGAGCAAGGCGATTTAGAGTTTGCTGGCTACGCGGCTATGTATTTTTGTGCTTATTCATTTGCGGCCGGTCAACCTCTAACTGAACTGCAACTACATCTAACTAGTTATGCTCAGGCAGTAAAACAAATCAAGCATTCGGCTGCCATTGATTTTGTGGAGATTTGCTGGCAGACTGTTTTGAATCTGGTTGAGGAAGTTCCGGATTCTGGGATGTTATCCGGTGAAGCTTATGATGAAGCAACTCGGCTACCCCAGATGGAACAAACGAATTTTCACGCAGGTTTGTTCTACTTCTACCTGAATAAATTATTCCTCAGTTATTTATTTGGCGATGCAAATCAGGCGATGTCTGCCTTGAAAAATTTGGATGGTTGCGGCGAATTGCTACAATTTTCAGCCACAGACCACGCCTTAGCCAATGCTGTCCTCGCCCAAGAATATCTAGCAGCCATGACCGGAGCAGCCTTGGTTGCCATGTTTCGCTTCTACGATTCTCTATGCCGACTGGCGGTGTATTCCCACACAGACACTGCAACACAATCCCAACTGCTAGAGCAAGTAGCAGAAAATCAAGCAAAAATGCAAAATTGGGCGCACCATGCCCCAATGAACTATCTACACAAGTGGTATCTAGTAGAAGCAGAACGGCATCGGGTATTGGGTGAGGTGATGGAAGCAATGGACGCCTACGATCGCGCCATTGCCCTAGCGAGGGAAAACCAATACCTGCAAGAAGAAGCTTTAGCAAACGAACTAGCAGCAAAGTTTTATCTAGCAAACAACCGCATCACAATCGCCAAAGCTTATTTCCAAGAAGCGAGGTACGGTTATTTAAGGTGGGGAGCAACCGCTAAAGTCCGAAATCTGGAAAAACAGTATCCCCAACTGTTAGAGCTGTACTTTCAAAAAACCGAAATACGTCAAATTAATACCACAGAATCGGCTGCAACTAAGTTAGAAGCATTAGACTTAGAAACGGTGTTGAAAGCTTCCCAGGCAATCGCCAGCGAGATTGTGTTAGATCGACTTTTGGCAAAACTGATGACGATCTTAATTGAGAATGCCGGGGCGCAAACAGGTTATCTGATTTTGCCAACCGGAGGCGAATGGCGGATTGAGGCGATGAAGTCCATTGGCCAAGCCACTTTAATATCCAAAGACAGCAATCCTGGCTTGCCAACCAGCTTAATAAATTACGTGACTCGCACCCAGGAAAGTATCGTCCTCGATAATGCTGCTGCTGAAGGCAACTTTCAGTCCGAACCTTGGATTGTGCGACGTCAATCGAAATCAATCCTTTGTACTCCGCTGTTGAACCAGGGAAAACTAACAGGAATTGTGCTTTTAGAAAACAATCTCACCACCAAGGCATTTACCCCAGAGCGAATTGAAGTCCTGCACTTACTTTCTACTCAGGCAGCTATTTCCATCGATAATGCCCGTTTGTTAAAGCAGCAAGCAGAACTGAATGCATCCTTACAGGCTGAAATTGCCCATCGCCAACAAGCCCAAAAAGACCGCGATCGCTTAATGTCCATGCTGGAGGCCACCAGTGACTACGTTGGTCTGGCAGATTCCCAAGGTAATATCCTCTGGAATAATTCTCGGTTACGCAAACTGCGCGGCCTTTCTCTAGATGCAGACCTCTCCAGCTTGAAGATCTCCGACTACCATCCCCAATGGGCACTAGAGATTCTGCAAAACCAGGGCATTCCCACGGCGATTCGAGATGGCACTTGGGTTGGTGAAATCGCTTTGCTGGGCAGTGATGGCAGAGAAATTCCGGTTTCCCAAATGCTCGTTGCTCACAAAGCAACAGATGGCAGTGTAGAATATTTTTCTACCATCGTCCGGGATATCACTGAGGCAAAACGCCGAGAAGCGGAACTTAAAAGAGCAGAAACAATGCTGCAAAATTTGGTTACAGGAACGGCTGCGGTTACAGGACAAGATTTTTTCCCAGCTTTGGTTCATCATATTGCCGCAGCCTTGCACGTACCGTATGCCTTGGTCACCGAACTAGTAGAAGGCAAACTGAAAGCTCTGGCTTTTTGGGCGCATGGGGCATTGCAACCAGAAGTATCCTACTTTCCGGCGCGTACACCATGCGAATTTGCCTTGAGAGAGGGATTGTTTTACTGCGAAAGCTGCGTTCAGGAATTTTTTCCTGAAGACTTAGACTTAGTAGCAATGCAAGCAGATAGTTATCTGGGTATTTCCTTAAAAAATGCCAACGGCGACCCCATTGGTAATCTTTGCATTCTCGACGTGCAACCACTGTCAGATAGGCGACGAATAGAGATAATTCTAGATGTATTTGCCGCGCGGGCAGCAGCAGAATTAGAGCGCAAAAGGGCGATTGAAGCTTTGCATCAACTCAACCAGTCTCTAGAAATCAGGGTTAAACAACGAACTGTCGAGCTAGAAACTGCTAACAAAGCTTTGGAGGCATTTTCTTATTCAGTTTCCCATGATTTGCGGGCACCATTGCGGGCGATGGATGGCTTTTCGAGAATGATGCAGGAAGATTACGGCGAACAACTTGATGCCGAAGCCAATCGTTACCTCAAAATTATCCGCGACAATGCCAAACGCATGGGTGAATTGATCGATGATTTGTTGACCTTATCTCGTTTGGATCGTAAAGAAATGTCCCGACAGCCAGTGTTTCCCAATGAGATTATTCAAATGGCACTGAATGACTTAGCCCCGGAATGGTCAGGTCGTGAAATTGAATTTACGATCGCCGATTTACCTGTATGTCAAGCTGACCCTTCCCTGCTCAAACAAGTTTGGCTCAACCTGTTATCCAATGCCATAAAATACACCTGCTACAAACCCCTTGCTTGCATTGAAGTAGGTTATCAAGCGATGGATGGTGAAGGAGTGTACTTCATCAAAGATAATGGAGCAGGATTTGATATGCGCTATGCCGATAAACTTTTTGGGGTTTTCCAACGTCTGCATCGAGAAGAAGAATTTGAAGGTACCGGCATTGGATTGGCCATCGTGCAACGCATTATTCAACGCCACGGAGGGCGCATCTGGGCACAAGCAGCGAGCGATCGAGGCGCGACCTTTTACTTCACGCTTCCCAATAATTAACCCATGACTTACCAACCAAGCGATCGCTCCACTGACCAATCTTGTGAGCAACCAATTTCCATTCTCTTAGTGGAAGATAATCCCACTGATGCCGAACTAACTATTCGGGCATTGCATCGTGCCAGAATTGGCAATCAAATTCAACTGCTTAAGGACGGAGCAGCAGCTCTAGATTTTATTTTTTGTCAGGGAGAATATGCCCACCGCACCATGACGAATCAACCAAAAGTGATTTTGCTGGATTTGAAACTGCCAAAGGTGAGCGGATTAGAAGTTTTGCGGCAACTCAAGTCCGATCCGCGCACACAAAAGATTCCCATTGTAGTGCTGACCTCTTCCGCTGAAGACCGAGACATGATCGAGAGTTACCAGTTTGGGGTGAATAGTTACATCGTCAAACCTGTGGATTTTGAACAATTCAACCAAGCAGTCCAACAGCTTGGTTTTTATTGGGTTTTGTTTAATCAATTGCCAGCTTTTTAGTAGAGTAAGGAACGGGGAACAGGGACTGTATATGGTGTGGGCTTTAGACTCACTTTTCAAGTCAGAGGGCACGGAGGAATAAGAGCACAAGAGAGAGTTTTTGCGTAAGTCCTGTTTTAGCTCAGCCAAATAAACGATGCCTGCGGCGGTAAACTATGCGATTATCATATAATTGTTAGTTTAACTAACAGTTAGCAGTACATATTAAAATTCTGCTCATGAAAATTTGGAACAGGCAACTAGGCGATCGCGTGAGTAAGCTCATTTACCAGTATTTACCCGCCTTGCGTTGGCGTAATTTTCGGCTGTTTTTTGGAGGGCAGTTATTATCATTGTCTGGCACATTTATGACCCAGCAGTTAACTATTCCGTGGCTGGTATACGATTTGACTAAATCGGCCTGGTTGTTGGGAGTTGCAGGGTTTGTGCAATTTTTACCTACGTTATTGCTGATTCCCTTTTCAGGCGTATTGTCCGATCGCTGGAGTCGTCGTGAGTTGTTAATGCTGGTGCAGATATTGGGAATTAGCGTTTCCTTGGCTTTAACGATTCTGACCTTTACAAATTGGATTACGTTTCCCATCCTATTAATACTGAGTGTTCTCAATGGTTTGCTCAAGGGATTAGATATGCCGGTGCGTCATACAATCGTCACCGAAACTGTAGATGACCGGGCTGATTGGAGCAATGCGATCGCTTTGAATTCAGTAATGTTAAGTTCCTCTTCGGTATTGGGGCCTGCTATGGGCGGAATTTTGATTGGCACGCTAGGGGTGAAATATTGTTTTCTCTACGATACCCTTAGCTACATTCCCGCCATCTTGACTCTGCTAGCCATGCGGCTGAAAGCCAGACCCACGCAGACCCTTACAAACGTGAGCGATACTTTTGAGAAATTGCGGGAGGGCTTTGAATATGTCTCCAAATTCCAGCCCATTAGAGCAATTTTATTAATACTAGCGTTACAGGGTTTAGTCGGAATGTCTCATATTGCACTCATGCCTATCTTCGCAGCTAAGGTTTTAAATGGAGATGCAACTACGATGGCTCACCTGAGTACCTCAGCCCCTATCGGCTCTTTGCTTGCTTGTTTGTATCTGAGTGTCAGACGAGGGATTGTGGGCTTAGAGCGTTTGATTGTAGTCGCTCAAGCTTTGATTGGGATGAGTACCATCTCCTTCTCACTATCGCGTCAAGTTGGGCTGTCCATAATCATATTGGTGTTTGTAGGCTGCTTTGCCATCCTTCTGATTACCAGTAGTAATATGATTATCCAAACCCTAGTTGCCGAGGATAAGCGCGGACGGGTAATGAGTTTTTATGCCCTAGCAATGGTGGGTATGATGCCTTTTGGGAATCTGTTAGCTGGAACTTTAGCAGATAATTTTGGTGCGACTAATGCCTTAATTGTTTGTGGCAGTATGAGTATCTTAGGTTCGCTATGGTTCTCTACACAATTGCCAGCAGTCAGCCGTTGGATTGCAATAGGGAATAAGCAATAGTAAATGGAATCCTGCCCGAATAATTGGATAGAGAGCAACTAATCTTAATTATGGAGAACATTCAACATTTCAAACAAGCGGCTTGCTGTGACGTTTCAATACGTCCTTTTTTAAATCCCCTAATTTTAATTATCAGGATTTCCCTATTGCCTGTTCCCTGCCATAGCTGCAAAAACACGGAAAATTAATATTTCGTGAATGCATACTAACGTGTCACCACAAGAAAGTAAGCTGTTGCTGGAGTTGTTCTTTTTGCTAGTTCATGATTTTCAGCAAAGGACTGGGATTTTGTACGAGTAGGATATGGTTGTTGCATTACAGTTTAAATTCCCATGCAGATATGTACAATGCTATATTTTTTGCCAACTATAACTAGCAAAATAGTCGAAAAATAACTGGAGGGAAACTACTGTGGTGAAATCGATAGAAGAGAAACGGGCATTAGTCACAGGTGGTAACCGAGGGATTGGGTTTGCCATCGCTCAGGGTCTACTGGCAAAAGACTATGAAGTAATTATTACTTCCCGCTCCCTTGATAACGCAAAACTTGCAGCCGAGAAGCTTCAAGGAAAGGTCATTCCTATAGAATTGGATGTGTCTGACGATCGCTCCATCAATGAAGCTGTAAAAACCTTGCACCAAAGGAGCGATCGGTTAGATGTTTTGATTAATAATGCCGGCGTGTATCCAGACAAGGATGTAAATATTCTCACTATTGACCGTGAGTTACTCGATTCCACGATGAATGCCAACACGTTTGGCCCAATTCGGATGGTGCAGGCATTTTTACCCCTGTTGGAAAAATCCCCAAATGCTAGAGTTGTTAACGTTTCAAGCGGTTATGGGGCATTGTCAGATTTATCTGCCGATGTGCCGAGTTACTGCCTATCGAAGCTGGCATTGAATGGCGCAACAATTATGCTGGCACAAGCTTTGCACTCCAAAGGGATCGTTGTGAATTCTATTTGTCCGGGGTGGGTGAGAACGGATATGGGTGGGTCATCAGCACCGTGATCGCCAGAACAAGGAGCCGACACTGCAATCTGGTTGGCTACTGATGCACCACGCAATATAAGCGGTAAGTTTTTGCGCGATCGCAAAATAATTTCTTTTTAACTTTATTTTCTTCTTCCTACTCTCCACTCCCCATTTCCTTCACCACCGCTACCAATTTTTCAATATGCGCTGCTTCATGAGTTGCCATTACAGATATTCTGATGCGACTTGTGGGCACTGTGGGCGGACGAATTGCTGGGGCAAAAATGCCAGCATCTCTGAGGTACTTTCCAGCCTTGAGTGCATCTGTGGCATTAGGCAATTGAAAACATAATATGGGTGATTCTGAAGGCAGTAATTTTAGATTAGGTAGATCTTCGAGCAAAGCTTTCAAGTAACGCAAATTTTCCCACAATTGGGCGCGGCGTTGCGGTTCTTGTTGCACTATCTCGATCGCTGCTAAGGCTGCGGCTGTATCAGCAGGTGAAAGTCCAGTGGTGTAAATCCAACTAGGTGCGCGGTTGCGTAAAAAATCGATTAGGACGCTACTTCCGGCTACATACCCGCCCAAACTACCTAAAGCTTTACTCAAAGTACCAATTTGAATTAGGGGCTTACCCGTACATCCAAAATATTCAACACATCCAGCACCAGTTTTTCCTAATATCCCAGTGGCATGAGCTTCATCAACTAGCAGCATACAGTTAAATTCATCAGCGAGATCCAAAAGTGCTGGCATTGGGCATAAATCGCCATCCATGCTGAAGACGCTATCAGTCAGAATCAAACAGCGTCGGTAATTTTGCCGCTGTTGACTCAACTGAGTTTTAAGTGCGACAACATCACAGTGCGGATATTCGACAACTGCTGCACCGCTGAGAATCGCGCCATTTTTCAAACTGGAATGATTGTATTGGTCAGATAAAATTAAATCCCGCTTCCCGACCAAAGCGGTAATTGCACCCAAATTAGCTAGATACCCGGAACTAAATACCAAGGCATCTTCAGTTTGTTTGGTAGATGCGATCGCCTGTTCTAATTCTCTATGTAATTTACGATGCCCACTGAGTAATCTAGAACCAGTACTACCAGTACCAAATTCTTCAATAGCAGCGATCGCCGCTGCCATCAAACGTTCATCCCCAGCCAATCCCAAATAATCATTACTGGCAAAATTAATTACCTCTTGCCCAGCTAAAACCACCGTTGCACCCGGACGACCGTCGATAGTTTGTACTGAACGATACCAATCCGCCCGATGAATTGTTGCCAGAGATTTTTCTATCCAAGCATAAGGTTCATGGGGCATAGAGGGGGGTGGGGAGATGGGGAGATGGGGAGAAATAACTAATGACCAATGACTAATGACCAATGACCAATGACCAATGACTAATGACTAATGACTAATAACCAACTTGTTCGCTACTACTGAGATGAGCGATCGCTTGTTTAATCCAATCTTCTACATAGGCGTCTTTTGGTAGTCCGATGTCTTCACTTACTACGTGCAAGGCGTGACTGACTTCATGGGCAGTATACCCCAAAGCAAACAGCGTCATTTGCACTTCTTCGAGAATTCCTGGTGCAGGGCCGCCTGTGGCGACGAAGAAGCCCGCTGATTTGCGCCACTCGATCAATTTGCTTTTCAGTTCTAAACAGATGCGTTCGGCAATTTTCTTGCCCACACCGGGGGCTTGAATTAACATTTGGGTATTGCCAGCGATAATTGCTTGGACTAAATCTGGTAGTTCCAAGGTGTCCAAAAGAGCGATCGCTAGGGCTGCACCAACACCGCTAACCGTTAGCAAGTGGCGAAATAGATCGCGTTCGGCTGGAGAAGCAAAGCCGTATAGAAATGGCAATTCTTCGCGAATTTGCAAATGGGTAAAAATTTGCGCCACTCCTCCTGAATCTGGTAACTGCTGTGCTAAGCGTTGGGGAACTTGCAAATCATACCCCAAGCCATTCACTTCCAGAGTTAGAACAGCCCGATTACCAATTGTTTGAATACCAGCAACGATTCCTTTGAGATAGCTAATCATTCTAAAAAACCAAAATATTTTAATCCTTCCAGAATTCCACCCGCACAAAAATCTTGTGCCAGGTAACGATGGTCAGCGGGATACTCGTTGTGCTACTGAAGTAACTCTTTTCGAGTACTACTGACTATGATTCCCCTTTCGTTGCCTACAGCAAATAAAGCAATATCATTAATTACCACAGACAACTGTTTGTTTTACTGCAAATTTCGACTTTTGGTGCGAAAATTGCATTGCTTGACCTTTATCGCTGGTAAGAGGTACAATGTCAAGGTCTATTTCGTAACTGTAGATTAACTTTACATTTAATTGAAATTTCTGCAACTCCGTCTCAAGTTGTGGTATGTATCTAGCAAATGAGTTTTGTTATAGGAAAAAAGTTACTACGAAAGAATGGTATTTTTTGTATACAGTGCCAATACATTGAAAGTTAATTTAGATACTTGCAATATTGCCATCACATAAGGTTACAAAAAATTTTTTAACTTGGAGTTGTTAGTTAAAGTAGAAGCGATCGCTAGATATAGTGCTAGACGCAGGCAGATATATTTTCGCAACCCCTAAATTTTAGTTGCGAGAACTTACATACAGCAGATTGCAAGTTGGTGAGGTACAGATTATCGTAGGGGCTTTACAGCTGTAAAGCCCCTACCCATGTACTTCATTGACCTGAAAAACGCTGTAAAATATTCTAGTTGGCAAAGTTGTGAACTACCCAACACCCATCTGAGTAGAGATAGGGTGTGAGATTAATTGCTGTTAAAAGTAAATTAAACTATCTGGCAACTGCTTTATCCAGAAATTTAAAGTAGTGTAAGCCTTCCATAATTCCATTGGCATAGAAGGTCTTAGCTAAATACCGATACTCAGTTTGATTATTGCTATACCATTCAATTAATTCAGAACGGGCATTTCCTACAATAATACCGCGTTCTTCTCCGACACTAAATAAAGCAATATCATTACCAGAATCTCCACAAACAACTGTTGTCTCAGGAAAAAATCCCAATTTTTCCTGTATGTACTTTACTGCTAGACCTTTATCTGCATAAAGCGGTAAAATGTCTAGGTCTTGGCTGCCGCTGTAAATTATATTGAACTTGAGATTCTGGTTTTCTAATAACAACTTCAACTGAGGTAAAATTTCTTTTGCTGCGGCTTCTTCAATTAAATAACTAATCTTAAACGGACGCTGTTCAGATTCTTGTTGAAGAGTCAGTTCATTAGCAAAATTTTCAGCTATTTCTAAAATTAATTCACGGTTCCAACCAACCGATAACTTTGTAGACCATTCTAAATCGGGATTCTCACAATCGCTCTCTAAATATACTTCAGTGCCTACAGAAGTTATCAGGGCATCGGGTTCTAAAAGCGATTTTTCTGAAGTTAATTGCTGATAAAGTGTAATCGAACGCCCTGTTGCATAAACTATCTTTGTGCCGTGTTCTTGTCTATGCCGTTCTAGCTCGTCATTTAGTTCCTTTAACGCTTTGTCTTCCCCCACTAGGGTATGATCCAAATCGGTTACAAAAAGAAACGGTTTCATAAAAGCCCAAACTGCAACAATAAGTACCCAGTATATTGGAAATGACTGTAAATTTCTCCAGTCACTAAACAATTAAAACATTAGATAGGCACAATAGGGAAGATGTAATAAAAAATCTACTGCCGTTGCCCTTCATGTGTGAAAAATCAACAAACATTATCTATTTGTCAATCAGCCATTGTGCTGAAATTTATAGTCAAAATTTGGGGTGGGTAACATAATTTATCGGCTAGCGATCGCAGTATTGAATAGCTTAAAACATAACGCACTAGACACTTATAGATTCTGTTGTAAATCAGAATTCACTAATTCTGACACCTGACTCCTGAATAGTGAGTTTTATTTTATTCATCGCTCAAAGTTTCAATCAACAAATCCACCTGCTGCTGTCGCTGTTGCAAAAAACTTTCGCACTGACGCAAATACTCAACAGCCTTGCCAAATTGGTCAAAAACCTCTTCCAATTCCAACTCACCCGCCTCAATGCGAGCGATAATTCCCTCTATTTCAATAACCTTCGTTTCATAATTCCAACCTTCCATCGAATCAGAACTAGAAGCACTCTTGCGTTTAACCATTCAATTCTTGGCGTCCTTGGCGTCTTGGCGGTTTGTTTATTTCCACAACCTTCACTTTAACTCCAGCGTGCCCCAACTCAATCAACAAATCTTCTTGCACTTGAGCCGCAACGCCATCGCCCTTATCTTCTCTCTCCTCAAAATGCATTACGATACAATCAACTTAACCACCTCTACCGCCTGCTTTTCGTGGTCAACACTTCTCCACAAAATTCGACTCCAACTCATTCTCCCTCTTATATTCCGCCTCTTGAGAGTGGCGATCGCCTCACCCGCCCAGAATTTGAGCGTCGCTACAATGCGATGCCCAACCTCAAAAAAGCCGAATTGATTGAAGGAGTCGTTTACGTGGCATCACCTTTGCGCTTTGAACCACATACCGAACCCCATGCGAATTTGATGATCTGGCTCGGAAATTATAAAGTAGCCACGCCTGGAGTCAGACTAGGTGATAATCCAACTGTGCGGCTAGATTTAGATAATGAACCCCAACCAGATGCCATTTTGTTAATCGATGCAGCTTGTGGTGGAAAATCTCATCTAGGTAGTGATGGTTACGTGGAAGGTGCGCCAGAATTAGTTGCAGAAGTCGCCGCTAGCAGTGCGACCAAAGATTTGTATGATAAAAAACGCGCCTATCGTCGCAATGGCATTCAGGAATATATTGTTTGGCAGGTTTTTGAGCAAACTGTAAGTTGGTTCAGCTTGCAAGATGGTGAATACGTAACACTGACACCAAATGCCTCAGGCATAATTGAAAGTCAAATATTTCCTGGATTATGGCTGGATGTCTCTGCATTAGTTAATGGCAATATGCAACAGGTTTTAGCGGTGTTGCAAACAGGGCTAAATTCACTTGAACATCAAACTTTTATTGAGCAGTTGAAAAAGAGTCAATAACTTATACCAATTCAAAATTAAGAAAACTAGATAGCTTAAAGCTTTGAGCGTGTGTATCTATCATATTCTTTTTTAGAATTAGTATTATAGCAATTTGCAGTTGAATAGACTACAGTAGGGGCGCACAGATGTAAAGCCCCTACAATGATTTGATTTTCTTTCGGTGTATTCCATTAAATTGAAAACCGCTATATCTTACTCCTGTTTTACTTGTGAATTCAGAATTCTGAATTCTGAATTCTAAATTCTTTTGTCATTCTTTCACTTCCATAACTTTTACTTTCACTTCTCCCTGTCCCAACTGAATCGATAAATTTTGCCCCACTTCTAATTCAGCCGCAGCACGAGCGATCGCTCCATTTTCTTGTCTCACCACTGCATAACCGCGCTGCAACACAGCTTTCGGGTCGAGAGTTGCCAACTTTTGCCGCAATAATTCTAAATGCTGCTTTGCTTGGTGCGATCGCGCGATCGTTGCTTGTACCAATTGCCGACGCTTCCAAACTAGCTTCTGTGCCTCTTGCTCTACTTGCCGATCTAACCGCAAACGTCGCAAACGGTTTCGTAGTGCTTGCAGTTTATTCTCAGCATTTTCCCCAAAATCATGCATGACTTCATGCAAAGCCAGAACTCGCTGCCGATGCTCAGCATACAACTCTGAAATTGCGGGTACAACTGTTTCCGCTGCTGCTGTTGGTGTATGCACGCATACATCTGCAACTAAATCTACCAAAGATTCATCTCTTTGATGACCAATACCAGTAATTACAGGAATCGAACAACTAGCAACAGCTCTGACCACTCGTTCATCGTTAAAGCAAGCCAATTCCTCAACCGCGCCGCCACCACGCGATAAAATTAGCACCTCAGCGCGACCATCCCAGTCAACTCGTTCAATTGCTTTGACTATAGATTCTGGCGCTTGTTCGCCTTGTACTGTGGCTGGAGAAAATAAAACGTGTAAACCTGGATACCTTTGCTTGAGAGTTTTTTGAATATCACCCCAAGCCGCCGCAGTTGGTGAAGTGACGACGGCGATGGTTTGGGGATGGATGGGGAGCGATCGCTTTCTTTGGCGATCGAATAACCCCTCAGCCAGCAAGCGATTTTTGAGTTGTTGATAGCGTAACGCCTGTAAACCAACGCCAGCAGGTAAAGTCTGCCAAACTGATAACTGATACTCTCCTCGTTGCGGATAGACACGAATACTGCCCAAAATAATTATCTGCTCACCAGCAACGGGTATCTGAGCGAGTTTTGCCAATTGACTATTCCACACGACACACTTAATTCCTGCGGTGCCATCTGTATCTTGCAAAGTGAAAAATAACCCACTGCGATGGTGGTTAGCGCTGGAAACTTCGCCAGTTACCCAAACTTGCCGCAATTGTTCATCTTGCTCTAACAGCAAGCGGATATAGTCGGTTAAACCAGATACCGAAAGTGCCGTATCAAGAATCAGAGAGTCGGGAAGGTCGAAAGTCATCAAAGATGCCTGAAAGCATTTGTGCTGTGCCGATTCTAGCATTTTTAGTCAGAATCAAAGTTCATCGCAGTAAACGCTTCAATCTTTTCTAGACATCATCATTGCGTTTATCGACTAAAATCACCTCTACTAAAACATAAGAATTATAATGCGATCGCCGTAAGTTTTGATAAACAGCGTTAAGGGTTTAATCTTTTAAAGATTGGAGTAACGAGCTAGGACGTGCAGCTTTTACAGAAAGATAAAGGTCGGGATAGCGAACAAATATATAGTGTTCATACTCGTACCAATGCATCTCACTTTTTTCTTGGTTACAAACCTGGCAAATAACCCATAAATTTTTGAATTCTATTGATAACCAAGGATATTGTGACCGAGGTAGTTTGTGATCTATTGTCTTACCACCTTTATCAGAGTAGTGATACCCACAAATTGGACAGTGCCAGTTTGAATTTGCTTTGACCCAATCTTTACTTTCTTGGGTTGTGCCACATTCATAATCACCATTAATATAGCGCCAGTAATCAAATTTCCTGTAATTTTCAAAATCTTGAGGAGTTAGTTTGTGATATCGTTTATTACCAATTTTATTTGCCAGCCTAAATAACTCTCTCAAGTCTTTATCTTTAAAATCTACCATATTTGGCTAAAATTTAAATTTTCTAAATGATTTTTAATTCGCTTGATTCCAATATCTTTTACTGGGGTTTTTACTAAAATCAATAAATTCTACTTCTGTATCCGGAAACTGCTTATCAATTTCTTCAGCAATCTCATTAACTTCTCTAGATAAATTTTGATGGAAGTGTTGTATTTCTTGACTTGTCAGATATTTATTTCCAATACGGTCTGATTCTAAGAATAATTCCTCAAGTGTTAACTCTGCAAGAGGATATTTTAATAAAAAATCTTCGATTTTTTGATAAAGATTAATAACATTAATCCACCCAACATTTTTATAAAAATTTTCTTTTAGCCAAACTTTGTCTTTTTGATGAAGCTGAGTTTGATTCTTCGAGTTAGTACGTTGAAGTTCACGATAGTTCATACCTTGAAAAAATTTCTTTTTGTCAGTCATAAATCCAGTTAATCAGCCTAGTGTTGATTTGAACATAATAATTAAAGCTTGACGAATTTCACTATCATCATACTGAAGAAGCTTTTTGGTACTCATAGCTAATTTGAGCCTAATTTCGTCTATTAAATTTTTTAATGCTTTATTGTCTTTTTTTAGTTCTTCATTTGCGTGTATTAACTCACTATTTTGAGCATTTATACCTTTCAATTTTATTTCTAACACTTTGTTTGTGTCAGATAAATTTTGAATTTCAGTTTCATATTTTTCATTTTCTTGTTTTTGATATTTTTTTAGCTGTTCAATTTTGGCAGCATATTCCTGATTATTTTTTTCGATCTCATTGCTTTTCTTTGTGACCAAACCTTTCTGAGCAGCTTGAAGGCGCTGACGCTTAATTAGCTCAGAACCAGCAAAAGGCGAAATAGCTCTGCGAATCGTAATCTCATCAGGATTGGTACTAAAGTCAATTACTTCCAATGCACGCATAGCATCTGCTTTTGTCCATCCCTCATTTTCAAGCAGCTTAATACTCTGTGATTTATTCACGTTTGCTCAATATATTGATGTAAAATATATTACTAGTTTATCAGTACACTATCTTGATGCCAACTGCCTGGATTCAACGATAATAGTAACTTTACTAAACTTATCAATGTCGGAGGCGATCGCGGCTTTTGTTGAGGGCTAGGGGATTTGACGAACGCTCGATCTCGCCATGATAGTAACTAGCCTTTTCTCTCCAAGACAAAGCAGCCTAAGCTATGTACAGTCGATAAAATCAGTTAGTTGTTTAAATAATTTTCTTTGAAAATCCCTGACTTACCTACCCAAAAGCAGCTATCTCTGAATCCAAGTTGGTATCATTGTGCAGGACTACCCTAATCAGATGGCGATCGAGTTACGATCTTGTCACGGTTCATTTTTAATTTGAGAAGTCCTATTCCAGAAATTTCTGGTTAAAATAGTATATCTGTTCTACTCAACATCTAAACCCACACTCCTGAAAATCCATATACTTAGAGGCTCTAATGGCTATCAATACCGATACTTCTGGCAAGCAAAAAGCGTTAAATATAGTACTCAACCAGATTGAGCGCAGCTTCGGTAAAGGAGCAATCATGCGCCTGGGGGATGCTACCCGGATGCGGGTGGAGACAATTTCCAGTGGGGCGCTGACGTTGGATTTGGCATTGGGAGGCGGTTTACCTAAGGGGCGGGTAATTGAGATTTATGGGCCGGAAAGTTCCGGGAAAACGACAGTAGCCTTACATGCACTCGCGGAAGTGCAAAAAGAAGGTGGCATTGCTGCGTTTGTTGATGCCGAACATGCCCTTGACCCCACCTATGCTGCGGCATTGGGTGTAGATATTGACAATTTGCTGGTTTCCCAACCTGATACAGGAGAAGCCGCTTTGGAAATTGTCGATCAACTGGTTCGTTCTGCTGCGGTTGATATTGTAGTTATTGACTCAGTAGCAGCATTAGTTCCCCGCGCTGAAATTGAAGGCGATATGGGTGATGCTCACGTTGGTCTCCAAGCGAGGTTGATGAGCCAAGCCTTACGTAAAATTACTGGTAATATTGGTAAATCTGGTTGCACAGTGATTTTCATTAACCAGTTGCGGCAAAAAATCGGTGTTACCTACGGAAGTCCAGAAACCACAACTGGCGGTAATGCATTGAAGTTTTATGCTTCTGTGCGCTTGGATATTCGTCGGATTCAAACCTTGAAAAAAGGTACAGATGAATTTGGTAACCGCGTCAAAGTCAAAGTTGCGAAAAATAAAGTAGCACCACCTTTTAGAGTTGCGGAATTTGACATTATTTTTGGTAAAGGTGTTTCTATCTTGGGTTGCCTTGTAGATTTGGCAGAAGAAACTGGCATCATTATTCGCAAAGGAGCTTGGTATAGCTACAACGGCGATAACATCTCCCAAGGACGAGACAATGCCATTAAGTATCTAGAAGAAAAGCCAGAATTTGCTGAACAAATTAAGCAACTGGTACGGGAAAAACTAGATAAAGGTGCTGTTGTTTCTGCTAACTCTGTATCAAAGTCCAATGAAGATGAAGATGAAGATGAAATTGAATTAGAGGAAGAAGAATAAGCAATTTGGGCTTTGATGATTTCATGTATGAAAACAATTCTGCATGATATCAAAATTCTTGTAGAGACGCTGCAATTACAACGTCTCTAAATATAAATTCATACAAAATTGGGCAATAGCGCAATTTTTAATGATAAGGTGCGTTATGAAGAGACATAATGCACCTTTTCCACAATAGTAATAGGTTACCCTTGCTGTTTGCTTTTCAATTTTTTTCAGATGGGATTATACGGTTTTTGTCTGCTAAAAAGACGGTCTAAAATTTCTGATTTCTGTTCTGAACTGAAGTTTTCATACCAACGATCAATTTTATCAGGTAGTCCGGAATTTCTGAAAACCTCTAAATTATCATTTGGCCGGTCAATTAGAATTTTTGGTCGATCGCGAGGATAAGTCAGTATTTCTGCTTTGCTTTCACTCTTACGATTTATCAGCTGCATCAATAACTCCATTGCTACAGTTGGTAGAACGCGGCACTTATCCTCGACAAAAAAATTAAAACTCAGATTACCTAAACGAATGCGATCGCCATCTTTGAGTTTGATCGGTTCAACAGCACGTTGCTCATTCACAAATGAGCCGTTGGTACTGTTAAAATCAATCAAGTAGAAGCCTTCCTCCTCAATATGTTGAATTGCAGCGTGGCGACGAGACATATAACTATCAGCAATGCAAATGCCACTGCTGCGACCACGACCTATTGTCCAGATCTGTTGTGGTTGTCGTAAACTTTGGGTCTGGTTGTCGCACAAATTAGTCATCAAATAAACGGTAGCAGTATCGACTATCCCGTTTACATAATATGTTTTCACCCTCTTCAACGAGGGTTGATGTAGGTTTTCTAGCTGAAGAATCTCGTCTAAGAGGCCGCTGTGGTGTTCATATAATTTGAGAAATACTTGATATAAAGTTAATCTCTGTTCTATTTCCGTTTGTGCAAAGTCAGCCATCATATATAAACCTTCTATGACCTGATTTCGGTTGTGAATATTTTGCTTCAGCCTACAATCAGGGATAATTGTTTTTTTAATTTCCGCTGCCATCTTATAAGTTGACTGGCTTAGGAGGGTTAAGTTTGACAAATTTTAGGTATGAAATTCCCTGTTGTTTATAGCCATAAAAATTATGGCAATCTTTATAAAAAATTATGTGATAGTTTATTTTTTATTGTAAATAATCCTTTGTTATTTTTAACAGATAAAACCTATAAAGATTTCATAAAGATTACTAAAATGTCTACGTATTTTTGCGTGGTAATTTTATTTAAAAAATTGGAGTTACAAATACGTTAAAAAATACCATTTATAAGTAGAACTTACAGCATACTTCATCTAAATGAGGTACACAAGCGCCAGCAGGGTATCCTAAAAGATTTATCACATTAAAATGTGTATTTCACTTACTTGTAAAGTGCTGTAGAAATTTTTTCACACCATTTGTGCCACTAATAAGGAAATATCGTTGAGTTAAAGAAAGTTTTGTGAAGATTTGATATGATATCAATTCCGGATAATCACTTACTCTTCAAAGAGCGTCAATGCTAATCATAAGTCTTCAACCGAACCTGATATAAAGTCCCTAACTTCCGTGTGAACGTGAGCTTTTAAATCACAATAAGCCTCGTTTCCCATTGGGGCGCACAGTCATCCAATTTGTTTTTGCTAGTGCTAGCTGTTCATCAGAAATTTTGGCATTTGTGAGATTGGCACCACATAAATTAGCTCCTCGGAGGTTGGCATTGGTGAGATAAGCATGGCTGAGGTCTGCCCCTCGTAGGTCTGCTCCTTCAAGATCGGTATGGTTAAAGTATGCTTTGCTCAAATTAGCATCTTTGAGATTAGCTCTAGTGAGACTGGCTCTGCCAAAGTCACTGTTGTGGAGATTAGCTCCTTGGAAATTAGTTTTTTGTAATTGAGCGGAATGAAAATTTGTTCCCGATAAATCAGCGCCTTGCAGGTTTAGCAAGCTTAAGTTGTGTAGGGCAAAATCGCGTCTTCCTTTCATGTACGCTGTTAGTAAACTTTGGGTATCTAACTTACGCTCGACTTTAGAATTTGGAATTTGAGAACCATTACTGTTGCTGTTAGCGAAAGTCGTTGATTTGACGATTCCAGCGGCTTCAGCCTTGGCTCGTCTAGCGCGAATTGCTGCTGCTACCTGTGCTACTCCCGCGCTAGTAACAGCCGCAGAAGGATTGCCACATAAGACAGCAGAATCTTCCATGCGGTTATATGTTTGCCCTTTAACTCCAGCATCAGGAGATTTCGTCAATAACCCTTGTGCTAAACTGTCTAAGTATGGTTCTATCTCTAAGGCTCTGAGAACGTCTGCTGCTGACTGATAACGATTACGTACTGATACATCTAACATTTTCCGCAATACGTTGGTTAAGTGGTCGCTCACTTGCACCAGCTGTTCCCACATCATCTCACCAGTTGTGGGATTGTAATCTAAATCTTTAGGAGTTTTACTAGTTAGCAAATAAATACATGTCACGCCCAGTGCGTAGATATCACTAGCATAGACTGGACGCATGGCCATTTGTTCTGGAGGTGCAAAACCAGGAGTACCAATAGCATAAGCAGTTAAGGCCGTCTGTCCCGATTGAGTTGCTGCACCTTGAGTAACTTGATTTTTGACAGCACCAAAGTCAATGAGTACCATTCTGGCATCTTGACTGCGGCGAATTAAGTTAGCTGGTTTGATATCTCGGTGAATTACCTTTTGCTCGTGGATGTATTGCAGCAATGGCAAAATCTCACTCAAGAATTGCTTGACTCCAGTTTCGGTTAGCACGCCGTTGAGTTTGACCTCTTCCTGCAAGGTATCACCGCTGATGTATTCTTGAACTAAGTAGAATTGCTCATACTCTTCAAAATAGTCCAGCAGGCGTGGTACTTGGGGATGATTGCCAATCTTACCCAGAGTTTTGGCTTCTCGCTCAAAAAGTTCTCTGGCCATCTGTAAAACATGTGGGGAGTTGGTAGAGGGGCGTAGTTGCTTGATTACACAACTAGGTTCTCCTGGTAAGACTCGATCCTGGGCTAAAAAGGTTGCTCCAAAGCCACCTTGGCCTAATGGCTTGACTACCTGATAGCGATCGCGCAACAGTAGTCGAGAGCCACAAGACTGACACCTTTGGCTATTTACCAAATTTTCTGGATTGCGACAGGTAGGATTTAAGCAGTAGCTCATGCACTGTCAACTCGCTGCACGAAGAATCATAGGGAGTTTTTTATACTCTCCTTCAATTATTTAGATCTCAATCAACACTTGCCAGGTAATTTTTGCTGGAAATCCTTTGAAGAGTTTCTAAAGTTTAAATAAGATTACGTACAGCGATCACCAAAACAAAATATTTTATTATACCTGCATTCTTGCAGGATACTTCAATGACTTTATACTAATTTGTATTTGAGAATGTCTAATTTCAGATGACTATATGGGAGATGTATTATATCATATGTGCTTAATTAATTATTTTTCCAACATCTGTGCAGAAACCGGAAAAGCTTTCCCTATGCTTCCTAACGTCTTAAAGATCGGTCTTTAGCCAGATGCCATATTAGGGTATTGGAGGGCAGTGCCGAACACCAGTTGCTCTGGGAAAACACGCCAGTTCCTCCACTTGGGGAAATCCCAAGACCGAACTGGCTCCCCAAAACCACGCTGGCTCCCCTACAGAAAATCCTGTAGGATCTTGGATGCCCGTATTGGAGACAATTTTAGGATCGACTCCATTACTCCTGAAGAAACTATTAGCTAGCTTTCATGTTCACACCAATCAGCTGTTCGAGAAGTGCTAAAACATCACTGCGGCTGAGTTTTTCTTTACCATTAGCCAGGGCATCAAGAGTTCCATGTGCCAAAGTTAAGGGAATCTGGCAAAAGTCTAAGGCTGGGCCTGTGGGAAGATTTTTGGTGTAAGCTTCTGCCAAGCCTAGATTGCGCCGCGCATACTCTTGCATGTTTGCTGCATTCCAACCTTCTGGAAAAAAGTCTACTCCACGTCTGAGATCTTCAGTATGATTACGCAGGATATTAACTGCTTGTAAACTCCGGCCAAACCCAATGGCTTGGGTACGATTTGTTTGTGTTCCATCGTACCAAGTCCATAAGTCCGAAAGTAATAATCCCACTGCACCTGCAACCGCAAAAGTATAACGGTCTAAATCAGATTCGGTGTAAATTTTCCAGTTGATTTCTGCCCAGTAAGCCATCCGGTCTGCCATTGCAGCAGTGGCATCCCAAATTCGAGGTGCAATGGTTTCAGGTGCTAGCAGCGACCATTCTCGAATCCTGAGAGTAACTTCTTCTAAGGAATTCTCATACTCACTAAATCCTGCTTTGAAGGCGTCTAGTGCGAAGCCATCAACTCCCGCCTGTAATGTCAGACTGATTGTGCGTAAGAGTTTTGCCTTAGTAGGGTTGTCTAGTTCTGGATGATCTTCAATTTCATCAATAGCACGCATACACAAATATGCTGATGCTACTGCTTCTTGCAATCCTGGCGGTAAAAGACTAATTGGAATATAAAAAGTTCGGCTAGTTTCTTTAAGGATTTGCAGAGCATCTCTACGTAAATTCATGTTTTCACTCCCCGCTTGATTTTTACACCACATGAAGTTTGCAGTTTTTTGATGATACTGGATATAGTTTTGACTAAACTTTAAAAACTATAGACTATAAGATACGCTAGTATTTCATCTGAAAATTAATAGTTTTTGGTGTTGCAATTAACAAAACTCTCAAATTTATCAAAGTCTAGTCTAGTATATAGGGTTTTGGTTGCAAAAAAGGTTCAGGTATAGTTCTATATAGACATCATGAAGTTTTGAGCGTAAATATAAACAATCATCCTAAGCACTAAAAGATTAAGTGGGAATCGCTACTAAAGTTTCTTGTGTTTGTACAGCTTTGATACCTCAACTTACTCGTTTATTTTTCTCAATTAGATATGCAGTGGCGTCAGCATAAAAAACGAGTACTATCTTCTGGTATCAGGCTTAACATTATCTCTCCTGATAATTAATTAGTTTTGTTTATAATTATTTACAAGCAAGTTACACCAAAAAACTGTATTGCTTAATACAGTTTAAATAGTAAAATTAAGTACTTGGTGCTAACGTCTGAGAGCGTCAAGAGTATCCAATTCAAAAAAATAATTGGACTTAAAAGTGTTGCGATCGCTCTGTATATTTTTTGAATAGTTGTATTCTTTAATTATAAATGATATAAGTAGACAAAAACTCATAGCTGACGATTAATGATAAAATGAACTTATAAAATAAGCAGTATAGACCAACCAAAATTAGTTACACAAACTCAAATATACTAAGTGTTTGATTGTTTACAAAAACAATTTTTATTGGGAATATTCATGTTTCGAGGTTAAATTACCTAAATCTGCGTTAATTTAACTGCTGAAATTTTGTATATATAATTACAATTATAGGACAACCAATTAGGAATAGATGCAAACGTTAGTTTACCAAAGAGTTATGGTGGATTAAATTAAACACATACCGCAGTGATCGCCGATTAAAAGTAACTTTTAATACTAAAATAAAATAAAAAAGGTGAGTAAATATCCCACCCAAGAAAACATTTGTGAATATTTAATGTATGGCAGCCAACAGAGAATAGGGAACAGGCAACAGGCTTAAAAGTTCTTTGTTGTCGAGGTTTGGCCATCAGTTTATGTCCTAACCTAACTGGCGACTGCTAAGTAGGTAGACATAATTAAATGTAAGATTGGAGCTTTGTTCGTAGTAAGCGATTTATCGCTCTTAACAGACGTTTTAATGGCTCAAGCCCATACTACGAACTTTAGTTTAATTGAGTCCTTCTACTTATAACTTTTTACTTGTCTTCCACCGATGCCAACCCATTAATCGCTGGGCCATTAATTACTCTTCCGTTAGTATCAAACCGCGATCCGTGACAGGGACAATCCCAGGTCTTTTCTGAGGAATTCCAACTGACGATACAATTGAGGTGAGTACAGATTGCTGAATGTTCCTGTAGTGTGCCGTTTTCGTCTCGATAAGCTGCGACTTTTGTCAAACCACGTCGCACCACTCCACCTGTACCAGGAGCGAGTTTTTCCACAGAATCAACATCTCCTGGTGTCACCCAATTTAAATATTGGCTAGCAACGTTGAGATTTTCAGAGATAAAATCACTGACTCCACCAATTCTCACACGTGACGGGTCATAAAGCTCTGCCCAGGTATTTTTTCGTCCTAAAATCAAATCAGTTAACAGTATACCTGCAATTGTACCGTGGGTCATGCCTATGCCTGTATCACCGGTGACGATGTAAACGTTTTCTTCGTCAAAAGGATTTTTGCCTATGTAAGCAATACCATCATCAGAATTCATTACCTGACCTGACCAACGAAATAAAACTTCCTGTACCATCGGAAAACGTTCTTGCGTCCATGTCTGGAGTCTGGCATACCGAGCATTGGCGTCGTCTGCTTGTCCAGTTTTATGGTCTTCACCGCCAACTATTAATACATCGTACTCGGAATCAAGTTTCTGTAATCTTACGTAGTGGTAAGGGTCGAGGGTATCCCAATAAAGGGCTTTGTAAACTGAATCGCGAGGCACTTTCAGAGCGATGACAAAAGTCATGTATGGAGCTTGCTTAAAGTGCATTGTAGCTAAATTACTGATGGGTGAATTGGTTGCCACTACCACAGCGTCGGCTGTAACAATTTGACCGCTGCTGGTTTCAACACAGGCGGGGAAACCACCTTTGATTTTTTCTACGTGGGTTCCGGTAAAAATTCGACCACCACGGCGTTGAATGGCTTGTGCAAGTCCGGCGAGGTACTTCAGGGGGTCGAATTGCCCTTGTTGGGGAAAGCGTAGACATACTCCTGTATCAAAATCAGTTAATGGTGCTTTTTTCACTATTTCTACATTAGTGAGTCCGACTCGGTGTGCAGCTTCTAACTCTTGCTGAATTTCATCCAGTGAGTTCACATCAGGTGGAAATAGATAGCCATCTAGTCGCTCAAAATCGCAGTTAATATTTTCTTGGGTAGCGATCGCTTCTATAGTATTAATTGCTGTTGTATGACTTTGGGCAATAAGTTTTGCACCTTCTTTACCGTGTATTTGCTCAAGTTCGTAGTAACGTTCGGTCAGCACATTTGATAGGTGTGCTGTTGTCCGTGCAGTTTGGCCGCCACCAATCAGACCATCATCTAGCACGACTACAGACTTACCTTGGCGGGTTAAAATATAAGCAGTTGACATCCCCGCTATACCAGCACCCACGACGCACACATCTGCATAAATATTTTCCGTAAGCGCGGGCTGCTCTGGAATTTTTGCGCTTGTCATCCAAATAGAAATAGTTTTACCAGAGTCGTTTTGCATTTTTTTTAGAGTCTCAGGTCTAATTTATCTGCTGGAAATAGATTTCTCACGCTAAGGGTAACAGGAAAAATCAAAACTAATAAGTAACAAAAAATCTTCTGATATTTGTCCTATTTTGCTTCTAGCTATTTATAACTTTAGTTTTTATCAAAAATAAAGTTAAAGTTTATGTTCCAGCGTATTCTTGTGTAAGCTTAGATGATTATTTCTAAATATTGCATCTCCACGATGATAGACAAAAAAATATACTTTATTGAAGATGAAATTTTGAAAAAATATTTTTTTCAAAAATTAAATTATTCTGTAATTATCCGACTCAATATCCTCAAGGTAAAAGTAGGAGCATAAACCAATGAATAGGATTTGAAAAATCTTACTGAGTATTATTACTAGTATTAACGGCTTTTTGGATGATGCTATAGTTTAGATAATGCCTTGAAAATTTGGTTGCTCTTGCCGTTTCCCATTCCCTAGTCAAAACGTGGGGATTTAGACAAGCCAAAAATTAGGATAAATTGCAGCCCAAAAGTGGCTGTGGGCACTCCAATGTCTGAAGTGATTGTGGAATTTTAGTGTTGCCAAACAGCGCTTTCAAGACGATGGCAACTAATCATCAACCGCAATTGGGAGATCCTCACAAAGCTTGATTTTTGAAGCACGTTTATTTCTTACTCTAAATTGTGCAAGAAAAAATATGCATAGGGGTAGATGAAAAGTAACTAAAGGGGTAGCATAAAATACAATGGGCATAAATGATTAATCCGTAAGAAATACGGTAGTTTATAACGCTAGATAGATGCGGTTAGAGAACACTCAATGTTAAAGGTTAACCGCTTGCGACTGCAAGATATATTTCAAATTCCAGCAAATTCATTTGTGGCAAAAATCGCAAGTGCGATACCCGTTTTGGTTGGTAGTTTGGTACTAGTTGGTTGGTGGCTGGGAATTAATGTCCTCAAGCATGGTTTTCCGGGTAGCTTGGCGACGATGAAATTTAACGTAGCACTGTGCTTTGTGCTGTCTGGGATGTCGCTGTGGCTGTTTTTAACAAGAAGGAGAACAAAAACAACGGAGGAAAGAACAGTTAAAAATTACCTGCACTTCCCTAGCCTCCTACTTGCCAAAGTTTGTGCAATAGCGGTTACCACAATTTCTGTACTCACACTCTGCCAATATCTGTTCGGCTGGAATTTTGGTATTGATGAACTCGTGTTTCGCGAAAAGACCAGTTTAGCGATATCACATCCAGGGCGAATGGGGGCAAACACGGCAGTAAATTTTATACTGGTTAGTGTCGCCTTACAGTTTCTGATTTATCAAAGAAATCACCGCAGTTATTGGTATGCCCAAATTCTGGCTTTGATAGCTACTTTGATTTCCTTTCAAGCGTTGATGGGCTATGCCTACAAAGTCAAAGTTCTTTATGGCATTGCCCCTTATACAACATCAATGGCGTTACACACAGCGCTGTTATTCACCATTGTAGGTATAGGTATTTTGTGGGCGCGGCCAGAGCAGGGGTTAATGAGAGTAGTAACAAGCGATAACTATGGTGGCTTACTTGCACGTCGGTTATTGGTTGCGGCGATCGCAGTACCTTTTATGTTAGGGTGGGTCATTGTTGAAGGTCAACGCGCAGAACAATACGACCCAGCTTTTGCAGTATCAGTGTTTGCCATCGTCCTGATTGTAATTTTTACGGTTTTGATTTGGCAAAGTGCGAGGGTTATCGAACACCTCAGCCATCAGCGCGATATCTCCGATAGCTTACGTCTACGTGCCCAAGAAGCACTAAGAGCTTACGAAGATAAACTGGCAAGCTTCGTAGATGCTAACGTTATCGGCATAGTCTTTGCTGACATTTATGGCGGTATCCACCAGGCAAATGACGAATATCTGAGGATAATTGGTTACACGCGCGAAGATCTGTTGGCAGGCAGATTAAGTTGGAAAGAAATCACATCCCCAGAGCATCGGTATTTAGACCAACAAGGTATCGCCGAAGCCAAGGCAAATCCCAAAGGTGCTTGTACGCCATACAAGAAAGAATACATTCGCAAAGATGGTAGCCGAATTCCGGTTTTAGTTGGTTTCGTGCTGTTGGGAGAAAAACGGGAAGAGTCAGTAGCGTTTATCCTGGATTTGAGCGAACGCCAGCAAGCAGAAGCAGAACAACAAAAGTTAGTATCGTTGGTAGAAAATAGCTCTGACTTTATTGGTATCGCTACACTTGAGGGGCAATTACTCTATATAAATGATGCAGGTCAAAAGTTAGTAGGGCTTGCAAGCCTAGAAGAGGTGAAGCAAAAGGCCGTATTAGATTACGTCATGCCCGAAGACAAAGATTATTTTCAACAGCGTATACTGCCGACTGTGCGATCGCAAGGGCGTTGGCAGGGAGAATTCCGCTTCCGACATCTGCAAACAGGCCAAGCAATACCAGTTGATTGCAACATCTTCACCGTTACAGAGAACAACACAGGTCAACCAATTGCTTTGGCCACTGTGACTCGCAACATCAGCGAGCAAAAACAGGCCAAAGAACAAATCTTAAAATTAAATAAGGATTTACAGCGCCGGATCGCTGAATTACAAACTTTGTTGGAGGTAATTCCCATTGGTATTGGCATTGCTGAAGATCCACAATGCCAAAGTATCAAGGTCAACCCTGCTTTTGCTAAGCAGTTGGGCATATCACCAGATACAAATGCTTCCCTGAGCGCTCCCTTGGGTGAAAAACCGACTAACTTTAAAATTTACCGCCAGGGAAGGGAATTGTCACCAGAAGAACTTCCCATGCAGTACTCTGCTGCTCATGGCGTCGAAGTTTTAGATTTTGAGGTAGATGTAATACATGAAAACGGAAAAATAGTCAATATTTTAGAGCATGTTGCACCTTTGTTTGACGAGGACGGGAAGACCAGAGGGTGTGTTGGGGCATTTTTCGATATTACAGAACGCAAGCAGGCAGAAGAAGTACTCCGCAACCAGCAAAAATGGCTGGAAGATGTGTTAAATCTAATGCCAAGACCGATGTTGTTTATTGAACCAGGAACAGCACGGGTAATTTTTGCCAATCGCTCTGCTAATGAATTAGCTGGAGGCGAATTTCCTAAGGGCGTACCAGCACCAGAATATCACACAGTTTACCACTATACGGATGCGGCAGGAAATCGCATTCCCAATGAGCAAATGCCAGGAGTGCGGGTAGCCCTTGGCGAACGTCTGGATGGGTTGGAAGTGGACTGGCATACTAGCTCTGGTGTGCGTTCCCTGCTGATATTTGCCGATACCTTGCCAGCGATGCACGGTCATCCAGCTATCTGTGTTTTGGTGTTTCAAGATATTAGTAACCTCAAGCAGGCAGAAAAAGCACTTTCCTTGGGTTACCAAAGGCTAAAGCTACTTTTTGAGACAGCCAACGACCTCCTATCGAGCCAGCAACCAGTGGTACTCATCGATAGTGTCTTCCGAAAACTCTCGGATCAAATTGGTTTAGATGTTTACTTCAACTATTTGATTGAGGATAACTCTCAAGTAATGCGGTTGGAGTCTTACGGTGGCATTTCCCCAGAATTGGCAAAGGAAATTGAGTGGTTAGCATTTGGTCAGGCGGTTTGTGGGACTGTAGCCCAGCAACGCCGCCCCATACCTGTAGAGAATGTGCAGGAATCAACTGACCCGAAAACAGATTTAATTCGTTCTTTAGGCATTACTGCTTATTATTGTTACCCCTTAATGGCACAAGGACGGCTTTTGGGTACTCTTTCCTTTGGTAGTCGGACTCGCCTCAGCTTCACCGAAAATCAAAAGGGGATGATGCAGGCAGTGTGCGACCAAATAGCGATCGCAATGGAAAGAGCTAGTTTAATTGCATCTTTGCAGCAGCAAACCGAGCAGTTACAACAAGCTAATCGCATGAAAGATGAGTTTTTAGGTATATTATCCCACGAATTGCGATCGCCCCTCAATGCCATCCTTGGCTGGGCACAACTATTGCAACGCAGCAAGCTCAGCGAAACCCAAATTGCAAAAGGTATGGAGACAATTGAGCGCAACGCTAAGGCGCAAACCCAGCTAATTGAAGACTTACTGGATATATCGCGGATGAATAGAGGTAAATTACGCCTCAATGTTCGTACTTGTAATTTGGTGTCGATAATCGAATCGAGCCTAGAGACTGTTAGCTTAGCCGCCCAATCTAAGGAAATCGATTTGAGATTTTCCGTTGTTTCTTCGTCACAAACCCCATCAAAAGAAGCACAATTTTTAAATAATCAGCATCCAAACGGCAACTTCAAAACCGAAGATTCTATATTCTTAGTTTCAGGCGATTACGAGCGCTTGCAGCAAATTATCTGGAATTTGCTATCTAATGCCATCAAATTCACACCCCAAGGGGGACGGGTAAAGGTGCAATTGTCTGTAGTTAGTGACATTAAATGTGTTGGGCAAACCCCCAGCTTAGAACCACAGACAACCGACAAATATGCTCAAATTCAAGTAATTGACACAGGTATCGGCATTAATGCTGATTTTCTGCCTTACGTATTTGAACGTTTTCGTCAAGCCGATAGTTCTAGCACCAGAATCTATGGAGGATTGGGACTGGGATTGGCGATCGTGCGTCATTTGGTAGAATTGCATGGCGGCACCATCCACGCAGATAGCCTTGGCGAACAACAAGGCGCGACATTTACAGTCAAGCTACCACTTCTCAAGAGTCCGCCCCTCAACTCCTGTGCCCCTGTGCCCCTGTGCTCCTGTGCCCCTCTTTCCCCCTCCCTCCTTGGCGTGCGGGTACTGGTTGTGGATGACCAAGTTGATAGCCGTGAATTTGTGAGCACAGTACTCGAACAGTGTCAAGCAGAAGTTCGAGCAGTAGCATCAGTTCAAGAAGCATTGCAAGTAATTCGAGAGTGGAAACCAGATGTATTAGTTAGCGACATCGGTATGCCCCAAGAGAATGGTTACTCATTGATTCGCAAACTGCGATCGCAATCTCCAGAACTAGGAGGAAATATTCCCGCAGCCGCACTGACAGCTTATGCTAGGGCTGAAGATAGGATGCGAGCGATACAAGAAGGTTATCAGTTGCATTTGCCCAAACCTGTTGAGCCGGCTGAGTTAGCGACAGTAGTGGCTAGTCTGGTTGGGCGGACTTGAAGGGAACTCCAAAAAATAAAGGACAGTTTCGGGTTGTTGACTGTTGACGGTTGACTGTTTACTGTGAACAGCTAACCGTCAACAATAACAATGAAATATTTTTTTATTTGTTATACCAATTCAATTAATGATTGCAACACGTCTTTAGGTGAAGACGCGATGAATCGCGTCTCTACAAATGGTCTATTTGTTGTTTAAATTGGTATCATTGCTAAATTTTGAACTATATCAATTCCTTTTCAGCTTGCAGCCAATGTTCAACAGACTTGCTATCTGGATAGCCGCTTTGTTGCCAGATTTCATAAGCTCTAAAACGGATTTTATTTTCATCTGGGCGATTAGTAATAAAATTTTGGCAGGAATTAGTAGTGAAATTATAGGGAGCGTTTCCAAAAAAATCCTGACGGCCGAGAATTTCAGCTGTGAAACGGTAACAATTTTGTTTAATCGGGCAATTTTTTCCCGGACACATAGTAATGTCGTAAGGCATATAGAGTAATCCTTTTTGATTTTTAAATTTAGGTGTACCCTGTTGGAGACATCGCTGTTTTAGGGCTAGTCGCCATCGGCAAATTTAATATAAGCGGCTTTATATCTAACTGGGAGCGTTGGTTTCTGTAAATATACAATGTACTAAAACTACTAGCGATCGCATCCTCAACAACAAGCGATGCCTGCGGCAAGCTGCGCCAACGCTTTTTTTACTCGACAGTTCTTGTTCTAAGGCGCAACTTCGAGGGTTAAAGCCGCAACTTCGAGGGTTAAAGCCGCAACTTTGAGGGTTAAAGGTCAAACGTTCACTCTTTTTGCTCGACAGTTCGTGTTCAAAAGTGCAACTTTCGAGTTCAAAGGTCGAACGTTCACTCTTTTTGCTCGACAGTTCGTGTTCAAAGGTGCAACTTCCGAGTTCAGAAGTCGAGCGATCGCTCTTTTTGCTCGACAGTTGGTGTAAAAAGGTGCAAGCTTCGAGTTCAGAGGTGGAATGATGAGGTTTTGAGGTTGAGTTTAGACGCGCAGGAGTCGGCGATGTCTACAACGGGCTACGCTTACGCGCTAATGCAATCCTTGATACAGGCTACATTATTAATTAACTCAATTTCTCTGCTACGCGTCCAAGCAAAAACTTGTCGTCAGGCATCATCTTTATAAAACCCCAAATGACTAACGAAGAACTGCTGAAAATTATTGAACAAGCTGCCAAAGACAAGGTGACAGAATTAAATCTTTCTGGCAAAGGCTTAACAACATTGCCAGGGGAAATTGGGCAGCTTACTGAGCTGCGATCGCTTGACCTCAGCTTCAATAAACTGAGCAGTCTGCGAGGGGAAATTGGACAACTCACCAACTTGCAAACCCTCAATCTCCGCAGTAATCAACTGAGCAGTCTGTCAGAGGAAATTATCCAACTCACTAAACTGCGATGGCTCAACCTCAACGAAAATCAACTGAGCAGTCTGCCAGGGGAAATTGGACAACTCACCAACCTGCAATCTTTCTACCTCAAAGAAAATCAACTGAGCAGTCTGCCAAGGGAAATTGGACAACTCACCAACCTGCAATCTCTCTACCTCAGCTTCAATAAACTGAGCAGTCTGCCAGGGGAAATTGGACAACTCACCAACCTGCAATCCCTCTACCTTAGCGGTAATAAACTGAGCAGTCTGCCAGCGGAAATTGGAAAACTTACCAACCTGCAATCCCTCTACCTTAGCGGTAATCAACTGAGTAGTCTGCCAGCGGAAATTGGAAAACTTACCAACCTGCAATCCCTCGACCTTAGCTACAATCAACTGAGTAGTCTGCCAGCGGAAATTGGAAAACTTACCAACCTGCAATCCCTCGACCTTAGCTACAATCAACTGAGTAGTCTACCAAGGGAAATTGGAAAACTTACCAACCTGCAATCCCTCGACCTTAGCTACAATCAACTGAGCAATCTGCTACCGGAGATTGGTCTACTTTCTAAATTGAAATCGCTTGCCCTTAGGTACAACGAATTAACCAAACTGCCTTCAGAAATTGGAAACTTACGCTTGGCAAGACTTACATTTGGTAACAATCCTCTGCAATTACTTCCACCAGAAATCCGAAAAAAAGGGGTTAGAGGAATTATCAACTTCTACAGGCAACAGCTAGAACAAGAAACCGATCGCCTCTATGAAGCTAAATTACTCATTGTGGGAGAAGGTGGTGCAGGTAAAACTACGCTAGCCAAAAAAATTCAAGACCAAAAATATACATTACAACAAGATGAAAATACTACAGAAGGCATTGATATTATTCAATGGAAATTCTTGCTTGACAATAATAGAGAATTTCAGGTCAATATTTGGGACTTTGGCGGTCAAGAAATTTACCATGCTACTCACCAATTTTTTCTTACCAAACGCTCTCTTTATGCTCTAGTTGCCGATACTCGCAAAGAAGACACAGATTTTTATTATTGGTTAAATGTGGTTGAATTGCTGAGTGATAATAGTCCTTTACTAATTGTCAAAAATGAAAAACAAGACCGCAAGCGGGAAATAAACGAGCGAGATTTACGACGCGAATTCACCAATTTTAAAGAAACACTTACTACAAACCTTGCCACCGATCGCGGTCTGCCAGAAATCTTAAATAAAATTAAGCATTATATTAGTAACCTACCCCATGTAGGAACAGAACTACCCAAAACCTGGGTTAAAGTACGGGAAGCTTTAGAACAAGACTCCCGCGAATATATTAGCTTGGAAGAATATCTAAATATCTGTCAAGAATATGGTTTTACTAAACAGGAGGATAAACTCCAACTTAGTGACTATCTGCATGATTTAGGTGTATGTCTTCACTTCCAAGATGATGACTTTTTAAGAAAAACCGTAATTCTCAAACCAACTTGGGGTACAGATGCCGTTTACAAAGTGTTAGATAATCCACAAGTAATAGAAAAACTGGGTCAATTTGACAGTAATGATTTAAAAAACATCTGGTATGAAGACAAGTATGCCAATATGCGGGCAGAACTATTGCGGTTAATGATGAAATTTAAGCTGTGTTACGAAATACCTAATCTTCCTGGCAGTTATATTGCACCTCAATTACTCTCTGCAAATCAACCTGATTTCAGTTGGGATGAATCTGATAACCTAATCTTGCGGTATAAATATGACTTCATGCCGAAAGGTATTATTACCCGCTTTATCGTCGAAATGCATTCCTTAATTGAACAACAAACCCTCGTTTGGAAAACAGGCGTTGTTCTTACTAAAGACCAAACCCGCGCCGAAGTCATTGAATATTATCATCAACGAGAAATCAAAATTCGCGTAGCAGGAAAACGCAAGAAAGAACTCCTAGCAGTTATTATTCATGAACTAGAAAAAATCCATAAATCTTACGAACGTCTGCAATATCAAACACTTGTTCCTTGTAATTGTGAAAGCTGTAATGATAGTCAAACGCCTCATTTTTATAGCCGGGATGTGTTGTACAAATCTCTGGAAGCGCGGAATTACCAAATCCAGTGCCAAAACAGCTTTTGTATGGTAAATGTCCAAAGACTAATTGACGATGTTTTACTGACTTCACAAAAACCACAAATCCCTATGTCTGAACCTATAACCAGAAATCAAGTTTTCATCAGCTATAGTCATCAAGATCAGCAGTGGCTTACCAAACTTCAAAAACACCTCAAACCAATGATTCGCAATCAAACTTTTGTTGTCTGGGACGATACTAAAATTCAACCTGGTGCAAAGTGGCGCGAAGAAATTGAACAAGCTTTAGTAGCAGCAAAAGTGGCAGTATTATTAGTTAGTGCTGATTTTTTAGCATCAGATTTTATTGCCGATAATGAGTTACCCCCATTATTAGATGCGGCTGAAGCTGAAGGACTAACAATTATTTGGATACCTTTGACTTATAGCGGCTATGAAGAAACAGAAATTGAAAAGTATCAATCAGCGCACCCTCCTAATCAACCTTTAGACAGTCTGAACTCTGCACAAGAAAATCAAGCTTGGGTGAACATTTGTAAGAAGATTAAAGCAGCAATCCTTCGATAGAAGTATGAATTTATCTCACGCAAAGGCGCAAAGGTACAAATAATCAAGAAATGTAATACAAATTCAACAAAAGAATATAAAAAATAGACCATTTGTAGAGACGCGATTCATCGCGTCTTAACTTCGCCCAAGAATGTATTGCAATCATTAATTGAATTGGTATAATTTTGACATTTCATATTTTGATTCAGCAACGCCAGCAGCAAATCTAATAATTCCCTATTTACCCAACTAAAAAGCCTCTTAACCACCTAATTGCCTCACTTGTTGTTTGTTCGTTTGCAATTTGTAAGCATTGCTGCACAATTTCTCCAACGTTAGGAAAGTAAATGCTTTGTGAAATTGCGTAGTTTTCACCCTGCAATCTATAAACTAATAACTGCTTATTTTTGAACAGCCAAATCTCTGGCACTTTATAAGGAAGATAATCATTAATATCCGTATAACTAGTAACATCTATCTCAATTACTAAATCTGGTGGAGGGTCGTTTTGCCAGTCGATACGCTTCTTTCCTACCACAGATCTCCAATTTTCAATATAAAAGCAAAAGTCAGGCTCGATACCGCTAAATTCTGGCAAACTCATAGTTATGGGCGTAAATGAATCGTATCTTTGCTCTAAACGATCCAGCAAAACCTTAGCAATATCCGCTAACAAAGCGACATCTCTTCCATGTTCTGGTAGCGGTGCCATTAACAAAATTTCTCCTGTTCGATATTTAATCCGAGGGATGGCGCGATCGCCAAGTTGCTGACTAAGTACTTGATAATCTTCCCAAGTTCCCAACAGTTTCAACACCGCACCAGCTGGCAACTCAATTTTTTCTCGTGTAATTACGGTATCCATAACGATAAATTTAAAACGGTGTCTTTACTTCTAAATGCAGAGTTTGTCCTAATTGCGGATGCTTGAAAGAAAGTTCCCTGGCGTGTAGATGTAACCGATTTGCATTTGCACGGCATCCATAAAGGCGATCGCCTAAAATAGTCACCCCCAGTCCTCGCGCATCTGCCGCATGAACTCTCAATTGATGGGTACGTCCTGTTAGGGGCGTAAACTCTACGCGGGTGTAATCTCCTTCCCTCGCCATCACCTGAAAGTGTGTCAAACTCGGTTTACCGCGCTGCCAATCAACTTGCTGATAAGGACGATTTTCCGGATCTCCCCACAATGGCAATTCAATTGTACCTTGCTCAACTTTCACAAAACCTGAAAGCAAAGCCTCATATATCTTACGAACTTTTCGCTGCTGAAACTGTTGGCACAGTTGTCGATGAGTTTGGCGATCGCGTGCCAACAACAAAATACCAGATGTTTCTTGGTCTAATCGATGCACAGTTGCCAGTGTCATGCCATCAGGTAACATATTACACAACCGACTGAAAACACTATCTTGGCGATCGCGATAACGCCCAGGCACAGAAAGTAATCCGGGCGGTTTATCCACAGCAATCAGCCATTCGTCTTCATAAATAAAAGTCACCTCTCCCCTATCAGGGGAGGGGCTTTTTACTCCCCCTTCCCTGCTAGGGAAGGGGGCTGGGGGGTTAGGTTTCAACCCTGAGAGCAAAAACCCCATCAATGGCTGACATCGTTCGGCACATGCTCCATAAAATTCTCCCTGGATTTTATCTTGATTGACTGAAGACGCTCCCCACCAAAACTCTGCCATTGCCAACGGTTTGAGATGATGTGTTGCGGCATAATGTAGTAACTTCGGGGCACAACAGTCTCCTGTACCGGTGGGTGAACCTTCTGGCATCAATTGTTGTAAAGATTGCGATCGCCCAGCAAAATTAGTCAGGCTATAGCTAGCGTGCATCTGAGCTTGTAATTCTCGTGACAGTTCTTTACGCTGTTGTTTGAGTTCTCGAATCCGCTCATCTGCGGCTGCAATCAACTGCTGGAGGGGCTGTAATGCTTCATTTTGCTGGCGTTTAAGTTTTCGTCGTTCGATTTTCTGTTGCCGACTTTCGGTGTCGAGTTGTTCAAGGGCAATAGTCAAGGCTTCTGGTGTGAGAGTATTGCAGATTTGCTGACGTTTTTGTTGTCGTTGATGTTTGCAATCACGATGGCGATCGCTCATTGCTTGTAGTTGCTCTTCAAACTTGCCAGACAATTTTTCATAATGCTGGCGTTCGTTTAGTTGCTTTAAGGTGAGAATTTCTTCCTTGATGGCGTCTAACTGTGCCAAAGTACGGGCTTCTTGGAAAACTACTTCGTCTCTTCCAGGTATTGGTGGCACCCAGCCCTCAACCACACTGCAACCATGCAAAAGACCAGAAAAAGCTTTGAGTATTCGTTGTTCGCCATTGGGCAATTCAACTAATAATATGCCATACATTTTGCCTTCACGAGAATAATAGTTATCTTTGGCAAAATGTTGCATGAGTCCGTGGGCGATCGCTTCGGACAATGGAGTGCGGGGTAATGTTAAGCGAGCGCCACTTTGAGGACAAAACCCTTGATAGTAATAACTAGGCGATGAGTCACTAACAGTAAAATCGCAGTCTATAAAATCGGAAATTGGGTGCAGAATTACCATACAAGGTATGATTGCCAATCTGACTGAATATCTAAAATTATTAATCATTGCTGAACAAAAAGCTCCCCGACTTCTTTAAGAAATCAGGGATCTAACCTTAAATTAATTTTCAATTATTTACCCAGAAGTATTAGAATAATCGCTCTCTGGTGGATTGTCCGTTTCTGCGCTTTCCGGTGGATTGTATGTTTCTGCTATTGGCTGTTGTTCGTATGAGTTATCTTTTTGAGGTGTGGATTCATCCGGAGCTTTTACCATCCCATGCTGCTCTTGTCCTCTCAGTCCTAGATATGTGGCGGAACTGATTCCTTGTAGTGTCAGAAGTGTTTCATCAAATTCCGGCATTGCCAGATTTTTGACGACCTCCCAAATAAAGAATAGTCCTATGGCAGCTGTCCAAATGAATGTTTGGAATCGGTGAAAATTTACTCCATTAATATCCGATAATATATCTAGGAAAAATCCTTCAGAAACGCGTTGACTACCTTTTCTCTTCCTCTCATCTCCTTGTCCGTCAATTAACGAACTACCAAACGCTGTTACTGAATTAATTCCTAATAATACTAGAGATTGTTGGTTTAAAATATTGGTATAATCTCCTGTTATTCCGTAGATAATCATGTAAGAGCCAAAAATTATAAATGTCCAAAAAGCCAGTTGAGATACCGATAGGCTGAAAGGATTTTGATTAATTTTTTTTCGACCAAGAAAGAATTGAGCAATTCGACTTTTACGTTGTTGAGGTTCAGTGCTAACTTGTTCTGGAATCAACAATTCCTCACCATCGATCACCTCTTTTTTAGAGTAAAGCCCTTCTATCCCAGAACTCCGAAGAGTGTTTCGGCAATACCTAGTGAATAATATAACAACAGCCAAAAGTAGAAGAAGACACAGCCAAAAGCGCCACGATAACAGAACTATTTTGATTTGCGGAGGGGATTCAGGATACTTGACAGGAATCGCAATTTTGTTGGGACAGCCTACCCCCACTATCACGTTAATACTGTAATTACTGGCTCTACCAATCAAAGCGTTCCATACCTCTTCAGATGAGTCATTACGTTCAAGTCGAAATGCTAACCAATTCTCATCAACAACTCTTTTTTTATTTTGATCCTCAACAACAACAATGGTGGGTTGTGCGTATACATCCTCTAGTTCATAACCATTCAAGTACAAGACTAATTGTCGAGGATCGAATGGATTTCCTTTAGTCGCCGAATTTGTGGCTGCTGCCAATCCTTCAACTCTCACTTTAATGAGATCGCCCAGCTTAACTCGCCTACCACCATTGTCAGCAATGACTTGTTCAGTTCTGAGATTAGCAGGAACAGAACAAGTCCGAGATGGTGCAAAATTCAGCGAAGGAACATCTGGAGTATCTTGAGCGATAACAGCAAAGTTGAGAGAAACAATTAGAGAAAACACCAACACAAAAATAGCAGCAAATCTTTTCGTATTTCTATGCATTGAGCGGTATTCCAAAGCGATCGGTATATCGGTAGTTTAAGCATACTTGAGTCACTTTAAATATTAAAAAATTTGTCTGAAATCAAGAAGAATTCAGAATCAATTTAATTTTTCTTTCTTTGCGCTCTTTGTGTCCTTTGCGGTTCGTTTATTAAACCTGCAAAATTAATGCGATGAACCACTTGTCTAGTTTCCCTATCAAAGATAATAAAAATTATTGCGATTGGGGCGAAAGCGGCAGCTGCTTTTCCCCCTCAGAATAATAATTATTGTTACTTAGATGCTCAGAAATTTATTATTTGGGACAATTTATTCTTTGGAAGTTTTTTAAAGCCATAGCGATCGCTATGATTATATTGCTCATAGGATATCTAAAATGCGAGAACTTTACCCAGCGATCGAACCTTACCGAGAAGGAAATTTACAGGTTTCTGACCTGCACACTATCCATTTTGAAGAGTCCGGTAACCCCCAAGGCCAACCCATAGTTTTACTGCATGGAGGGCCTGGTGGTGGATGTCCGCCTTTTTATCGCCAATATTTCCACCCAGAAAAATGGCGGCTGGTGATGTTTGACCAACGCGGCTGCGGTCAAAGTAAACCCCACGCTGAATTACGAGAAAACACCACTTGGGATTTAGTTAGCGATATCGAAAAATTGCGCCAATATTTAGGTATAGAAAAATGGACAGTCTTCGGTGGTAGTTGGGGTAGTACTTTATCATTAGCCTACAGTCAAACCCATCCTTCTCGATGCACGGGATTAATTCTTCGTGGTATTTTTATGCTCAGACAAAAAGAGTTGCGATGGTTTTACCAAGAAGGTACTAGCTATATTTTTCCTGATGCTTGGGAAGAATATTTAAAACCAATTCCTATAGATGAGCGTCACGATTTGATTGCAGCATATTACAAACGCTTGACTAGTCCAGATTTAGAAGTTCAATTAACAGCGGCGCGTGCTTGGTCAATTTGGGAAGCTAGTACAAGTAGACTTTTTTTCGATCCAGAACTCATGCAGAAGTTTGGCGATAATGAATTTGCCTCGGCTTTTGCTCGTATTGAATGCCATTATTTTACCAATAAAGGATTTTTTGAAACAGAAGATCGATTACTTTTAAATGTTGACCGCATTCGCCATATCCCTGCTGTAATTGTTCAGGGACGTTATGATGTAGTTTGCCCGATGATATCAGCTTGGGACTTACATCGTGCTTGGCCAGAAGCGGAATTTATTGTCATTCCTGATGCCGGTCATTCCATGAGTGAACCAGGAATTCGTAGTGCTTTGATTGAAGCAACAGATAAGTTTGCAAACTTAAAGTAGAATTCAGAATTCAGGAGTCAGAATTCAGGAGTTAGGCAAGTTTAACAAGAAAAAATAAAGCGTCATAGCGTTTTACTTTAAAAGGATGTTTGAAAAGTCTTCTTGTCGGTAGCAAAAAGTTCTAGATCCACCATTATCCCCCTTACAAAGGGGGACTTTGATTCTAGTTCCCCCCTTTTTAAGGGGTGTAGTGGGGGGATCTAAAAGTGTCTAAAATCACAACGAAACACTTTTCAAACAACCTCTAATACTGATGATACAAATAGCTTGTTACGGGCAGAGCAATGCCCATGCCTCTACGCGAAATCTATAATGTATCAGATAAAATTCTAAATAGCATGACTTCTGAATTCAGAATTCTGACTCCTGAATTCAGAATTCTTCTTCTGACTTTTTCAGTAGCATCGAAATGCACAAGAAGAAGATTTGACCTGAAAAAAATCTTTCATGACTCGTTTGAGCGAACTAAACTTAACCCGTCTGATAGCCTGATTAACTTCTACCCACTGGCGTTTTCTTTTAGTTGCTTCTGGATAATCTTCACTCAGGATATCCACTGGCAATAAATACATTTTGACCCGGTAGGCTTTACCTTGTTTGCGGTATTTATAAGTACCCAGTTGATTACCGTCCACCTGGCCAATCACCCCTGCTTCTTCCCAAGCTTCTTTGGCTGCTGAATCTGGCGGACTCATGCCTGATGGAATATCTCCTTTGGGAATTACCCAGTGTTGATGGTTACGAGTCGTAATCAACAAGATTTCGACTTTACCATTGTTAACTCTATAAGGAATGACTCCAGATTGTTTAAAAACTTTGCTAATTTTTCGACCCATGCAACTTACATCCTGTACTGTTTAATTGTTTTGTACAATGTTTATTTCACAAAGTCGAGAGCTGATACCGGGTAATTTTTGATTTATTTTTTTATTTATAAGTAAGTCGGCACAAAAAAACCGAACTGTTTGACAAAAAGTAAACAAGGCTCAAACCATTTTTCCCCCGTTCCTTACTCCCTGCTCTCTGCCTTTTTCCAACAATAATTATTTACGCTGATGACTTACTTAAATTTCTTTTTTCGTCACTTCGATATAGACAAAGGTTAATCGCATCTCGACCCGCTTGTTTTTACATTTCTTGACTACTTTTTAGCCGAGCGATGTCACGCAAGGGTGGTGCGCCAAACAATCGACTATATTCACGGCTAAACTGTGAGGGGCTTTCATAACCCACGTGATGACTAGCTGTTGCTGCATCCATACCCTGCCCCAGCATTAACCTACGGGCTTGTAGGAGCCGGAGTTGCTTTTGATATTGTAAAGGACTCATGGCAGTGACAGATTTAAAATGATGATGAAGAGATGACGGACTCATGCAGGCTTCGCGAGCGATCGCCTCAATGCGAAATGGCTTTTCATAGTTCCATTTGAGCCAGTTAATCGCTCTGCTGATCCCCTGAAGTCGTTTATCGGCTAAGGCTATCTGTCGCAATCGCGCACTTTGTTCACCTGATAGCAAACGGTAGAGAATTTCTCGTACAACCAAAGGCGCAAGGATGGCAATATCTTCAGGGGTTTCCAACAGCCTTAAAAGTCGGGTGGCTGCATCCAGCAGTTGGGGACTAACAGGACTTAAAGACAAGCCCGGTGGTTGTTGGTTAGCAGTAGCGTCTAGTTTCACTTCCATCATCAGTGTACTGAGTTCTCCCGGATCTAAATCTAGCCGGAGGCATAGATACGGAACGGTTGGTGTTGCTTCAATCACTTGACCCACCACAGGCAGATCGATGGACACTACCAAACATCGATCTCGACCATAAACATACAAATTGTCTGCCAACATCACCTGTTTCTTGCCTTGAGCGACGATGCATAGAGCAGGCTCATGCAGAGCATACAGAGGCATAGTTGGTTGCGAGGAGCGGATTAAAAACAACCGCTCGATCGCCGTGGCATGGACACCATCTGTTTTACTGTTCTGTGCAATCAAATTGGCAAGCTCTGACTGCTGCTTTCTAACTGTCTGTTCCATAATCTCGCTTGAAATCTTTTATGAGACTAACATCCAGGACAGCCCCAATATATTCAACCACTTCTGGTGGTCTAGCTTTTGAGCGTAGGCAATAAAAAGAATGCAGGATTAGGCAAGAATTGAGCAGGTTCAGATTAACGTATCACGTTTTGACTCTCTTAAATTAAAAGTGTGCTGGACATCCAATCAACCCAAAGTTCCACGCAATATCGAATTATTTAGATACCTAATTGATTTTATGACTACCAACCAACAAAAAGTCGTATTGATTACGGGCGCAAGCAGCGGCATCGGTGAAGCAACAGCACGTCTACTCGCTCGCAAAGGTGTCCGCGTGGTGCTGGGCGCAAGGCGCACTGAGCGGTTGGAAACCCTCGTGGCTGCCATCTGCTCTGAAGGCGGCTCGGCAGAGTACCAAACTCTCGATGTCACTAGTCGTACTGACTTCCAAGCCTTTGTAGAATTTGCTCAGAACAAATTTGGCCATATTGATGTCATCGTCAACAATGCCGGCGTCATGCCACTCTCGAAGCTAGAAGCCCTCAAGGTTGATGAATGGGATTGGATGATTGATGTCAACATCCGTGGCGTACTCAACGGCATCGCCGCCGGACTGCCCGTAATGAAACGTCAGGGGTTCGGCCAGTTCGTTAACCTGTCCTCCATTGGTGGACACGCCGTTTGGCCAACCTCCGCCGTTTACTGTGCTACCAAGTTCGCTGTCCTGGCGATTTCCGACGGACTGCGCCAGGAAAATACCGACATTCGTGTAACAGTGATTTCACCGGGTGTAACTGAGTCCGAACTGGCCGATAGTATTACTGATGCCGAAGCTGGCAAAGGGATGCAGGAATTCCGGAGAATAGCACTTCCGGCCGAGGCCATTGCCAAAGCGATCGCCTTTTCCATCGACCAACCAGACGATGTGGATGTCAACGAGATTATCGTGCGCCCCACAGCCAGCCCGTATTAAATCTCAATGAAGAAGGCAGGGGGCAGGAGGCAGGAGGCAGGAGGCAGGAGGCAGAGGGCAGGAGGCAGGAGGCACAAGCGCCTTGGGTTAACCCTGAGCCTGAATCGGTATGAGAATGGTAAATTCAGTTCCCTCACCTGGTGTAGAACTCACATCCAAAGTGCCACCATGTTTTTCTACGACAATCTGATGGGCGATGGCCAGACCTAAACCTGTACCTTTGCCAACACCTTTAGTAGTAAATAAATGGTCAAATATTTTTTCTTTAACTGACTCATTCATCCCCTGACCATTATCAGCAATGGCAATTTTGACATTTTTATCTACTACTGAAGTTGTAATTGTAATTTGGTTAGGATTGGCTTTAATTTCCTCAAAGCTGCGTCCGTGGTTTGCTTCTTCTAATGCATCAATGGCATTAGCCAAGATATTCATAAATACTTGATTTAATTGACCCGGAAAACACTCAACTTGTGGTAAATTACCATAGTTGATGCTAACTTCAATGGCAGGACGTTGGTCATTTACTTTCAGGCGATGTTTTAAAATTAAAATTGTGCTATCTAAACCTTCGTGAATATGAAAACGTACTTTGTAATCTCGATCTGCACGGGAGAAAGTTCTTAAACTAGTGCTGATATTTTTCAAGCGATCGCAGGCGATGGTCATGGAATCAATTATCTTGGGTAAATCTGCCAAACTATAATCCAAATCAATTTCTTGGGCATGGTCTATAATCTCATCTCCTGGATTGGGTAGATTTTCTTGATATAGTTTCAAATGTTCAACAATATCAGCAAGAGTGGGTTTAGCTTGTTTCAGACTGGCAGCAATAAAACCGAGAGGATTATTCATTTCATGAGCTACCCCAGCAACTAAGTTACCCAGAGCAGACATTTTTTCGCTTTGTACGATTTGTAACTGTGCTTGTTGTAAATCTTGGATTGCTTGTTGCGCTTGTTGATAGAGTTTGGCATTTTCCAAAGAGATGGCGGCTTGAGTGCAAAGTAGATTCAGCAGTTCGACGCGCTCATGGGTAAAGGCTCCAGTTGTTAAGTTGTTCTCCAGATACAGCACGCCAAGAAGTTTGCCTTGATGCAAAATTGGCGTACACAGGACACTCTTGGGCTGTTGGCGTAAAATGTAAGCCTCAGTTAATAACAATGGATGCTCCATTGTATTCACGATCGCAGTTGTTTTTAAGCTGCGTTTGACTGTGTTAACTAGACTCACAGGCACATCCTTACTTTCTGACAGCAGTATGGACTGCAAAACCACCGCAGGTTGACCAACTTGAGCCACTCCCTCGATACTAAGTTGATTTTGATTGAGCAACATCAACACACATTTATCTGCACCTGCGGTTGCGGTGACGATTTCTAGCAGTGCTGACAGTAGTTTGTCGAGTTGAATTTCACTCGATAGGTTTTGAGAGGCTTTGAGGATGGCACTCAAATCTAAAGATGTGGATACACTACCATTCCCCGATGAGGAGGTTTGAGAAATAAATCGGCTTTCACCTGCATACACAGTTTCATTAGGCGTATATCCCCTAGCAGACTGTTGCAAAATTGTTGTTAATAATTGGGGATAGCGTTGTTCTAAGTCGGTAACTTTCGCTTTTGCACCCCAATGAGCATAACCATAGTAGGCTGCAATTAAATAATCTTGAGCAATGCGCTCTTTGCACCAGTCGAGGTAAAATTTAGCAGCGAGTTCGTTAGCGATCGCTTCTTCTTGGATATAATCATTTTCGTTAGCTTCTTTGATGGCGCGATCATAGAATTCTAGAGCTTTGGCTTTATTACCTTGTACTCGCTCTCGTTCTGCCTCCACTAAATAAAACTTGTGCAAAAAATTCATTGGTGCGTGGCTTGCCCATAGCTGAATTTTTTGCTGATTGTTTGCCACTCGATTTAAGATATATTCTTGCTCTGAATCTGGCACTGATGAATAAATTGCTAAGTGCGCCAAAGAATCATAAAAATTGAATACTAGGACGAAGATGGTTCCTTGTATTGCATCTAAATATTCTTGGGCTAGCAGTGCATTTTGGCAGGCATTTTGGTATTCACCAAACAGAAAACAAAGAATCGTTTTATTAAAGTAAAACTGAAATAATGCAGTGCGATCGCTCCCATGATTCAGCACCTGCAAGCAAGTTTCTTCATCGCAAAATTCACCACGAAAGTTGCATGGTTCTCCAGATGGATTTAACAAATTCAAAACTGACTGTTGATAAATGCCTAGTATATATAAAATATTTTCTTGCTTTAGTTGAGTCAAGACATCACTTATGGTTGCTATTTCTTCTTGTAATACACTTAACTCATGCCCGACTAAATATGTATTTTGGCATTTCGTTAAGGCAGCATAACCAACAAATTCTAAGTTGCCACTTTCCACTGCGCTTTGATAACTTTCCCACAAAATTGGCAATGTTTCTCGCAAATGAGCTTTGCCAAAAATTGTCGAACATCCTGCAACCATAAATGCAGATGCTTTCATCTCTGGAATATTGAAATTTTCTGCTAACTTTAAAGCTAATTTGCTAGATTGATAAGCTAAGTCAATATCTTGAAATTTTTCATTTAAGATAATACTGTAACAAGCGTAACCATAGCTGGAGAAAATTGAATTGCCATAGGTGATTGATAAGTTGACCAGTTTGCAAATTACCAAGGGAAAAATTTCGGGTGCGGCTTGATAGGTAGCAGTACCAATACTATTTAAGATCCTGGCAGCTGCTAATTTTTCGATATCTCTCATCAAAGGCAAGTTAATCAAATCTTCGATATTCTTGCTATTTAGATTATTTGCAGTTTCAGTAATTGCTTGTTGAGTATCTGAGGAATCGGGTGATTCGGGTATACTTACTCCTACTAATTCCAAAGCTTCTAACCCAATTTTGACAGCTTGCAACTTTTTAGCTTGAGCCATTTCAGCTTGGATTTTAACAGCATAGACTTTCATTTTGTCGATGGCAGTTTTAGCCTGTTGGAGAACAATATCTGCAAATTGCTCCATCTGTTGAAAATCACCACTCAAGTAGGCGGTTTCTGTTGCTAGTTCATACAGCGGTAAGCTGAGGTCATATTGTGTTTGCCAGCAAGACTCTTCACCAAGGTTCAACAAACAAATCCCTGTGGTGGAATACTCCAAAGCTGCAGTGTAGGCTGTTGCGATTCTGGCTTTTTGTCCTGCTTTGAGATTGAGTCCAGCGAGTTGTATTTGCTGCGAACGTTCAAGAATTAGAGATTTGCCAATGTTGAGTTGATTGACAATTTCAAACAAATTTTCTTCTTGTTCTGCTGCTTTTGTATTTTTGAGTAGCAGTTGACCAATTTTCAAGTGCGTTGCTTGTTTTTGTTCATCTGGAATTAAGCAATAGGCAGCTTGTTGGACGCGATCGTGCAAAAATTTATATGTAATTGTTATTTGTCCTTGGTCATTGGTTATTTGTTGTAGTCCATCTACGGATGACGAATGACTATTGACTAATGACTCTTGTTGATAAAATTTATAAACCTCACTTTGGGGTAAAATCAAACGTTCTTGTAATGGCTTCCACAAAGCAGCAGCGGTTTCTACCTCCGATAATTGAGAAACGATCGCTAATGTTTTTAAATCAAATTTATTGCCAATACAAGCAGCTAACTGCAACACAAATTGAGTAGATTCAGGTAACTTTTGCAATTGCCATGCCATGAATTCCACCACATCTTCTGTGAGAGCTTGCTGATTGACCTGAGCGATGTCACATTGCCAACAGCCTGACTCTGAGTTGAACTCAATCAACCCTTCTTGGTGTAATGCTTTGAGAAACTGCGTACTAAAAAACGGGTTGCCTTTAGTTTTTTGATATACCAATTGTGATAATGGAAATGCCACATCTGTTAGGCACGCAAGGGTATCAGCAACTAAATGATTTAATTTCAAATGACTCAGCGGTTGCAAGGTAATTGTGTTAATTTTTGCACTAGCTTTGCGAACTTCATCCAATACTAATATTAAAGGATGTGCTACCGATACCTCATTATCCCTATAAGCTCCAATTAATAATAAATATCCCAGACTTGTTTCATTCATTAATAATTGCAAAAATTTCAAAGAAGTCGCATCTGCCCACTGCAAATCATCTAAGAAGATTACTAGGGGATGTTCTTGGGTGGCAAATATTTGAATAAATTTTGTCAATATTAAATTAAATCTGTTTTGGGCGGCAGTTCCTGATAGCTCTGGTATCGCTGGTTGTTTGCCTATAATTATTTCTAATGCGGGAATAACTTCTTTGATTACCTGTGCGTTTTCACCTAGTTCGCCAAGAATTTTATCTTTCCATTGTGCAATTTGAGCATCGCTTTGTGTTAAGATTTGCTCGACTAAATTCCGAAACGCTTGTACGAAGGCAGATAGGGGAATACTGCGATTAAATTGGTCAAATTTACCTTTAATGAAATATCCCTGTTTCCTGACAATTGGTTTGTGAACTTCGTTAACAACGGCAGTTTTACCAATTCCAGAAAAACCGGCAACTAACATCAGTTCGCTACTACCAAGAGCAACTCTTTCAAAGGCTGCTAGTAGTTGTTCGACTTCGTTTTCTCTGCCATATAATTTTTCCGGAATGATAAAGCGATCGCACATGTCCCGTTGACCGATAATGAAAGGATCGATCTTGCCTATTTGCTGTAATTGCACTAAGCAATTTTCTAAATCAAATTTTAGTCCCAGGGCACTTTGATAGCGATCTTCTGGATTTTTTGCCATCAATTTCATCACAATATCTGACAAAACCTCTGGAATTTCTTCCCTTTTTTCTCCTAATTGATTTGGCAGTTTTGCAATATGACAATGCACCAATTCCATTGCTTCGTTAGATTCAAAAGGAAGTTCCCCAGTTAGTAGTTCATAAAGAGTGACACCCAAAGAATAGAAGTCGCTGCGGTAGTCGATACCCCGGTTCATTCTTCCTGTTTGTTCTGGCGACAAATAGCTTAATGTTCCTTCTAACCCGTTAACATTTTTAATTTCAGTGGTTTCTTTAGGTAGCAGGGAAGCAATACTAAAATCTATCAGCTTGACTTGTTTTGTTTGGGGATGAATCAGAATATTGGCAGGTTTGATGTCTTTGTGAATGACACGATGACAGTAGAGGCCGTGAAGAATATCTGCTAATTGTAGGGCAATTTCCAAAACCTCAGTTATCGAAAGTAATTGGTCTTGGGTATATATTCTTAAGGAAACGCCACCAAAATCCTCCATCACTAGGGCGTAACTATTGCGGTATGGTTCCAAGCACAAGAAACGCACAATTCCCGGAATCTCTAAATTGTTGGCGATGCTGTATTGATTGCGAAACTGCAATAGTTCATTGAAAGTGGGATACTCTCGTTTCAGGAGTTTGATAACTACTGGTTGGCTATCTAACTCTCGTATCCCCCGGTATACTATTGTTCTAGAACCACAATACAGTTGCTCGACCAGATTGTATCCGGGAATTGAAAAGGTAAAATCTAATACTGCGTTCATTGCAACTGACTCCATACCAAATTTTAATATTCTATGAGTCAGTATTACCTCGTGTGGTATAAAAGTAGCCAATAGAGATTACACTGAGATTATCTCTATTTATAATACTAATACACTGCTAAAACTACTGAGATTTCCAAATTACAGTTCCATTTTCAAGGATGAAATCAAAATTTAGCCAATAAGCTAACTTTATTGGTAAGCGCACCGATTCTTTTTCTAAAGATTCAATTCCTTGTAATCCTAATTCTTCAACTATGGGATGGCTAGCAAAGTTGTAAATTTTTAGCTCAAATTTATCACCTACATCACCAAAACTGAGAATTTTCCCTTGATGATATTGGGATATTTTCATTAAACATTCCACGATCGCTTGATAACAAGCACGTCTACCATCTTCTATATCACGAAACTGTTTCAGAAAAACAGCACGAACTGATTTATATGTCAAAGACTCGATAATATTTAGCGGTAACGACCAACCAAAACTAGGAATCTCTATATTTCCTTGGTTTTGGAAAATTAACTTTCTGATTACTTCCATTAATTCATCAGGAGTATTTAATGTTTGCTCTCGCTGAGTTTTGTCCTGCTTTTCTATTTGCACTACTTCTAACAAACGCTGTTTTTTTGCCTGAGCTTCAGAGCTAAAATTTTTCCACGCTAGAGTGTCTACAGTAAATAATTCTGGCTTTTGTTCGGGATGAGGAATTTGAAAAAAGCCAATTTCTTTACAAATACCATAAATTTCGCGTCCCGAAACTAAAATTGGTGAATCATTGACAAAAATATAGGGCATAAAACAAACTAAACGCTCTCCAACAAAGGCTGACCCTACTTGTTTACCTGCTACAGCCACAACCCAAAAAACAGCTTCCTCTTCAGAACAGTAAACTTTTTCGCTGTCAGGTCTTTCTATAGAACTTAGTGAATCTATAGTTGCCAATGTCATTAGAACATAATTTGTCGCAGGACGGTATTGAACCTTTCCATCAGAAGGTTCATTCAGGTATTTATCGCATAGTTTTTGTAATTTTTCTAAAGAACCTTCCAAGAAAAATCCATAAACGTTAGCATTTTTAAGATTAAAAGGTTGCAGAAAACATTGTTCGTTTGGACGCTCGATGTATTGAGGATATTTTGCGGAATAATTAGCATCTGGAAAAAATTGCTTGACAAAATTGTTAACTTCTAATTCAGTTTTTTCACCTTTAGCAGCTAACTCTTGAATTAGTTGTTCGAGGGGCTGTGGAGGTTTAGTTAAATCTTGTTGCAATTTTTGTGGATTGCTAAGGAATTCCATAACAGAACTGGCTGCTCCCATAGCAATACGAAAGCCAGTTTGTAATACTTCAGCAGAGCTATTGATATTCATTAACCACCTCTAAATATCTGATTCGCCTACAATGTTTTTTGGATATCCCGAAATTGCCCTAGAGGCTTGCATTCCTGATGTCACTGTGGCTTCAATACTACTAATATTAATACCATTGTGAGTCCAGTCTCCAGTCAAATACAAATTATCAAAACCAGATTCTCCTGGTTTTAGACGATATTTAGTAGTTCCTTTGAGAGACACAACATAACGTTCAGAAGGCTCAATATTTGCTCTAAAAAATTGAGAATCAAATCTTGTTAAACCATTAGATTCTTTCGGGTCAACAATTAATTTCCAGTCAATTTTTTCTGAACTTTGGGAAGAGGTAATTTCCGGCCATAGAGTAGAAATATTTTCTTCAAACCAATTAATTGCATTTTCTTTGACTCGATTCATTTCCTTTTCTGGAAAGGTATGTTCTGTAAAGGGGGGAATTTTCTCAGCTTCTTCCAAAGGGCCGCAAAAGTAGGCGATATTACTAGGAAAATTTTCTGATTGCCAACTTTCTCTGATATTGAGATGACTCATATCAGCCCATGTGTTAAAAGGATGTGCATAAGCATCAAGCACAGGACTAGGCATCATCCAACCTAATTCTTTTAAATCTGGTTTTAACCAAACTTGAAGTGCTTGAGTTTGGACAGTTTTGACTTTTTCTACCATCTCTTGCCATTCTTTACGAGCTGCAATTAATTCTGGGCAGATATATTTTAATGCTCCCAAAGAAATGCCAAGCACTACTAGATCAAAATCTTCTTTGATGTTGAGGGTGATATTTTCTACATCTGTCCACTGTGTCCAAGCAGATTCTAAATTAATATTTTTAGCTTTAATTTCTTCGCCTTCTATAAGTTGGTCATAAAGTGGAGTACTAGGCCAACATGGCAAACTTTCAATGTCGATTAATGGGTCGTAGATATGATTTTTTAGAGTTGCTTGACGGCTAATTTCAATTGTAGTGATCGCCTTTTTATCCGCACACAGTCCCAAGTTTTTTACTCGATGGAAAAACTCGAATTTTACGCCACGTTCTTGGAGTACTTTATATAGTGGTGCAAAAATTGTATCCCCCATTCCTGCTTGCATTTTCCAGAAAAATGCACCTTTATAAGAAAGTTTCATCCGCAGAAAGAAACGCAATCCCACTCCTGCTGCTAAGTTGGGACGCTCAACATTGCCATTTTCATAACTAAAAACAAGATCGTAAAGCCCTCGAATTAAAGGTGAATTAATGCTCAATTTTGCAGCACCATGTTTATTTAGCCACTCTTGAACATCATAGTCATCAATAATATCAAAGCCGCTAAGAAGCAAACCATCAATAATTACACCACGAACTATCGTACAAGCCAAATCTACAATTATCCAAAGCCGACGAAATTTTTGGTGTGTTTCAATGATTTCCTTAACAGTTTCAAAAAGCCAAGTCTTGAATTTATCTAACAACCAAAGAACAGCTTGGTGTTCTATAGGTCGGTGCATCCCAGGATCTTGAGGCAATTTATTAACTAACTTATGGGCAATATCAAGAAAAGAAACTTCATGTGCTAAACTCTGAGTTTCACACTCAATTTTCATCTCTTGCAGCAAAGATTTTAACCAATCTGGGATTTCACTAACTTGGTCTGAATCTTCATCAGTAAACAACGTACCTAATGAGTAAGATGAACTCTGAAATTGGTTAACCATAAACTCGATTAGCAGACAAATATGACCCCAAATCGAGGGTAATCCCTCTCCTTCTCCTGGTAAAGAATCATTTATTGGAAACTCAAAAGCCCAAGGAAGCCACTGTTGATTGATATATTCTGGAAATACTATAAAGTTGTGTGGTTTAAAAGCTTCCTGCCAAGTAGCAAGAGGTGTTTCATCGCTTTGCTTTAACTCTTGATAGCACTGACGCATAACCTGAAAAGTATTTTCATAGCATCCCATAAAAATATGTAGCCCATGTTCCTCAATGCGATTTTGGGCATCTAAATTGCGTCCGCTGGCACCTTTTCCACCTAACCGCCATCCCATTTGATAGATAGTAATATCGTATTTTTCCTGCCAATCAGCTTGACTAGTTAACTCAAATGCTGTTGTTAGGGAAGCCATACCACCTCCCAAAATAGCGATTTTCTTTCTATTCAAAATTTCTGACATGATTTGTTCTGCACCCAAAAAACTATCCAACAATAAATTTTGTCTGACTCTGGAAACATACAGCAGAATTCAAAATTCAGCAGTAAAATACACGACTCGTGTACTTTACTTGCCTTGAAATCTGCTGTATTTCTAACCTTGTATTTGTTAGACAAAAGCAACTTCTACAGAGGTTTGTAATTCTTGGCTGTAGTGTAGTAGCGCATTGTTATCGCGCACCATTAATTTGGCATCTTCCATACATTTGGAGAAGCAACTACGGGAAATTTTGACGCTGTGATCTTGTGTAAACAATGTGTTGTGTTGTTGCGCTGCTGAGAGTAATGTTTGATAAGCAGGAAGTAGACACATCAAACTAGCTAAGCGAAAACCCACAGCTTCATAAGGTATGTCTATTACATAGGAAACCGACTTATTTATCTCAGCCAATACATTTCCTAAAACCTTTTTTGTCCAGCTTTTGGGTGCCCCTCCCAATGTCAGAGGTAAACTATCAATCTCTTGCATCCAAACATCGGGTAAATAGCATATCCCATTGGCTAAGTCTTCAGGAAAATCTTTAACAATGTTGGTTCTTTGTAAAGCTTGACCGCAGGTTCCACTATGCGCCAGTAAATTTTTAGCAATATCTAGATTAAATCGGTAATGGTCTATAGCTAATTCCGTACCCATTTGACCAACAGTACCTGCTGCAAAGTAGCAATAGCGGCTGTAATCATCTTCTTGAGCTAGCAGACGCACTCCATTGCGGGTGACCATCGCAGCTTTGTATTGACCATCTAAGAATTCTTCTATACCTTCAACCATTGCTAAAACCCAGCGGCTAATAATTTCTCTAACCGCATCTGGGATGAGTGCAAAAATTTGCCATAGCATTAATCCACCTTCCAAAGTCATTAATTTTGTTTGGTCGGTGTTAAGTCCTCGCCAATCTTCATGCGACCAGCTAGACAAAATGTTGGTAGCTAAAGTTGGTTCTTTTAAAAGTTGTTTAAACTCGATAAAACGAGTTTTTTGCCAGTTATATGGTTGTCTACAATCTTCAATGTTGTCAGCTACGCGAAAAATGAGATAAGCAGTAGACATGAAAGTATCTAATGGCTCTTCAAAGCAAGGAGTTACCAAGGCGAAAGAGCGAGAAACTTTATTCATGAATTCTTCTACATACTTTTTCTGGTCATGCAAAAGATAAAACGTAAGCATTATTACTCTCCATTCACTTAATCAAAATCAAAAAGTTGAAGCCAATCAATCTATTTCTAGAACGGAGAGTTTGCTTTATCCACGCTGTGTAATAAAGCAGTTTGTAAGTCTAACTTCTGTGTCCTCTGAAAAAACAATAGCAATAGGTTGCCAGAGTCTGATTATGTTACACAGTTTTAGAGAAAAAGCATTACAAAATTGGAGTTTGCTAAGGCATTTGTCGGTAATAAAAGCAAGCTACATCAAGGGCTAATGCACCAGAATATCTCGGTTTAAAAATATCTATATCAAACCGAAGAGTGCTTTTATTTATTGAGTGTTTTTAAGCGATCGCCACTGCTGCTACACTTAAAAGTAAGTAGATATAAATGCAGCTACTATCAATCTTAAGTACCAACAGTAGCTATCATATAATAGGCTATAAAAAAATCAAATCAGTATATTTTGGCAAAACAATATACATTACTTGGTGTAATAATACTGAAACAGGCGATCGTCTCGATCTGAATTCTGTATTCTGTATTCTTCTTCAAACCAAAAACACACCCTAATGATACAGAATTTACGGTGATTAGATCGTTTGCGTCTACACCGTAGTTCGCAGGGGAGAGAGGTTTGTCAAACTCACATTTGAATTATAAGTAATTACACGGTCTTGAAATCATAACCCTTTTTCGCAGGGTTGAAAACCAGATTTTGTATCACATCCAAATACCCACCTAACATAACCTAAAGTAATTTAATGTGCCCGCATAAGTTTATTTTTTGATATTTTGGTAGATATATAGTGAAGCAATGCTATCTAAATTAATTTCCTGATTTTCATTTTCATTAGTATTTTTAAACAGTACTGTGAATGCACCTGCACCTAATTTATCTTGAGGAAACATCCTATAACAAGGCATCGTAGTTAAATGAGATTGATATTTAGCTAAATGGGTAATTTCCATTGCTTTAAAATGAGGAAATCGTTCCAAAAGCCACTCACCAACTTGCTCATTTTCTTCTGGGGAATAAGTGCAAGTCATATAAGCAAGATATCCTTGTGATGCAACCAGTTTAGCAGAGTTAGCTATAATGCGTTTTTGTCGATTTGCACTTTTATTAATAGCAGTTGGATGAAAACAACCAGGTGCTTTTTCGCCTTTAGCAAGTAGTGATTGTCCGGTACAAGGAGCATCAACTATTACCAACTTACTAGAAGCTGGAATCATTTCGGCAAATATACTCGAATCTCTATTAACTACAGCACCAGGACTGATATTGCAACGCTTTAAATTAGAAATTAGCATTCCTAGACGTTTGCCAATCACTTCATTACTAATGAGTAATTCAGGTTGCAAAGCTTTCCAAGCAAAGATACTTTTTCCTCCGGGTGCAGCACACATATCAAAAATTAAATCTACTGGCTGAGGAATCGTTAACAAAGTAGAAGCTGCAAACACTGAAGAAAAATCCAAACAATAAAAATATCCTTTTTCATGCAGTGAATGTTGACCGGGTTTTTCTCCCAGCTGTAAACGGTCTATAAATTGCGGTTGCCAATAGGTTGGCGTTTCCACAGCAAAAGGTGAAATTTCTGGTTTTTCCTGACACCAAAGAATGGTAGATGTAAACGGCTGAGGATTTATTAACGCCTCAACAAATTTTTCTTGCTCATCTAGATTTGTAAACAAACGCCGCGAGAGTTTAAGTAATAAATTAGAAGGTTTTTCCATGTAGGTATATCAATAGTTGCGGTCAAAATTCAGAATTCTGAATTCTTACTAATTTGGCTGTATCAGAATACAACTAAAACTGTTACACAAGAACAGTGTAATTAAGGCTTTTGGCTTCATACTCAAAATATAATGACCGCCATTGGGAATGCAATGGCCAAGCTACCCCACTGCACCGGAGAAGGTCATGTTCTTAGATAATTTCCCGCAAAAATTACGCAAAGAAGCACAATTATGGAGGGATGAAGGAATAATTAGTTCTTCGCAGTATGAACAAATAGCAGAACGTTACCAATTTAAAAACCTGGAGGCTGCTGCACGCGATCGCTTTGTGGCAATAGTGGTTGCTATAGGCAGCATACTCTTATGCTTGGGCATAATTACCTTTGTAGCAGCAAACTGGCAGTCAGGCTCGCGAGAAGTCAAGTTTATTCTGCTGATGAGTTTGTTTTTTGCCACAGCCATAACTGGTTTTTACACTTGGAGACAACGTGAAGCCAAGAAGCCACAACAAAGCAAACGCCTACTGGGAGAGGGTTTGCTAATTTTAAGTGCTTTCATTTTAGGTGCAAATCTACTGCTGATGGCCCAGATGTTCAATATTAGCGGTTCAATTTCCCAATTGTTTCTCGCTTGGGGGTTTGGTGTTGCAGTTCTAGCCTATAGTCTGTTCTTAAATTCTTTAGGAATTCTGTCAATTATCCTTGTGGAAATTGGCTATTGGACGGGGCTAGAAGATTTGTGGTACTCTTCAAGTGAAGTAACTTGGTCGCGACTAGTGGTACAGCATATGCCTCTGTTGGCATGGCTGGTATTTGTACCTTTGGCTTACTTCTGTCGATCGCGTTGGATTTTCGCCCTAGCAGCCTTTGTGTTCGCTAGTTCCTTGCAAGCTAACCTCAATCCTCTCCCACTGCTAAATTATGCTGATATAGCCCCTTGGGTGGCTTCTTTTGCTTTTGCACTCCCACCTGCATTATTCTGGAGTTATGACGATCTGCTGTTTCCAACCATAAATTACAGATTGTTTCAATCCCTGGCTCGTAATTTAGCGTTGGTAAGCTTTGGTGTGGTTTTCTATGTCCTGTCTTTTCGTTGGGTCTGGGATTCTCCAGATTATAGCTCTAATCAGCCAACGACTTTGACAAATTTGTTCGAGTCTCTGCCGATAATTGATTTAGGGATTCTCAGCGGCTTAGCGGTGTTGCAATGGTTGTTTCTGCTGCGTCAAAGGAATAATCCTCCCCGTCGCGAAGTGATTTTTACAACTGCTGTCATTACTACTTTTCTTGTGTTTATCGCCTTAGCGCCTTTTTGGCATCAAACTATTAGCCGAATTGATGAACTTGGGATTTTTATTTTCAATGTACTTCTTGCAACATTAGCCTGGGGATTAATTCAAGAAGGATTGAAATTAAACAACAGAAGCTCCTTTTGGGGCGGTATGCTGTTATTCACACTGCAAGTTATCAGTCGGGTACAAGAGTATGATACCGACTTACTATTTAAGTCTCTGGTCTTTGTTTTGTGCGGTTCAGCTTTAATTAGTGCTGGACTTTGGTTTGAACGTCGCCAAACCGGTACATCTAAGTCTACAAGTCAGAAGTAGTGGAAGAAAGAATTCAGAATTCACCAATTCAGAATTCACCAATTCAGTAAAAGTTTGGAATTTTAGATTTGAGATTTTTTCTTCAATCCAAAATCGTTCGACTGAGCGAAGTCGAAGTCCAAAATCTAAAAATCTAAAATTATTAAAGTTTCTCTGCGTCAGTCCTAATCTCGTTAATTTTGTCCTCCTCAATACCCCCTGCTTTTTAGGACTACGCTCATGACCAGTAATTCTTCTGAATCTAAAAATAAATCCTTGTCTCCCGAAGCTGAATTTTCCAACACAGTGACTTTTCGGGATTACTTGATTGCTACTGAACAAAAATCGAATAAGCCCTTACCAGTTTGGCGGTTAATAGCACCATTGGCGGTGCAAACAGCGTTAATTATGGCAGTACCAGCCCAAGCGCTTTATACAGATATGACAGGCAAGACGGTGATTTTGCAAACCGCGCCTGTAAATCCTAATAATGTTCTCCAAGGAAACGCTCTAGAGTTAGACTATAACATCTCCCGGACTACTAATTTGAGCAGACTGCCTGGTTGGCAGACCATAGTTAGTAAAGGCCGTGGAAGTGGCAGAAGATTGCCTGAAGGAACCAACATCTACGTGACTTTACAAGAGCAAGTATCTTCTGGTCGTGGTGTCCCTACAGCTTGGAGACCGTTAAGAGTCAGCAGCGATCGCCCCACTTCCCTAAGAGCTAATCAAGTAGCCTTAAGAGGTGTCTATCAGGATGGTTCCGTCAACTACGGCTTAGAAACATATTACATCCCGGAAAACCAACGCCAGCAGATTAGAAACGACTTGCAAGCCCAACGCGCCAGGAGAGGACAAGTACCACCCATCGTGGTGAAGGCGAAAGTCGATCCTCAGGGAAACGCACTACCAATTAGTATGTGGGTACGCGATCGCAACTATCGCTTTTAGGTTATTACACGATTGAGTAAGACGTTTACGCCTTCTGGCATCTTTCATCCCTTGCCTGAAGTACGAAATACCGTTTACACTCTCCTGTTCCTCAAGAATTTGAAAGAGACTCTTCAGGGCTACTGAAAACCCACACTGTACCGCAAGGTCAGTGTGGGTAATTTACATAGCCTTTCTTGCTATTGAGGCGAGATCCAACCGTGGCAAGGGTTAATTCTCATGGCGTAGCTGCCATGCTGCGCCAAAAGCGGCTCCAGCCCCAGCTAACAATCCTGTACTCATTCCTTGGATAGTTTTTTCAATTGGATCTTGCGTTAGGCAATCACTTGTAACCTTGCTATCTTGCAAACACATATTGCTTTCTGCCCAACTGGCAGTACCTCCTAAAATTACGCCAGTTATACTACAGGAAACAACTAGCAGCAAAAGGCGTCGGGTTTTTCTATTTTTTCTATCCATAGATGGATGTGTTAAAGATGAGATTGGCTAACTGATCTTCAACTACTTTACACATCTTGGCTGTTAATGTCATTAGTAGAGACGCGATTAATCGCGTCTCTACAATAGTCATCAGTCATTAGTGAATAACCAATGCCCAATGCCCCATGCCCTATGCTCTATAATTAATGATTCTTTTGGTGACGTACTTCAACTACAGTATGAACATTGCCACGAGGGCTGAAATCTGCTTTGACAGTGACTTCTAAGGGGTCACAAGCTGCGACAAAATCATCCAAAATTTGGTTAGCAGATTCTTCGTGAGAAATATAGCGATCGCGGTAACTATTAATATAAAGTTTGAGTGCCTTCAACTCTACTACTCGTTCATCAGGCACATAGGTAATATAAATAGTCGCAAAATCAGGATACCCCGAAAATGGGCATTTACAAGTAAATTCCGGCAAACTAATGCTAATGTCATATCGCCTTCCCACGCGCGGGTTAGGAAAGGTAATTAGTTCGCCTTCTGCTATATTACGCTCGCCATACTTCATTTCTTCGCTTGGCCCAGATGCACTTTCAGGTAAATTGTTAATTGTCATTTGTTACTTGGTCATTAATCATTAATTTTTCCCCGCGTCCCCGCGTCCCCGCGTCTTCCCCATCTCCCCAATCTCGTCAACACTCCCCCTTCTCCCAGTCTGGACAACTTTCATCTTCATAACCGTGGGGATGCATGGCACAAACTAACAAGTTACCACCATAAACTTGACCGTGGTAGTGAATACAACCGATGCAAGCTGGATTTTTTTCGGCTGTGGGTTCCACTGAATACGGAAAACCGGGATCTATATCTCCCACAACCTCTTCCAAGTCCCAGTAAGCTTCCATCATCGGTTCAGCTAAATCTTGTAAATACTGATCGACTTCAGTGATAATGTTACTGTGTACTTGCTCAGTAATTTCTTCCGTTAACTCAAAAAAGGTGTCTACTATTTCACCCATTCCCAGGAAGAAACGCTCTACTTCATCTGCTACTGTTTCTACGATTTCTATTAAATCTTTTTGCCACTGTTCCATAAACTTGACGCCTTTACAGGCTATAAACAGGACGTTGTGTGGTGTCTAATTTGATGTACTAAAGTACACATTAGGCAATGTATCATATCAATTTTATATATATAGCGCTATGTAAAACTGCCAGTTATTACTGAATTTAGAACTAAAACAATGCTTTTTACTAATCGCGTTGCAATCGTTTTAACTCTTCTTGCAGTTCTAGCACTTGTTGGCGTAATCCATCTACGTTGTCAGTTGATGCCTCTTTCACCGTTGGTTCTTCATCTTCCTCTAAAATTTCGATGCGGCGAGGTTCTGAAGGAGGTGTTTTTTCAGGATTTTCACCAGATGCTTGCGGTTGTTGGGCTTGCTTCATCATATCTTCGACAAAGCGGCGGGCTTCTTCTGTGTTCATTTCGCCCTTGGCCACCATTTCGTCTGCCAGTTTTTGGACTTGCGATCGCAGTTCGGCTAATTTCCCCCCTGCTTTTTCGCCAGCGTAAGAAGCTAGTCCTACACCAAGGTAAAAAGCTTTTTGAACAATATCTCCAAAACCAGGCATTTCTCCTGAACGCTCCTAAAAATAGGGCGACCCGGAGACTACGCCTACCACAAGCCTCCCGTGTTGCTGCTACCTTCCGGTTCTGACAAGATTTGGGTGTTGCAGTCGCATAGATCCAGGTCTTATAAAAGCATAACATTAAAATTCAGTAAATGTGTCTTATTCCATAACAATCCGCCATTCATATAGTTGGTAGTTGACACAACCGTGTTGTACCAAGGGATCGCTAGCTACAATCGCTTCTGCCTCAGCCCTTGAGGCTGCCTCAAACAGCAACATTCCGCCTCGCGCTTCTGCCCAATAGCCTGTTCGGGCTTTGTGTCCTTTTGCAATCAAGTCTTGAACGTAGGCTTTATGGGCTGGGACATATTGGTCAAAGGTAGATTTATCGACTTTCCCTTGTTCGATCTTTACAAATATTGGCATAAGCTTTTTAACTCCAGTTGCAACAAACATCGTGCTTCAGTCATTACTATTTTTAAGTAGCAGCTTAGTATTAATTTACACTAGTTTTGGTAATTTATTGAACATTGAAAGCAGCAGAAAGAAGCGATGCATCTGTGACTGTTAGACCTCTAGGTGCGATCGCAGATCATCCAGTGGAGATACCGAGTTAGTGGAAATCAGTGATCTTGTTGGTGTCGGCTTGTCAGGAACAAATTCAAAGCGAATTCGGATTTTACCTTTCTGCCAACCGCCACCCTGAGCTAGTAAAAGCTTACAGTTCAGTCCATTCGCAACCCAGGCTTCAGCCTTGTCTTTTTGTAAGTTGGTGTTTCTATGCACCAAATACTTCAGACGTTCCATCAATTCTTCACCTGTTGATGTCGAAGCCCCAGAAAAATTAGCATCCTGAGCCATAGAAACAACATCCTCATTGGACAGAATAATTTGATCGCTCATTTAGTTTTCTCTTTCGTTAACACAACATGGCGGATCAAACGCCAACTCGATCCGCCTTCTCTAAGTTTTCCCATTAACCACTACAAGGACTTGCAAATCAAAAAATATGCCAAAATTTCTTGTGGTGCGGGCATCTTGCCTGCTAGTACTAAAGGACGGGCAAGATGCCCACCCCACAATATTGGATGATTTATTTTCTGGTGTTCTCTAATTACTAAGGAATAAAAATAATTAATAATGAGCCGTTTTTTTATCGCCCTTTTACCACCGCAAGACATTCAGGACTATGCTAATGAGATTAAGCAGTATTTTGCCGATCATTATGCCAGTCGTGGGGCACAAAAGTCTCCGCCTCATATTACCTTGCAACCGCCCTTTGAATGGGTAGATACTAACGTTTCATTGCTAGAGGCATGTTTGAAGGAATTTGCTAGCGAACAAAAGTCAATACCCATTACACTCAGTGGTTTTGCTGCTTTTCCACCCCGCGTTATATACATTGATGTGGTCAAAAGTCAAAAACTTTTGACTTTACAAGCTGATTTAATGGCTGATGTAGAAACCAAGTTGGGAATTGTTGACCAAGTTTCTAAAACCCGACTTTTTGCACCGCACATGACAGTTGCGTTTCGGGATTTAACAAAGCAGAATTTTAAAGCTGCTTGGTCAGAATTTGAAAATCGCCAGTTGTATTTTGAGTTTACGGCTGACAAATTAACCCTATTGCTTCACGACGGTAAACGATGGAATATTAAATCTGAGTTTAATTTTTACTCTGGCGGTTAATGAGTATTAAAGATTCTGACTCCTGTTAGCGCAGCGGGGTGTAGCCCATTCTGACTTCTGAATTCTTCTTCAATATTTTTCAAACTGCTGTTCTTGCTGCGGTTGCTGTTGGCGTTCAGTTGGTTGGAGTTTCTCAAATAAAGCTGGTGGTGTAGCTTGGCGAAATGCACCACAATAGTGCATGGTCATAACTGCTTTGAAAGCCCAATGGTCTGACGGAACATCTGTAAAGGGATTTGGCAAAGTTTGGGCTTGATTTTGAATACAAGCATTCGCAACTTCATTTGATGTTGTTGGAGTTTCAGTTGCAGGTTCTTGAGATTTCACAGTAGTTACAAAGCTAGTAGTAGCTAGCACTATGGCTGTAGCCAGAATTTTGCAATTCATAATTTAACTTTAGATGACACTTTACCCTATCTTAGTTCCCAGGCTGCTGCCCAGGAACTAGAACTAGAATAATTTTGCCCTTATTAAGCGTTAGAAAACATTGCCAACATTAGTAACACTACAACTAATGCAGTAATCCAAAGACCTAACGATCCCCAAACCACTGAATCTTGTTGTAATCTCTGCCATAAATTAGTGACTGAGTTATTCCGAAATGCCATTTTATAACCTCCAATTCTTATGATGTTTTTATCGAGCCAATTCAGAACTTAGAATGTATTACTGGCTCAAAACCAAACAAAACTTTACAAAAAGATATTTATTTATGCTTAACTTAATTCTCACATAGGTAACTGTTGAGACTCCAGATAAGCAGAATTTTGAGAGAATTCTTAACACTATCTCAACCATGTATAAAAAACTGTATTTTTCAAATCTCAAGCACGGAAATATTAGCTATGTTTCTCTTTGATTACTGTTTATCTGGAGTTAGAAATATATTAAAAATAGACACCTATTAACAGTGAGGTTATTAAGTAATGGTGCAAGAAATCAGGCAAAACGAACCTCAATATCTCTGTATCATTCCAGTTGATAAAATTACAGGTAACCAAGACGAAGAAATCATGAGCTTTGGTGCATCTGCTGATGAGGCAAAAAATCAAGGCGAAGAATTATTAGCATCTACCTATGGTTGTAATCAATCGCAAGTTCAGGAATTGATGCAGCAAGCGCGAATTGAAACAATAGCTCAGTGGTGTGCCCCGAAGCACTAAAATGAGTTGTCACATTAACTCCGGCTAATTACTCGATAGCAGAATTGAGAATTCAGAATTCAGAATTCAGAAGTAAAACACGCTGACGCTGTAGTTTGAGACTTAGATTGTGTACTTCACCAACTTTGAATACGATGTATAAAAAATTGTCATTATACTGTGTAAGTGCTAATGATAAATATTTAGCCGTACTTGAGTTTGAGGTCTTGGCAACAGCAGGTTTTAGCAACCACAATGGTGCAAATATTTAGCTAATCGGTATCAAGGAGCAATCAATCTATGACCGACGCCAAGCATACTTCAGAGCGCCGCCGTCGCTCTTGGGCAGAGCCATATAAAATCAAGGTGGTTGAGCCATTAAAAATGACTACTCGCGCTGAACGGGAACAAGCGATCGCCACTGCGGGTTACAATACTTTTTTGTTACGTTCTGAAGATGTCTACATTGATTTGCTCACCGATAGCGGCACCTCAGCCATGAGCGATTATCAGTGGGCAGGGATGATGCTGGGTGATGAAGCTTATGCTGGGAGCAAGAATTTCTATAATTTAGAAGAAAACATCCAGAAATATTACGGCTACCGCTATATAGTGCCCACCCACCAAGGACGTGGTGCTGAAAACATCCTTTCTCAAATATTGATTAAACCAGGGGATTACATACCCGGAAATATGTATTTCACCACAACCAGGCTACATCAAGAGTTAGCTGGCGGTACATTTGTCGATGTAATTATTGACGAAGCCCACGATGCCCAATCATTGCATCCATTTAAGGGTAATATAGACCTGCAAAAACTCACAGACCTCATTGAGCGAGTTGGGGCACAACGCATTCCCTACATCAGCGTTGCTGGAACCGTGAATATGGCTGGGGGACAGCCGATATCAATGGCTAATTTGCGGGAGGTACATCAGTTATCCCAAACCTACGGTATCCGCATAATTCTTGATGCGACTCGCGCCGTGGAAAACGCCTACTTTATTCAGCAACGAGAGGAAGGTTATAGAAATCAGGCGATCGCCACTATCTTACATGAATTTTGCTCCTATACCGACGGCTGCACCATGAGTGGGAAAAAGGATGCACTGGTGAACATCGGCGGTTGGCTAGCTCTTAATGACTATAATCTCTACGAAGAAGCGCGTAATTTAATAGTAATATATGAAGGACTGCATACTTATGGTGGTATGGCTGGCCGGGATATGGAAGCTATGGCACGAGGTATTGAAGAGTCAGTTAAAGACGATCATATTCGTGCCCGTATCGGTCAAGTTGAATACCTGGGACAAAAGCTGTTAGATTGGGGTATTCCAATTGTTGTGCCCATTGGCGGACATGCGATTTATTTAGATGCCAAACGCTTTTTAGAGCAAATTCCCCAAGATGAATTTCCGGCACAACGCCTAGCAGCCGAACTGTATGTAGAAGCAGGTATTCGGGCAATGGAACGGGGTATCGTTTCCGCTGGGCGCAGTAAAGAAACAGGGGATAATTATTATCCAGACTTAGAACTGGTGCGCTTGACTATTCCCCGGCGAGTGTATACCCAAGCTCACATGGATTTGACTGCTGAAGCAGTTGAAGAAGTTTATTATAATCGCGATCGCCTACGCGGACTGAAGATGATTTACGAACCAAAATATCTGCGGTTCTTTCAAGCACGGTTTGAGTTGCTGTAGGTTTGGCAATTGTGGCGATCGGGTTTCAGAATTGCTTATGGGCTTTTTTGACTTGTTCTTAAGGCAACAGACGCGATAAATCGCCGTCTCTACAAGAATCGGTTTTTTGTAGAGACGCTGAAGTTAATATTCATGAGTATTGCTGCTGACTCAGGAGGCTACCAATTAATTACCGTTAAAATTGTTACCTTTTGCAAATTCTAGATCGGCAGTCACCAAACTTGCTGAATTTTGAATCGCTATTGCTGCAATAATCGCATCTGGTAGTTTCAACCGATATTGCTGGCGAATTTCAATGATTTTCTTAATTAAAACAGCATCACTCGCCACTAAACTGATAACCTCAACTCGTTGCAAAACCGCTCAAAAAGTTGACGATCCTCTTGACTCAGCCCAGAAAACGCGAGAAATTCAATTTGGCTAATAACTGAAACTCCAATCTAATCAGCATATTGAAGTAATTGAATAAGTTGAGAATTTCCTTGAAGCAACAAACACAATTGCATTCGTATCCAACACGTAGCGATTACCATTCATCGCGTAGATTCCTCTGCATTCCTACCGCGTCTCCCTGCCAAGTTAATCGCCCCGCCAAATCGGAGAAATCATAACTAGGTTGCTGCTTTTCCTCTGACGAAACTGGATTCAAAACAACTACAACGTTCACTTCAACAGCCGCTAACTGCGTTGGAATATTAAGATTTAAATATCCTGATTCATCAATTTTAGTCGTAAGTTTTAAAATTTCCATTGCCAAATAATTAGTAAACCTCATTTCATTCTAGATTTTGTAGAGCGAACATTGCGAACATTTAATCTCCCTAGCGTGTAAAAAAATCTGTTACCAAAACTGCAACCACAGATGAGTCCGCTAGCTGCACCTATAAAATCAACATAAAGTTTCAGCAATATTACTGGCGACAATTAAATAATTTACTAATAAGCAAAATTGATGCCGATAGGATAGGGCTGCAAATAATTACTGATTGAGGCTGTGAGGCTAAAGAATGAAGAGGAGTGCAAAGTCTCAACGGGTTTGCTGGTGGTTTCTACCAAAATTGACCCGCTACAGTTTAACTTTCTTGCTGAGTGCGGTAATGCTTGCTGATGCTGTGGGGGCGACACCGAGAAACCGAGGGTTGCAGATAGCACAGCAGCCAGGAACCACTCAACAAAATGCCACTCGCGCGGCTGCGGAACGGTTTACGCGAGAGGGAATGCAGCTTCATCAACAAGGTACAGCAGAATCACTCCTACAGGCCATCGGGAAATACCAAGAAGCGCTAAAGCTTTGGCAACAAGTTGATGATAAAAGTTGGGAAGCCACCACCCTCAACAATATTGGTCGTGTCTACGACGATTTAGGAGAAAAGCAATTAGCGCTCAAATACTACAACCAAACTTTACTCATAGACCGTGCAGTCGCTAACAGAAGAGGGGAAGCTACCACTCTCAACAATATTGGCAGTGTCTACAACTCATTAGGAGAAAAGCAACAAGCGCTTAAATACTACAACCAAGCTTTACCCACACTCCGTGCAGTGGGCGACGGGGGAAGGGAAGCCACCACCCTCAACAATATTGGTTTAGTCTACGACGATTTAGGAGAAAAGCAAGAAGCACTCAAATACTACAACCGAGCTTTACCCATATTCCGTGCAGTGGGGGATAGGAAAGGGGAAGCTACTACCCTCAGCAATATTGGCAGTGTCTACCACTCATTAGGAGAAAAACAAGAAGCACTCAAATACTACAACCAAGCTTTAACCATACTTCATGCAGTGGGGGACAGGGGAAGAGAAGCTGCCATCCTCAACAATATTGGTGTTGTCTACTCCTCATTAGGAGAAAAGCAACAAGCGCTCAAATACCTCAACCAAGCTTTACATATAAGCGGTGCAGTGGGAGACGGAACAGGGGTAGCCACCACTATCAACAATATTGGTACTGTCTACAACTCATTAGGAGAAAATCAAGAAGCGCTCAAATACTACAATCAAGCTTTACCCATAAGTCGTGCAGTGGGGGACAGGGGAGAAGAAGCCGCCACCCTCAACAATATTGGCTTAGTCTACGACTCATTAGGAGAAAAGCAAGAAGCACTCAAATATTACAACCAAGCTTTACCCATATTCCGTGCAGTGAGGGATAAGGGAGGGGAAGCCGGCATCCTCTTTAACATGGCTGACCTAGAACGCAGTCAGGGTAATGTACAACAAGCCCAAACACATATTCAAGCAGCTATTGAAATCATTGAAGATTTACGCACCAAAATAGCTGACCAACAACTACGCGCTTCTTACTTTGCCTCAGTCCAAGACTACTACAAGTTCTACACCGACCTGCTGATGCAACTGCACAAAAAAGACCCATCAAAAGGATACGATGCTTTGGCACTGCAAGTTAGCGATCGCTCCCGCGCCCGTGGTCTAATTGAACTACTAACCGAAGCAAACATAGATATCAAAAAAGGCATTGACCCAAAACTTTTAGCAGAAGAAACTAGTTTGCAATGGCAAATCAATGCTCAAGAAAAATTATTATCAGAACTAGCAAGTAAAAAAGAAACCCCAGAACAAGTTTTAACCAACACCAAACAAAAAATCCAAGACTTACTCAAACAACAGCGAGAACTTGAAGTTAAAATCCGCGCCAATAACCCTGAATATGCCGATTTAAAATATCCCCAACCTCTGACTCTCAAACAAATTCAGCAACAACTAGATAAAGACATACTGCTATTGCAATATTCTTTGGGTGAAGAACGCAGCTATCTTTGGGCTGTTACACCAGACTCTCTCTATAGCTATGAACTTCCAAAACGCCAACAAATAGACAAAGCAGCCAAGAATTTATACGACAATTACTTAAAAAATCCTGGATACCAGGGAGTTTCCCCAGAAGAAACCGCCAAAGCTGCTAATGAACTGAGTCAACTTATCCTCAAACCTGTAGCTGATAAATTGGGGCAAAAACGCCTCGTAATTGTTGGCGATGAAGCTTTACAATACATTCCCTTTGCGGCATTAACTACATCAACCAAATCGGCGGATGGTTCAGATTATCAACCATTGGTTGTCAACCATGAAATTATCTCTCTACCTTCCGCCTCCACCATTGCCATTCTCAGGAAACAAACCACAGGACGGACAAAAGGAGCGAAAACCCTCGCCATCCTTGCAGACCCAGTGTTTAGCGCTAATGATGAGCGAGTAACTGGCAAATCCTCCAATGTTGCTAATAATAACATTGGCCAGCAACTACAAGAGTCTGCCCTGAAGCGGTCTACTAGAAACATCAAGCGCAGCGAAATTCAAAGACTCCCCGGCACAGAACAAGAAGCGCAGGGAATTCTCAAACTTGTCTCACCCTCAGAGAACATCCAAGCCTTTGGTTTTGACGCAAACTACAACTGGGCTACCAACGACCAACTAAGTCAATACAAAATCCTGCATTTTGCAACCCACGGCTTTTTAGACAGCACTGAACCAGAGTTATCAGGAATTGTCCTTTCCCTGATAGATAAACAAGGTAAATCCCAAAGAGGCTTTTTGCGACTTGCTGATATCTTTAACCTCAACTTTCCAGCAGAGTTGGTGGTGCTGAGTGCCTGCCAAACCGGTCTGGGTGAAGAAGTGAAAGGAGAAGGGCTAGTGGGATTGACAAGAGGATTAATGTATGCAGGTGCAGCGCGGGTGGTGGTGTCTTTATGGAACGTTGACGATGAAGCCACATCACTATTGATGAGTCAATTTTACAGCCAAATGTTACAGCAAGGGAAAACTCCCGCCGCCGCCCTCAGAGCCGCACAACTCAAAATGTGGGAACAAGAAAAGTGGCGTAACCCCTATTCTTGGTCAGCCTTTACGCTGTTGGGCGAATGGAAATAACAATTCAAAAGAGCAACGCAAAACACTACTTTGCGTACCTCTGCGCTTCCCTTTGCGCCCCTTTGCGTTTAAATTTCACCTCAAAATTTACAGGAATAATTTTTCATGAAAAGCATATTTCCATCCAAACAATTTATTTTTCCCTGCCTAGCCACAATTAGCGCCGGAATTTTGGGGATTTGGGCTTCAGTTTCAGCCCAACCACAAACCCCACCCAGCTTTACCAAGGTTGAAAATCCTGGAGAATTTAAACTACAAGGAAAAGGGGAACCTTCCCTGCTAAATCAAAAGGAGGAACCCCCCGGACAAGAACGGGTAATCATTGGTTCCAAAGATGACCGCATTCCCATGACTAGCAGAAATTACCCTTGGTCGGCGGTGGGTAAAATCGAGGGGGTAAGTGCTGAGGGTAACGGCTACAGTTGCACAGGAACGTTGATTGCTGAAGATGTTGTTTTGACAAATGCTCACTGTGTAGTTAACGCTAAGAATGGAAAAGTTAGTCAAGCGATCGCCTTTGTGCCAAACTTAGTTAATGGTGTCGTCAAAAGTAAAAATGATGTAGCCTACGCAACTAATGTTTATTACGGCACAGACTTTAAAAATGGCGATTTAGCTGATTACGCAAACGATTGGGCGATTTTGAAACTCAACAAACCCATCGGTAAAAAATATGGTTATTTGGGCTGGAAATCCCTACCATCTTCTAGTTTGGTTGGCGATACGAAAAAATTTGCCTTAGTTGGTTATTCTGGTGATTTTCCCAACCCCAAGAAAAAAGGTTATGAAAATCTAACTGCTGGTGCAAGTATGACTGCTGGCGTTCACCTGGGATGCAGTATTCTCCGCCGTCAGGATAGTTTTCTTTACCACAACTGTGATACTAATCAAGGTGCTTCTGGGGGTGCAATTATCGGTAATATCAACGGCAAGTATTATGTGTTAGCCCTCCACTCCGGCTCAAATGAGGTTAATGGATTGCTGTTGAACCGGGCGGTGGAAATGTCTCGCTTGGATGAGTGGTTGCAAAGGTAGTAGGGAAGCGGTTAGTTGCTTCTTCTGTGCCCAACGATTGGAGCAACTAGCCAAAAATAGCGATCGCTCTAAAGTTGATAAAGCAGATAAGCACAAATATGATGTTATATATGCAAAATTTAAATCTATAAAAATTACGCTAGTAAATCAGGATTTTTAAGTCAAAATTATGGAGCCAAGCCACCGACCACTGCACTACAATGCTGAACAAGAGTTTGAAGAAGCCCTCGAACAATTGGAGGATATCTTACAAGAAAATCCTACTGAGGATGAAGATACACCAAAATTGCATACTGAGAGTGCTAGTGAACTCGAAGCCAATGATTTGACAGATATTGATTTAGCGGCCTTTGAAGACGCAGTTGCCGATATTGAACAATATTTGGAGCAAAAAACGAAATAAAAGTTTGTCATTAGTCATTTGTCCTTTGTCATTTGTCAGTTGTCATTTGCAAATAACTAATGACCAATGACCAATGACCAATGACCAATGACTAATAAATAATTTGCCGCTGAGCCTCGTATAACATTAAAGCAGCTGCGATCGCTACATTCAAAGACTCTACCCCAGGACTCAGAGGAATTCTTACTTGTTTGTCTGCCATTGCTGCTAAATCTGCTGACAAACCAGCACCTTCGTTTCCCAGTAATATCAAACTCGGTTTTCGCCAGTCCACTTGCCAATAAGTTAAGCTTGCATTTGGCAATGTTGCTATTACCTGCATTCCTGCTTGCTGACTTTGTTGGACTGTGGCTTTTAAATCGTGGGTTACTGCCGTTGCTAGGCGAAACCATTGCCCCGCTGAAGCGCGTAAAACTTTGGGGTTGTCTAAATCTACGCTATCTCCACTTAGCCACAACCCGGACGCCCCAGCCGCTGCGGCAGTACGAATCATCGTACCCAGGTTACCAGGATCTTGTACTGTTTCTAAAGCTAGAACTAAACCAGTAAATGGTACTTGAGTTTGACCATCGCTGCGTTTTGCTGTTGCTACAACACCATCTGGTTGGACTGTTGTGGCGATCGCATCTAAAACTTCTTTACTTACAATTTCGGCGCGATCGCACCGCCTACAAGCTTCCTCCCACAATGACGGATGGGTTGCTTGCCAATCTGGGGTACAACACACTGTCTCTAGTGGATAATTTACCGCACAAGCTTCCTCTAACAGGTGCGTTCCTTCCAGCAAAAATAACTCCTGCTTGTGTCGCTCTTTGGTAGAGTGTAATTTGCGGATTTGCTTGACTAGAGGATTTTGTAAGCTGGTCAACATCAAAAATTTAGGAGTGATAACTAAAGTTAGGAGTTAGGAGTGATAAGTTAGGAGTTAAAACAAACTAAATTAACTCCTAACTCTCAACTCCTAACTCCTAACTTAAAGTATGCGGAACCCGGGACTTGAACCCGGAAGCCTTGCGGCACTAGAACCTGAATCTAGCGCGTCTGCCAATTCCGCCAGTTCCGCTGGCAATTATCTTTATTCACAATTTATTATTGTTGCGTATTTTTTTACCTTTGTCAAGTGCTATTCGGCAAGAGTTAAAAGTTAAAGCCAATAAAACTCTGATACAAAGAGACTTTCAAGCCTATTGCCTATTGCCTATTGCCTATTGCCTATTGCCTGTTCCCTATTAAGGCACTAACCCTGCACGCAAAGCCCGCACAGCAGCTTGTGTACGGTCAGCAACACAGAGTTTATTGAGAATACCCCGAACATGAGTTTTAACAGTGCCAACTGTGAGATAGAGTCTTTTGGCGATTTCTGCATTGTCACAGCCAGCGACAATCAACTCTAAAACATCCATTTCCCGTTGAGTTAAAGGATAGGTGACGATAGTTTTTTCGATATCTGGGTCAATACCTTCAATCAACACTCTTTTTGTGGCCGATCCTCTGCTGCCATCGGGAAAATCTTGACGTATTTGCTGGAGTACAAGGTCTGCGATCGCTGGATCGATCCATGAGCTACCTGCATGGGTTGTTCGCACAGCCTCAATTAGTCTCTCACTTTCGATATCCTTCATGCAATAGGAATCAGCGCCTGCTGCAAATGCAGCTAAGACTGCCTGCTCGCTATTCTGCATTGTTAAAATCAAGAGCTTTGTTGTATAATCTTCAGTCTCTGCTTGATATTGCCTAATTGTCCGTGTTAGCTCGATACCATCCATATCAGGCAAACCAATGTCAATAGTAGCAACATCAGGCTTGAGAGTTTTCACAAGCTCGATTCCATCTGCGGCATTAGCGGCTTCACCGACAATATTTACTTCTGGCTGAGTTTGTAAGGCAGCCCGCAAACCAATTCTCGTAAGGTTATGATCTTCAATGACGAGGATCTTGATTTCATCCATAGTTGCTTAAGTTTACTGTTATCTATCTAAAGTACACATTAAAATAATCCTGTTCTCACATTCAGGATTTTATACAAAAAGCAATATGTTTGCTATTGTTCCCAGGAGTACATCTACTATTAGACATTAAATAACCTTATCTTGTAAGTTTTTCAAGACGCAAGAGTTTTATCTGAACAATACAATTCAATCAAAAAAACTAATTTTATACGTTATTGCCAAGATATATGTTTTATACGCTACAACTGATTATCAAAGTCTGATAAAACTAGGAATGGTTGAATGTTCGATCGCTTACCCTTGCTCTAGCACGGATAACGCACATAAAATTAATCACTAAGCTACTTCAACTCACACTCTACTCAGAAGATATGGATAATCATTCAGGCAGGCAATATGCTGAGAAATAAGTTGTATTTAATACTATTATTACTGAGATGAGCAGAAAAAACAGTATAATTCCTGAAAAAAGATACCTTAAATTCAGGAAACTTGAAAGGAAAATGTGAAATTTTAATCATCTCAACGCTATTGGAGTAAGCTATTACTAGATTTGCAAGGGATAGCCAAGCACTTCTTATTTTATTTAGCCATGTCTTTAACTAAAACTGTTAAAAAAGATAAAATTCTCGTTGTCGATGACATTTTTGACAATTTACTGATTTTAGAAGCAGTCCTACAAGATAAGGACTATGAACTTAGCTTGGTGGAAGATAGTAAAATTGCTCTGAATATGGTTGAGCAGTCACCGCCAGATTTAATTCTGTTAGATGTGATGATGCCAGGAATAGATGGGTATGAATTCACTCGACGTATCCGACAAAATCAAGCGTTGCCATTTATCCCAATTTTGTTGATTACAGCTCACTATGAATCTAGCGTTGTCCAAGGACTTGATGCTGGTGCAGATGACTTTATTCGTAAACCATTCGATCCAGATGAACTACATGCACGAGTGCGATCGCTCCTGCGCCTCAAGCATAGCATCGACGAACGAGACCAAATGGCTAATTTGCGGGCAGATTTTGTCTCGCGTTTTACCCATGATTTACGTATACCGCTAGTAGCCTCTAACCGGATTTTAAAATTATTACTCGAAGGTAGGTTTTGCGACGTTTCGCCACAATTGCAAGAAATAATTAATACCATGATTGGCAGTAACCAAGACCTGCTAGAAATGGTAAATACGTTGTTAGAAGTTTATCGTCATGAAGCGGGTTGTAAAACCTTAAAAATTGCTCCTTGTAATATTCAGGAATTAGTTAGTGAAGTCGCCCAAGAATTAACTCCTTTAGCTGAAGAAAAAGGGTTAGCTGTCAATATTGATAGAGGAGAAAGTATAAGTACGGTGATGGGCGATCGCGTAGAACTGCGGCGAGTTTTAACAAACATCATCGGTAACGCCATCAAATTTACAGACAAAGGTTCTGTAAATATTCATTGCGATGTTAATTTGCCAGAGGTAACTATTAGTATCCAAGATACAGGGCCGGGAATTTCTAAACAAGACCAAGCAATATTATTCGAGCGATTTCGCCAAGGTAAACATCAACGTTCTGGTAGTGGTTTAGGACTATATCTATCTCGCTGCATCATCGAAGCACATCAAGGCACAATTGATGTCATATCTGAGCCAGGGCAAGGAAGTACATTTACAATACGTCTACCTGTGACTGAGGAAAACTAGAAGTTCTTTTATTTTCCTGTGAAGGCGGAAACGATTTTGCCGGGTAGTCTTTCTAAGATAAGCTCATTCAGAGTCGAGCAAATATATGTCTCGTCATTTAGAAAGACTATTACAACTAGATTCATTGCTCAGAACTAAGCAACGTCCTACAACTCTTAGCCTTGCTAAAGAGTTAGAGGTTAGCGAGAGGACAATTCGTAGTGACTTGGCTTTTTTGCGTGATCGGTTTGGTGCCCCTTTGGAGTATAGCCATAAACTGGGTCATCATTACACACAACCAGAGTGGCGATTGCCGAGTATTCCTTTAACCAAGGGTGAACTATTTGCCCTGACTGTAGGCGCAAGGATGTTAGAAGCCTATGCAGGTTCGCCTTATGCATTGCAGTTAAGAAGTGCGATCGCTAGGTTGAGCGAACGTTTACCAGAGAAAACCTGGGTGAACGTCCAACAGCTAGCAGAAGAAAATATTCTATTTGGTGCGGGTGCAGAAGTTGACCTCGATCCAGACATTTGGCACAACCTAGAAGATGCTTGCAGTCAGAGGAAAAGGATAATGATGACTTACTATACCGCGAGTCGTGATGCCATTTCGGAACGCAAGCTTGACCCTTACTTGTTACACGTTTATCGTGGTACTAATCTATACTTAATCGGCTATTGCCATAATCGCCAACAGTTTCTCTGGTTTAGAATCGACCGCATTAAAAAGTTAGAAATATTACCAGAACACTTTACACCCGATCCTCAATTTAATGCCAAAGAGTATATGGGGAGCGTGTTTCAACATGAGGTAGGAGATAAGCAGCTTGATGTCGAGATTTGGTTTGATGCGAAAACTGCACCCTACATCAAAGAAAGACGCTGGCATTATACCCAGGTAATTGAGCAGCATGACAACGGTTCGCTGACGCTGAAAATGAGTGTACGCGGCATTAATGACTTGAAACGCTGGGTGATGTGGTATGGGAAAGGCGCAATTGTTAAGAGTCCGCCGGAGTTGGTGGAGTTGGTGAGAGAGGAAATTGAGGGGATGAGAAATAATTACGATTTATCCCAGGGCTGTAAATTATGATGATAGGATTTCGATATAGACAACAGTTACCTCTGATTCGACTGTACAGCGTTTTCCGCTCTCAGGCGTTGAGCAAGAACTTAGTAAGTCTAGAACCTGTTGCCACCTATGATTGCCGTCAGGCGTTGTTGCAGAAGCTATATGCTTTTCTGCGGTGCAACAGGTTTTTTATAGACGGAACTAGTGAAATCAGTTACACTTATTTCAAGATGGAACCTAGTAAATCTAGATAGTCATCGAGATTGAGATAAAAAAACGGCTACCAAATAACTTTGGAGCCGAAGATGTTTAATTTTGTTACCTCTATCATGACAAATAATCAGAAATATGGGAATGGTAGTAAACCGTCCCCAAAAAGTGAGTATGAAAACATTGGCTCACTTCAGCAGTCTTCTGGGTACGTTTCTGCAATCGACTTAGCTAAAATCACAATCGAGTCGATAACGAAAGTTTTTAGCGACACAATCAACTATCAGCGAAATTCTGTTAATTTCCCTCCAGATGTGTCAGATAACCTAACTCAAGCTGATAGGCTCAGACAACGCCGTGAAATGGAAGAATATTGCGCTAAATATGCAAAGCGCGAATAGTGCGAACTAAGTCAACGGAAGCTACGCGAACCATACATAGGTAATTTTGTTGTTGCTAGAGTGTTTTTTGCCCTAGCCGTTGTTCTATTGTTTTTATCTTTTAGTAATTGTTCTTGCATTTACCATGAATAACGTTATCAATTTATCGTTTCCTGTAACTGGAACCGAGTTATGGGCTGACCATAATCATCGTCTTTGTGCAGCTATTTGTACAGAATTTCCAGAGTTGCATGAGTTAAAAGGATTCGCAATTAATACCATTACAGGTATTCCTAACAAGCAGGGAAAAATTAGTTTAACTAATAAATCAAGGTTATTATTGAGACTTCCAGTTGAAGCGATCGCTCAAGTTTATCAGCTTACTGGAAAAACTTTGAATGTTGGTGGTTATGCAATTAAACTAGGCAATCCAGAACTACAAACTTTGAAACCCGTAGAGTCACTTAAAGCTAGGATTGTAACTATCAAAGGATACACCGAACCCGAACACTTTCTTGGTGCTGCACATCGGCAATTACAATACCTAGAAATTAATGCAAATATTGGTATCCCTGCAAATGAACAAGGAGAACCTAAACGCCTAAGTTTGATGATTAAGAAAAAAGTTGGAGAAGTGATTAAAAATTACACAATAATTGGTTTTAGTGTAATTGTTTCTGAATTAAGTGCAGAAGATTCGATTAAATTACAAATTCATGGTTTAGGTGGAAAACGCCGTCTAGGTTGCGGCATTTTTTGTCCTAATATCATAGTTTATCGAGGTAAAACGGAATACGATGCAGCAGCAATTATTAGCTAAAAGTCCAAAGCAAAACGGAGAAATATTGACTATTGAAAAGCATTTGACGGATACTGAAAATGCTGTGGTAGCAATATTTAAGCAACGAATATTATTAAACTGGTGTCGTTTTTTTGGCGTGAAAGATGCTAAGAAGTTTATACTTAACTTGAGAATTGCGGCATTATTCCACGATCTAGGCAAGGCCAATGCTGAATTTGATGCAGCAGTTAATAAAAAACTCAAGCAGCAAACGCTCAGACATGAGTGGTTGAGTGCTTTAATTTTACACTTGCCAAATCTGCGCTCTTGGTTAGCATCCAGTAAATTAGATTTAGATTTGGAAGTCATTACTGCTGCTGTACTTAGTCATCACTTGAAAGCAAGTAAAAAAGAATGGGGTAAACCTCGAACATTTATAAAACAGGTGGAACTGTTTTTACATCATCCTGAAATTACTAATATTCTGCAAAAAATAGCAGAAATAGCAGCAATTGAAGGTTTAAATGATGAATTACCTGAAAAATGGGCAGCAAATGATTCTTTATGGAACCAAGCTTATTTTGATGCAGACGAGGCAGGAGAGAAGTTTGGTGATGATATCTATGATAATACTGAACGTCGCTCATTATTACTAGCAGTAAAAGCAGGATTAATGGCTGCGGATTCTGTTGCTTCTGCGATGTTTCGAGAAAATAAATTACTTGAACAGTGGGTTGATGAAACACTGCACGCACCTGTAATTACTGCGGAAGAATTAGAAAAAAAAATTCTGCAACCTCGTTATTCTCATATTGAAAAAAAATCTGGTAAAAAGTTTGACTTACATCCTTTCCAAGAAAAAGCCCAAGAGCAAGGTGATAGAGTTCTTTTATTAAGTGGTTGTGGTAGTGGAAAGACAATATTTGGCTATAAATGGCATCAAGCTGCGTTAAGTCGTAACCAAGTTGGTCATATTATATTTCTCTATCCAACTCGTGGTACTGCAACAGAAGGTTTTAAAGATTATGTTTCTTGGGCACCAGAAACGGATGCTAGTTTAGTTACAGGAACAGCTATTTATGAATTGATGGAAATGGCAGCAAATCCTGATGATAATACTTTGCATGAAGGTAAAAAAGATTTTACAACCGATGAGCGTTTATTTGCGTTAGGTTTTTGGGGTAAGCGGTTTTTTTCTGCCACTGTAGACCAATTTCTCTGCTTTTTAACTCACGGTTATAGTGGCTTGTGTTTATTACCAGTTTTGGCTGATTCAGTAATAGTCATTGATGAGGTTCATAGTTTTTCTCGTGGAATGTTTGATAACCTCATTAGCTTTTTACAAAATTTTCATATTCCAGTGTTGTGTATGACTGCAACCTTAACTAAAACCCGACAAGAAGAATTGAAAAAGGCTGGATTGAAAGTTTTTCCTGCGGCAACGGATGAGAAATTGAGGGAAATTGAAGAACATCTCAGATATGATGTGAAGTTTATTGATAAAGATAGTGCTTATAGTTATGCTAAATCAGCTTATCAAGATAATAAATTTCGCGTTTTATGGGTTGTGAATACTGTTGATAGATGTCGCAAAATAGCAGGAAGACGTGAGGATAATACAGGGTTGGAATTTGATTTAAATATAGAGATTTTGACTTATCATAGTCGTTTTAAACTTAAAGATAGGCAAAAACGCCATCAAGAAACTATTGCTGCATTCGCTTATGAAACAGGAGAAAGAAAACCTGCGATCGCAGTTACAACACAAGTATGTGAAATGTCTCTAGATTTAGATGCAGATGTCTTAATTACTGAACTTGCACCCATCTCCTCACTTGTGCAACGATTCGGACGTTCTAACCGTCATCTTTCTCATGGTAATGAATTTCGCTCTCAAATATTAGTCTACGAACCACCTAATATTAAACCTTATCAAAAAGAGGAAATTCAGGCAGCCAAAAAGTTTATTGACCATATACAAGGAGAAAAAATTAGCCAAGCGCAACTAGCAAAGGCATTAGAAGATTATTCCCCATCAGAAAGATATGCCGATGGTAATTGTCCTTTTTTAGAAGGTGGTTATTGGGCTAGTTTTCAGTCATTTCGAGAGACAGATGATTACTCAGTGGATGCAATTCTCAGCAGTGATTTAAAAGTAGTTGGAGAATTAATTGAACAGAAAAAGCCTTATGACGGTTATGTGTTACCAGTACCCAATAAATTTGCTCATTCGCAATGGAAAGGTCGTCCAGAAAAACTACCGCGTTACTTGGCAATTGCTGATGCAAATTTATATTGTCCAAGAAGGGGATTTGGGGAATGGAAGATTTAAAACTGGAATATGAATTAGCAGAATTACCGTCTGCTCAACATCGTGCGGGGTTAGCAGGTTTGGTATTAATGGTGCAATACTTACTCGATACCCAACCTTGGTTTAAAGAGCGTGAAGGTGCAATATTAGAATTACAGAATCCAAATGAATTTGGTGTTACTTTACGGCTAAATTTGCAGGGATTACAAGCACTTTTTGATTTAACTTATCAGGCATTCTCTGAAGAACGCTCAACCGAGACAAAAATCAAAAAATATGATCGGTTTGAAGAAGTTGAAATACCAGATAAAAAGGATAAAACCAAAACTAGGCGTGTCCTGAAATACTTCTATACTGTCACAACTCCCCAAGGTGCATTTCTCGCTGATTGGGATAAGTCAAATGACAGTTCTGAACGCGGACTGTGGATAAAACTCTGGCGAGATATGCTTTGGAGTATAGTCAGGGGAGTTCCCGCCACTCGTAATTCTTTTAATCATCGAGTTAATGGTGCTTCTTATTCTCAAGATGCACAACAAATTTGGGAGGAACTACAACATCCCGATAAAGTGACTGGACAATCAGGTAATTACTATTTGGGTGCAATGGCTGTAAATGCTGAAAATGTGCCCACTAAAGATAAAATACGCTATCAATTTTTGTTACATTTCTGGGTATTTGTTGCCCAAATTTATTGTCCCGCAGTTTTAGATAAAGATGGTAATCGAGAGCCTACAGGTTATGCTTTAGCTATTCCTGATGTAGCAAATTTGAAGAAATTTTGTCGAGTATTTCCCAAGGTTTTGAGAGAAAGGGATTTAAAGAGATGGCGTTATTTACCTCGTGAGGCAGTAATCGACTTACCGGAAGAAGGCGCACTTAATTTATTATTATTGTTGCGCGATCGCATTGCTCGTGAAACAGGCGATCGAGAATTGCATAGACTGATTTTAGGCGTTGAACTTATTCATGCAGAAAAAGTTGGTAATAATATCAAAATTCGCTCTATCAGCACTGTTGACCCAACAAAAGAGTGCATAGATAAATACGAGGTAATTAAAAAATTATACTGGTGTCCTTGGTTTCGGAAGCAGCGATTAATCAATCTTTTGCGGAAACAACCAGACGAAGAAGAACTATCTAATAATTTAGAGAAAATTCAACCTTGGTCTGATTTTGATACAGTTTTAAGTCGTATTCCTCGAACTTGGTTACAAGATTCTACTTTTAGTCATGATGCTCGTAATTTATTTGAAGAAGAAAGAGAAATCTATATGAAAAAAGAAATTCGCGATCATGCGCTAATCGTTTATAACGTTTGTCAAGGCTATGTAATAGGCAAGCTCGAAAGTAAATACAAAATTAGATGGCATAATAACAAAAAATGCTATTTTCAAGACAAGAAACAGATTTCTCAAGCAGATGGCGATGACAAAAAAAAGAAAATTGCTAATGAAGCGTTTCTTGCAGTTCGCTCTCGCACTGATACTAAAGCATTCATAGACTATTTTGTTTCTACTCTTTATCCTTTTGTTAAAAAGGATGAATTTGTAAATTTTACAGATGTTTTATTTAATCAGACTGATGAGATTCGTGCATTAACTCTTTTAGCTCTTTCCAGTCAATTTCCACTAAATAAAAACGAAGACAATCAAGCTTCTGAAGATAATGTTGCTTGATTAATTATTTCCTTCGATTGCCATTAGGCGTGTTAACTATCACAGGTAAAATAAATGAAAAATCTTAACTTGTTCGCCACAGTATTAACTTATCCTGCTCCTTCTAGCAACTATCGCGGTGAATCTGAAGAAAACCGCACGGTATTGCAAAAAATATCTAAAAATGGACAAAAATATACTGTTGTTAGTCCAGAGTCTATACGCAATGCTTTACGCGAAACTTTGATTTTAATGGGGTTTCCAAATAATCGTTCTAGAGTTTACGATGCTGACCAATTGGCTGTGGAATTTAGAGAATTTCCTAATGCAAGTAAATATGCAGATGATTTTCTGTTTGGTTTCATGGTCGCTAAAATTCCAGATGATATTAAGAAAAATAAGACTTTACCACCAAAACGCGATAGTATCTTTCGCTGTAATATGGCAGTGGCATTAAGTCCATACAAATATGATGCTGTGTTTCATCAATCTCCGCTCAATGTTAAAACCAAAAACAATGAAAAAACTTTTTGGAGTAATGCCAACACTTCTGCATTATTACATCGAGAAGTAACTCATACAGCATTTCAATATCCTTTTGCATTGTCACAACGCGATTGTTTAGAGCGTCCTGAATGGGTAAAAGCATTACTACAAGCTATTACTCAACTTAATAAAGTAGCAGGTGGTCATGCTCGTGCTTATTATGAATTTGCACCCTGTTCTGTAGTAGCAAGGCTCACTCATAAATTAGTTGCTGGCTACAAAACCTATGGTTTTATTGAAACAGGGGAATTTCCAGAATTAAATCGTTTGGGTAAAGCTGACGATGAAAATTGCGATTTACCAGCCAATGAATTTTGGATTGGTGGTGAGATTGTCCGGAAAATGGAACTCGAAGAAATCACCAGATTAAAAGAAGCTGGAGCGCATTTATATTCTAATTCAGAACAGTTATTTGACGCTCTAGCAAATGAGTTTTTACCAAGTAGTAAATAATGACTAATCCTGATACAAAAACCTTGGTTGAGCAATTTTTTCAAATTAAAGCTCCCTTCGCGTCATTTCGGCCCTTCCAGTCTGGAGCATATCGTTCAACTACGCCCGTACCTTCCCCATCAACGGTTTATGGTTTGTTGCTCAATATTGCTGGAATTGAACAGCGTGCTGAATTACATAATCCTGTCACGCAGATAAAGGAAGATATACCAAAAATAGAAATTGCGATCGCTCAAGTTTATCAATCAGAAATAGCCATACTAACACAACAGTTACACCAATACCCTGTTGGTAATTCTGGTAAGGAACTTGCAGAAAAAACCTACGGTTCCAAATACTGGATAGCACCAGTCAGGCGAGAAGTTTTAGTGAATTTAAACTTGGTAATTGGTATTAAAACAGAACAGTGGTTGTGCGATCGCATTCTCCAAGGACTCAACGGCGAATTAGATGAACCCCGCTACGGATTACCATTTGCAGGAGATAATAATTTTTTCTTTGATTCAATTGAACCTATTAATAGCCCTCCTATGGCACGTTGGTATTCTCCATTAAAACAGGATAACCATCCACCTGAACGGGGATATTGTAGGCTAACAGTTTGGATCGATCGAGCAGATAATAGTAATACAAAAATAGCGGTGTTTGCGCCTAGTTCTTTTTGCTTATATCCTCCAAAGTCCGCTTGGATACAACTACCAATTGCTGTAGAAAATGCTGGAAATAAGTATTAAGCAATCTCAGCCTCTAATATGAGCGATCGCTTAAACTAAAACTAAGCTTCTTTTACTCACATCATACCTATGGTTCAGTCTTCTAATCAACGCTTAACCCTAGAAGAATTTCTCGCACTTCCCGAAGGTGATGTTACATACGAGTTTGTGAACGGTGAAGCTGTACCCAAATATAAAAATGATGAAATCGGAGCAAAATTTTTTCATAGCTCGACTACTGGTGCTTTATTGATACTATTGTCTGTATGGGCAAAAGAAAAGGGTCGGGTTGTCATTGAATGGGCAATCAAACTGATACGAAATCAACAAGATTGGATGCCCGTACCAGATTTGACTTATGTTTCATATCAACGTCTTCCTGTGGATTGGCTATTAGATGAAGCTTGTCCTGTTGCACCGGAATTAGTAATTGAAATTATTTCACCTGGTCAAACTTTTGGCGAAATTGCCGAAAAAGCGATTGATTATCTCAAAGCCGGTGTTTCTCGTGTTTGGGTGGTTGATACAAAAGCTAGAACTATAACTGTATTTGCCCCATCTTCCTTACCGATTAATTATCGAGCCGATGGAGTAATTACTGATGATTTACTACCAGAATTGGAAATTACCCCTAACACAATCTTTCAACGGGCTGGGTTAATTCCCTAAAATGCCATTTCCTCTGATGTCGTAAGGCGCTAAAACACAATTACCTTACAGACATATATGCAAACTCTCGAATACCAAGAAGTTTCTACACAACCAAAAACCATTCGTGTCTCTGCTCTCCATGCTCTGGCTTACTGTCCGCGGCTGTTTTATCTGGAGGAAGTCGAAGAACTTTACACCCAAGATGCGGCGGTGTTTGCTGGACGCAGACTACATGCAGAACTTGAAAAACAAGAAGATGAGGATTGGGAGGAGTTGTTTCTCGAAAGCGAGGAACTGGGTTTACGCGGTCGGTTGGATGCTCTGCGTACACGCGATCGCCAAATAATTCCCTACGAACACAAGCGCGGTCGCTGTTATCATGATGAGAATAAGCAACCCCAAGCTTGGGAAAGCGATAGCCTACAAATCCTCGCTTATGCTTTACTCTTAGAATACGCCCTGGGAATTACGGTTACAGAAGGTCGCATCCGCTACCATGCCGACAATGTACTAGTTCGCGTACCGTTAGATGATGCAGGGCGAACAGCAGTCAAAGAAGCTATTCAACAAGCACGTACCCTCAGACAATCCACCCACCGACCACCAGTAATTGATAATGAACGATTGTGCGCTCGTTGTTCCTTGGCTCCGGTGTGCTTGCCAGAAGAAGCGAGACTCGCTCACGATAAGGAATGGCAACCAATTCGCTTGTTTCCTGAAGATGATGAACGGCAAGTAATTCACATTTTAGAACCCGGAACATCAGTTGGTAGAACGGGAGAACAAATCAAAATTACCCGTCGCAATCAACCTGTAGAAACTGTTCCGGCTCGTCAGGTAGGACAGGTAGTGCTGCACAGTTTTTCGCAAATCTCTACCCAAGCACTGCACTTTTGTGCTGACCAAAATATTGGAGTGCATTTTATTTCCGGCGGCGGACGTTACCTTGGTAGTTTTGATAGCCGACAAGGTAGTATTCAACGCCGTATTCGTCAGTATGCAGCTCTTACCTCACCCGATGGTTGCCTAGAGTTAGCCCGAAAACTGGTGATTTGTCGCGGTCAGGGACAGCGCAAATTTTTAATGCGAGGTACGAGGGGGAAAAAGACACAGAAGTTAGAAAAAGCGATCGCCCAAATGAAAGCTGTTCTCAAACAAGTCCCCCAAGCGAAATCTCTAGAGTCTCTTTTAGGATTTGAGGGGAATTTGGCTGCTTTATATTTCAGTGCTTTGCCGGATTTGATTTCGCAAGATGTGTCACAAGAATTACACTTTTCTGGGAGAAATCGCCGTCCACCGCTAGACCGATTCAATACACTACTGAGTTTTGGTTATGCGTTGTTACTCAAAGATGTGATGAACGCCATCTTGACAGTTGGCTTAGAACCTGCATTGGGTTTTTATCATCAACCGCGTTCCCAAGCTGCACCCCTAGCATTGGATTTACTCGAAATATTTCGAGTGCCTTTGGTAGACATGACGGTGATGGCTTCTGTCAATCGGGGTCAATGGGATGTGAAAGCCGATTTTGAAGTTCGCGGAAAGCAGGTTTGGTTAACTGAAGTTGGGCGACGTAAATTTGTTGAAATGTATGAGCGTCGTAAACAAGAGAGTTGGAAACATCCAGTCACGGGTTATTCCCTTACTTATCGTCGTTTGTTTGAATTGGAGGTGCGACTGTTAGAAAAAGAATGGTCTGGTGAGGGTGGTTTGTTTGGTCAATTAATTTTGCGGTGAGGTATCAAAATGGCAGAACAGAAAAATTGTTACCTCATTTGTTACGATATCCGCGATGCCAAGCGTTGGCGCAAAGCTTATAACTTACTCCAAGGCTATGGTGAAAGGATGCAATACTCTATTTTTCGTTCTTGGTTGAGTATGCGATCGCGTGAAAAATTACGTTGGGAACTTGAAAAAATATTGGCTCCAGAAGATAGTTTACTACTAATTCGGTTGTCAAATCAGTGTGTTACAGCTATTCCAGCTTACAATCGTCCTGGCGCTTGGTCATCTCAAGAAGAACCTTATCGGATTATCTAATGCATGGATCTGTGTTTGTGAAGTCACAAAATAGAGGCAGACAAGTGGAAAACGTTTACTGGCTTGGTTTTGAGCATTTTTAGATCGACAGGAGGTGCTTGCATTTTGAAAAATGACGTTAAAAGCTAAGTCAGGTAAGGATTTTAATCTCAGGTGGTATGTTTAGGCTAAAATTTTGGTAAGCAATTGACCGCTGGATTGCTTTTTCAAGCCAAGTGCTTGCAAGATTGCAAATTAGTGGTCTTGTGGTAAGGGTTTGAGCGATCGCTCTGAGCAAACCTTTGATGCCGTAAGGCGTTGAGCACAAATCTGCCTTAGCTGGAATGATAGAAATACTTAGCAGCTGAGCAAACCTTTGATGCCGTAAGGCGTTGAGCACTGTGCGGAAATAGGGTTCAAGAAAAACAAAAGATTCTGAGCAAACCTTTGATGCCGTAAGGCGTTGAGCACATTTACAAAAAATGTAAAAACTAACAAAAATGTCAGATACAATCAACGCTACAGAAGCTCGTGCTAATTTTCAAGAGCTAATTAATCGTGTTGAATATCAAGGCGATCGCATTATCATTGAGCAACATGGTAAGGCTGTTGTTGCTATGGTTGGACTGGAAGATGTAAAACGGCTGGAAGCCTTGGAAGATGCCATTGACTCTGAGTTATTGCGCCGAGCCATTGCTGAGAATGATGGCTTTACAACTTTAGAGGCGATTATTCAAGAGCGTGAAAATAAAAGTGGCGATCGCAAAATGCCGAATACTCTGACTAAACCTGAGATGCACTAAGATGTCTATCCCTCTCCAAATATAGGGGTAAATTCATTGTCTGAGCAAAGTATTATCACAAAAAAATAGTGTTCATTGGTAAAATCCATGAACACTAAAAAACACTTAGACTTAGGAGGAGGTAGGCAATAATTTGATTACTTATCTACTTCTGGAACAATATCAGGACGCTCTTTATCTTCCCAACCTACAGGACGTTTTGAATTGTACCAAGCAATAGATCCTATGCTCACAGCAGCAATAAAGCCGACTACAAATAATCCGGTGAGTACAGCAGAGTAACTAGAACTAGCTTCTGATGCAACAGATATGTCTGTTAAAAGATAAGTAAATAATAGATTAATCATGAGTTAGCACCTTTGGGCAAAAATTCAGGGATGGCTTAAAAAATTATTTTGGCAGCCGTATTATCAAAATCTGGTTTTGAGTTTTCGATTTTTTAGTTAATTCAGTTGCAACCCACTGCATTACAACTGAATTCAACACAGATCTAGAAAAACTAGAAGTAGGATAAGGTTTAATAAATTAATGTGAATTCGGTGTATGGGATTTTGACCTCACCCCCAGCCCCTCTCCTAAAAAGAGAGGGGAGCAAAAAGCCTAATCTTCCCCTACTCCTCCCTCTCCTATTAGGAGAGGGAGGCTGGGTGGGTGAGGTCTGTTGAATTCACGTTAAATTATGATTTAACTTCAACCTTCACCAAGATAAACTTAAGTTTATTCTACATTCTTCTTAACTTCATCTTTGACATTTTCAACTGTATGACGAACCTGTGATTCTACTTGCTTAGCTTTACCTTCAGCCTTATCATCAGGGTTGCCGGTGATATCGCCAATTATTTCTTGAGCTTTACCTTCAATATTTTTAGCAACTGCTTTTGCTCTATCTTCGAGACTCATAATTTACTCCTAAAATTCACTAACTATTTATTAGTTTTTGCTTCCCAAACTTGGGCTGCAATGTTTATAGAATAGTTCTTATAAAAAAGAAATACTTCTATCTCTAGATGTTTTTCTTCAAAATATTTTTATCCGTTTTGTAGACTTATTTAAAAGTTGGATTCATCTGAAGAAAATTAAAGTAATACCCTGAAGATAGAAAAGAATACTTCTATTGCTCTATCTGGAGATGAAATCATAGGACTTTATAGCAGGGAACAGGCAAAAGGCAACAGGCAAAAGGCTTAAAAGTCTCTTGATGTCAAATTGCGATCGCTTTATGTCCTGAATGCTTCAAATGCTATAGATTTTGCATTAGGTTTATCGTGTCACAAGCCAAAAACTAAGGCTTAATGTTGGTTTACGCCGCTTTCAGCCTAATTTATCGTTTTTTTAGGGAAAATTTTATTCAGCTTTTTGAGAAGCTTTAAATTATCCCCATTCCCCAGTAGGGAAGCAGTCCAAGGGATTAGGTGGCCTGTTGCAAATGACGTTAAAAGTCGCGTCTTAAGCCGGCTTGTGGGGGTCTACGTTCCTCAATCTGACCTACGCAGCTAGTCGTTTGTGAATCATTAAGTATGTCTTTATTCATTGACAACTAAATACCCGACTTCTTTGAGAAGTCGGGTATTTGAGCCTGACGAACATCAAACAATGTCTCAAGATTTTTGATATTAGTTCTCCAGATAGATCGGCAATTTATCAGAAAAATTTTAATATGAAATAGTCAAAAAAACAACATTTTCACAGGGAGAAACATTATGGGTAACATCATTGCTTGGCTAGTTTTGGGTTTAATTGCAGGTGCTTTAGCTAAGTTCTTCTATCCAGGAACCCAAGGTGGTGGTATTCTTTCTACCATTGTGTTAGGAATTCTCGGTGCCGTAGTTGGTGGTTATTTAGGTCAAGTCTTGTTAGGAAGTAGTTCAGCGGCGGCGGCATCTGTAGGAGCTTTATCACTTGGTAGCATTTTATTTGCTGTTCTTGGCGCAATGCTATTGATTTTCCTTTGGGGATTACTAACTCGTAGCGCTGTGTAATTGTCTGAGTTGAGTTAATAATTTTGGGAATCATTTTGAGTCTAAACAGATAAAATGACATTAGAAAAAGAGCGGAAATTTATAGGAATTTTCGCTAAATGTTCAGAAGCAAAATTGGCACTTCAGGAACTACAGGCTGCTAACTTTCCAATGCACAAAGTTTCTGTAATTGCACGCAAGGCAGAAGAACAAACTGATATTGCTGGTGTTAATTTTAAAGAGGACACTGGCAATACATCTGAAGAATTCAGTGGTGGAACTTTAGGCGCTCTTGTTAGCTGTATAAGTCAGTTGGCAATTCCTGGTATGGGTGCAGTCATTCTAGCCGGAGCAGAAGCAAGAGCGATCGCTACCACCATAACAGGTGGTGCCATCGGTGTACCCGCAGGTAGTTTGGCTGGTGCGTTGCTACCTTTGGGAATTCCTGAAGAACAAGCACAGGTTTATAGCGATTTAGTCTTCCAAGGTTACTATTTGGTGATAGTAACCGCTATAGAAATCGAAATTCGTTTTGTTCAGAGGATTTTTAATCGCCACAGCGTTCAACACCGGGGTATTTATCAGCCATATTTATCCCCCAAAAGTCGCTATAAACATGGAGTTGGTGTTTTTTCCCGACGCAAAGAGTTAGAAACAGCACTTACAGAACTCCAAAAATCCGGCTTTCCCATGAGTCAAGTCTCAGTAATTACTAAAGGTAATTATTATCCTTTAGGAGTTCCTGAAGATTTAGTCCAATATTATGAACATCAGCTGAATCTTGGCAATTTTATTGTATTTCTAAATGCTACCGATATCTATATGGCAGGAGCAAGAGCTATTTTAGAGAGTCACAAGATTCAACATTTTCGGATTTATAACCAATCCGCTGTTCATTCAACTACAAGCGATCGCCAGGTGATTAATAACCTCTAATTAAATGGCAAATTTAATCTATTAAAATCCCCGACTTGTCAGGTAAGTCGGGGATTTTAACCTGACAAAACAATAATGCCATCCTGAAATCCTAAGCCGCAATAGGATAGTCTTCGAGTAAAATAATATCTGTTTCAAATAGTAAAATAGTAGTTTCACAACCAATTCTGCCCATTTCTGGTTCTATACCCATTTCCATCTCTACAAGATACGACCAATTTCCAGAATTACGACAACACTGTATTATGGTTCCAAATCCACCAATAAATTCTACCTTTTGTCCTTTACAAAATTTTGGTCTTGCTAGCTCGATTAATGCACTCATAAAACCCACCTTTTTAGATTAAAATTATATATTCAATTTATACTCTCAGTTCAAAATTTAATTATCCACCGACAGATTTAAATAGAAAATGAGATGGTTGCTTCTTTTGAAATAAGTTATACTATCTCCAGGCTTAATTAAAATATAATGTTAAAATTTTAATGAGAATTTTTAATATTAATGTCAATATATAAAGAACTATAAATAGATGATTTAAAAACGCGGCATTTTTTAATTAAACTGATTGTTAATACATAGAACTTTTGACTATTTGACTAGCCGAAAGATGAACGAAATATTTATAACCACAACAAAAAATTTGAAATTAACTGTCTCTTAAAAATGTTGAACCGTTTGAAGATTGGAACCAAAATTGGGGCAGGTTTTACCTTAAGCCTAGCAATTCTGACCTCAATTGGTTTAATCTCGTACCAAAGTACCAATGAGTTAATTGAAACTTCGCGCCAAGAAAACCATACCTATCAGGTATTAAGCCAGATTGAAGACCTCAACTTGCAATTGACAAATGCTGAGACTGGGCAACGAGGTTACATTATTACCGGAGAACAGCGTTATTTAGAACCTTATAACGCTGCCATGCAATTGGTTAATCAAAAAATCAAGGAACTTCAAAGATTAACAGCAGATAACCCCAACCAAAAAAATCGGCTTGATACTTTGCAGCCACTCGTAACTGAAAGAATGGCTGTAATGAGAGATGTCATTGAAATACGGCAGAATCAGGGTTTTGAGGTTGCTCAGCAAGCTCTCCTCACAGACCAAGGTAAGCGGCTGATGGAGCAGATCCAGAAACTGCTCCAGGCGATGAAAAATGAGGAAAATCTACTTCTCAAGCAGCGTTCTGAGCGGGCACAGATAGCTGCACGGCAAACACTCGCCACTATTGTTTATAGTATTCCTCTATTTGGTGCAATCTTGGTTTTGATTGGAATTATCCTCACCAGACACATTTCACTACCGCTCAAGCGAGTTTCTGATTTAGTTGAAAAAGTGGCACAAGGGGATTTATCAGTCAATTTACCAGAAAGCGATCGCCACGACGAAATTGGCGTCCTGAAGCGAACCTTCAACCAGATGATTGTCAATCTGCGATACACAACTCAAAAAAATGACGAGCAAAACTGGCTCAAGTCGAATTTGGCTGAATTTACCCAAATGCTTCAAGGGCAGCGAAATTTAGAAAGCGTCTCTCGCAGGATCTTGTCGAATCTAGCACCCCTGGTTGGGGCATCTGCTGGCGTTTTTTATGTAATGGATTCAATCAACGACGAGCCAGTGCTGAAGCTGTTGGGTAGTTATGCTTACAAAGAGCGTAAAAACGTAGCAAACCAGTTTCGCTTGGGCGAGGGATTAGTTGGACAATGCGCCCTAGAAAAACAAAGAATCCTCTTAACCGGAGTTCCCAGTGATTACATCCGCATCGCTTCTGGCTTAGGGGAAGCTCCACCATTAAATATTATTGTATTGCCCATAGTATTTGAATCCCAAGTCAACGCCGTAATTGAACTTGCTTCTTTTGCACCTTTTAACGACTTACACCTGACATTTCTAGATCAATTAAGTGAAATTTTGGGTGTATTTTTAAATAACATCGCCTCACAATTACAAACTCAGCAACTGCTTGCCGAATCTGTTGCTTTAACAGAAGAACTCCAAAGCCAGCAAGAAGAACTACAACAAAGCAATCAACTGCTAGAAGAACAAGCCCACGAATTGCAAGAATCACAATTCATTATCAAGCAATCTAACGAAGAATTGCAGCAACTCAACGAAGAACTAGAAGAAAAAGCAGAACTCTTAGAAATCCAAAATCAGGAAGTTGCCGGCAAAAACCGGGAAATCGAGCAATCTAGGCAGTCATTAGAAGAAAAAGCCGAACAATTGGCACTATCTTCCAAATACAAATCAGAATTTTTGGCGAACATGTCCCATGAGTTACGGACACCGCTAAATAGCTTGTTAATTTTAGCAAGACTGCTATCAGATAACTCTCTCAACAACTTAACCGAGAAACAGGTAGAGTACAGCCGCACAATCTATTCTGCTGGAACAGATTTGCTGGAACTAATTAATGACATTTTAGATTTGGCAAAAATTGAGTCCGGTACAATGTCTTTAGATATTGAGCAAATCGCCTTTGCGGATTTGCGGGCATCTATAGAACAAATTTTTCGTCAAGTTGCCGAAAATCAAAAACTCAGTTTCGCCATTGAACTAGACGACAACTTACCCCCAGTAATTTCTACCGACTCCAAGCGTCTGCAACAAGTATTAAAAAATCTTTTAGCCAACGCCTTTAAGTTTACTCAAGAGGGAGGCGTGAAGTTACAAATTAGCATGGTCACTGAAACAGCCCCAGCCAATCAGCCAAGCATCGCCTTTGCAGTCAGCGATACCGGCATTGGCATTCCACCCGAAAAGCAGAAAATTATTTTCGAGGCATTTCAGCAAGCAGACGGCACAACTAGCCGCAGGTATGGCGGAACTGGCTTGGGCTTATCCATCAGCCGCGAACTAGCTCAACTTTTAGGCGGAAGGATTGAATTAATCAGCCAACCAGACCTGGGGAGTACTTTCACTCTCTACTTACCGCTAACAGTAAAGCCTCAAGCAGCACGAAACAGCTTTGAAGTCAATGGGGAAAGGGCGAAAAATGTTACAACTAAATTTACACCGCCCATCTCAAAAGTGGTGACAGTTGAAAGCCGAAGTACCTCTGTAGACATTTCTCCAGCACCGAAAGTGGTTTCCACAGTCAACGAAATCCAAGACGACCGGCTAACAATTGAACCAGGCGATCGCGTTTTGTTGATTATTGAAGATGACGATAAATTCGCCCGCATCCTACTAGACATGGCACGTCAGCAGGGCTTTAAAGGAATCGTCGCCTTACAAAGCAAACAAGGTCTAGCACTAGCGCAACAATTCCAGCCGAACGCCATTATGCTGGATATCCACATGCCAGAAATGGATGGTTGGACAGTGCTGGATCGTCTCAAGCATAACCCAAGCACCAGACACATCCCAGTGCATATACTTTCTGTGGATGAAAGACAGCAACGGGGATTAAAGCTAGGAGCAATTACCTACCTGCAAAAACCCGTTTCTCCAGAAGCTTTAAATGAAGTGTTGACTGAGATTAAAAGTTTTATTGAGCGTCAGGTAAAAAATCTTTTAATAGTAGAAGACGACCCCAGACAAGCCCAAAGTATTATCGAACTCATTGGTAATGGCGATGTCCACAGTACAGCAGTAGGTACAGGAGCAGAAGCACTCCAAATATTGCGATCGCAGCACTTTGATTGTATGGTACTGGACTTAGGTCTGCCCGACATGACAGGATTTGCCTTGATTGAGCAAATCAAGCTAGAACCCAGACTGATGAAACTGCCAATAATTGTTTACACAGGCAAAGAACTCAGCCGCCAAGAAGAAACCCAACTGCGGGGGCTAGCAGAGACAATTATCATTAAAAACGTGCGATCGCCAGAACGGTTATTAGACGAAACTGCTTTGTTCTTGCATCGCGTCCAGGCAAATCTGCCAGCACCAAAGCGGCAAATCCTCGAACAGCTACACCAAACCGACCCAGTACTGGCCAATCGAAAAATTTTGATTGTCGATGATGACCTCAGAAACATCTTTGCCATCACCAGCTTTTTAGAAAGCTATCACATGGAAGTACTATTTGCCGAAAATGGCAGAGATGGCATTGAGAAACTCCAAGCTAATCCCGACATCAACATAGTTTTGATGGACATCATGATGCCAGAAATGGACGGTTACGAAACCACCCGCGCCATCCGCGAGCAACCCCAATTTCGCTCACTACCAATTATTGCTTTAACCGCCAAAGCCATGCCAGGCGATCGCGAAAAATGCATTGAAGCCGGAGCCTCTGACTATATCACCAAACCCGTCGATACCGAACAACTGCTTTCACTGCTCCGGGTTTGGCTGTATAGGTGAATGGGTCAAATAGGGCATTGGGCATTGGGCATTGGGCATAGTTAAGAAGCAGACGGGCAGGGGGCAAGGGGGAAAATGAAAAATTACCTCTTTCCCCTCTTTCCCCTCTGCTCCCATGCCCCATGCCCCATGCCCCATTCTTTTGTCAAAACAATATCAATGACAGGAAATTCACTTCAGTAATAAAATAATCTATAGAACTTGTGTCTTAGAAGCAAATACCTTTGTTTCATGCAACTTTTTGGGTTATTTCTCTAGATAAAAGATCTTTCTCTCGATAGATAGTTGTACTTACATTAACATACTTGTTATGTTTCAAATATGACAATAGTAAGACAAAATTCTCTAAATACATCACTCATTCCTCCAGAAACATTGGCAGAAAAATATATTGAAGCAGAGCGTATGCATGACGTTTTGCTACTACTGCAAAACCTGATTAACAGTGAGGAAGCCACTGTGAAATTAATTCTGGATTGTCTGTATGATGTTGGCTCAGTTAACCTGATCAATCAAAAGCTTCCAGTAAAACCTGTAAACAGGTTGATGAAATTTATTGCTCGTATGTCCAAACCAGTTTTTAGAACCTTAGCTTTTAATTGGTTTAAGAAAAACTGCCCGCAATTGATTGCTGATTGGTTACATTCTCAGGTTACCTTTGGAACTACCCCAGCTAAACCGCGAGAAATAGCCATTGAAGTTGCACCAGTTCAACCATCTTCTGCACTAGATACAGAAAATCTCAACCAAGAGATTAAAAATCTGCGTCACCAAGTGAGATTGCTAGCTGGGATTTCAATAATTGCGATCGCTGTTTTAGGAGTAACAGCCACTTGGTTAAACTGAAGCCCAAAATTAGCACCATTATCAAATTAAAAATTTAATCGCTCCAACAACTGTTTTCCCTGTAAGATTGACTTGGGTTATAAAAACCTGACCAGCCTCAAATATTAATCATAGAAATGACCCGAATTGCAGAAGCATTATTTCCAAGAGCTTATTCATGCATGAGGTAATAATTACGAAATACGAATTATGAATCATCGTAAATTCAAGGGTTTAAGACCCCAACCATTACACATAGTATCAGTTTAGTTGGGGTTTAAATCCCCGACTCCAACTGTTTTGAATTTTGAATTTTGAACTTTGAACTTTGAATTGTTAATATGACTTTGCCCAAACCTAGCTTGGAGGACATTGAAATACGTTTACTGTTGGAAGGGGTGTATCAGTACTATGGTTATGACTTCCGCAATTACGCCCTTTCCTCAATTAAGCGCCGTATTCTCGGCTTTATGCATTTAGAAGGGTTAGCTAATATTTCTGCTTTGCAAGAGCGGTTACTTCACAACCGTAACTATTTAGAAAGATTTTTGCTGGCTCTGACAGTAAATGTAACATCAATGTTTCGCGATCCCAGCTTTTACAACACCTTTAGAAGTCAAGTTATTCCCTTCTTGCAAACCTATCCATTTATTCGCATTTGGCACGCTGGATGTTCTACAGGTGAAGAAGTCTATTCAATGGCAATTCTTCTAGAAGAAGAAGGACTTTATCATCGTTGCCGCATATATGCAACTGATACCAACGAAAAAGTATTACAAAATGCTAAAAGTGGTATTTTTTCCCTCAAACTAATGCAAGAATATACTCATCTTTATCTAAAAGCTGGCGGTCAAAGGTCTTTTTCTGAATATTATACGGCAGCTTATGACAACGCTATTTTTCGAGCATCCTTAAGAGAAAATATTGTTTTTGCCCAGCATAATTTAGCAACAGACAGTTCTTTTAATGAGTTTAATGTCATCCTTTGTCGTAACGTCTTGATATATTTCAATCAGATACTTCAAAAGCGGGTACATGAACTATTTTATAATAGCCTCTGTACCTTTGGTATCTTGGGTTTAGGAAGACAAGAATCCATCAGATTCACTCCCTATGAGCAGCAATATGAAGAGATAGTCAAAGGTGAAAAGCTATATAGAAAAGCAAGAGTGCGGGGACACGGGGAGGCTCTAAAGCATAGAGATTTTAATCATAACTGATATATAGGAATCATATTTGATTGCGTCTAAATACATAGCAAGTCGGCAAGAAAATTCAATAGTATATGAAAAAATATAAATTTGATGTAGGGTGTGTTGTCACGTAGTGCAACGCACCTTGAAATTGTTGATGCCTGAATTCTGGCTCCTAAATTCTGCTTTATGTGCCAATACGGTTCACTTAAGGCCAAAACTCTTGTTTTACGAACCGCAGAGGCGCAGGGAACACAGAGAGAAGAAAGAGTAGAAATGCTTAACTGAAGTGTATTGCTTTATGTGCTAACTTCTTTGAAAACCCTTGGCTGACTTTTGTTGCCCCTTACTCTTAGGCTTAGATTTATTCACTTCTCCTAATGCTTCTTGAAATAAATTGTGTAGATGTATGGGTACGCTAGCAATTTCTGGTAACTCTGGCTCAATAGGTTTGTTGAATTCTTGCAAAAGTGAGTCTAAATCACTTCCAAGCCGAAAATCTGGACGTTGCAGAAATGTTTGCAACACATTTTCTAATTGAGTTGGATATTGTTGCGCTAATCGATGCCAAATAAAGGCATTAATACTTTTATCTTCAAGATAGAAACGAATTAGTTTTTCAGCCCCTTCAACACTTTGCCAATCTTGTGCTGATAAAATGGTTTGTACCTTAGTATACGTTGGTAAAAACATTTGCCCCCAACGAGGATGAGAAAGAGCCGTGACCTGTTCTGCTTTCTTGAGTTCAGGCGGTAAATCAACTTTGGGCATCACCATTTTGCTATTGCCCTTTTTGTTATTAAATATCTGAGAAACTGCGTTGGAATCAGCACCCAATTCTGCTGCCGCTGCTTTGATTTCTTCATCGTCAATGCCGGCTTCTTCTGCCACTTCTGCCAGGGATTTAGAAGTATCGATTCCGGCTGCCGCCAAGGTTTTCTCAGTAATTATTTCTTGAAATTCCGCTATTTTTTTATTCAGTTGGTATCCTGGTAATGTAATTTCATCAGTATCAAAAAATTCGAGAAACTGTTGATGATATTTGGCTACCGATTCCCAAGCTTCCTCTAGCAATTCGGGAGCATCGCTGTAAAGATTACTTTTATAGTTTTCTTTGAAATTACCAATTGCTACAGCAAGTTTTGGTTTCCCCAATTTACCCATGAGTGTGTAAGGGCCAGAAAATATCCAATAGCTATCGGTAACAGGAGAAATGCGAGTTAGTAAAATCTCTCCAACTTTCAAACGAGATATTGCCTGTAATGTTTGAGGATTGTTTGGCTTGACAATGTAGTATTTATCTGTTAGCCAGTTGGTTAATTCAAAGCCATCAGGTAGGATGTTAGTGATGGCAAATAAGCCAATAAAACTACGATGCCAACTGTTGATTAAGTTGCGATCGCTCTGGTCTAAATCTGGATGACTTTCGATAAACAACTCTAATGGTGAGTGTTCGCCGACTTTTCCTTCTGTAATAAAGCTATCGACGATTAAGTCCTGCTGGGTACTATCGCCACTTCCACGCTGCAACTGAGAAGCTGCGTAAGTTTCCAGTGCTTGTGCGAGTTCGCCTTCTGCGTCGAAGACAAAATCAACTAAGGCTTGTTTTAATTCGTGCGATCGTTCTAATATGGCATCCACAAGTTAATCTCTCGGTGCAACAGATGTAGATTATAGCTTTTAACAAAATTGGAACATCTAGCAATAGCTAGATTTATGAGCAAGAATTCAGAATTCGTGAATTCAGCATAAATTGTGGCCTAATTCGGTGATAGTACAGCAGTAGCGAGATATTCTTGCACACAAGCAAGCTACGCGCAGTGTCTCATAGGGAGGGTCTGAATATTTAGTTTAAAACCAATCTTAATTTTCTTAGTGCAGCAGGGCGTAGTCAATTCTGAATTCTGACTTTTGTTAGCAGATTTAGCCGTAAGTTTTTTATTCAACCATATATAAGCTAGGTATAAGCTTGATTTTGTAATTCAAGATTGTCAAATTCCGTTATCAAGTGAATGCCAAGTACACCTCAAATGGTAGTCTGTTGGCAGAATCTATTGTTAGTGACTTTTTAAAATTCAATCTCACAGTAGTGCATAGATAATATTCATCCATTATGATAATTTTGAAACAATTTATTTTAAGAGCGATCACCCTGAGTTGTGTAATCTCAAGTACGGCTTACAATGTATCTGTATTGGCGCAATCAAATATATCAAACGGGAGTTATAGCGACCCTAGAAGCATTCGATTTATTCTGAATAAAGTTGACCCACCAAATAATGGGACTCCGAAAACAGAAGGGGGTACTGGTAGCCGTGGGAATAACTGTGCGCTTGCAGATAAAAAACCATCCTTAACCCGTTTAGCAGGTAACAGCCAATTAAGTTTAACTACTAAAAGCTATCCCACTTTTTGGGTATACGTACCCTACACTTCTAAAGATTCTCCCTCAGCAGAATTTTCTCTTCATGATGACGAAAATGAAGTGTATCGTACCAAGTTTCAACTTGCTGCTACCTCTGGAATTGTTGGTGTTGTATTACCTCAACAAGTTCCATCTTTGCAAATTGGAAAAACCTACCGCTGGTATTTTGATATTAACTGTCCTGTGGTCAATAACAAAGATGTGTCAACTCCACCATCAGTTACTGGTATTATTCAACGAGTAGCTGTTTCAGAAAAATTAGCACAGACACTAAAATCTGCCAATTCTCCCTTGGAAGAGATTGCAGCCTACGCCCAAGAAGGTGTTTGGTATGATACATTAACTCAGTTAGCACTATTAAGATTGAGTTCACCACAAAATAAAGATTTTCAAGTAGCTTGGTTACAATTATTAACTGATTCAACAATTGGATTAAAGGAAATTGCGGAAGCAGAATTGATTGGAATATTGAGTAATTAGATGAGGCAAGAGGCAAAGAGGCAAGAGGCAAAAGGCAAGAGGTAAGAGGCAAAGGGGCAAGAGGCAAGAGGCAAGGGGCAAGAGGCAAAGAGGTAATAGGCCAATAAGGTTCAGATAAGCCCAAAACCCTCATGTAGAGACGCGATTTATCGCGTCTTCTCTAGACCAATTATCTACACCATTAGCCCTTAACCCAAGGGTATTGGCTAATAGGCAATTCATCCTTCCTATTGCCCATTCCCCCTATTAGAGCCAATTACCAGCTAAAATAAATGGCGCCCAGTAATAGGGGCGATTATAATCTGTGTTGGGATACTCTTTAAGGAAAGCTAGTTGTGTATTTCTTAAGGCTTCAACTTTGGTCAGAGAAGGATTTTGAAGTTGTTTATACAACCGTTGCATAAACTCTGCTGTAGAAGCATCGTTAATTTGAATTAGTGTCGCTATGGTACTACGCGCACCAGCACGAATAGCAATTCCAGCTAAACCCAAAGCAGCGCGTTTATCGCCAACTGCGGTTTCACAGGCGCTGAGAATTAATAATTCAGTAGGGTTATTTTCACGAGGGTTGCTATTACGAAATAAAGAATCTAAATCGCGAATATTAATACGTTTATTCCAGTCAAGGATGTAAGTTTGCTCTGGGTCAGAACTGAATTTTCCATGTGTAGCAATATGGACAATATCAAAAGGTTCTGTTTCTAGATTTTGGCGAATTTTTTCAAGAAGAAATTCTCTATCTTCTAATTTTTTACTTTGAGATATTTCTTGACTAATTTCTGCCAATTCAACAGCAACATTATCAAGGCTTCCTAAATGTTCTTTCTCGAAACTAGGAGCTTTAGTTGTACCAGCAAGTAAAGTCTTAAAATTTCTATCCGCCCAAGGTTGCGATGAGAATAATTGTAACCCAGGCGTGAGGACAACACCATAATTTTCAATCAAATATTGCTTACCATCGTAGAGCATAGCCGGAGGAATATTCCGCAGCGAACCATCCATGACAAATGCTAGGGTTTTAACTTGGTTTTGCGGATTTTGTAATTCTGAAGCGATGGGTTGAATTAACCAATCATAAAGTTTTTTTCCTACGGCTTTAGTTTGGCTCAAACTGGTGCTGCGTTTTCTTAAACTAGTTAAAAGATTTGCAACTGCATCATCAATTTGAGTTTCAGATACATTGGCTTGTGTGTAGTGACGCAGGGAATTTTTACCAGGCAATTTAACAATGATTTCTAAGCGATCGCTTAAAACTATAGGATAAATAATTGCAGCGTTGGGATCTAAATTATCAATACTTACAGGTTCTGCTAAAGAACAAGCATCGCCCAAGAAATTATCTAACTCCGCTATTTGTAGTGCTTCCATGACGTTTCGCGCTTGGCTTAAATTTTCTATACTCGGTTCCGCTTCCCGTAGCAATAAGTCAACTAACTCCCGATACACAGGTTCTACACTTTCCCGAAAAGAAAATTGAATGTCAGGGTTGAGGGCTACCAAATCACCCCGCAATGATTGTAAACTTTTGACCGCTTGAGTGTAATAAGCGATCGCCTCTTGAGAAACACGCCCATCCCCGCGTCCTTTTTCCAACAATCGCCCCATTTGCCATTGCCACTGATAAATTAAATCTGGGGCGTTAATTTCCTCAGCAATTTGTAACGCTTGCTCAGTCAACGCTTGTGCTTGAGTAAAATTCTGGATGCGTTCCTCAACTTGTCCCAAAGTACCCATTGCTGTAGATTTGGCACGTAAATCGTCAAGGGTGTTAGCTTGTTCTATTGCCCTTTGTAACAATGCTTTTTGCATTGCAGGCTGGCTTTGTTCTGCAAGAAAATCTGCCCCCTGCCTCCTGCCTCCTACCTCCTGCCTCCTGCCTTCTACCTCCTGCCTCCTGCCTTCTACCTCCTGCCTCCTGCCTTCTACCTCCTGCCTCCTGCCTTCTGCCTCCTGCCTCCTGCCTTCTTCACCTGTTGCTGGCAATTTCCCCAGACTTTGCGCCAAATTGATATAAATGTAAACTGTTGAGCGACTGACTGGTAACTTTGATAATTGCTGCTCAAGTTCCATCCACAGGGTATTAGCCGCAGTGAATTGCTGCATATCCAGCAATAAACTGAGTTGATTTACCTGTGCTTGGGTACGCAAGATTACAGAAGAAGCGATCGCCGCCACTTGTTGATAGTATTCTAAAGCTGCGGTTTGCGATCGCTGTACTTGCTCTGGATAGTTCAAAACTGCTGATTGTTTAGCTTGCAATCGTTCAGTATTCCCTAAACTCAGCAATCCTTGACTTTCGAGAGTGGAGTTGTTTATTTTTCGTGATAAACTTACGCTTTCAATTAATAGCCGTTTCGCTGTTTGTAATTCTCCCACTCGGTTGTAAAGATTGCCGAGATTTTGCAACCCAACAGTCTTCAAAGGTAAATCTTGTGTTTGCTGTACCTGGGCTTCTATTTGTAACAATTGCTTTTGGGCGCGGCGATAAAAACCAAGAGACTGCAAAGCTTGGGCTTGGCTAATACGACTACCAATTATACCCACAGCATCTTTAGCTTGGTGATAGGCTGTTTCGGCTCGTTGCCAAGTTTCTAAAGCAGCGTCTACCTCTCCTTTGGTAAATTGCAAGTGTCCTTGAGTATTCAGAACTTGAGCCAGTATTTGTGAGTATTGGGGTTCCTTGGATGCAGATTTTAAAAGTATCAAACTTTCGGCGATCGCATTTTGCGCTGCTTGCCATTGTCCCAGCTTTTGATATGTAAAAGAAAGTAAACTCAACGCTTGTGCTTGATGTAGAGGAGATTTTTTTCTGTCATACTCTTGAGCAGCTTGTTTGAGGAGTTGAGCAGCCTGGGAGAATTGCCCGACATCATAAAATTCTTTTCCACTCTGCACCATCGTGGCAATGGATTGCTGGGCATACACAGGGTTAAACAAATGAATGTGTAAACTCAAGACTAGAGAAAAAATTGCGATCGCTAGTAAGCGTTTGGAGAGTTTCATACACATTCACCACAGGCAGAACTAGTTTACTTTTTTCTACATTACCATCTAAATAATTATCACCACAGCTAACGCTCTTTTATTACTCTGAAAATATTTGTTTTTTCTTTGTGCCATTCATTTGTCCACATTTTTTTTACGATTATTACAATTAAATCACTAAAGCTATGTGGAATATGTAGCACAGGGTTTACATGATAAAGGCAAGAAAAAGGTAAACAGTACTAAGTCTGGGATAAAAAAGGGGAAAGATAAGGATAGATAAGTTTGTTTTAGGTGCAGAATGATGGAATATAAGCCCTCACCCCAACCCTCTCCCCAAGGGAGAGGGAGTAAAGAAACAGAAGCACGATATCAAGATGAACAAGATACGAATAAAGATAAATCTTGTCCCCCTCTCCCAGAGGGAGAGGGGCTAGGGGTGAGGGCAGAAATCTCTAAATTAGCTGGTAGCAACCGACAAATACCCAAAGTATTATTAGAATGCGCCCGCGAGTTAAGAAAACAACAAACGCCAGCAGAAGAAATATTATGGGAATGTCTAAGAAATCGACGTTTATTAAATACAAAATTTTGCCGACAACATAATATTGGTAGATATATAGCTGATTTTTATTGCCACGAAAAATTACTAATTATTGAGTTAGATGGTAGTATTCATGCAAATCAGCAAATTCAAGATTCTATCAGACAAAACTGGTTACAGTCTAATCACTTCACTGTAATTCGCTTTAGTAATGAGCAAATATTTAATGAGATTGAGTTAGTTTTACATACAATTGCTCAAGCCCTCTCCCCAAGGGAAAATAGGAACTAAAATTTTGCACGATTATCGAGAAATAACGCCGAATCTTGCTCCTATATTTGCACAAATCGATACCCAAGCTTTCAGCATTAATACCATTGGAATAAAAGGTTCGCTGATATACCAACGGACAAGGCGGTTGGTATATTTTCCCAATTAACCCCCAAAAATCGTAAAATTTTTCTCAGCTGTCCATTTTCGTTGAGGTGGCAACTTGGGAGAACCCTGCAAAATTCGAGAATGCGATTGCCAATTACGTGCATCTTGGTGCTGCATTGTACCACTTGCTTTGCTGACAGCCTCTGTTGCTAGTTTTCCTGTGGCGGCACAGGTTACCGTTGATGAAACTCTAGGAAATGAGACTTCTGTAGTAGTTCCCAATCAAATTGTGCAAGGACAAGCTGCAACTGTGATTGAGGGCGGAGCATTTCGCAACGCCAATTTATTTCATAGTTTTCAAGAATTTAACGTTGCGGATGGACAACGAATTTATTTTGCTAATTCCACAGGAATTCAAAATATTTTCTCCCGTGTTACAGGTAACGCACCTTCCAACATCCTGGGAACTCTGGGAGTGAATGGTTCAGCTAATCTATTCTTAATTAATCCCAACGGCATCATTTTTGGCCCCAATGCTCAGTTAGATGTCAGCGGTTCCTTGGTTGTCAGCACTGCCAATGCCATACAGTTTGGAAATCAAGGTTTGTTTAATGTCTCCGATCCCCAGGCTCCACCATTACTCAGTGTTAATCCATCTGCTTTGTGGTTTAATCAAACAGCCAATCAACCTGTAATTCGTTCCACAGCAAATACAGTCGGGTTAGAAACTGCGCCGAGGCAGAGTTTACTCCTAGTAGGTGGAGTAGTAGAGTTAGATGGCACAAAAATCTCGGCTCCAGGTGGACGGGTAGAATTAGGCAGTGTGGCTGGTGAAGGAACAGTTGGACTTGAGTTGCAGGATAATCAATGGCGGCTCAACTTTCCTAGTGATGTTGAACGAACAGATATCTCTGTGACAAATAACGCCCAAGTGAATGTCCGAGGCGGCGGAGGTGGTGACATCGGCATCAATGCCAGAAATTTCACCATGACAGGAGAAAATACAGCATTGCTGGCTGGAATTGATGCAGGACTTGGCGATGCAAATACACAGGCGGGGAATATTGAAATTAATGCCACCGAAGCCGTTAAAGTAGATGCCAGCTTAATTGATAACTCAATACTTCAAGGAGCGATCGCTAATGGTGGTAAGATTCAAATCCAAACAGAATTGTTATCGCTTACCAATGGCGCACAATTAAATTCTGATTTATTCGGTAAAGGCAACCTGGGGGATTTGATTGTCAATGCCAAGAATATATTGATTGATGAACGTGGTAGACGAGGCAGCAGTGGATTAGTTAGTAATGTTAGAACTACTAATGCCGAAGGTAATAGTAGTAACATCATTATCACAACAGAATCTCTGACCGCTAGCAATGGCGGGCGAATTTTAACCATAACGCGGGGACGAGGTAACGCTGGAAACTTGACCATCAATGCCAGCGATACAGTTTCTTTTTTGGGTTTTAGTCAGACAAGCGGAACAACTAGCGGTGCGTTTACTAGTGTTGCCGCTACAGGAGTGGGAAATGCGGGCAATCTCACGGTCAATACAGGTTCGCTGTTACTCAAGCAAGGGGGTTCGTTACGAACCTCTAGCTTTGGTAAAGGTAATGCTGGAGATATTACCATCAATGCAAGCGATCGCGTCGAGCTTGATGGTATAAAACCGCCACCAGGTGCCATTGTTGGAGGAATAGACAGTTTCATCCGCGATGGTGCAGTTGGTAACGGCGGAGATATTACAATTACAACCGGATCGTTATTCGTCAAAGATGGTACACAAATCTCGGCTAGCTCGTCCGGCCAGGGCAATGCAGGCAATATCACAATTATTGCCCGCGAGACGGCAGCATGGGATGGCACGACTATCGATGGATTTTTTAGTGCTGCCATTACTTCAGTAGAAAAATTGTTTTTCCCAGAACTGGGCTTGATTGGTAGTGCAGCCGGAAATGGCGGCACCATCAAAGTAACAGCTAAGAATGTGTCCCTGACCAATGGTGCCAAGTTGGATGCAAGGATTAAGGATGCCCCTGGTCAAGCAGGCAATATTATCATTAATGCAGACACTGTAACCTTGTCCGGTGCAAATCTCGATTCTGGCAATGCCAGTAGTTTGCTAACAAATACCATTGGTGATACAACGGCAGCTGGTGGTGAAATTCGGATTTTTGCAAATCGTTTACAGATGTTTGATGGGGCACTTTTCAATGCAGCTTCCGAAAGTGATGGGCTTGGTGGTGATATTCAAGTTCAGGTAAATACTCTGGAGCTTCAGACGGGTGGTCAACTGGTGACGACGGCATTTCGACGAGGAAATGCTGGAAACATTTTAGTGAGTGCCAAAGATGAAATTCGGATTGCAGGCAGTGACTCATCTCTTCAGGCGCGACAAGAAACCATCGCCAAATTATCTGTACGATTTCCAGAGTTTGCAGTATACGGCAATTCGCCGAGTTCCTCTAGTGGATTGTTTGCCAATACCCAGGTTGGCTCCACTGGCCAAGGCGGAACAATTTCCATCCAAACAGGCAATCTGTTTGTGCAGGATAGCGGCCGAATTTCAGTTACTAGCCAGGGGACAGGAATTGCCGGCAAGATCGATATTACTTCTAGCTCAATTTCTCTCAAGGATCGAGGACAACTAATTGCCGAAACCGCATCTGGTAACGGTGGCGATATCAATCTCCAAGTCCAAAATATTCTCCTATTGCGGCGTAACAGCTTAATTTCCACTACCGCAGGTACCAGCCAAGCTGGTGGCAATGGCGGTAATATTACAATCAATGCTCCCTTCATTATTGGGGTGGCAAATGAAAACAGTGATATCATCGCCAATGCTTTCAATGGACAGGGAGGCCGCGTGGATATCACCGCTAAAAATATCTTCGGTTTAACAGTACGTACCCGTGAAGATTTGCAAAATTTATTAAATTCTCAAGCCTTAGATCCAAATTTGCTGCCGACTAGCGATATTAGCGCGATTTCTCAGACTAACCCTACCTTAAATGGGATTATTAATATTGATGCTTTGAATCTCAACCCCACCCAAGGAGTTACGGAATTACCGACGGATTTAGTAGATGTAGCACAACAAATCAATCAACAATTGTGCAACATTACTCAGAACAGTTCATTCATCATCACCGGCAGAGGTGGACTACCCGAAACACCCAACGCCACCCTCAAACCAGATGCAACTTGGGAAGATTGGCGAGTTTTGGCAGATGAATCGCCAAAAAACGATACCGAACGAGCAGATTTACAAATTAAACCCGTCCTTGAAGCCCAAAGTTGGCTAGTCGATGCCAAAGGAATTGTTCACCTGACTGCTCAACCCATATCTTTGCAGATTCAAGGTTGTAATTAGGGCATTGGGCATTGGGCATTGGGCATTGGGCAGAGGAGTCGATTTCAAAGACTTGTTGATGAGTCTTTAATACTCATCGGCGAGTATTAAAGACTTGTCGGCGAATATCAAAGATTCATCCGCGAATATCAAAGATTCATCCGCGAATATCAAAGATTCATCCGCGAATATCAAAGATTCATCCGCGAATATCAAAGATTCATCCGCGAATATCAGAGATTCATCCGCGAATATCARAGATTCATCCGCGAATATCARAGATTCATCCGCGAATATCAAAGATTCATCCGCGAATATCAAAGATTCATCCGCGAATATCAAAGATTCATCCGCTACTCCCAATGCCCCATCACGTAGATTTATGTTTACCAGCAGCGATCGCTAAACTCATCATCACAACACCTAATGCTGCTGGAACTAAGGGAAACCACGCTCCTAAAAGTATTAAAAACCACAAACAACTGACAAACAATATCGCAATCAGCAAGCCTGCTTTGAGGGCAGTGTATTTTACAAAATAGGGATGCCAGACTACAAACCCTCCAGCTAAAGCCCAAAAGCTAATCCAGCAGATTTCCAGAGGTTTTGGTAAATACCATAGCAGCGATCGCCCGTCTAAGACAGCCCCCAGAATTTGACTGACCATGTGTGCTTGAATTTCAATCCCCGTAGCCGTCTCAACCCTACCGAACTGGCGACTATAAGGTGTATACCAGCGATTATCATTAAAGCTAGGGGCGACTGTACCAACGATGGCAATGCGATTTTTGGCTAATGCCAAATTGAATTGGGGACTCAGGATTTCTTTGAGGGTGACAGTTTGAGCAACTGCGGCCGCACGGTAATTGAGGAGAATTTGCAGACCGTTAGCATCAATTTGATGATAGCCACCGCTGTTATTTTCTAAAGTATTGAAGACGACTGACCCCAGTTTGAGGCGATTATCTGGTGTCTTGGTGAGGATGATACCTTCATCTTTTAAATAACGTTCTGCTAACTGAAAGTTCAAAGAATATTTACTTTGACAAGGAGATGGCGAACTCACCGCCAACAGTTGACGACGGACAACATCATCTGAATCTTGCACCACATTGTTAAAACCCTGGCGATCGCCAGGAACTTCCGTAGGTGGTGGTACACCAGGGTTACCATAGTGACAAATGGCAAAAAATCGGTCGTTTTGCTGCATTCGTTGTGCTAATTTGGAGTAGGTTTTGGCAATGGAGCGATCGCGGTATAAATCGAGTCCGATTACTCTGGCTTCGGCTTGTGTCAGCTTTGTTAACAACTGTTCTAAAGCACTATCAGATAAGGATGCAGCACCTCTGGCTGTGGCTGGTTGAGATTGCACATCTGCTTCTGTAATCGTCACTAACAACAGTCGCGGGTCGGGTTTTTCTTGGGGTCGCAGTTGCATCAAGTTGTCAAATGCTCGTAATTCCCATTGTTCCAGCATTCCTAGCGAACGCACACCAACAATTAAGGCACTAACGCAGACACTAGCAAAGGCGACTTGCCAAAATGGTAATTGAGAAGTTTCAGGACGCAGTGCTTTTAGTTCTGTCTGCACCCACTGGCGATGGAATACAGATTGATAAATGCGATTGAATACTTCAAAGCATCCTTGACGCTTAATTACTAAACCTGATAACCGTAACTCTAAGTATTCTGGGTCATTTTTAGCAATCACCTTGCCTTGTTGCAAAATTCTCTGATACAGCCGCAAGACCTTTTCACGAGAACGGGCATGACGTAAAATGCGATCGCGGATGGTTCGCAAATGTTCTGGTTCGTCTTGTGCTTCCCAATTGTTGAGAATCCGCGATTCAACTATTTGCTTAACGCTGACGAATTCTTTTCCCTCAGGAATAAAATCAGTAGAAATGGCGATCGACCAACAGAGTTTTTGAGTCAAAAATGGTTGCCCATCTGTCCATTCTAAAATCTCTTTGATTACGGCTGTAGGATTTGCAGCTTTTCCCACCAGTCCAGATGCTAAAGGTCGACTTTCAGATAACTCAAATCCCCTCAGTTCAATTGCCCGACCAATGTTGAAGGGGGCACAATGCTGGTCTTGAATTAAATCTGAGGGAGTAGCAACACCAAGTAATGCAAAACAAAGACGACGGTAGTTTGAGTTGGTAGCGCGTTTTTCGTAGCAAAGACGAATTAAGGAAAAAAATTCATCTGTACAGAACTTCAGACCGAGAACACTATCAATTTCATCAATAAAAATTACAATCTTTTCATGAATTTGTGCCAGCAATATTTCCTCAAGAAATTCACTCAATTGCTGCACTGGTGAGAGGTCATCCCGTTCTCGTAACCATTGCCGACGATTCACTTTTAGACCAAATCCACTCACCAATTCTTGAATGATTCCGCCATACCATTGCTGTTGGGTAATCTGTTGACTACCAATACCCGATAGCTCAATTTCTGCACAAGTCACACCCACAGCCTTGAGACGGTTCATTGTCCGAATTCGTAAAGAAGATTTTCCCATTTGGCGGGAGTTTAAAACATAACAATATTCTCCAGCAAGTAATCCGTGATATAACTCATAATCTGCTTGTCTGACAACGTAGGTAAGCGAATCCAGGGGCAGACTACCTCCGGGCTGATACTGGTAGAGGCAGTTCGATTCGTAACTCATTTTTCATTGCCCAGTTGCACGTTAAAATACTGCTGATACAGTTGACAACGCAACTGTGCCTGATTTCCCGCAAGTTTCACTAGTCCCATACTGTAAAGTTGGTAGGCTGCTAGGGATTCTAATTGTACTGGCATTTTAGCTTGAACTACCGTTTTGAGAGCAGCAATGCAATTTGGGTGTTGTTGCAAATTTACCCAACGTTCTCGTAGATGACTGCCATAGATACCGCTATCGGTGGGGGCTGCTGTTAATAATTGTTCTAAGGAAATATGAGGATGATTTTTCAAATGAGCAAAAGCCTGCTGCAAAAGATATGGATGTCCTCCCACCATTTGCATTAACAATTTGCTTTGTTGCGGCGAGTAATTTAAACCATGTTGCCCTGCAAACGACTGTACTTGTTCTTGGGTAAATTCCATTAATTCAATGGGTAGCCCGACATTAAAAGGTGATTGATTAATATTTAGACGAATATAAACATCAGTTGCATGAACAATTACTAAACGTAACTTTTGCCAAGTTAGACGACTTCTGGCTTTTTCATACCAAGAACGTAACAAGCCGAAAAAGTCTTCGTAAACTTCTGGGTAGGGAAAAATCAAATCTACATTATCCAAGCAAAATACCACGGGGCGATCGCTCTGGGCTAATAAATATTCTTCCACATAAGTAGTGCAGCTAACCTTACTACCCATACCTTCTTCATCCCAATATTCATCTAACTGGTTTGGTAGTTGCAATTCTCGCCCTATATTGAGACAAAGCCAACGCAAAAACTTATCCAAATTTGTAAAATGAGTGCGCCTATCTGCCAGTTCTAAACTCAAATTAGCAGTCTGGAAATTTTGGGTTGTGAGTTGGGCTAAAATGCGATTCACCAAATATGTTTTACCCATTAATGTTGGTGCTTTGATGCGAATTAGCGCCCCCGGTTGCAACAGTGTTTCGTAGCAAATACCTTCAATGGGTGGGCGTTCAACATAGCAATTTAACTGACTCAGGGTTGGGAGTGCAGATATGGAATCAACATTTGCAGAAAATTGTGAAGGTGGTTCTTCATCAGTAGATTGTTGCTCCCAGCGTCGTTTCAGTGCTTCCTTAAAATTGCTTTTTTTAACCTTTTCTCCCAAAGCTTCAGAGAGATTTTTCCAAAGTTTAGGGGCAACATCTTGGCTGATATAACTAGTTGCATACTGATTTTGGGCGGCCATTTGGTCATATTCGAGCCGATTCCAAGCACCTTCCAAAACAATAATTTCTATATCAGTCAAATTGCGTTTGATTTGACTGGCCATCGCTTGATTGGCAATTTTCACAGCTTCTGCAAACGAAAAATTCATAAGTGAAATCATTTTGAAAAGCAGATTATCACATTTTTGGTATTACTGGGATAGGTTGATAGTTAAAAATCGCCACTTCCTACTCATTATTTTCAAGGCATTGAGTAAGTGCGATCGCCTGACAAACATCTTGTAAGAAAAAGGGGAGAATCCAAAGTAGATTTCCCCTGATTAGCTCTATTAAACTTTTGGTTTTATTTCAAATTCCCAAAATTAGATTAGGCAACGAAGTTTAGACCAGCACTAACATTGAGAACACTAGTATTTTGGACAACAGAGATAATATCCGTGCCTTGGAAGATTACAGTATCTGAACCAGAAGCGGTGAGATTGTATTGGCTAGAAGTACCTTGCAACTGGATTCGATCGCCCTCAGAGAAACGGAAGTCAACAATAGTCGCTTGTCCAATTCCTACATAGTACTCACCAAACGCCGATGTACCTAAGATAAAGAGATCGGCGCCACTACCACCAAATAAAACGTCGGATTGAGCGGCTGTCACCGGAGAGTTGTTGTTGAAGAAGCCATCGAGGATGTCATTTCCAGCTTCACCGCGCAGGGTGTCATTACCCAAGCCACCGAATAGGCGATCGTTGTCTGCACCGCCAAACAGAGTATCATTGCCATTGCCACCGTCAAGGGTATCATTGCCATTTAAGCCACTGAGGACGTTATTATCACCATTACCAGATATCTTGTTGCTGACGGCGTTCCCCGTGCCGTTAAAGTTTCCAAAGCCAACTAGATCCAGGTTTTCGATGTCTGCATCAATCAAGGTAAAGCTGAAATTTGCTTCGATAGTATCGATCCCGCCTAAAGTGCCGTTATTCTCAACAATGGTATCGTTGCCTTGACCAGCGCGTAAAAAATAGCTATCGTTACCACTACCGCCTATAAGAGTATCATCTCCAGCTCCGCCACTGAAACCATCATTGCCATCGTCTCCAAATATCAAGTCATTGTTATCTCCACCGGTGAAGCTATCGTTGCCAGAGCCACCAACGAGGGTATCGTTTCCACTGCCACCCGACAAGTTGTCATCACCACTTTCTCCAAAGAGCAAGTCATTATCATTACCGCCAAACAGTTGATCTCTGCCACCACCTCCTTGGAGAGTATCATTACCAGACAAACCACTGAGGACGTTATTGCCACTATTACCGAATATTTGGTTATTGGCAGCGTTCCCGGTGCCGTTGATGTTAGCTGTGCCGAATAGTTGCAGGTTTTCGATGTCAGGATTGGTTAAGCTAAAGGTGAAATCAGCCTGGATGAGATCGATTCCTCCCAGGGTGCCGTTAAACTCCCGAATGGTGTCATTGCCAAAACCTGACCGCAAAACATAGATGTCATTCCCAAAACCACCATCAAGGACATCATCCCCTAAGCCACCATCAAGGACATCATTATCTGAGACACCAAAAAGGGTATCATTGCCGCTATTACCAAACAGGGTATCATTGCCCAGTAAACCTGTGATCCTGTCATTGCCTCCTAGACCATCAATGATGTCACCATTTATGGTGCCTTCTAATGTATCATCGAATTGTGTTGGGTTAGCCATTTTTTTTCTCCTGAAAAAGATAGAATCTAGATAAAATTTACGGATTTACACCAAAGCAGACATCTAAGTTCGCGCTTGAAATTGTTCGCAGTGGTTAAGGTTGTTAACCCGCTTGGCGCTGCTTTCTATTGACAGTATGTTGGATAATTCAATTCGATAATTCAGTCAAATTCGGGACTCTCAAAATTCAGGTTAATTCAGGTAAGATGGCTTCACCTCACCAATGGCTGCGACAGTGGTTCAAGAGATTTTAGCGATGTCGTACCCAAATAAGAGGCAGGTACTCACAATACAAATTCGTGTAATAAGTCGGTCAACTGAATTAAACATAAAACAATAGTAGTGGCGTGGCACAGCTAAAATAGTGCAATAGAAAAATTGGATTATGTTTTACAGTGGATTTCAACTTAATGGAATACATTAGCAGCAGTTGGCTGGACGGTGGGAATGGCTAAGGATTATATAGAACTTAGAAGGAAGAGGTACTTCAAGCTCAGTTCACAAATCGCTCAGTTGGACAATGCACAATTGTATTCTCTGTTTAACAATAGTGATTTGAATGAGTCGAGTACTGGTTGGGGGATGAATCACACCATCGCCTTTGGGGAATCTAAAGTCTTTGTGAAACGTGTTCCGGTTACAAACATCGAATTTGACAACCTCTTCTCCACCAGAAACCTCTATAACCTGCCGACTTACTGTAATTACGGCTTTGGTTCCACTGGTTTTGGTGTCTTCCGGGAACTCGTGACCCATATCAAGACAACCAACTGGGTATTGGAGGGGACAATTGCCACCTTCCCGCTAATGTACCATTATCGGATTATTCCATTCTCCGGGCGGCGTGCGGATGTGGATATGGAACGTCTAAAAAGTTATGTGGAGTACTGGGGTAATAGTGCAAACGCCGGTAATTATGTGTTAGATAGGGCAAACGCCAACTATGAATTGGTTTTGTTTTTAGAGTACATACCCTATGTTCTTGAAACATGGCTGCAAGAAAACCCTAACAAACTTCAGAAAACCCTGGATGAATTACGCACGACGATTAGCTTTTTAAGGACAAAGGGAATCATCCATTTCGACGCACATTTTCGCAACATCCTCACCGACGGTAAGCGGATATATTTGACCGATTTTGGTTTGGTACTTGACAAGAGTTTTACGTTGACGAAAGATGAAAAATCTTTTTTTAAGCAGAACACATTTTACGACTACGGTGAAGTCCTGCGAAATCTTGGTCACATTATTCGATGGTCGTATGATTTATGTTCGGAGAATGATAAACGCAGGATAATGGAAAAATATGGCATAAAAGAAGGCTTAAAACATTATGAAATGCGGTCTATATTACTCGACAACATCGAGCAGATACATGCTGATGGGGTCATGAAGTTAGATGAGTTCTATGTTGCCAGCATTGTCAAATACCGCAGCATTATTGCGCTCATGCAAGACTTCTTTGCTGATATGTGGGAAAATAACAACAAGGACACGAAATTTCCTCACACAGAACTACGACGGCTGCTCAAAGAGACGCGGTTTCTGCCTAGTGCTGAAACCCAAGGCAGATATTAATGAAAAGTTAACGGGAATTGCACTTTTATCAAGAGATACCATATCCCAAATTATCTTGGGGGATAATACTGCGGATTCATAACTGGAGCTTGATAACTATTTGTAGGAAAAGTATTTCCCATACCATTGGGTACAGGACTAATAATCGGAGCTTGATAACCAGTCATGGGTACGGTGCTTGTGGTGGTGTTGGGTAAAACAGGATTGACAATCTGCGGTTGATAACCGTTGGTAGGTACAGTGCTGGTGGTACTACTTGGTGTCACTGGATTTTGGCTAAACTCTTGGTAAGCAGCACGAGAAATTGAGCTAATGAGTTTTTCGGCGCGGGGGTCGTTATTAGGGCGTTGTACCATGACAGCAGCCACGTAGCGCTTACCAGTGGGAACAATAATTAAACCTGCGTCTGCCAACATTGTGCCGATATCGCCTGTTTTGTGATATACTCTAGCGCCTGTTCCCAAACCGGATGGCAACAATGAGTTTCGCTGGGTGCGGCGCAAAATATCCAGCATTAAATCGCGTGATGGCATACTGACTAAATTTCCCTGACTGACAATTGCCATCAAATTTCCTAGTTCTTTGGGACTAGTGGTGTTTGTCCCTTGCAAATCTGGCAGTTGATTGCGAATAACTGTGGTTGTTAATCCCCAACTGCGGAAACGCTGGTTTAAAGCATCTATGCCTCCCAGTCGGGTAATTAGCATGTTTGTGGCTGTGTTGTCGCTAATGGTAATCATTTTAGTGGCGACTTCCAAAGCAGCATACTGGGTTCCGGCTGCTTTATATTGTAAATTTCCCGAACCACCTGCGATCGCCTCTTGCTGCATAGTCAGCATTTCATCAAGGCGAATTTTCCCCGCATCTACATCCTGAAAGAAAGCGATTAAAATCGGTACTTTGATTGTGCTAGCAGCAGGAAAACTGGTAGAGGCATTAATATCTACATAATTACCAGTATCCAAATCTAGTAAGAAAACTCCAGGTGTGAGATTTGGGTTGCTGGTGGCTAAATTTTGCACCGCATTTTTTAAGGGGATAATTTCCTGAGATAAGAGTAGCGTTGAAGATGCCATTGGGGGAGTAGGGGTGGGTTGTGCTTGCGATCGCGCCACATTACTATTACTAGATTGGGGCGCTGAACTACTTGTGGTGATGCGATTAGCGGGGTCTAATACAGACAATGCTGTGCCCACAATTGCGCCCATACCAACACCGACAATCAACAACCGCAGTACATACAATATGGTTTTGGCCATTGGTTTTAACCGCGTCTTGCGCGATGAACGCCTACCAATTTTTGGCTTTTCCATCCGCACCGTTTTAACTGTTGCAACACCCAATTGCGAGGGAGGAATTCTAACTTTCGCACTCGGTATAGGTTTAACTGCCCCTGGCATGACTAACTCCGATTTTACCCGGCGTGTAGTCGCCGGGGTTTGCCCAGAAACCATCCGATTTTTTGGCCGTGTTAGCGCCGATTTCCCAGCAACAACTTGCTGCTGGCTGTTAGCTTTGACTTTCTTTGGTGCCACTTTTTGAACTTTTTGTGGATGTTGGCGGCGGTTTAAGGGTTGACGCCGCGAGAAAGCTGTTAGTTCGTCACTTGACTCTGACACTGCTACTCCTTGTGACCCACTGGACTGTTTTCTTGCAGACTCCTGACCCAAAACTTAACCGTTAAGCAATATTGATGCTCAAATTCCACTTTGCCACTAAGTAGCATTTTTGTGTTTAGTTTAATATTAAATATTTTGGGGGGGGTGATTGCGTATATATTAAACGAATTATTACAAGTTTTCACCATCCCTCTCGTTTTTAAGTGCCCATTCTACCTGCCGCAAAATTCCCCGCAGCATAGCTACTTCACCAGTTTGTAGCCCTGCGCGATTATACAGTTGGCGAAATTTTTCCATGCGACTAGCTGCGGTATGTGGATACAGATAACCAATTTTCAGTAGTAATGATTCTAATTGCTGGTAGTATGTTTCCACAACATCTAAAGACGCGAGTTCACTTTGGGGTAAAATTTGAGTTTCTCTTTGCTGGGTACATTGTGACAATTCATAACAACAGATTGCCACAGCAGTAGCTAAATTCAAGGATAGATAATTTTCACTTGTGGGAATAAAAACAAAGCGCTGAGCGTAATTTAATTCTTCATTGCTTAATCCCCGGTCTTCCCTGCCAAAAATTAGGGCTGCGGGTTTTTCTGGTTCCTCAAGTAGCCAGGGAAGGGCAGTGCGGGGGTTTTCTAAAGGTATTTCCCAACTGCAAAGGCGACCTGTGGTGGCGATCGCTCTGACACATCCGTGCAATGCTTCTGGTAAAGTTGGCACTACTAGCGCAGATTCTAAAATTTCTTTGGCATGAACAGCCATTTTTAAAGCTTCTGCCGACAAAGGATCGCATTGGGGATTTACTAATATTAAGTTATGTAGTCCGAAATTTTTCATTACCCTGGCGATCGCACCGACATTCAAAGGCCCAGCTGGCTCTACCAACACAATTCTTAATCCAGCCAAGCTCATTTTTTGCCTCCGGCGATCGTATTCAAAAATACTTTTGGGCTAGTTCAAAGTATTCTTCAGATTATTGTAGCTGTGTAAGTAAATCCCTACGTCAAGTTTGAAGAGTTATTCGCGGTTGTTTTTTCCATTGATTCAAAAAATTGGGAAATCTCTTTAGTCGAACGTAGGTGATAAACACTTTTGGTGCTTTGAGCTTGCTTAATATACTCACGATATTTGGGAGTCAAATATTTGTGACATAACCAAAGCACGCGGTAGCTATTAAGGGAACTCCTCAATATTGGACTGTTTTGGGGCCAACCTTCTGGGGGTTTAAAGTAACCTTTGATGAATCGTTTAGTTACCCACCATCCATGTACATATAGCGGTAGGTCAACAAAAACCAGAGTATCTGCTTGGTTCAGTCGTCGCCAAAGGGTTTCCATGCAACCAAACCCGTCAATAATCCATCGGTCAGTCACTAAAATTTCCTCATGGGCGTGCTTATAGTCTTCATCTGGAACCTTAACACCTCCTGATTGATACTGAATCTTGTCCAAGACGTGAAGTGGCAAACCAGTGATTTGGCATAATTTCTTGCTTAAAGTTGATTTACCGCCTCCAGTATTGCCAAACACGGCTACTTTTTTCATCGTCACTCTCTTTTTCGTGTAATTATCTGACCTTACCAAATTCATCACTACGCACAACAAATAATTAGATCGCAGGCGTGAAATTTAACCCAAAAGCGAACCTGTAATGTTTTAATCTGTATGATGTCGCGTGATTTAACTAAACAATGCCACGGCAAGCCCAAATAAAAAGCTCTAGGAAACTTTGGTTACTGGAAAGACTCAAAACTACTGTGATTTTTCTGTTAGTCCTGGGGCTATTTTTTATGGGACTTGCCACTCACATTGTGCGCCAATCATTTCCCCAAGAGAGTGGCACAATTCAACTACCTGGATTACAAGCTGAAGTAACTGTTGAGCGCGATAAATGGGGAGTTCCCCATATTTATGCTGCTAACTCCCACGATTTATTCATGGCGCAAGGTTACATTCACGCCCAAGACCGCTTTTGGCAAATGGATTTTTGGCGACACATCGGTTCTGGGCGACTCTCAGAAATGTTTGGTTCCTCTCAGGTTGAAACTGACAAATATCTGCGAACAATGGGTTGGGCGAGGGTGGCGCAGCAAGAAATCCCGCAAATCAATGCTCAAATGAAGGCATATCTGGAAGCTTACGCCGATGGTGTGAACGCTTATTTGGCAAAACATCAAGGCAGCACCTTGAGTTTAGAATACGCTGTACTCAAATTTCTCAATCCTGCATATCAGCCAGAACCTTGGCAAATACTCCATTCTCTAACCTGGGGTAAGGTGATGGCTTATGATTTGGGCAGAAATTTTCAGAGTGAAATTGAACGTGCAATACTCCTTAAAACTCTGACCCCTGCTGAAGTTGAGGAACTTTTTCCGCCCTATCCTCAGGACTTGCCAGTGATTTTGCCGGAGTTCCAGCGAGGGGCAGGATATGAAAAGCTCACGCAAAGGCAAGGCAGTGCGTTGGGCGGGTTCCCCGACTTGAAGCAACTGCCGCGCAAAGACGCAAAGGTAGAAACAAGAGTTGATATGTCAATTCAGCAACTTCCAAATGTCTTCACGGCTTTAGATTCAATTAATCAGCCGATGATGGCTTTGGAAAAACTAATTGGTTCTACGGGTATTGGTATTGGTTCAAATAACTGGGTGATATCTGGTAAGCGCACAACCACAGGTAAGCCGATTTTGGCGAATGACCCACATTTGGGCGTGCAAATTCCCTCGATTTGGTATGAGGTTGGTTTGCATTGCACGTCTAAGAGTGCAGAATGTCCTTACAACGTTGCTGGTTTTTCCTTTGCAGGGATGATTGGGGTAATTATAGGTCATAGCGATCGCATTGCTTGGGGTGTCACCAATGTTCAATCTGATGTGATGGATTTATACATCGAGAAAATCAACCCGAAAAACCCCAACCAGTATGAGGTCAATGGCAAATGGGTTGATATGGAACTTGTGAAGGAGACGATTCAAGTTGCAGGAAGTCAGCCAATTGTGCAAACAGTTCGCTACACGCGACACGGGCCGATTCTCTCTGATGTTTCGCCCAATCTCCAGCAGTTACAACCTAGTCAGCCGCTAGAATTGCCGCAAAATTACGCCGTAGCTTTGCGCTGGACAGCATTGGCACCTTCTAAGCTAGGCTATGCTATCCCCGAAATCAATCGCGCCCAAAATTGGCAGGAATTTCGCACAGCTGCCAAGAATTATGATGTTCCTGCCCAAAATTTGGTCTACGCTGACATTGATGGCAATATTGGATACCAAATGCCAGGTAAATTCCCCATCCGAACCAAGGGGGATGGGCGTTATCCGGTTCCTGGTTGGACGGATGATTATGAATGGCAAGGGTATATTGATTTTGAGGAACTACCCAAAAGTTTCAATCCGACCGAAGGTTTTATTGCTAGTGCTAATAATTTAGTTTCCCGTGAATATCCGTATTTAATTACCGCAGACTGGGTTTATGGCTATCGGGCAAAGCAGATTGTTGAGATGATTTTACAAAAAACCGAGGCGATTTCTTTGAAGGATGTGCAGCAGATACAAGGTAGCGATCGCAATCTCAATGCCCAAACACTAGTACCATTACTGCAATCGATGGCATTTGATACACCCCGTTTGCAAGCAGCCCAAAAACTGCTGCAAAATTGGGATTTGCAGTTGGGAATGACATCGCCAGCTGCGGCTTTGTTTGAAGTATTCTGGAAACACTTACTGGCAGATACATTTCACGACCAGTTGCCTAAAAGGTACTTTCCCAGCGGGGGCGATCGCTGGTATGCTGTGGTGGCAAATTTGGTCAAACAACCAAATAGTTCTTGGTGGGATAATCGCAACACCCCAAAAATTGAGAACCGCGACCAAATCCTTCAAGAATCCTTCACAAAAGCCGTAGATGAACTAGAACGCATTCAAGGTAAAGACCCGAAAAACTGGAATTGGGGCAAACTACATACTGTCACTTTCCGTCATGCTACCTTGGGTAAATCTGGGGTTGCACCAATTGAAGCTTTGTTCAATCGCGGCGCTTTTGCCACGGCTGGTAATGGCGAAACAGTTAATGCTAACCGCTGGAAGGCTAATCAATCCTTTGAAGTGACGGATATTCCTTCATTGCGGATGATTGTAGATTTGGGAAATTTAGATAATTCATTGGGCATTCACACCCCCGGACAATCAGGTCATGCGTTCCATCGACATTACAAAGATATGGTCGATCCCTGGTGTCAGATTGAATACCACCCCATGCTGTGGCAAAAAACGAATGTTGCAGCAAATACTACTGCGACATTGAAGTTAATGCCAAAATTTACAGAATAAATTTATTATTTTCAGTGTAATTACATACACATCTGCGAAAAAATGCAGTATAAAGTAGCAGGGATATAAAAGTCATATCATGTCCGATTGAATACTTATTATTTAGGCTGATGCCTTGAGGCACAGAGATTTGAATCATAAGTGATTAGCCGGACGCGATATCAGTAGCAGAAATAGAGATTTTTGAAAAAAAGAAAAGTATTTTTGCTGACTATCAATTTCCTTTGCCCAACATTAGCAAAATATAGTCGGAGAATATGGAACCTATGCAACATGTAGTTAAGAAAACTTTTATACTTTCAGCCACAGCTGCGATCGCATTATTATTTGCAAGTTGTGGAGAAAGTAAAGTTGCCCAATGTAACAAAATTATCAAAGTTGCCAATCAAGCTTCCGCTTTAGGTCAGGAATTCGGTAAAAATCCCAATCCAGCAAAAGGTTCTAAAGCTTTAACTGAACTCGCCGGCAAGATAGACCCACTTACCCAAGAAATGAAAGCATTAGAAATTAAAGATGAGAAACTCCAAGGTTTTCAAGGACGTTTCCTCACACTTTATCAAGACATCACTAAAGAATTGAAGAATGCAGCAACAGCTATAGATAAAAAGAATCTCCCAGCAGCAAAGAAATCTTTGACATCTCTACAAAAGAGTGGTCAGGAAGAAAGTTCAATAGTCAAGGAAATTAATAGCTATTGTTCTGGAAAGTAACTAAGTAGGCCGGTGTGAATATTTATCATTAGGTTCAGGCAGGAGGCAGGAGGGAAGAGGGTTTTAGTTCACTTAACCTTTATTAACATACTTTGGTTTTTTGCAGATGTTCTACTTAATTGTGCAAGAAATTTTGATAAAAAATTTTGCGACTCGTATAGCAGGGAACAGGGAATAGGCAACAGGCTTGCGAAAGTTTCTTGATGCGAATGTTTAACATAATCTCAGTGGCTACTGCTATAAACAAGCTTTTGGAAGTCGCAAAAGTTAGTTTGTGACTTCCAAATCAAAAAATATCCCACTGTTTGCAGTCAACAGTTATAGAGACGTTTAATTCCAACGTCTCTACTCACATACAGTTAGTCATGCATTCTTTACATGGCCTTAGTTTAAGACCTAAGCTGGATTCATCCAGAGGATTTACGTAGGCGATCGCCCGATGTCTATTCCCCAAATTAGTGAGTTTACTATCCGTCGTCATGCCAATGCCAAATCTTTCCAGCGGGGCGAGGCATATTATCAGGCTGGCGCTGTCAATGCTATCACCCAACGTGGTGGTCTGCTTCAGGCAGATGTTGTAGGTAGTGAAGCCAGACCTTATCATGTCAGCCTGAATTTTGATAGTAGTGGATTAACTTCTGTCAACTGCACCTGTGCATACAACTTTGATGGGTGGTGCAAACATATTGTGGCGACGATGCTCGTCTGTGCGCGTCACTCAGAACACATTGAACAGCGTCCGACTTTGGAAGAATTACTCGATCGCTTAGATCCTGTCCAAACTCAAAGGCTAGTGCAAGATTTAGTAGCAGAATACCCAGGGCTGATTGAGGCGATCGACCGGCGTGTTAGTTGGATGATTGCTCCTGTTGTTCAGCAAAAAAGTACCAAACGCCTGCGGCGCAGTACTATCGATCTAGCTCCCTTTCGGCGGGAAGTGCGACAGATTATTTGCAACGCTGTGTACTCTTTCGAGCAAGGTTACGAAGAAGACCTGATTACTGAAGAATTACTGAATCTGGTGCAAACTGCCGTAGATTTTAGCGAACGAGGAGAGGCTGAAAATGCGATCGCTATTTTAGAGGCGATTACCTCTACCTGTGTGGAAAATTGGCACGATGTCGCAGAATACGGTGCCCAAAATGATGAAATTGTTCAGGAATTAAATTACGCTTGGTGTGAAGCAATTCTCGCCGCCGAACTCACCCCAGACGAAAAAGTTGATATTCAAATAAATTTAGAAGCATGGCAAGACGAATGGAATGCTGATTTTGGCCTGATTATGGAGGCTTTACGCCAAGGTTGGGATTATCCACCCCTGGTGGAAGTTCTCCAAGGTAATATTACCGAAAGAGGAGCTTGGGAAGAAGATGTACCAGACTATGCAGACGATTTGGCACTAATTCGCCTCAAAATCCTCGAACGTCAGGAACGTTACCAAGAATATCTGTATTTGGCCCAAGCAGAAGGGCAAACCGAGCAATATCTCACAATGCTGGGGCGTTTAGGCAGAGTAGAAGAAGCCATCAATGCTGCCCAAACTCAGATGAACTCGAAGGAAGAAGCTTTTGCCTTAGCGAAAACACTCACCGACAAGGGAGCATTACAGCAAGCATTAGATATCGCCCAAAGTGGATTAAATTTACCAGGTAATTGTCAGCATGAGTTAGGAACTTGGACAAGTGATTTAGCTGTTGAATTGGGTAATGATGAAGCTGCTTTATTAGCAATCAAGGCGGCTTTCCAAGTCAAACCCTCGTTTTCGGACTATCAAAAGATGCAAGAATTAGCTGGCGAAAACTGGGAAACTGTCAAAACAGATTTGCTCAGAATCATCCGTAGTTATGGTGGTTGGGGAACAGAATCAGCCAAAGTGGATATTTTATTGCACGAGGGGCTAATTGATGATGCAATTGCGATCGTTAGTGAACTTAGTTCTTATTATTCTGAGTTAATTCACCGAGTTATGGATGCTGCTATTCCCCATAATCCTAGTTGGGTAATTGCCAATGCCTGTAATCGTGCTGAAAAAATTATGGATGCAGGTAAAGCAGAATACTACTACTATGCCGTGGAATGGCTAAAAAAAGCGCGTGTTGCTTACTTGGAATCTGGGAGAAAGGCTGACTGGTTAAGCTATCGAGAAAATTTGATGCAAACCCACACTCGTAAGCGTAAATTAATGGCAATGTTTAAGCAAAAGGGTATGGAGTAGAAGGGAGTGAGGAAATGGGGAGGATAACTTTTAACTCCTAACTCCTAACTTCTAACTCCTAACTCCTAACTCCTAACTCAACACTTTGCTAAGTCCTTTTTCTTTTTGAGGATGATACCAAAAGCAGCCGCTATGAAGGTTCCAAAAATACTAGCGGGTTCTGGGACAGAAGTTTCTTCCACAGGTATGGGTACTTTGATATTCAAATGTTTCAAGGGGGTGTTAGTCAAAGTTAAAGATGTTATGGTTGGCGAACCGGGAATATCGGATTGGAAATCAAAGACTGTGGGAGTTAAACTACCATTGCGATCGCTATATCGTTCGCCATAGCCATAAACTTCAAAAGTGCCCTGATACTGTTTTCCGGTGTCTGGGTCGGTGACAGTACCAGCGTAAAAGGCTTTAATGAAATTAAATTCGTCTTGAACTACTCCCTGAAATGTTATTCCTGCCAATTGTCCTTGGTATTTGAAGGGAGTCAACTGACCACCAGAAAGAACCGGCGATGCCAAAACACCATCGAAGGAGACAAAAGGAATACCTTTAAAGTCAACGAAGTAATGCAGACTTCCATCAGAACGTGTTTCTACCTGCAAATAGTCTGATTGATACACAGGAACGTAATTAGGATTATTAGTAGTACCTAAGTTCCGGTAATAAGTTCCAGTCTCATCAGTATCAATACGAGTAATACTGTTATTGAAATTGGGATTATTTCTGGGGAGTTCGATAGTTCCGGATAATGTACCAGTGGTTTTAATTGTAATGAATTGAGCCGCAAAAGCACCGGAACTGCCCAAACCAATAATGGCTGCGGTTAAACAAGTACTGCTAACAATTGCACTACCCAGCTTAGCCCCTGATGAACTTACTTTCATGAACAATTTGCTCCTGTAATCGCCGAGAAAAAGACACACCTAGTGTGCTGAGATTCATTTAAAATGTTTCTTCAGCATGATTTATTATTCCCAAAGTATTTATCGAAGTTTCATTAATCACAAAAAAAATGGTGAAAAAAGTTGGAACATTTTATTTACTAAATTAGTCTGCATAGTCTATTATCAAAATAACTCTCTACTTCAAACGGCAGTATAATTCAGAATTATTAGCGGCTCTCTGTCTAGCTTTCAGACCTAAATACTGTACTTCATTTTCCTTAAAATCTGCTGTAAATCTAATTAAACAAGAGAGGCTTAGAGCTTGTTGGAAGTTGAGTTAAGGAACTCAAAGGTTAAGCCAAGATTAAAGTTTCATGGTTGGATTTCAAACGAAATTATGTTTTATATCTATCAGCGATCGCAATATTGGTCTGATATGATTCAGTTTGACAATATCCTTCCTGGCTATAAATAAGCAATTAGAAACAGTAACAAAAACAAGGGGAAAAGCTACACATCAACGTATTAGCAATATACAGGCATTGAAAATAAACTGAAGTTATGTACTTCAGTTTCAAAGCGTTAGAGGCACAAGGACTTGCACCTCTACGACAGATGTGGTTTAAATACATGAAAAAGGCTGTAATTTACCAATTTTGACTTAGAGAATCCTGAATTTTGCTTTGAAATTTCATCGAAAATTTTTCAGGTGACTGCGGAAGGGTTAGGGTTTTGGTGTCCAAATTTATAGCTACAAAGCGGCTACTTAAACTGAACAACCACTAGCGCAACAACTTATGCAACGATACACATACATGAAAGTAGGTCAGTCTGTAGTGTTAACCGACCACATAACAGGTGATGAGTTAGTTTTGCAAGGCGATGACTATATCAATTTCCTGAATCAGGTTATGGCTATGACTAAAAAGTTAGTGTTTCCCCAAGATAAGTGGTTAACTTGCAGCGAATTCATTGACTACCATATTAGTCAATACTTTTAATAAGTAACTAAACCTAAAAAAACGTAATGACCTCACCCCCAGTCCCTCTCCTTCAAGGAGAGGGGAGCAAAAAGCCTAATTTTTCCTTACTCCTCCCTCTCCTGGTAGGCTATCTATTAGTCACATCTTTCTTAACAAAGGTGAAAGCTATTTCTAGAGGTAATTTCACGGTGATGATGCCTAGCAGGTATTGACAAATAAAGAAAGATATGATTTTGGGATGGATTGGTATTTGTCTACCCAAAAGTGAGGTCAAAATCCTGTACATCGAATTCACGTTAAACTATGCTTTAACTCCTATAACTATGAAGATTGCCCTATTGCCTTCTTGCCTATTGCCTTTTAATCATTACCGATTTCCACCCTGAGTTGAAACTGTTAATACTTGCGGTGGTGTAGCATCAGGTGGATAGAGAAAGTCTACTTCTACTAAAGAGCGATCGCCAGCTTTCATGTTTAATGAAACTAAGGGTTCTCCTGGTTGACCCCGCTTTTGTACTAAATGTACAAACTCTGTTTTTGGCTGATTTTGCTCGTTTTTATAACGTATCCGCACTGTTCCTCGAAAGAAGACTTGACGCGCTGGTGTACTCAAAAAGCGTAACCCTGGCTGAACTAACCGATCCTCTTTTAGCGGAGTTTGTATTGATACACTCACTGTTTGAGGACTTTGGGTATTGTTATATAACGGCAACTTCAAACTATATTGAATCCCATAGTTGCCATGTGCGCGATATGCAGTGTCAGGGTAGCGCACCAGCATCTTACCACTTTGAATTTGATTAGTTCCTAAGGTACCACGATGCAGGGTACTCAGAGCATAGGAAAACATTTGGCCGGGTTGGGGAATAGTCAAATACCTAGCTTTAGGATTATCTACTAATAAGGCTCGCCATTGGGTACCAGCAACCACTCCAGCAACACGCCCATAAATTATTGGCTTGTCAGTTTCTTCTAAAGGAGTGGGAGTTTTATCCCGTGGGGTAGACAAATCACCATTATTTAGTAGATTTTCCCACTCTTCCAAAGTCGGCGCACGTTCCCCACCATCAGGATTTGTAGGGGCAAACATGGCTAGACTAGCTGCATAGACACGGCCATTACTTTGCAACCGTATCAAAGTAGACCGACCATTGAGAGGCGGCGTCAATCCCTGCACCGGAATTGGTAAATTTAGTAACATCCGACTTTGCCCTGGTGGAATTTCAATTTGGGCAGGGAAAATATTTTGTCGTTGTCCTCTTAATATATCAGTCATCACGCGATCGCCAGGGCCAGCAAAAATTTTTCCTAAAGGATTTGGGGTAAAGGATGGTAACTCAATAAATGGTGCATCGGGCTGGCTTAAATAACTCGCTGCCTGGAAAATATTTACCTTTACCGACTGGGAACCGGGGTTATGCAACATTATCCCCAGATAAAGAGAACGTAAATTTTCTGGTGGTTCAGCTTTAGCTACATGATGAGCAAAAATATCAAATCGTCCTCGAAAGGGAAAATTTAGATGTGCTGTGGGAAATTTTTTGTCTTTTGGTGGAAAAGTTGAAAGTAAAATTCCTTCTTTTAAAACCAATTCTGGACTATTGCTGTTAAAAGTTGGCACCGTATCTAACTTACCCGGTAAAGGTCGTACTTGTTGTGATTGAACGACTTCTTGAGGTGGTGGTGTAACAGGTGTGGATTGGGCTATGGGAAAACTTAGTAAAAATGGCAACATATACTTAGGTAACACTTTGAACATACAGACACTAACAACTTGATGAAAGTGCCAGATTGTTAATAATTAATAAGAAATCAGCCAAAATGGCACTCAAATTTTCTGGATTTAGAACCGGAACGTGAACAAAGATACAACGCGCTGGTAGTTGGTTTTGGTTTAAGTAGTCTAAGACCGAATAGTAAAGACCTTCGCAAACAAATTTACCGCAGTCGTCGCTAATGTCAATTGCCACTGCTTCGGCGACTAATTTTTCTAAATCAACATCTGTGTGCAAAACACTTTCACCACAGCTGGCGGTTAATTCTACACTTAATTTTGTCCGACTGGCAGCCATGCCACAACAAATGATGTAATCAGGTTGGATTGCATTGATTTTTTCAATTACCAGGGAACTGGCCTGTTGCACATCTACGGGTAACGACCGCAAAAAAGTTAAATCATGGGGAATCAGCTGAAGTTTCGTAACTTCTATTAATAAATCATCAGATGAATTTGATTGTTGATCGGTCAGCCAAGTGTCAAAAGAAGTTAATAGAATTCTTTTCTGCATAACAAATATTATTTACAATAGGAATATTATTTAGAATAGAAAAACCCTCCATAATAATTTTACAAGGAGCAGGTAGATGCCAGTGATTGCGGTCGTAGACTACGAGATGGGAAATTTGCACTCAGTCTGCAAAGGTTTGGAAAAAGCCGGGGCAACTCCTAATGTTACTTATTCTGCAAAGGAATTAGAACAAGCAGATGCAATAGTTTTGCCGGGAGTGGGAGCATTTGATCCCGCAGTACAACATTTAAGATCGCGTGGTTTAGAACAACCGATCAAAGATGCGATCGCATCCGGCAAACCTTTTTTGGGCATCTGTTTGGGACTGCAAATTCTCTTTGAATCAAGTGCAGAAGGTATCCAACCAGGACTGGGAATTATCAAAGGAAAAGTACGGCGGTTTCGTCCCGAACCAGATATTACTATTCCTCATATGGGTTGGAATCAACTGCAAGTGACTCAACCAAAAAGTCTTTTGTGGGAGCATTTGCCGTCAAATCCTTGGGTGTATTTTGTTCATTCCTACTATGTCGATCCAATAGAAGATCAAATTCGTGCAGCAACCGTCACCCACGGTACTCAAACTGTAACAGCTGCCATCGCCCGTGAAAACCTGATGGCTGTCCAATTTCACCCCGAAAAATCTTCTAATATTGGATTGCAAATCTTGTCTAATTTTGTTGCTCAAGTACGGGAAAAAATTCCTGCCTAATTATTTTTGTCCTTTGTCATTTGTCCTTTGTCCTTTGTCATTCGTTTCTTTGTGCTTTGTTAGTTAACAATAACCAATGACCAATGACTAATGACCAATAACCAATGACTAATGACCAATGACTAATGACTAATGACTAACGACCAATGAGTCTGAGAATTTACGGTAATCGCCAGCTAAAAACTTTACCAGGGAAAGAGACTAGACCTACTAGTGCTAGAGTAAGGGAGGCAGTCTTTAACATTTGGCAGGGAAAAATTACAGGTTGCCACTGGCTAGATTTATGCGCTGGTACTGGTTCAATGGGCGCAGAGGCTTTGTGTAGAGGAGCTGCTTTAGTCGTGGGAATCGAAAAATCGAGCCGAGCCTGTGCCACAATTAGCGAAAATTGGCAGATCTTAGCTAGTGCCGAACAAGAATTTCGGGTACTGCGAGGAGATATTATTGGGCAGTTAAAAACGTTATCAGGCAAACAATTCGATCGCATCTACTTCGATCCACCTTATGCGAGTGGATTGTATGAGCCAGTTTTAGTAGCGATCGCCCAACATCAACTTTTAGATCCTAACGGCGAAATCGCAGTTGAACACGCTTCACAAGATTGGACATCGCCAGAGATTCCCACTTGGGAAATTTGCCGCCAAAAAACTTACGGCAACACATCACTTACTTTTTACAGAATTCGGAGCGAGGGGGATGGGGAAGACGAGGGAGCAGGGGAGCAGGGGAAGAATTCTAACTCCTAATTCTTGTACAGACGCGATTAATCGCGTCTCTACTCCTAACTAACCAGCCTTCACCCTCCCAGCTGGTTGGGGCGTTTGTATTGCTTATAAGCAGCGTAAAACAGTCCGCCGAGGGTGACGAAAACTAGACCAAGGACAATACCTGAGAGCAGGGGTTCAACCACTGTAAGTCTCCTGTGCAATTATTCAATATTTGTTTCCCGTTTTTGATTTTACCAAATTTGGTATGAATCCTCTGCCCTAAAGCGTTTTAGGACGACTGGCCATATTAAAATCGTCTTGGTGTGCTTGCAGACACAATCAAGAACTTTTAAGCTATGTGTAGGAAATGAAAACTTTTTAGCACACCTAAACTTTTACAGCAAACCTTTTGGATAATCAGATTACCAAACCGGAAATTTTGATTCAGCGCATCATTTTATTGGTGCTGAGCATCGTGCTAGCAGTGCCCTTGGTCTTTTTTGGTTTTCACTTGGTTCAAGCCTCCGATCCCTATGTCAAGAGCGTTTTGTCCCTAACAGGAAACCCAATTCAAGGACATGCTATCTTTCAAATTAATTGTGCTGGTTGTCATGGCTTGGAAGCAGATGGGCGAGTGGGGCCTAGTTTGCAAGCTGTATCGAAGCACAAGTCTCGGTATGGACTGATTCACCAAGTCATTAGTGGCGACACGCCCCCAATGCCAAAGTTCCAGCCTAGTGCCCAAGAAATGGCAGACCTTCTGAGCTACTTAGAGTCGTTGTAGACGTTCGATTCTTTGGCTGCAAAATGCGTAAATTCCTCATAGAAAAAGGCAGCATTCCAGATGCTGCCTTTTTCCGTTTGTGAAAATTTTTAATAAATCTTAATAAAATTGAACACTACTAGATGCGTTTTAACTTCTTGTTTATAATCCAATACGCTTGGGTTAAGACTAAAAATTAAACTCCTGTAGGTTGGGGAGCCACTGCGTTGGACGGGTTTCCCGGCTTGTACTCCTTCGGAGAAACCGCAGGGTAGCAAGTGGCGTTTGAGGAACGTAGACGCCAAAGGCGGCTTCCCGGAGGGTAACCCAACATATTAGGTGCTTTGTTGGGTTTCACTTCGTACCCCTACAATACGAGCAAGCTACAACCCAACCTACAATTTTCCTTAACACCAAGCGTATTGGTTTATAATCTGGTAGTTTTTACGTAGAATCTTTGATAAAAACTTATAGAAATTGTATATTTTAAAGTATGTTAGCAAATTACTATTTAATTATTCTGAAATTGAGGTTAGCGTACCTGATTTAGTGGGACTAAGGCAAAAGTTTCCAACAAATCGGCTACAGCATAGCTTCTTTGACAAACAAGATATTCTTTGAAATACATTAAAGCTAATGACTGAAGCGCTCCAAATCGGTAATCGTAAAATCGCAGCTAGTGAACTGATATCTTTACTAGCTAGTTATCAAATGCTGCCACAATTGCAGCGGGAATTGATCGTTGATGAGGCAATTGAGCAAACCTCACGCTCCGCCAATGTGGCAATAGAACTGACACCTGAAGAAGTAGCCCAAGCTAAACAGCAGTTTTACGCTGAAAAACAGTTGAAAAATGAAGAAGACATCCAAGCTTGGATGGCGCGTCAGGGTCTGAGTTATGAACAACTAGAAGCGGTTACCACTCGAAAGCTGAAAATTGAAAAATTTAAGCAAGCCACTTGGGGCAATAAACTGGAGGCGTACTTTTTTCAGTCCAAGGCAAAACTCGACAAAGTAATTTATTCCTTACTGCGAACCCAGGATGTAGGAATTGCTCAAGAACTTTACTTTCGCATTCAAGCAAAAGAAAACTCTTTTGCTGACTTGGCACGGGAATATTCACTTGGGCCAGAAGCGCAAACTGGCGGTTTAGTAGGCCCAGTAGAACTAAATGCACTGCATCCAGTGATGGTGCAAATGCTCTCTAGCAGTCAACCAGGACAAATATTACCTCCTACTCGCATCGCTGAATGGTTTGTGATTTTGCGGCTAGAAAAATTTATCCCTGCACAATTGGATGAAAGCATGAAAGCCCGCCTACTGAATGAACTGTTTGAAGCTTGGTTACAAGAACAACAAAAACAAATGATGTCTGCACGACCAGAACAAGCTACAACAGAAACACAGGAAGAGGTTGAAAAACCATTAACCTAAGTATGGTCAAGTAACTTTTTTGAATTAAAAATGCAAAATTCATAATTAACTGAGAAAGAATAGAGAAATTTTTGAATTAATTCTGAGTATAGCCTTCCAGCAAATTTCATTCACCCGTCTACAATCAATCAGTGGTGGATTTAATCCCCCACTCCCAACTCTTTAATAGACCTCTTGCATAAATATCTTTTTGTCTCACGCAAAGACGCAAAGACGCAAAGAAGAAACCAAGAATAAGGACTTTTGCAAGAAGTCTAATGTTTAATTTTTAATTTTTAATTAGAGCCTACCCTTACTCTTAAGCAAGCTAGCAAGAGTGTCTTCTAGAGAAGCGACTGGGCTGTTCATTGAGTAACCGTTTCAAATACCTTTAACTCTTTTTCTGATACAGCCTGATGTTCTTTGCGCCAAGCCTGGGGAGGCAAGCCATGATGTTGGCGAAACTGGCGGGAGAAATGAGATACATCTTGATAGCCCAATGCTTTGGCAATTTTCTCTATGGTCTGGTTATTATTTTGGAGCAAGAAACGCGCTCCTGCCATCCGACGTTTAACAATCCATGAGTTAACAGTTTCTCCTGTCTGTCTTGCTACTCGGTTAGTTAAGTAAGCCGGCGAGTAGCCAACTGCTTCAGCTACATCACACAAAGTAATTCCTTGATGATAATGGGCTTCGATGAAGTCGAAAACTTCTTTTAATTGGGGAATGCGAGGAAAGATGGATTTCGCAAAGATAATGGTTTCTTGACAAGAGGCTTCTCTACAAGAGGTTTCGCCAACGCCAACATTAAAATTTTCAGCGATCGCTGTAGTATTATCATCTACAAATACTGATTTTGCAGGCTTCTCCAATTGAACCGTACACCAGTATTGGAGATTAGCTTGCTTTTGCAGTCGGCTAGCGATCGCTCTGAGCAATTCATCTAGTGTAGAGGGTTTGGTAAGATAATCATCTGCCCCCAATTCCATAGCTTTACGAACATCTGCTTTGGTGCTACTACCAGTCAGAAAAATTAAGGGAATAATCGCTGTCAGAGGATTTTGGCGTAGCGCAGTTAAAACGCTATAACCATCCATATCGGGCATCGTGATATCACAAATTACTAAATCGGGTATATGCTCTTGTGCTTCTTGAATACCAGCATGACCATTATCAGCAGCTATCGTATCAAAACCTTTAGCATTCAGACCTTTTAAATAAAGATTGCGGGTAATGTTATCATCTTCGATAACAAGAATTTTCTTTGACGATTGGTACATAATTTCCTCTCACCAAAACTCTTTGCGCTAGATAATTATTAGACTCTTTCCTAAATGTGTAAATACAAATGATATTAATTTCCTTTTTGAAAGTTATAAATATTAAATACTTAAATAATAATTATTTTGATTCAACACTTATAACTTAGAATTAATAGACTTTGATTTGATTAGTGGTAACATCACAGTAAAGGTACTTCCCACACCAACTTCGCTTTCTACAGAAACTTGACCTTGATGTAAGTCTACAAGAGTTTTAAGAATCGATAGCCCTAGACCAGTACCAGGTATATTATCAACATTACTACCTCGGAAAAAAGGCTCAAATAGCCGTTGTTGATCCCCTAGAGAAATCCCCATACCTCTATCTTTGACCTGAAAAATTACTTTCTCCTTATTGCACAATAGCTTCAAATCAACTGCTGAATTAGAGCCAGAATACTTAACTGCATTATCTAGCAAATTCTTCAAAATCGGTTCTAATAGTTTTTTGTCTATACAAGCTATTAGAGAATTATGTTGGCTGATGAAATTTATCTTAATTTTATTAACATTCATCTGCATTTGTGCAACTAAATCATCACAAAATTCAACTAAATCAAGCGGTTTCGGCTTAAAACTTAGTTTTGCTGATTCTGCCTTAGAGAAGAACAAAATATCATCTAACATCTGGCTGAGTTCTTCAGTCGCTTTTTCAATGTGATCGAGGAGTGGTTGTATTTTCTTCTGTGTACGTTTGTCTACTTCTTCTTTTAATAAACTATTAGAAAATGAAACAATATTCAACGGATTGCGGAATTGATGGCAGACCATAGAAAGAAAACTGGCTCTAAGTTCGCTTAATTGTTTTGCTTTTTCTAAAGCTTGGTTAAGGTTTAATTGTGCATATTTGTAATCAGTAATATCAATACCTGCAATCATTTCAACTGGTTTTCCACCAAAATCTAGGACTCCATCCAGGGTTGCAACTGCACAAGCTAGCCAGCGTTCCGTACCGTTTTTTGTGAGAATATTCATCTCTTGATATTCAAATTTAGCTGCTTCACTTTGGTTACGTACCTGTCTGCGTTTTTTGCTCTTAATTAGTCGCCGCAAATCAAAGCCTGTTAATAGTTCTTCTTTTGTATAGCCAGTAAGTTGCTCTACTGCTGGATTTATGTAGCAAAGCCGCGTACCTTGAATTAAGAAAGTGCTAGCATCTGTTGTTTCTGCTAAAGTCTGAAATCTAGCCGCATTGAGCCGTAATGCTTCTTCTGTTCGTTTAGATTCAGTAATGTCCCAAATACTCCAGACTCTACCAATAATTTTGCCTTCAAGCAAGTGAGGTTTGGAGTAGTGTGCAAAAACTCTACCATCTTTTAACTCTAGAATGTCATAGCTCTCGAAATCAGATTGGCTAGATACTTCCCAAACAAGTCGATTAAAAGCTTGCGGATCTTTAAGTTGGTTCTCAAAAAATGTTTTGCATTGAGGACATTTTTTAGATAGTATTAGAGACTCTGGGATCTGCCACATATCTAGAAATTTCTGATTCAAGCTCAGAATATCTCCCTCAAAGTTAACTACAACAATCCCAATGGCAGTAGATTCAAGGGTAGAGCGAAGTAAAGATAGAGATGCTTCTAATTCTATTTCTTTGGCCTTGAGTTCAGAAATTTCCTGTTGTAAATAGTCTTTAGCACCCTTTAATCCATCAGTCCACTTTTGGACGCTTAATTCTACTATTTCATCAGTTTTCTCGCGAACAAAAGCACAGCTAAATTCCATATCTTGATATTTGACATAAGTAATGGATATTTCTGCTAAAAATATCCGACCTTCCTTTGTCCGATACCGAGATTTAAAGGTAAGGGAATTTTGCGTTCTAATCTCTGACCAATTGTGTAGAAAAAAGTCTACATCTATATCAGCCAGTGTCATTGAAAGTAGTTCCTTACGGGAATACTCAGTTATCTGACATGTAGTATCATTGACGTATAGAAACTGTGCATTTTCTCCTAAACAGAAGGCAGCATCTACAGAGCGATTTATTAGGAAGTGAGCAAACTTCATCTCTACTTCTGGCTCCAGAGGCCACTGTGTATTGGATGTAGTTAATGTAGGATCGCCAGAATTCATATCTTTAACTTACTCCTTTTAATTAATCAGCACCATAGCTGCTAATGAGCTAACAATCCCAATTTCCTTAAATTCCTAGTGCAGTTTAAGCTGCTGACAATCAAAGTAGTTTGCAGATTAGATAAAATTACTCATGAACTTTACAAAAGTTATCATAACAATAAAACCTATAAAAAGTGAACAATTTAACGATAATTGCCTCGAAGAACTGAAATAGTTGGAGTTTATTTTTGAGTTCAAAAGCTTTTTATCTTCATATCAAATGTAGGCAAATCAAATCAAGATTTGTCAAGAGGGTTTATTAGATAAGAGTGAAGCTCCTTAATCTTCTAAATTAAAAAGATATTTTATATTTAAAGCCTAATATCAGATTTAACTAGTACCCAACGACATAAATACATCAGTCATACCCGACTTCAAACAATTTACAAAATTGCTAAAAAACTTACAAATAAGGTTTCAGAATTTTGAATTACACATACTCCGCAAAAAAACAAGCTAGGCGTAGCCTCTTGTTGAAATGCTGTAGTAGTGTGGAGTCATTTGATTATCAACATAAATGATAAAACTTACGCACTGAAGCCTGAAACCTAGATCCCCCCTAGCCCCCCTTCAAAAGGGGGGAACTTCTAAAGCCCCCTTTTTAAGGGGGTTGGGGGATCTGAGTGCTTAAGTCCTGAATGAATTTGCCCTGCTTGGCTGGGCTACTCATGAATTCATTTTCTTAATTTATCTTAACTTACGTCCTCAGGGATTTAACTATAGAAGAATGTTTCGAGTCATCTGTCTCAAGAAATACATTTGTATTCAGCTATATAAGATTAGATGTTATTTTTTTTACATTATTCATTTGCCTATTGAAAAATTTCTTACATATATTGCCCATATTGCTAAGTCATGCCTCATAAAGGATATACTCAATAAAAGGTTTTGTACTTCTTGCTTAGTCATCTATCAAAGGAAATATAAAAAATTAAGAAATTATGTTTTTGTTTTTAAAATACATTGAATCAAACTATATTTAGTGGCAACATAATAATCTTGGCTAGTTATGGGCAACGAAAAATAAAAAATAGGTTTTTAACAAGAGACAGCAATTAGCTTAGAAGCTTGTTTGAACTCAAAGTCTTGTCTACCAGTAATCCCTGATTTTCCTCTAAAGAGATTCATAAAATTGCCATCGCCTAAACCAGCGTGATTACAATAAAGTATATAAATTTTTGTAATGAAAAAGGCTAAAGCTACTCTGGCTTGTCTTCTTAGACTTTAATCTTATTGATATAGTGATGTTTATTTCCACCAACTCCTTAGCGATCGCCAAGCTGTTGTGGTTTTGCTGATGCGGAAGCTAAAACAGATTTGATGTGCATCAAAATCAAAATATTTTTCATCGTCAAATGTAGCGCTCTATGGTGATGCGCGATCGCCAGATATTAATCCTCCAGACTAAATAATTAAATATTGTAGTTATCGCCACAAAAGCAAAAAATTTGACACATTTATCAAAAGATTTTTCATTGCAGATTACTCTTGGTTATATTAAATCTCATCATTTAGTTATCTTTGCATGTGCTGAGCGCGATATTAACTACCGCAATCATCACAATAGAAGCGAAAAATTTGACACGCTCATCAAAAGATTTTTGATTGCACATCTGCATTTATCTCCTCTATTGTGATTTGTATAAGCACAGCCTGATTGCTGTATATTTTGCAAAAATTTTTTGGTAATCCACTCACAAGTATCAATCAGCAGCAATCAACCGTTTCTAAATATCCACTAGGCTTGCTGATAACTGTAAAAATACATATTTGATTGTATTGAATATTTTCAGCGCTGTGGTTGTACGAAACAGCCCTTCTGTAACTTTAATGTAATTACCGCAAACCAATGAGTCAAAACTATACAGCTTCAAACTCTCCTCCAATTGCCCCTGAGTCATACAATGAATTTCCATCAAATAAATATGTAGAATCTGTATCTGACATTTCCCATCAGGTTGATGAATCAGAGAAGAATGGGGAAATTCAGCCTTTTTTCTACCATGAAACGCCGCCAATACTCTCAGTAGCAGATGCGATCGCCGAGATGTTAGTGAGTTTGGGAGTAAACTACGCCTTTGGTGTCGCTGGCGGTGCGATGGCAAGCCTTTGGGGCGCCCTATCCAATAGCAACATAGAGGTGTTGAACTTCCGCCATGAAGCGGGAGCGGCCTTTGCGGCTACAGAAGCTTACTTTGCCAGCGATCGCCCCAGCGTCGTCTTCACCACAGCAGGCCCTGGTATCACCAACGCCCTCACCGGTTTATTTGCGGCTCGTGGCGAAGGTGCAAAGGTGATTTTGCTCTCAGCTTGCACCTCCGCACCGCAACGCGGACGTTGGGCAATTCAAGAAACCAGCACCTACACCTTGCCCAGTGGGGGAATTTTTACCCCAGGTGCCTTATTCAACTATGCAATCACCATTGAATCTGCGGCTCAACTACCGCAGATTTTTCGTAAACTAGCCCTAGCTTTAGCCCAACCAGGGGGATTTGTCGCTCATTTGAGCATTCCCACCGCCGTGCAGACAAGTTTAGTTGAAGGTGTAGCCTTCCCCAAACTAGATGTTTCTCGTTCTGGGGTAACTCCTTCTAGTGAAGCGATCGCTAAATCTTTGGAGTTATTATCATCTGGCCCCTTTGCCATTTGGGTAGGTTTCGGTGCCCGTGACGCAGCAGACGAAATCCGCCAGCTTGCCGAAAGAACTGGAGCCGGCGTCATGTGTTCGCCCCGTGGGAAAGGCATCTTTCCCGAAGATCATCGTCAGTTCGTGGGTGTCACCGGTCTAGGCGGTCACGCTTCTGTGTTGACTTACATGGAACAACAACCTCCACTACACACACTCGTATTAGGAACCCGCCTTGGCGAACCGACTTCCTTTTGGAGTTCGGCGCTAGTTCCCGAAAGAGGCTTTATCCATGTAGATATTGACCCAGAAGTGCCAGGTGTAGCTTATCCACACGTTGAAACTTTCGGTGTTCGGTCTGACATCAAAGCTTATCTCCAAGAATTGTTGCAGCACTTACCAGGTAATCCTCTTGCACATTTGTCCTTTCCTCGTCCGGAACGCGAAGCGATCGCACCAGCACCAGAAGTAGACTATCCAGTGCGACCAGAAGTATTGATGGCAGCAATTCAAAAGATTGTTGTTGAGGGTAGCGATGCCATAGTCATGGCGGAGTGTGGTAACTCATTTACTTGGTCAACGCATTTACTAGAATTTGCCCAAGCCAATCGTTACCGAGTCAGCACCGGAGTCGGGGCAATGGGTCACGCCGTCACAGGAGTGTTAGGTGCAGCACTGGCGAACAATACCAAAGCCGTGGGTATTGTCGGCGATGGCGCAATGCTGATGAATAACGAAATCAGCACAGCAGTGAAATACAAAATTCCGGCGATTTGGATAGTACTCAACGATGCACGTTACAACATGTGCCATCAAGGTATGAAAATCTTGGGATTAAAAGGTGCTGATGCAACACTGCCGCCGACAAACTTCGCCATGATTGCGCGGGGGATGGGAGCAGAAGCCATTGTAGTTGTGAGAGAGTCCGATATTGAACCTGCATTAGAGCAAGCGATCGCTTCAAATGTTCCTTTTTTGATTGATGTTGTCATAGATGGCGATCGTCTAGCACCCTCCGGTGGACGTAATAAGAGTTTGGCAGCACAAGGAGTTAAATCAAATCCCGCTCAAACTCCAGCCAAACCAGTTTCATTTCCCTTAGTTTGACTTCAACAGCCTTCTAATTAGCATCTTTCTCTTGGCGGTACTTCTTTCGGAGAACCCGCAGGATTGCCGCCTTGATGCCAATTCGTAATTCGTAATTGAGAAATTCAGATTGCATCTAGGTTTTAAGGTTTGAATCTGTTGGCGAATTTTATGAATTGGTATGAATTTATCTAGAAAGGCAGAAGGCAGAAGGCAGCAGGCAGAAGGCAGAAGGCAGAAGGAATACTGTTTTCTGCTCTGGAGCCCGTGACCAAAGGGAACAAGGGTTTAAGACCCCGACCAAATTTTCAATTTGGTGGCCCCAATTAAGTACGGTGTTGAATCCCCGATCTTATTGAACCTTCTGCCTTCTGCCTTCTGCCCTCTGCCTCCTGCCTTCTTAAAACAAAAAAATGGCGCGAATCAACCCAAAATCAAGATTGAGAAACCAAAATGCTGCTATTTGAAACTGTTAGAGAAATGGGCCACGAACAAGTTCTTTTCTGTCATGGTAAAAATCCAGAAATTAAGGCGATTATTGCTATCCATGACACAAGTTTGGGGCCAGCAATGGGAGCGACAAGACTATTTCCTTATGTTAGTGAAGAAGCCGCTTTAAAAGATGCCCTGCGTCTAAGTCGTGGAATGACATATAAAGCTGCATGTGCGAACATTCCGGCTGGTGGAGGAAAAGCAGTTATTATTGCTAATCCTGAAAATAAAACAGACGATTTGTTGAGAGCTTACGGACGTTTTGTCAACAGTATCAATGGACGTTTTATTACTGGACAAGATGTAAATATTACCCCTGATGATGTCCGGACAATTGGTCAAGAAACTCAATATGTTGTTGGGCTATCAGAAAAATCTGGCGGCCCTGCTCCCATAACATCTTTAGGAGTTTTTCTCGGAATTAAAGCCGCTGTAGAGTTTCGTTGGCAAACTAAAAGACTTGATGGTCTGAAAGTAGCAGTTCAAGGTTTAGGAAATGTAGGTAAAAATCTCTGCCGTCACTTACACGAACATGATGTTCAGCTTTTTGTCAGCGATATCGATCCAGCAAAAGCAGAAGAAGTCAAACAGCTTTATGGTGCAACTGTTGTAGAACCTTCCGAAATTTATTCTCTTGATGTTGATGTTTTTGCTCCCTGTGCTTTAGGAGCGATTCTTAATAGCCATACAATTCCTTTCCTCAGAGCTAGTATTGTTGCTGGTGCAGCTAATAATCAATTAGAAAATGAGCAGTTACACAGTCAAATGATAATTAAAAAAGGTATTCTTTACAGCCCTGATTATGTAATTAATGCTGGAGGACTAATTAATGTTTACAACGAAATGATTGGCTATGACGAAGAAAAAGCCTTAAAGCAAGTCCATAACATTTATAACACATTAATAGCAATTTTTGATATTGCTAAACAGCAGGGAATTAGTACTAACGATGCTGCCAAAAAATTAGCAGAAGATAGGATTGCCAGGGGTAGAAAAAATAAGGCGATCGCAGCTTAAAGAAGAATACAGAATTTAGAATTCTTAATCGTTAATTTCTACTACTTAGTTATGAGGAGTGAACAATGGAAAAGAATACGTTTGCAACATCAGCTTATATCGCAACTTCACCAGAGATTGCCTTTGACTACCTTTGTAGTTTAAAAAACTTGGATGAATGGACGCTTTATAGCCGGATGAAAGAGCAAATTGACGAAGATACTTGGCTAGGAACTGCGTCTGGTTATCACAAAAATCTCTACTATCACGTTAAAAAACTAGACAATAAACTTTTCTACGGTATTGAATGGCACTGCGGGTTAGAATATCAAAAATATTTTCAAGTTTATCCCGTCTTGTTATTTCCTCCAGATTATATCGAGCCTGGGACAGACGAAAAGGGCGTGTACTTTCACTGGTTAAGCTTTGTCGATCCCAAACGGCAAACTCAGATGATTATGCAGGGAATTCACACAGTACACACTTCCGAATGTCGTTCTCTCAAAGGAAATTTAGAGCGCAAAGCTGGACATACCAAAGCGGTTAAAGGACGCTACTTTATTGATACTGACACCATCTATGTTGATGCCCCAATTGAAATTGGAGTTGAATATTTAAAAGACTTACGAAATATAGATGAGTGGGCGCATCTACTACGACCAAATGGCGACATTAGTCTAGACTCAGGTGAATTCAAAGATGAATATGACCAGCAAGTCAAAGTTTCTGTGCGAATACATAGTTTGAGTAAATATTACTTTGTTGAACAAGAATACTTTTATCCAGACTATGAATATTATCAGCGCTCTGTAGCCTTAATGATTCCAACCGCTTATGCTTTCGCCGATCCCGAAGCTTCTGGTTTTATCCTGCATCGAATCACATTTTGGAAAGCAGATGGAACTGTTAGCCACGGCAAACTTCAGATTGAAGATTTTGGTGCTGAAAGCATGAATATTAAACGTTTGTTAGAAGCCAAAGCAGGCAACTTACAATCATTCGATCGCGGAATGAGTTATCTGCCCAAAATTCAACAACCACTAGTTACTAATTAAAAATTCTGCGTTACTCTTGCGTTTAATTTTTAACCCTTAATTCCCCACGATTTCACCCAAAGCTGTACTAACGAGCAACATTGCAACACATGAAACTGAAACCACTGACTATTACTTTCCTCACTTTTTGTGTTGTAGGTTTTTCTGAAATAAAATCTGCGGAAGCTGGATCGTTTTCAGTAATCGCCGAGGGTCTTGATAATGCAGGAGGTTTAAGTTTTGGCCCCGATGGTAATCTTTACGTCACGGAGGCGGGAATTGGGGGAAGTGGAAGTTGTGTTCCACCAGCAAGTGGTCAGGGTGATTCTTTATGCTATGGCACAACTGGTGCAATTACCAAGATTGGGAATGGTAAAACCGAACGTATCCTTACTGGACTTCCTTCCTTAGCACTACCAAATGGTACTGGAGGCGCTGGGCCTCGTGACATCAAATTTGATGCTACAGGTAAGCCTTATGTTCTCTTGGGGTATGGGGCTAATCCAGTTTTTCGCGATCGCAATTTGGGTAACACCGACCTCGGTAAAATCATTGCACCCGATTTTAAAACCAATTCCTGGACAAGTATTGCCGACATAGCTAACTATGAACTTGCCCTGAATCCTGATGGTAAAGATGTAAATAGCAATCCCTTAGGTTTTGTCATTGATGACAATAATTTGGTTGTGGTTGATGCAGGTGCAAACAACTTGCTAAGTGTAAAAACTGATGGCAGTAATTTGCAGTCCATCGCCACATTTCCTCAAGACATATTGACTAACCCAATCTTTCCACCTGCTGGGACTCCATCCAATGAACCATCGCAGGTACCATCTCTAAACGAAACACCGCAATTGCAATTTCCCATTCAAGCAGTACCCTCAAGTGTGACCAAAGGCCCCGATGGTGCTTATTATGCCAGCCAATTTACTGGTTTTCCTTTTCCAGAGGGGGGAGCAAAAATCTATCGCATAGGTGCTGATGGTTTACCAACAATCTATGCTGATGGCTTTACCCAACTTACAGACTTGGAATTTGATAGTAAAGGTAATTTGTATGCTTTGCAGTACGCCAATCAGTCGGCTTGGAAGGGTAATTTTGATGGTTCTCTAATTAAGATAGCTCCTGATGGAACTCGTACAACCATCCTCAGTGGCAATGGATTAGAATCACCCAGCGCGTTGACAATTGGTTTTGATGATGCAATTTACATTACCAATCGAGGCGATCGCCCTGGTCAAGGGCAAGTCCTCAAAATTGAAAGTTTCAAGTCTATTCCGGAACCGAATAATGCTTTAGGCATATTAGCGATCGGTGCTTTGGCCGTTGGTTACTTGCACAAGAAAAAAGCCCCAAAACCTTACTGGCTGCCAGTCCTAAAAAATTTTTTCTGAATTCAGAATTCTGACTTAATACTCTCAATCTCCCAAGCTATGAAACTCCAGTCATTTGTCCTTACATCTGTAACTTTCTGTTTTGCTGCTATTTGTGAAATCCCATCTGTACAAGCTGCAACCTTAACGACAATTGTCGATGGAGTCAGTAATGCACGGGGCGTTAGTTTTGGCCCTGATGGAACTCTTTACGTAGCAGAGCCAGGTATCGGAGGAAACGGCAATTGCCAACCATCTCCGAGTACACTGTTTCAGCCTATTTGTGCTGGTAACAGTGGTTCGCTGGTCAAAGTTACACCCGGTGGTCAGCCACAACGTATACTTACAAACTTTCAGTCTCTAGCAGAACAACCAAGCGGTAACCAAGGCGCCGGTATTCAAGATATACAATTCGATTCTCTAGGAAATGCTTATCTTCTAACAGGGTTTGCTGGTTATCCAGGAAACCGCGATGTAGAAACACTTACTCTTGGTTCTCAATACCCCATCCCAGAGCAGCAACTTGTTACCTTCCCACCATCGACACCCGATAAAGTACTGAATACTCCGCTGTTAGCGCAACTTTTCAAAGTTGACTTGAATACAGGTGAGCTAGACAGTATTTTCGACTTCGCCAAGTATGAAATCATTAATAACCCAGACGGTGGGGATGTAGTTACTAATCCCTTTGACTTGACCATTAGTGGCGACACTGCTTATGTCGTTGATGGTGGTGGAAACGCCGCTTACAAAATCAAACTAGATGGAAGTGACTTTGAAGGAATTGGAATTCCTAAGAAAATTATTAGTGCTTCAAATTTACCACCTTTGCCACCAGGACAAGAACTGCCTCCAGGGCTAGTAGAAATACTGCCGGGAGGAAACATTGCAATTCAATCTGTACCTACAGGTGGCACAGTTGGCCCAGATGGAGCTTTATACGTTGGTGAATATTCAGGTTTTCCTTATCCAGAAGGTGAATCGCGGATCTTCCGCATCGGTGAAGATGGAAACCCAGAAGTTTATTTGGATGGATTTACCCACATCACCGACTTAACCTTTGATGAGGATGGCAATTTGTATGTTTTACAGTTCAGCGACACTTCTCAACTAGAGGGTGACTTACGGTTCCTCCCTGGTTCTTTGATTAAAGTTGCTCCCGATTTAACTCGCACAACACTTGTCGCTGCGGGTGAAGGGTTAGAATCAGCGGCTGGAATTGATATTGGCCCTGACGGCAAGATTTACATTACCAAACGTGGTGTTGGCCCAGCACTAGGGGAAGTTGTGCGGGTGGACGGTATCGTTGCAGAAAGTGTCCCCGAACCAGGTTCAGTCGCAGGTTTACTAGCACTTGTGAGTGTAGGCGCTACTGCCGCAATGGGCAAGCGAAAACGCCTTCCAAAGTTAGATGAACAGTTGGTAGCCAAAGCAGAGACTGTCTAATTCCTTTTTACAAAGAAAGGCAGAAGTTCGTTCGCGCAGCGTGTCGAAGACAGGGCAGAAGGCAGAAGGTTAAGAGTAACAATTAAAACTTTAGTTCTGGGTCTAGAGCTACGTTTAAATAAGGAAATTTACTGAGACTGCTTGCAATAAGGTATAAAACGTCATTGCTACAATCCCACTCTTTTAAGGGTGGGTTGCCTTCTGCCTTCTGCCTTTTGCCTTCTGCCTTCTGCCTTCTGAACTGGCTTTGTCAGGGAGTGCTTAGAAAATAGAATGCTGCCTCACAGAGAAAGTTGCATTTCAAACACGAGGCAGCAATCCAAACTTCAGAGTTCCCAAACTCGGACTGGGAACAAAATTACTCCAGGAAAGAGTATAACTCATACAACCAGGACTTAAAACTCATGGGATTAGTCAAAAATTTGTCAATTGGCATTCTCAGTACCGGATTTGCGGTGTTGGCAACAGCAGTCCAAGCCAAGGCTGTAACATTAACTTTCGACAGGAGTATCGGCAGTCCTGGCTTCGGCCCTGGGCAACTTTTTGTTCCCCAAGGCATAGCGGTGGATAGCCAAGGGAATACCCTCATAGCTAACGGACGCGGTGTTAACCCGGATGGTACTCCTAACTACAGCCTCGGTAACAAAATTGAAATATTTAATCCTAGCGGTCAGTATATTGGCGCAATTGGCTCCGGCGGCACTGGGCCCGGACAGTTTGACGAGCCAACAACTGTAGACTTTAATCCAGTAACAGGGGATCTGTATGCAGGCGATGTTTACAACAACCGCATCAATCAATTCGATTCTCAGGGTAACTTTATTAGATCCTTTGCAAATGGATTATTTACCCCTCGCATAAATGATAGGCTTTTCTTTGGGCCATCTGGTGTGTCATTTGACAAAATTGGCAACGTTTACGTAGGTGATTTTAACGGCGAAAGAATCCTTAAATTCACATCAGACGGACAGCAAATTGGTGTTATTGGTGGCACCTTGGGCACTGCACCTGGGCAATTCCAAGGTGTAGCAGGTGTAAGAATTTCCCCAGTTAGTGGAAATATCTTTGTAGCTGACCAGTATAACAACCGCGTTCAAGTACTCGATCCAAATGGTAACCCTCTGTTGGCATTTGGTTCAGCAGGTAGCGAACCTGGACAGTTTCTTCAGCCAATTGGCATCGAAGTAGACGAAGAAGAGAATATTTATGTAGCTGATTCTATCAACAGCCGCGTACAGGTGTTTGATAAAAACGGTAACTTCTTGACTTCCTTCGGTGAAACAGCCCGCGATGCATCAGGTAACCCTGTACCGCCTCCAGCATTCACCGGTCCTCCTTTTGGCGACCCCCTCGACCTCACTCCCGGCAGATTTAACTGGACGGGTGGCACAAGTTATAAAGATGGCAAGCTTTATGTGGGCGATTTCTTCCAAGGTCGCGTCCAAGTCTTAAACGTAGAAGGCAGAAAACAAGTACCAGAACCTAGTTCGGCATTGGGGCTAGCATTACTCGGACTTGGGGCTGCTACCGTCAGATTGCGGAAAAATAGACAACAAAAATCAACTTTCAGTTTTGAAAATGAACTTGCTAAATAATTACTAAATTCGTAATACTTCTCTACGAAAGGCTGCGCTCAGTACAAATTCGTAGTTCGTAATTAAAAAGCGTAGAGCAGCCCACATGCTCGTTTTTAATTCAGCGATGAACTATCACTGAATTGTAATCAGGACTTACGCAAAATAATAAAAAACGTAGACGCGGAGCGGCTTGCCGCAGGCTACCGCAAAGGACGCATAGACACGAAGTGGCTTCCCGCAGGGTAGGACACAAAGAAATAAGAGTTTCAGAGAGTTTTTGCGTAAGTCCTAGTAATTACGAATTACGAATTACCAAAAAGCCAACATTCTCAACTGCTTCCAGGAAATTAACATTTAATGCACATTCTGATTTATTCGTACAACTATTATCCAGAGCCAATTGGTATTGCACCTTTAATGACTGAACTAGCAGAAGGGCTAGTCAAACGAGGTCACCAAGTGCGGGTAATTACAGGTATGCCTAACTATCCTCAGCGCCAGATTTACGATGAGTATCGGGGTAAGTTATATATTACTGAAGAAAAAAATGGCGTGATTATCGAGCGTTGTTACCTGCGAATTAAGTCTAAACCTAACCTTTTAGACAGGCTACTTTTAGAGTTGAGTTTTGTCTTTACAAGTTTTCCACAAGCCCTCAAAGGTAAACGGCCTGATGTAATTCTGTTAACAGTACCGCCACTACTTATTTCTTTACCTGCAATCTTACTTGGTTGGTTATACAACTGCCCAGTGGTGTTGAATGTGCAAGATATCCTTCCGGAAGCTGCCGTGCGTGTTGGGTTAATTAAAAATAAGTCAATGATCCGGATTTTGGAAGCTTTAGAAAGATTTGTCTACCGAAGCGTACATACTATCAGCGTGATTGCCGATGGTTTTGTAGATAATTTAATCAAGAAAAATGTACCTGCTAATAAAATTTCGTGTATTTCAAATTGGGTAAATCTCAATTTTATCCGCCCTTTTCCAAAGCAAAATAACTCTTGGAGAGCTAGTCATCAACTCAATGATAAATTTGTAGTTCTTTATTCAGGTAACATTGCTTTAACGCAAGGTTTAGAGACAGTAGTAGAAGCAGCAGCTTGCTTGCGTCACATCAAAGAAATCGCCTTTGTAATAGCTGGAGAATCTCAAGCTCTCAAAACTTTGCAAAAACATTGTCTTGCTTGTGGTGCAGATAACATTTTACTGCTGCCATTGGAACAACGAGAAAAACTGCCACAAATGTTAGCAGGCGCAGATGTGGGGCTGATTGTGCAAAAGCGTAATGTAATTTCCTTCAATATGCCTTCTAAAATACCATTGCTGTTAGCCAGTGGTCGCCCAATTGTAGGTTCAGTTCCCGCCACTGGTACTGCTGCCAAAGCTATCCAACAAAGTGGCGGTGGTCTGATTGTTGAGCCAGAGTCAGCAGATGCTTTGGCTGGTGCGATACTGGATTTATATAATCATCCGGAACTTGCGGTGCAATTAGGCCAAAAAGGAAGAAAGTTTGCGGTAGAAAATTATTGCTTTGAGCAAGCTTTGGAACGATATGAAAAGCTATTTGAGGATGCGATCGCCAATAAAATCTCAGCTTTAGATATCTTACCAAAATTGAATTCTAAGGAATCACTAGTTGATATTTGAAAATGGCGAATGGGGAGATGAGGAGATAGGGAGATTGGGAAGGGAGACAAAAAGAATAATTCTTAACTCCTCACTCCTCACTCCTCACTCCTCAGTCAACACTCCCAATTCTCCAATTAAGCAATCTTTATATATTACTGCATTATGAGTTTAGATAAACTGACAAAAGTTGACCAAAGCTCGATTGCTATAATTGGCGATCGCCTATCATTTTTAGATCAAGAATTAGTTTCTCAAGCTAATATTGCTGAATCTGCAAAAAATCATGTCAGTCCCAAAAAAATTACCATCATCGGTGGACATGGCAGGATGGGAAGATTATTTAAAGAGCAATTTTCCGCAGTAGGTCATTATGTTAGCGTTCTAGAAAACGAAGATTGGGAATATGCAGAGCAACTATTAAATTTGGCAGAATTAGTTATAGTCAGCGTTCCCATTGAATATACAGTTGATGTTATCAAACGTGCAGCTAAATACCTTGCACCAACTACAGCTTTGTGCGATGTCACGAGTATTAAAATACAGTCAACTCAAGCAATGCTCGAACACCATTCAGGCCCCGTTATGGGTTTACACCCGATGTTTGGGCCGAATATTAAATCCTTTTTAGGACAAAAATTTGTGATTTGTCCGGGGCGAAACGATGAAGCATTTCTATGGTTATTAGACTTGATTAAAAGTCAAGGTGGCGAGTTAATTGTTTGCACGCCTGAAGAACACGATCGCATGATGGTAATTATTCAAGCAGTGCAGCATTTTTGTAGATTGAGCTTTGGTATTTTTTTAGCAGAAGCAAGAATTAATCTAGAACAGAGTTTATTACTATCAACTCCTAGCTATCGGCAACAAATTGAGAGTATTAAACGTTTGTTCTCCCAAAACTCTCACTTATGTGTGGATATTATGCTAGCTACGGAAGAGAGATGTGAAGCAATTAACTCTTTAGCTAATACTTATAGTCGCTTGGCAAGACTAGTAAAAATGAAAGATAGGGAAGCATTAATTCAAGAGTTTGAAAGTATCCAAGGATTTTTTTGAGGAAAAAACAAGGCTTTTGTAAAATAAGTTAAATTTTTAAAATATAGGTGATAGTATTTTGGATTTTAGATTTTGGATTGGAAATCGCTTTAACTAAAGTAATTACAGTAGATGGATAGATAAGCATTTACTACTTTTGATAGATGTCGATCGCTACAGTAAAAGCCATCAAAAAATATTTTATTAAAACGTTGCAAAAAGCGAATAAATTGACACCCAATCTAAAAAATATCCAATGTCTTCTTGCTTGATATATTGTATTCTTAAATAAGAAGCAAAAAGATTTTAATTACATTTTTATAAATAATTTCTGGATTAAGACAGGTTGATTCAAATTGACATTGAGTCATCTAATTTTGTTCTCAATGCAAAAATAAATACTAACAATGTTGAAGAAGGCAGATGGCAGAGGGCAGAAGGATCAAGTCAGAAGGGGATTCAAACCCCTCCTGAAGGAGAGCCACTGAACAAGAGTTCAGTGGGGGTCTTAAACCCTTGTTCCCAAGGCGTCACGGGCTCCAGGACAGGAACCAGAATTCCATAAAAGCCTCCTGCCTCCTGCCCTCTGCCTTTCTTGATAAATGGTTATTGGCTAATGATTGACTAAACATTTATTGCAGAGAAATTCTCCATGATTTTTGATTCTCGTTCCTATAAAACCCTTGGCGGTGTAAATGTTTCTCGCTCCATAACCGAAGTGAAGATGGACACTGCTCTTGAAGATATTCTATTCCACTTAAATTCTCAGCGTGGAGGCTTGTTAAGGAGTAGCTACGAATATCCAGGAAGGTACAAAAGATGGGCGATAGGATTTGTCAATCCACCATTGGAATTGACTACGCAGGAGAATGTTTTCACGTTGAGAGCATTGAATGAACGTGGCTGGATACTTTTACCATTATTGTTACAGTACTTACGGCAATCAAAACAACTGGACAGAGTTACCCAGGACAATCAATATATTACAGGATTTGTTAAAACTAGCAAACAATTATTTACTGAAGAAGAGCGCAGTAAGCAACCTTCAGCATTTACAGTTGTTCGTGAAATTTTACATATTTTTTCTAGCCCAGAAGACGAGCATTTAGGATTGTATGGTGCTTTTGGTTACGATTTAGTTTTTCAGTTTGAGCCAATTCACCAACGCTTAGAACGTCCTACAGACCAACAAGACTTAGTACTTTATTTGCCTGATGAATTAATCATTGTTGACTACTATCAGCAACGTGCATTTTGTCTACAATATGAATTTGAAACTGCGTGTGGTACTACTAAGAATATTCCCCGGACAGGCGAATCTATTGATTATCGCGGAAGACATCTGTTAGCAACTCAAACTGCTGACCATGCAATAGGTGAGTATGCAAAAAAAGTTGAGGTTGCACTCGATTATTTCCGCAGAGGTGATTTATTTGAAGTGGTTCCTAGTCAAAACTTTTTTGAAGGTTATGAAGGAGAACCCAGCAAATTATTTGAAACTTTAAAGGATATAAATCCGAGTCCTTATGGATTTATTTTTAATTTAGGTGGAGAATATTTAATTGGTGCGTCTCCAGAAATGTTTGTGCGGGTTGAGGGTAGGCGGGTAGAAACTTGTCCTATTAGTGGTACTATTCGGAGGGGACAAGATGCTCTTGACGATGCTGTGCAAATTCGGCAATTACTCAACTCACACAAAGATGAAGCTGAGTTGACGATGTGTACTGATGTCGATCGCAATGATAAATCTCGAATCTGCGAACCTGGTTCAGTACGAGTCATTGGTCGTCGTCAAATTGAATTATACAGCCATTTAATTCACACAGTAGATCATGTTGAAGGTACACTGCGATCGCAATTTGATGCTTTAGATGCATTCTTAAGCCATACTTGGGCAGTTACAGTCACCGGCGCACCCAAAAGAGCAGCAATAGAATTTATTGAACAACATGAAAAAAGTCCTCGACGTTGGTATGGTGGAGCAGTTGGCTATTTAAATTTCAATGGTAATTTAAATACTGGATTAATCCTGCGAACAATTCGATTAAAAGACTGCATCGCAGAAGTGCGAGTTGGCGCCACTGTTCTTTATGACTCCATACCACAAGCAGAAGAACAAGAAACAATTACTAAAGCCGCTGCTTTGTTTGAAACCATTGGCCGTGTTAAACAAACAACTCAGAAAATCGACGATTCCAACTCTATCAAATTAAATAAACACATCCCAAATGAGAAACCAGGTAAACGCGTTTTGCTAATAGATTATGAAGACTCATTCGTTCATACTTTAGCTAATTATATTCGCCAAACTGATGCCAGCGTTACCACATTACGTCATGGTTTTTCTGATTCATTATTTGACAAAGAACGACCCGATTTAGTTGTTTTATCTCCCGGTCCTGGTAGACCAAATGATTTTCATCTTTCCGAGACTATCGGTGCAATTCTTTATCGCAAAATCCCCATTTTCGGAGTTTGTTTAGGACTGCAAGGGATCGTCGAAGCTTTTGGTGGAGAATTAGGAGTTCTTAACTATCCCCAACATGGTAAATCTTCACGAATTTTCGTCACCGATTCCAATTCTATTACCTTCAATAATTTACCAAAATCTTTTGCAGTCGGTAGATACCACTCATTATTTGCTATCCGAGAACATTTGCCAAAGGAATTCAAAGTAACAGCAATTTCCGATGACGATGTAATTATGGGCATCGAACATCAAACACTTCCCATCGCCGCCGTTCAATTTCATCCAGAATCAATTATGACCTTAGCAGGAGAAGTCGGTCTGGGAATTATTAAAAATGTCGTAAGCGCGTATACGAATGATGAAGAGTCATTAGTCATTGGTCATTAGTCATTGGTCATTGGTTATTTCTCCCTCATCTCCCCATCTCCCCCCAAGTATTTTATGATTAACCCAGTTATCCATCGCTGCCACATTCTTGAAGAAATTGTGTTGCATAAAAAGCAAGAAGTTGCACAAATGCAGCAAGAATTTTCTTTAGCTTTTTTGGAACAACAATTAATTGTGGCTCCGAGTGTACGAAATTTCTTGAGTGCTTTGCAAGAAAATCCCAAACAACCTAGTTTAATAGCTGAAGTTAAAAAAGCATCACCTAGCCGTGGGATTATTAGAGCAGATTTTGACCCGATCGCGATCGCTCAAGCTTACGAACGAGGCGGTGCAGCTTGTTTATCAGTCCTCACTGACCAAAAGTTCTTTCAAGGCAGTTTTGATAATCTGCGTGCTGTGTGTCAGCAAGTAGCATTACCCTTACTGTGCAAGGAGTTCATCATTGACCCCTATCAAATTTATTTAGCACGGACAGCGGGGGCAGATGCAATCTTGTTAATTGCCGCTATTTTATCAGACCAAGAACTCCAAGACTTTTTGCAAGTGATTCACAATTTGGGCATGAATGCATTAGTCGAAGTTCATACCTTAGCTGAACTCGATCGCGTGCTAAAACTTGACGACTTGCGTTTATTGGGAATCAACAATCGTAATTTAGAAGATTTTACAGTTGATTTAGGAATCACGCAGCAACTTTTAACACAGCGTCAAGAATATTTGCAAAGCTTAGATATTACCGTCGTCAGCGAGTCTGGACTGTATACACCTGCTGATTTATCTCTTGTCGCCGAAGCTGGTGTCCGTGCAGTTTTGGTGGGAGAGTCTTTAGTGAAACAAAGCGATGTAGAACAGGGTGTGCGTAATTTGTTGACTGTTGAGTGTTGAGCCAAGACTCATTAATGGATTTCAAAGACTCATTAACGAATATCAAAGACTCATTAATAGACCTCTTGCAAAAGTCCTTCTTTGCGTTCTCTCTCTGCGCCCACCGAAGTTCAGATCGGCGGAAGCCGCCGCTCCGACTTCTCTCTGCGCCTCTGCGTGTTAGCGGAGCGGGGCGTAGCCCGATAAAAAATTATTTATGCAAGAGGTCTAATGGAGTTCAAAGGCTCATTAACGAGTATCAAACACTCAACAAGCAAAAATTTAGCGTTCCCATTGCAAATTTCTAAGTGTTGATTATTGCAGAAATATTTACCACTCATTCAGTATATTTCAAGATGAATTCTATCTCCGCTGACTTTCAAGCTTTACGCGATCGCCAAGAGTGTGCTTTAATTCCCTTTATCACAGCAGGCGACCCAAACTTAGATACCACTGCCGAGGCTTTACGGATTTTAGATCGCAACGGTGCTGACTTCATCGAATTAGGCGTTCCCTACTCCGATCCTTTGGCAGATGGGCCAGTAATTCAAGCAGCAGCAACTCGCGCTTTGCAAAAAGGCACGAAATTAGAGCAAGTATTAGAGATGTTGCAAGCTGTTATTCCTAGCCTGAAAGCGCCGATAATTCTATTTAGTTACTACAATCCCATTTTGCACCGGGGTATTAAACCGTTTTTAGGAGAAATTGCCGTTGCTGGGGTACGAGGCTTGGTAGTGCCAGACTTACCTTTAGAAGAGGCAGAAGAATTAATCCAAACAGCTGCCTCTTTTGGAATTGAAGTAATTTTACTCGTAGCTCCTACCAGTTCTCAAGATAGAATTACAGCGATCGCCAATCAATCTCAAGGTTTTATCTACCTTGTAAGCGTTACAGGTGTTACAGGTGTACGTTCTCAACTCCAAAACCGTGTAGAGAATTTAATTACAAATTTGCGAAACGTCACCGATAAACCCATCGGCGTTGGCTTTGGCATCTCAACACCAGAACAAGCCCATCAAGTCAGAGAATGGGGAGCAGATGCAGTAATTGTTGGTAGCGCCTTTGTCAAACGCCTAGCCGAAAATCCCCCAATTCAACGACTACAAGCTATTGCACAACTGTGTCAGGAACTCAAAGCAGTAATTACACCAATTCGCAATGACGCTCCTACGTCGCTAACGTTGCGGTAACGCAATTCAGTATTAAGGAAAACACAAAGATAATTGCTCTTTTCTCTGCGCTCTCTGCGCCTCTGTGGTTCAATAAAATACTTTCAAACCGCCGAGGCACAGAGAACGCAGAGATTTTAAGAGCCATCTTGAATAGAACGAAAGTAAAAAATACTTGAACATCAAAGGACTTTAAACAGTGGTAAGTATACAAAACATCAAAAGTGCGATCGCACAACCAGATTTTTTAGGTAGATTTGGAAAATTCGGCGGCAAGTATGTTCCCGAAACCTTAATGCCTGCATTAAGCGAACTAGAAACTGCATTTTATCAATATCGCAACGATGCGAATTTCCAAGCCGAACTCCAAAACTTGTTGCGTGACTACGTAGGACGACCCAGCCCATTATATTTTGCAGAACGCCTCACAGCAAACTACGCTAGACCAGACGGCACGGGGGCGCAAATTTATTTAAAGCGTGAAGATTTAAATCATACAGGCGCTCACAAAATTAATAATGCATTAGCTCAAGTGTTGCTAGCCAAGCGCATGGGTAAACAGAGGATTATTGCAGAGACCGGTGCAGGTCAACACGGCGTAGCCACTGCAACCGTGTGTGCCCGGTTTGGTTTGCAATGTATAATTTACATGGGCATCCACGACATGGAACGCCAAGCCCTGAATGTGTTCCGCATGAAATTAATGGGTGCAGAAGTTCGTCCAGTCGAAGCAGGTACGGGAACTCTCAAAGATGCAACCTCCGAAGCAATTCGGGATTGGGTGACGAATGTAGAAACAACCCATTACATCCTGGGTTCTGTTGCTGGCCCTCATCCTTACCCGATGATTGTGCGTGACTTTCACGCTGTAATTGGCAAAGAAACTCGCCCTCAATGCCAAGAAAAATGGGGAGGACTACCAGATATTTTACTGGCTTGCGTGGGTGGAGGTTCCAACGCCATCGGACTTTTTCACGAATTTGTATCTGAATCTTCTGTACGCTTAATCGGAGTTGAGGCCGCGGGCGAAGGTGTAAATACAGAAAAACACGCCGCTACCTTGACAAAAGGCAAGATAGGTGTATTGCACGGTGCAATGAGCTATTTACTGCAAGATGATGATGGTCAAGTAATCGAAGCTCATTCAATAAGTGCAGGGTTAGACTATCCGGGCGTTGGACCTGAGCATAGTTATCTCAAGGATATTGGTCGTGCCGAATATTACAGTATTACCGATAAACAGGCACTAGAAGCATTTCAAAGACTTTCGCAACTAGAAGGAATTATTCCAGCCTTAGAAACCGCTCATGCGATCGCCTATTTAGAAACCCTTTGCCCTCAGCTAACAGGCAATCCCCGCATCGTCATCAATTGTTCCGGCAGAGGCGACAAAGACGTGCAAACTGTTTCTAAAGTCATTAGTCATTAGTCATTGGTCATTAGTCATTAGTCATTAGTCATTAGTCATTAGTCATTAGTCATTAGTCATTAGTCATTGGTCATTAGTGAATAACCAATGCCCTATGCCCCATGCCCAATAAGAAATATGATATCTGTAACCGAAATTCCACACGACAATATTTCCGTCGCTGCTGAGTTCTACAACTGGCCAGCTTTATTACAACAATTGCTCAATCGGCAATCGCTAACAGTTTCCCAAGCTGCCGATTTAATGCAGGGTTGGCTCACAGATGGCATTCCCCATGTGCTATCCGGAGCGATTTTAATTGCAATTCAAGCTAAAGGCATATCTGCCGAAGAATTAGTCGGCATGGCCAGTGTTTTACAATCCCAATCTTCTCCCCCTAGTAGAGACGCGATTAATCGCGTCTCTACTTACTCCCCACTCCCCACTCCCCTAATTGACACCTGTGGAACTGGTGGAGATGGTGCTTCAACTTTTAACATTTCTACCGCTGTCGCTTTTGTTGCGGCAGCGGCGGGGGTAAAAGTTGCCAAGCATGGCAATCGTTCTGCATCTAGCAAGGCTGGTTCTGCTGATGTGTTGGAAGCTTTGGGTATAAATCTGAATGCCAGCCCAGAAAAAGTACAAGCGGCCGTGGGTGAGGTGGGAATCACGTTTTTGTTTGCTCCAGGCTGGCATCCTGCACTTAAAGCAGTTGCGACTTTACGAAAAACTTTGAAAGTGCGGACTGTTTTTAACTTGCTCGGCCCTTTAGTAAATCCTATGCGACCGACGGGGCAAATTATTGGTGTCAATGACCCGCTTTTATTGGAGGAAATTGTTCAAGCATTATCTCATTTGGGATGTCAGCAAGCGATCGCCCTTTACGGACGCGAACGTTTAGATGAAGCTGGTTTAGCTGATGTCACTGATTTAGCCGTACTCCAAGATAAAAAAGTGCGCTCTTTAACACTCAATCCTCAAGAATTGGGTTTAAGTTTTGCACCAACTACAGCCTTGCAGGGTGGAGATGTCCAAGAAAATGCCGCAATCTTGCAAGCAGTTTTGCAAGGTAAAGGCACTCAAGCGCAGCAAGATGTGGTGGCTTTAAATACAGCGCTAGCACTACAAGTTGGTGAAGCCATTGATGGAGAAAAAGATATCCTAGCAGGCTGTGTCAAAGGTATTGCCCTTGCAAAAGAAATTTTGCAAAGCGGTGCTGCTTGGACAAAGTTAGAACAACTTGCACAATTTTTGCACGAATAGTAGGGACTCACAGCTGTGCATTGGTGTCAACTTAACGTGAAACCCGCTTTGTGACAAGGTTTTGCCCTCACCCCCAGCCCCTCTCCCAAAGGGAGAGGGGAGCCAGAGATTTAATTCCCCTTCTCCTGTGGGAGAAGGGGTTAGGGGATGAGGGCGCCAGGGATGTGCAAAACCCCTGTCTGATATAGCTTTGAGCTTAAGTTGACCGTCCGCCCCTATGTGTATTACACCCAACATTATTCCCAAATTATACGGAAGGAAAAACAGATGATTATAGTACTTAAAACCGGTACGCCTGCTGAAGAAATTACTCGTATCAGCCAAGAACTGAGTAATACTTGGAAAGTCACGGTAGAAAAAAGCATCGGCACTCATAAAGTTGTGCTGGGGATAATTGGCGATACTTTGAGCATCGATAAATTGCAAATCCAAGAAACCAGTCCTTGGATTGAGCAAGTGCTACGAGTGCAGCAACCTTTCAAGCGGGTTAGTCGGGAATTCCGAAATGGAGAAGCCAGCGAGGTTATTGTACCCACGCCTAATGGTCGTGTCTTTTTCGGAGAACATCATCCCATCGTCATCATCGCTGGGCCTTGTTCTGTTGAGAATGAAGCGATGATTGTGGAAACGGCAAAGCGAGTCAAAGCAGCAGGAGCACAGTTTTTGCGTGGTGGAGCCTACAAACCCCGCACTTCACCTTATGCTTTTCAAGGTTATGGTGAAAGTGCCTTAGATTTGTTAGCAGCAGCTCGCGAAGCCACGGGTTTAGGTATTGTTACGGAACTAATGGATGCTGCGGATTTACCAGCAGTGGCGCGGGTAGCTGATGTAATCCAAATTGGAGCGAGAAATATGCACAATTTCTCGTTGCTCAAAAAAGTAGGCGCTCAAGATAAGCCAGTGCTGCTGAAGCGAGGAATGTCTGCCACAATTGACGAATGGCTGATGGCGGCAGAATATATTCTGGCATCGGGAAATCCAAATGTGATTCTTTGCGAACGCGGAATTAGAACCTTTGATGGCAAATATGCCCGTAATACTTTAGATTTGTCGGTGATTCCGGTGTTGCGATCGCTCACCCATCTACCGATCGCCATCGACCCCAGTCATGGTACCGGTAGATCCGAATATGTTCCACCTATGGCAATGGCAGCGATCGCTGCTGGTACAGATGCTTTAATGATTGAAGTTCACCCCAATCCAGCTAAGGCTTTATCTGATGGCCCCCAATCTCTAACTCCTGAAAAGTTTGACCGCTTAGTTCAAGAAATGTCAGTTCTAGGTAAAGTAGTCAATCGCTGGTCTACATCCGTATTTGATAGCGTTGCTCAAAGCCAACTTCTCTTGGCCGCCAGAACTCCAAAAGCCGATAGACCGTAATCTTAACGTGAATTCGACGTACAGGATTTTGACCTCACCCCCAGCCCCTCTCCTTCAAGGAGAGGGGAGCAAAAAGCCTAATTTTTCATTACTCCTCCCTCTCCTGGTAGGAGCTACGGTGTACACACAAGTCAGATCCAGTTTTATTCCAATACGCTTGGGATAAGCCAGAAAGCCCTCATGTAGAGACGCGATTTATCGCGTCTAAAAGACTGACACGTTATAGAGACGCGATAAATCGCCGTCTCTACAGAGAATTTACTCGTCAATTATTCGTTCACAGACTACTATTTCCGACTTGTGTGTACACCGTAGCCTGGTAGGAGAGGGAGGCTGGGTGGGTGAGGTCTGTCGAATTCCCATTTGTTTAGCGCCTTTGAGCCTTTACTACCATTTGACATTCACCAGAGGGAACAATTGTAATACCACGGCGCACAGGTTTAGCTGGACGTTTATCTAAAAGCGTCAATTCGTAGTGTGATAGTACAGTTGCGATAATTAACTTCATCTCTAACATTGACAATCCCATACCGATACAACTGCGGCTACCGCCTCCGAACGGTAAATATTCATGTGGCGAGAACTTCCGGCTGAGAAAACGCTCTGGCTTAAATAACTGTGGCTGTGGATAAACTTCTGGACGGCGATGCGCCAAGTAAATACAAGGTATTAATATTGCTCCAGGTTCAAACTCATAATCCTCTATTTGTACCGTCTGTGTCACCACACGAGGTTGGGAGATCAGCGCGATGGGATAAATCCGTAGCGATTCTTTGCAGACAGCAGTGAGGTAAGGAAGTTGGGTGATTTCTAATGCATTGGATGGATGGAGAGTGTCTAATTCATGATGTAATTTTTGCAATACTGATGGTTCCGAATAAATCCAATAAAAAGCCCAAGCCAATGCCGAAGCGGTAGTATCGTGGCCAAGAAATAGCAGCGTGAGTAACTGATCGCGTAATTCACTATCACTCATTGATTGACCGTCATCATCATAGGCAGATATTAGCAACGATAGGATATCTTGCCCTGTACTCTTCCCATGAGCAACATTTTTATCAAACTGCTGACGGCGTGACTCAATTTCAGCGTAAATCAAGGCATCAATTTGCTGTTGTTGTCGCAAAAATTTGCCCCAAGGACTCCATTTTCCTAAATCTTGCTGTAAAGGTGTCCAAAAAAACTGTATAGAGTTCAACGGCGAGTTGACGTACTCTAAAAAAGGTTTAATTAGTTGTTTGAGTTCTTCATACCTCGATCCATTATTGAGTCCAAATACTACCCGTAAGATTATTTCTAAGGAGATTTCTGACATCCAATCACGAATAGAAAGGCACAATCCCGAATGCCAATTTTCCATCGCTTGTAAAACAAGTTCAACAATTAATTGACTATAGTTATTAAGCTGTTCTCCATGCGTTGCAGGCATTAGCAACTGGCGCGTTCGTTGGTGTCGCTTTCCATCCTGCATAATTAAAGATTCTGGCCCAGTTAGAGGTTGAAAAACATGGGTTATTTTGCCTAACTCAAATTTTGCGGCTTCCGTGACAAAAATCGTCCCAATAGTTTGAGGGTTGCTAAAAAATACTATAGGTGGAGAATTCTGTCCAAGTAGTCGCAGACTAAAGGTCTCTCCATAAAGTTGGGCGCATGATTCTAGGAACTTAGTAGGATTGAGGATAGTGTACAGGGTTTGTAGGAAAAATGGTAAGCGAGGTTCATTAGGTAATTTCATAGAAAGTAAACTTTGCCAGCAATTTCTCGATCGCAATCTGCACTCACTGGGTCGTCCACCCAACACTCCATCAAAAACTCAAGCCCCGGATTTTCGCGTATTTGTTCCACCATCTTGAGTTTTTCCATACACCAAGCTCTCACTAATTAGTTATCAATTTTTCGCTGTTAGCTCTTAACTGATAACTGTTTACTGATTCCTTCAGCTTCTTCTTCTAGAAACTTTTTGCTGCGAAAACATAGCTTGCAAAACAAGTGCAGGGTCTACATAATTATTGCTGTATTTTAGTCCCCAATGCAGGTGTGGCCCAGTGGTGCGTCCAGTCATACCTACCCTACCAATTCTAGCTCCAGTTGGTATTTGCTGACCTTCCCAAATGAGAATTCCACCTGGGCGGTCAATGAAATAACGGCGACCGGATGCAGTTTCTACGTTTCCTTCCATGTGGCAATAAGTGTGTTCCCATTCACCTGATTTAATTACTATATGAGAACCGCAAGCGTCACCAGCACCAACTTTAATTACTCTACCTACCCACCAGTTACGAATATAACTACCTTGGGGAGCAGCCATGTCTAAGCCGCCATGAAATTCCCAATTAGAAGCACCGGTAGCTGAGGGACGGTAACCAAAGCCAGATGTGTAAGCTTGAAAGTTTTCTACAGGAAAAGAAGCTGCTTGCCAACTATTAGCTCTGGCTACTTTCTTTGGCTGAACTTCTTTGGCTCTAACTATTTCTGGCTTAGGCACTAGAGTAATTAAACTTCCAAAAAAAAATCCGAATATCAACAGTGTGGCTCCATAAAGTCTTACTCTTTGTTGCCTCTTAATCATTTTTTTTGATTCCTAAATTTAACAAAATTATTGATTTTTTACTTATTTTCTTATAAAAGAATTTTAAATCATGATGAAATATAAAATTTTTTCCTTAATTAGGATAGCAGATTAATTAAATTTTTTTATTGAATTGATCTACTTTAATTTTAAATATAGCAAATTAAATTAATCTCAATAATAATAGCAGTTTTTTGTTTGCTAAATTCCGATATTTTTATATTTAAATAAAAAAATTAAAAATTAGAGAATAATATAAATTTCTAATATATTAAAAGGCGAAGTATAAATTATATCTTTTAATTATTTAATGGTTATTACTTATTTATATTAGTGAATAATTATGATTTTTGTTACTAGGATAAAATCAATACATAGTAGTTGTGAAAAAAGTCTCAAAGGATAGAATCTTTCACAAAGTTAGCTGATGGGGCTGGAGTAGGCTTAGCAGTAAGAGAGTTGTCAAACAGTTGAAATATTGTTAACGTTTATGCTTAAAATTGCACAAGAGGTTTGTTTAGCATCTACTAAAAGCTAAAGTTGACCCTTGCAGGACTCCCCTAAGACATGCTGACTGAAATTTTGCCTTTTCGCTTTGAATTAGACACGATCGCGATCGCTGGAGCGAGTTTGTGGTCATTAGCGTTATATTTAGGGTTTTCAAAAGCCACTGAATGGGTAATTGAGCAACTCAACCGCTGGTTTAACTTTGCCGAGCGATCGCTTTATACCAGCCAATCAGAATTTGAAAAAACTCGTAAAGCTAGAGAATCTCAAAACGCTTTCTACGCCTCACTATTTAGTATTGTGCCTTTCTTGGTACTTGGCGCATTTTTCAATTGGGGTGTAGAAATCAGTTTAGGACGTAGCTGGGGAATTAGCTTAGGTATACTTGCTGCTATTAGTTGTGGCATTTTTGAACTGGGAAGACGTAGTGGTGGATCTTCGGATTGAGTAGAAGGGAGTGAAGAGGTGGGGAGTATGGGGACTGGGGAGACAAGGGGACAAGGTGACTTGAGTGAGAACTTGCCACAAGTCTTTCCCCTTGTCCTCTTACCAATGCCCCGTGCCCCTTACTCCCCAATTTCCTCTGTAACAATCTGTGCTATCTTCTGGGCCGCTCCGCTTTCGCCACGAACCTGACGTAGCTTGTCCCGGATACCGTCCAATTTTTCTGGATGAGCCAAAAAATCTAATACCATATCTCCAACTTCTAGCGGTTGGAGTTTGCCTACAAGTTCTGGGACGATTTCTTCCTGTGCCCAGATATTCGGCCATGCTAACAACCCTTTGCGTCTGAGAAATACCCAGTTAATCACCTTAGCAAAGGTAGAACCAACCCCTGGCAAATTCGCCAATAAACCCGGTAAACCATCCCAAGAGCGCATTGCATCTAGCTGTTGAGTAGGAAGCAAAACAATCATCGGTACTCCTAAAGCACCTAGTTCAGCGGTGTTTGCCCCCACGGTAGTTAGGCAGATGCAGCACTGTGACAACAAGTCATAGGCAGGGTTTTCTTGCCATAATTCTAAAGTTAGACCTGTTTGTGTTTTGAGTGATGCCTTGCTTTTTCCGTCCTCTGGAATTATTAAAGAAACACTGCTAATGCCAAAAGTTTCTACAAAGGGGTTTTTTTGGGAATCACCAAAACTAGCTAAGGTTTGTAAATCCACCGTGGGAGCAACAGGAATCACAAATTTAGTTTGGGGTCTGCTGGCGTGGATATGTTCGGCAATGGCTAACATTAGAGGTATCCCTTGGGTTAATTTTGCCGCTTTTGAACCTGGTAACAGACCAATTATTTCAGTAGAGACGCCATTAATCGCGTCTGTACAAGAGTGAGGAGTTAGAAGTTGTCCTTGAGCTTCTAACATTAAATCTCCCACAACAGTAAATTTGTGAGCATATTTTGGGGAAACATGGACAGCAACTTGAGGTTTCATAACTCCAAAGCGGTCTATCAAGTTATGCCACCGAGCTTCCCATTCAGCGTAAACAACTATGCGATATCGTAGTTTTTTACCAATTACTACGGGGAAAATTTGATCGCCGCCGAGAAAAACCACCACACCGCGACTTCTCCACTCCCAATTTTCAAATGTTTTACCCCAGAGGAGAAATTGCCAAAAATGCTCTGCTGGCTGAACTCTGTCTACTTCTGGGTAAGAAAGAGCGATCGCATATTCTTTACCAGTAGCATTGGGACAGGGAGATAAAACTACAGAAATCCTCACAACAGAACGGTCATCCCCTAGTTGTTGCCGCAATGCCTTCACTACTGGACGTACCCAAGTGGTTACTTCCCCTGGACCGTTGGAGAGAATGAGAATATCTACTGGAGTCACGTCGCTTCGCTCCGAATTCAAAATTCAAAAAGCTAAATTTCATCTGTTTTTTTAAATTGGTGTTAGACGCTATTGTTAACCAAAACAATTGTCAATTCGCAATTCGCAATTAAAATACAAAAAATTATATATCAAGTGAAGAAGGCAGAAGGCTCTAACGAAGGAATTTGGATGTGGCTTCAAACCCATCTAATTGCAATTTGTGTCAGGCAAACATTTTTGCTTCTTCGGGTAGAGATCGTAACAGCAAGTTAATATGGTATATTTTAGCAGCAACTATCGCACCTGCTATAGTCCTCTCGTCACATGGTAATCAAGGTATCCACGTTCATGGCTGCAATGGAGAAGACAGAGCTTGCAGAGTTGATCCGTGAGACAAGAATGCGCCTTGAACTCTCACAGGTCAAGTTTGCAGAGAAACTGGGAGTTTCTTTCCACAGTGTTAATCGATGGGAGAACGGACGGACAAGGCCTTTACCACTGGTGATGAAACAAATTGAAGCATTATTGTACTCCTTGGGCGATCGCGGTGAAGACTTACTAGCCAGGTATTTTTCATCTAGGAGGAGTTGAAATCGTGCTTCCTGTTCTGAAGACAGCAGTTTCAGAAGATATTCAACTCCAGCAGGAGGAATGATAATGGCACTCCAGTTTCTCTTGCTCGAAGACAATCCGTTGGATGCCAATATTGTTGAAGTCACGCTGATGGATGGCGGCATCGACTGTGAACTCCTCCAGGTGGAAACTCGTGCTGATTTTGTGGCAGCACTTTTGGGGAATGAGTTGGACCTGATTTTGGCAGACTATACACTACCGGAGTTTGATGGCATTAGTGCTTTAGAAATTGCTTGCAATCTGCGTCCTGATGTGCCATTTATCTTCGTCTCTGGCAGTTTAGGTGAGGAATTAGCCATCGAAACCCTCAAACGTGGAGCCACAGATTATGTTTTGAAGCAACGGATAGGACGGCTAGTACCATCGATACAGCGGGCACTGCGAGAAACCCAAGAACGCCGAGAACGCAAACGTGCAGAACTCATGCTATTCGAGCAGAAGCGGCTGCTGGAGTTAATTGCTTACGGACACCCACTGGATGAATGCCTGGCAGCTATGTGTGCCTCAGTGTCTGAGCTTCATCCAGGTACACGCGCCTGCTTTTTGCTGACCGATGCTCAAGGGACGAGGTTTAAGAACTCCATTACTCCAGACTTTCCATCGTCCTTTGGGGAAGGACTCAAGGATGCTCCAATCAACGATTTGTGCATTGGAACCTGCGGCGAGGCAGCGTATCGGGGTGAGCCGATTACCTGCGCCGACATTGTTAACGACCATCGCTGGTGGCAGGAATGGCGAAATTTATGCGTGGCTCATGGCATTTTGGCGTGTCATTCCCAGCCGGTGATGGGCGTGAATGGTCTAGCACTGGGATCGCTGATGCTTTGCTTCGATCAAGCACGGATGCCCAGTGATTGGGAGTTGCAACTGGCAGACTTTGGAACCCAAGTTGCCAGCATTGTCTTCGAGCGCGATCGCTCTTATCTTGCCTTGGCCGAATCCGAAACAAAATACCGTGCCTTGTTTGAATCCATCGATGAAGGTTGCTGCATCTGCGAAATGCTATTTGATGAAAACGGTAAAGCGATGGATTATCGGTTTCTCAAAGTCAATCCGGCTTTTGAAACAATGACGGGGTTGAAACAAGCTACAGGCAAAACGGCGCGAGAACTCGTCCCCAATCTCGAAGCTTCCTGGCTTGAGATTTACGGCACAGTGGTGCTGACAGGCAAACCCATTCGGTTTGAGGCTCAATCCCTGGCCATGAACAATCGTTGGTTTGATGTCAACGCTTTTTGCATCGATGCAGCTCCAAGCCACAAATTCGCCATCCTGTTCGCCAACATCAGCCATCGCAAACAAGTTGAACAAGAACGCGAACGATTTCTGGCTGTTGGTTCCGATTTGCAAGTAATTACCAGTATCAATGGTTACTTTAAATTGGTTACTCCGACCTGGGAACGAATACTCGGCTGGACAGTGGAGGAAATGATCTCCCGTCCTTGGATTGATTTTGTTCACCCAGACGACATTAAAACAACCCTCGCGGAAGCCGCCAGTCTATTTTCTGGCAATGAAACAATAAGGTTTGAAAACCGTTATCGACACAAAGATGGTTCCTACCGTTGGTTGCTTTGGAAAGCACAGCCCAGCCTAGAAGAACAAGTGATTTACGGGGCTGCTGTGGACATCACCGATCGCAAACAAGCCGAAGCCGAAATTGAACAGCTCAATCAGCAACTCAAAGAGCGCGTCAACGAGTTACAAACTCTATTTGAGTTATTGCCCATTGGCGTGGCGATCGCACAGGAACCAGATTCCATTGTGCAACTATGGAACCCAGCAGCCGAAAGGGTCTTTGGCTGGAGTGAAGCAGAAGTGTTAGGCAAACCCATCCCCATTGTACCGCCAGAGAAACAAGAGGAATGCCGCCTGGTGCGAGAGGCCGTGATCAACGGGGAAATCTTCTCTGGAATAGAGACCTATCGCTGCAAACGTGACGGCTCAAAGGTAATTGTCAGTATCTCGGCTGCCCTGCTGGATGACAGCAATGCCATCGTACTTTTATTTCAAGACATCACCGAGCGTCACCAGGTAGAAGAGGCGTTGCGTTCGAGTCAGGCACAGTTGCAAACACTCTTCGACGAAGCCCCCCTTGGTGTCTTTTTAATTGACGAGGACTTCCGTATCAGGCAAGTGAACCCCACCGCCTTGCCGGTCTTTGGAGATATTCCTGATCTAATCGGTCGAGACTTTGATGAGGTGATGCACATTTTGTGGTCGCCAGCCTATGCAGATGAAGTTGTGCAACAGTACCGTCACACGCTCGAAACCGGGGAGCCGTACTTTGTCCCAGAGCGAATTGAGGAACGCCGCGATCGCGGGGTAATTGAATATTACGAGTGGCGAATCAATCGCATTCCCTTACCAGAGGGACGCTACGGCGTGGTTTGCTATTTTCGGGACATTTCGACCCAAGTATTGGCACGGGTGGCGATCGCACAGAGTGAATCTCGCTTCCGCCTCATGGTTGAAAGCGCCAAAGATTACGCCATCTTCACCCTCGACCTCAACAACACCATCGCCAGTTGGAATTCCGGCGCCCAAAAGCTGTTGGGCTACACCGAAACAGAAGCCATAGGACGCGACGCTCGAATCTTTTTCACGCCAGAAGATAACGAACGCAAACAAGCCGAGTGGGAAATGCAAACTGCCTTGACCCAGGAACGGGCAGAAAACGAACGTTGGCACCTTCGTAAAGATGGAACCCGATTCTGGGCGAGCGGTTTAATGATGCCGTTGCAAAATGAAGCAGGGGATATACACGGGTTTGTGAAAATCTTGCAAGACAAAACCGCAAAACGGCAAGCAGATGAACGGTTGCATCTGCTGTATGAGATGACTCGCGATTTACTCGCCGCCGAACACCCCATGCAGTTGATGAACAACTTATTTAGTAAACTTTCACACCAGCTTGAGCTACATTGCTACTACAACTACAGAGTTGAAGAAAAACACAATCGACCGATGCTGCATCTGAAAAACTATGCAGGGATTTCTGATGATGTGGCTCGTTCAAAAGAATGGGTTGAATTTGGTCAGTATCTGTGTGGAATAGTAGCACAACAGGGACGGCAAATTGTCCTCAATAGAGAGCAAATCTCCACCCATCCTCACGCGCAACTGCTCAACTCAATGGGAATTACTGCTTATGCGTGTCAACCGTTAATCGTTCGAGGACGATTATTGGGTTCGCTGTCATTTGGTAGTTTCACGCGAACTAATTTTACCTTAGAAGAAATTAACCTGCTGCAATCCACCTGCGACCAAATAGCCATCGCCCTTGAGCGAGCAGATCTGCTGACTTCAATGCAGCAACAAGCCCAACAACTGCAACAAGCCAACCGCATCAAAGATGAGTTTTTAGCCGTTTTGTCACACGAATTGCGATCGCCCCTCAATCCTATTTTAGGCTGGTCGCAGCTGCTGAAAACAGGCAAACTTGACGAAGCCAAGACGGCTCAAGCCTTAAATGTCATCGAACGCAATGCCAAGTTGCAGTCGGAACTAATTGAAGATTTACTCGATGTTTCTCGGATTCTCCAAGGAAAACTTAGCCTGAATGTTTCCCGCGTTAATCTGGCGATGACGATTCAAGGTGCGATCGAAACGGTACGATTAGCGGCCCTAGCCAAGTCCATTGAAATTCAGGCACAGCTGCAACCAGATATCGGGCTAGTATCAGGCGATGCCAACCGACTACAGCAAGTGATTTGGAATCTCCTCTCCAACGCCGTCAAGTTCACCGACCTTGGGGGACAAGTTGAAATCCGCCTGGAGCGCCTTGATTGTTTTGCCCAGATTAGGATCACCGATACAGGTAAGGGAATTGACTCTAACTTTCTTCCCCATGTCTTTGACTACTTCCGCCAAGAGGATAGCGCTACAACTCGCAAATTTGGCGGACTGGGGTTAGGACTGGCCATCGTCCGTCATTTAGTCGAACTACATGGCGGCATCGTTTGGGCAGAGAGTCCTGGCGAAGGGCAGGGGGCAACTTTTACCGTGAGGCTGCCAAGTCTGCCAAATCCATCCCCAACCAACCCAGATCCTCAACAGTCTGAGCCATCTGTGAATTTGCAGGGCATTAAAATTTTGGTGGTCGATGATGATACCGATACGCGGGAGTTCTTAACTTTGTTGCTGGAGCAGTACCAGGTAAATGTAACTGCGGTGGCCTCAGCCGTTGAAGCCATTGCCAGTTTAACTGAGTATAGGCCAGATGTGCTGGTGAGCGATATCGGGATGCCAGAGATGGACGGCTATATGCTGATGCGGCAAGTCAGGGCTTTAGCGCCAGAACAGGGAGGACAAATAAAAGCCATCGCTCTTACTGCTTATGCTGGAGAAATCGACTACCAGCAGGCGATGTTGGCAGGGTTTCAATGCCACATACCCAAGCCCGTGGAGTCAGAAGTTTTAATGAAAGCGATAAGAGACTTAGTTCAACAAATCGGAGTTAAGAGGCAATAGGCAAAAAGGCAATAGGCAATAGGGAAACTTCTAGGACTTACGCAGAAGGAGAGGGGCTGGGGGTGAGGTCAAAATCCTATACATCGAATTCACGTTAATTTATACAGTGCGTAAGTCCACAAACATATTCCCCAACCTTTTGAGCCAGAAGCATTTAGTCAATGCCATCTCTGAACTAATAATTTCCCCGGCAAGTAGATTAAATATCTAAATTATCTAGCCTATAGTGTTAAATTATTACGCTTTGAAATTGCCTAGTCACCCATGAGATTCGTTGATTGCTGAGAGTTAACTCTCAACAGCCAACAGCCAACACAAAAGATATGCTGCACTATACCATTTCCAGAAACACCTGATACAAATGACTAGCCTCTAATTCTTTCCCCCCTGTCCCTCTGCTGCCTGAATCAAAAGTCTTTCACCAGACACGATATTAGATGCTCTTGCCAGTAGATGGAAGTTTTGACTTTTCCTCTCACCCTAGTTTTCAGCGGTATGCACGACTTTATAGTTAATTTGTTTAGTACAGGCTCATTTATTCCTCATGGTCACTGCTACCTGTGGAAGCCAGGGTTAGTTTGGCTGCATATAATTTCTGATGCCATCATTGCACTTGCTTACTATTCGATTCCGCTGACGTTATTCTACTTCGTTCGCAAACGGCAAGATTTACCTTTCTCTTGGATATTTTTGTTATTTGCGGCTTTTATTGTCTTCTGTGGTACAACACACATTGCCGAGATCTGGACACTGTGGCATCCTACCTATTGGCTATCAGGCATCCTGAAAGCTGGGACTGCGATCGTTTCATTATTTACAGCGATCGAACTCGTACCGCTAGTTCCTCAAGCACTAGCTTTGCCGAGTCCGCTGCAATTAAGGGAAGCCAACAAGGCATTCTCCGCCCAAATTGAGGAACGCTTGGCAGTTGAAAACCAACTAAGACGGCTGCAAGAAGAACTAGAACAGCGTGTAGAGTCCAGAACTGCCCAACTGGTGCAAGTTAACGAGCAATTACAACAGGAAATCAACGAGCGACACCGGGTGGAAGCTGCTCTGCGGACTAGTCGCGAGCGATTAATTTTGGCACAACAAGTCGGCAAAATAGGCACTTGTGAATGGAAGTTTCAAACCGGAGAATTGATTTGGACAGAAGAAATGGAAGCTCTATTTGGGCTGGCAGCTGGAAGTTTTGAGGGTAGTTATGAGCATTGGTTAAAACGATTACACCCAGACGATCGCTCCAAAGCCCATCTTGCCGCCCAACTAACTGTCACACAAGCAGCAGACTTCGACACCCAATGGCGAATTATACTTCCTGATGGCAAGATTCGCTGGATAGCTGCCAAGGCAAAAATTTTTGGCGACGGAGATCGGGCAGATCGTTTAATTGGGGTGAATATGGATATCACTGAATACAAGGAAATCCAACAAGAACTCCAACAAACGCTACAAACTTTGACTACGCTCATTCAAGCTTCGCCACTGCCGATTGTTGTTGTTGAAACAGATACCACCGTCAAGTTATGGAATGCAGCAGCAGAGCAATTATTTGGCTGGAGTGAAGCAGAACTTTTAGGTCATCAGTTGCCCATTGTCCCAGAAGAAAAGCTCGAAGAATGCGGCCAGCTACGAGAGGCAGTCACCAAAGGAGAAGTCTTCTTTGGTGTGGAAACCTATCGTCGCAAGCGTGACGGCTCAAATGTAGTTCTTAACATTTCAGCTGCTCCCCTTTACGACGAGTGCGGCAGCGTCAATGCAATTTTGCTGATTCTTCAGGACATTACTCAACGCAAGCAAGCACAAGCGGCGTTGCAAGATAGTGAAGAACGCCTCCGTTTAGCTTTGGTAGTGGCAAATCAGGGACTTTATGACCTGAATCTGGAAACTGGTGATGCAATTGTGAATCCAGAGTACGCCCTGATGCTAGGCTACGAACCGGATGAATTTCGGGAAACTAATGCCAAGTGGCGCGATCGCCTCCATCCCGATGATGCAGCAGCAGTTTCTCAGGCTTATGAAGATTACATTGCAGGGAAAGTTGATGATTACCGATTAGAGTTTAGACTGCGAACTAAAACCGGAGATTGGAAATGGATTCTCTCGGTGGGCAAGATTGTATCGTGGGACAGTAAGGGTAAACCCCTACGGATGTTGGGAACTCATAGTGACGTTACCGATCGCAAAATGGCAGAAGCGGAACGAGAACAACTGCTCTTACGAGAACAAACGGCACGCGAACAAGCAGAAGCCGCAAACCGCATTAAAGATGAGTTCCTAGCGGTATTATCCCATGAATTGCGTACACCCCTCAACCCCATTTTGGGTTGGGCAAAGCTGCTCCGCAACTCCAAGTTAGATGGACAAAAAACGGCTTATGCATTAGAAACCATCGAACGCAATGCTCAATTGCAAACCCAGTTGATTGGAGATTTGCTAGATGTATCCCGGATTCTGCAAGGCAAACTCAGTCTCGACATTGCCCCAGTTGATTTAGAGACTATAATCTTAGCAGCAATAGACACAGTACACCTAGCTGCTCAAGCCAAGTCCATCAATTTACAATTTTCGATTATCGATTTTGGATTGGAAAATGCCGATCTCGTCTCAAACTCTAGCAAGCAATTTGGTAATCTCAAATCCGAAATTCCTTCGGGTTCGGCAGTCCCCCACCGACGGGAACCGCTAACATGGGGACTGCCTCACCAAAATCATAAAATCCAGGTAGCAGGCGATACAGCACGTCTTCAGCAAATCATCTGGAATTTGTTATCCAATGCAGTGAAGTTCACTGATGTAGGAGGTTGTGTAGAGGTATGTTTGCAGCGAGTTGGTACTCAAGCTCAGATAGTCGTTACTGATACAGGCATAGGTATCAATCCTGATTTTTTACCATACGTATTTGATTATTTTCGTCAAGCAGATGGCGCCACAACTAGAAAATTTGGCGGATTAGGAATAGGTTTGGCAATTGTTCGTCATCTGACGGAATTACACGGTGGTATGGTGACGGCACACAGTTTAGGCGAAGGACATGGAGCGACTTTTACGGTGAGGATACCACTAATTAACGCTGCCCTAGTGGACAATGAACTCAATTCGGATTCTTCATTAGATGTGTCTGCGGCTTTATCCCTGGCAGATATGCAAATTCTCATGGTAGATGACGATGCAGATACCCGCGACTATATCAGCTTCTTGTTAGAGCAAGCAGGTGCAAAGGTAATTTTAGCTACATCCGCATCTGAAGCACTGCAACTATTAATACAATCAACACCAGACATCTTACTCAGCGATGTGGGAATGCCTGATATGGATGGTTATATGTTGATGCGACAGGTAAGAAATCTGCCACCAGAACGGGGAGGAAATATAAAAGCGATCGCTCTGACTGCCTATGCTGGAGAAATGAATCAAAAACTTGCCATAGCGGCAGGATTTGGCAAGCATATTGCCAAACCTGTGGAACCAGAGAAGCTAATAGCCGCCATTGTAGAATTAGTTAGAAGATAAATGAAAAAGATTTATCCCAAGGAGTTGCAAATAAAAAAAGATCCCATATTTTTAGGGCAGGGGAACAGGGAGCATGAGGGAATAACAATCCTGTTAAATTCAAAAATTTGAATTATTTACAGCAGATTGCAAAGGAGTGAGGTACAGATCGTTGTAGGGACGCACAGTTGTGCATTGGTGTCAAATTAACGTGAAACCCGCTTTGTGACAAGGTTTTGCCCTCACCCCCAGCCCCTCTCCCCTTCGTGAGAGGGGAGCAAGAGATTTAACACCTTGGTATCAGCTAGTAATTCTTTGAACCTAGTAGGCAAAACTGTTAAACGGTGATTTGGGACACCAATTTTTAATAATTCATCTATTCGCTTGGTAGACTCCCTTTGCACTTGGGCATAAATTGGCAGGATTGATTGCCAATGTCGAATGTCATCCTCGGTTTTGAGACTTTCCCGAAGTCGCATTCCGCCATCCTTCATCAACAGCCATCCAAGTTTTCCATCTACTGCTAGCACTTGCGGCATAAACTCAGGATACCAGTGCGACAGAACTTGAGTTAGCGATGCTTCATACACAAGCTCTGACAGAACTGCTTTGAAGTAGATATAGCCTACATTCGTTGGCAGCTTCAGGACTGTTGACCAATGACGTATGTGGGGCTGCTCAACCGTGCCAATTCGCTTGATACCTTGCCGAGCAAGTTGATCATCTATCCAGCTCTTAGCTTTCTCAAGCCAAATTGATTGTATCCAAAGAATGCTGGAAGAATCACTCATATCCTTTTAGGTTTCTATCTGAACTTTTGAAAACTGACCGCAAGATTTTGATAGCTGTACAAGAATCAAATAGTTAGAAAATAAATTGTTTTCCTAATCTAAAGAAAATTAATTCAATTGAGAAGAAGTATGGCACATTTATTGGCATTAATTGGAATTGATATGGCGAGCGATCGCATTCTCTTGTTAAACAATGTAAGTTAGCATCGATCGCCCATTTCTGGAAGATCGATCCGTTGTTTATGGTGGCGCTGTTTGGAACGGGTTTGGCTTGCCTAGTTCTGGCGATCGCCTCGCTATCAAAGTGGGATCAACCCAGTGTGATATACTTACTACTTGGTAGTCTGCTCTACCTTGTTGGCACTATTTTGGTGACCATCGTCTTCAATGTGCCGCTGAACGATGCCCTGGCGATCGCTAAACCAGATAGCACTGAGGGCGCAAATTTATGGGCTAGGTATCTCACTAACTGGACACTCTGGAACCATGTTCGGACAATAGCAGCGTTTGGAGCAGCAGCATTGCTGACGTTCGGCCTGTGCGATGGAACAGTGCATTGAAGAAGAATGCAGAATTCAGAATCAAGACGCTCACGGACACGGCGAATCGCTGCTCTATCAGTCGGGGATTCAGACCCACCACTCTCTTACAAAGTTCAGATTAATCAATATGAGTGTTCAAGCCGCATACGATAATTGGTCAACTACATATGATGCTGACGAAAACCTAACGCGCGATTTGGATCGAATCGTTACTAAAGAAACCTTAAGGGGTTTAAGATGTAAATCAGTCGTTGAAATTGGCTGTGGCACAGGCAAAAATACACTGCTGCTGTCACAAATCGCCCAAACAGTCTATGCAGTCGATTTTTCAGCATCGATGATCGAAAAGGCAAAAGAAAAAGTCAATTCAGCCAATGTAATGTTCATTACAGCAGATATCACAAATCAATGGATTTGTAGCAACGAGTCTGCTGATTTGATCGCCTGTAATCTCGTTCTAGAACACATTGAAGATTTGTCATTTATTTTTTCAGAAGCACACCGCGTACTCATTAAGGGAGGATACTTTTTCATTTGTGAACTTCATCCATTCAGACAATATGGAGGAACACAAGCTAATTTTCAAAGAAATCAAGAAGTGATTCAAATTCCAGCATTTGTACATCACCTCTCAGATTTTTTTCAGGCAGCAAAAAATCATGGTTTCCTGCTTGAGGATTTTAACGAGTGGTGGCACGAGCAAGACCAAAATAAACCACCCAGACTTGTATCTTTCTTGTTCAAAAAGTAGACTTTTTGTATAAATATTAGAACTGCCTTGAAAATAGGGACTGGGGATTGGGTACTGGTGACTAGGAAAGAAATATTTTCATTCCTTCGTTGTGAATTGTGTTCATGGAGTTTCTTCCAAAAGTCCCTAATACCATTTCACGAAAAATCTGATACAAATGTAAACTTCCAAAGCTTTGCTGCATATATAGCGGTTTTCAATTGAATGGAATACACCTATGAAAATCAAATCATTGTAGGGGCGCACAGCTGTGCATACGTGTCAACTTAAGCCTTGGCGAATAGAATTCGCGGCTATACAGGCGTTCGCGTAGCGTCTCGTAGAGAAGTCCGCCTACGCGGACTAACGGAAAATTAAGGTTTTGAAACCCACGCAGGTGGGTTTTGTTTGTGTAGACGCGGTTTCTAACCGCCCGTTTCAGGCCTTGCACCCCCACAACTCCCTTAAAAAGGGAGACTTTGATTCCGACCGTTAAGTGCGTGCTAATAATGGAGCAGCATCTAGTAAGGTTTTGGTATAGGGGTGCTGAGGATTGGCAAAAATCTTTTTCGTCTCTCCGAGTTCAACGATTTTACCGCCGTTCATGACGGCAATGCGATCGCACAAAAATCTGGCTAACCAAAGGTCATGAGTAATGAACAGGTAAGTTAACTCAAATTCTTCTTTTAATTGCAACATCAAATCTAGTACTTGTGACTGCACGCTAGCGTCTAACATACTCACCGGTTCATCGCAAATCACAAGTTTCGGGTGAGTAATCAAAGCACGAGCGATCGCTACTCTTTGTTGTTGTCCTCCAGACAAATCTGAGGGATAACGTTCATAATACACGTGCGGTGGTGTTAAGCCAACTTTTTCTAACATCCACAAAACTTGTTCTTTTGCTTTTACAGAATCGGCAAGATTATGAATAAATAAAGGATCGGCTATACTTTGTCCCACCGTCATCGCTGGATTGAGACAAGCATGGGGGTCTTGAAACACCATTTGTATTTGTCGCCGTGAAGCACGAATTTCTTGAGGCGACAGTTTAGTTAAATCCTGTCCTAAAAACTCAACTTTACCAGCCGTGGGACGAATTAGTTGCAAAATTGTCCGTGATAATGTGCTTTTTCCACAACCAGATTCCCCAACTAAGCCAAGAATTTCTCCGGGATAAAGATCCAGGTTAATACCATCTACCGCTTTAATTGTCTCTGATTGCCTGTTAAACAGTCTTTCAATAAAATTAGGTTCTATAGTGTAATATTGTTTGAGGTCAGTAACACTTAAAATCGGCGATTTCTCTTTAATCTTCGCTAATTGCTTTTCTTCCCCAGTCCCCAGTTCCCAGTCCCCAGTCTCTATTTCATCCACTGATTGAATATGTAAAGCTGCTTTGAGGAGCGATTGCGTGTATTCGTGTTGTGGTTGTCTAAATACAGCTTGAGTGGAACCCATTTCCACCATTTTACCGTGGTACATAACGCCAATGCGATCGCAATACTCAGCTACCATTGCTAAATCGTGAGAAATCAGCAGCAATCCCATGTTTTCTTCACTGCACAGCCGAGTTAATTCCTGTAATATCTGCGCGGAAACGGTAACATCTAAACTTGTGGTTGGTTCATCTGCAACAATCAACTTGGGATTGAGGAGTAAAGCTAAAGCAATGGCTACCCGTTGTCGCATTCCACCGCTAAATTCATGAGGATACTGATTCCAGCGACTCGCGGGAATATTTACCTTTGCCAATGTCGCAAGTGCTTTTTCTTTGGCTTGCGCTGCTGATAATTCTGGTGAGTGCGCTTGCAAAGTTTCCAGACAATGTTTACCAATAGTCATCAGCGGATCGAGGCGCGTCATTGGATCTTGAAAAATTAAAGCGATGGCTTCTCCGCGAAATTTCCGCAACTGGTTAGGCGTTAAATCAAATACCGACTTTCCCTGAAATGTCACCCGTCCTTCAACGCGACTAGAAGCTGGTAATAATCGCATAACTGCGCGTCCGATAGTTGACTTACCGCAACCCGACTCCCCCACCAATCCCATTTTTTCACCACGTTGCAGGGTGAAAGATACATCATCAACTGCCCAGCTTGGTGCTTCTTCACTTCGTTGAGGATAGGCAACTCGTAGATTTTCGATACAGAATAAGGCTTCACTCATACTTACTTATTACCCTGGGCTAGTAGCTGGGATAATTTTAAATTTTAGATAGTTTAACAGATTATTTTTAGACCTTACCTGATGTGAATATCTTTAAGGGACTTTACACAGCAATCTTGCTCAGGCAGACAGAACGCCTTTGGTGATTTACCGGAGTCTTTATTATTAGCACACCCAAAACCCTTACATAAATTTTCGTATACTGAATTTAAATTTTACTTTTAGATATGATTTTGCATTACTATTCTCACAGATATATTGAGATAATAATTATTCTTTTAAACAAAAAAAATGACATAACAATGGATTTTAAGTCTGAAAAAGTTGCATATTATCTATTTAGTCAAAACGCTTTATTATATGATAGATTTATGTTTTGAAAACCCAAATCAAAATAATGGCTAAAATTGTAATTTCTACTTTATTTGATAGTGAAATCAAAAGATTTTTTCACAACCTGACTCCAAGACAATTAGAAGCTATACTCGGAGGGCTTTATCCTTATAATTTTCATATAGTTAATACCACTGACAGCCTAACAATCAATTCCCCAGGAGGAGATAATACGTATGAAGCGGTTAACCATTCAGTTAGTTACCATGATAATAAAATTAATACCGTAGACTATTCAAGGTCTATTTATAATAATTTTGTTTAGTATTGATATAGCGTTTCCCTGTTAAGTGAGGTAAAGAAATTTTTGTTTTTAAACGCAAAGGGGAGGCAGCGTGTTGCGGGGGTTCCAAGAGTTGTAGCGACTGCCGTCGCGCAGAGTCAAGCGCAGAGTTACACACAGAGAAGTTGCCAGGAGAGTTTCCCCCCAAGCAAACTTCGGTGGGGTTGCCTAATTTAGAGAGTGAATTATTCATTACCTCACCAAATTAGAAAACGCTATAAGTGGCTGTAGTGCAAAAGTTTATTCAGATAATTCTTGATAACCTTGTATGCCAAATATATAAATTTTCTTAGAAAAAGTAATAGGGAATAGACAATTAATCTTTCCCTATTCCCTACTCACTATTTGCCAAGAATAAGTCAATTCATCAATCAAATAAAAGTTCTATACTAATGATGATCGGTTGTGCCTTGGTCAGTTTCTACTAGACGTGACATCAACACATCTGGCTTTCTACTGATCACAGACTTAACTTTATCAACTGCAATTACTTCACTGATTTTTACAACCATTTCCCAGAGAGTATCTTCTTCTGTCTCTTTGTTGTAAGTTCTATGCTTAAACCACAACAAATCATCCCAAACTCCGATAATTGTAGCAAAATACCACTTTTCTCGTATTAGTATCCAGATTTCTTGTTCTAAGTACGTCTGTAGGAGAGATTTCACAATGCTTGAGATTATAAAAAATATTGTGCTACATATTAAGTAAGTATTAATGTATTTAACAACAGTAAAAATACTGTGATTTATTTGTATAATCAATATTAAGAAAAGTTAAAACTCATAAAGCAAAAGCTCATTTAAACTAAGATTTAGTCGATAGTTCGGATGATAATTTTCTTACCTTTAGAAATCTTGCTAGTATAATATACAATTTTATTTTTTAGTATCAGATGCTACAGACAATGAGCGTATCAAAAGGCGTTGGCAAAACCCATTTCTTCTAGGGATGGAATGAAAAATGCCTCGACGCTGTTGGCTGATGAGTGTTGACTGTTGACTGATGGCTGTCAACAATCAACAATATGAAAAACAACCTATTATTGCAGTGGAATCCAACTGTTAACTGTCAGCCATCAACTGTCAACAGACCGTCACTAACGGTTACAGCTACCTTGGCATGTTTGTTAACATAGTCCACAAACAATTGCTTCAACCGGGGGCTAACACCAGCGTGTTCAAAGAACCCAAAGCCTATATTTCGAGCTTTTGATAAGATTTGCTCTGGTGTTAATCCTTCTTTAATGGCAATACTCAATAGTGCAATTCCAGTCGATCGCATTCCTGCTGCACAATGCACAACTGCTGGTTTGGGAATTTGTTCGAGTGTTGTTAGTATTTTGGTAATTAATTCTTCGTTTAGTGCTTCTAGTTTAAGTGGCACATTTGCATAGTGCAATCCTAATCCTTCTGCTACCTGTTGCTCATTGTGGGAGAATCCCAATTCATCAGGCGATCGCAGATTTAAAATCGACTTAAAACCTTCTTGCCTAGCTTGCTCTAGCTGTTTCGGTATAACTTGTCCTGTGGTTGTTAAGTTTTCGTTAATTTGTATCGCGTTGATCACATTCACTCCTTTTAACTTTCCAATTTTTTGCAGCTTGATAAATGCTCTAAAAAGCAAGCTTTGAGAAGATATTTAGGCAAACACAACAAAATACCGCAAATTTCAGAACCTATCGCTTGATTATTTCTGAATTCGCTTTTTGGGTTGATTATTTTATTGCTGTACCTATAATATACGGTTTGTCGGTAGATTTAGTGTAGATTAAAATATATTATATATTTTAACGATAAATTTACCGTAGTTTATATTTTGAGCAGACTTGATATTCTCAAAGGCATGTCATCTGAATGCCAGTCTTAAAACGATGAGTGCCAATAAAATATCTCTTCGACCTGCTGATGAAAAAGATGGGTGGATGCTGAGTGCAATTCATATTGCTGCGATTAAAGCTCTACCAGCAACTTTTTATACAGACAAAGAACTTTTTGCTTGGCGTAATAACCGCAACCAGCCAGACGCTTCAAATATATTAAAAAATATGAAATTGGAATCTTTGTGGGTTGCGGTGGAGGGAGATATTGTTATGGGGTTTACCAGTTTCATTGTTGATGAACTGATTGGGTTATACGTTCATCCTAAATATCAAGGTCAAGGAATTGGGCGTGCTTTAGTTGAACATTTTTGCGGTCGAGCAAGCGATCGAGGTATAAATAAGGTCATTACAACTGCAAGTCTTTATGCAGAAGGATTTTATTTAAAACTAGGATTTACTGCCATCCAAAGAGCGCCTCATTATTTAAGAAATGGGTTATTTGTCCCAGTGACCAAGATGAGTAAGATATTAACTAGTGCTGAATAAATAACTTTGTTCGTAGTAAGCGATTTATCGCTCTTAACAGACGTTTTAATGGCTCAAGCCCATACTACGAACTTTAGTTTAATTGAGTCCTTCTACTTAACTATACCAATTCTATTTGAGTTGTGAAAAATATCAGTGGTGTTTGTTGAAGGTTGACAGTTGAGAGTCAACCTTCAACAGCCTCTATGCAAGATTTCACAAATTATTATTAGCGAAACACTTCAACTCTAGGAAATATATCACAATCTATCGGCTCACCAACTTTCTTAGTTTTGAATGAATTAAATTCTGGTAAATCAATTTCTTCTAGAGGTTTGAAAGGCCATGCTTTCGGACGCTGATAATAGGTAACATCATCGCCAGTCCAATTCGTCACTATTGCACGTCGTTGTGTAGAAGATATGTTAGTTACTGAATGGTGAATTGTCAGAAAATGATGAATTAAGCAATCTCCAGCCTCCATATCCCAAGATAGAATTTCGTGAGGTTCTGGTTCTACAAACCATGAGGGATTCGATCGCTCGCGTAACTCTTTGCCCCATTGATGAGAACCTTTGATATACTCTAATCGGCCGTTTTCTTGTTTGACAGTATCTAGAGGCAGCCAAATTTTACAACACTGCCAGCCTTGTACAGGCCAATAAGGTAGATCGTTATGCCACCCAATATGGCCATTTGTTTTTGGTTTTTTAACAAAAAAGCCGTCCGCCAAAAAGTTTAATTTTTCCGATTTTAAAACTTGAGCTGCAAGTGTTGGTAATGGAGATTCAAAAGCCAAAGCACGGAAATCAGCATCAACAAGCCATAAGCTACTGGCATGTTCCACACTGCCTTCTGGTCTTGGTGCATTCTTTTCTTCTAGAGGGCCAGGGATTGATATATTTCTGTCAACTGCTGTTCGCAGTCGTTCTACCCAGATGTCATCGAGAGCATTTTTGACGCAGATAACGCCATCTCGTTCAAAAGCTTCAACTTGTTGAGAACTAATTTTTAGTGTGTCTACCTTGAGCATTTTATCTTTTTTCAAATTTTGAAATTCAACTATTTTGGATAGAAACTGCTAAATGCATATCACCGGATTTCACTAAGAATCTCAATAATTAACTTTACTGAAATCAAGTTTGTTACTATCTAACAAAGCTTTTTCAGTATAAAGTAGATATTCAGTTAGTAATTCTTTCTGGAGATGGACTATTTTTTGACAACCGCAGTTAAATAATTTCACTCTAACTACCGAGATCGTTTTTAATAATGAGTGGTATTAGTGACGCTAAGCGTAATATACCGGATACAATGAACACTTCCGCTATGCCAAAAGAGCCAGCAAATTGAGCGATAAAGCCGCCTATAGTTGCTCCTAAAGCACCACTTACCCCAGCAATAGCAGCTGCGATCGCAAAATAGATAGACTGATTTTTTAGCGGTGCAATTTCTATCTGGAGATTGTTGTTACACAAATCAACTCCTCCCCAATTGGCGCCAATAAAAATGTGTAATAAAGGCAACCATAACCACAAATCCAAGGGGCTAGAACCAATCCGCAGCCACAACCACGGTATGACTGCAATGAGAATTCCTGTAGAAATTAAAATCCGACGATTGCCAATTTTATCTGCTAATTTACCCCAGAAAATTAACATTACCATGTGTGCCCCAGCTCGCAAGCTGTTGTAGAAAGTTACCCAACTCACATCTAGATTTAGCGTATCTAGCAAGTAGAGGTTAAAGAATGGCGCACTGAGGTTAACAGCAAACGTCCATGAACCGAAATAAAGTAAAAACAGCAAAAAACTAGAATTTTTCCTAATGCTGCTAACTAAATCGGTTTCTGGTGTCAATATTTGCCGTAAAGAGATTGCATCAGATGTCTCCCCAAGTTCATTTGGTGGCGAGTCTACCTCAATCTTACTAGTTTGAGATGAGCTAGCATAATAAGTATTTTGTAATTGGGGATTCATATCTACTTGGAAATACTGACACCCCAAACTTACAATTCCCAAGAAAATACCTACTAACAAAATTACTCCATAACCTTGGATGCTTCCCCCATACCAATGTGATATAGCTAAACCGGCTATTGGCAAGCCAAGTAACTCGGTAAGATTAGCAAGACTATTGCGTAGCCCGAAATATCTACCTCGCAACCGTCGTGGGACTAACATTGCTATCCAACTCAAGCATGATGCAATTGCTAATCCTCCTAAAAGATGACTGCATAGGAGAATCGAGAGCGACAATATCACCAATTGGTTGGAATCTAGCCATCCCCAGCTAAAGCTAGCAATGCCAATTACTAAAATTAGCCACAGTAATCGAGCAATTCCGTGTGTCCGTAATGAATACTGAAAGCGGCTGGTGCTACGTTCAGACCAGTAAGCACCTATGGGCTGGAACAGATGTGCCAACATGGGGATAGAAGATACCAGCCCAAAAACTACCGGACTAGCATCCAACTCCACTAAAAAATTACCCAGCAAAACTGCGCCAGTGGTAATAGAGAAAAGTGCTGCGAAAATCCCATCGGCAGTGGAAGCCCTCAAACTAGTGCGAATCGCATCTTTAGAAATACGAGAACTTGGTGTTGAGGTAGGAGCAAGTATTGTTGATGGTACAGTAATCTCGGCAATTTCTACACTAATAGGTGTGCCTATTTCAGCCGGAACAAAATCCATAAATGTAGTACTTAAAAAAAATGATAGCGGAGCATCCCAATTAGAGCGTATCTATAAAATACATAAAAGGGGGAGGGAAATGTGATCGCTTAAAAGTAAGAATTTCTCATGGCTAAGACTGAAGTTATACGTACAAATACTTACTAGAAAAATTATTGCTTTTCACACAAGAAATCACTTGCTCTAAACCTTTATGAGAACGTGGGATATTTGAAGCGGGCACGATAAAGAATTAAACCAGTAAACGGTTATGTCACTTATATCTTAGTACACATTATCGCCAAAAAGCTTGGGAATTTGCTTGTTCGTAGGTTGAGTTGGGGATTTTATTTTTCCTTCTTCCGGTAGATAAATTTCAGGATTCTCAGCGAGTTGCTAAGAAAGTGTCTGTGCAGTTAAGCAAAAAAGTCGGCGTCAAAAAAATAAACTATATAAAAATAAGTAAATACGGAGAATCTATCGACCAAGGTAACTAAAAGCTTTTAACTAGCGATCCCGATAAAACTCTATTACACATAAGAAATATCTTGATATCCAAGCTAGAGTGAAACATTAAATTACAGAGAATAATGTGTTCAATATTACTACTAAACTGAGCTTAACCTTTTGTTACATAGTTATTAATTTTCCTGCTGACTTGCTTAGACATGAATGATGTCGTATCCTGTCGCTAATCAAAGATTAGCTTTTTAAATCAAGCCTCAAATCCCCAAATCCTCAAAATCTAGTTTTTTTTTGTTTGAAATATACCTTTGGTGTAGGTGCAATTTTTGAAAAATAGTGGTACGTTAACTAATGTAAACAAGTGTCTAAGTTTTCCAAGCAAGCGGAACCATTCTCTTAGCTTGCTTTTAAACTGCTATTGGGCTACTAAAAGTCCGTAAACCTTGAGGCTAGACATAGAATTGACAGTCTGATAATCTGATAACATATATGAAGTTTTGTTACGTCAATTTGCGATACCCTTAAGGTTCAGCGAAGACTTAAAGTTCTTTGCTGTGCTGATGAAATGACAGTAGATGCACTTGATCTCTAGTGCTGCAATTTGTCATTTCTAAATCTGCAATCTAACGAAATTTCATTCAGATTTACCAAGAAAAGCAGGAGTTAGGAGGCAGGAGGCTAAGAGTATCAATTAAAACTTTCTTTCTGGTCTAAAGACCAGTCAAAAGCAATAATTATACTGAGACTGCTTGCAGCAAGGTATAAAACGTCCTTGCATCAATCCCATTATTTTAAGGGTGGGTTACCTCCTGCCTCCTGCCTTCATCCTCCTGCCTCCTGACCTCTTTTTCTCACAAATCGCAGGTAATTTACTTGCTTGCGGCATAATGTCGGCAAGTTAAGTCACTCTCAAAGAGAAGTGCTTACGCTTCTGATGGCATCAACATCAAACTAACAAATTCTTTCATCTAGAGGGCAAAATTTGTGAGCATAGTTCAAACAAAACTCCAAGCTACCGAAACCAAATTTCACATCGAAGCTTACGAAAAGATTGAGTATGAATTAGTTTATGTAGATGGTGTTTTTGATATTGCTAATCCAGAACTTGCAGAAATATATAGAAGTTTTGGTAGATGTTTAGCTGTTATCGATACTAATGTCTACAATTTTTACGGTACTCAGATTGAGAAATATTTCCGTTATTACGGTCTTGAACTGAGAATTTTTTCTCTGACTATTACCGAACCAAATAAATCTATCCAAACCTTTGAGAAGATTATAGATGTGTTCGCAGACTTCAAATTAGTGCGAAAAGAGCCGGTATTAGTCATAGGCGGTGGTTTAATTACAGACGTTGTAGGTTTTGCTTGCTCTACCTATCGTCGTAGTAGTAACTACATCCGAATTCCTACTTCTTTGATTGGTTTAATCGATGCTAGCGTTGCTATTAAGGTAGCAGTTAATCATCGCAAGCTGAAAAATCGTTTGGGTGCTTATCACGCTTCCCAAAAGGTTTTATTAGACTTTTCTCTGTTGGGGACATTACCAACAAATCAAGTGCGTAATGGAATGGCAGAATTAGTCAAAATTGCTGTAGTTGCTCATGGGGGTGTGTTTGAGTGGTTAGAAAAGTATGGCAAAGAATTGCTTGACACTCACTTTGGTAATGTTGATGCAACTCCAGAGATTAAAGAAATAGCTCATCGCCTGACTTACGAAGCAATCAAAAAAATGTTGGAGTTAGAAGTACCTAACCTCCACGAACTAGATTTAGATAGAGCAATTGCTTACGGACATACTTGGAGTCCGACTTTAGAACTTGCACCACATATACCGATGTTTCACGGACACGCGGTGAGTATAGATATGGCCTTATCTGCAACCATCGCAGCAAATAGAGGGTATATCACAACTGAAGAACGCGATCGCATTTTAGGATTAATCAGCGATTTAGGGTTGGCTCTCGACCATCCTTTAATGGATGAAGAACTGTTATGGAACGCTACTGAGTCTATCACCCTAACACGAGATGGTTTGTTGAGAGCTGCCATGCCCAAACCAATTGGAACCTGCTTCTTTATGAATGATTTGACACGGGAAGAATTGGCACAAGGTTTAGCAGACCATAAGCAGCTTTGCGTTAACTATCCTCGTGGTGGTGAAGGTGTAGATATGTACCCCGTTTATCAGACAGAACTAGTTGGGAGTGCAATTTAATGTCCACTACAATTGCCAAGCCCACAGCTAGACCAGTCACACCGGTAGGAATCTTAGCAAAGAAGTTAGAAGCTATTGTCCAAGAGATTAACCAACGTACAGATTTACCTGCGGAGTTAGTCGCTAACCTCAATCAAGCATGGCGTTTGGCAGCGGGTTTAGATCCTTACTTAGAAGAATATACGACCCCTGAATCAGCCGCTTTAACTGCACTTGCCGAAAAAACATCAACAGAAGCATGGCAAGAACACTTTAGTGAAGGCACAACAGTACGACCTCTAGAACAAGAGATGCTATCTGGTCATGTAGAAGGACAAACCCTGAAAATGTTTGTTCACATGACCAAGGCAAAAAGAGTACTAGAAATAGGGATGTTCACAGGTTATTCTGCATTGGCAATGGCTGAGGCATTACCAAAAGATGGAGTGCTGGTTGCTTGTGAAGTAGATCCCTTTGCGGCAGAAGTTGGACAAGCGGCTTTTAACGAATCTCCCGACGGCAAAAAAATCCGAGTGGAATTAGGCCCAGCTTTGGAAACCTTAAATAAGTTGGTGGAAGCTGGAGAATCCTTTGACTTGGTGTTTATTGACGCAGATAAAAAGGAGTACATAACCTACTTGCAAACATTGCTAGATACTAATTTGCTAGCACCGTCAGGATTTATTTGTGTAGATAACACACTTTTGCAAGGAGAGGTTTATTTACCCACACAACAACGCACCGCTAATGGTGAAGCGATCGCTCAATTTAATCGTGCCGTAGCACTCGAAAAACGCGTAGAACAGGTAATACTCCCCCTACGAGATGGCTTGACGATTATCCGCAGAATTGCCTGATTGAGTATGGCACAATCTATTTCCGTTTCTTCTTCGCCTGCTATACCGTCTTTTCCTTCAGAGACAAAAATAGCTGTAATTATCCAAAATCTTTTGACTTTGGCGTTGCTATTATTAGCGCTGCCAATCAATGCCACCATTGTTTTAGTAACTTTGTTGTGGCATACTATCTCGCGTCCCTTCCAGCAGCCAGCCACCAAAGCAGCAAACCCCAAAAATATCCTGATTAGTGGCGGCAAAATGACCAAAGCTTTACAGCTAGCGCGGTCATGCAATGCTGCGGGACACAGAGTGGTACTGATAGAAACCCACAAATATTGGCTATCTGGTCATCGATTTTCCCAAGCTGTTGACAAGTTTTATACTGTTCCTGCGCCCCAAGAAAATCCAGAACGCTATACTCAGGCTTTGATAGACATCATCAAACAAGAAAATATCGATGTCTACATTCCTGTGACCAGTCCCTTGGGTAGTTACTACGACTCTCTTGCCAAGCCATTGCTGTCAAAGTACTGTGAAGTATTTCACTTTGATGCAGATATCACCGAGAGATTGGATGATAAATTTGCCTTTGCCGAAACAGCGCGATCGCTTGGTTTATCAGTACCTAAATCTTTTAAAATAACTAAAGCCGAACAAGTTCTAAACTTCGACTTCTCCCAGGAATCTCGCAAATATATCCTCAAGAGTATTCCTTACGATTCAGTACGGCGTTTAGACTTAACTAAGCTTCCCTGTGCCACCCCAGAAGAAACAGCTGCATTCGTTAGAAGCTTGCCCATCAGCCCGGAAAAGCCTTGGATTATGCAAGAATTTATTCCTGGAAAGGAATTTTGTACCCATAGCACCGTCCGGGATGGCGAATTACGATTGCATTGCTGCTGTGAATCTTCAGCTTTTCAAGTCAACTATGAAAACGTTGAAAATTCTCAAATTAGGGAATGGGTGAGGCATTTTGTCAAGGAACTGAAACTTACAGGGCAGGTTTCTTTTGACTTCATTCAGGCTGAGGATGGTAAAGTTTACGCCATTGAGTGTAATCCCCGCACGCACTCTGCAATTACGACTTTCTACGACCATCCCCAAGTTGCCCAAGCTTACCTCGATAATGAACCAATGGCTCAAACGTTACAGCCATTGCCAAGCAGTAAACCAACTTATTGGACTTATCATGAAGTTTGGCGTTTGACTGGTATTCGTTCTTTGACGCAATTCAAAAAATGGATTGCAAATATTTGGCGGGGAACTGATGCAATTTATAAATCAGATGACCCATTACCATTTTTAATGGTGCATCACTGGCAAATTCCTTTGCTTTTGATTAAGAATTTACGCCAGCTTAAAGGGTGGACGCGCATAGATTTCAACATCGGCAAATTGGTGGAATTGGGAGGGGATTAATACCCAGGCTGCTACGGATTACCAAGAAATAAATTACTACTACTTGTGGGGTGGGCGTCTCGCCCGCCCGCAAACAAGGGCGGACAAGATGTCCACCCCACAATAAAAGTTAGAGAACATGAATTATGCCAGCACTTCGTATCCTTCATTTAGTTGGATCTGCACAGAATGATTTTTATTGCGAGTTGTCACGCCTTTATGCAGCAGACTGTTTAGCTGCAACGGCCCAGCTGCACTATGACTGTGCGATCGCATATATTACACCCGATCGCCAATGGCGATTTCCTCGCTCTCTGAGTCAAGAAGATATTGCTCAGGCTAAACTGATGCCTGTGTCTGAAGCCATAGAGTTCATTGCAGCACAAAACATTGACATCGTGTTACCACAAATGTTTTGTATCCCTGGAATGACTCACTACCGCGCTTTATTCGACCTGCTTAAGATTCCTTACGTGGGTAATACTCCGGATATCATGGCCATAACGGCTCACAAAGCAAAAGCTAAAGCAATTGTCGAAGCCGCAGGAGTAAAAGTACCTCGTGGAGAACTGCTGCGCCAGGGAGATATTCCGACAATTACGCCTCCAGTAGTTATTAAGCCTGCAAATTCTGACAATTCGCTAGGGGTGAATTTAGTTAAAGATGCTGCCGAGTATGACGCTGCCCTCAACAAAGCATTTGAATATGCTTCGGAGGTGATTGTAGAAACATTCATCGAACTCGGTCGAGAAGTCAGATGCGGCATCATTGTTAAAGACGGGGAGTTAATCGGTTTGCCTCTGGAAGAATATCTGGTAGACCCTCACGAAAAACCCATCCGCACCTATGCAGATAAACTCCAAAAAACGGACGATGGTAATTTGCATTTGGTGGCTAAAGATAAAACTAGGGCTTGGATTGTAGACCCTAATGACCCACTCACCCAAAAGGTTCATCAAGTGGCTAAGAAATGTCATCAGGCTTTAGGCTGTCGCCACTACAGCTTATTTGACTTCCGCATCGACCCACAGGGACAACCTTGGTTTTTAGAAGCTGGGTTGTATTGTTCTTTTGCTCCGAAAAGCGTGATTTCCTGTATGGCGAAGGCAGCGGGAATCTCTTTAAATGAGTTATTGATGATAGCGATCGATGAAACGTTGGGCAGTAATAAATATAGCATCTCAGTTGTGAAAATTAACGAACCGCCTTCTCTACGAGAGGCTTCCGCCAACGCGTAGCGTCTCGTAGAGAAGACGCCAAGAAAAGAAAGAGAAGCTTTCACAAATCATTTAGAACTGGTATACAATTTGGCTGAGGTTGGGGAATTTTAGAAATATTCTTCATGCAGCACTATTTCACGTTAACAGTTAACAACTAAAGTTTTTCATTGCTGTTCGCGACCCCGAAGAGGTTAGTAACTAAAATTTGCGTCAGTTCCAAATTATTGGACAATTGACACTGGACTGTTGACTTTTCACTAATAATGGCTTCTCTGGAAAATCAAATCATTTTAATTACTGGCGCTAGTAGTGGTATTGGTACTGCTTGTGCCAAAATTTTTGCTGGTGCGGGTGCAAAACTGATCTTAGCGGCACGGCGGTTAGAACGTTTGCAGCAACTCGCAGATACTCTCACTCAAGATTTTAATACTGAAGTTCATTTGTTAGAGCTAGATGTACGCGATCGCTCTGCTGTAGAATCTGCCATCTCTAATCTACCCCCGTCTTGGTCTGACATCGATATTTTGATTAACAATGCTGGTTTGAGCCGCGGTTTAGACAAGTTGCATGAGGGTAGTTTTACAGATTGGGAAGAAATGATTGATACTAACATTAAAGGTTTACTTTATCTCTCCCGTTATGTGGTTCCTGGAATGGTCAGCCGCGGTCGCGGTCATGTGGTTAATTTAGGCTCCATTGCCGGACATCAAACCTATCCCGGTGGTAATGTATATTGTGGTACTAAAGCTGCGGTGAGGGCAATTTCTGAAGGCTTAAAACAAGATCTTTTGGGTACTCCTGTACGGGTAACTTCCGTTGACCCTGGTATGGTAGAAACGGAATTTAGCCAGGTGCGGTTTCACGGCAATACTCAACGTGCCAATCAAGTTTATCAGGGACTTACCCCTCTGACAGCAGATGATGTGGCTGATGTGATATTTTTCTGTGTGACGCGATCGCCCCATGTCAATATTAATGAAGTTGTGCTGATGCCCGTTGACCAAGCCAGCGCTACCTTAGTTAACCGACGCACTTAGCAACTCATAGATAAAAATATACCCTTTATTTTAAGGCAGGGGGAAAAAATGCAACTAACTTAAAGCTAAGGGACTTCCAAATAAAAAAACATACAATTTTTCTTGTGGGGTGGGCGTCTCGCCCGCCCAAGGCTTGGGGCGGACAAGATGTCCACCCCACAAAATTGGATAATTTATTTCTTGGTAATCCCTAACATCACTGAGCAGAGTGAAAAGCTTTCCGGTGGCAAGCACATTCAGGGTAAGCTCATGATTAAGGTAGTAAACTTGCTGTTCCAGGAATTGTGTAAAATTCCTCTGACGTAAGCTAATGTTAAAACCCTTCATACAAATGAAGGGTTTTGAACTTTCAGTTACCCTGAAATAAATATATAAAAGAGCAATTTTCAAATGACCATTTACTTTTATAAAGCTTGGCAGCCTTATGGCTGTTTTTCTAACTTTTCTTTCCACGGGATTCACGTCCAGGGTGTTTACTGGCCAACCGTTGAGCATTATTATCAAGCACAAAAGTTTGTTGGCAGTACGGATGCAGTAATTATACCTTTTATTCATGCTGCCCCCACACCCGAAGAGGCTGCCGCTTTGGGAAGATGTAGTACTCGTCAACTACGTAGAGATTGGGATTTGGTCAAAACTCAAGTGATGCGAGAAGCTGTACTCAAAAAGTTTCTCACTCATGCTGATATTAGAGAAGTTCTTTTGAGGACAGGTAATGAAATGTTGGTTGAAAACTCCCCAACCGATTATTTTTGGGGCTGTGGCGCTAATAAAACCGGTCAAAACCATCTCGGTAAAATTCTCATCAGCGTTCGTGAAGAAATCCGTAAATTACTATCTTTAACGGTAATTCACGAATAATTTAACTAAAAAAGTTACATTCAACATAAAATCAGTAATTAAACGGGGAATAGGCAAATTCCCCCAGTCAAAAAATTTTAAATAAACCACCCATAGTGAACCATTTAGTTGGGAAAAATCTTAATTAATTAGCTTAATGGGCATAATTATTCAAAAAATATTGTTAATTTCAAGCAATTAATCAGCTACCAAGTTAAGTGAAATTACTGAAATAGTTTAATGACTGAGAATATAAAATTAATAAGTGCCAATGATTAAAATTTTTTAATTATAAACTTGAGAGGATATTTGTAAAGTCTATGTAATAGATTAAGCCTTTTTAAATTTTCCTAAATCAATTTTCATAGTAGGGATTCTGATACTTGTGAAATATCCTCTGATACCATTTGCAAAAATATCTGTAACAATTCTACGCCCAAATCAAGTATTTTCAGCATAATTTTCATCGTATTTGATGAAAATTAAGGAACTGTATGTTGAAAATTTTCATCAAAGATAACTATAAAAAACTTTTTTAAACTTCAGTCATAGTGTATATAAACGATGACATTTACCGATAAAACACACTGGTTGCAGCAAAGCTTAGACAAAGAAAGTTTACTGCATCGGATGACTAAACAGATCAGGCGATCGCTCGATCTTCAAGAGATCTTAACGGCTACTGTTGCCGAAGTACGGTTCTTTTTGGGTACAGATAGGGTCACGGTGTATCGGTTTAATGTTGATGGTAGTGGTGAAGTTATTGCTGAATCTATTTATGAGCAGCGTCTACCATCTTTATTGGGATTACGCTTTCCAGTTCATGATATTCCACAAGAAGCTAGAGAAATGTTTCTGCTAGCAGGACAACGTTCGATTGTAGATGTGGCTAATGGGAAAATTGGGCTATCACCTCTACACTCAAAAGAAACTAGCGAACGTCTACAAACTAATATTTACTATCGGCAAGTAGACCCTTGCCATATTGAATATTTAAAAGCAATGGGCGTGCAGTCTTCCTTAGTAGTGCCAATTTTACATTACGACCTCAAAGAAGAATCGGCAAAACCGCAATTGTGGGGATTGTTAGTATCTCATCACACCCAAGGGCGAAGGATTTTGAAGCGAGAACTGAGATTAGTGCAGCAAGTTGCCGATCAAGTAGCGATCGCCATTGCTCAAAGTCGCCTATTCACTGAAGCGATCGCCCAACAACAACGAGAAGCTACTATTAACCGAGTAACAACACTATTACATAAACTGCCAACAATCCAATTACAGGGGGCACTAGAAGAAGTTATTACTGCCTTCGGTGGCGTAGGTGGCAGGCTTTATATTGAAGAAAGTAAAGAACTATACGCCTGGGGTGAGCAGCCGAAACTACCATTGGAGCTAGACAATGCTCTGATCGAACAGCATCCCATGTGGCAAAACTGGATGGCCGAGTGTAAACCAGGTGATATTTGGGCAACTGCTGACCTTTATAAAGAACCGCGTTTGCGAGTTTTAGCTTTAGGGTTCCGTTCCACTCCAATTCGGGGACTGATGGCGATTCCCCTACATTACCGCGAAAAATTTACTGGCGTATTAAGCATTTTTCGCTCGGAATTGGACACAGAAGTTTTGTGGGCGGGACGGTGCGAAGATAATCGGCGGCAATTATTACCGCAACTTTCCTTTGAAGTTTGGCGAGAGGAAAAAAAGGGGCAAGCACCAGAGTGGAAAGCTGAAGACATTTTGTTAGCCCAAGCTTTGTACGATCATTTTTCAATGGCAATTCAGCAGCAGCAAATGTACAAACAAGTACAAGCCCTGAATTCCAACCTAGAGCTGCGGGTGCAAGAGCAAACTGCTGAGCTAGAAAAATCATTACTATTCACCAAAGTACTCAAACAAGTCACAGACCACATCCGCAGTACATTAGACTTACAGACAACCCTCCAGACTATCGTTCGGGAAGTGCGATCGCTGCTGAATTCAGACCGGGTGTTGATTTTTCAAATCCAAACTAAATCGGTGATTGTGGAAGAAATTAATGGCAACTGGCAGTCAGTTTTGGGAGTGGAAGCACCAGGAGAATGCTTTCCTGACGAGTTTGTTAATTTATACTTCCAAGGTAGGGTACGGGCTGTTGACAATGTATCAGCGGTTTCTTTGAGTGCCTGTCATCGAGATTATTTGCAAAGTCTCCAAGTGCAAGCCAACTTAATTGTTCCAATCAACATAGGTATGCAAGTATGGGGATTGCTGATTGCCCATCAGTGCGATGCTCCCAGAAATTGGCAGGATGCGGAAATAGATTTATTGCAACAGCTAGGAGATCAGGCTGCGATCGCCATTCAACAAGCACAACTCTACGAACAAACTTGTAGTGCCGAAGCTGAAGCCAGGAATCAAGCTGTACAGTTAGAACAAACTCTGCATCAACTCCAAGAAACACAGACAAAATTGATTCACACTGAAAAAATGTCTGCTTTAGGGCAATTGGTAGCAGGTATCGCCCACGAAATTAATAACCCCGTTAACTTTATCTACGGTAACCTCTGCCATGCTAGCGACTATACCGAACAATTACTAGAAATTTTACGCCTCTACCACCTACATTATCCCAACCCTCATAGTGAAATTCGCGCTGCCATCGAAGCGATCGATTTTGATTTTTTGGTAGAAGACCTGCCAAAAATCATGGAATCAATGCAAGTAGGAAGCGATCGCATTCGTTCAATAGTGCTGTCGTTACGCAATTTTTCTCGCTTGGATGAATCTGAAAACAAGCGCGTCGATCTCCACGAAGGTATTGACAACACTTTATTAATTTTGCGACATCGCCTCAAAGGAAATCCTGAATTTCCAGGCATTGAAGTCATCAAAGACTATGGCAAAATCCCACGAGTGGAATGCTATGCCGGACAAATGAATCAAGTATTCATGAATATTATCAGCAATGCGATAGATGCTTTGGGAATGGGGAATGGGGAGTGGGGAGTGGGGAGATGGGAAGATGAGGAGATGGGGGTATGGGGAGATGAACCAGACTACGCTGACCACACCACCACCCCCTACCCCCAATGCCCAATTCCCACCATCCACATTTCCACTAAAGTTTCAGCTGATAACTCTCGTGTGTTGATTCGTATTAGTGACAATGGCCCTGGAATGACTCAAGAGGTGAAAAAGCGAATTTTTGACCCGTTTTACACTACCAAACCTGTGGGTAAAGGCACAGGACTGGGATTGGCAATCAGCTATCAAATTATTGTCGAAAAACATGCCGGAATAATGGAGTGCATTTCAGAACCAGGCAAAGGTACAGAGTTCTGGATTGAAATTCCAGTTAAGCCGCCAGCAACAATTACATAGCCAACCGTAGCCAGGGAATATCGGGAGGGTGGGGAGATGGGGAGACGAGGGGACAAGCAGATAGCTCAATACAGTTCAGTTAAGCAATTTTTTCCTTCTCTTTCTTCTCTCTCCGTGTCCTCTGCGCCTGGAGCGGTAGCCTGCGGCAAGCCGCTGCGCGTCTACGTTCAAAAAAATGACTTTCACAAAGAGTGTTAGCTTTAACCCAAGCGTATTGGGAGATAGCTCAACAGTTAACAGTCAACACTTCCAATGCCTAATAGATTATTACAAAATGTTAGTTTCAAAACTTAAAATTTTACTTAGCAATTACTCAATTCATCCAGAAGGTTGATGATAAAATTATTAACAATAGGCTATACAACAAATTTAAAAGCTATTTAGAGCTTGCGCTATATTGATTTGGCTAAAAAAATACTTCAAAAGTAAAGTTTAGTTGCAAAAAAATTTACTCTCATCCACTAATGCTAATCTAATAATTGAAGCTAATAAAAAGCTTCCCTGGCAGATACAACAGCTGCATGATGGAATGTAGTTAAGAGGTAAAAGACGCTGTTTAATTCACATCTGTCTCGTCAAAACACGGCAACACCCAACGCGAAAACTCATATTTCCTCAAAGTGGAAAAGTAGGGGGCGCTGGAACTGATTTTCATTACTTGTTTACAAAGCGATGAGAGTTAGTACATCCCTGGCTAGAATGAACAAGGAGAGGGAATGTTGAAGCGAGTAGATGGTTGGGTGTTGTTGTATTTAAAAAGAAATCAGAATAATGACTCCTTTGGGTGTAAGGTGAATCCCCAGTGATGCTAAGCGCTAAATCTCCTCAATCATATTGGTAAATAGCAATAGTGGCACTAATAAACCATTTAGGAACTTGAACCGATACGAAACAATTAATATTCAAATCATCGAAAACTATTAAATTGAATTTCCACAAAAACAGATTTTCAGGTTCTCCCACAAAGCTTTCACCCAAACCTGTTGCTACTGTGCGGCGGAGGTATCCTGCATAATTCTAAATCTTACCAATAGGAATAATAGTATTGACAGACACAGCAATAATAGGTTTATCGAATACTACAGGTACAATTATTTTCGTTATCTTTTCATAGATTGGATTTCCTGAAGCGTCATTTAAATAACTTACAGCAGGAATAAAAATACTATATTGTAAAACCCAATTACTCTTACTTTCAAAGCAGGTTCTGAGGGAGCATAGTTGCTGTGTGAGTTAGTAAATTTGTGGAAGATTGTTGAACGGATCAAGCCTTGGTGCTTTCATGCTTGGATGCATCGGATTGATACTCGCTGATTACAGTTCGATTACCACGCGTCCGGTGATTTCACCAGCCTCTAGCGATCGACTTGTTGAAGTGGAAAAACTCGGTCGAGGTGAACCTGCAATTGACCAGCATCAACAAGCCGTGAGATTTCTTTCAAAACCTGCGTTTGACGAACCCGAAATTCATGGTGCCCAGTCACTTGTGGTAACCCGATATTGACGAACTTGATGCTTAAATTCTTATATTCGGCAACAAGGTTACTTCCTTTTGGCCAATCAGAGACGACTGTATTTACGAGCGTTCCATAAGGTGCAACCAAGTCGATGCTGTTAGCAAAATTTTCACCACCAACGTAGCTCAATACGCGGCATATCTACGATCTGCGTTGTTATTGCTAAACCAATTTTCGTGACGAATGCTTTGGCGGTGTAAACAGCGATTGCTGCTTCTTCTCTTTGTTGGGCGGTTAAATTAATACCCTGTTCATTGGCAGTTTGTAGTACTTGGGCCGCGCGATCGCTCGGAACAACTGCAATTATGGGCTGTTTAAAATCAGCGCTTAAGGCACTGACAATGATCCTGTCTGATAGGCTTGCTCCTGTGGCAAATCGGTTGATGCCATTCAACTACCAGCCCCAGCTTGTGGGAGTTGCCACTAATCTTGAGTCGAGTGGGCGATCGCATTCGCCAGATGTTCGAGGTGCTCTTGGTTGCGAGCCACTAGCAACAGGTCGTAGCCACGATGGGCTAGACGGTCGGCGTAGACCGCACCGATCCCCGCAGATGCTCCGGTGATGGCAGCGAGTCCCTTAGAATGTGAGTTCATTAGTTTTGTCCTTGCTAAATCAAGTGCAATGGGGCGATCGCGAAGTCTTCGCCTTTCCGAATTGATAGCCAAGTTCAATGTCTTGAACTACCCCACACAACATTAGTCCGTAGGCAGCATAGCTAAGTGGCGAACAACTGACGGGGCGACGAAATAGGCTAGGATGCAGATAAAATAAGCTCCATAGCCCTGACACCTCGTTGATAATACTTGCGTTTATTGCGACTTAATTTCATTAAATCCATGACTAAATCTTGACATTGGTCTATAAAATTTACCCAAGTTTGACCATATAAGTTCAAGGGGCGACAATCGCCTCTAAACCCAGCCATATAAAGGTTTTGGAGGCACAGAACCTTTGAAAAAATTGGGTGCTTATTGAGAATGAACTGTATGAGGATAGTAGACTTTTCTGTGGAGAGCGGTTTTGTGGTTAAAAAGAACGGTCTCGTAATTTGACCAAGACCGTCGAAATAATGCTGGCATCATTCTATCAAAACTTCTTAGAAAAATACCTAAGAGGATGTTTGAAAAGTTTTTACAGGTGGAAAATTACGCTAATGGCCTAACCATAATACGGATCATGGCAAGATAAATAAAAGTCTCAGATGTTTCTGGTAATAACTCATAGTCGCGAACTAATCGCCGACATCCCATTAGCCAACCAAAAGTTCGCTCGACAACCCAACGTTTTTTGAGCAACATAAAACCTTTAGCCTCTTGCGATCGCAACACTACCTGAACAATCCAACGGCAAAAATTCATCACCCACTGCCATTACCTTAACCTCTCAGCGATGGGGTAGGTGAGAGTTTCCTGGCAGATTTTGAGGAAATTTCTCTAAGTTTGGAATGCTCAAAACTCGATTTCATCCTGATTTCATTTCTACATGAAACACTAGTGTAAGAGTGCATTTCTCAAACCTAAAAGCACTTTTAACAGATCGCAATTCCTGATGCTTCGTACTCAAAAACCTAACAAGCGCAATGTCTAACTCAGAGCGTTCCCAAATACCTACAAAGATTTGTTGTGTGTCTAGCACATTCCTCAGCCTGCTGTTATTAGCAAGTCCCACACTTGTTATGGCTCATGCCGGACATGGAAACGAATTTCACCAAGAAAGTGAAGCTACTCAGACTAATACTTCTATTCAGGTCGATGCTGACACAGCTAAACGACTAGGAATTAAAGTCGAGTCAGTCAAACGTCAGCAGCTAGCCATCGGCATTAAAACCACTGGGCAAATCGAAACTCTTCCTAGCCAAAAAGTAGAAGTTACTACCCCCATTCCAGGGGCAAAAGTGGTGGAATTATTGGTAGAACCTGGTGCATCAGTCAAGAAAGGTCAGCCTGTTGCTGTTGTAACTAGTCCAGACTTAGTGACATTGCGTGTAGAATCTCAGGAAAAATTAGCACAAGGTCAAGCTGATTTACAACAGGCCCAAGCAGACTTAAGACTAGCTCAACAGAATTACCAAAAATACCAACAAATAGCCACCTCGGAAATTGCCCAAGCACAAAGTCAAGTTGACTTTGCTCAAGAAAAGTACAACAAAGACAAGCAGTTAGCTGATGATGGTGCTTTACCTCGTCGCAATGCTTTAGAGTCCCAAACTCAGTTAGCACAAGCAAAAGCCGAACTCACTAAAGCCAATAGTCAAAGAGAGGTGATTGAGGCAGAAAATCAACTCAAACGCGCTCAAGCAGCAGTTGAGTTAGCTAAGTCAAATATTAGTCGCAGTAATAATATTTATCAAACCCGACTTGCTCAATTGGGGACTCTTGCTAATGCTAAGGGATTGGTTATAGTAACTGCTCCTATCTCCGGCAAAGTGGCAGATCGAGAAGTTACCCTTGGTCAAACCTTTGAAGATGCTGGTGGCAAATTGATGACGATTGTCAATGACACTCAGGTATTTGCTACAGCTAATATTTATGAAAAAGATTTAAGCAAGCTAAGAACTGGTCAAAGAATTAATTTACGAGTTGCTAGTCTACCTGAAAGTACATTTTCAGGACGAATTTCCCGGATTGGGACATCGGTAGAAGGAGAAACACGAGTTGTACCAGTACAAGCCCAGGTGAATAACTCAAGCGGTCAACTCAAACCCGGAATGTTTGCTCAACTGGAAGTTTTGACAAACCAAACGTCCTCTGCTGTTTTAGCTATCCCTACCTCAGCAGTGGTTGAGGCAAATGCTAAAAAATTCGTCTATTTGCAAAATGGTAATGCTTTTCAGCCCACTGAAGTAACTTTAGGGCAAACTTCTGGAGATATGGTTGAGGTCAAAAGTGGTTTGTTTGAGGAAGATATGATTGTGACTCAACGCGCACCACAACTTTATGCCCAATCATTGCGGGGTGGTAGCAAATCTACAACCAAAGACAAAAATGAAACACATACCCACACAGAAGTAACCCAAGCGAAAACAAACTTACCTATACCTTTGTGGCTATTGGGAACAGGAGGAGTGACACTTTTTGGTGTTGCTGCTTTTGCAGCAGGTAGTCTTTGGTCAAGTCGTCGTATACGTCAGCGTTTTGTATCAGTTGGTCATCCCGAATATGATGGCTTTACTTATGAAACTGAAACTCATATTGATAACCATAAAAAACCAACCACATCAAATTCTGCTGCTGTCTTCGATCAACCAGACAATAACATTTAGTAATTTCAAATTTCCAATCTAAAATGCTGAATAACATCGTCAGGTGGGTGATTGACCGACGTTGGCTCGTTGTTTTAGCTACAGCGATCGCTGCATTGTGGACATTCTACGTCATTCCCCAAATGCCATTAGATGTGCTACCACCCTTTGCACCGCCCCAAGTAGAAATTCAAACCGAAGCACCGGGACTCGCGCCGGAAGAAGTTGAATCTTTAGTAACTTTACCAATTGAGAGTGCAATTAATGGTACACCAGGAGTAACCGCAGTCCGTTCATCCTCGGCGGCAGGAATTTCTGCCGTGAGGGTTATTTTTAATTGGGGGACAGAAATTTATCAAGCACGTCAGCTAGTTACTGAACGACTGCAACAAGCTGCAAGCAAGCTTCCCCCAGGAGTAGAAACGCCGCAAATTTCTCCTACTACTTCACCTGTTGGTTTAGTTGTTCAATACGCTTTTACAGTCGAATCCGAAAATAATAATTCTCAAGCCAAAATAGACTTGATGGAAGCGAGGCGAATTGTTGATTGGCAAGTCACAAATCGCCTTTTAGCTGTTCCTGGTGTGAGCCAAGTAGTAGTTTTTGGTGGTGATGCTCGTCAATATCAAGTTTTAGTAGATCCAGCAAAATTAGCAGCTTTTAATATTTCTTTAGAACAAGTTACTAATGCCACAAAATCTGCCAATGGTAATGCACCAGGCGGTTATTTAATCACACCAGATAAAGAAACATTAATTCGGGGTATCGGACGCATTGAATCAATTGCAGATTTGCAAAAATCAACTATTACTGCACGTAACGGAGTACCTGTTAAGTTACAAGATGTAGCGGAAGTGAAAATTGGTGGTGCAATTAAACGAGGTGATGGCAGTTTTAATGGCAAACCAGCAATTATTGTAATGGTTAATAAACAGCCGCTTGCAGACACTCCTACTGTTTCCCGTGCAATAGAAGCGGCGATGAAAGAAATTCAAGCTGGGTTACCACCAGAGATTAAAGTCACAACGACATTTCGCCAAGATAGTTATATTGATTCCTCAGTTCAAAATGTTAGTTCATCATTAATTCAAGGGAGCATCATTGCTGCAATAATTCTTATTCCCTTTTTAATGAATTGGCGGACTCTTGCCGTATGTTTACTAGATTTTTTCTTAACTTTACTGTTTGGGTTGCTAGCTCTTTCTTGGTTGGGAATAGGTCTGAATACAATGACTTTAGGAGGTTTAGCAGTAGCGATTGGTACGGCAATTGATGATGCTATTGTTTATGGAGAAAATACTTATAGAAGATTGCGAGAAAATAAAATTTCTGACAATCCGTCACCGCCATTAGAAATTATTTTTGCAGGTTCAGAAGAAGTACGAGAATCATTGATTGGTGCAACTGTTATTGGCATTATTGTTTTTTCACCAATTTTTACTCTGCCAGGTGTAGAAGGAAGAATTTTTACACCAATGGGAATCTCTTATTTAGTAATAGTTGTTATTTCTAGTTTAGAATCGCTGTTAGTCTCCCCTGCTTTGTGTGCGATTTTACTACCTAATGTCAAAGTGGCAAAAAGAGAGCCTTGGTTAGCAAGGTTATGTAAGACAATTTATAGTTACTGTCTCAACTTTTCTTTTCGGAATTCTTTACCAATCATTGGTGTTGCATTGGCTTTAACCGTAGCAGCGATCGCAGTTATTCCTTCATTCGGTAGAGCTTTTTTACCAGAGTTCCAAGAGCAAACGATGGTAAATACTTTAACTTTATATCCTGGTGTGTCTTTAGAAGCGACAACAAAAGCCGGTTATGTAGTAGAAGATGCGCTGAAAGATGACAAACGCTTTAAATTTATTCAAACACGAGCCGGACGTGCTGAGGGAGATGCAGATGCGGCAGGTGTAAATATTGCACACGTTGATATCGAACTCAGTGATGAGGGAATGAAAGACCGGGGAAAAACTTTGGAAAAGCTGCGGCAAGAGTTTGATAAGATACCGGGAGCAGCACCGAATGTGGGCGGATTTATCTCCCACCGCATGGATGAGGTTTTGTCTGGGGTCAGAAGTGCGATCGCAGTTAAAATTTTCGGTTCAGACTTAGCACAACTCCGTCAGATTGGGGAACAAGTAGAAGCCCAGATGAAAACGATTGATGGGGTTGTAGATTTATTGCTAGAACCGCAAATCCCCATACCGCAAATTCAAATCAAATTTGATAGAGATGCTGCTAGTCGCTACGGTTTATCAGTCGGAGAAATTTCTAGCATTATTGAAACCGCACTCAACGGACAAGTAGTTTCTCAAGTTTTAGAAAATCAACAATCCTTTGACCTTTTAGTGTGGTTAAAGCCGGAAGCACGACAAGATTTGTCCACCATTCGGGATTTATTAATTGATACCCCCAATGGACAGAAAATTCCTTTAGGTAATGTAGCAATAATTGACAATGGTACTGGACCCAATACAATTAATCGTGAAAATGTTTCCCGTTTAATTGTAGTTTCAGCTAATGCTAAAGGTAGGGATTTACGCTCGATTGTCAATGAGATTGAAGCCAAAGTCAAAAGCAATGTTCAAGTGCCTGCGGGTTATTTTATCCAATACGCAGGTCAATTTGAAGCAGAAGAACGCGCTACCCAAAATATTCTGGTGTTCAGTGCGATCGCTTTTGTGGCGATTACAGTTCTCATGTATATTTCAGTGAAATCTATACCTTCGACCATCATGATTATGATTAATTTACCAATTGGTTTGGTAGGAGGTGTCATCGCGGTAGCTTTAACTGGAGGCGTGATTTCTGTTGCGTCTTTGGTTGGATTTGTGTCCTTGTTTGGCGTAGCAACTCGCAATGGTTTGTTATTAGTAGATAACTACAATAGTAAATTTGCCGAAGGAATGCCGTTAAAAGAAATCATCGTTAAAGGTTCAATGGAACGACTTAATGCTATTTTAATGACGGCTTTGACTTCTGCATTAGGTCTGGCACCAATGGTACTACAAGGTGGCCCAGGACAAGAACTTTTGCAGCCACTTTCTATTGTTGTTTTTGGTGGATTGTTTACTTCGACAGCAATAACTTTATTGGTTTTACCTGCTTTATATGCCAAGTTTGGTAAACATTTATTTCCGAAAAAAACAGAGGAGACTAAAGAAAAAGACGAGAAATTTTTTATGCACATGTAGCTACTGAAAACTTCTACACATATCTACAGATAGGAATAAACCAATGAAATTACTTAAATCTGGCTTGATAATTCTTGGAAGTGTGGGACTACTATTTTTAGGATCTTGCAGTAATGCTAATCAAGCAGCTAATACAGAAAATAGTCCAGATGCTTCCAAGGCGACTACTCAAACACCATCTGTTTCTGCCTCACCAGCAACTAAAACAGATAGCGAACATGGTGCATCTCATGGAGGCCAAATTGTAGAGACAGGAAGCTATCATTTAGAATTTGTTCCTGAAAAAGAAGCAAATGCAACTCACATGGATTTATATTTGCAAACAGGTGATAACCACGAAACAGTACCTAATGCAAAAGTAACGGCTCAAGTGCAGCTACCTGATGGTCAACAAAAGACGATTCCTTTTACTTATGATGCCAAGGATAAACACTATACTGGTCTACTGAATGAAAAAGCATCTGGTCAGTATCAAGTGAAAATTACGGCAGATATTAAAGGCGAACAAGCAACCGGACGTTTCAACTTTAATCGCTAACTAGTGTTTATCATGCTTTGATTTCGACACTGATTATTCTAGTTTTCGAGGCAATCTCACTTTTCAACCGTACATTTTTACACACAAATACTATTTTCATCAAAATGAAAAGTTTTTTGACTGCACTGGCTATCACTTCAACTCTTGCATTGACTCAAGGTTGTGCTTCACAAGTTAAATCTGGGGAAATTTCAGACACTAATCCCACCAGCATAAGTAATGCGAATCCCCATACTGGTCACAATATGGAGGATTCTAAAAAACCAAAAGAAAAAGATAATCCTCATGACGGACATAATATGGGGGATTCCCATAATGAGCATTCTGGTCATTCCCAGTTAGAACCTGCGAACGCTACTGCAAAGCTTATCCTTCCCAGCAAAATAACTCCCCACACTCCTGTTCCTATAGCGATTGAAATAAAAGACAAAAATGGTAAAGCCATTGCTAATTTTGACAAATTTCAAGAAGAACTAATGCACTTAATTGTCGTTAGTGATGATTTACAATCTTTCCAACATATTCATCCTGCATACAAAGGAAATGGACGCTTTGAAGTTCAAGTTTATTTTCCCTATTCTTCTAATTATACTCTTTTCAGTGATTACAAAGTAGCAGGAAAAGCAGAACAAGTGTCAGTCCTCAAAGCACTAGTTCCAGGTCAATCACCAGCTAAACCAAAAATTGATTTAGTTACTAATAAAACTTTTGATAATACTCAAATTAATCTCAAATTATCTAAATCCGAAATTCAAGCTGGACAAGAGGTGCATTTAATTTTCAATTTACAGGATGCTGCAACTAAAAAACCACCTACAGATTTAAAACCTTATTTAGGGGAAAGAGGACATTTAGTTATTCTTAAGCAATCATCACCGTTAACACAAGCAGACTATATCCATGCTCATGCTATGAAAAATACTCCAGATCATGAGGTTCATTTTATCACCCGTTTTCCAAAACCCGGAAAATATAAAATGTGGGGACAATTCAATCGCAACGGGAAAATTATTACTGCTGATTTTTGGGTAACTGTTATTTAAATACATTGATACATCCTAATTTCATTTTGATTTCATCTATACTTTGTATAATCTAAATTAGAAACATGTTCCTCATGTTTACACACCACCAAGCTTTTTAGTCGTGCCACTTGCAACCATGACTAAAAAGCTTGATTTTTTATTAGACCTCTTGCATAAATCTTTTTTTGTCTCGCGCATTCGCCCTTGGCGTTCCCGAAGGGTAGGCGCAAAGACGCAAAGAAAAGCTCGCAAATAGGTATTTTTGCAAGAAGTCTATTGATCAACTCCTAAATTAGAGATAGCCAGAAACAAGAATTCACAATCTATTTAGGTTGTGAATTCACATAGATACTATGTACATCCAAAGTTAGAAGGCAGGAAGTTTTGCCTTTCTTATTTTATTAAGAAAACATCAGCTAAATTAAACCACATTAATCCAAAAATCAGCAGTAATAATTTTCCCATTGCGATTGAATTGTCCCCAAAGTTTATACTTTCCTGCTTGCGGAAAGCTAGTCATAAAATGAACCTCTCCAGTTGGAGTATTGTTGAGTGCGTGAGCATGGATGTAATCTGCTGCTGTTAGTGAGCTTGACTGTCGCAGGATAACTAAATGTCCTTTTTCTCCCAAGTAAGGCTGCAAGTCTGTAAGCGGTTGATTGTTAGAAGCGTCTTGTAATTTAAACATTAAAGTTACTTCTTGGCCTGCTTTTACAGTGGTTTCAGAGAGAGCAAGATTGACTTGAGTATCATTGAAAGTTTTACTACGCTTAATGTCAATTTCTGGAGCAGCAATAGTGATTCCTGGAACTTGTGTTTTTAATACTGAAATTTGCTCTGTTTGATCAGTAGGTTTGTAGTCACTAAAGAATGTGTAACCACCTGCTTTTGGAAAACTAGCTTCAACTTCAAACTGACCATTATCTTTATATGTGGGATGAAGATGGCTGAAAAACTGAAGATCGTCACTGACAATAATTAAGTGCATGAGCTTTTCTTGGAAAGTGTCAAACTTGGCGATCGCTTTCCCATTTAAATCTTGAACGTCAATCAATAGCGAAATATTTTTATTCGGGGTGATGTCACTGGAAACTTTAAGTTTTGCTTGAGTCAATGCTTTCTTCTCACCATGAACTGTGCTACTTGTGGAATGTTCTCCATGATGACTTTCATTGATTGAAGGCTCCTCATGATTATGATTTTCGCTCGTTGAACGTTCCTCATGCTGATGTGTACTAACAGACATTGCTTTTTCTTCAGCTTTAGGTAATGATGAGCAAGCTTGAACTAGTACCAAAGTAGTAGTGATAGCGATCGCATTTAGAAATCTATTCATTGATTTTCTCCTTTTCGTAACGGATTAAGTTATTCAAAAAACTCAAATTGAGTAGTATAGATAGCCAACATCAGCTATTGATTAGTTACTTAATTTGTGTCTCAGATGGTTGAATTGCTATACTTACAAGTTTTGTGGTTGGTTTAGCTGGAAATGTGACTATAGAATCGATAAATTTAATTGTTGTGGTAAAAGTATTCACACAAACAGAACAAACTAGCTCCAGAATAGTGAATTGTATGCTCATAATTTTGAAACCTCATCGAACATGACTGATTTTTGAAGATGAGCGAGTGATTTAGGAATCATCTACTCAACATAAAGTGAGTTTAAATTGTCTAGTTGAGCGGAGAGTCAAGAGGAAAAATCAATAAATTTTTAGTTTTTTTGATTTGAATTAATAAAAAATACGTTCATTTGATAGTGAACGTATTGTTAAAAAATATTTTTTAGATTAACCTTGGTTTTTAATTAATAATGGGGCAAATTGTTGGATGATATGTTTGGGATTGAATTTCCCAGTCGGAAAGCATCCCTTCCAAATCTTGTCTCAAAATAAGTAATTGCTGAATCTGTTCATCAATAGCTTCTACCTTATTCTCAAGCTTGGTTTTTATATGTTCACAGGGTAATTCGCCCTCATCATGAACATTCAAAAATTCTTTGATTTCGGCTAAAGTTAAACCCAGACTTTGGGCGCGTTTAATAAAGTGCAGGCGAGTTAAAACATCAGTATTAAATAATCTAAAACCACCCTCAGTTCTGCCTGATGATTTGAGTAGACCAAGCTCCTCATAGTAGCGAATGGTTTTAATCGGTACTCGACTTTCTTTAGCAACTACACCAATCTGTTTTGACTTTTCTTGAACTAGCATAATTACTTCTCTTAAATTTAACCGTCTACCTTATCCTAGATTCTCTAGTCAGATGGAGAGTCAAGTATCAACTCGATTAAAAATAATCTACTACGAAACGCCCTACCTCTTCATGCTCTTATTTTGGCAACGGTATTGAAGTTGAAATAGATATTCTTGAGGAGAATACTAACTGGGAGCAACTTGCTGTGTAGTATTTAACGCGATCGCCCTTCATCCTCTAAGAAACTGGAACTGAGGGGCGTAGTTTACCGCCTCCGGCATCGCCTCCCTCCTATCACCCCACCACTGCCAATCATCGAAACTAAAAAGCGCCCCCCTTTTCAGAGAGCGCTTTTTTTTTGATTTGACTTACTGATTAACCGTTGATAGCAGGAGCGGTTAGAGCTACAGGAGCAACATCAGAAGCAGCCAAGTCTAAGGGGAAGTTGTGAGCGTTACGCTCGTGCATTACTTCCATACCCAAGTTAGCGCGGTTGATGATGTCAGCCCAGGTGTTGATTACACGACCTTGAGAGTCGATGATGGACTGGTTGAAGTTGAAACCGTTCAGGTTGAACGCCATTGTGCTTACACCCAAGGCGGTGAACCAGATGCCGATTACAGGCCATGCAGCTAGGAAGAAGTGCAAGGAACGGCTGTTGTTGAAGGAAGCGTATTGGAAGATCAAGCGACCGAAGTAACCGTG